>NZ_SSXV01000009.1 GCF_009469595.2 Thauera sp. 2A1 | reverse complement strand
TGGGTCTGGTGTCGCTGCTCGATACGACGCGACGGCTCCAGTGTCTTTCATGAACCGCCGTATGCGGAACCGCACGTACGGTGGTGTGAGAGGGCGACGGGGGTGACCCCGTCCCCTACTCGATACGGTATCGAGTTCAGCTGCCGATGTGCGGCTCCAGGATGCGGCGATAGAACTCGTGGAAGTGCTGCATGCCGTCCTCGTAGGGCGACTGGTAGGGCCCTACCTCATTGCGCCCTTCCTTCATCAGCGCCAGCCGGCCACGGTCCATGCGCTCGCCGATGTCGTCGTCCTCGATCGCGGTCTCCATGTAGGCCGCCTGCTCGGCCTCGACGAACTCGCGCTCGAACTCGACGATCTCCTCGGGGTAATAGAACTCGACGACATTGGTGGTCTTGTTGACGTCGGTCGGAATCAGCGTGCTCACCACCAGCACGTGCGGATACCACTCCACCATGATGTTCGGGTAGTAGGTGAGCCAGATCGCGCCATGCGCGGGTTTCTTTTCGCCGTAGTAGTCCTGCACCGCCTTGTGCCAGCGCGCGTAGGTAGGCGAGCCCGGCTTGGCGAGCGAGGTGATGCCCACCTGCTGCACCGAGTACCAGTCGCCGAACTGCCAGCTCAGGTCGTCACAGGTGACGAACTTGCCCAGTCCGGGGTGGAAGGGTGCGACGTGGTAGTCCTCCAGATACACCTCGATGAAGGTCTTCCAGTTGTAGTTGCACTCGTGGATCTGCACACGGTCGAGCTTGTAGCCGGCGAAATCGAGCTCCGGCGCAACCTGCATGCCGGCAAGGTCGGCGTTGGCGGAGCGCGGCCCCTTGAACAGCAGGCCGTGCCAGTTCTCGAGCTGATCGCGTTTCAGCCCGAGGCAGGGCTTCTGGGCGAAGTGCGGCGCGCCGATAAGCTGCCCTTCGCGGTCGTAAGTCCAGCGATGCACCGGGCACACGACGTGCTCGGTCGTGCCGCTGCCCTGCAGCATGATGGCTTGGCGGTGGCGGCAGACGTTCGACATCTGGTGCACGCCGGCCTCGGTGCGGAACAGCAGCTTGGAATGATCCAGCCACTCGAGCGAGCGGTAGTTGCCGACCTCCGGTACCATCAGCTCGTGGCCGACGTACCCCGGACCGGCATCGAAGAGGAGCTTTTTCTCCAGTTCGAAAACCTGTTCGTCGAAGTACCAGGACACCGGCAGTTGCGAAACTGCCTGAGCCAGATGGATCTTGGAAGCGATGTCGGACATCCCCGAACCTCCTCTCTGCGACCAGAAAGCCGGAAAAATAAACGGGTTAGTGTAAGGCAGCCCGTGTTTGACCGCCAGACACCCCTTCGGTTATTTTCCCCCTTTTTTAGCCGCGTCGATATTCATCCATGCCAAAGCCGGCATCCTCACCGAAGTCATTCGAAGCCGCGGTCGCCGAACTCGAGACCATCGTCCAGGATATGGAAGCGGGCAGCTTGTCGCTCGAGGACGCCCTCGCCCGCTATCAGCGCGGCGTCGGCCTGCTGAAGTTCTGCCAGGACACGCTCGCCCAGGCGGACCAACGGATCAGACAGCTCGAAGGCAACCAACTGACCGATTTCCACCCTGAGGGCACGCCGCCCGACAGCGAGGGCGATAGAGCATGAGCAGCATCGACAACGCCCCCGGCGATTTCGCCGACTGGATGGGACGCATCCAGCAAGCCACCGAAACCGCCCTCGCCGCCCTGCTGCCCGACGCGTCGATCGCTCCACAACGCCTGCATTCGGCGATGCGCTACGCGGTCCTCGGCGGCGGCAAGCGGGTGCGAGCCTTGCTGGTCCATGCGGCGGGCGAGCTCGTGGGCGCATCACCACAGCGACTCGACCGCCTGGCCGGCGCGGTGGAATTCATCCATGCCTATTCCCTTGTGCACGACGACATGCCCTGCATGGATGACGACGTGTTGCGCCGCGGCAAGCCGACGGTGCATGTGGAATATGACGAGGCGACCGCCCTGCTTGCCGGCGATGCCTTGCAGACGCTCGCTTTCCAGGTGCTCGCCGAGGCACCGCTGGCCGACAGCCTCGCCGATCAACTCGCGATGGTCGGTCTGCTCGCCAACGCTTCAGGCTCACGCGGCATGGCTGGCGGGCAGGCAATCGACCTCGATTCGGTAGGCAAGCAGCTCAGCCGCGAGGAACTCGAGTTCATGCACGTGCACAAGACGGGCGCGCTGATCCGCGCGTCGGTGCTACTCGGCGCACGTGCCGGCACGCCGATGGCCGACGACGACCTGCGCCGACTCGACCATTACGCGAAGCTCGTCGGCCTGCTGTTCCAGGTGGTCGACGACATCCTCGACGCGGTCGCCGATACCGCCACGCTAGGCAAGACGGCCGGCAAGGATGCCGACAACGACAAGCCGACCTATGTCAGCCTGCTCGGCATCGAAGAGGCCCACCGCCTCGCACGCGACATGCTGGCCGATGCGCATGCCGCCCTCGCGCCGTTCGGGCCGCGCGCGAACCGCCTCGGCGCGCTGGCCGACTACATCGTGCACCGCACGTTCTGACCCGTTCCTTTCTGGCGCCCCCATGTCCCGCTACCCGCATCTGGACCGCATCAGCTCCCCCGCCGACCTTCGCGCACTCGATCGCCGCGAACTCCGCACCATTGCCGACGAACTGCGCGCCTTCCTGATCGAATCGGTGTCGAAGACGGGCGGCCACCTGTCGTCCAACCTCGGCACGGTCGAGCTCACGATCGCGCTGCACCACGTCTTCGATACGCCGCAGGACCGCATCGTGTGGGATGTAGGCCACCAGACCTATGGCCACAAGGTACTCACCGGCCGACGCGAGGCGATGGGGGGCCTGCGCCACTGGGGCGGCATCTCGGGCTTCCCGCGGCGCAGCGAAAGCGAGTACGACACCTTCGGCACCGCACACTCGTCGACCTCGATCTCGGCTGCCCTCGGCATGGCGGTGGCCGCGCGCGACCGCGGCGAGGACCGCCATGCGATCGCGGTGATCGGCGACGGCGCGATGTCGGCAGGCATGGCCTTCGAGGCGCTGAACAACGCCGGCGAGATCGACGGCATCAACCTGCTGGTGATCCTCAACGACAACGAGATGTCGATCTCGCCGCCGGTCGGGGCCCTGACCAAGATCCTCGCGCGCATGATGTCGGGCTCGACCTACAACACCGCGCGCCGCGTCGGCGAGAAGGTGCTGGGCATGGCGCCGCCGGTCGCGGAGCTCGCGCGCAAGGTCGAGGAATACGCCAAGGGCATGATCGCGCCCGGCACCCTGTTCGAGGAGTTCGGTTTCCATTACTACGGCCCGATCGACGGCCACGACCTGGACGCGCTGATCCCCACGCTGCAGAACCTGAGGAAGCTCGAGGGGCCGCAGTTCCTGCATGTGATCACGCGCAAGGGCCAGGGCTACAAGCTGGCCGAAGCCGATCCGGTGCTCTACCACGGCGTGTCGAAGTTCGACCACACCGCCGGCATCCAGAGCGGCAAGGGAGGCGGCAAGCTGACCTACACCCAGGTCTTCGGCGACTGGCTGTGCGACATGGCCGCCGCCGACCGGCGCATCATCGGCATCACGCCGGCCATGCGCGAGGGCTCCGGCATGGTGCGCTTCGCGCAGGAGTACCCCGACCGCTACTACGACGTGGGCATCGCCGAGCAGCATGCCGTGACTTTCGCCGCCGGTCTCGCCTGTGAAGGGCTGAAGCCGGTGGTGGCGATCTATTCCACCTTCCTGCAGCGCGGTTACGACCAGCTCATCCATGACGTGGCGTTGCAGAACCTGCCGGTGGTGTTCGCCATCGACCGCGGCGGCCTGGTCGGGGCCGACGGTGCGACGCATCACGGCGCCTTCGACCTCTCCTACCTCGCCTGCATCCCCAACATGGTGGTGATGGCGCCGGCGGACGAGAACGAGTGCCGCCAGATGCTCTACACCGCGGTACGCCACGAAGGCCCCAGCGCGGTGCGCTATCCGCGCGGCAGCGGTGGCGGCGTCACGCCGCAGAAGGAGATGACGGCGCTGCCCATCGGCAAGGGCGAGATCCGCCGCCATGGCCAACGCATCGCCCTGCTGGCCTTCGGCAGCCTGCTCGATGTGGCGATGGACGTGGCGGAGGCGATCGACGCCACGGTGGCCAACATGCGCTTCGTCAAGCCGCTCGACGAAGCGCTGGTCGCCGAGCTCGCCGCCAGCCACGACCTGCTGGTGACGCTGGAGGAAAACGCGGTGATCGGCGGCGTGGGCGCGGAGGTGTCGCGCTGCGTGGACGGGCTTCGCGCGCGACCGCGCGTGCTGCGCCTGGGCCTTCCCGACCGCTTCATCGATCACGGCGACCAGGCGCAGTTGCTCGCCTCGGTCGGCCTCGACAAGCCCGGCATCCTGGCTGCCATCGAGCGCGTCGACCAGCTCAATAGTTGAGTAATTTTGTCGGGAATGTTACGATCTCGGGCATGATTTTCGGAACGAAAGAGAGAACACGCCCATGAACGCCACCGTGGCCAGCGCGATGCCCGACGTGCAGAACAGCATGGACAGCCGGCAGATCGCGATCAACAAGGTCGGCATCAAGTCGATCCGCCACCCGGTGAAAGTCGTCGACAAGAGCGGTGGCGTGCAGCACACCGTCGCCAGCTTCAACATGTATGTCGGCCTGCCCCACAACTTCAAGGGCACCCACATGTCGCGCTTCATCGAGATCCTCAATGGCAACGAGCGCGAGATCTCGGTCGAGTCCTTCGAGCCCATGCTGCGCGAAATGGTCAAGCGCCTGGAGGCGGAGACCGGCCACGTCGAGATGACCTTCCCCTATTTCATCAACAAGGCCGCACCGGTTTCCGGTGTCAGGAGCCTGATGGACTACGAGGTCACCTTCATCGGCGAAATCCGCGAGGGCAGCGATTACGTCTTCACCATGAAGCTCGTGGTGCCGGTCACCAGCCTGTGCCCCTGCTCCAAGAAGATCTCCGATTACGGCGCGCACAACCAGCGCTCGCACGTCACCGTGACTGCCGTGCTCAACGACCACCTGTGGATCGAGGACGCAGTACAACTGATCGAAAGCCAGGCCTCGTGCGAGGTCTATGGTCTGCTCAAGCGCCCGGACGAGAAGTACGTGACCGAGCGCGCCTATGACAATCCGAAGTTCGTCGAGGACATGGTGCGCGACGTCGCCGGCCTGCTGAACGCGGAAAGCCGCATCGACGCCTACATCGTCGAGTCGGAGAATTTCGAATCCATCCACAACCACTCGGCCTACGCACTGATCGAGCGCGACAAGCGCAAGCCAGCCTGATCCGGGACGCCCGGACACCACCAGCGGCGGCACGCGCCCATGCGCCTGCCGCCGCCGTACTTTTCGAGGGCGCTTCATCGGAGTAAAATTAGCGTTTACTTAAGTACGGAGTCTCGCGATGTCCAAGTCCTTCGTCCAGATCACCACCGACGTCTCCCGCGCGCTGGGCACGCTGCGCAAGGAGATTCCCGACACGATGCAGGGCTTCAGCGCGATGGCGAAAGGCGCGCTGCACGATGGGGCGCTCTCGGAACTGCAGAAGGAACTGATCGCGCTGGCCATCGCCGTGACCCAGCGCTGCGACGCCTGTGTCGGCTTCCACGTCAAGGCCTTGATCCGGCTCGGAGCGACCCGCGAACAGGTGATGGAAACGCTGGGCGTATGCACCTACATGGGCGGCGGCCCCGCCCTGATGTACGCGGCCGAAGCTGTCCGCGCCTACGAGGAAATGCTGCCGAAAAGTGAATGACCCGTTCACTTTTCCAAAACTTCCCCTATAATGCCGACCTTCGAGCGGAGAGGTGGCAGAGTGGTCGAATGTACCTGACTCGAAATCAGGCGTAGGTGCAAGCCTACCGTGGGTTCGAATCCCACCCTCTCCGCCAGTCATTCAGCAAAAACGCGCCTTCTGGCGCGTTTTTGCTTTCCACCCCCCAGGCATTCCCCCCCCCCAGGCAGTCCCCCCCCCCAGGCAGTCCACCTCCCAAGCAGCCCCACTTATCAAGCGCGGCGCGGACTCTCGGCCGACTCGACGCGCTAGGACAGGTTTCGCAGCAGCCGCGTGTCCACGTCCAGCAATTCGGACGCGCCGATGCTGATGCGGGCGAAATCCGGATGCCGCGGATTCAACAGGTAGTTGCGCTCTCCGGGGAGCACGGCGCTCGGCACATCCAGCACTGCGGTGACACCGCTTTCGAGCCAGGCCCGGCCCATCTCCTGCAACACGTCCCGCACACCAATCGTGCGCCAGCCCTCGGGCAATTGCCCGACTTCGACGCGGGTCGCGGGCAGGTCGGCCGGAAGGTGCGCGGGGATCAGGACGTAGCGAGCGCGCAAGGGATCGTCCTGCACCATGAGCTCGAGCAAGGCCAGCGATTGCGACTCCGCCGTGTAGATCATCGCCCAGCCTTTCGGATTCCAGCGCCCGCCGTACAGCCGCGCGCCCTCGCCACTGAACGCGGAGGGCGCGAACCGCGCGGTGGTGATGCGCCAGACAGTGCGCATCAGGCGAAGATGCCGTGCTCGATGCGGCCAAGGGTGTCGAGCACGCTGTCGGCGCCGATCTCGGTATCCAGCAGTGACAAGGGGGTCACGCCCCCCAGCGCGGCGTTGGTGCTCTGCAGCCAGCTCAGCGCAGCGTCAGCATCCTCGAACACCGCCTCGGCGCGCTCGACGACGCGGGCAAAGCGCACGAACTTGGCTGACTCGTCGGGCGACAGCATGCCTTCCCGCTTGCGTCGAACCAGCGTGCGCTCCGGAATGCCGAGCGCACGCGCCAGGTCGCCCTGGGCGATGCGCGTCAGGCGAATTGCCGCATCCACCGACGCCGACGGCAGGCCCTGGCGCAGAAGAGGAATCCAGTCCATGAGCACACGCGGACTGGCGTGAAGCACACCCTCGCCGCCGAGCAGGCGGATCGCAGCCATTGCGGCGGGGTTCGTCGTGGCGGTGGTGGCGGACATGCTCGGCTCCTGAAAGGCCATATTGGCTCCAGGCTAGTCAAATTTGGCGGAACTGTCCATCTCTGCCGTGGACCTCGACGTCGAATCACCCGCAGCTACGGCTGATGGACGCCCCGCGAGCATGGACCAGACTCGCTTTCGGCACGGCGGCCCTGCCGGCGCTAGCTCCAGCCTTCCAGCCGCATCGTGGCGCGCACCAGACGCTGGTTCTCCTGCTCGATCTCCATGAAGCTCTCGCGCACGCTGTTCACGTGTTCGCGGGCGATGCGCTCGGCGGTCTCCGGCTGGCGATCGATGATCGCCTGATAAAGGCGGCCGTGCTGGCGGTCGATCATGCGCTTGTGCACCGGCCGGTGGTAGAGGTTATTGACCGCTGCGAAGACGCTGTTGAGCATGAGATCCGACAGCGACTGCAGGGTGTGCACGAGCACCGGATTGTGCGAAGCCTCGCTGATCGCGCGGTGAAAGGCATGATCCAGGCGGGCATGCTCTTCCGCCGTGGTCTTTTCCGGTGCTTCCTGGGTCGCAGCCATCTCTTCATACCGGCGCCTGATGATGATCAGGTCGGCCGCGGTGCCCCGCAGCGCAGCCAGGCGCGCAGCCTCGCTCTCGAGCACCGCCCGCACCTCCATCAGATCGTACAGGGTGCGCGGCTGCGAACTGAAAAGATGCAGCAGCGGCGCCGTCTCGCGCATCGACAGATTGGCGACGAAAGAACCCTTGCCGTGCTTCGTCACCACGATGCCGTGGCTGCGCAATACCCGCAGCCCTTCGCGCAGCGCCGAACGCGAGGTTCCCAGCTTCTCGCAGAGACGGCGTTCGGAGGGTAGCGCCTGTCCGGGCTTGAGCACGCCGTCGGTAATCAGGCGTTCGATGCGCTGGGCCACCACATCCGCGACCTGCATGGATTCCTGCGCCGGTTTTTCGAGCGCGACTTCAGCGTTCATGGTGGTCCGACCAGTGATGCACCAGACCACATCATAGTCTCTTATGCCCGCATTAGCATTGGGCTTGCGGCCCTTTCGCGGTGCGTCATTCCCACCCCCGGAAAACAAACTGGTCCGACCAGCTCGAGAACGCTTGGAATTGGCTGTCGCGCGCCCGTAGGATGCGCCTCCAGGTTCGCTCCGGCCTCGTTGCATCGACCGCGAGCGAACATCTGACTGACGCAGACATCGGAATTGGGGCCGCGATGAACATCCTCTACGACGAACGTGTTGACGGCGCGCTGACGCGGGTTGATCAGGCGGCACTGCTTGCCGAGCTGCGCACCGGCATTCCCGACCTGACGATCCTGTATCGCCGCGAAGACCTCAAGCCCTACGAGTGCGACGGCCTGGCGGCCTATCGCACCACGCCACTGCTGGTGGTGCTGCCGGAGCGTGTCGAGCAGGTTGCCGCCGTACTGAAGCTCTGCCACCAGCGCAAGGTGCCGGTAGTGGCGCGCGGCGCCGGCACCGGGCTGTCCGGCGGTGCGCTGCCACTCGAACAGGGGGTGCTGCTGGTGATGGCGCGCTTCAATCGCATTCTCGAAGTGAATCCGGCCGGCCGCTATGCGCGCGTGCAGCCTGGCGTGCGCAACCTGGCGATCTCGCAGGCTGCCGCCCCTTACGAGCTTTACTACGCACCCGATCCGTCCTCGCAGATCGCCTGTTCGATCGGCGGCAACGTGGCGGAAAACGCCGGCGGCGTGCATTGCCTGAAGTACGGGCTCACCGTGCACAACCTGTTGAAGGTGGAGATCCTTACCATCGAGGGCGAGCGCGTGACGCTGGGCGCAGACGCGCTGGACGCGCCCGGCTTCGACCTGCTGGCGCTGTTCACCGGTTCCGAAGGCATGCTCGGCGTCGTCACCGAAGTCACGGTGAAGCTGCTGCCGAAACCGCAGGTCGCCCGCGTGCTGATGGCGAGCTTCGATTCGGTGGACAAGGCAGGCCGCGCGGTGGGCGACATCATCGGCGCCGGCATCATCCCCGGCGGCCTCGAGATGATGGACAAGCTCGCCATCCAGGCGGCCGAAGACTTCATCCACGCCGGCTATCCGGTGGAGGCGGAGGCCATCCTGTTGTGCGAACTCGACGGCGTGGAATCCGACGTGCAGGAAGACATCGAGCGCGTGCGCGCCGTGCTCGACAAGGCCGGCGCCACCGCGGTGAGCCTGGCGCGCGACGAAGCCGAACGGGTGAAGTTCTGGGCCGGGCGCAAGAACGCGTTTCCCGCGGTGGGCCGCATGTCGCCGGACTACTACTGCATGGACGGCACCATACCGCGCCGCCACCTGCCCACCGTGCTGCAGGGCACGGCCGATCTGTCGCAGCAATACGGCCTGCGCGTGGCCAACGTCTTCCATGCCGGCGACGGCAACATGCACCCGCTGATCCTGTTCGATGCCAACGTGCCCGGCGAGCTCGAGCGCGCCGAGGAACTGGGCGGCAGGATCCTCGAACTGTGCGTCGCGGTGGGCGGCACGATCACCGGCGAGCACGGTGTCGGGCGCGAGAAGATCAACCAGATGTGCGTGCAGTTCAACAGCGACGAGCTGCGCTTCTTCCACGCGGTGAAGGCGGCATTCGACGCCGACGGCCTGCTCAACCCGGGCAAGAACATCCCGACCCTGCACCGCTGCGCCGAATTCGGCGCCATGCACGTGCACCAGGGCAAGCTGCCCTTCCCCGAACTGGAGCGATTCTGATGACGACCGAAGTGGCACAGGATGCCGCGCGCGACCAGGACCTGGGCGCCGAGTGGCTGGACCGCGTCAATGCCGCCCTCTCGGCGGGCAGGCCGCTGCACATCCAGGGTGGCGGCAGCAAGGGCTTCTACGGCCGACCGGTGGAGGGCGAGGCCTTCGACACCCGCGGACATCGCGGCATCGTCAGCTATGACCCGACCGAACTCGTCGTCACCGCGCGCGCCGGCACGCCGCTCGCCACGCTCGAAACCGAGCTTGCAGCAGCCGGGCAGATGCTCGCCTTCGAGCCGCCGCACGGCGTTCTCGGCGCCACCGTGGGGGGGACCGTGGCAGCGGCGCTGTCCGGCCCGCGCCGGCCCTGGGTCGGTTCGGTGCGCGACTTCGTGCTCGGCTGCCGCGTGATCACCGGCGAAGGCAAGCACCTGCGCTTCGGCGGCGAGGTGATGAAGAACGTCGCCGGTTACGACGTCTCGCGCCTGATGGCCGGCAGTCTGGGCTGCCTGGGGCTGATCACCGAGGTGTCGTTCAAGGTGCTGCCCTGTCCGCGCCACCGGCTCGACCTGCGCCTGGAAATCTCCGCCGAGGACGCGATCGCCCGTTTCGCCGAATGGGGCCAGCAGCCGCTGCCGATCAGCGCTGCCTGCCATGACGGCAGTGCGCTGATGCTGCGCCTGGAAGGTGGCGAAGGCTCTGTCGCCGATGCACACCGCCGCCTGGGCGGCGAGGTCGCCTCGGCCGCTTTCTGGAGCGAGCTGAATGAGCGACGCCTGCCCTTCTTCGCCGATCCGCGTCCGCTGTGGCGGCTGTCCATCGGCAACGACCGGCGGCTGCCTGCCCTGCCCGGCGACCAGCTCGTCGACTGGGGCGGCGCGCAGCGCTGGCTGAAATCCGATGCCCCTGCCGAGCAGATCCGCGACATCGCCAGCGCCGCCGGCGGCCACGCGACCTGTCTTACCGCGGGCATCACGGACAGCCCCTTCCAGCCGCTGCCGGACGTGCTGATGCGCTATCACCGCCAGCTCAAGGCCCGGCTCGACCCCAAGGGCATCTTCAACCCCGGACGCATGTACGCGGGCCTGTGACCCCACCCGACCCTGGAGCCGACCGACGATGCAAACGAATCTGAGCGAAGCCGCGCGCCAGCTCCCCGGCGCCGACGTGGCCGAAGAGGTGCTGCGCACCTGCGTGCACTGCGGCTTCTGCAACGCCACCTGCCCGACCTACCAGTTGCTCGGCGACGAACTCGACGGGCCGCGCGGGCGCATCTACCTGATGAAGCAGATGCTGGAAGGCGGCGAAGTCAGCGCCAGCACGCGCCTGCATCTGGACCGCTGTCTCACCTGTCGCAACTGCGAGACGACCTGCCCCTCCGGTGTGCAATACCACAAGCTGCTCGACGTCGGCCGCGCCGCGATCGAGCGCTGGGCACCGCGCCCCCTGGGCGAGCGCCTGCAGCGCGATGCGCTGCGTGCCGTCGTGCCGCGCCCGGCCGTCTTCAAGGCCGCCCTGCTCGCCGGCGAGGCGGTACGGCCGCTGCTGCCCGGTTCGATCGCGGCAAAGCTGCCGCGCTCACAGCGCGAAGCCGGCGCGCGCCCGGCACCCCGGCATGCGCGCCGCGTGCTGATGCTGGAAGGCTGCGTGCAGCCCGCGCTGTCGCCCAACACCAACGCCGCCACCGCGCGCGTGCTCGAGCGCCTCGGCATCAGCATCGTCCCGGCGGAACAGGCAGGCTGCTGCGGCGCGGTGGATTTCCACCTCAACGCGCAGGAGGCCGGACTCGATCGTGCGCGCCGCAACATCGATGCCTGGTGGCCGGCGATCGAGGCCGGCGCAGAAGCCATCGTGCAGACGGCCAGCGGCTGTGGCGCCTTCGTGAAGGAGTACGGCTTCCTGCTGCGCGACGACCCGGCCTATGCGGCCAAGGCGAAACGCGTCAGCGAGCTCGCGCTCGATCTCGTCGAGGTGCTGCGCACCGAACCGCTCGAGACGCTGGGCGCGAAGACCGGCGCCAAGCTTGCCTTCCACGGCCCGTGCACGCTGCAGCATGCGCAGAAGCTCGGCGGCGCCGTCGAGGCCGTGCTCGCGCGCCTGGGCTTCAACCTGACTGCGGTGCCTGACAGCCACCTGTGCTGCGGTTCGGCGGGTACCTATTCGCTGACCCAGCCCGAGCTGTCGCGCCGCTTGCGCGACAACAAGCTCGATGCGCTCGAGAGCGGAAAGCCCGACGTGATCGCCACTGCAAACATCGGCTGCCAGACGCACCTTGATGGCGCCGGACGCACATCCGTGCGCCACTGGATCGAACTGGTGGACGAAGCCATCGCCTGACGCCGCGCAGGCCGCCACAGGCCACCTGCCCGCTCAAGACATCTGCAAGGGAGGAAACCACACGCGCCACCGCGCACGAAAAATGGAACGACATTGCCATATCTGACCGCGCCCTGACGGACCGGATGTCCGCAGGCTTCGTCCTTTCCGCCAGCCGCGGTTTGACCTCAGCGCGACGGTCGCTGCGATGCGACACACAAAACGAAAAAATCGGAGACAACCACATCATGGTTTGGCAACAGGTATACAACCCGTTCAGCAACATGGCCCTTTCCACCCTCACCGCCGCGGTTCCCGTGGTCGTGATGCTGGTGGGCCTCGGCTTTCTTCACCTGAAGGCACACATTGCGGCGGCCGCCGGCCTGATCGCGGCACTGCTCATCGCGGTGTTCGGATTCGGCATGCCGGCCGAGATGGCAGGCAAGGCCGCCTTCCTCGGCGGTCTCACCGGCCTGCTGCCGATCGGCTGGATCGTGCTCAACATCATCTTCCTGCACCAGCTCACCGAGAAGAACGGCAGCTTCAAGGTGCTGCAGGATTCGATCGCCGGCATCACCGAGGACCGGCGCCTGCAGTTGCTGCTGATCGCCTTCGCCTTCGGCGCCTTCTTCGAGGGCGCAGCCGGCTTCGGCACGCCGGTGGCGGTGACCGCAGCCATCCTGATCGGGCTGGGCTTCTCGCCCCTGGCGGCCTCGGGCCTGAGCCTGATCGCCAACACCGCGCCGGTGGCCTACGGCGCACTGGGTACGCCCGTGATCACGCTGGCCAAGGTGCATGGCTACGACGTGTTCGAAGTGTCAGCGATGATCGGCCGCCAGTTGCCCTTCTTCTCCGTGCTGGTGCCGTTCTGGCTGATCTGGGCCTTTGCCGGCTGGCGCGGCATGAAGGAGATCTGGCCTGCCATCCTGGTCACCGGCGTCAGCTTCGCGATTCCGCAGTTCCTGGTGTCGAACTACATGGGACCCGAGCTGGTGGACGTCATCGCCGCGATCTGCTCGATGGCAGCGTTGGTGATGTTCCTGCGCGTGTGGAAGCCCGCGCAGATCTGGACCTCGGTGTCGTTGAAGGGCCACGAGAAGGACGGCGGCGAGGCAGCCGCACCGCATGTGCCCACCAGGCATGCGACGGGCGAGGTGGTGAAGGCATGGACGCCATGGGCGATCCTGACGACCTTCGTCTTCGTGTGGGGCCTGCCCGCCACCAAGACCTATCTCAACGGGCTCTTCGCGCCGAAGTTCGCAATCGACGGCCTGCACAAGCTGATCGAGAAGGTGCCGCCGGTGGTGCCAAAGCCGACCGCCGAATCCGCGGAGTACGTGTTCAACCTGCTGTCCGCGACCGGCACCGGGATCCTGTTGTCCGCAGTGATCGGCGGGCTGGTGATGGGCTACGGCGTGCGCTCGCTGCTGCGCACCTACGGCAAGACGATCTGGCTGGTGCGCTATTCGCTGCTGACCATCGTGCTGATGCTGGGCCTGGGCACACTGACCCGCTACTCCGGCCTCGACACCACGCTGGGCCTCGCCTTCGCGGCGACGGGCGTGTTCTACCCCTTCTTCGGCACGCTGATGGGGTGGCTGGGGGTCGCGCTCACCGGTTCGGACACCGCCTCGAACGTGCTGTTCGGCGGCATGCAGAAGGTGGCAGCCGAGCAACTCGGCCTGTCGCCCAACCTGATGGGTGCGGCCAACAGCTCCGGCGGCGTGATGGGCAAGATGATCGATGCGCAGTCCATCGTCGTCGCCTCGACCGCCACGCGCTGGTTCAACCACGAGGGCGACATCCTGCGCTACGTGTTCTTCCACTCCATCGCGCTGGCCTGCCTGATGGGCCTCTTCGTGTCGCTGCAGGCCTATGTGTATCCCTTCACGGCGATGGTGATCCACTGAGCGCGGGTGCGCTGGACACCCGGGACCCCGCCCGAGGACGGCCGGCAGACTGCCTGATGCAGTCTGCCGGCCGTTTCCTCTCGCCGCGGCGACCTGCCGCTGCAGCAGGCCATCCTCAGCGCACCAGGAAGGGCAGATTGGCGGTCGCCGCCTTGCCGTTGCGGTCGCGCAAGGTGATGTACAGGCGGTAGACGCCCGGGCGTTCCGGCGCGATGAAGCGCACGCTGGCAGCGTCTTCGTGCAGCACGCGCACCGCCATGCGCTCGAGCGGCGGCTCGTGATCGGAATCAGGCCGGCGGCCGACGCTTTCGGTCAGCACCTTCCACTCCGTCCGCAGCGGCGAGCCGTCGAACGACACTGCATCGACACCCGCGGAGATTTCCTGGCCCCGCGCGAATTCGTCGGCAGCGATGCCGATGCCGCGGATCACCGGCGCCGGCGCTGCTACCGGCTTGCCCCAGGCGGCGCTCAAGGCGTCGGTCATGCCCGTCAGGCTGCCGTCACCGAGCAGCAGCCCATGCCACGTCTCCGTCTGTTCCAGCTTCGCGCCCCACAGGAAGGGAAAGGCGCCCTTCACTTCCGGCTGGCGCGCCAGGAAAGCCAGCGCGTCGCGGAAATAGACCGCCTTCTCGGTGCTCGTCGGCTCAATCGGCGCCCCCCAAGGCTTGTGGCCGGCCTGCCACTGTCCGAGCGGGCCGAACTCGGCGATGACCACCGGCTTCGACACGCCCGCCGCACGCAGGCGGGGCAGGATCGCGAACACGCCGCCTGCATAGACGTTCACCCCGAGCAGGTCGACCTGCGGACAGCAGCCGGCAAGCAGGCGCAGATCCTCGTCACTGTGGTCGGACACCGTCATCATCGTCGGATGCGCCGCGTCGAGCGCCTTCACGATGCCGGCGAGCCGGTCGACCTCGCGCCAGGCGGGCAGCGGATCGGCTTGCGCCAGCTCGACTTCGTTGCCCACACCCCACGCCAGCAGCGCCGGATGCGCGCGGTAGCGAAGCACGAACTGGCGGATGCCCTGCTCCTGCCTTCCGACCGCTTCCGGATCGTCGAGCCGGAAGCCCAGCCGCGGATGCCCCACCCAGAGGCCCATCACCACCTTCAGCCCCAGCCGTTGCGCCTCGTCGAGCACCCAGGCATGCGATTCGCTGTAGACCCGCACCACCTTGGCGCCAGCCGCCGCGAGCTTCGCCAGCGCATCGCGATCACCCTCGAAGGCGGCGCCCTGCCACTGCGACGGTGCCGAGGCCGGAGCCGGCCCTCGCGCAGACCTCTCGGCGCCCGCCGCCAAGCCTGGGTTGATCAGCCCCGGCGCGAGCAGCCCCACGGCGAAGAGCGCCTTCGCGAGGGCACGCCGCCTGCGAGACGCAACCGCCCGCCCTGCACCCATCGCGCTCATGAGCCGAAGTGCGACGGCAACCAGCCGCGCTCCACCGCCTCGCGCAGGCACCAGGCCGGCGTGGTTTCGGTCCGATAGCTCCAGAAGAACCAGCCCGCCAGGTTCTCGAAGGTGGCAAGCTGGGCGGCGGCATAACCGCGAAAGGCCACCGCACGCTGGAAGGCGTCGAGGCCGTCGAGCGCGCTGTTGAACGGGCCTTCGGCCCACAACGAGACTTCCTGCAGGTCCATGCCCAGGCTCCATTCGCCACACACGCTGCGCAGGCCGAGTTCCGCCTCGATCGCGTCGCCCTCCTGGCGCCAGTCGTCGATCGTCTTGCGCATGTGGCCGTAGATGTCCATGTCGATGTCCTCGCGCCCGAAGCACTGGTAGCGATGCACGTCGAAGATCACATTGGCGAACTCGGGCCCTTTCAGCAAGCACTGGTATTCGCGGAAGGAGCGGAATCCGTCGTGGAACATCAAGGCCACGCGCTCGGCGGCGCAATGGCGCCGCACGCGCTCGTAGGCATCGATGTAGTAGGCCTTCAGGTAGTCGGTCGGCACATCCCAGCGCGGCTCGTTGAGCGCCTCGATCGCATGCAGCGCGGGATGGTCGCGATAGCGCTGCGCGATGCGCTCGAGGACGTCGAGCGAATGCTCGCGATATTCGGGCCGCGTGTGCCATTCGCACACATCCTTGATGCCGCCATTGTCGAATCCGTTCTGGCAGCCCGGCGCCGCATGCAGATCGAGCACCACGCGCAAGCCGAACTCGTACGCCCATTTCATGGCGCGGTCCAGCACGGCGATGCCGCCGCTCACGAAGGGATGGCGATTGTCGCCATAGCTGCGGTGGTAGGGGTAGTCGGTGCCGAAGATCCAGTGGCCGAACGGGATCCGCACTGCGTTGAGGCCACGCTCGGCAATCCAGCGGAAATCCTCGCGCGTGATGAAACCATCCCAGTGCGCGCGCAGGCGCGGCGCGGCGCCGCTGCCCATTTCCACGCACCAGGTGGTTTCGTCCGTCGCTGCCAGTCCGTCGAAGATGCTGGGCACCATCCATTTCTCGAGCACCAGCCATCCGCCCAGGTTCACGCCGCGAAGCCGCCCCTTGTTCTCGTTCATGGCCTTTCCCCTCTGCTTTCGTCGGTTGGGAGGTCGATCCCCGCCCGCAGGCGAAGCGCGCCACGGAGATTATGCGCTTGTGCCATGTGCGAAATGCCAGGCATCGTTCACGACGAACTACAATCGAAGCGGTCTGCAATCGAATAACGGGGGCGCGGCGTGGAACGACCTTGGTGGCACGAGGCGGTGGTCTACCAGATCTACCCGCGCAGCTTCATGGATTCCAATGGCGACGGCATTGGCGACCTCGATGGTGTCACCGCTCGCCTCGACTATCTGTCGTGGCTCGGCGTCGATGTGATCTGGCTGTGCCCCATTTTCCGCTCACCCAACGACGACAACGGCTACGACATCAGCGACTACCAGGGCATCATGGCCGAGTTCGGCACCATGGCCGACTTCGACCGCCTGCTCGCCGAGGCGCATCGCCGCGGCATGCGCGTCATCCTGGACCTGGTGCTCAACCACACCAGCGATGAACACCCCTGGTTCATCGAATCGCGCTCCTCGCGCGACAACCCGAAGCGGGACTGGTATGTCTGGCGCGACGGCCGCAACGGGCGCGAGCCGAACAACTGGGCGAGCATCTTCGAGGGCTCGGCCTGGAAGCTGGATCCGGCCACCGGTCAATACTTCCTGCACCTGTTCTCGGAGCGGCAGCCCGACCTGAACTGGGAAAACCCGTCGCTGCGCCAGGCGATGTACGACATGGTGCGCTGGTGGCTGGACAAGGGCATCGACGGCTTTCGCATCGACGCCATCAGCCACCTGAAGAAAGCGCCCGGCCTGCCCGACCTGCCCAATCCGCATCGCCTGCGCTACGTACCCTCGTACGACATGCACATGAACCAGCCCGGCGTGCTGGACTTCGTCGATGAGCTGTCGCGCGAGACCTTCCAGCGCTACGACATCATGACGGTGGGCGAGGCGAACGGCGTGTCGCCGGCGCAGGCGGTCGAATGGGTCGGCGGCGAACACCGGCGCCTGAGCATGATCCTGCAGTTCGAACACTGGACACTGTGGTCGCGCGATCCGCATGCCGGGCTCGATGTGGTCGCCCTCAAGCGCATCTTTGGCCGCTGGCAGCGCACGCTGCATGAGCGGGGCTGGAACGCGCTCTACCTCGAGAACCATGACCTACCGCGGGTGGTGTCGCGCTGGGGCGATCCACAACGTTTCCGTTACGAGAGCGCCACCGCGCTGGCGACGATGTATTTTCTGATGGAGGGCACGCCCTTCATCTACCAGGGCCAGGAACTCGGCATGGCCAACACCGTATTCCACAGCCTGGCCGAATTCGACGACGTGTTCGCACGCAACCGCATTGCGCAGATGCGGGCCGAAGGACGCGACGACAGCGACATCCTCGCCGAGCTTGCGCTGGCCGCGCGCGACAATTCACGCACCCCCATGCCCTGGGACGACAGCGCGAACGCCGGTTTCAGCTCGGCTGAGCCGTGGCTGCGCATCAATCCGGAATACCGCGCGGTGAACGTAGCCGCCCAGCGCAAGGCGGATCGCTCCGTGCTGCATTTCTACCGCAGGTTGATCGCGCTGCGCGCGGCCGAGCCGGCATTGATCCATGGCCGCTACGACCTGCTTCTCGAGCGCAATCGGCAGATCTACGCGTATACCCGCACACTGGGCGACCGGGGTTTCCTGATCATGTGCAATCTGACGTCCCGCGAGGCACGTTATCGCCACCGCCATCTGCCCTTGCGCCACGACGCGCTGGCACTCGCCAACCAAGAGGTGCCGGCCCACCCTGTGGTCATGCAGTGCGTACTGCGTCCCTTCGAGGCGCGGGTGTATCGCATCGATCCGACCTGAGCGTTGCAGCGGGGGGATATGGCGCTCAGTTGTCCATAGCGTTATTCACCAGCGGGGGCGTGGTGCCGCTGGCGAGGCCCTCGATCAGCGCGAAGAGGCGCTTGTAAAACTCGGCATCGGCGATCGTCTCCTCGCCGACCTTGACCAGCGCTTCCTTGTCCGACGTCCAGGGCAGCGAAATCCCGCCGATCCCGGCGACATTCACCGCAGTGCTGCTGGCCGCCGACTTCAGCTCGAAGCGTTTCTCCAGCGCGTTCGCGTACACCGCCGACCCCAGGCTGCTGGGCAGGCAGACGAGCGTGATGCCCAGCGTCACCCCACGATCCGACCTGGGCTGGAAAAACTTCTCGCCGTGGATGCGCGTCGGATTCGCGTCGTCGAGCTGGTAACCCTGGCTCAGCAGCGCACGCTTGGCCAGTTCGCAGGCACCCGCAGGGTCACGCGCGATCCAGGTCATGAAGGGCGACTCTGCCTGGAAGGTTTCGGTCATATAGACGGGCGGCGGACGCGACGACGCGCAGCCCGCCAGGCTAAGCCCGACCCACAGAGAGAGGAGCAGTCGGCTTGAAACTCGAGACATCGGAACGGCACACTGGCTGAATCTGAAGGACGAATGGTAGAACATCCCTCGCTGCGATTGCTCGCTTCTTTCCGCCCGCAGCACCCCTCCGATCGAAACAGGATGCAAGCCGATGCGCAAGTTCGCTGAACACTGGCTCTCCGTGCTGCAGAAAACCCTGCACATCTGGCTGGAGGCGCAGTCCTTCATGCACGCGGCTGCCCTCGCCTTCTTCACGCTGTTTTCGGTTGCGCCGGTCGTCATCGTTGCGGTGACGATCGTCGGCCTGGCCCTTGGCGAGGAAGCGGCGCGGGGTCAGATCGCCCAGCAACTGCAGGCCGCCATCGGCACTGAAGCAGCCCAGGCGGTGCAGACCGCGGTGGCGGCGAGCCGCATCGAACGCAGCGGCATCCTGCCCTCGTTGGCCGGCCTCGCCGCGATGCTGTTCGGCGCCACGACAGTCTTCGCGCAGATGCAGACCGCCCTCAACGCGATCTGGGGCGTGACACCACGGCCGACCCGAAGCAGCCTCTTCCTGTACGTGAAGACCCGCCTGCTGTCCCTCACCGTCGTCCTGGCGATCGGCTTCGTCCTGCTTGTGTCGCTTTTGCTGAGCGTCGTCGTGCGGGCGCTGGTCGTCTTCGCCCAGGCCTGGTTGCCGGTGCCGCCGGCGCTGCTGCTGGGCGTCGATGCGGTGGTGTCCGTGGGCGTGGTCAGTCTGCTGTTCGCGACGATCTTCCGCGTACTGCCCGACGTGATCCTCTCCTGGCGGGACGTGTGGTTGGGCGCGCTAGTGACCGCCCTGCTCTTCGGTTTGGGCCGCAGCCTCATCGCGCTCTACCTGTCGACCACCGCCACGGCGTCCACCTACGGCGCCGCCGCCTCGCTGGTGTTGCTGCTGATGTGGGTGAACTACTCGTCCCTGATCCTGCTGTTCGGCGCCGCCTTCACCCGCGCCAACGTGCAGGCGCGCGGGCAGTCGGTTCGCCCGCGGGTAACCGCCATCCGCATCCATCGGCAGCTCGTCGAAGACGAGCCCCGCGCGTGACAATCCAGACCTCATGCCGCGACATTTCGTGCGCGGCATCAACGCTTGCCAACTGATCCCCGATTGGACGCGCCGCACCCGCATCAGTCACAACCACTGGCCTTGCAATCCCGTTCTCGACGTGTAGAATTCGCGCCCTTGAAGCACGACGGCCAGGCCAGATTGCCAAAGCCCGCAGTTTCGGCAGGCTGCCTCCGGCGCCGTCGGCTCAAAAAGGGTATTGAAGAGGGTATTTTTTCCGCTATAATGCGGCCTCTTCGTTGCACCACAATGCGCCCGTAGCTCATCTGGATAGAGTACCTGGCTACGAACCAGGGGGTAGGAGGTTCGAATCCTTCCGGGCGCGCCAGTTTTCTTGATTCTTTGCGAAGAATCTCGAGTTTTGCTGCATCGGAGCGCCCGTAGCTCATCTGGATAGAGTACCTGGCTACGAACCAGGGGGTAGGAGGTTCGAATCCTTCCGGGCGCGCCACACAAAACGGCTTGAAGCCCAGTCCTTGCGACTGGGCTTTTTGCTTTTTCGGCGCCCGATCGGACAGCCGCGCGTCGCGCCACTGGCAGCCGTGGTACGGTTTGCGGCATCGCGCTCCCGGGGCTGCACCTTCCTGCAATGAAAGACGCCTACACCCTGCTCGGTCTCAAACCCGGTGTCTCCGCGAAAGACGTCAAGCGCGCATTCCGGCGACTGGCCATGCAATGGCACCCGGACCGCAATCCGGACCCTGCCGCACTCGAACACTTCAAGTCCTTGCGCGCCGCCTATGAGCGCCTTCTGGCACACGCAGAGATTGGGGCAACGGCTGAGGAAGCCGCACCGACAGCGTCAACCGCGTCGGAAAAGCCGGCGGCCTCCAGGGGCGCCGATCGTCATCAGGACCTGATCCTCAGCATCGAGGAAGCCTGGCTGGGCTGCGAGAAATCCGTGCGCGTACCGCAGCAATCCACCTGCCCGACCTGTGAGGGCAGTGGCACGGAGAAACTCGCCCACACGCAGCTCTGCAAGCATTGTCACGGCTCCGGCCGCATCCGCGTTGCCGGCGGCTTGCACCGTTGCGAAACCTGCGGCGGCCGTGGATACCTGACTCAGCGCACCTGCACGATCTGCGAGGGCAGCGGAAACGTCCAGACGTGGCGCACGCTTGCGGTGAAGATTCCGCCCGGTTTGATCAGCGGTGACGAATTGCGCGTCGCCGGCGCCGGCGCACCACCCTCCCTGCCCGACGGACGTAGCGGCGATCTCCGCTTGCGCGTCCGCCTTGCCGAACACGCCCTGTACCGTCTCGAAGGCCGCGATCTGAGACTGTCGCGCCCGGTCAGTGCGCTGCGCATGCTGGCAGGCGGCGACATCGAAGTGCCGCTGCCCGCCGGGCCGCTGACGCTGAAGGTCCGCGCCGGAACCGCGGAGCCGCGCGAACTGCGCATCGAAGGGGCCGGTTTTCCCGCCGGACGCGGGCAGGCAGCCGGCGCACTCATCGTGGAACTGCAGCCGGTCATGCCCGAGGCGTTCAACAGCCACCAGCAGCGCCTGCTGGCGGAACTGGACGCCGAGCTGTCAGGCAATGCGAGCCGTCATTACCCGACACTCGCGACCTGGGAGGCAGGCTGGCTTGCCTCCCGGCCGCCGGAGCGCGGCTAAGTGCAGGATTGCAGGCCGGGCGATCGCCGTGAGGCTCAGAGCGCCGGCTCCAGCACTTCGATGCCGCCCATGTAGGGCACCAGAGCCTTGGGAATCACCACCGAGCCGTCGGCCTGCTGGTAGTTCTCGAGCACCGCAACCAGCGTGCGGCCGACGGCGAGGCCGGAGCCGTTCAGCGTATGGACCAGCTCGTTCTTGCCGTTGACGTTCTTGAAGCGGGCCTGCATGCGGCGCGCCTGGAAGGCCTCGCAGTTGGAGCAGCTCGAGATCTCGCGATACGTGTTCTGCGCCGGCAGCCAGACCTCGAGGTCGTAGGTTTTTGCCGCCGAGAAGCCCATGTCGCCGGTGCACAACGCAACCACCCGGTACGGCAGCCCAAGCCTCTGCAGCACCGTCTCGGCGTGCCCCACCATCTCCTCGAGCGCCTCGTAGCTCTTTTCGGGATGGACGATCTGCACCATCTCGACCTTGTCGAACTGATGCTGGCGGATCATGCCGCGCGTGTCGCGCCCTGCGCTGCCGGCCTCGGAGCGGAAGCATGGGCTGTGCGCCGTCAGCTTGACCGGAAGCGCGTCGAGCGGAAGCACCTGGTCGCGCACGCTGTTGGTCAGTGAAATCTCCGATGTCGAGATCAGGTACTGCTCGCCAGCCTGCTCGTCCCCCCCACGCAGCACCCAGAACATGTCATCGCGGAACTTGGGAAGCTGCCCCGTGCCGACGAGGATGTCGCGGTTGACGATGTAGGGTGTGTAGCACTCCGTGTAGCCATGCTCGCCGGTCTGCAGGTCAAGCATGAACTGCGCGAGGGCACGATGCAGGCGTGCCACCTTGCCGCGCATGAAGGTGAAGCGGGACCCGGACAGCCGCGCACCGGTATCGAAATCCAGCCCAAGGCCGGCACCGATCTCGACGTGATCGCGCACCTCGAAGTCGAAGCTCCCAGGGCTGCCCCAACGCCGCACTTCCACATTGCCGCTTTCGTCCTCGCCCACCGGGACGCTTTCGTGCGGCAGGTTGGGCAGACCGAGCAGGAAGGCTTCCATCTTCTCCAGCAGGCCGGGCAGCGCCTGCTCGCAGGCCTTCAACTCGTCGCCCAGCCGTGCAACGTCGGCCAGCACGGCGGAAGCGTCCTCGCCCTTGCCCTTGAGCATGCCGATCTGCTTGGACAGCGCATTGCGCTTCGCCTGCAGTTCCTGAGTGCGGGTCTGAAGCGACTTGCGCCCGTCTTCCAGCGCGGCGAAGGTCGAGGTGTCGAGGGTCAGGCCCCGGCTTGCGAGCCGTGCGGCGACAGTTTCTATCTGACTGCGAAGGAGTTGGACATCGAGCATGAGAAGATCCTGAAAAGTATCCGATTCAGCAGTTTAGCCGCTGAAGTTCATCAAAAGGCTGTAGAAAAGGCGTCAAGCCTCTGTTGAAACATGACTATCGACGGTGTACGAGACACTGCGCAGTGCAACATCTTTGATTATCAAAATCAATGCCTTGCGCCGAAGGCATGGGCAAATTTGGCTTGCCATTTCCATTTCTGCGCATATTCTTAAAGGAGATTCGAAACAATGCCGCGCAAGACGGCTGAAATGACATCTGGAGGGGTACACATGCTGTCGATTCGTGATTGTCTCGATTATTGCGATCTCACCGAAGACGAAGTTGCGCTCGTTGCCGAACATGAAGGAATTCCCGACGCTGCCGCCGCGCAGGTTGTGTGCGGACTGGTGCAGACGCCAGAGGGTGTGCTGCTCGTTACCAACTACATGCTGGACCTGATTGAACGCGCTGACGAGGAAGGCGATCACGCGAAAGCGGAGCGCGCGCGGTCGCTGTGTGCCAGGTTCATGGCCGATCATCCACTTCGTCACTGATCGACATTCGCTCACCTGCTTCCCGCATCACAGCCGCGCCGGCCGCCCGATCCAGGGCGCGCAGGCGCGCCAGCTTTTCCGCAATGCGGATCTCGAGCCCGCGCGGCACAGGCTCATACCAGCCGGGTTCTTCCATTCCTTCAGGGAGGTAGCGTTCACCTGCCGCATAGGCATCCGGCTCGTCGTGCGCGTAACGGTACGCCTTTGCGTAACCGAGATCCTTCATGAGGCGAGTCGGCGCGTTGCGAAGATGCAGCGGGACGGGACGGGACGCATCCTGCTTCACGAAGGCCCGCGCGGCATTGTAGGCCCTGTACACCGCATTCGATTTCGCCGCGCAAGCGAGGAACACCGCCGCCTGGGCAAGCGCGAGTTCGCCCTCGGGCGAGCCCAGGCGCTCGTAGCTCGCGCATGCGTTCAACGTGATTTCGAGCGCCCGCGGATCGGCCAGACCGACATCCTCGACCGCCATGCGCACCAGCCGCCGCCCGAGATAATGCGGATCGACCCCGCCATCGAGCATTCGGCACAGCCAGTAGAGCGCGGCGTCAGGATGGGATCCCCGCACCGACTTGTGCAACGCGGAGATCTGATCGTAAAACGCTTCCCCACCCTTGTCGAAACGGCGCAGGTTGCGCGACAGGGCGTCGTCCACGAAAGACGGCGTCACCGGATTCACGCTGGCCGTCTCGGCCGCGGTCTGAACCTGTTCGATCAGGTTCATCAGGCGGCGTGCGTCGCCGTCGGCGAAACCGACGAGACGGTCGCGCGCGTCATCCTCGAAAACCAGTTCGGGGCAGGCCAGCGCGCATGCACGATTGAACAGTTCTCCCAGCGCCTGTGCGTCCAGGGGCTCGAGCACATAAACGGCGGCACGCGATAGCAGCGCCGAATTCACCTCGAAGGACGGGTTTTCGGTCGTGGCACCGATGAAGGTCACCAGCCCCTGTTCGACGTAGGGCAGGAAGGCATCCTGCTGCGCCTTGTTGAAGCGATGCACCTCATCGACGAACAAGATGGTGTGGCGCCCGCGCGCCTTCGCCGCCTGCGCCTGCTGAATGGATTCGCGGATCTCCTTGACGCCGGAAAACACCGCCGACAGCGCGACGAACTCGGCGTCGAAACCCTGCGCCATGAGCCGTGCGAGCGTCGTCTTGCCCACGCCGGGCGGCCCCCACAGGATCATCGAATGCGGCTTGCGCGCAGTGAACGCGAGCCGCAAGGGTTTGCCGGGCCCCAGCAGGTGCGCCTGTCCGGCCACCTCGTCGAGGCTGCGCGGGCGCATGCGCTCGGCAAGCGGGACCCGCGGCGGCTCGAGATCCTCGAACAGATCGCTCATTCGCGCAGGCTCACCGCACCGCAGGAACGGAATCCACCATGTCGCCGATCACGTCGGCGCCGGCAGGAGCGATAAAGCGAAAACGCGCTGCGTCCAGCGGTGGATTCGGGTGCAGCCGGGTGAAGTTGAGCTGCGTCGTCTGGCCGAAATTGTCCTTCATCTCCATGCGCTTGAGCTCCCCGCTCGCCAGGCCGATACGCAGGGATTCGAAAGCCCCCTCGGCACGCTTCGGCCGCGCCTCGACCCAGTCTAGCCCTCCGCTGCTGCCCACATCGCTCAGAACGAAGTTCTCGTCCAGCGAACCGCTGCCGAACAGGATCGCCGCCGGCGTGGCGCCGAGCGCATCGCCGATATGGCGGACCGTGACCTGGTTGAGGTCGCGGTCCCAGGTCCACATGCGCTGGCCGTCACCGACGAGCAATTGCGGATAGGGCTTCTCGTACTCCCAGCGAAACTTGCCCGGCCGGGAGAAGGCAAAGTGGCCGACGGACTGTTGCGGCTTGCGCCCCGACTTGGCAGCCACGACCTGCTCGAACTCTCCTTCCGCGCTGCGCGTTGCCGCAACGAACTGCCGCAACTGCACCACCGCATCAGCGGCCGACGCCATACCGCCAGCGATGAACAACGCCATTCCCAGCGCCAGACGTCGCGCGGCCATCCCTGTCGGGTTCCAGCAAATTGCTCTCATTCAGTCTCCTTCGCAGGCACGATCACTTCACGGTTTCCGTTGCTGCCCATCGGAGATACGAGCCCGGCACGCTCCATTTGTTCAATGAGCCGTGCCGCGCGGTTGTAACCAATCCGCAAATGCCTTTGTACGAGAGAGATCGACGGGCGCCGCGTCTTGACGACAACCTCGACCGCCTGGTCATAGAGCGGGTCGGCCTCGCCGTCGCCCCCTTCCCCGCCGCCTGCGCCGAGCGCAGCATCGAGATCGTCCTCGGCCGCCGCGAGAATGCCCTCCACATAATCGGGCGGACCGACGCGCTTCAGATGTTCAACGACCTTATGCACCTCGTCGTCGGCAACGAAAGCGCCGTGCACCCGGATGGGCAGACCGGTCCCTGGCGCCAGGTAGAGCATGTCGCCCATGCCGAGCAGGGCTTCCGCCCCCATCTGGTCAAGGATGGTGCGTGAATCGATCTTCGACGACACCTGGAAGGCGATCCGGGTCGGCACGTTGGCCTTGATCAGGCCGGTGATCACATCCACCGACGGACGCTGCGTGGCAAGGATCAGATGGATGCCGGCCGCACGCGCTTTCTGCGCAAGCCTCGCGATCAGCTCCTCGACCTTCTTGCCCACGACCATCATCATGTCGGCGAGTTCGTCGACGACGACGACGATATAGGGCAGCGGGTCGAGCGGTTCCGGACTCTCCGGCGTGATCGAGAAGGGATTGGTGAGTGGCGTCTCGGCCCTGCGCGCTTCCAGCACCGCCTTGTTGAAGCCGGCCAGGTTGCGCACGCCGACCGCCGCCATCAGCTTGTAGCGTTTGTCCATCTCGGCCACGCACCAGTTCAGCGCATTGGCCGCGTGCTTCATGTCGGTGACGACGGGCGCCAGCAGATGGGGAATGCCTTCATAGATCGACAGCTCGAGCATCTTCGGGTCGACCATGATGAGGCGCACGCGCTCCGGCTCGCTCTTGTAGAGGAGCGACAGGATCATCGCGTTGATGCCGACCGACTTGCCCGAACCCGTGGTGCCGGCGACCAGCAGGTGCGGCATCTTGGCCAGGTCGGCCACGACAGGCTGGCCACCGATGTCCTTGCCAAGGACGACGGTGAGCGGCGAGTTCATGTCGTGATAGGCCTTGGAGCCGATGATTTCCGACAGGCGGACGGTCTGTCGCTTGGGGTTGGGCAACTCCAGCGCCATGCACGACTTGCCGGGCACCGTCTCCACCACGCGCACCGACACCAGCGACAGTGCGCGCGCGAGATCCTTGCCCAGATTGACTACCTGGCTGCCTTTCACGCCCACGGCGGGCTCGATCTCGTAGCGCGTGATCACCGGGCCGGGATAGGCTGCGATCACCTTCACTTCGACGCCGAAGTCGGCAAGCTTGGTCTCGATCAGGCGCGAGGTGAACTCAAGCGATTCGGCCGACGGCGGCTCGACATCTGTCGAAGCCGGATCGAGCAGGGCGATGGGCGGAATTGCGCCCACCGACTCGTCGATGAAGAGCGGTTGCTGGCGTTCCTTTTCGACACGCTCGGACTTTTGCACTGACACCACCGGCGGCTCGATCCGCAGCGGCGCCGGCGCGGTCTTTTCCGTCTTGCGCCTGCGTGTCTCCACGACCTCCTCGCGTTTCTGGGCAACCTGCTTGCCGACCCGGCGATCCTGCCAGCGCAACCAGCCCTGCTGCGCCGCCACCACCGCCTGCTCGAGCGCGAGACCCACGCGTTCGACGAAAGTGAGCCAGGAGACACCGGTGAACAGGGACAGGCCGGACGCGAGCGCAGCCAGCAGCAGCAGCGTGCCACCCGTGAAGCCGAAATAGCGCTGGATCGAGTGGCCCAGCTCCATGCCGATGAGGCCGCCCGGCGCAAGCGGCACGGCGCCCCCATGGCTATGGAAGCGCAGCGATTCGAGCGCACTGCTGGCCAGCAGGACGACGAGGAAGCCGAGCATGACGAAGAAGAACGAACGCCGATCCAGCGTCAGGCGGTTCTTCAGCCGCCGGAATCCCCACATCAGGCCGTATGCCAGAAAGACGACCCACCACCATGCGGAAAGACCGAAAAGGTAAAGCAACAGATCCGCCAGCCAGGCGCCGAAACGCCCCCCCGGATTCGTGACGCGCGCCGTCGCCGAGGCGTGCGACCAGCCAGGATCGCTCCTGTTGTAGCCGAGCAGCACCAGCCCGACGTAAAGCGACATGACGCCCAGGATCAGCCAGCGCGCCTCCTGCAACAACAAGGAAATCTTTTCGGGAAGGGGCTGGGAGCGATGCGACGAGCGAGACTGCATGGAGGGGCGGCAAAAGGCCTGAAAGAAACTTCGAGGCCGGATTATAAGCGATCCCCCGCTCCCGCAGTCTCGAGGCGTCTGCCGACTGCCGTCGCCCGAGCGCAGCATGGCGCAATGTGCGCCGCAGCCGCAGCGCCCGGGTCAGACCTCGCTGAGGCGGTCCCGCAAGATGATGCCCTGTGGCGTTTCCTCGATCAGGCCCTGCTGTCCGAGATCCTTCATCACCCGGCTGACCATTTCCCGGGATGCACCGATCATCTTCGCGATGTCCTGCTTCGAGATTTTGCGCACCACGACCGTCTTGCCGTCGATGTCCTCCGACATCTCGATGAGCAGGCGCGCGACACGACCATAGACGTCCATCAGCGCCAGGCTCTCGATCTTGCGATCGGCGTCGCGCAGGCGCTCGACGAGATTGCACATGATGCGCCATGCAATGTCGAAGTTGTCGTGCATGATCTGGCGGAAGTCATGCTTGGGAATCATCACCAGATCCGAGGCGACCACCGCGATGACCGAGGCCGAACGGGGCTGCTCGTCAAAGATGCCCATCTCGCCGAACAGTTCGCCCTGCCCGAGAATCGAAAGAATGACTTCGCGGCCGTCCTCGTCACTCACGACGACCTTCAAGCTGCCGGTAAGAACGAAATAGACGTAGTCTGGCCGATCACCCGCGTTGACGACGGTCTGCCCGCGTGGAATCCGACGCATCATTGCGGCGCGTGCCACCGTGGCGAGCACCTCCTCCGACAACCCGTGGAAAAGGGGAAAAGTCTTGAGGGCAATGGGAGAAACGACCGTTGATTGACTCATGCTGTCTCCGGATGACACGGACCACTCTGAAATTCCGTGAAGCTTGTCACAAGTTTAAACGAATATTCGCCGGAGCGATGAACGCCACGTCGTCAATCGGCGCCGGGACGAAAACTCCCGCTCGATTGCCCCCGCCTATGACCTTGATGCGCCCGGCCCCTTTGCCCGCTCGCATATAATGCGGATCCTTCCCGATTTGCCGGAAATTCAAGTCATGACCACCAAGCATGCCCGCCTGATCATCCTGGGCTCTGGCCCCGCCGGTTATACCGCCGCAGTCTATGCAGCACGCGCGAACCTGAACCCCGTGCTCATTACCGGCCTCGCCCAGGGCGGTCAGTTGATGACGACGACCGAAGTGGACAACTGGCCAGCCGATGCCGACGGTGTGCTGGGCCCCGACCTGATGGCGCGGTTCCAGCGGCATGCCGAGCGCTTCAATACCGAGATGATCTTCGATCACATCCACACCGCGAAGCTGCAGGAAAAGCCCTTTCGTCTCATCGGCGACAGCGGCGAATACACCTGCGACGCGCTCATCATTGCGACCGGCGCCACCGCGAAGTATCTGGGGCTGCCCTCGGAGGAGGCCTTCTCCGGGCGCGGCGTGTCGGCCTGCGCTACCTGCGACGGGTTCTTCTACCGCAATCAGGAAGTGGCCGTGATCGGCGGCGGCAACACGGCGGTCGAGGAAGCCCTTTACCTTGCGAACATTGCGAGCAAGGTCACGCTCGTGCATCGTCGCAACAAATTCCGCGCCGAGAAGATCATGATCGACAAGATGATGGAGAAGGTCGAGGCCGGCAAGATCGTGCTCGAACTCGACGCCACGCTCGATGAGGTGCTTGGCGACAAGTCGGGCGTCACCGGGATGCGGATCCGCAACGTCAACAACGGCGAAACACGCGACCTTTCGCTGCAGGGCGTGTTCATCGCCATCGGTCACAAGCCCAATACCGACATCTTCGAAGGTCAGCTCGAGATGGAGGGCGGCTACATCGTCACGTACGGCGGGCGGAACGGGAATGCCACCCAGACCAGCATTCCCGGCATCTTCGCCGCCGGCGATGTGCAGGACCATGTCTATCGCCAGGCGGTGACGTCCGCTGGCACGGGCTGCATGGCGGCGCTCGACGCGGAGCGCTATCTGGACGCCCTTGGCGCCTGAGGACGCGCGCCAATGCCCCGCCGTTCTCGCACCGCCTCGGCCCGGCATGCCCGAGCCCGTGCCGGAGCGGCCGGCGGCGGCACGGCGCGCACGGCGAGCCCTTTCGAAGCCCTGGCGCGCCTTGGGAAAACAAGCGTGCCGACGTCCGCAGCGCCCCGAGCCCCTTCTCGGGGTGGGGGCAATGCCGCAAAGCTGCCGGAGGCGGATCGGGCAACCAAGGGGGACACCGTCGTCGAAGCAGAGGACGTCGCCCTGTTCCTCAAGGCGAATGCGAACACACGTCCGCTTGCCCATGGAGGACGGCTCGAGCTTGAACGCCCCCGCCCCGAGCCGATTCCCCGCTTCAGCACTCTGCCGCAAGCGGAAGATGAGCCGATGGTACGCCGCGCCGTCTCCGATGCGCTCCGCGCAGCCTACGAGGACGTGACGCCGCTCAAAGACACCGGGCGTGTCGTGCTGGATACGCCCGCACGCCATCGGGATCGATCCCTCCACGCGCAGGAAAAAACCGCATACGGTGCTGTAGCGGAAGGTCCAGCCGCGCTTCCATCCGACGTCGACGCCAACGACCCCAACGCACTTTTCCGCTACGCGATGAGCGGCGCGAAGCCGATCGATACGCGCAATCGCGTGGTACTCGAACGCCCCTCGCCCGCGCCCTCACCAATCAAGCGCGAGGCCGACGAGCGCGCTGCGCTGACCGAATCCCTGAACGCGCCACTCAGCTTCGAAGATCGGCTCGACATGGGCGATGAAGCGGCCTTCCTGCGTACCGGGCTTCCGCGTCGGGTCCTGAGCGATCTGAGGCGCGGCCGCTGGGTCCTGCAAGGACAAATCGACCTGCACGGTCTCACCCGCGACGAAGCTCGCGAAGCCCTCGGCCACTTTCTCACCACAAGCCGGCAGCAGGGTCACCGCTGCATCCGCGTGATTCATGGCAAGGGGCTGGGTTCCCCAGGACGCGTATCCATCCTCAAGCAGCTCTCGCGAGGCTGGCTGGCACAGCGCGAGGAAATACTGGCATTTTGCCAGGCCGGGCCACACGACGGCGGCGCCGGAGCGCTCCTGGTTCTGATGCGGGCGCAGAACGCAGCCCGCGACTGAAACAAACGACGCAGCGTTCAGATCGCGGCTTCGTTGACCTCTCCGGTGCGGATGCGCACCACCTGTTCAACGGGCATCACGAAGATCTTGCCATCACCGATTTTTCCGGTGTGCGCTGCCTTGACGATTGCCTCGACGGCCTGCTCGACCATGTCGTCACCGAGTACGACCTCTACCTTGATCTTGGGCAGGAAGTCCACGACGTACTCGGCGCCACGGTACAGCTCCGTGTGTCCCTTCTGGCGGCCAAAACCCTTCACCTCGGTCACCGTAAGACCTGTGATCCCCACTTCGGACAGTCCTTCACGCACCTCGTCCAGCTTGAACGGCTTGATGATCGCTTCAATCTTCTTCATTCGTGTCTCCTGATCCGACATTTTGCCCGCGCAGACCGCATCCCTTCGTACTCAGAACTCGTCCTGGTAACGGGATGTTATCGGATATCGCCAGTCCCTGCCGAAGCCGCGCTGGGTGACGCGGATGCCGACAGGGGCCTGGCGGCGCTTGTATTCGTTGCGCTTGAGCATCGCCACCGTGCGCCGCACGTCAAGTTCCGGGAAGCCGGCAGCGATGATCTGGCGCGGAGCCTCGTCCCGTTCCATGTAGGCCTCGATGATCGCGTCGAGCACCTCGTACGGAGGCAGGCTGTCCTGGTCCGTCTGGCCCGGTTTGAGCTCGGCCGAAGGCGGGCGGTCGATGATGTTCTGCGGTATCACCGGACTGACGCTGTTACGCCAGTTCGAAAGTCGGTACACGAACGTCTTGTACAGGTCCTTCAGCACCGCGAATCCGCCCGCCATGTCGCCATAGAGCGTGGCGTAACCTGTCGCCATCTCGCTCTTGTTCCCCGTGGTGAGGACGATCGCGCCGGTCTTGTTCGAAAGCGCCATCAGGATCATTCCCCGGATCCTGCTCTGCAGGTTCTCCTCCGTCGTGTCCTCGGGCAGCCCCGCGAACTGTGGCGCAAGCAGCTCGCCGAAGACCTTCATGGCCGGCTCGATCGGGATCTCGTCGTAGCGGACGCCGAGCCGCCGCACCATCTCGCGCGAATCGTCGAGGCTCATTTGCGCCGTGTAGGGAGAAGGCATCATCACCGCGCGCACGCGATCGGCTCCGAGGGCGTCGACCGCGACCGCGAGCGTCAACGCCGAGTCGATACCCCCCGACAGCCCGATGATCGCTCCAGGAAAGCGGTTCTTGGCGAGGTAGTCGCGCACGCCGCACTTGAGCGCCTCATAGGCGTCTTCCTCCAGCGGCCGTGCCAACTCCTGGACCTCCGAATTCCAGCGGCCATTCTCGAAACGCACGATGTCGAGCCGCTCTTCGAAAGATGCGCTCTGATACGCCAAGGCGCCATCTGCATCCACCGCAAACGAGCCACCGTCGAACACCAGCTCGTCCTGCCCGCCAACCATGTTGCAATAGAGGATGGGCAGGCCGGTCTCCCGCACCCGATCACGCAGCACCTGGTGCCTGCGCTGCTGCTTGTTCATGTGAAAGGGTGACGCGTTCAGCGACAGAAGCACCTCGGCGCCCGCCGCGCGAGCCAGGGCCGCCGGCGCGGCCTCCCACAGGTCAGCGCAGATCGTCACCCCGAGGCGGACACCCTTGTAGTCGAACACGCAAGGCACCAGACCGGCCTCGAAGTAGCGCTCCTCGTCGAACACCTCATAGTTCGGCAGCAGATGCTTGTGGTAAGTCGCCTCGAGCCGGCCATCCACGATGACGGACGCGGCATTGAAATAGCCCTCGTCCGCCTCCACCGGATGGCCCAGCACCACACACAGGCCTCGTGATGCCTCGACAATGCGCGCCGTCTCGCGTGCGCATGCCCGATAGAAATCGGGGCGCAGCAGCAGATCCTCGGGCGGATAACCGGCAAGGGCCAGTTCCGGAGTCAGGACCAGGTCGGCCCCCGCCGCCCTGGCTGCCTCCATGCAGGAAATCACCCGGTCGGCATTGGACTGCAAGTCACCGACGGTAAAATTCCCTTGTGCAACGGCAACGGAGATCGATTTGTGTTGAATGTTCATCATGAGGCGAAACTATACCGCTTCGACGCGCCCACGGCGCATCCGAAGCGCTGCCGCGCCGCTAACCCAAAATGCGCGCCCTTGCCATGAATACGCATGACGGCTTTGCCATCCTGGACCGTCTGCACGCGATAAGGCCTGCCGACTGGGATGAACTGGCGCGACATGAAGGCGTAACCGCGCCGGCAGTCAGCCATTCCTTCCTTAGCACCCTCGAAGAAACGGGTTGCGTCGGCAATGGAACCGGCTGGGCTCCCAGGCATGCGACCTTGTGGCAGGACGGCCGGCTGGTCGCCGCCATGCCTCTCTACGAGAAGGAGCATTCCTATGGCGAGTATGTCTTCGACTGGGCTTGGGCAGACGCCTACGCACGGCACGGACTGCACTACTATCCAAAGTGGCTCTCGGCCGTCCCGTTCACGCCACTACCGGGAAGACGTCTGCTGGGCCGCGATGCGCAGGCAAGGCGGAATCTGCTGCGCGCCGCGCTAGAGCACATACACGCAAGCGGGCGATCCTCCTTTCACGTTCTATTGCCAACCGAAGAAGAGGCCGCCTGGTTGCGCGACGCCGGCTTGTTGATGCGCCAAGGCGTGCAGTTCCACTGGAAGAACCAGCGTTACCTCGATTTCGACGAGTTCGCTGCCGGAATGAACCACGACAAGCGCAAAAAGATTAAACAAGAACGGCGTCGTGCCCAGCAGCATGGGCTCGATCTTCGATGGCTTGACGGTCGCTCGGCCACGACGTCCGATTGGTCCTTCTTCCATCGATGCTACGCCATGACCTATGCGCTCCATCGGTCGACGCCCTATCTGCGTCCCGGCTTCTTCGTCGAGCTCGCCCGACGCCAGCCAGATGCCGTACGCCTCCTGGTGGCGAGCCGCAAGGGACAACCGATCGCTTCGGCCTTCTTCCTGTGCGACGAGCAAGCCTTGTACGGGAGGTACTGGGGTGCAATCGAGCATCTGCCCTTTCTGCACTTCGAGCTGTGCTACTACCAGGCCATCGAATATTGCATCGCGACAGGGCTGGAGAGATTCGAAGGCGGAGCACAGGGCGAACACAAGCTCGCGCGCGGGCTCCTGCCAGTCGTCACTTATTCAGCACACTGGATTCGCGATCAACGTTTTCGCCATGCCGTCCAGGACTATCTCGCACGCGAGAGCGCCGGCATCGAGTTGTACCTGGACGAACTTCAGGACAGGACGCCCTTCCGTTCCACCTGACTTCCTGCCCGAACATCAGTCACCATCACATCCGGCGATCTTTCCCCTGAATGAGCGGCAGCGCACGGAAAAGCGCACTGATCGTCTTGCCGTCAGTGATCTCCCCCGCATGCACCGCCGAGATCGCCTCATCGACCGTAAGCAGATGCACCTCCAGGAATTCGCCGTCATCCAAGGCGTGCCCGACGTGCGTGAGATCGTGCGCCATGAAGATCTCGATACGCTCATCGGAGTAGCCGATGCACGGATGCATCACTCCGAGATGGGCCCAGGCTTTCGCTTCATACCCCGTTTCCTCGCGTAGTTCACGTCGCGCGCAGCGATCGATCGGCTCATCTCGGTCGATCTTGCCTGCCGGCAATTCAAGGAAGGCTCGTCCCAGCGGATATCGGAACTGACGCTCGAAGATCAACCTGCCATCGTCCAGGCAGGCCACGATCACAACAGCGCCAGGATGTCGTATGTATTCCCTGAAGGCGAGCGTCCCATCTGGCAAGCGCACGCGATCGCGCCAGACTTTGAGCAGCGCACCGTCGAAAACCGACTCACTGTCAACTTGCTCCTCGTGCAGGGAATCCTTCGCCGCCATGGCTAACCCTTCACCGCACGACGCATAGAAATCTCGTGGCGCCACAGATAGCGGAAAACAAAACCCGGGAAGGCAAACACGAGAAAGAGGCTGATCGTGGTCGCATAGAACTCCCAGCCTTGACGATACACGCCACCGTAGCCGCGATCCTCGAAAAGGAGGGACGCGATGCCCACGAGAAAATAGAGCAACACCAACTCCGCGAGGCGCCAGCCGAAACGCTTGCGCCGACCGGCAGGCACGCGCACAACGAAAAAAACTCTCTCGAAGATGAACGGCAGATTCGCGGCGAAAAATGCTGCCGCGAGCAGCAACCAAGCCCCTGATGAACCAGACATGAAATCAGCGTGCGCGACTGTGCTATTGGCGATCAGAGCGATGCGAGAAGTGCGTACGCGCAGAGTGACATCAGCATCTGCGGTGCGACACCGAGCGCCGCAATTGCCAAGCCGTTGGCGGAAAGCAGCACCCGCAGTTCCGCAGGCGCACGAATCTCGCTCGTATCCTCCGGCGCATCGAAATACATCACCTTCACCACTCGCAGATAATAGAAGGCACCAATCACAGACATGATCACCGCTACGACCGCCAGCCAGAAGTATCCGGCCGCCACGACGGCTTGCAGGACCGAGAGCTTGGCGAAGAACCCGATGAAGAACGGAATGCCCGCCATCGAGAACATCACGAACATCATCATCAGCGCAAACCACGGGCTGCGCTTGTTCAAACCCTTGAAGTCGTCGATGTTCTCAGCTTCGAAACCCGCACGCGAGAGCAGGATCACCATGCCGAATGAGGCCAGGCTCATGATCACGTACGCCACTGCATAGAACATCGCAGAGCTGTAGGCATTGAGGGCGAAGTGGCGATCGCCATCGACCACACCGGCAAGCAGGCCTAGCACGACGAAACCCATGTGCGAGATGCCCGAGTAGGCAAGCATGCGCTTGATGTTCTGCTGTGCGATCGCAGCAAGGTTGCCCAACACGATGGATGCGACCGCAATCAACATCAGCATGGTTTGCCACTGCGCCGCGAGGTCGAAGAGGCCCCAGACCAGCAGCCGAATCGCCATCGCGAACGCAGCAAGCTTGGGTGCCGTGGCAATCACCAGCGTCACCGCCGTAGGTGCCCCCTGATACACATCCGGCACCCACATGTGGAACGGAACGACGCCGAGCTTGAAGGCGATCCCCGCCACCAGGAAGACGAGCCCAAACAGCAACACCGTCTGGTTGGCGGCTTGGTTGTAGACCGCCTGCGCGATACCAGTAAATTCGAGCGAGCCGGTAGCACCATAAACCATTGACATGCCGTACAGCAGCAGGCCGGAAGCGAGAGCACCGAGCACGAAATACTTCATCGCCGCTTCCGTCGAGCGTCCGGAGTCCCGGTCGAAAGCCACCATCGTATAGAGCGCGAGCGACATCATCTCCAGGCCGATATACATCGGGAGCATGTGGTTGGCGGTCACCATCACCATCATGCCAAGCGTCATCAGCAATGCGAGAAGGTAGTACTCGGGCTTGTCGATGTTCCGGTCGGCCAGATACCCCCGGCCATACAAGAGCGCAACGGCCATCGAGAAATAGATGACGAGTTTCAGGAACTGGCCCATGAGATCGCTCACGAACAGGTTGCTGAACGTGTAGCTCACCTCCCCCTGCATCGTGAAGATCGTGACGAATGCCGCTGCGATCAACGTGAGTTGGGTAAGCGCATACCCAAGCCAGCGCACACCACGGGCGAACGTACTCGCCAGCATGATCACGAGCGCCATCACGGCGACGAAGATCTCGGCCGCTGCGGGGTAGAAGTCGGGGACGACAAAGTTCATCTTCTGACCAGTCCGTTAATTATCTCGGCTTAGCTCACGTGGTGCCGTGGCACTCAGAGCTTGCTCACTGCTACATGCCGCAGCAACTCATCCACCGATGCATGCATGACTTCAGTGAAGGGGAAGGGGTAGAGACCCATCGCCAGTACGCACAGCGCGAGGATGGCAAGGAATGCGAATTCACGCGCGTTGATGTCCTCCAGTTCGGCAACGTGGCTGTTCGCCACCTTGCCGAATACGACGCGCTTGTACATCCACAAGGTATATGCCGCACCGAGGATCAGCGTCACCGCAGCCGCGAAAGCAACCCAGAAATTGAACTTCACCGCGCCCAGGACCACCATGAATTCACCCACGAAGCCCGAAGTCGCCGGCAAGCCCGAGTTGGCCATCGCGAACAGCATGAAGAAGGCGGCAAACTTCGGCATCGTATGCACCACCCCGCCGTAATCGGCAATCTGGCGCGAGTGCACGCGGTCATAAAGAACGCCGATGCAAAGGAACATCGCTCCGGAAACAAAACCGTGCGAAATCATCTGCACGATAGCGCCCTCGATGCCAAGCTGGTTGAACATGAAGAAGCCCAGCGTGACAAAACCCATGTGCGAGATCGACGAGTATGCCACCAGCTTCTTCATGTCGGTCTGGACCAGTGCCACGAAGCCGATGTAGATGACCGCGATCAGCGACAAAGTGATGACCACCGGGGCAAGCTGGTGCGCCGCATCGGGAACGATGGGAATCGAGAACCGCAGGAAACCATAAGCACCAAGCTTCAGCGCGATCGCTGCCAGCACCACTGAACCGCCAGTCGGGGCTTCGACGTGTGCATCTGGCAGCCAAGTATGAACCGGCCACATCGGCACCTTGACACCGAAGGCAATCAGGAACGCCAGGAATATCAGGACCTGTGGCTCCATCGGCAACGGCAGTTGATGCCAGTCGAGGATACTGAAACTACCGCCCGATTGCATGAACAGGTACAGCAGCGCGATCAGCATCAGCAACGAACCGAGCAGCGTATAGAGGAAGAACTTGATCGCTGCGTACACCCGGTTCTGACCGCCCCAGATGCCGATGACGAGGTAGAGCGGAATGAGCGAGGCTTCGAAGAAGACGTAGAACAGCACTCCGTCGAGTGCAGAGAAGATCCCGTTCATCAGGCCGGACATGATCAGGAAGGCCGCCATGTACTGCGCCACCCTCTCCTGGATCACCTGCCACCCCGCCATCACCACCATGATCGTGATGAACGCGTTCAGGAGCAGGAAAAGCACAGAAATGCCGTCGACGCCGAGGTGGTAATTGATGTTGAAACGCGGAATCCACGACTGCAGTTCCACGAACTGCATGGCACTCGAACTCGTGTCGAAGCCCGTGTACAGCGGAATCGTCACGACAAATCCCGCGACCGCCACCGCAAAGGCAAGAATCCGAGCCAGCGGGGCGTTCCGATCGGAGCCGGTGGCAAGCACCAGCACACCCCCAAGGATCGGCACCCAGATCGCGAGACTGAGGAAAGGAATGTCCGTCATCGTTGCTATCCGTTGTATGCGCTCACTTGAGCGCGTTCCATCTTGTTATCTGATTCGACTCGTGCGCGAATAACAGCCCGCTCAACCCCGATTGAACCAGAAGGTGAGCAGCACGAACACGCCAATGATCATCACGAACGCATACTGGTAGAGATGTCCCGTCTGAACCAGGCGCGAGATCTGCGCCACCCAGCCGACAAGCTTGGCCGTGCCATTCACTGCGACGCCATCGATGACCCCCTGATCACCGATTTTCCACAATCCACGTCCCAGCAAGCGCGAGCCACCAGCGAAGAAGATCTCGTTGAAGCGATCGAAGTAATACTTGTTGTCGAGCAGAACATACAACGGCTTGAAAGTGCGTTGGATGGCAGCCGGAATACCCGGCTTCACCATGTAGAAGAACCACGCCAGCGCCACCCCCGAAATCGCCAACCAGAACGGTGCCGTCTGCAGCCCGTGCAGAGCCATCGCCACGGGCCCATGGAAATGTTCCGCGAGTTCCTTGAGGCCAGCATGGTTCTCACCGACGAAGATCACTCCCTTGAACCACTCGCCGAACAGCATCGGCTCTATCGTCATGAAACCGATCACCACTGACGGAATCGCGAGAAGAATGAGTGGCAACGTCACGACCAGCGGGGACTCGTGCGGCTTCTGGCCCGGCGCGAGGCCGTGATGATGGTCCTCACTCGGCTCCTCGTCATCGTGATCGCCATGATGATCGTGATGCGCCTTGCCGAAGCGCTCCTCCCCGTGGAAGACGAGGAAATACATGCGGAAGGAATAGAACGCAGTGATGAAGACCCCTAGCATTACGCAGAAGAGCGCATAACCGGAGCCGGGAATATGTGACCCATGCACGGCTTCGATGATCGAATCCTTCGAGTAGAAACCCGAGAAGAACGGAAAGCCGATAAGCGCGAGCGAGCCGAGCAGTGACGTAATCCACGTGATCGGCATGTATTTGCGCAGGCCGCCCATGTTGCGCATGTCCTGATCATGGTGCATGCCGATGATCACCGAACCTGCACCGAGGAAAAGCAGCGCCTTGAAGAACGCGTGGGTCATCAAGTGGAACACCGCCGCCGAGTAAGCCGAGACGCCGAGCGCGACGGTCATGTAGCCGAGCTGAGACAGTGTCGAATACGCTACGACACGCTTGACGTCGTTCTGCACGATGCCCAGGAAACCCATGAAGAGCGCGGTTGTCGCACCGATCACCAGCACGAACGACAGCGCGGTATCGGACAGCTCGAACAGCGGGGACATACGCGCCACCATGAAGATGCCGGCCGTCACCATCGTTGCGGCATGAATCAGTGCGGAGATCGGGGTCGGACCCTCCATCGAATCCGGCAGCCAGACATGCAACGGAACCTGCGCAGACTTGCCCATCGCGCCGATGAAGAGGCAGATGCAGATCGCGGTGATGAGGGGCCACCCGGTCACCGCCATCTCCTGCGAGGCGAGTTCACCTGCCTTGGCAAAGACTTCGGCGTAATTCAGCGAACCCGCATACGCAGCAACAAGGCCGATACCGAGCAGGAACCCAAAGTCGCCCACACGATTGACCAGGAACGCCTTGAGGTTCGCGTAAATCGCTGTAGGCCGCTCGTACCAGAAGCCGATCAGGAGATAGGACACCAGACCCACCGCTTCCCAGCCGAAGAACAACTGCAGGAAGTTGTTCGACATCACCAGCATCAGCATCGAGAAGGTGAACAGCGAGATGTAGCTGAAGAAGCGCTGATAGCCTGGATCTTCCGACATATAACCAATCGTGTAGATGTGCACCATCAGGGACACGAATGTCACGACGAGCATCATCATCACTGTCAGCGAGTCGATCAGGAAACCGACCTCGAACTTGATCCCTCCGGCCATCATCCAGGTGTAAATGGTCCCGTTGAAGGTGTTGCCGGCTTGCACGTCCCTGAAAACGAAGACCGACGCGACGAACGCCACGGCCACGCCAAGGATGGTCGCGACGTGCGCCCCTGCGCGACCAATCGCCTTGCCGAAGAGACCAGCGAGGATCGCACCCGCCAGTGGCGCCAGGGGCACGAGGAGATAGAGCTTCTGCATGTCCGTCATCGCGACGCTTCCTTAACCCTTGAGGCTGTCCAGGTCATCCACATGGATGGTCCGCATGTTGCGGAACATAACGATCAAGATCGCCAGGCCGATCGCCGACTCGGCCGCCGCCACCGTGAGAATGAAGAAAACAAACACCTGTCCGGCGATGTCGCCGAGATAGTGCGAGAACGCAATGAAGTTCAGATTGACCGCGAGCAGCATCAGCTCGATGGCCATCAACAGCACGATCAGGTTCTTCCGGTTAAGGAAGATCCCGACCACGCTTATCGCGAACAGGATCGCGCCCAGAATGAGGTAATGGGAAAGCGCAAGCATCTATGACTCCCTGGTCGCGCCGGCAAGTCCCCGACGCGGTTCTTGTTCGCGGATCGTTTTATTCTTTCTCGGCCGCCATCTTGACCAACTCGACGCGACCCTCCCGCCTGACGGCGACCTGCTCGGCCGGGTCGATGTACTTCACACCCCTGCGCTTCCGCAATGTCAAGGCAACGGCCGCCACCATCGCCACGAGCAGAACCAGCGAAGCCAGTTCAAAGGGATAGACGTAGTCCGTATAGAGGACGCGCCCGAGTTCACGCGTGTTGCTGAAACCTGCCTGCGCTGCAGGCGGCGCCGGCATGGCATCCAGTCCGAAATAGCGTCCGCCAAGCACCATCACCATCTCGATCAGCATCAACACGCCGACCAGCGCGCCCACCGGCAGGTAGCTCCAGAAACCCTCGCGTATCCGATCGAGATTGATGTCGAGCATCATCACGACGAAGAGGAAGAGCACCATCACCGCGCCAACGTAGACCATCACCAACGTGATGGCCAGGAATTCCGCCTGCAGAAGCAGCCAGATGCCGCCCGCGTTGAAGAACGTCAGCACGAGGAACAACGCGGCATGCACCGGGTTGCGCACAGTGATGACCCTCAATGCCGCAACCACCATGATTACGGCAAGAAAGTAGAAGACGAAGGTCTTGAATTCCATATTGGTGACTCGCAGCGCCGAAGCGCTCTCCGTTTAACGGTACTTCGCGTCCTGCTCGCGGTCTGCTGCAATCTGCGCTTCATAGCGGTCACCGACAGCAAGCAGCATCTGCTTCGTGTAGTACAGATCGCCACGTTCTTCGCCGTGGTATTCAAACACTCGAGTCTCCACGATTGCATCGACCGGGCAGGCTTCTTCACAGAAACCGCAGAAGATGCATTTCGTCAAATCGATGTCATAGCGGCTGGTACGCCGCGAACCGTCGTCTCGCTGCTCCGATTCGATCGTGATCGCCATGGCGGGACAGATCGCTTCACAAAGCTTGCAGGCGATGCAGCGTTCTTCCCCGTTGGGATATCGCCGAAGCGCGTGCAGGCCACGGAACCGGTTGCTCTGCGGCGTCTTTTCCTCGGGAAACTGGACGGTGATCTTGCGCTGGAAGAAATGCCTACCCGTCAGCGCCATCCCCTTCACGAGTTCCTTGAGGAACAGGCTACCGATCAAATCCTTGCCACCCATGCTCAAATCCTCACTTCCAGATCGAAAGCGGCGACATCATCCACACCGCAACCACGAACACCCAGATCAGGGTGACGGGAATGAACACCTTCCAGCCGAGGCGCATGATCTGGTCGTAGCGGAAGCGGGGGAAGGTGGCGCGCGCCCAGAGGAACACGAACAATATCAGCGCCGTCTTGAGCGCCAACCAGTGAAAGCCATCAGGCAAGAAACCGAACGGAGACAACCACCCTCCCAGGAACAGCACGGAGGTAAGGATGGAGACCAGGATCATGTTCGCGTATTCGGCGAGGAAGAACAGCGCGAAGGTCATGCCCGAATATTCGACCATGTGGCCCGCAACCACCTCGGCTTCGCCTTCCACCACGTCGAACGGGGCACGGTTCGTCTCTGCGATGCCAGAGATCAGATAGACGACAAACATCGGCAACAACGGCAACCAGTTCCACGACAAGAACGACAGCCCCATCTCATGGAAACGTCCCTGCCCTTGCGAATGCACGATGTCAGTCAGGTTGAGACTGGCCGAAATCAGCAGCACGCAAATCAGGGCGAAACCCATCGACACTTCGTACGACACCATCTGCGCAGCCGCCCGCATGGACCCAAGGAACGGATACTTCGAGTTCGATGCCCAGCCGGCGATGATCACGCCGTACACCTCCATCGAGGTGATCGCCAGTAGCAACAACAGACCGGCATTCACGTTTGCGAGCACCAGGCCTTCGCTGAACGGGACCACCGACCAAGCCGCCAACGCAGGGGCGATAGCGAGAATCGGGCCAAGGATGAACAAACCCTTGTTCGATCCGCTCGGAACGATGATTTCCTTCAGCAGCAGTTTCACGCCGTCGGCGATTGGCTGAAGCAGACCCATCGGACCCACGCGATTGGGGCCGATCCGAACCTGCATGTAACCGATCACCTTGCGCTCAGCGAGCGTGAGATAAGCCACCGCCCCCATCAGCGGGGCGACGATCGCAACGATCTTGATCAGCGTCCATACGGCTGGCCAGGACGGGCCGAAGAGGTCGGCCACCGGTTGCAGCATTGCTTGCATCAGACACGCTCCACGGAGAGTATGCCGCTCAGCGGCCCGAGTGCCGCCGTCGCGGCATGTGCCGCAGCGATTCGGACACAGCCCGGTGCCACGCCTTCGTCAGCCACCGCGACGATCTCGATCTGCCCCGCCCCTTTGACGCGAACCCGCTCGCCGGACGACACGCCCACGCCCGCCAGCGTCGCGCTCGCCATCCGCGCAACCGGCGCGCCAGCGTCGCGGGTCTTCTGCAACGCGGGCGCACGACGCACCAGAGGATCGGCGAAATAGATGGGCACGTCGGCGACCCGTTCGAAACCGCTCGAACCCGCCTTGATTCCAGGTGCTGCGGCTAGATCAAGAGCATTGTCCAGACGCTCACCACACCCGGAATCCAGTGCTTCCGCACGCACCGACTCGGAATCGGCCTGGTCGAATCCGTCGGCCTGCAGGAGGTTACCGAGCACACGCAGCACCTTCCACGCAGGGCGGGTCTCGCCCAGGGGACGAGCGACAGCGTTGAAACTCTGCACTCGGCCCTCAGCGCTCACGAACGTCCCGGATGTCTCGCTGAACGGCGCAATCGGCAACATTACGTCTGCCACCTCGCGCAGCGAAGGGGAATTGAACGCAGACATGGCGACGACCAACTGCGCGGACCCCAGAGCATTCATCGCGGCGACGGCGTTCGAGTGATCGAGATCCGGCTCAAGCCCGAGCAAGACGTAAGCCTTGCGCGGCTGCTCCACCATCGTGCGCGAATTCAGTCCGCGAGGTCCTGGAACGGCGCCTGCAAGATAGCCGCCCACGCTGTTGGCAGCTTCTCCGACGGTGCCGGCCACACCGCCGGTAAGGCGGGCAATCTCCTGAGCGAGCAGCTCAAGGTGCGAAGCCTGTTCATGCTGTGACGCGAGGTTGCCGAGCCAGACCGCAACCTTGGCCCCACTCGCGAGACTCCTCGCAATGGCAGCGGCCTCGTCCGACGCCGTGCTCGGTAGCAAGGGACGCACGCTGTCCGACGCTTCGAGCGCCTTCTCGTGAGTCAGCGCGAATACGATCTGGGCAAGCATCGGCACCATTTGGGACGGCGAGACAAGCGCACGGTTTGCAACCGGAATCAACCATTCCTCGGCGTTCGGTCCGACTGCGCTAACCTTCAGTCCCCGCTTGGCAGCCTGGCGAACGCGCTGGGCAAGCAGCGGCGCGTCCTTACGCAGGAAACTCCCCACGACCAACAGCCGCTCAAGTTCGCTGACCGCCGCAACGGGCATGCCCAACCAGGGCACCCCTTTGCGCGCGCCATCCGCACTGAAGTCGGTCTGACGCAGGCGGAAGTCCACATTGTCGGAACCCAGCGCACGAACCAGCTTCTGAAGAAGGTACAGTTCCTCGACCGTCGAATGCGGGGAGGCAAGCGCTCCGAGTTCCGAAGGTCCGAAATCACGCACGACGTCGCGCAAGCCGGTGGCGACGAACTCGAGCGCACGCTGCCAATCGACAGGCTTCCACTCGCCGCCCTGCTTCACCATCGGCTGCGTGAGCCGATCTTCACCGTTCAATGCCTCGTAAGAGAAGCGATCCTTGTCGGATAGCCAGCACTCATTGACGTCCTCGTTCTCCAGCGGGAGCACGCGCTTGACGACGTCATGTTTAGTCTGGACGATGAGGTTGGAGCCCAGCGAATCGTGCGGGCTGATGGATTTGCGCCGAGACAGCTCCCACGTGCGCGCGGCAAAGCGAAAGGGCTTTGACGTCAGCGCACCAACGGGGCACAGATCGATGATGTTCCCGGAAAGCTCCGAATCGACTGTCTTTTCGATGAACGGCATGATCTCCGCATGCTCGCCGCGAAAAGCCTGTCCGAGTTCCATCTCGCCAGCGATCTCTGCAGTGAAACGTACACAGCGCGTGCAGTTGATGCAACGCGTCATGTCGGTCGACACCAGCGAGCCGAGGTTCTTGTTGAAAACGACGCGCTTCTCCTCTTGATACCGCGATGCTGTTGCGCCGTAACCCACAGCGAGATCCTGCAACTGACATTCGCCCCCCTGATCGCAGATGGGGCAATCCAGAGGATGGTTGATCAGGAGGAACTCCATCACACCCTTCTGTGCCTTCACCGCCTGTTCGGAATGCGTCCACACCTTCATTCCGTTGGTCACCGGCGTGGCGCAGGCTGGAAGCGGCTTGGGCGCCTTCTCCACCTGCACCAGGCACATGCGACAGTTGGCCGCGATGGACAGCTTCTTGTGGTAGCAGAAGTGCGGAATGTACGCACCTGCAGCCGACGCAGCATCCATGACGGTGCTGCCGTCCCGGACCTGGACCTGCTTGCCGTCGATTTCGATCTCTAGCATGACGGGCTCACGTAGATTTGACTTCCCGCGTGCTGCACTTCTGGCGGCACGAGGCATTTCTTGTTTTCGATGTGGTATTCGAACTCTGACCCGAAGTGCTTGACGAAACTCTGCACCGGCATGGAAGCGGCATCACCCAGTGCGCATATGGTGCGTCCCATGATGTTCGCCGTCACCGAATTCAGCAGATCGAGGTCATCCGGCCGGCCCAGACCATGCTCGATCCGATGCACGACGCGGTAGAGCCATCCCGTGCCCTCACGACAGGGTGTGCACTGACCGCACGATTCCTCGAAGTAGAAATACGAGAGACGCTCGAGCGACTTCACCATGCAGGTCGTCTCGTCCATGACGATGACGGCGCCAGAGCCAAGCATCGATCCCGCCTTGGAGATCGAGTCATAGTCCATCGTGCAATCCATCATGACTTGGCCCGGCAAGACCGGAGCTGAAGATCCCCCCGGAATCACGGCCTTGATCTTGCGGCCGCCGCGCATTCCACCCGCCATCTCGAGCAGTTCCGCGAACGGCGTGCCCAGGGGGATTTCGTAGTTGCCGGGACGATTCACGTGGCCGGACACCGAAAAAAGCTTCATCCCGCCGTTGTTCGGCTTGCCGAGATTCAGGAACGCCTCGCCACCCATGTTCATGATGAACGGGACGGAGGCGAAAGTCTCGGTGTTGTTGATGGTGGTCGGCTTTCCGTAGAGGCCGTAACTGGCGGGGAAAGGCGGCTTGAATCGCGGCTGTCCTTTCTTGCCCTCGATGGACTCGAGTAGTGCCGTCTCCTCACCACAGATGTATGCGCCGTAGCCGTGATGGGCAAAAAGCTCGAAGGAAAAGTCGGAGCCAAGAATATTCTGTCCGATGAACCCCGCGGCGCGGGCTTCGTCCAGAGCCTCTTCGAATCGCTTATACACCTCGAAGACTTCGCCGTGGATGTAGTTGTATCCACGCGCCGCGCCCATCGCATAAGCTGCGATCGCCATGCCCTCGATGACAGAATGCGGGTTGTAGCGAAGGATGTCGCGGTCCTTGAAGGTGCCTGGCTCGCCCTCATCCGAGTTGCAGGCGAGATACTTGTCGCCCGGGAAGGCACGAGGCATGAAGCTCCACTTCAGACCGGTCGGAAACCCTGCGCCCCCCCTTCCGCGAAGTACCGACGCCTTGAGCTCGGCGATGATCGCGTCCTGCGAGATCTTCTCGCTGAGAATCTTGCGCAGCGCGGAGTAGCCCCCCCGCGCAACGTAGTCCTGGAGCCGCCAGGTGCGGTCGCCGTCGCAGCCGGCGAGGATCATTCCTTGCGTGCTCATTTCTTGTCCAGTTCGGCGAGCAGTTGGTCGATCTTCTCGGTGGTCATCCAGCTGCACATATGGTGATTGTTCACCAGCAGCACCGGAGCATCGCCGCAGGCTCCCATGCACTCACCCTCCTTCAGCGTGAACTTGCCATCCGGCGTGGTCTCGTTGAAATCGATCCCAAGCTTGTGCTTGACATAGTCTGCGGCGTGAACTCCGCCAGAAAGCGCACAGGGAAGATTGGTGCATACAGTGATCTTGTGCCGACCCACCGGCTCAAGATCGTACATGTTGTAGAAGCTAGCGACTTCATAGGCTGCTATCGCGGGCATGCCGAGATAACTGGCGACGAACTCGATCACGTCCTTGCGAAGCCAACCTTTTTCGACCTGCGCGATACGCAGGGCGGCCATGACGGCAGACTGCTTCTGGTCCGCCGGATATTTCGCAACTTCGCGATCGATCTGTTGCAGCGATTCCTGACTCAGCATTTCGTTTTCGTCTTCCGGGTTGCCGGCTGAAAATGGATTGTTTTCGGAATTCGCCTATCGGTCGATTTCGCCGAACACGACATCCATCGTGCCGATGATTGCAACAACGTCAGCGATCATGTGCCCCCTCGCGATTTCATCCATGGCCGCGAGGTGCGCGTAGCCAGGCGCACGGAGCTTGAGTCGATATGGCTTGTTCGCGCCATCGGACACCGCGTACACGCCGAACTCCCCTTTCGGATGCTCGACGGCCGCATAAACTTCACCCTTGGGCACATGCATACCCTCGGTGAACAGCTTGAAGTGATGGATCAACTCTTCCATGTTCGACTTCATCTGTTCGCGTGGCGGCGGAGCGATTTTGTGATTGTCCGTGATTACCGGCCCGGGATTCTTACGCAACCAGTCGATGCACTGCTTGATGATCCGGTTGGATTGACGCATCTCTTCCATGCGGCAGAGATATCGGTCGTAACAATCACCGTTCTTGCCGACCGGAATGTCGAAATCCACACGATCATAGACTTCATAGGGCTGCTTCTTGCGCAAGTCCCAGGCGACACCAGAGCCGCGAAGCATCGCCCCACTGAACCCCCACGCAAGTGCCTGCTCAGGCGAAACCACGCCGATACCCACCGTACGCTGCTTCCAGATCCGGTTATCGGTCAGCAGCGTCTCGTACTCATCGCAGTAGGTGGGGAAGCGGTTGGTGAAGTCTTCGAGAAAATCGAGCAACGAACCCGAACGTGACGCGTTAAGCTCGGAAACGGTCTTGGCATTGCGGAACTTGTTGACTTCGTATTGCGGCATGCGATCGGGAAGGTCGCGATACACCCCGCCGGGCCGATAATATGCAGCATGCAGGCGCGCACCGGACACGGCCTCATACGCGTCCATGAGATCTTCCCGCTCACGGAAGGTGTAGAGCACCATCGTCATCGCGCCGATATCCAGCGCGTGCGTACCGATGTTGAGCAGGTGGTTGAGAATCCGCGTGATCTCGTCAAACATCACTCGGATATATTGCGCGCGCAGCGGCACTTCGACGCCAAGCAGGCGTTCGATTGCCATGCAGTAGGCGTGCTCGTTGCACATCATCGACACGTAGTCGAGGCGGTCCATATAGGGAACCGATTGCACCCAGGTCCGCGTCTCGGCAAGTTTTTCGGTGCCACGATGGAGCAGCCCGATATGCGGATCTGCACGTTCGACGACTTCACCATCCAGCTCCAGAACCAGCCGGAGCACGCCGTGAGCTGATGGGTGCTGCGGACCGAAGTTGATGGTGTAGTTACGAATTTCAGCCATGGCCGACATCCCCGTAGTTGTCCTCACGCACGATGCGGGGCGTGTTCTCCCGCGGCTCGATCGTGACTGGCTGATAAACAACCCTTCCCTGCTCCGGGTCGTAACGCATTTCCACGTAGCCCGAAACTGGAAAATCCTTGCGGAACGGATGACCGACAAAACCGTAGTCGGTCAGGATACGGCGCAGATCGGGATGGCCGGAATACATGATGCCGTAGAGATCAAACGACTCGCGTTCGTACCAGTTTGCGCTGGGCCAGATCTCGACTACGGAGTCGACGACGGGAAAATCGTCATCGTCAGCAAACACCTTCAGACGGAGACGCCAGTTGTGTCGGACGGACAACAGGTGCCCCGTGGACGCGAAGCGACGACCGGTCCACGCGCCATTTCCGTAGGCCGAATAGTCGACTCCGGAAATATCCATCAATTCCTCGAAATGCAGATCAGCATGATCGCGCAATGCACGGGCGACCCCGAGATAATCGCTGGCGGAGACTTCGATGGTGACTTCGCCAAGATCTGTGGTCAGCGACTTCAGCTTCTCGCCGAGCACATCTTTCAAAGTCTGAATCAGGCGTTCAAGCTTTTGACTCATTTGAGGACACACCTGTCAGCGCGCAATCGTATTGGTGCGCTTGATCTTGTTCTGCAACTGAATGATGCCGTACAGCAGTGCTTCGGCGGTCGGCGGACAGCCCGGCACATAGACATCGACCGGAACGATACGGTCACACCCGCGCACCACGGAATAGGAATAATGATAGTAACCGCCGCCGTTTGCGCACGACCCCATCGAGATCACCCACCGCGGCTCCGACATCTGGTCATACACCTTGCGCAGCGCGGGAGCCATCTTGTTGCAAAGGGTTCCAGCGACAATCATGAGGTCAGACTGTCGAGGACTCGGCCGGAACACGACGCCAAATCGGTCCAGGTCATAGCGCGAACAGCCCGCGTGGATCATCTCGACCGCGCAACATGCGAGACCGAAAGTCATCGGCCACAGCGAACCGGTGCGCGTCCAGTTGATGACCGCATCCAGAGAGGTCGTGACGAACCCCTCGCGAAAGACGCCCTCAATGCTCATGCGTTACTCCCAGTCGAGCGCGCCGTTTTTCCACTCGACGATGTAGCCGATTACCAGAATGGTCAGAAAGACCAAGACGGAGCCGAAGACGAACATTGCATGCTGCCCGGCCGCAATGAATTCTTGAAATACCGTCGCCCACGGAAAGAGAAAGGCGATTTCAAGATCGAAGAGAATGAACAGGATTGCGATGAGGTAATAACGAACGTCGAACTTCATCCGCGCATCTTCGAATGCCTCGAAACCGCATTCATACGGAGAGTTCTTTTCGCTATCAGGCCGGTAGGGGGCAATGAGACGCCCGAGAAGAACCGGAACAACGCCGACACCGAGACCAACGAGAATGAACATCAAAACGGGAAAATAGTTTTCCAGCATGGCTCATTGACCCCCAATGATTAGCGACTTTACGTCACATTATTTTTTTGCGCTGCGCTGCGTGGAAACGCCCGCTTTCGCGGGCGCCATCCAAGATCTGGTGCCGACGGTGAGACTCGAACTCACACGGCTTTCGCCACTACCCCCTCAAGATAGCGTGTCTACCAATTTCACCACGTCGGCTTCAACATTCGATTAAGCGCGTGAATTATACGACGATTTGCGCGGTGCGCCAACAGTTCGGCAGCCCTTACTTGGGGATCGCCTGCGCCTTCGAGTCGTCCGAAGACGCTGCGGGCACAGGCGGAGCAACGTCCTGCGCGGGCTGCGCCGGAACCGCCTGCATGACGCTGGCAGGCGCCGCCGTCCTGTTGCTGGCGAGATAGCTCAAACCCAGGCTGGTGAGAAAAAACACGGTCGCGAGCACGGCAGTGGTGCGGCTCAGGAAGTTCGCAGACCCCGAGGAACCGAACAGGCTCCCGGATGCGCCGCTGCCGAACGCCGCACCCATGTCGGCTCCCTTGCCATGCTGAACCAGCACCAGACCGATCACACCAAGGCCGACGAGAATGTGCACCGAGAGAACAATGGAAAAAGCGAGATTTGTCATTGCCAACCTTCAGAAGAAAAGAGGTACGCTCATTCAGCGATGCGCGGCTGCACGACAGATGGCCATGAAGTCATCCGCGACGAGGGAGGCCCCACCGACGAGGGCACCATCGACGTGCTGAATGGCGAAGAGTTCTGCTGCGTTCTGCGGCTTCACGCTGCCGCCATAGAGGATGCGAAGAGTCCCGGCGTCGACACCCCTCGTTGCGAGCCAGGCTCGGATGGCCCCATGTACGCCGGCGACCTGTTCGGCGGACGCTGACCGGCCGGCGCCGATGGCCCATACGGGCTCGTACGCAAGAACGATTCGCGCCATTGCGGCAACGCCCAGGACTTCAAGGACCGCCGAAAGCTGAGCGCCAATCACGTCCATCACGCGCCCGGCATCACGCTCAGCGAGGGTCTCGCCCACGCAAACGATGGGCGTCACCCCCGCCGCAAGTGCCGCCGCAGCCTTGCGCGCCACCGTCGCATTGTCTTCATGAAACAGCGCGCGTCGCTCCGAGTGCCCCACGATCACGAAAGTGCAGTCGAAATCCCGCAGCATCGCAGCACTGACTTCGCCGGTGTATGCACCCGCTGGAAATTCGCTCACATCCTGGGCGCCCAAGGCGATGGATGGCGTGCGTTGTTGAGCCTGGGAGAGATAGGGGTACGGCACGCAGACCAGCATGTCGACCCCGGAAACAGGCGTGAATGCATCCAGGAGCAGGCGATTCGACGCCAGTCCCCCGTTCATCTTCCAGTTTCCGGCAACCAGTTTGTCCACGAAAGCGTCCGCACCCTGAGCGTTAAACCGCGGAATTATAGGGGTTCGTGGCCCCACCCGCAATTCGATCGACTGGCGCGCTCGAGCAGATCGGTCGCGATGCAGGTGGAGAGGGCGACTGCCTCCTTGGGAGCCGCCAACATTGAACCGCTACGCGGACGGATGGCTTGGCGCCCATGCAAGACTGGACACCCGCCGCGAGGCGGCCCACCCAGGTCGCTCAGCCAAAGCGCCCGGTGATGTAATCCTCGGTCGCCTTCTTCTTCGGTTTGAGGAAGAGTTCGTCGGTAAGGCCGAACTCCACCATCTCGCCGAGATACATGTAGGCGGTGTAGTCCGAGATGCGAGCGGCCTGTTGCATGTTGTGAGTCACGATGACGATCGTGAACTCCTTCTTGAGTTCGTCGACCAGTTCCTCGATACGGGACGTGGAGATCGGATCCAGCGCCGAAGTCGGCTCGTCGAGGAGAATCACTTCGGGCTTCACTGCAATGCCTCGCGCAATGCACAGGCGCTGCTGCTGCCCACCGGACAGGCTCATCCCGCTCTGATTGAGTTTGTCCTTCACTTCATCCCACAGCGCGGCCTTGCGCAGGGCCCATTCGACCCGTTCGTCCATCTGACTGACGGAAAGCTTCTCGTGCAGCCTGACCCCGAAGGCGATGTTCTCGTAAATCGACATCGGAAACGGTGTCGGCTTCTGGAACACCATGCCGATCTTGGCACGGAGCACGCTCACGTCCACACCAGCATCGAGCAGATTCCGCCCGTCGAACAACAACTGGCCCTCGGCACGCTGCTCGGGGTACAGGTCGTACATGCGATTGATGGTGCGCAGCAAGGTCGACTTGCCACAGCCCGAAGGGCCGATGAACGCAGTCACCTTGTGCCGAGCCATCTTGAAGTTGATGTTCTTCAGCGCATGGAACTTGCCGTAATAAAAATTGAAATCCTTGAATTCGATCTGCGCGTCAGTGATTTCCATATTCACTCCGGATTGCGACCACGAAGCGGACCGCAATCCCTACTCATCAGTTGATCTTTTCAGCCCGGAGGAAGACGCGGGCGACGACGTTCAGGGCGAGCACGCCGAGCGTGATCAGGAAAACACCTGCCCATGCAAGCTGCTGCCAGTTGCTGAACGGGCTCATTGCGAACTTGAAGATCGTCACCGGCAGGTTCGCCATCGGCTCGTTCATGTCGAGCGACCAGAACTGGTTCGACAACGCGGTGAACAGCAGGGGAGCAGTCTCACCGGCGATGCGCGCAACAGCGAGCAGCACGCCAGTGACCACCCCCGAGCGGGCCGCGCGGAGCGTCACCTTCGAAATGACCACGCTCTTGGGCGCACCAAGTGCGAACGCGGCCTCACGTAGCGTGTTCGGAATCAGTTGCAGCATGTTCTCGGTGGTGCGCACCACGACCGGCAGCACGATCAGCGCCAGAGCGATGACGCCCGCCCATGCCGAGAACTTGCCCGTCTGCGCCACCACAGCGGCATAGACAAAGAGACCGATGACGATGGAAGGAGCCGACAAGAGCAGGTCGTTGATGAACCGGGTCAGCTTCCCGAGGACAGTGAAGCGTCCATATTCCGCAAGATAGATTCCGGCAATGATACCGACCGGCGTACCGATCAAGGTTGCCAGGCCCACCAGGATCAGGCTCCCGACGATCGCATTCGACAGGCCACCGACCTCATCGCCCGGCGGCGGCGTCATTTGCGTCAGAAGACTGAGCGACAGCCCGGACAGACCCAGTTCGAAAACCGTCCACAGGATCCATGCAAGCCAGAACAGGCCGAACAACATTGCCGATAACGACAGCGTCAGCGCCACCTTGTTGGTCAGCTTGCGCCTTGTCAGAAGATTCATGACACCCCCTCAGCTCTTCGCGCCTTCGCTCTTGGCGAGACGAAGCAGCAGGAGTTTCGACACGACGAGAACAGCGAGCGTAATCGCGAACAGAATCAGGCCCAGTTCCATCAGCGACGCAGAGTGGAGACCGGGGTCCGCTTCGGCGAACTCGTTGGCCAGCGCGGAAGTGATGCTGTTGCCCGGTGCAAAGAGCGAGGCAGTGTTCAGGAAGTTCGTGTTGCCGATGACGAAGGTCACCGCCATCGTCTCGCCGAGCGCTCGCCCCAGACCCAGCATCACGCCACCGATTACCCCTGTCCGCGTGTAAGGAAGCACGACGTTCCACATCACTTCCCACGTGGTACATCCGACACCGTAGGCCGACTCCTTCAGCATGGGCGGTGTCACTTCAAATACATCACGCATGACCGAAGCGATGTAGGGAATGATCATGATTGCGAGGATGATCCCTGCTGCCAGCAGGCCGATGCCAAGCGGCGCGCCCTCGAAAAGTAGGCCGACGAGTGGCAACTTGCCCAGCGTCGCCTGCAAGGCGGGCTGGACATATTTTGCGAAGATCGGAGCGAAGACGAGCAAGCCCCACATCCCGTAAACAATGCTTGGAATGGCTGCAAGCAACTCGATCGCCGTGCCGAGAGGACGGCGCAACCACACGGGCGACAACTCGGTCAGGAACAAGGCGATCCCGAAGCTGATCGGAACAGCGATAAGCAGCGCAATGATCGAGGTGACGATGGTCCCGTATATGGGGATGAGCGCACCGAATTTCTCCATCGGCGGATTCCAGTCCGTCGAGAACAGGAAACCGATGCCGAAGGCCTGCAGGCTTGGCCACGACGCATAAGTCAACGCAACGATGATGCCGGCGAGCAAGACCAGCGTCAGCACGGCAAACGATCGTGCGGTCCCGGCGAAGAGAGCATCGCTCAACCGCTTGAACCGAGACACCGCGAATTGATTCTGTCCCATTGTCACACCCGACAGCACGGCCTCAACGTCGCCGTCCGCGGAAAGTTGGCGGCCGGAAACCGCAACGGTTCCCGGCTGCTGTTCTGGCTGAGCCACTGAAAGATCTTACTTGGCTGAACGGACAGCCTTACCCGACGCATCCTTGATCTGCGCCCAGGACGACTCGATCAGCTTCACCGTCGCATCAGGCAGCGGCACGTAGTCGAGCTCTTCCGCCATCTTGTCGCCATGCGCGTAGACCCAGTCGAAGAACTTGAGCACATTCGCGCCCTGCTCCGGCTTGTCCTGCACCTGATGCATCAGGATGAAGGTCGCGCTTGTGATCGGCCACGATGCCTTGCCCGGCTGGTTCGTGAGGATCTCGTAGAAAGCAGATTTGCTCCAGTCTGCACCGGACGATGCCGCCGCGAACGCATCATCGCTCGGGGCAACGAACTGACCGTCCTTGTTCTGGAGCAGCGCGTGAGCCAGCTTGTTCTGCTTGGCGTAGGCATATTCGACGTACCCGATGGCGCCGGGCAGGCGCTGGACAAAGGCGGAGACTCCCTCGTTGCCCTTGCCACCGAGCCCGACCGGCCACTGCACCGCCGAGCCTTCACCGATCTTCTCCTTCCAGTCGGCTGACACCTTCGAGAGGTAGTTGGTGAATACGAAAGTCGTGCCAGAACCGTCGGCACGACGCACGACCCCGATCGGCTGATCAGGAAGCGACAACCCAGGGTTCAGGTCCGCGATCGCCTTGTCGTTCCACTTCGCGATCTTGCCCTGATAGATCCCGGCAAGCACCGGCCCCGTGAGCTTGAGCTCACCGGCCTTGATGCCCGGCAGATTGACGACGGGCACAACGCCCCCGATCACCGTCGGAAACTGCTGCAGACCGGCCTTGCTGAGTTCCTCCGGTTTGAGAGGCATGTCTGATGCACCAAAATCGACCGTCTTCGCCGTGATCTGACGAATGCCGCCGCTCGAGCCGATCGACTGGTAATTCACCTTGCCGCCTGTGGCCTTCTGGTACGCATCGGCCCACTTTGCATAGATCGGTGCCGGGAAGGAAGCGCCAGCCCCGGTAATGTCGGCAGCCTGTGCCTGAAGGGAAAACAGGACGGAGCAAACGGATGCGAGGGCAAACTTCTTCGAGATCGAGAAACGCTGCATGACTACCTCTGCTTTGGAAACCGAGTTCGCACTGTAACAAAGCCATATTACAGCCACGTTTCATGTCATGAAGCGCAGTCCGCGCATACCATCGCGAAAACCTGCATGTGCCTGCCCCTGACTACCCGACGCCTTGCAGCCTCGCACCCGGGCCAAATTCCGACCAATCAGGCAACGGCCTCCTGCACGGCCTCTGCAATCTGGCGTGCCAGGCGCTCGACCAGATCCCCGTCGCGCCCTTCGACCATCACCCGCAACAGCGGCTCCGTGCCCGACGGCCGAAGCAGCACCCTGCCCTCATTCCCGAGTGCTGCATCGGCGTGCGCCTGAGCAGCAGCAATGCCCTGATCTGCACGCCAGTCGAACCCCGCCGGGAGCCGCACATTCACAAGTTTCTGCGGATAGAAGGTCAGGTCCGAACAAGCCTCGGCCAGGGTTCGCCCGTGCTGCTTGAGTGCCGCCAGGACCTGTAGCGCCGACACGATGCCATCGCCGGTCGAGTGCCTGTCAAGACAGATGATGTGGCCGGAATTTTCGCCGCCGAGCTTCCAGCCGCGCTCATGCAGCATCTCGAGCACGTAGCGATCGCCCACCTTGGCGCGGGCGAACGGTACCCCGAGGCGCCCGATCGCATGCTCGAAGCCCAGATTGCTCATCAATGTCCCGATGACGCCGTCCAGCCGCCCTTCCGCCTTGCGCGCCGCAGCAATCACATAAATGAGCTTGTCACCGTCGTATACCTCGCCGCTCCGGTCCACCATGATCAGGCGGTCACCGTCACCGTCGAGTGCAATACCGATGTCGGCACCGTTGGCCAGCACCGCCTGACGCAGGAACTCCGGTCGGGTCGCACCCACCCCGTCATTGATGTTGAGCCCGTTCGGCTCCACACCCACGGCGACGACGTCGGCGCCGAGTTCGTGGAAGACCCGAGGCGCAATGTGATACGCCGCCCCATGGGCACAGTCCAGCGCCAGGCGCAGCCCGCGCAGATCCATTTCGTTCGGGAACGTGCTCTTGCAGAATTCGATGTAACGCCCGGCCGCGTCGTCGATACGCCGGGCGCGCCCAAGCTGGGCCGAGTCTGCGCAGCCCATCGCCCTATCCAGGCGCTCCTCGATCTCGGCTTCCATCGCGTCAGGAAGTTTTGCTCCGCCTGCCGAGAAAAATTTTATCCCATTATCATAAAACGGGTTGTGCGACGCAGAGATCACGACTCCGGCCTGCAGCCGCAATGCCCGCGTCAGGTAGGCCACCGCGGGAGTAGGGATCGGACCGGCCAGCATCACATCCACGCCGGCCGCAGCAAAGCCGGCTTCGAGCGAAGCCTCCAGCAAATAGCCGGAGATGCGCGTGTCCTTGCCGATGAGCACCGCCGGGCGCTCGCCAGCCGGCAGCTTCTCGCGCGCGACGAGCGTCACGCCCGCCGCATAGCCAAGGCGCATCACGAAATCAGGGGTGATCGGGGCCTCACCGACACGCCCCCTCACCCCATCCGTACCAAAATACTTGCGACCCATTGCGTGTCCCGAGCTTGAAAAGCCGAATTATGACACCGCTTGCCAGACCCGAAGTGCGTCACGGGTCGCGCCCACGTCATGCACCCGAACGATGGCCGCGCCGCGCTGAACCGCAATGAGCGCCGCCACCACACTGGCGACTTGGCGCTGCTCGACCGGCCTGCCCGTCACGGTCCCCAGCATGGCCTTGCGCGACAAGCCCGCCAACACCGGCAGACCGTCGCGGCAAAAACGGGAGAGATCGCGCAACAACGTGAAGTTGTGCTCGACCGTCTTGCCAAAGCCAAAGCCCGGGTCGAGGACGATGCGGTCGTGCGCCACACCAGCCGCTTGCAGTGCCCGAACTCGGCCGTCCAGGTAAGCTGCAACGTCCTCGACAACATCGGCGTACTGCGGATTACGCTGCATGGTGCGCGGCTCGCCCTGCATGTGCATCACGCACAGCCCCACCGTACTGTCCACCACCGCTTCGATCGCACCCTCGGCGTTGAAGGCATTGATATCGTTGATCATGTCTGCCCCGGCGGCGATGGCGGCCCGCATCACCGCGGGCTTGAGCGTATCGATGGACAGTGGCACCTGCAGGCTGCGCAGACGCTCGACGCATCGCACCACCCGCTCCAGTTCCTGCGCCTCCGGCACGGGATCCGAACCCGGGCGTGAGGACTCCGCACCGATGTCCAGCATGTCGGCCCCCTCCTCGAGTGCCATTTCCGCCCGCTGCATCATCCGGTCGAGATCGCCATGCGTGCCATCGCCGGTGAAGGAGTCGTCAGTCAGGTTTACGATCGCCATCAGTTTCGGCTGTGCGAGATCCAGCACGAAACGTCCGCATTGAAGTGTGCTCATTTCTTGTTCCCGTAAAAGAAATGGGCCGGTGACCCGGCCCATGCAAAGTTTGTCGCCGCCGGGCGCAGAATCACGCCGCCGGCGCAGGCGCGGTCGGTGCGGCGCCCGGGGAGTCGTCCTTGGAGCGGCTCACCGGCGCCGACGCGGGCTTGGGCGCCCGCGGCGGGCGGCCTTCCATGATGTCGTTGATCTGATCGGCGTCGATCGTCTCCCACTCGAGCAGGGCGCGCGTCATCGCTTCGACCTTGTCCCGATTCTCCTCAAGCAGGCGGCGCGCGAGCGCGTATTGCTGATCGATGATGCGTCTGATCTCCGCATCCACCTTCTGCATCGTGGCCTCGGAGACGTTGCGGTGCGTCGTCACCTGGCGGCCAAGGAAGATCTCGCCTTCCTCCTCCCCATAGACCATTGGCCCAAGGTTGTCCGACATACCCCATTGGGTGACCATGCGCCGCGCCAGATCGGTGGCGCGCTGGAAATCGTTCGACGCCCCGGTCGTCATCTGCTGCATGAAGAGCTCTTCGGCGATTCGGCCACCAAAAAGCACCGTGATCGTCTGCAACAGGCGCTCGCGATCCTGACTGTACCGATCCTCGGTGGGCAACTGCATGGTGACGCCCAGCGCACGGCCACGCGGAATGATCGTGACCTTGTGCACCGGATCGGTCTTGTCGAGCAGGCGCGCCACCACGGCGTGACCCGACTCGTGGAAGGCGGTGTTACGACGCTCCTCCTCCGGCATCACTACCGAACGGCGCTCGGCGCCCATCATGATCTTGTCCTTGGCGCGCTCGAAGTCCTCCATGTCGACGAGACGCTTGTTGGCGCGCGCCGCAAAGAGCGCCGCCTCATTCACAAGGTTGGCCAGGTCGGCACCGGCAAACCCGGGCGTGCCGCGCGCCAGCACCTGAGGATCGACGTCGGGGGCGATCGGCACCTTGCGCATGTGAACCTTGAGGATCTGCTCGCGGCCGCGGATGTCGGGCAACGCAACAACCACCTGGCGGTCGAAGCGCCCCGGACGCAGCAGCGCCGGATCGAGAACGTCGGGGCGGTTCGTCGCCGCGATGACGATGACACCCGTCTGGCCTTCGAAGCCATCCATTTCCACCAGCAACTGGTTCAGCGTCTGTTCGCGCTCGTCGTTACCCCCACCGAGTCCCGCGCCACGCTGACGGCCCACCGCATCGATCTCGTCGATGAAGATGATGCAGGGCGCATGCTTTTTGGCCTGCTCGAACATGTCGCGCACACGCGCCGCACCCACGCCGACAAACATCTCGACAAAGTCGGAGCCCGAGATGGAAAAGAACGGAACCTTCGCCTCGCCGGCGATCGCCTTCGCAAGCAAGGTCTTGCCCGTACCAGGCGAGCCCACCATGAGCACACCCTTGGGGATGCGCCCGCCGAGCTTCTGGAACTTCGACGGATCACGCAGGAACTCGACGAGTTCGAAGACTTCCTCCTTGGCCTCGTCGCAACCCGCCACGTCGGCAAAGGTGACCGAGTTCGCGGATTCGTCCAGCATCCGCGCCTTGCTCTTGCCGAACGAGAACGCGCCGCCTTTGCCGCCACCCTGCATCTGACGCATGAAGAAGACCCACACGCCGATCAGAAGAAGCATCGGGAACCACGACACGAAAATGTTGGCGAGGAAGGATTGCTCTTCCTCCGGCTTGCTGGCATTCACCGAGACGCCGTAGCGCATCAGGTCCGACACCATCCAGATATCCTGCACGCCCGGCGTGTAGACCGTGATCGAACGGCCTTCCTGCGTCGTCGCCTTCAGCACGCGACCATCCACAGTCGCCTTGGCGATCCGCCCCGCCTTGGCTTCCTCCATGAACTGCGAGTACTCCATCGTGTTGGGCGGCGTCTGGCGGGCGTTGAACTGGTTGAACACGGTCATCAGCACGACGCCGATGACCATCCAGATCGCGAGATTCTTCACAAGATTGTTCAAAGCACTCTACCCCAGGAGCCCGATTGCGGGCGTACGCGTAATTGATTCATTCTAGAGGCGAACGTTCCCACGGGCAAACCGATGGCCACCATTGCCTGGATCAATGATGCCGATCATCAACGCTGCCGCACGCCCCTGCCGAGGAGATACACCTCTGCGCTGCGGTCGCGCGATGCCTTGGGCTTACGCACCTGCACGCTGTTGAAGACTGCTTCCATCGCCTTGCGGAACTCCATGAACCCTTCCCCCTGGAAGACCTTCACGATCAACTGGCCCGACGGCTTCAGGTGCTGAGCGGCAAAATCGAGCGCGAGTTCGCACAGGTGTATCGACCGTGCCTGATCGACGGTCGCGACGCCGGAGAGGTTCGGCGCCATGTCCGACAGCACCGCGTCGACGCGCGCACCGGCGAGCCGACGCTCCAGCTCGGCCAGCACCTCGTCCTCGGTGAAATCGCCCAGCAGGAAGTCCACGCCCGAAATCGGCTCCACCGGCAGGAGGTCGAGCGCAAATACGCGGCCGGATGGGCCGCAGCGCTTGACTGCCACCTGACACCATGAACCCGGCGCGGCACCGAGATCCACCACCACGGCACCGGGCCGCAACAGACGATCGCGATCGTCGATCTCGAGCAGCTTGTACGCCGCACGCGCCCGGTAGCCATCGGCCTGTGCGCGCTGGACATACGGGTCATTGACGTGCTCGTGCAGCCACGCCTTGCTGGTCTTGTTTCGTTTCATCACGCCAATCGGAGTAGAATCCTTGCCCCACCGAAGTCAAGAAGTCGAGAAAAATCAATGATCGAGCTTACGCCTGCCCAAAGACGCGAACTGCGCGCGAAGGCGCACCACCTGAATCCGGTCGTCACCATCGCGGGCAATGGCCTCACGCCCTCGGTCCTCGCCGAGATCGAGCGCTCCCTGCAGGCCCATGAACTGATCAAGGTCCGCGTCCAGGGCGCGGAACGCGATGATCGCGAATCCCTCATGCACGAGCTGTGCAGCGCGCTCGATGCGGCCGCAGTTCAGCACATCGGCAACATCCTCGTCGTCTGGCGGCAGCGCCGCGAAGAAGAAAAGCTGGCGACAGACAACGCGGCCAAGCGCACGGCGAAGACCGCTACCGCGAAATCTGCCGCTGCCTTTGCGGCTGCCGCGCGACGCGCAGCCCTTGCGAAGGCATCCGCCGAATCGCGGCGTTCGCCCGCGCGCACCCCTTCCGCCCATGCCCGGGGCAGCGGGCGGGGACGCTGAGCTACTCGCCGCCCGATCGTGCGCCATGCAGCGCAGGATCGGGCGCGGATCGAGCTTCCCTACCTCAGCGCCTTCCTGAGCGAGAACACCAAAACGGCGCCGAGCAGGCTCTGAATCAGGTAGAGCACGCTGGAAATGCCGTGCCAGGTCGCGAAGCGGTCGCGCATCACGGTGCTCATCACGTCGCGTGGCCAGGCGCTTGCCTTGAGTTCGGCCATCAAGGGCTGGATGCCGAACTGCCCGGCCGCGATCAGCGCAATGATGAAGAGCAGCAACCAGAAGAGCCCGCTGCGGAAAACAGCCCACCCTGACTTCATCGCGGCAAACAGCATCAGGTAGATCGCGCTGCCAAGACCGAACCAGCCGACGAAATCGAACAGTCGCCCCGCCACCTTGCCCGCCAGCATGCGATCCGACAGCATGTCGAACAGCACTGGCGCGACCAGGTATCCCACCGCCCACATGCCGCCGACCCAGAGGGTGACGACCACGAGCGCAAGGTGCTCGGCAAGGCGGTTCAACATCGCTCAGACGTAGCGGACGTCGATGATCTCGTACTCGCGGACACCACCGGGTGCCTGCACCTCGGCAATGTCGCCGGCGTACTTGCCGATCAGCGCACGCGCAATCGGCGAGCTGATCGAGATCTTGTTCGCCTTGATGTCCGCCTCGTCCTCGCCGACAACCTGATAGACGACGACCTGGCCCGAATCCATGTCCTCGAGTTCGACCGTCGAGCCGAACACGCAGCGACCGTCCGCATCGAGCAGCTTGGGATCGATGATCTGTGCATGGGCGAGCTTGCCCTCGACCTCCATGATCCGGCCTTCGATGAAGCCCTGCCGCTCCTTGGCGGCGTCGTACTCGGCATTCTCGGAAAGGTCGCCATGCGACCGCGCCTCGGCGATCGCGGCGATCACGTTCGGGCGGTCGACCGTCTTCAGACGATGCAGCTCTTCGCGCAGCCGCTCTGCGCCATTAACCGTAAGCGGAGTCTTGTTCATGCTGCCTGATTCAATTCAGCGTGCAGGGACTGCACGGAGTAAACCTCGATGCCGCCGGCCAGGCTTCGAATGCCCATGCAGGCAGCGCGCGCGCCTTCGATCGTCGTGAAGATGGTGACCTTGGCGGCCAGCGCGCTCGTGCGGATGGAGCGCGAATCGGCGATCGCCTGCCGCTTTTCCTCGACGGTATTGATCACCAACGCGATTTCCTCGTTCTTGATCATATCGACGATGTGCGGGCGCCCTTCGTTGACCTTGTTGACGACCGTCACCGGAACCCCGGCCGCTTCGATGACCGACGCCGTACCACGCGTCGCAACCAGCGAGAAGCCAAGGTCGTGAAGTTCCTTCGCGACCTCGACTGCTGCCGGTCGGTCGGACGCCTTGACGCTGATGAACACCGTGCCGCCGCCCGGCAGGCGCACCCCCGCCGCCACCTGGCTCTTCACGAAGGCTTCGGCGAAGCTGCGGCCCACGCCCATGACCTCGCCGGTCGACTTCATCTCGGGACCGAGGATGGTATCGACCCCCGGGAACTTGACGAAGGGGAACACCGCCTCCTTCACCGAGTAGTACGGCGGCACGATCTCGCCAGTCACCCCCTGACTCTCGAGGCTCTGGCCCGCCATGCAGCGCGCGGCGATCTTGGCCAGCGGCAGCGAACACGCCTTGGACACGAAAGGAACCGTGCGCGAGGCGCGGGGATTCACTTCGAGCACATAGACGACTGCATTCTCGCCCTCGCCCTGGATGGCGAACTGCACGTTCATCAGGCCGACGACGTTAAGCGCGCGCGCCATCGCCTCCGTCTGGCGGCGCAGTTCGTCCTGCAGCTTGGGCGTGAGCGTATAGGGCGGCAGCGAGCACGCCGAATCGCCGGAGTGCACGCCAGCCTGCTCGATGTGCTCCATGATGCCGCCGATCATCACCTGCTTGCCATCGGAAAGCGCATCGACGTCGATTTCGGTCGCGTCGTTCAGGAAGCGGTCCAGCAGCACCGGCGATTCGTTCGAGACCTTGACCGCTTCACGCATGTAGCGCTCGAGGTCCTTCTGCTCATGGACGATCTCCATCGCGCGTCCGCCAAGCACGTAGGAGGGACGCACGACCAGCGGATAGCCGATTTCTGCAGCGAGTCGAACGGCCTCCTCCGGCGTACGCGCAGTGCGGTTGGGCGGCTGCTTGAGACGCAGGTCGGTGAGCAACTTCTGGAAGCGCTCGCGGTCCTCGGCCGCATCGATCATGTCCGGGCTGGTGCCGATGATGGGCACGCCATTCTCTTCCAGGGCCTTGGCGCGCTTGAGCGGGGTCTGTCCACCGAACTGCACGATCACGCCGACCGGCTTCTCGATGTGCACGATCTCGAGGATGTCTTCCAGCGTGATCGGCTCGAAATACAGGCGGTCCGAGGTATCGTAGTCGGTAGACACGGTTTCCGGGTTGCAGTTGACCATGATGGTCTCGTACCCGTCCTCGCGCAGCGCGAGCGCCGCATGCACGCAGCAATAGTCGAACTCGATGCCCTGACCGATGCGGTTCGGCCCGCCACCAAGCACCATGATCTTCTTCTTGTCGCTCGGCTGCGCCTCGCACTCTTCCTCATAGGAGGAATACATGTAGGCGGTCGAGGTTGAGAATTCCGCGGCGCAGGTATCGACACGCTTGTACACCGGACGTACGCCGAGCGTGTGGCGATGCAGGCGCACCGCTGTCTCGTCGGCACCGAGCAGCTTGGCGATGCGGCGGTCCGAAAAGCCCTTGCGCTTGAGCTCGCGCATCTGGACAGCCTGGATCGCCTTCAGCGAGCGGCCGACGAGCGCCTTCTCGGTGAGGATGATGTCCTCGATCTGGGCGAGGAACCAGGGATCGATCTTCGTCAGGTTGTGCACCTGCTCCAGGCTCATGCCTTCGCGGAAAGCCTGCCCCACATACCAGATGCGCTGCGGCCCTGGGCTGGCGAGTTCGCGCTCCAGATCCTCGGAATCGGCCTCGATCTCATCCAGACCATAGACGCTCACTTCCAGGCCGCGCAGCGCCTTCTGGAACGACTCCTGGAAAGTCCGGCCCATCGCCATGACTTCGCCCACCGACTTCATCTGCGTGGTCAGGCGGTCATTGGCTTGCGGAAATTTCTCGAAGGCGAAGCGCGGGATCTTGGTGACGACGTAGTCGATCGAAGGCTCGAACGATGCCGGCGTCGCACCGCCGGTGATGTCGTTCTTGAGCTCATCCAAGGTGTAACCCACCGCCAGCTTGGCCGCCACCTTGGCAATCGGGAAGCCGGTCGCCTTGGAGGCCAGCGCGGACGAACGCGACACGCGCGGGTTCATCTCGATGACGATCATGCGTCCGTCATTGGGGTTGATGGCGAACTGGACGTTCGAGCCGCCGGTATCCACCCCGATCTCGCGCAGCACCGCGATCGAGGCGTTGCGCATGATCTGGTATTCCTTGTCCGTCAGCGTCTGGCTCGGGGCGACGGTGATGGAGTCGCCGGTATGCACACCCATCGGGTCGAGGTTCTCGATCGAGCACACGATGATGCAGTTGTCCGCCTTGTCGCGAACCACCTCCATCTCGTACTCCTTCCAGCCGAGCAGCGATTCCTCGATCAGCAACTCGTTGGTCGGGCTCGCCTCGAGACCGCGCTTGCAGATCTCGTGGAACTCTTCCATGTTGTAGGCGATGCCGCCGCCACTGCCACCGAGCGTGAAGCTCGGACGAATGATCGCCGGAAAGCCGATGCCGCCCTGCACCTGCAGCGCCTCCTCCATGCTGTGGGCGATGCCGGAGCGCGCCGATCCAAGGCCGATCTTGGTCATCGCCTCCTTGAACTTCAGGCGGTCCTCGGCCTTGTCGATCGCCTCCTCGGAGGCGCCGATCAGTTCCACCCCATACTTTTCGAGCACGCCGTTGTGCGCCAGGTCGAGTGCGCAGTTGAGCGCGGTCTGGCCGCCCATCGTCGGCAGTAGCGCGTCAGGGCGCTCCTTGGCGATGATGCGCTCGACGACCTGCCAGGTGATCGGCTCGATGTAGGTGACATCAGCCGTGCCCGGGTCGGTCATGATGGTCGCAGGATTCGAATTGACCAGGATGACCTTGTAGCCTTCCTCGCGCAGTGCTTTGCAGGCCTGGGCGCCGGAATAGTCGAATTCGCAGGCCTGGCCGATGATGATCGGGCCGGCGCCGATGATCAGGATGCTCTTTATGTCGGTACGTTTCGGCATCGTCTTGCCTCAGTGATTCCTTGAGCCGGCATCGTGCGCCGGCATCGAACAATGGCGGCAGGCGGTAGCCTGCCCGTACGCCGGATTACCTTGACGCTTCCATGAGACCGATGAAGCGGTCGAAGAGGTATGCGACATCATGCGGACCCGGGCTCGCCTCCGGGTGGCCCTGGAACGAGAATACCGGCGCGTCGGTGCGCGCCAGACCCTGATTCGAACCATCGAACAGGGATTGATGCGTCACTCGCAGGTTGGCGGGCAGCGTCGAGGGGTCGACGGCAAAGCCGTGGTTCTGGCTGGTGATCAGCACTTGGCCGCTGTCGAGATCCTTGACCGGGTGGTTGGCGCCGTGATGGCCAAATTTCATCTTCATCGTCTTCGCACCCGAGGCGAGCGCGAGCAACTGATGGCCGAGGCAGATGCCGAAGGTCGGTACGCGCGCAGCGATGAACTGACGGATCGCGTCGATCGCGTAATCGCAGGGCTCGGGGTCACCGGGGCCGTTGGACAGGAACACGCCGTCCGGTTTCATCGCCAGCACTTCGGCGGCCGGTGTCTGCGCGGGCACCACGGTCAGGCGGCAGCCGCGCTCGGCGAGCATGCGAAGGATGTTGAACTTGACACCGAAGTCGTAGGCAACGACGTGGAAGCGCGGTTGGCTCTGCTTGCCGTACCCGCGCCCGAGCGCCCATTCGGTCTCGCTCCAGTCATACGCCTGCGCCGTGCATACCACCTTGGCCAGATCCATGCCGGCCAGCCCCGGAAAACCGCGCGCCGCGGCAACGGCCGCCTCCGCATCGAGCGCACCGCCTTCGGCCGCGGTCACGATGCAGCCCGCCTGCGCGCCCTTTTCTCGCAGCACCCGGGTGAGCCTGCGGGTGTCGATCCCGGCAATGGCGACAACGTTTTCGGTGCGAAGAAAAGCGTCGAGTCGCTGATCCATACGGAAGTTGGAAGGCAGAAGCGGCAGATCGCGGATCACGAGGCCGGCGGCATGCACGCGGGTCGATTCGACGTCCTCGCGGTTGACACCAGTGTTACCGATATGCGGATAGGTCAGCGTGACGATCTGGCGCGAGTAACTCGGGTCAGTCAGGATTTCCTGATAACCCGACATCGAGGTATTGAACACCACTTCGCCGACCGTGCTGCCAACCGCGCCGATGCCCTTGCCGTAGAACACCGTCCCATCGGCGAGCGCAAGAAGGGCGGGCAGGGATGCAGTCACAAGAAACTCCTGAATTCAGCCTGAAATCAAGGGCTAAGCAAAATTGCTGCGCCCACAGCTTGCAAAAAAGCGGGACGAGCCCGTAGGCGCGATCCCGCTGTCTAGATGGCCCAATTCTACTTTTTTCGCCCCCCCAAGGCAATGTGGGGTCGCCGCTGAAATGAATCAGGGCAGCTCAGCCGCCAGCTTGCGTCAGCGCAAACCGAGAATATCCTGCATGTCGAAGAGCCCCGGCCCGCGGCCGGCGACGAAGCGCGCTGCCCGCAACGACCCCAGCGCGTAGGGCATGCGGCTCCCGGACTTGTGCGTGATTTCAATGCGCTCACCGATTCCGGCGAACAGCACGGTGTGGTCGCCAACGATGTCGCCACCACGGATCGTCGAGAAACCGATGGTTTCGGGCTTGCGCTCGCCCGTCACGCCCTCGCGGCCATAGATTGCACAAGTCTCCAGATCGCGCCCAAGCTCGCGGGCAACGACTTCGCCCATGCGCAGGGCGGTGCCGGAGGGCGCATCTACCTTGAATCGGTGATGCGCCTCGATCACCTCGACGTCGTAGCCTTCGTTGAGAATGCGTGCCGCGACTTCGAGCAGTTTGAACACTGCATTCACACCGACGGCCATGTTCGGCGCGAAGACCACCGGTATTTCCTTCGCGGCCTCGGCGATCGCCGCCTTTCCGGCAGCGTCGAAGCCCGTCGTACCGATCACCATCGCCTTGCCGAGTTCGCGCGCCAGGGCGAGATGCGCGAGTGTCCCCTCCGGCCGGGTGAAGTCAATCACGCAATCGGCCGCGGCGATCGCGGCGCGGGCATCGTCCACGATGGTCACACCACAGGGCAAGCCAAGCAGCTCGCCCGCGTCGCGTCCGATGCACGGGCTTCCGGGCCGGTCGAAGGCGGCCCCGATCGCGACGCCCTCTTCCTTTAGGGCGGCCTCGATCAGCATGCGCCCCATGCGGCCGGCTGCGCCGGCGATAGCCAAACGGATAACGCTCATCTTTCTTCAGTTCCTGATGGGCCGATGGACGGCCCCGCAGGGCGTGCCGTCATCGAGAAATGATCACTTCTGGGGTGCTGCCGGGATTTCGACGACGCGGCTGCGCTCGCCGCGTCCGCTGTCGGTCGCGGCCTGCGCATCGCCAGCCTTCACGTCGCCCTCGATGCGATCGAGCTTGTCGTCGACGAAGAACACCGACACGACCCGCTGCTGCGGCTCGCCCCGCCCCGGCTTGAATCGATAGACGTAGTCCCAGCGGTCGTTGCGGAACGCGTCGACGACGAGCGGCGTCCCGAGGACGAAGCGCACCTGCTCGCGAGTCATGCCTTTCTTGAGCTGGGCGATCATCTCCTGATCGACGTAGTTGCCTTGCCGGACATCGATCCTGTACGGATTGACCTTGCTCACGATGGAGTCGAAGGAGCAGCCCGCAAGCAGGCCTGCGGCGACAAGCGCCGATAACAGTGTGGAACGCATTTGGGAATCGGGTTAGAGGCGCCCGCCAGGGAGCGCCGGTTCTCATTGGTGGGCAAAAAATATAACATAGGACTGCCTGGCCTTCGGCCGGGCTTCACCATCCCTCGCGCACACCCCGACTGCGCGCTACCTCGGCATCCGTACAGGCAACCATGTCAGAGAATTCCAAGAGCCTGAAAAGCATAGGCCTGAAGGCAACCTACCCGCGGCTCAAGATCCTGGACCTGTTCCAGAGCGCCGAACAGCGCCATCTGACGGCCGAGGACGTCTATCGCCTGCTGATCGGCGAAGGCATGGACATCGGTCTGGCGACAGTCTACCGCGTGCTGACGCAGTTCGAGCAAGCGGGACTCCTCGAACGCCATTATTTCGAGTCGGGCAAGGCCGTTTTCGAGCTCAACCAGGGCAACCACCACGATCACCTCGTCTGCCTGCAGTGCGGCAAGGTCGAGGAGTTCTACGATGCCGAGATCGAGCAGCGCCAGAAGCGCATCGCCGAAGAGCGCGGCTTCGCGATCAAGGAACACGCGCTTTATCTGTATGCCGACTGCGTGCGCAAGGATTGCCCGAATCGCAGCGGCGAATCCTGATGCAGGGCGTGCGCCGGAGCCCAGAATCTCAGCCCAAGGCTGACTGAACTGTCGGCTGGCGGCTCGTCGTCCGCGCGTTCAGCGCGGGCCCAGCATCTCCGCCGCATGTTCGCGCGTCGTCGCGGTGATGTTGACACCGCCCAGCATGCGCGCGATTTCCTCGATCCGCTCGTCGCGGCCCAGTGCAGTCACCTCGCTGAGCGTCTGCCCTCCATGCTCCACCTTTGCAATCCGCCACTGCCAGTCGGCGCACGCAGCAACCTGTGGCAGGTGAGTGACGCAAAGCACCTGGCGTTCCTGCCCGAGCCGGGCAAGCAGCTTGCCGACGATCTCGGCGACGCGTCCGCCGATGCCGACGTCCACCTCATCGAAGATCAGCGTCGGCGTAGCCGAATCGCGACTCGTCATGACCTGGATGGCGAGACCGATACGCGACAGCTCGCCGCCGGATGCAACCTTCGCCAGGCTCCTCAGGGCCTGTCCCGGGTTCGCCGCCACGCGGAATTCCACGATTTCGGCGCCGTGAGCCGACGGCACGCAAGGCTCCAGCGCGACATCGAAGCGGCCGCCTGCCATGGCGAGCGTCTGCATCGCCTCGGTGATTTCCTTCGATAGAGACTCTGCAGCAGGGCGACGCAGCGCAGACAGGCTCGCCGCAGCCCGTTCGAGCCGCGCAAGTGCCTCGGCCTCGGCCTGCTCCAGGCGAGCCGGATCGGAACGCGCCTCCAGCGTCGCAAGCCTTTCGCGCCACCGCTCCAGGAGCTGTGGAAGTTCCTCAGGCGCCACCCGGTACTTGCGCGCCGTATCCATGACAGTCGAAATGCGTCGCTCGATCTCGGCCAGCCGCTGAGGATCGAGATCGACGCGGTCACGATAGCGCCGCAATGCATGCAGCGCCTCGTCCGCCTGGATCGCCGCGGCCGACAGCAATTCGCGCACGTCGGCGAGCGCGGGATCGATGTCGGCGAGTTCGGCAATGCGGCCATCGAGGTGACGCAGCACGGAACACACCGCGTAGTCACCGTCGCCCAGCGCAGCCAGCGTCTCGTCAGCACCCTCCATCAGCCCCGCCGCATGGGCGAGACGACTGTGCTCCGAGTTGATCTCGTCCCACTCCGCGCCGTCGAAGGCAAGTTGTGCAAGCTCCTTCAACTGCCACTCCAGCAGCTCGCGCTCGCGTGCGGAATTCTCCGAATCCGCCTGTGCCTCCCGCCGAAGCGTGACCAGTGCCTGCCATTCACGATGGCAGCGCAAGACATCGGCGGCGGCCTCACGCGCGCCCGCATGTGCGTCGAGCAGCTCGCGCTGTGCCTCGCCACGCAAGAGGGCGTGGTGGGCATGCTGGCCGTGGATGTCCGCCAGCCACTCGCCCGCCGCACGCAGTTGCGCGAGCGACACTGCAGTCCCGTTGATCCAGGCGCGGCTGCGCCCGCCCGCGTCGACCACGCGCCGCAGGATGATCGCGCCCTCCTCGGCTTCCAGCGCCTCGTCCGCGAGCCAAGCCGCCAGCCCGCCCTGCTCGGGCACATCGAACTCGGCCACGATGTCGGCGCGCTCCTGAGCGACGCGCACCACGCCAGCTTCCGCACGCCCGCCCAGCGCCAGGCCGAGTGCATCGAGAAGGATCGATTTGCCTGCCCCCGTTTCACCGGTCAGCGCGCCGAATCCTGCGGAGAACTCGAGCTCGAGGCGGTCGACGATGACGAAGTCGCGTATGGTGAGTCGTCGCAGCATGATGTCAGGAGAGGAAGGCAGAACTTCGGCAGGATTGGCGCCGGCTGGAGCACGACGCACCGCAGGGCATTCAGTTGCGACGCGGCGCCGCGCTCCAGTGCAGTTTTTCGCGCAGCATGGCGTAGTAGCTGTAACCGACCGGGTGCAACAGGCGCAGCGCAAGCGGCGAACGCGTGACGCGCACGCAGTCCCCGGCGCGCAGATCGAAGCGCGCCTGGCCATCGAAATGAACGCGCGCGTCATGAGGAAGCAACAACGAGATGTCGATGCGGCTGCTGTCAGGCAGTGTCACCGGCCGCGCCGTCAGCGCGTGCGGGCAGAGGGGTACGAGGGCGATGCCGCCGACGCTGGGATGCAGGATCGGACCGTTGGCCGACAGCGCGTAGGCCGTCGACCCCGTCGGCGTGGACACGATCATGCCGTCCGAGCGCTGGGTATAGACGTACTCGCCGTCGATGGCGAGGTCGAATTCGATCATGCGACCGAGCTCGCCCTTGTTGACGACCACGTCGTTCAGCGCCAGGGTCGAAAACACCCGCGTTCCGCCGCGCAGGACTTCGGCGTCGAGCATGAAGCGGGATTCCTCGATGAACCGGCCCTCGATGATCTCACCCAGCCGGGCCTTCGCATTCGCACTCGAGATGTCCGTCAGGAAACCGAGCCGGCCAAGATTGACGCCCACCAGGGGTACTGCATTTTCGGCGAGGCGACGGGCCGTGTTCAGCATCGTGCCGTCACCGCCGACCACCACCGCGAGGTGCGCCTCGGCGCCGATCTGCTCGTAGGTTGCGACAGGATAGTCTCCAACCCCACCGATGGAACTTGCCGTGCCCTGCTCCATCCATACGTTGCGCCCCTGCGAACGCAGGAAACGCGCGATTTCCAGGACCGATTCGGCAACGTCCGGACTCTGGTACTTGCCGATCAGCGCGATGTTGGTGAAGTGCGTATCCATAGGCGCGGATTAAACCATATCCGCATCACAATACCGGATTCGGAAGCCATCGGCATCCGACTGCGCCAGCCATGGCTTACCAGGCCCATCACTCTTTCGTAGAATCATGGCCATGACCATCGTGCTGCCATGAACACTCTCGACGCCCGCTCGCAGATCCTGCTGAAGACCTTGATCGAACGCTACATCGCGGAAGGTCAGCCGGTGGGTTCGCGCGCCCTCTCACGCTATTCCGGCCTGGAGCTGTCGCCGGCGACCGTGCGGAACGTCATGAGCGATCTGGAGGAGGCCGGCTTCATTGCCAGTCCCCATACGTCCGCAGGACGTATTCCAACCGCGCGTGGCTATCGCTTCTTCGTCGATGCGCTGCTCACCGTACAGCCCCTGCAGCACGCGCAGATGCGCGAGCTGAAAGGCCACCTGCAGCCGGACCAGCCGCAGCGGCTGCTCAATTCGGCTTCGCACGTGCTGTCCGAACTCACCCAGTTCGCGGGGGTGGTGGTCGCGCCCCGCAAGGACGCCGTCCGCATCCGCCAGCTCGAGTTCATCAGCCTGTCGGAGACGCGCATCCTGCTGATCATCGTCACCACGGCGGGCGACGTTCAGAACCGCATCCTGCTGACGCGCCGCCCCTATACGCCGGGCGAGCTGAGCAGCGCCGCCTCCTATCTGAACGAGCACGTCGCCGGGCTGTCCTTCGACGAGATCCGGAACCGGCTGCGCGTCGAGCTGCAGCAACTGCGCAGCGACATGACCGAACTGATGACAGCGACCGTCGATGCCGGCTCCGAGGCGGCCGAGGAGACGGCCACGAATTACGTGATCTCGGGTGAAACGAATCTGCTGGAAGTCGAGGACCTGTCGTCCAACATGTCCCGCCTGCGCGAGCTGTTCAAGCTCTTCGACCAGAAGACCGGCCTGATGCAGTTGCTGGACCTGTCCAATCGCGCGGAGGGCGTGCAGATCTTCATCGGCGGCGAATCAGGGCTCGCACCGCTGGACGGCTGCAGCGTCATCACCGCGCCGTACGAGGTCGATGGGCAGGTGGTCGGCTCCGTCGGCGTGATCGGCCCGACGCGCATGGCGTACGATCGCGTCATTCCCATCGTGGACATCACCGCCAGGCTGTTGTCCAGCGCATTGTCCGCGAACCATTGATCTGCGGCGAGCTCAAATGCGCCGCCTGCGTTGCAGCAAACCAATCCAAGGACCCTCATGGCCCGTTACTGGACCGAACCCGCCTACGAACACGGCACGCGCCCGCGCATCGGCGTGCTGCTGGTGAATCTGGGCACTCCCGAAGCGCCCACCGCAGGGGCCCTGCGCCCCTACCTCAAGCAGTTCCTGTCGGATCCTCGCGTGGTCGAGATTCCGCGGCCCATCTGGTGGCTGATCCTGAACGGCATCATCCTCAACGTTCGACCGGCAAAATCCGCAGCGAAGTATGCGAGCATCTGGATGGATGAAGGTTCGCCGCTCAAGGTGCACACCGAACGGCAGGCGAAGCTCCTCGCCGGCTATCTCACCAACGCGGGATACCCCGACCTGCAGGTGCGCTGGGCGATGCGTTACGGCAATCCTTCTGTCCCCGACACGCTCAACGCGATGCGGGCCGGCGGCTGCACTCGCATCCTCATTGTCCCGGCCTATCCGCAGTATTCATCGAGCACGACCGGCAGCGTGATGGACGAGGTCGCACACTGCCTGCGGCAGTGGCGAAACCTGCCCGAAATCCGCTATGTACGCAGTTTCCACGACGACCCGGGCTACATCGAGGCGATCGCCCGAAGCGTTCGCGACCACTGGGCGCGGAACGGCGAGCCCGACAAGCTGGTCATGAGCTTTCACGGCGTACCACGCCGCACCCTCGATCTCGGCGACCCCTACCACTGCGAGTGTCACAAGACCGGACGCCTGGTGGCCGAAGCCCTGAGCCTCCCTGCAGAGCGCGCGCTCATTACCTTCCAGTCCCGCTTCGGCAAGGCCGAGTGGCTGCAGCCCTACACCCAGCCCACCCTCGAGGCGCTGGCTCGCGGTGGCACGCGCCGGGTCGATGTGATCTGCCCAGGATTCGTCTCGGACTGCCTCGAAACGCTCGAGGAGATCGCAATGGAATGCCGCGACGCCTTCCTGTCTCAAGGCGGCCAGAGCTTCCATTACATTCCCTGCCTCAACGAGCGCCACGAGTGGATCGCGGCCCTTACCGCGCTGACACGTCGAAACCTCGGCAACTGGATTGAAGCGCCCGCGGCCGACCAAGCGCAGCTCGACACCAGCAGAGGCCGCGCACTCGCGATGGGCGCCTCACGCTGAACGACCGCTGAGCCGCGATGGCCGCAGGTCGGCACGGCAAAGCAACCGTCTTGTGCGCAGATCGCGTCCGCGGCCCTCTGCTTGGCGTCATTCGTCGAGGAGGCGCAGATCCAGCCCACCCGTGGCCGTGTGGTCGCCCACGGTTGCAGCGGGCATGTGCTGCGACAGGCTGCGCGCGAGTCCGGCGAGGCGCCGCACGACGACGGTCGACACCTGGGTACGGAACCGCTCGACGACCTCCTCGCTTGCCAGCGCGAGGGCAGCCGGGTTGATCTCCAGGTAAGTCAGCGGCGCGAGCGACACGACCGACAGCATGTTGCGGTGCTCGAGATTGTCGAGCCACGCCTGCTCGCCGAAAACCTCGCCCCTGCCCAGTTCCGCCACCTTGCGCCCGCCAACGGAAAGCTCGACCCGCCCGTCGAGGACGATCGCAAACCGCTGATCGGAATCACCTTCGCGAACCAGGCTGACTCTTGCATCCGCCTTCTTCCAGATGCAGATGCGCAGCACCTCCCAGAGCTCCACGTCCTCGAATTCGGTGAAGAAGGAGAGCTTTCTAAGCGCGGCAAAGCGCTCCGTGTCGGGCGGCACATAGCTGTCGTCGAGGATCCTGTAGCGCACCGCGGACAGGTCCTTTGCGAACTCGGCGCCGTTCTTGTAACGCGAATAGAGGTCCTTCTCCAGCGCACGGCGGATCACCGCGTCCATCTGCTCCGGCACATCCGGGTTGAGCTGAGACACGGATGGTGGGTCGGCGTTGATGATCTTGTAGATCAACTGCGCCGGATTGGCCCCACGAAATGGCAGGCGTCCGGTCAGCAGGTGGAACAGCACCACCCCGAGCGAATAAAGATCGGTTTTCTGGTTGAGCGGGTATCCCTTGACCTGCTCGGGGCTCATGTAGGCCGGCGAACCGACGCCCATGATGAAGGTGGAGTCGGTCTCCATCCGCTTGCTGACGTTCAGCGCCAGGCCGAAATCGGTGATCTTCACGTTGTCCTGATCATCGATCAGGATGTTGGCCGGCTTGATGTCGCGATGGACGATGCCCTGCCTGTAGGCGTGGTCCAGCGCCATGCAGCATTTGAAAACGATGCCGATCGTGCGGTGGATGGGCAGCAGATGCTCGAACGAGCAGTAGCGCTCGAGCGACTCGCCCGGGAAGTATTCCATCACCACGTAAGCCTGGTCGGGCTCGATCGATGCATCGTAGATGCGGATGATGTTCGGATGTTCGAGACGACTGGCGACCGCCTTTTCCGCCTTGAGCAGCTTGATGAGGCGCCGATTCCACTTCGCCTCGTCGCGTAACTTGTCGCCAAAGCGAACGTGCTTGAGCGCCACCGGCTGCGCATAATCCGGACTCTCGGCGAGGTACACGATGGCCGTCGCGCCACGCCCGATCTGGCGCAGGATCCGATAGCGGCCGATTTTCTCCGGCAATCCGTTCATGCCATGCAAAGGGCGGACGAAACGCGTCCGCATTCAGGATTCGATGGCTCAATTCTGGCACGAACCCTGACGCACGGCCATGCAGCAGGCTCGTGTTGTTCGCGGTCCTGTCACCATGCTTAAATTGTGGAAGCAGCAACTCCCACCCAGCGCCGATGCGGAGGACCACGCTTGAATTCAGTCGACCTCCTCATCCACGCACGCTGGGTCATTCCAGTGGAACCGGCGCGCACAGTGCTCGACTACCACTCAGTCGCCGTGAAGGACGGCCTCATCGCCGACGTCCTGCCCAGCGATCTCGCACGACGCTCGGTCCAGGCTGCGCGCGTCGTCGACCTGGGCGAACACGTGCTGATTCCGGGCCTGGTCAATCTCCACACCCACGCCGCGATGGCGCTGATGCGCGGCATCGGCGATGACCTCCCGCTGATGCGCTGGCTGCAGGAGGTGATCTGGCCGGCCGAGGCCAAGCATGTCTCCGACACCTTCGTTCGCGAAGGCACCCTGCTCGCGGCCGTCGAAATGCTGCGTGGCGGAATCACGACCTGCAGCGACATGTACTTCCACCCCGATGCCGCGGCACAGGCTTTCGATCTGGTCGGAATGCGCGCAATGGTGGGCATCGTGCTGATCGACTTTCCCACCGCCTACGCCACCGATGCTGACGATTACCTGCGCAAGGGGCTGGCAGCCCGGGACCGCTGGCGCCGGCAGCCGCGGATCGGATTCACCGTGGCACCCCATGCGCCGTACACGGTTTCCGACGAGAACCTGATCCGCGCACAAACCCTCGCCAGGGAGCTCGATCTTCCCCTGCACATCCACCTTCACGAGACCGACGGCGAAATCCGCGAGTCGATCGCTGCGCACGGCCTGCGCCCGCTCGCGCGGCTGGAGCGGCTGGGCATTGCAGCCGACAATCTTGTCGCAGTGCATGCCGTACATCTGAACAGCCACGACATCGACCTGCTGGCCTCACACGGCGCCAGCGTGGCGCATTGCCCAACCTCCAACATGAAGCTCGCCAGCGGCATCGCGCCAGTGCCCCGCCTGCTCGAAGCCGGCGTGCGGGTCGGTCTCGGCACGGACGGTGCGGCGAGCAACAATCGGCTCGACCTGTTCCAGGAAATGCGCCACGCTGCCCTGCTCGCAAAGGTCTCAAGCGGCGATGCCACCGCGGTTCCCGCGCACTCAGCGCTGCACATGGCGACACTGGCGGGCGCCGAAGCCCTGGGCCTTGGAGACGAAATCGGGTCGATCGTGCGTGGAAAACGCGCCGATCTCTGCGCGGTGAATCTGGCCGACATTTCGATGCGCCCATGCTTCGAGCCCCTGTCGCATCTGGTGCACGCCGCTGGCAGGGATCAGGTATCCCATGTGTGGATAGACGGCGAAAGCCGCGTGGATGCAGGCGTTGCGCTGTTGCAAATAAGCGACAAAGAATTGCTCAGAATTGCGACGGTGTGGCAAACTAGACTCGCTAATTGAACTGGATAAGTAAGTTCGACCTGACGTGAAGACGGCGATTCGTTGCTGTTTTCCTTCTCCAATGCAGTGGCAACTCCGGCGATTCGCCTTCAAAGAGGAAACCATGATCAAACAGACCAAGAAACAGATGCTCATGCTGGCCGCCATCGCTTCGATCGGCCTTACTGCTCCCGTCGCCTACGCTCAGCAGGCGAAGGATGTGGTCGTCGATGGCAAGGGCGAAATCCCCTACGTGATCGACGCCCGCAACGTCGTCGCCCGTAGCGGTACCGGCCTGTGCTGGCGCACTGGCTACTGGAGCCCGGCCGCTGCCTCGACCGCGATGGCTGGTCAGTTCCCGGCGGGCTGCGAGTGCGACGGCGACATCGTTCCGAAGGACAAGTGCGTTGCCCCGGTCGCGGCTGCCGCTGCGGCCGCTGCTGCGGCGCCGAAGCCCACCGCCGACAAGGTCAAGCTTTCTGCCGACGCCCTGTTCGACTTCGACAAGGCCGTCCTGAAGCCGGAAGGCAAGGCCAAGCTGGACGATCTGGCCGCCAAGTCGAAGCAGGTCAAGCTTGAAGTGATCCTGGCCGTCGGTCATACCGACCGCCTGGGCTCCGATGCCTACAACCAGAAGCTGTCCGAGCGCCGCGCTGCCGCGGTGAAGACCTATCTGGTGTCGAAGGGTGTCGAAGCGAACCGCGTCTACACCGAAGGCAAGGGCGAGAAGCAGCCCGTCACCGGCACCAAGTGCAACACCGTCAAGAACCGCAAGGCTCTGATCGAGTGCCTGCAGCCGGATCGCCGCGTGGAAGTTGAAGTCATCGGCTCGAAGTAATCTTCAGCCCGGTGCGCAGAAAGCCCTGCTTCGGCGGGGCTTTTTGTTTTTAGGGCGGCCGCAGAACCCATACACGCCGCAAGTGGTCACAACGCCATTCTTAGCAAGGCCCCGATGACGATGAACACGACCAATTCCGATCCGGCTGAAGTCCAGAAATTCAGCGAACTCGCCCATCGCTGGTGGGATCCCGAATCCGAGTTCAAGCCGCTCCACGAAATCAACCCGCTGCGCCTGGAATGGATCGACAGTCGGGCCGCGCTTGCGGGCAAGAACGTGCTCGACGTCGGCTGCGGCGGCGGCATCCTGTCCGAAAGCATGGCCGCTCGTGGTGCCCAGGTCACCGGCATCGATCTTTCCGACAAGGCCCTCGGCGTCGCCCGGCTGCATCTGTTCGAGAGCGGAGTGAGGGTCGATTACCGGCACACGAGCGCAGAAGCCTTCGCCGCGGAGAACCCGGCGCAGTTCGACGTCGTCACCTGCATGGAAATGCTCGAACACGTTCCCGACCCGGCCAGCACCATCGCCGCCTGCGCCAAGCTGGTAAAACCTGACGGCCACGTCTTCTTCTCGACCATCAACCGCAACCTGAAGGCCTACCTGTTGGCGGTCGTCGGCGCCGAATACGTGCTCAAGCTGCTGCCGCGCGGAACCCACGACTACGCGAAGTTCCTGAAGCCTTCCGAATTGTCGCGTCATTGCCGCAATGCCGGCCTGGACATGCAGGACACCGCCGGGCTGAGCTACAACCCCTTGACCAAGGTCTATGCACTGGGCCACGACACCTCGGTGAACTACATGATCCATACGCGTCGAGCGCGCTGATCGCCGCCGCGAACCACGCCGAGGCAAGATGAACACCGCTCATCCCGAGATCCGCGCCGACCAGTCTGCAGAACTGCTCAAGCAGCTTCATATCCTGACGCGCGACGGCAAGCTCAACCAGGACAGCCGCCGCAAGCTGAAGCAGGTTTATCACCTCTATCACTTCATCGAGCCGCTGCTGACCGAAGTCCTTGCGGAGCATCCCGACATTCAGTTGGTCGACCACGGTGCCGGCAAGTCCTACCTGGGTTTCATCCTCTACGATCTGTTCTTCAAATCGCAAGCGCCGGAGGGCCGCATCCACGGCATCGAGACGCGCGACGAGCTGGTGATGAGTTCGCGACGGCTTGCAGACAAGCTGAGTTTCCGCGGCATGCGCTTCCAGAACCTGACGGTAGCGGAATCCATCACTTCGGACCGCTTGCCCGAACGGATCGACATCGTCACCGCGCTGCATGCCTGCAACACGGCGACCGATGACGCGATCCGCTTTGCGCTCAAGAAACAAGCCCGCTTCATCGTCCTGGTGCCATGCTGCCAGGCCGAGGTGGCGGCGGTGCTGCGCAAGAACAAGCAACAATCGCTGAAGAGCAGCCTGACCGAGCTGTGGCGACATCCGATCCATACGCGTGAATTCGGCAGCCACGTGACCAACGTGCTGCGCTGCCTGCAGCTCGAGTCGCACGGCTATCAGGTCAACGTCACCGAGCTCGTCGGCTGGGAACACTCGATGAAGAACGAGCTGATCATCGCCAGCTACAAGGATCTGCCGCGACGCCGCCCGTCCGAGCGGCTGGTCAAACTGCTGCACAGCCTCGGGCTCGAGGAGCTCGCCGAACGCTTCTTTCCCGGCCAGGCAGTCAGCGGCGACGCGGCTCGCTGAACCCGGCACGACCGTCCCGCCGCGCATGCACGATGCGACAGGGACGGTCGCGCAGACGAATCAGCTCGCTTCCTTGCTCACCGCTGCGCTGCGCAGTGCGCGGAGCACCTTCTGCCCCGCACGACCATCCGCCTGCAGGCCGAGCTCGGTCTGAACGGCCTTGATCGCCTCGCGCGTACGCGCACCGATCATCCCGTCAGGCTCGCCGATGTCGTAGCCCCGGCCGATCAGCAGCGATTGCAGCTCCCGCCGTTCCGCACGCGACAGGCCGGGATCGTCGGTGGGCCATGCGGCAACGAAAGGTCCGCCACCGCGCAGCCGATCGGCAAGATGCGCGATCGCGAGGGCGTAACTCTCCGCCGCGTTGTAGGAATACAGCGCATCGAAGTTGCGCGTGACGAGGAAGGCCGGCCCGCCCTGCCCCGCCGGCAAAAGCAAGGCGGCAGGTATCTCGCCAGCAGGCAGCGCGCTGCCGTCGATTCGCCTTATGCCTCGCGCTGCCCAGTCCTGCATCGGCTGCTTGTTGCGCCGCCCAGCCACCGACGTGTCGAAACCCTTCGGTAGTGCCACCTCGAAGCCCCAGGGCAGATCGCTACGCCATCCGGCACGCTTGAGGAAATTGGCCGTGGAAGCCAGCGCATCGGGCACGCTGTCGACCAGGTCGCGACGCCCATCACCGTCGAAATCCACCGCCAGCCGCATGAAGGTCGAAGGCATGAACTGCGTATGGCCGAAGGCGCCTGCCCACGAGCCGGTGAGCCGCTCCGGGGCGACGTGCCCCTCCTGGATGATCTTCAGTGTGGTGAAGAACTCTCCCCGGAAGTAGTCCTGCCGCCGGCCATAGCACGACAGCGTGGACAACGAGGTGAGCAGCGGACGTGTGCCGAAATTTCGACCGAAGTTGCTCTCGACGCCCCACACCGCCACCACCGTCGCGGGATCGACGCGATAGGCGCCCTCGACCCGTCCCAGCACTTCCTGCCAGCGGGCCAGCATGTCGCGGCCGTCGGCGACGCGCTCGTCATCGACCAGCGCGGCGAGGTAATCCCAGATGGGCGTGACGAATTCGGGCTGAGCGTCCAGAAAGGCGATCACCGCCATGTCCGGCGTCAGCGCAGCCGTGTGTGCGTCGAAAGTCGCTGCCGACACCCCTTTCGCCATCGCTTCGGGCCGCAGGCGCGCGAGGCAGGAGGCGAAGCCCTCGCCCTCCGCGGCGAGCGCGTTCGCGCCGGCGGTCAGCAAGGGCAATGAAATCGCGATCGCAACGAGGGTGTGTGACAGACGGGAAGCATGACGAAGCATGAGCGGCAGCGGGCCGCGCCACAGCCACGCGCCGTGGGGGCGTGCGAAAGTCTTCATGCCGGGATTCTACGCCAGCCGGCACGACTCACGACCGCAGATCGTCACCGCCGCGTAACGCCACGCTGCCAGGATCGGCGCTCATGAAACGGGTACTGATGGTCTCGGATGTGTATTTCCCTCGCGTCAATGGCGTGTCGACGTCAATCGCGACCTTTCGCCATGCGCTTCGCGCCTGCGGTATCGACGTGCGCATCGTGGTACCGGACTACGGGACGGGCAGCGATGGCGTCGATGAAGCAGGAGCGGTCCGCGTGCCGGGCACCAAGGTCCCGCGTGACCCGGAAGACCGGCTGATGTCGTGGCGCAGGACACGGACGGCCGCCCTGCGCGAAGCTGCCCACTGCGATCTGGTGCATATCCAGACACCCTTCGTCGCGCACTATGCCGGCGTCCAGGCGGCCCGTCGGCTGGGACGACCGGTGCTGCTGACCTACCACACATTCTTTGAGGAGTACCTGCACCACTACGCGCCCTTCCTGCCCGCCGGCCTGCTGCGCGGGCTGGCGCGGCGGGTGTCGTGCTCGCAATGCAACGCGGTCGATGGCGTCGTCGTACCCTCGACCGCGATGCGCGATCGCCTCGCGTCGTATGGCGTGCGCTCTCCGCTGCATGTGCTGCCCACCGGCATTCCGGTCGAATCCTTCGGCTCGGGCGACGGCGCCGCCTTCCGCCGCGCGCACGGCATCACGACCCAAGTGGCGGTCGCGCTGTTCATCGGTCGCGTCGCGCACGAGAAAAACATCGGCTTCCTGATCGATGTCGCGGCCGTCGTGGCGACCTCCGTACCGGATTTCATCCTCGTGATCGCTGGCGAAGGGCCTGCCATGGCCGAGCTGCAAAGAAGCGTGGCGCAGCGGGGGCTTGCAGGCGTGATCCGCTTCGTTGGCTATCTTGAGCGGCAGCGGGAACTGCACGACTGCTACGCGGCTGCCGACGCTTTCGTGTTCGCCTCGCGCACCGAAACCCAGGGTCTGGTGCTTCTGGAAGCCATGGCCTCCGGGCTGCCGGTGGTCGCGCTCGCCGAAATGGGCACGCGTGACATCCTGTCGCCACAGTCTGGAGCGATCGTTGCAGCAGACGACGTGACTGCCTTCGCCGCCGAACTGCTTGGCCTGCTGAATGCACCGTTGCGCCGCCAGGCGCTTGCAGCGTCAGCCCGGCGCTACAGCCGGCAATGGGCGGATACCACCATGGCGGAGCGACTGGCCGAGCTTTACCACAGCCTGATTCGAGAACGAGCCGAGGAGCGCAGTAGGGGTCCTGCCATCGGCTTTCATCGGCGAAAGGTGCGCCACGGCGACGCAGACTGACGGCGCGGCCATCCCGGCTGCACAAATGAAACAGGCCAGTCAGCTTACGCTGCCGGCCTGTTTCCGTATTTGGTTGCGGGGACAGGATTCGAACCTGTGACCTTCGGGTTATGAGCCCGACGAGCTACCGAGCTGCTCCACCCCGCGTCGGAGAAAAGAGACTATACACATTCAAGCTCCTTGTATCAAGGCCGCAACTGCAAATTGGCACTTCGACCAGGCAGTCACCGATGCTTTGCGCGCCGGCAGGCAACGCCGTTTCAGGCAGGCAAGGCTATCGAAGCCGGCATCTGCTGGGTTATATTGCGTCGCAACAAACTCCGGCAACAGGACCCTTACATGCCACGTTCGACCCCCTCATTCGCGCGCCGTGTCGGCCTTGCATTCTCCGTGCTGTTCCAGCCCGAGCTCGCTGCCCGGCTCGAACAGCTTCGCAACCCGGAGGCGTCAGCACCCGCAGCCACCGCAGCGACCACTGGCGTGGCCGTTGCGCAGGCCGACGCAAGCGCGGCCGCGCCGGTGCTGCGTGAAAGCTCGCCCGAAGCCGCACTGCAGTTGCTCGGTCTGCTGCAGCGCGAGGCGCGCTTCGTCGACTTCGTCCAGGAAAACGTCGCGGCGTATTCCGACGCCGATGTCGGCGCCGCAGCGCGCGTGGTGCATGAAGGCTGCCGCAAGGTGTTGCGCGAGCATTTCAGCGTCGAGCCGGTGCGCCCCGAGGCAGAGGGCAGCCGCGTGACGCTCGCCGAAGGCTTCGACGCCGCCTCCATCCGCCTGACCGGCAACGTGGTCGGCCAGCCCCCCTTCACCGGCAGCCTCGGCCACCGCGGCTGGCGTGTCACCGACAGCCGCCTGCCGAAGCTGGCGCAAGGCCACGATGCCAGCGTGATCGCCCAGGCAGAGGTGGAACTGTGAGCGCCGCAGACAACAGCGCACGCTACGCGATCGGCATCGATCTGGGCACCACGCACTGCGCGCTGTCTTATGTCGACATCGGCAACAGCGATGGCGAAAAGGCCGAGCAGCGCATCCTCGCCATCCCCCAGCTCACCGCGCCGGGCGCCGTGGAGGCCCGCGAGCTGCTGCCCTCCTTCCTCTATCTGCCGCACGCCGACGAACTGGCCGACGGCGACCTGCATCTGCCGTGGACCACAGAGCAAGACCACGCGGTGGGCGAATTCGCCCGCACGCGCGGCGCGGCGACACCCATCCGCCTGGTCGCCAGTGCCAAGAGCTGGTTGTGCCATCCGGGCGTGGACCGTCGCGCCGCCATCCTGCCCGCCGATGCGCCCGCGGAGGTCGTCCGCATCTCGCCGCTGGAGGCCTCGACGCGCTACCTGTCCCACCTGCGCGACGCGTGGAACGCTGCGCACCCGGATTCGCCCTTCGAGCAGCAGGACGTCACCATCACGATTCCCGCCTCCTTCGACCCCGCCGCACGCGAACTCACCGCGGAGGCTGCGCAGGCCGCCGGCTATCCGCGCATCACGCTGCTCGAGGAGCCGCAGGCGGCGCTGTATAGCTGGATCCAGCGCAGCGCCGGCCAGTGGCGCAGGGAAGTGAAGCCGGGCGACCTGATCCTGGTGATCGACATCGGCGGCGGCACCACCGACCTGTCCCTGATCGCGGTGCTCGAGCGCGACGGCAATCTCGAGCTGCACCGCCTCGCGGTCGGCGATCACATCCTGCTCGGCGGCGACAACATGGATCTGGCGCTCGCCTATGGCGTGACGCGCAAGCTCGCAGCCCAGGGCACGCGACTCGATCCGTGGCAGACGCGGGCGCTCGCCCATGCCTGCCGTGCCGCAAAGGAGGCGCTGCTGGGCGATGCGTCCATCGACAGCGTGCCGGTGGTCGTGCCCAGCCGCGGCTCGAAGCTGATCGGCGGTTCGATCCGTACCGAAGTCAGCCGGGCGGAACTCAGCGCAAGCCTGCTCGACGGCTTCTTCCCGCAAGCGGCCGTCAGCGAACAGCCGCAGAGCCGCGCGCGCGGCGCGCTCACCCAGCTTGGCCTGCCTTATGCGCAGGACGCCGCCATCACACGCCATCTGGCAGCCTTCCTGACGCGCCAGCTCGGCGCCACGGCCGAACTGGAGGATTTCACGGAATCGGTCGAGGGCAGTTTCCTGCATCCCACCGCGGTGCTGTTCAACGGCGGCGTGCTCAAGTCCGACCTGATCGCCGAGCGGGTACTGGATGTGCTCAACGGCTGGCTGGCGGCCGACGGCGCCGCACCCGCGCGCCTGCTCGGCGGCGCCGATCTCGATCTCGCCGTCGCCCGCGGCGCCGCCTATTACGGCTACGCACGGCGCGGACGCGGGGTCCGCATCCGCGGCGGTACGGCACGCGCGTACTACGTGGGCGTGGAGTCGGCGATGCCGGCGATCCCGGGCATGGAGCCGCCGCTCGAGGCGCTTTGCGTCGCGCCCTTCGGCATGGAGGAAGGCACCGAAGCTGCCCTGCCGGCGCAGGAATTCGGCCTCGTCGTCGGCGAGCCGGTGCGCTTCCGCTTCTTCGGCTCCTCGGTCAGGCGCCACGACCAGGTCGGCACCCTGCTCGACTTCTGGACGCAGGACGAACTGCAGGAACTCGAGGAGATCGAGGCGACGCTGCCGGCGCAAGGCCGCAAGCCGGGCGACATCGTGCGTGTCCGCCTGCATGCGCGCGTGACTGAAGCCGGCACGCTGGAACTCGAAGCTCTGCCGGTGGGCGGGGATGAGCGCTGGAAGGTGCAGTTCGACGTGCGCGGCGACGCCGGTGCGCTCGACGCCGCGCTGGCGGAAACCGTCGAACAGGGCTGATCCGAAGGACATTGTGAGCCGCTACACGGTCGGCATCGACCTCGGCACCAGCAACACGGTCGTCGCCTTCGCCCACGCGGGCGACGACCGCATCGAGCTGCTGCCCATCGAACAGTTGGTCGGCCGCGGCCAGGTAGCGGCGCGCGCGCTGTTGCCTTCGGTGCGCTATCACCTTGCGTCGGACGAGATCGACGCCACCGGCTTCGCCCTGCCCTGGCAGGCCGATGCGGACTGCGAGCCGGTGGCCTCGGTCATCGGCGCTTTCGCTCGCGAGCTCGGCGCCCAGGTCCCGGGGCGTGTGGTAGCCAGCGCCAAGAGCTGGCTGTCGCACACTGGCGTGGATCGCGGCGCAGCCATCCTGCCGTGGGGCGCGAGCGACGAAATACCCAAGGTGTCGCCCGTCGTCGCCAGCGCAAGCTACCTTGCGCACGTACGCGCGGCCTGGAACGCCCGTCACCCCAACGCGCCGCTCGAGCGGCAGGATGTGGTGCTCACCGTTCCGGCCTCGTTCGACGAAGGCGCGCGCGCCCTCACCGTGGAAGCGGCGCGCATGGCGGGGCTCCCCACGCTTCGCCTGCTGGAGGAGCCGCAGGCCGCCTTCCATGATTGGCTGTTCCGCCACCGCGACAGCCTCGCAACCGAACTCGCCGCCGCTCGGCTGGTGTTGGTGTGCGACGTCGGCGGCGGCACCACCGACCTGACGCTGATTCAGGTCGAACCCGGAACCGATGGCGCGCCGCCGCGCCTGACCCGCATCGGCGTCGGTGACCACCTGATGCTGGGTGGCGACAACATGGATCTGGCGCTGGCGCATCTGTGCGAGAAGCGCATCGCCAGCGGCGGCGAACGGCTGAGCGCCGCGCGCTTCTCGCAACTGGTGCAGCGCTGTCGGGTGGCCAAGGAGCAACTGCTCGCGACGGACGCACCCGAGCGCGTCACCGTCACACTGCTCGGCGGCGGCACCAGGCTCGTCGGCGGCGCGCGCTCGGTCGAGCTCGGGCGCGACGAAGTTTCGCGCCTGCTGCTGGACGGTTTTCTTCCTCTGTCGCCGGCAGACGAACTGCCGCAGCGCCGTCGCGCCGGCATCGTCGAGTTCGGCCTGCCCTACCCGGCCGACCCGGCGATCAGCCACCACCTGGCCGCCTTCCTGCATCGCCATGTCTCGGCCGCGCGCGCGGCGCTGGGGGGTGCAGCGCCGCCTGAACCCGCGCTGCCGATCCCCGACACCCTGCTGCTCAATGGCGGGGTGTTCCGCGCCAGCGCGCTGGCCGGCCGGCTGGAAGCGCTTGTAACGCAATGGCGCGGCGCACCGCCGCGCGTGCTGCACAACGACGACCCCGACGTGTCCGTGGCGCGCGGCGCCGTGGCCTTCGCCCTGGTCCGTGCGGGCCGCACGAACCTCGGCCCGGGAATCGGCGGCGGCTCGGCGCGGAGCCACTTCCTCGTGCTCGAGGGCGAACAGGGTGCGGCGCGCGCCATCTGTGTGCTGCCGCGCGGCACCGAAACCGGCATCGACGTGACGCTGCCGGAGCGCAGCTTCACGCTCCGCCTTGGCCACCCCGTGCGTTTCCACCTGGTCTCATCGACTGGTGATGCGCCGCGGAAGGCTGGCGATCTGGTCGATCTGGACGACGAGGATTTCACCCGCCTGCCCGCGCTGGCCGCGCGCCTGCCGGCCAGCGCCGAAGGTCGCCGCGAAGCGGTCACCGTGCGCCTGGTCACGATGCTGACCGAAGTCGGCACGCTGGAGATGCAGTGCGTCGCCACGGACGACCCAGGCCGCCGCTGGCAACTCGCTTTCCAGTTGCGTGGGGAGGCTGACGCCGACGGCGGGTCGTCCGCTGCCCTCGCCCCGCATCCGCGCCTCGCCGAGGCCATTGCCCTCATCGACGGGATCTTCGGCAGCCAGTCCCAGGATGTCGACGCCAGGGACGTGCGCCAGTTGCGCGCCCGGCTGGAACGCCTGCTCGGCCGCCGCGAAGAATGGAACCTGGCGCTGCTGCGCGCGCTGTTCGACGCGCTGCTCGAACGTGCGCGCCGGCGCCGCCGCTCGCCCGAGCACGAACGGGTCTGGCTGAACCTGGCCGGTTACTGCCTGCGCCCCGGCCTCGGCGCGGCGCTCGACGACTGGCGCATCGGGCAGTTGTGGGCGCTGTTTGCGCAAGGCATCCAGTATGTGCACGAGACGCGCAACTGGTGCGAATGGTGGACCTTGTGGCGGCGCTGCGCCGGCGGCCTGGCGGAAGCCGCGCAACTGCAGGTGCTCGAGGTGCTGGCCGGGCATCTCGAGGGCGCGGACGACAGCCCGCGCAAGCGCGAACCGGTGCAGGGCAGCTACGACGACATGGTGCGCCTGGCCGCCTCGCTCGAGCGGGTGCCGGGGATGCACCGCATCGAGGTTGGCAAGTGGCTGCTCGAGCGCCTGCAGCGGCCGTCGGAGAAGGCCCACACCTGGTGGGCAGTGGGTCGGGTGGGTGCGCGCCAGTCGCTGTATGGCAGCACGCACAACGTCGTTCCGCCCGATGTTGCCGCCGACTGGCTGACACCGCTGCTCGCGCTGGACTGGAAATCGGTCGAACCCGTTGCCTTCGCCGCCGCGCAAATTGCCCGCATGACCGGCGATCGTGCGCGCGACTTGCCAGCAACGCTAAGGGAGGAAGTCGCCCAGCGTCTGACGGCCGTCCGTGCGCCGCAAAGCTGGATTACGATGACGCGCGAAGTCGCTCATCTCGACGCAGCCGACCAGGGCCGCAGCTTCGGCGAAGCACTGCCGTACGGGCTCACCTTGATCTGACGCACTGAGCGACAAGAAGCGCCGGGCTCGCCTCGGCCCCTCACCGCATGCCATCGTTCCTGCCAGGAGACGCACATGATCAAGCACGAAACCGCGCCCAACTCGCTGACCCTGCTCGAGGCCGCACGCCTGATGATGAACGACTCGCTGTCCGAGCACGACGCGGAAGTGCTGCTGGCCAACGCCATCCAGCGCGGCGAACTCCACGCCAACGTCAAGCGCTGGGCTACCGAACAGTGGGAAGGACGGCAGTTGCCCGGCAACATCAACCGCCTGGAAACCTACCTGCTACGCACGGACTTCGAAGCCTGGCGGGCACGCACGCATCCCGGCCATTGATGCTCAGCGCCCGGTCCCCGCTCGCCGTTGCGGGTCCGATGCCGCCCCTCCGGGCGCATTCAACGCCTCCAGCGTCAGTGTAAGAAAAACCGACAATACGCATTCGCCGTTCCGCCGCCTGCGCGGGCATGCGCTCGTCCTTCGGCTCGTGCACCGCTGTGCCTTGCGTCGCCACCGTCTCACTCCAGCTCGCAAAACGGCCTCCCTACGCCCCGCGGGGCAACCAAGGCCGCCCTGTTTCCGCTCTCCCTGCCGGCGTCATCACCCCTCCTTTGGCCCGCCCTGGCGCCTGAACGGCGTGGCGCCGTTCTTGCACAGAGCGCAGCACACACCCGGCGCCACCGTGCGCCTCTACACGTGCGTGAACAACGCCCCCGGCGTGCTCGTGGCCAGCACGACCACCGACGCCAACGGCCTTTATCAGACGATCGTCAGCCCGAACACGCCCGTCACATTCACCTAGTCGGTCAAGAACACCGGCGGCGTGCCGCTCTCCCCCATCGTCGTCACCGACGACAATGCCACGCCCGACTTCACCGAAGACGACTTCAAGCCGACCGCCGTACTCGATACAAATCGGAAGAACATCGGCGACCTGGATGACGACGGCCTGCTCGACACCACTGAGATCTGGAGATCCAGATCCACAACGACCTCGACCACCACCCCGCAGCCGTCCTCCACTTTGCGCCGCACATCCAGCACGGCGTCATGCGCGCCGGTTTCCGGACGAAAGCCCTAGCTGCGTCCGGAGCACATCCGAACAATCGTGGGCTGCAAGAATTGCGGCAGGCCTTGCTGGATCAGCCGATCCGTCACCGTCGGAATCGCAAGTTCGCGGACGGGGCGAGTGAGCGGGCAAGTGGAATGGACAGACGACGCCCGGGTGGACCAGCACCATCTTGATGCACGTCAATGAGAACCGTTTTCATCTACGTCACTCTGATCCCGATCCCAGGCTCGGGATGATTTCAGGAGAACGGTATGGTGAAGAGGCTCGAAGGCAAAGTGGCGGTCGTCACTGGCGCCAGTAGCGGGATAGGAAAATCGATCGTCGAGAAATATGCGGAAGAAGGCGCGCAGGTCGTGGCGTTCGCCCGCAATCTTGACGCATTGAAAGAACTGGAGGCGGCCTATCCCGGGCAGGTCAAGGCCGTGGCAGGCGATGTGACACAACCTCAAGCGCTGAAGCACCTGGTCGATGCCACCGTCCAGGCCCATGGGTGCGTCGATATCGTCGTTCCGAATGCCGGCATTGCGCGGGTCGTATCGTTCGAGGACAGCACCGCCGAGGCCTTCAATACCCAGTTTTCGGTCAATCTCTTCGGCGCGGCGGAAACCGCTCGTCTGTTCCTGCCCCACATCCGCAAGGGGGGATCGATCCAGTTCATCACCACTTTCCTCACCCAGGTAGGCTTCCCCGGCCTGGCGATTTACAGCGCGAGCAAGGCAGCCCTGAAGTCGCTCTCCCAAACCCTCGCAGCAGAACTCGCCCCCCGGGGCATCCGGGTGAATTCAATCGCACCCGGCCCGATAGGGACGCCGCTGTGGGGAACGGTCGGCCTGCCGCCTGAAATTCTGGGTGCTGTTGCAGACAAGATCACTTCCCGGCTGATGCCTGGCGCGTTCGGCCAGCCGGAGGATATCGCCGACCTCTCGGTGTTTCTGGCCTCGGACAGTGCCAGGAACATCTACGGCCAGGAGATCGTCGTGGATGGCGGCTATACGATCGGATGAGTTTCGTCGTGACATTCCAATTCCGACCCGCCGCTGGCGGGTTTTTTTCCGGCTGACACGAATGGCTGTGGCGACACCCTCCTTGGCGCCGCATGTATCACTGCTGCGGGTTGGATAGCCCGTGTTGCACTCACGATCATGCTCAGCGCTCCCCATCAGGTGGTGGCGCATGGCGGCATGGTGCCGTTCTGCGACGAGGCCGACCCGGCTCTCGCTGCCCGTGCCCCGTGGGCCCGGTGATCATCCCCCAAAAACAAAAAAGGGCTGCATCGCTGCAACCCCTTCTTGTTTATGGTGCCGGCAATAGGAATCGAACCCACGACCTTCTGATTACAAATCAGCTGCTCTACCAACTGAGCTATGCCGGCAGCGAGCGCGGATTATAGCGCAAGGCAATGCCATGAAGACGTACCTTGACCCGCAACTCGATTACTGTATATTTTCACAGTAAATCATCAAGGAGACGGAACCGTGGAGCCGAAGATCAACCGGGTACTGATGGGCATGGGGCTGCTGGCGGGCTTACTGATCGGCGTCGGCTACAACGGCGGGGCGACGGTGGTGGTGGTCACTGCCGCAACCACGGTATGGCTGCTTCGCACCCGGGGCGATCGCGGCGACAGGGCACACTGATCCATCGATTCACCCGTTACGGCCGAATTTGTTCACCAACAGCTTGAGCTTTTCCGCATGGCGGCGCTCGGCCTCCTCCGCTTCGCGCTTCTCGCGCTGCTTGCGGGCGACGGATGCGAACCGTTCCTTCAGCGTCGCAGCAGCGTGGGTGCGTTGCTCCTCGGTCACCTCACCAGCGACGTTGCCGTCGAGGTCGAACCGTTCGCTCGCGCGCTCCATGGACTTCAAATAACGCGTTGATGCGGTGTGCATGTGCAGCGCGTTACGCAGGCTCTTGCGATCGAACTCGGGGAAGCGCTCGGCAATGACCTTGTCGATGCGTAGCGCAAGCGGCTTGCAATCGCGGAAAGTGGGAGAGGACGCTTCCAGGCGCTGCAGGATGGCACGTGGCTCGATGCGTTTTTGTTGCGGGGCGGCCTCGGCCGTCTCGATGGGTGTGGTTTCGGTATTCATCACTGGCCAGGGCTTGACACCCGCTTGACATCCAGCGGGCGCACTTGTTACAGATCGACCCGTATTCTACCCTTCCCGGGCAATCTCGAAGGCGCAGCGCGTGATGGAAAGCGCTACCTTTGTGCGAGGAATCCGCGCATTTGATCAAGTTGCCGGCCCTATAATTCCAGAGTCATCCTTTGCCCTGACGACGCAGCAGACGAGCATGGCCACACTCAGCAATCCGTCGGAAATCGCGCGTGAGACACTGCGCCAGCTCGCCATGCGCCGAGTTGCGCCAACGCCCGACAATTACAAGCGCCTGTACCACGAAATCGCCGGCTCCCAGGCTGACGCGGATGCGTTTCCGGAACAGTTCGTTCGCAGGATCGCCCGCCGACTGCCGCGAGACACCGCCGAACGGCAGCGCATGGCGCGCAGCCTCGACCAGGCGCTTGCCGCAGGGGACGCTCGCGCCGGAAACGACGCGCTGGAGCGCTACCTCGGCAGCCTCCAGATGGCCGAGGCGCCGCCGTGGAACGAACTCATCTCCCAACTTTTGCGCCAATGGGAAGCTCGCCACACGGGCTGGACAACCGCGCGCAAGCGCGAAGCGCTCGAGCGTGTGCTGAGTGCGAGCGACGCCACCACGCTTTTCAGTCGGCTACAGGGTCTGCTCAAGAGCTGGAGCCTTGCACCATCGGACAGCGAGCTTCCGCTTACGGCCGAAACCGAGCCGTCCGGCCCGGCAGATGGCGCACCCAGCTCGGCGGCTTCGGCAGCCACGCGTACGGTGATCGGCGCGCGGCTGGCGGAGGCACCTGGCGCAGGAGAACTTGTCGAAGGGCTGCGTACGTTGTTGGCGCTCGCTTTCGAAGACGTGATTCCGGCCTTTCTCGGCAGCAATCCCGAGCTCTTCGATGAGGCCGCGCGGCTCGCGATGGCCGTGCGCGGCGCACAGGACGCCGCCGCGCTCGCCGCGCTCAAGCGCCCGCTGCGACGCTACGCGGAGCAGCTCGAGAACGCTGCGGCGGACGACGCCGAGATCCGCACCGGCCTGCTCGATCTGCTTCGCCTGCTGCTGCGCAACATAGACGATCTCGTCATCGACGACACCTGGCTGAGCGGCCAGATCGAAATGCTGCGCGAAATCGTTGAGGCACCGCCAAATCCACGCACCCTCGATGCTGCCGAGCAGCAGCTCAAGGGCCTGATCTTCAAGCAGAGCCAGCTCAAGCACAACCTGGTCGAGGCCCAGCGAAACCTGCGCGAGATGCTTGCCGGCTTCGTCGACCAGCTTGCACGCTTCGCAGAAAGCACCGGCACCTATCATGACCGCATCGGCAGCTTTGCCCAACGCATCGCCGAAACCAAGGACATCAACGCCATCGGGCCGCTGTTGGGCGAGGTCATGAACGAGACGCGCGCAATCCAGGAACAGGCAAAGCAGTCGCGCGACGAGCTCGTGGTCGTGCGCGAGCAGGCGCACGCCGCCGAAGCCCGAATCTCGCAGTTGCAGCGGGAACTGGACGAGGCAAGCCGCCTGATGCGGCACGACCAGCTCACCGGCGCGCTGAACCGGCGCGGCCTCGAGGAAATGTGCCAGAAGGAGCGCGCCCGGGCGGATCGCCGCCGCTCGGCGCTCTCCATCGCGCTGCTCGACATCGACAACTTCAAGCGCCTCAACGACACCTACGGCCACCACTCGGGCGACGAAGCGCTGGTGATGCTGGCGCGCACGGTGCGCCAGCACCTGCGCCCGCAGGACACGCTGGCGCGCCACGGCGGCGAGGAATTCGTGATCCTGTTCCCGGACACCGATGTCGACCAGGCCAATCAGGCGCTGGTGCGCCTGCAGCGCGAACTCACGCGCGAGTTCTTCATGGCCAACAACGACAAGGTGGTGATCACCTTCAGTGCCGGCGTCACCCCCTGGACTTCGGGCGAGGCGATGCAGGACGCCCTGTCGCGCGCCGATGCGGCGATGTACCAGGCGAAGCAGGCCGGCCGCAATCGGGTTTTCGCTGCGGCGGCGCCGGCCTAGCGCCGGCCGGCTGGTGGCGGGGCACAAGGCAGTTCGGGCCGTTGCCGATCAGCTCGGCGCGGCCCATCTGCTTCAGCGCCTCGCGCAACATCGGCCAGTTCTCCGGATCGTGCCAGCGCAGGAAGGCCTTGTGCAGCTTGCGGATGCGTCCCGCCCGCGCGGTCTCGACCACTTCCGACTCGGCCGACACCTTCTTCAGCGGGTTCTTGCGCGTGTGGTACATCGTGGTGGCCATCGCCATCGGCGTGGGCAGGAAAGTCTGCACCTGGTCGGTGCGGAAATTGTGCCGCTTCAGCCACAGCGCCAGGTTGAGCATGTCCTCGTCGGTCGTGCCCGGATGGGCGGCGATGAAATACGGCACCAGGTGCTGCTTCTTGCCTGCCTGCCTGGAGAACTTCTCGAACATCTCGGCAAACTTGTCGTAGGTGCCGATGCCCGGCTTCATCATCTTCGACAGCGGCCCCTCTTCGGTGTGTTCCGGCGCGATCTTCAGCAGGCCGCTGACATGATGGGTCACGAGCTCCTTCACGTACTCCGGCGAGCGCACCGCGAGGTCGTAGCGCAGGCCCGAGCCGATGGTGATGCGCTTGATGCCCGGCACCGCCCTCGCCTTGCGGTACAGCTCGATCAGCGAGGAATGGTCGGTGTCCAGGTTCTCGCAGATGCCCGGATACACGCACGACAGCCGCCGGCAGTTCTGCTCGATCGCCTTGCTCTTGCAGGCCATGCGATACATGTTCGCGGTGGGTCCGCCGAGGTCGGTGATGTGGCCCTTGAAATCCGGCGACTTGTCGCGGATCTCCTCGATCTCGTGAATGATCGAATCGTGCGAGCGACTCTGGATGATGCGCCCCTCGTGCTCGGTGATCGAGCAGAAGGTGCAGCCGCCGAAGCAGCCGCGCATGATGTTGATCGAGAACTTGATCATGTCCCAGGCCGGGATGCGCGCATCGCCATAGGCCGGATGCGGCGCGCGCGCGTAAGGCCGGTCGTAGACGAAATCCATCTCCGGCGTGGAGAGCGGCACCGGCGGCGGGTTCAGCCATACGTCGCGCGCGCCCGGCCCCTCGCCGTAGCGCTGCACCAGCGCACGCGCGTTGCCCGGGTTGGATTCGAGATGGAACACGCGCGAGGCGTGCGCATACATCACCGCATCGTCCTGCACCTGCTCGTAGCCTGGCAGGCGGATCACCTGATGTTCGCGCTTCGCGCGGCGCGCGGCGACGCGCTCGGCGGCAGGCACGATGCGCACCGGCTGGGCACGATCCGCCGTCTGCTGCGCCTGCGCCGGCTCCATCGCGTAGGGATCGGGGTGACGGTCGACGCGGCCGGGCTTGTCGAGCGCCAGCGAATCGATCTCCTCCCACTCCGCCGACGGTAGCCAGCCGGGCTTCACCATGAAGGCGGTGCCGCGCAGGTCGCGGATGTGCTCGATCGGCTCTCCCGCCGCAAGGCGACGGGTCAGCGCGATCAGCGCCCGCTCGGCGTTGCCGAACAGCAGGATGTCGGCCTTCGAATCGGGCAGCACCGAGCGCCGCACCTTGTCCGACCAGTAGTCGTAATGCGCGATGCGCCGCAGGCTGGCCTCGATGCTGCCGATCACGATGTGGGCGTCTGGATAGGCCTCGCGCGCACGCTGTGCATACACCGTCACTGCGCGGTCGGGCCGTTTCCCGGCTTCGGCGTGGGGCGTGTAGGCGTCCTCCGAGCGGATCTTGCGGTCGGAGGTGTAGCGATTCACCAGCGAATCCATGTTGCCGGCGGTGATGCCGAAATACAGCCGCGGCCGGCCGAGCACGCGGAAGGGTTCGGCCGACTGCCAGTCCGGCTGGCTGATGATGCCGACGCGAACACCATGTGCTTCGAGCAGGCGGCCGATCAACGCCATGCCGAAGCTGGGGTGGTCGATGTAGGCATCGCCGGTGACGAGGATCACGTCGCATTCGTCCCAGCCCAGCGCGTCCATTTCGGCGCGGGACATGGGCAGGAAGGGCGCGGCGCGACGGCCGGCAACGGTCGCGATGACGCCGTCGCCTGTTGCCGGTGCGGTGGAAGGACTGAGTTCATTCATGATGGTCGCCATTGTATCGGTCGAGCGTGGCTTGTCCGGCCCGGTTTGACAGCGCCCGCCGCTTTGCGCGACATTTCCCGCCCTGCCGCCGGATTCGACTCATGCCGCCGTTCGCCCTGCTTCCGCCCTGCATCTACCCGTTAAAGGGAGCTGACCGTTGAGCCGGCCGTTGGTTCTGCTGCATGGCTGGGGCCTCACGCCGACAGTGTGGCAGCCGCTCCTCGAAGCGCTGCCGCAGACGCTGCTGGATGTGAGCGCGCCAGCCCTGCCCGGTCACGCGCAGGCACCCGCTGCCGAGCCCGGGATCGCCGCCTGGACGGAGGCCTTGCTCGCGCAGATCCCGCACGAGGCTGTGGTCTGCGGCTGGTCGCTGGGCGCGATGGCCGCCCTCGATCTCGCAGCGCGCCACCCCGCACGCGTTGCGCGGCTGATCCTGATCGGCAGCACGCCGCGTTTCGTCTCGACGCCCAGCGATCACGGCGATGCCTGGCCGCATGGACTGGACGCGGCGGTCGCGCACGACTTCGCCACCCGCTTCACGTACGACCCCGCAGCCACGATGCAGCGCTTCATCGCCCTGCAGGCGCTCGGCGATGCTCGCCGGCGCACCGTCACGACGGCACTCACCGCAGCGCTGAGCGACACCGGCGCGGCGGGCGCCACCGCACTCGCGGCCGGATTGCAGGTGCTGACCGAAACCGACCTCAGGCCGTCGATTGTGCGCATCACGCAACCGACCCTGCTGCTGCATGGTGAAGGCGACGCGCTGATGCCCCTTGCCGCCGCGCAGTGGCTGGCCGCGCACCTTCCGCACGCCCGGCTGATGCCGTTGGCGGACTGCGGCCACGCGCCTTTCCTGTCTCGGGCCGCGGACTGCGCCGCCGCCATCGGACGCTTCGCCCTTGAGTAGGCGGCTGCACAAGCAGGCTGTGCGCAGCGCCTTCGACCGCGCCGCCGACAGCTACGATGGCGCCGCCGTGGTGCAGCGCGAGATCTGCCACCGGCTGGCCGAATTCGCCAGCAGCGTGCCGTGTATCGGCGCGCCTCGCCGCGCGCTCGACGCCGGCTGCGGCACCGGCTACGGACTCGATCTGCTCGCCTCGCTGTGCCCCGGCGCCGAGCTTTACGCACTCGATTTCGCCCCGGCAATGCTCACCCGCCTCGCCGCCCGCCGGCCCGGCACCGACACCAGCCTGCTCTGTGGTGACCTCGAAGCCCTGCCGCTGGCCGGTGGCGCGATGGATGTGGTCTGGTCCAGCCTGGCGCTGCAATGGTGCGACCCCGCTGTCGCCCTCGCCGAGATCGCCCGGGTGCTGCGCCCCGGCGGCGTCGCCTGGCTCGCCACCCTGGGCCCCGCCACCTTATGGGAACTGCGCGACGCCTTTACGGCAGTGGACGGTGCGCAGCACGTGATCCGCTTCCATGCCATCGAACATTGGCGCCACACGACAGCCGTCGCCGGCCTGCAGATTGTCGCTGCCGATTCGCAGCCGGTGCACGCCTTGGCACCCGATCTTCGCCAATTGCTGCGCGACATCAAGGCCATCGGCGCACACAGCGTCGGCAGCGAGCCACGCCCGGCGCTGACGCGTGCCGGCTGGCGCATGCTGGAAGGCCGCTACGACGCCCATCGCCGCGCCGACGGACAGCTTCCCGCCACCTACGATCTGATCCTGCTCGCGCTGCGCAAGGGCTGACGGCGCGGCCGCCACCGCCGTCCCTGCGTGCTAGACTCGCGCCGCTTCTGAGCTTTCCAATCCGATGCAGATCCAGCTCCTGATCCCCGGCCTCCTGTGGCCCACCGCCACCTTGCTCGGCCCGGCCACCGGCTTGCCGCTCGAAGGGCTCGCTGCGCTGCTCGGCCGCGGCCAGCGGCAGGTAAGGGATTTCGAGCCCTACGACCACCAGCTCGCACGCCTGTTCGGTCTCGACGCGAACGCCATGCCGATGGCCATGCTGCGCCGCCTCGGCGAACCGGATGCGCCAGCGCCCGCGCCCGGCGGCCACTGGCTGTGCGCCGACCCGGTCAATCTGTCCTTCGCCCGCGAGCACATGCTGCTGCAGGCCTTCCCCGAGGGCGAGCTCGACGTCGAGGAGGCCGGTGAGCTCGTCGCATCCCTGAACGAGATCTTTACCGACCTCGGCCGCTTCGAAGCCTGCACGCCCACCCGCTGGTACCTGCGCCTGGACAAGCCCGCACGCGTCACGCTGTACCCGCTGGATGACGTGATCGGCCGCCCCGTCAAGCACTTCCTGCCGGAGGGCGACGAGGCGCGGCTGTGGCAGCGCACGATGAACGAGGCGCAGATCGTGCTGCACAACCATGCGCGCAGCCGCACGCGCGAGGAAGCCGGCCTGCGCGCGGTCAACAGCATCTGGCTGTGGGGCGCCGGCGAGTTCGCCAGGCCGCCCGCCACCCCGGCCAGGCTGGTGCAGGCCGAGGACCCGCTCAGCGTCGGTCTCGCGCGCGCGGCCGGGGTTCCGGTCGCAGCGCCCGACCTCGCCGGCGCGCTGCGGCAGGACACCCTGGTCGTGCTCGATGCCTTGCGCAAGCCCGCCCAGCAGCTCGATCTCGAGGCCTGGCGCCGCGGCCTCGAGGCGATCGAGCGCGACTGGTTCGCCCCCCTCGCTGCAGCAGTCCGCGGCGGCGAACTGGCCAGCCTGCAACTGATCGCGCCGGGCGATCGCGGCACGCTGCAGCTCGAAGTGCGCAGCACCGACCGCTGGAAGTTCTGGCGCAAGCCCTACGCCTTCGAGGCGCTGCTGAAGTCCCTCGCGCCCGCGCCGCTGGCCCTGCCCGACACGCCACCGCCCTCCTCTGGTTCCCACCGATGACCCGCATCCAGCCTCGCGCCGTTTCACAGCGTGCGTACGCCCGCCTCGCCGACGCCGGCATCCATCCGCTGCTCGCCCGCCTTTACGCCGCGCGCGGCATCGCCCGCGCCGACGAGCTCGACACCGGCCTGAAGAACCTGCTGCCGCCCGAGGCGCTGCGCGGCACGCACGAGGCTGCGCAACTGCTGGCCGACGCCATCGAGGCCGGCGCGCGCATGGTCATCGTCGCCGACTACGACTGCGACGGCGCCACCGCCTGCGCGGTCGGCATGCGCGCGCTACGCGCCTTCGGCGCCGACGTGCATTACCTGGTGCCCGACCGCGTCACGCTGGGCTACGGCCTCACGCCCGCCATGGTGGAGATCGCCGCGCGCCTGGAGCCCGAAGTGCTGATCACCGTGGACAACGGCATCGCCAGCGTGGAAGGTATCGCCGCCGCGCGCGCCCACGGCATGGCCACCGTGATCACCGACCACCACCTGCCCGGCGACGTGCTGCCCGAGGCGGACGTGATCGTGAATCCCAACCAGCCCGGCTGCGACTTTCCCAGCAAGGCGCTCGCCGGCGTCGGCGTGATGTTCTACACCATGCTCGCGCTGCGCGCCGAACTCCGCGAACGCGGCGCCTTTGCCGGCGGCAGGGAACCCAACCTCGCCGACCTGCTCGACCTCGTCGCGCTCGGCACGGTGGCCGACGTCGTGAAGCTCGACCGCAACAACCGCATCCTCGTCGCGCAGGGGCTCACGCGCATGCGCGGCGGCCGGCTGCAACCCGGCATCCGCGCGCTGTTCGCGGTGGCCGGCCGCGATCCGGCACGCGCCAGCGCCACCGACCTCGGCTTCATGATCGGCCCGCGCCTGAACGCCGCCGGGCGCCTGTCGGACATGAGCCTGGGCATCGAATGCCTGATCACCGACGACGCCGGTCGCGCGATGAACATCGCCCAGGAACTCGACAAGCTCAACCGCGAACGGCGCGCGATCGAGGCCGGCATGCAGGAGGATGCGCTGGCGCGGCTGGCCGGCTTCGACGCCGGCAACGCCGCCACGGTGTCGCTGTTCGAGCCCGACTGGCACCAGGGCGTGATCGGCATCGTCGCCGGTCGCATCAAGGAGCGCCTGCACCGGCCGACGATCGCCTTCGCCCGCGCCAACGATGGCGAGCTGAAAGGCTCCGGGCGGTCGATTGCCGGCCTGCACCTGCGCGACGCGCTCGACCTCGTCACCAAGCGCGAGCCGGACCTCATCGTGCGTTTCGGCGGCCACGCGATGGCGGCCGGGCTGACGATCATGGAAAGCGAGCTCGCCCGCTTCAAGTCCGTGTTCGAGGACGTCGTCAACGAGCTGCTGGAACCGGCCGACCGCGAACGCCGCATCGACACCGACGGCAGCCTGGAATCGGGCTACTTCGCGCTCGACGCGGTGCGCATGCTCGACGGCGAGATCTGGGGTCAGGGCTTCCCCGCACCGACGTTCGACGACGTGTTCCGCGTCGAGCGCCAGCGCCTGCTGAAGGACAAGCACCTCAAGCTGGAGCTGTCGCGCAACGGCACCCGCTACGACGCCATCCAGTTCAACCACGCCGACGGCGCCGCGGCACAGATCCGCGCCGCCTACCGGCTGGGCGTCAATGAGTACAACGGCGTCGCCTCGGTGCAGTTGATGCTGGAGCATTTCGAAGCGGCCTGAGCCTGCCGCACCCCTCTGCTGTTTCCCGCGCGGAGCGCTGCCTCCGGCGGCCCCCTCCTGTTGATTCCGGTGCACTTTTGGTGCAGCGCCCCAAAATCGTGCATCGCATTTGTGCGACCGGCAGCAACTGCCGGCATGCACATCACCTCCGCATCCGTCCGGAATCGGCCTCAATCCCTTGCCCGGCGGCGAGTTTGTTGTGCACTGCAGCACACTGGCACGCCTGGTGCTTTACAAGCCTCGACGTCGCCGCAATTGCAGCTCGACGCCCGCCGCATCCGGCGCCGTCCTGCAACTGCCCGACAGCAGGGCCCCACCATCACCATGCAAGGAGACGTTGCCATGACCATCTTCAATGCCTATCAGGCCCGCTTCGAAGCGGCACGTGAAGAAGAAATGTCGCTGCAGGAGTATCTGGAACTCTGCCGTCGCGACCGCACCGCCTACGCCACGGCGGCCGAGCGCATGCTGATGGCGATCGGCGAGCCCGAGCTGGTCGACACCCGGCTCGATCCGCGCCTGTCGCGCATCTTCTCCAACAAGGTGCTCAAGCTCTACCCCGCCTTCCGCGATTTCTACGGCATGGAAGAGGCGATCGAGCAGATCGTCTCCTACTTCCGCCACGCGGCGCAGGGGCTGGAAGAGAAAAAGCAGATCCTCTACCTGCTGGGGCCGGTCGGCGGCGGCAAGTCCTCGCTCGCGGAGAAGCTCAAGAGCCTGATCGAGAAAGTGCCCTTCTACGCGATCAAGGACTCGCCGGTTAACGAATCACCGCTGGGACTGTTCGACGTCAATGAGGACGGGCGCATCCTGGAAGAGGACTACGGCATTCCGCGCCGCTACCTGAACCGCATCATGAGCCCGTGGGCGGTCAAGCGCCTGAACGAGTTCGGCGGCGACATCACCAAGTTCCGCGTGGTCAAGCTCATCCCGTCGGTGCTCAAGCAGACCGCGGTAGCCAAGACCGAGCCGGGCGACGAGAACAACCAGGACATCTCGTCGCTGGTGGGCAAGATCGACATCCGCAAGCTCGAGCAGTACTCGCAGGACGACCCGGATGCGTACAGCTACTCCGGCGGCCTGTGCCTGGCCAACCGCGGGCTGCTGGAATTCGTCGAGATGTTCAAGGCGCCGATCAAGGTGCTGCACCCGCTGCTGACCGCCACGCAGGAAGGCAACTACAAGGGCACCGAAGGCTTCGGCGCGATCCCGTTCGACGGCATCGTGCTCGCCCACTCCAACGAGTCGGAATGGGCGGCGTTCAAGAACAACAAGAACAACGAGGCCTTCCTCGACCGCATCTACACGGTCAAGGTGCCCTACTGCCTGCGTGTGTCCGACGAGATCCGCATCTACGAGAAGCTGCTCGCCCACAGCTCGCTGTCGGAAGCGCCCTGCGCCCCCGACACGCTGAAGATGATGGCGCAGTTCTTCATCCTGTCGCGGCTGAAGGAGCCCGAAAACTCCAGCATCTTCTCCAAGATGCGGGTGTATGACGGCGAGAACCTCAAGGACACCGACCCGAAGGCCAAGAGCTACCAGGAGTACCGCGACTACGCCGGCGTCGACGAGGGCATGACCGGGCTCTCGACCCGCTTCGCCTTCAAGGTGCTGTCCAAGGTGTTCAACTTCGACCACCGCGAAGTGGCCGCCAACCCGGTGCACCTGATGTACGTGCTCGAGCAGCAGATCGGCGCGGAGCAGTTCCCGCCCGAGACGGAGGAACGCTACATCGCCTGCATCAAGGAGTACCTGGCGCCGCGCTACGCGGAGTTCATCGGCAAGGAGATCCAGACCGCCTACCTCGAGAGCTATTCCGAGTACGGCCAGAACATCTTCGACCGCTACGTGACCTATGCCGACTTCTGGATCCAGGACCAGGAGTTCCGCGACCCGAACACCGGCGAGATCCTCGACCGCGCAGCGCTGAACGAGGAGTTGGAGAAGATCGAGAAGCCGGCGGGCATCAGCAACCCGAAGGACTTCCGCAACGAGGTGGTGAACTTCGTGCTGCGCGCCCGCGCCAAGCACGACGGCCGCAACCCGAGCTGGACCTCCTACGAGAAGCTGCGCGCGGTGATCGAGAAGAAGATGTTCTCCAACACCGAGGACCTGCTGCCGGTGATCAGCTTCAACGCCAAGGCCAGCGCCGACGAGCAGAAGAAGCACCAGGACTTCGTCGATCGCATGATCGAGAAGGGTTACACCGAGAAGCAGGTGCGCCTGCTGTGCGAGTGGTACCTGCGCGTGCGCAAATCGTCGTGAGCGCAGCGACCGGCTGAAGCGCGGCGCACCGGTCGTGCGCCGCGGCTCGGACACCCACGCGGCCGTCCGGACCCGACACCATCGAGGAGGCATCATGGCCCGCATCATCGACCGACGTTTCGACAGCAAGGGCAAGAGCACCGTCAATCGCCAGCGCTTCATGCGCCGCTTCAAGCACCAGATCCGCAAGGCGGTGTCGGAGGCGATCCACGGCCGCTCGATCCGCGACCTCGACAATGGCGAGCAGGTCAGCATCCCCGCGCGCGACCTGTCCGAACCCATCCTGCACCAGGGCCGCGGCGGCATCTGGGAACAGGTCTTCAGCGGCAACGACCAGTTCTCGTCCGGCGACCAGATCAAGCGGCCGTCCGGCGGCGGGGCTGGCGGCGGTGGTGGCAAGGGCGAAGCCGGCAACGAGGGCGAGCACGAGGACGACTTCGTGTTCCAGTTGTCGCGCGAGGAGTTCCTCGACCTGTTCTTCGAGGACCTGGAACTGCCGCGGCTGATCCGCACGCAACTGGCCTGCATCACCGACTACAAGACGCGCCGCGCCGGCTTCACCTCCGACGGCGTGCCGGCCAACATCAACGTCGTACGCTCGCTGCGCGGTGCGCTCGGCCGCCGCCTCGCCCTGGGTTCGCCCTACCACGCGCGGCTGCGCGAGCTGCAACAGGAGCTCGACGACGCCCTGGACGAACTTGGCGAAGACAGCGCGCCGGTGCTGGCGCTGCGCGACCAGATCGGCCGCGTGCGGGCGAAGATCGACAACATTCCCTTCATCGACAGCTTCGACCTGCGCTACAACAACCGGGTGAAGGTGCCGCAGCCGACCACGCAGGCGGTCATGTTCTGCCTGATGGACGTGTCCGGCTCCATGGACGAGGACCGCAAGGCCACCGCCAAGCGCTTCTTCATGCTGCTGCACCTGTTCCTGACGCGCACCTACGAGCGCATCGAGGTGGTCTTCATCCGCCACCACACCGTGGCCCAGGAAACCGACGAGGAGGAGTTCTTCCACTCGCGCGAATCGGGCGGCACCGTGGTGTCCAGCGCGCTGGTGCTGATGCGCGACATCATCCGCGAGCGCTATGCCAACGGCCAGTGGAACATCTACGGCGCCCAGGCTTCCGACGGCGACAACTGGCAGAACGACTGCGCCGTCAGCCGCGACCTGCTCACGCAGGACATCCTTCCCGCCTGCCAGTACTTCGCCTACATCGAGATCACCGACGGCGACCCGCAGAACCTGTGGCAGGAGTACGAGTCCGTACGCGCCACGCGCAACAACTTCGCCATGCAGCGCATCCAGTCGCCGGCCGACATCTATCCGGTGTTCCGTGAACTGTTCAAGAAGAGCCTGTCATGAAACGCGCAACCAACACCCGCCACAAGCCCGCGCCAGCCCCCCTTCCCGCCACCTCGGAATGGTCGTTCGACAGCATCGAGCAGTACCACACCGAGATCGCCCGCGTCGCGAAGGACTACGGCCTCGACACCTATCCGGTGCAGATCGAGATCATCACCGCCGAGCAGATGATGGACGCCTACGCCTCGGTCGGCATGCCGGTCAATTACCACCACTGGTCCTTCGGCAAGCAATTCATCTCGACGGAGAAGAGCTATCGCCGCGGCCAGATGGGGCTGGCCTACGAAATCGTGATCAACTCCGACCCCTGCATCGCCTACCTGATGGAGGAGAACACGCTGACCATGCAGGGCCTGGTGATCGCCCACGCGGCCTATGGCCACAACAGCTTCTTCAAGGGCAACTACCTGTTCCGCACCTGGACCAACGCCGACGCCATCATCGACTATCTCCTCTTCGCGCGGAACTACATCACCGAGTGCGAGGAGCGCTACGGCGAGGAAGAAGTGGAGTTGCTGCTCGACTCCTGCCATGCGCTGATGAACATGGGCGTCGACCGTTACCGCCGCCCCGGCAAGCTATCGGTGGCGCAGGAGAAGCTGCGCCAGCAGGAACGCGAGGAATACCTGCAGAGCCAGGTGAACGACCTGTGGCGCACCCTCCCGGCACAGGAACTGCGCGATGACGAGCGCAGCCGGCGCCCGCGCTTCCCCGCCGAGCCGGAGGAGAACCTGCTCTACTTCATCGAGAAGAACGCGCCGCTGCTCGAACCCTGGCAGCGCGAGGTGGTGCGCATCGTGCGCAAGGTCGCGCAGTACTTCTTCCCGCAGCGCCAGACCCAGGTCATGAACGAGGGCTGGGCCACCTACTGGCACTACACCCTGCTCAACACGCTGTACGACGAGGGCTTGCTGGCCGACAGCTTCATGCTCGAGTTCCTGCAGTCGCACACCAACGTGGTGGCGCAGCCGCCCTACAACAGCCGCTGGTACAGCGGCCTCAACCCCTATGCGCTGGGCTTCGCCATGTGGCGCGACATCCGCCGCATCTGCGAGGACCCCGACGAGGAAGACCGCCGCTGGTTCCCCGAGATCGCCGGCAGCGACTGGCGCGAGACTTTCGACTTCGCGATGCGCAACTTCAAGGACGAAAGCTTCATCGCCCAGTACCTGTCGCCCAGGGTGATGCGCGACTTCCGCCTGTTCGCGGTGCTCGACGACGACCGCGAGGACAAGCTCAAGGTCTCCGCGATCCATGATGAATCCGGCTTCCAGCGCGTGCGTGAAATCCTGTCCGAGCAATACAACCTGGGCAACCGCGAACCGAATGTCCAGGTGTGGAACGTCGACCTGCGCGGCGACCGCTCGCTGACCTTGCGCCACCAGCAGCACCAGCGCCGGCCGCTGGGCGACAGCACCGAGGAGGTCATGAAGCACGTCGCCCGGCTGTGGGGCTTCACCGTGCGGCTGGAGACGGTCGACGAGGCCGGCGAAGCGCGCCTGATCCACGAGGCCAAGGTCGAACGCCCCGGGCGATACGCCGGTGTGGAGGTGGCCTGAGGGGGAAGCTGGAGGTCGGGCGCCGACGGGGCACGCATGCGGCAGATGCCGCTCGGCGCGTCGCCTCCGAGGCGCAGGCTAGCCCAGCGCCGCAACCAGCTCGCTCAGGTCGGCCAGCTCCAGATGCGGCGTCGGCTCATGCGGCCACCGCGCGTCGCCGCGATTGACCCACGCCGCCTGCATGCCGGCGGCGCAAGCGGCGATCACGTCGAGCAAGGCATCGTCGCCGACGTGCAGCACCTCTTCCGGCTGCACGCCCACCGCCTGGGCGGCGACATGGAAGATGCGGGGGTCGGGCTTGGAGATGCCCACTTCGCGTGCAGCCACGCTGGCGACGAAGAAAGGCCCAAGCCCCAGCCGCGCGGGCTCGGCGTTGCCGTTCGACAGGCTCACCAGGGGATAGCGCGCGGCGAGGAATTCCAGCGCCGGGAGCGCGTCGGGATAGAAACTGACGTTGTGGCGCTCGGCGATGAACACGTCGAACGCCGCTCCGGCCAGTCCGGGGTCGTCGCCAGCCGAGCTCAGCGCGATGCGGATCGACTCGCGACGCAGGGCCGTCATGTCGTGCGCCAGCTCGGGGCGCTGCCGCCCGACGGCTTCGCGAACCTCGCGCAATGCCTGGGGGCTGGCGTAGCGGGAGGCCGTTGCCGGCGCATTGACGGCGAGCCAGTCGTGGAGCACCCGCTCCGCACGCTCGATGGTGGGCCAGATCGGCCACAGGGTGTCGTCCAGATCCAGCGAGATGGCCTTGATGCGTTCTATCTTCAGCATGGCTGCCATGGTAACCGACGGCGCGCGCCTGTTTGCTAAGGCGTCCGCGGCGCGAAGTGGTAATGCCGCGCGTTGAGGTAGCGGACGACCTCGGCGACATCCGCATCACTCCATCCCAGCCCGGCGACGCCCTGCCAGCGACGCACCTCGAACGCCAGGCTCTTCCAGTCGGTCGCCGCCTTCTTGTCGCGCCAATGCACCTGCACGTTATGGCAGGCGTCGCAGTGGGTGGCGTACAGCAGCTCCCCCCGCCCCGGATCGCGCACCACAGGCGCGCCGGCGGCCGATGCCAGGGAGGAGGTGAGCATCAGGGCAAGGGCAAGCGTTCGAGTCATTCTTCTCTCCCCAACAGTCCTTTTCTAACTATAGGCGCGCAATTGGACTCCATCGGCAATCCATCGCGCACTCCATCCTGCCAGCCTTCCCCGCCACCGCAACGGCGCCAGGAGCCGAATCGACACTGCGCCAGGCAAGGCTGCGCCGAAGCCGCAAGATTCATCTTGCAAGTCCCCGGCCGTTGTCTATGTTGAGACAGTCCATCGCAGCAGGCCGCCTGCCCGCCCATGATCGCGCGGCACTTCGCAGAGGTGAGTCATGAATGTACGCGACATACAGACCGCACTGAAGGCAGCCGGATTCGATCCCGGCCCGGTGGACGGCGTGCGCGGCAGGAAGACGATCGCGGCGATCAAGGCCTTCCAGCAGAAGAACGGGCTGACAGCCGACGGGATCGTCGGCCCGAAGACCGCCGAGAAGCTGTTCAAGGGCACGGCACCGGCAGGCGCGCGCTTCGACACCCCGGGCACCATGCCCTGGCTGCAGACCGCCTTCGAGCTGATGGGCACGCGCGAGAAACCCGGCAAGGGATCGAACGAGGCGATCCTCGGCTGGGCGCATGACCTCGAGATCCTGTCCTACAACGACGACGACATCCCGTGGTGCGGCCTCTTCGTCGCGCACTGCATCGGCTCCCAGCTTCCGGACGAAGCGCTGCCGAACAATCCGCTCGGCGCACGCGCGTGGGAGAAATTCGGCCTCAAGGCCACCCCGCAACTGGGGGCGGTGATGGTGTTCTGGCGCGGCTCGAAAACCAGCGGCCTGGGACATGTGGGCTTCTACTGGGCCGAGGACGACGAGGCCTATCACATCCTCGGCGGCAACCAGAGCAATGCGGTGACCATCACACGGCTGGCGCGCGATCGACTGGTGCAGGCACGCTGGCCACGCACCGTGCCGCCGCCGACCGGCATCGTCCGGCTGGCCGACAAGCAGGGCAAGGTGCTGTCGCAGAACGAAGCCTGAAGCCCGAAGCTCGAGAAGCCCCGTATCAGCCGGCCTCGCGACGCACGAAGCGGTCGGACACCCAGCCCGAAGTGCATGGCCCACGGTAAGGCTGACGCGCGCGCTGCGGCGATGACACTCCGCAGTCGCGGCCGTCCGCTGCATGCACGACACCCAGCCATGCGCCGCGCGAATCGCACAGCCACAACCGGGCGCCGGCCCGGAGCCGATCGGTGATCGCGAAACGCAGCCCCGGGCCGCGTCGAAGCGCGAGGAAGCTCCCCGGCCCACCCCGCAGCCCGACGACGATGCCGGTCGACGCGCAGGCGTCCAGATCCGGTTCGCCTCCGACCATGACCGGGACCGACTCCATCGATGGAACATCGGCCAGCACCTGGCCACTGGTGCCGAGGGCACCCAGCACGATGCCCATCACAATTGAACGGCGCATATCTTCCGCTCCCCGCATCGATCTTCACGCAGACGGGCTGCCCCGGACTCGCCCACTGGACAAGCTCCGCCATCGACACGCGCCCCTGAGGACGCAGAAGCGCGGCAATTAGCCGCCGGACTGCCCGGTGCCAGTATAATTCACGGTTTCCCAGATTCAGCCGGAGCAGTTCCATGGACGCCGAACGCCTTAATGCCATCGCCGAAAAACTCGCCGACCTCAGCGCCCGGGGCCGCGAACTACGGAGGTATCTTTGACTACGATGTGAAAGCATCGAAGCTCGAAGAGGTCAATCGCGCGCTGGAAGATCCGGCCGTGTGGAACAACGCCGAGCGCGCGCAGGAGCTGGGCAAGGAGAAGCGCCAACTCGAGGACGTGGTGGTCACGCTGCAGAAGATCGACGCCCAGGCGCGCGACCTGCAGGATCTCTACGACCTGGCCGAGGCCGAGAGCGACGACGACACCTTCGAGGCGGTCGAGGCGGACCTCGGCGGCCTGCAGGCGGAAGTCGAGAAGCTCGAGTTCCGCCGCATGTTCAGCAACCCGATGGACCCGAACAACTGCTTCATCGAGATCCAGGCCGGCGCCGGCGGCACCGAGGCGCAGGACTGGGCCGGCATGCTCGAGCGCATGTACCTGCGCTACTGCGAGAAGAAGGGTTTCGGCGTCGAGGTGCTGGAAGAAACCGAAGGCGAAGTGGCCGGCCTCAAGAACTGCACGATCAAGATCAGCGGCGAATACGCCTACGGCTTCCTGCGCACCGAGACGGGCATCCACCGCCTGGTGCGCAAGAGCCCGTTCGACTCCAACGCGCGCCGCCACACCAGCTTCACCTCGGTGTTCGTGTTCCCGGAGGTCGACGAATCCATCGAAGTGGAGATCAACCCGGCCGACCTGCGCATCGACACCTACCGCGCCTCGGGCGCCGGCGGCCAGCACATCAACAAGACGGACTCGGCGGTGCGCATCACCCACGTGCCGACCAACACCGTGGTGCAGTGCCAGAACGACCGCTCGCAGCACAAGAACAAGGCCGAGGCCATGTCGATGCTGAAGGCACGCCTGTATGAGCTGGAACTGCGCAAGCGCCAGGCCGAGCAGCAGAAGCTGGAAGACAGCAAGAGCGACATCGGCTGGGGCCACCAGATCCGCAGCTACGTGCTGGACCAGTCGCGCATCAAGGACCTGCGCACCAACCACGAGGTGGGCAACACCCAGGCGGTGCTCGACGGCGACCTCGACGACTTCATCGCTGCCAGCCTCAAGCAGGGGGTCTGATTCCGGCAGGCGGGCGCCCTGCCCGCCGCTGTCGCCGCCCATGGAAACGCCGCCCGCTCGGGCGGCGTTCGTCGTTTACGGCCTCAGCGTCGCGGCGGGGGCGGAGGCGGATAGTAGTAATCGGAGGGATCGTAGGGCGCATCGGACGGCGCCCACTGGCGATAGCGGTAGGCGCGCGAATAGCCCGGGATCTGGTTGCCCTTGGCGTACATGCACTGCTGGTAGGCGATGTCGTAGCGTCGCTGGGCGTCGGCGCCGGCATAGGCCGCCTGCGACGAGCCGCTCGCCGTTCCGGCCAGCAGTCCGACCCCCGCGCCGGTCGCGGCGCCGCGATTGCCACCGACGAGCGCACCGGCCGCCGCACCCACCGCGGTACCCACGGCCGCGCTGCCCACCACGTTCTGAGCCGACACGTCGTTGCGCGTCAGGCCGATGGACTGCTCGGCGTAGAAGCGGCACTCACGCTCCTCCTGCACGAAGAGGTCGAAGGGCTTGCCCGGCGCCGGCATCACGGCAACGCGCGGCCCGGTCGGCACGGCAACGCAGCCGGTCAGCAAGGCCAGCGGCAAAACCATGTAGAGGCGTTTCATCATCGTTCTCCCACTCGACAGCCGCGCTCAGTCTTCACGCAATCCCGGCGGCACGGCCGGCACGGTGCGCCAGCCTCTGGGGCAGCGCTGCACATAGGGGTAATAGGCGTCGGACTCGGGGCAGAAGTACCACACGGGCGGCGCGGCCTGAGGCGCAGGCTGCACGATCACCGGCTCGGGCTCGGGCGGCTGCACCACCACCGGCGGATACGGATAGACCGGGCGCGGGTAAAGGAACCACGTTCCCGCCACCACCCACCACCAGCCAAGGTGGCCTTCATGGTGGCCGTGCACCCACTGCCCGCCGCGCCATTGCTGATGGTCGAAATGGCGCGCGACCGCCCGGCCGCGGAAATCACCCCGGTCGGCATGGGCGGGCAGCACGAAGGACGACGTCACCGCCGCGACGCAGGCCAGGCCCGCAAGGCGGGCAAGGCGATTCAGGGGAGTTTTCATGGTGTTTCCTCCTGCATCCGAGAGATCGCCGGCAACCCGCTCAACCGGGCGCAACCGGCCTGAAATCCATGAAAATTCTCCCTCTGCGGCGAACGGCGCGCAGGCGGCAAGATGTAAGGATCGGTAAGCCGCACGGCTATAATCCCGCGCTTTGCGCCGTGTGCGCGTGGGCGTGCTTTCCGGCATGCCCGCGCGCACTTGCAGCTCCCCGAGCAGCGTGTCCTTGAACGACGAACCCGCCCCCTACCACGACTTCCTCGCCGCCGGCGTCGACGCGGACGAAGTGCCCGAGCTGGCCGCGCTGGATGCCGCGCGCCCGCTGCTCGACGCCTTCATCACGCTGTTCCGCGGCACGGAGGCCGAAGTGCTGATGCGCCTGCTGGTGCTGCGCGAGATCGGTCGCGAAGCCGAGGCGCCGCGCTGGTCGCCGGAAGCGCTGCGCGCCCGCTTCGTCTATCTGGATGCGGTCAAGCTCGAGACCGTGCTCAAGCGCCTGCGCGACAACACGCTGCTCGGCATCGGCGAGGACGGCCTGTACCACCTGTCGGACATGGGCCGCAACGCGGTGGCCGCGATCGCGATGCTGCTGCGCTTCGGCGAGGAGGAAGATGCGGAGCTCGGCTTCCTCACCGCCCAGCTCGCCGGCCTGCAGGCCGTAGGCGGGGTCAACGCCGAGTCGCTCGGCCACCTGCTGTCCAAGCTCAACGACCTCACCTGGCACTTCGAAGAGGCGATCGCCTCGGGCTCGGAATTCCGCATCCTCGACGCCCGCCGCCGGCTGTCGGCCAACGGCCGCTGGCTGCAGCGCGGCACCGAGCTGCTCAACACGCTGCTGGCCGACCCCGAGGTGGACTTCGACATCGCCCGCATCGCGCAGCGCATCGGCCTGGCGCAGTCGCGGCTGGCGCGGGTGGATGCCGCCTTCCAGCGCGCGCTGAACAAGATCGAGGCGCAGCGGGTCACGCTCGGCGGATCGGGCATTTCGTCGTCGGACGTCGCCGCCTGGCTGCGCCAGCTCGACGCGGGCGCGGTCGCCGCGCTGGCCGCCGACGCGCTGGCCCTGGTGCCGGACCTGCCGCTGCTCGCGGGCGGCCACGAACTGCTCGACCGCGCCGAGTCGGCGCTGGGCGACGAGCGCCTGCGCGCCGGCGTCGACGCGCCCTTGCCGCCCGCGGACACCGCGCCGCTCAGCCTCGCGCCCGAGGCCGAGGACCTCGCCCTGCTGCAGCATTTCACGCGGCGGCTCGAGACGCTGCCGGACGCGCAGCCGCTGCACCGGGTCGTCGCCGGCGGCGGTTTCGCACTCGCCAGCTACCGCCTGTCGCTGCTCGCCCTGCTCGCCGATGGCGCGGACGCCAGCCCGGCCAGCGGCCCCATCGCCGAGTTCATGCACCTGCCGCTGGACGTGCGCTTCGACGACACGCTCGTGCCGGTGGGCGAGGACGAGATCGCCGCGATCAATGCCGGCGACGTCTCGCGCCGAGTTTCGGCCCGAGACCCGCGCACCCCGGACGCCCCCCTCCCTGCCTGAGCACCGCCCCATGGATCACGACATCAGGACCCTCACCGCCCGCCTGCTCGCCCAGCGCTGGCTGCCGCGCAACGACCGCCTGGTGCGCCGCGCCCTGGTCGACGAGAGCTTCCGCCTGGAGCTGGACCGACGCCTCGCCGAAGTCGGCATGCAGTTGCTGGACAACCCCTACGCCGCCCATGTCGGCGTCGCGCTGCAGCCCGACATGGCCGAGCCGGTGTTCGGCGCCGGCCGCGAATACGCCGCCAGCAACCTCGGCCTGGGGCGCGACGAGATCGCGCTGCTGGTGGTGATCTGGTCGCTGATCGTGCTGCCCAAGCGCGAGCGCCAGGTCACCCGCCGCGAAGTCGTCGACGACGGCCAGGCGGACATGTTCGGCGGCGACAAGCCGGTGGCGCACGGCGACAGCGTATCGGGCAGTCTGTCCGAGGCCTCGCTGCTGGCCGATTTCGGCCCGCGCCTGGGCGGCAAGACGAAGATGGGCATCGCGCTGGGCAAGCTCTCGCGCCTGGGCTTCATCGAACGCCGCAACGGCGTGATCGGCGAAGGGCCGCTGCTCGACGTGGCGCTCGACTACCGCGTGATGGCCGACCGCATCATCCACGGCACGCTGGGCGAGGTGCTCGCCGCCGCCGGCCACACGCTGCCGCAGGCAAATGCGGCAGACGCGGCCGCGGACGAAGAGAACGAAGGGGACGAAGGGAACGCCTGACGCGGACGCCTCCGTCCGATTCAGCGCCCGCCGGCAGCGCGCAGGAAGGCCAACACCTCACCCATCAGGTCGTTGATCGCCAGGTACTTGTCGATCGGCGCGGCGAGGATCTCGGCCTCGGACTGGACGTGAGGCGCCGGCTGCAGTTCGGCGCGGCAGTGGTCGACGATCTGCTGCGCCGAGCCCGGCGTGGTCTCTAGGTGGAACTGCAGGCCGATCACCGCCTTGCCGAGCTGGAAAGCCTGGTTGTCGCAAGCCGCGCTGCGCGCCAGGCGCACCGCGCCCGGCGGCAGATCGAACGTCTCCCCATGCCAGTGAAAGACCTCGACCGACGGCGGGAAGCGGAACAGCGACGCGTCCTCGTGCGCCACGCCTTCGACCGCAAACCAGCCGATCTCGCGCTCGCGATTGGGGTAAACGCGCGCACCCAGCGCGCTGGCAATGAGCTGCGCCCCGAGGCACACGCCCAGCACCGGCCGGCCGCTGCGAATCATGTCGGCGATGAAACGCTTCTCGTCCACCAGCCAGGGGAAGCCGGCCTCGTCGTTGACGCTCATCGGGCCGCCCATGACCACCAGCAGGTCGACGGTGGCCGGGTCGGGCAGCGCCTCGCCCTCGTGGAAGCGGGTGTAGCCCAGGTCGTAGCCGGCCATCTCCAGCCAGGCGCCGATGCTGCCAGTGCCTTCGAATGCGACGTGCTGCAGGATGTGTGCGTGCATGGTCAGGGGTTCGCCGTATCGGTTGCGGGGACGCGGAAGTGGAACACCGTGTCGTCGTCCCAGTGTTCGAGCAGGATGCGCTGCACGCGCTGCTGCCACAGGGTAGCGAACTGCCGGCGCTGCACGTCATCCGCCTCGCCGCGGATGCAGCCCTGCAGCAGCCCGGACATTTCCTGCGCAGCCGGCACGCGCGACAGATCAGCCGCGGCGTCGATCGCCGCGCCGGAGTCCAGGCGCGTCACGCGCAGCGTCAGCGGAAGATGGGAATGGAAGGCCTGAAGGTCGCGGCGCACGAAATGCCCGCCGATGCCCTTGAAGCCGCCCTGCTGCGCCGCGCCGGTGACCAGCGTCAGCACGCTGGCGATGACGCCGGTGACGCCATGCTCCAGCGGTTCGGCGAAATCGACGCGCACCCCGCCGCGCTCGGGCATCTCGCCCGGATACAGCAGCGCCATCGCGCGGCAGGCCATCACGAAGGCCGAGGCCACCGTCGGGCAGGAATGCCCGGCCAGCCGCACCGCGTCCTCGTAGCCATACTCCAGCACCCCGCCTTCGGCGGCACCGAGGAATTCGGCCAGCGGATCGCGCACGCGGAGGCGCGGCACGAGACGGAAGAAATCGGGAAACTGCATGGGCTGCCTCGTGAGGTTTTTCGACCGACGCATTGTTCCGGCGCCCGCGCCACAGCGCATTGATGCAGCTCATTTCACACCGGTTTGCCGGCGCCCGGGGCCATCGGTACACTTCGCGCCTCGCATGTTGCCCGCTGCCCGCATCGCCCGCGGGCGGCACCACCCGAGCTGCCGATGTTCCACATCAAGACCCTAGAACTCGTCCATTGGGACTTCTGGCGCCGCTTCTCGCTGCCGCTCGACGCCCAGATCATCACCATCGTCGGCCCCAACGGCTCGGGCAAGACCACGCTGCTGGACGCGCTGCGCACGCTCTTCGCGCTGCGCTGCTCGGGCAAGCGCGACTTCCGCCGCTACGTGCGCCGCGCCGACCGCAGCTTTGCGTGGATCCGCGCCATCGTCGCCAACCTGCCGGGCAGCACCGGGCGGCGGCCGTTCTTCCCCTGCCTGTCGGACGAAGTCACCCTCGCCTGCCGCATCCGCAAGGCCGGCGGCGACTGGCTCCGCGACTACACCATCGTCGACGGCAACCAGGACATCGAGACGCTGGAAGCCACCAGCGACTGGATCGGCCTGCGCGACTACCAGCACCGGCTCGCCTGGGGCGGGCTGACGCCGGCCATCACGAAGGTGCTGGCGCTGGAACAGGGCGACACCGACAAGCTGTGCGAATACTCGCCCAAGGCGCTGCTGGAGCTGGTGTTCGATGTCTTCGGCGACAAGGAAGTGCTGGACAACTACCAGGCCGCGCGCGAGGAGCAGAAGAACGCGGAGCGCGAACTCGGCGAACTCGGCATCGACCTCGACCGCCTGAAGACCCAGGCCGAGGAAAAGAAGGCCGAGGCCAACCGTTACCTGGAGTGGAAGCAGCTCGCCGACGAGGCGCACGCGCTGCAGGCGGAGATCGTGCCGCGGCTGGAAGTCGCCGAGCTGGCGCGCGAGATCGCCGCCGAGCGCGAGGCCCTGCACCGCGCCGATCGCGAGCGCAACGACAAGCTCGCGGAGCAGCGCGAAGCCCGCGCCCGGCTGGACAAGGTCAAGGCGGAGCAGGACGCCGCCGCCACCGAACGCAAGCGCCTGAAGCAGCACGACGGCGACGCCGAACAGCGCCACCTCGCCGCGCACGACCGCGTGCGCGATCTGGAGAAGCTGCTGGCCGAGCGCGACGCGCTGCGCACCCAGCTCGCCGCCGAGCACGGCGCCGACGCCGTCGCGCTGGAACAGCAGCATGCCGAGGCCGATGCCGCCCTCGCCCGCCTGCGCAGCAGGGAGCGCGAGCTCGTCGCCGCCTTCGAGGAGCGCAGCGAGACCCTGCGCAACGAGCGCAATCGCAGCGGCCCGCCGGGCGATTCGGAAGTCGCGCGCTTCCGCGTGCGCTTGAGCGCGGAGGGCATCGCCCACGCCAGCCTGGCCGAAGTCGTCGAAGTCACCGACCCGGCCTGGCAGGCGGCGCTGGAAGCGATCCTGCGGCCCTACCGCCACCTGATCCTGCTCGAGCGCGAAGGCGACCGCCACGCCGCCTGGGCGCTGGGCGAGCGCGAACGCTTCCGCCACTTCATCGTCGCCGAGCGCGAACCCGCGCCGCCGCCGCGGCCGATGAGCCTGGCCGAAGTGGTGCAGTTCTCGGCGCCGGTGCCGCGCTGGCTCGCCGATCTGCTCAACCGCATCCGCCGCGTCGAGGACGCCGCAGCGGCGCGCGACCTGCCACGCGAGCAGGAATGGATCACCCGCGACGGCTACCACCGCGAGCGCCGCGGCGCGCGCCACCTGGGCCGGCCGCAGGAATTCCACTTCGGCGAACTCGCCCGCCAGTCGCGCATCGCCGCGCTGCAGGACGAGATCACCGGCCTCGACAAGCAGTTGCAGGCGCTGCGCCCCAAACTGGACGAAACCGCCGCCCGCCTCGCCACGCTGCGCCAGCGCATGCTCGGCCTGCAGTCGGCGCAGTTGCTGGCGGCCAAGGCCGAACGCTACGCCACCGCCGAGGCCGAACTACCGCAGGCGCGCAAGGCACTCACCGAGGCCATCGCCGACCGCGCCGACACGCGCGGCGCGTTGGACACACTGGGCGAGAAGCTGAGCGGCATCCAGATCGAGGTCGACCGCCGCGTGCGCGAGCAGAAGACGATCGACCTGCGCCTGGCCGACATCGCACGCGAGCACGGCCCGCGCCGCCGCGCCCAGGCCGAACGCATCCTGAGCCTGCGCCGCCGCCAGCGCGGCATGCCGGCGCACTGGCTGGATGCGGCTGACCTCGCCCTGCTCGCGGAAAGGTACGGCGACGCGCGCGGCGCCCGGCTGCAGGCCGAACGCCTGCGCCGCCACATCGACGAAGGCGACTGGATCACCGACCCGGCGGTACTCGCGGTGCGCGACCGCCTTGCCGCCGACGTCGCGCTGCGCGAGCGCGACTACCGCGACCGCCAGAGCTACTGCACCACCGCCCGCAACCACACCGAAGCCGCGCGCGCCGCCTACATTGCCAAGCTCCGCGCCACCGTGCGCCAGTATGCGAAGAACCTGAAGGCGCTCGGCGAACTCGCCAACGTCAGCGTCGACTGCCCCACCCCGCACCTGGAAAACGACGACGTCTCGCTCGCCCAGGCCGGCCTGGAAGTGCGCTTCGACTTCGACCGCAAGGGCGCGGTCGGCCTCAACGACGGCGAAGCCTCGGGCGGCCAGCAGGTCATGAAGTCGCTGATCCTGCTCATCGGCCTGCTGATGGACGACGCCCGCCCCGGCGGCTTCGTCTTCATCGACGAACCCTTCGCACACCTGGACGTCGCCAACATCGACCGCGTCGGCACATTCCTGCGCGCCACCCGCGCGCAATACCTCATCACCACCCCGGTCACCCACAACGCCAACGTCTTCGCCCCCGCCCAGCTCACCCTGGTCACGCGCAAGAAGCAGCCGGGCAACGACTGGGCACCGCCGATCGGGGTGTTGCAGCGGGCGGTGGATTGAGGATGACGCCAGATCGAATGACATGCTCCGAAGCGGGCCATCATGCCGGGGCTCCGGCGCGCGCAAGGGCGCGCGCCGTCAAAGCACCGCTTCGAGTCCCTTGCGCTCGATGATGTCGAGAAGCTTCTGCGAAGGGCCGCTTGGCCGCTTGTCGCCACCTTCCCACTTGCGCACGGTGGAGAGACTCGTATTCAGAATCGAGGCCAGCACCGCCTGACTGAGTTGCAGGCGCTCACGCAACGCCTTGATCCGGTCCGCATCGTAGTCGGGTACAGGGGAGACGCAGAGCAAGTCGTACTTCTGCATCCGGCGCATGTCGATGAAACACAGGCGATGCAGGTCCCCCGCCGTTTCATGCACGGCGTCCAGAATGTGGCTCTTGGGCTTAGCCTTGGTCGTCATGGCAAATCTCCTGCAAAGTTCCATCCGCAAGCGCGACATCGAGTTGCATGTCCGTTCGGGCCAGCAAGTCAGCCGCGATTGATTTGAGCGCTTCAAGTTCTTCGTCGCTGACATTCGCGCGCACGCTCTTCTCGAATCCGAAAACGAAAAACCACCGGCTCCCCTTGTTCGTGGCGACGAGGGTTCTTGCGCCGCCTCGTTTCCCACGGCCTCCCACGCTGACACGCTTCTTGAGCACCCCGCCGCCAAGATCGGCATCAATCAAGCCCGCCAGCATCTCGTCGACTGCGTTGCACAAGCCCGCGTCAGTGAGCTCGGTCTTCCGCATCCAGCGCTGGAAGTATCGCGTCTTGAATACTCTCTTCATCGGAAAACTATGCCACTGAGTGGCAGTTTTCGTCCAGAAGTTCCCGACATGCTGATCGAGTCCCATGTCGTCGAAGGCAATTTTGAACGGGCCCAGTGCGCACCGATCCCGCCAGCGCCAGCAGTTCCTCGCAGATCTCCACCGGACCGGGCGACAGGATCAGCGCAGACTTCACCTCGTGCAGATCGCCGTCGGGCACCGCATCTATAGTCGCCTATGGCTCCTAAACGAGGGCGAAGGCACTGTCCTCCGCCCCCACTCACCATGCACGACTGCGCCCCCTATGGGAGCGGCGAAACGCGATCGACGGCGCGGAAACTGGCGACACATGCCGCTCACTCGCCCCGAAGAATGCTGAACTCCCTGAACAACCGACTCGGCAAGGGCACGCTCAGCCGCCAGTGGATGCTCATCGGCTTCGCACCTTCAGCACGCTCCAGCGTCACCGGACCGCACGCGCGATATGGCGCCGCTGGATCCGTGCGAACAAACAATTGGAAGCGCCAGCCGTTGGCGGGGCTGTCCAGATAGCGACGGCCCGCTGGAGTCTCCGGCCCTGCGGAGTTCTGCGACTGCCAGTGAAACCGTTCGCGGCTGATCGCGTAGTCGCGGTACGCGATGCGCTCGTGGTAGCCCTCGCGCTTGTCGAGGGTCACGAACAGCAACTCGACCTTGCGCTCGTGCAATGCGAGGACGCCCGCCTGGAACGGGATGCGTCGGCTCGGTCTCAGCCAACCGAGGGCGGTCAAGAGCTCGCGGATGCCATAGGCCGCGTGAAGGCAGAGCGGCACATCCTCGAGGCCCGGAACAGCCTGCGCACGCAAGCTACTGCGCGACTGCAGAATCTCGCCGAGCTCGGCAAGCTCTGCCGCCTGCTCGGGATGGCTTTGCAACCGCTGCACGAAATCCTCGCCGCTCCCCTTCTGATGCTGCTGCGCATCGACCTGGTAGGCGAGCATCTGCAGCAAGAGACGATCCCTTTCGTTCTGCTCGCGGTAGGCAGCCCTGGGCTCACGTAGCGAGAGCAACAGATCGGTCCGCGCAGGATCGTCGATGTGCAGCAAACTGCCGAATCGGCGCCCGAAGTAATCGTCCTCACCGCCCGGCGGCGAGCTCAGCAGGCCCGCATCGCGCTTAAGGTTGGCCCAGCCCGAGCGGCCGCTTCTGCGATAGAGGTCGTCCAGCTCGATCGCCTGCTCGCTCAGGAATCTGGCGAGCTGGATGTCGTTGCGTCCGCGCAGCGCGGCAAAGGCCTGCAGCTCGGTCTTCAGCCGGCGCCAGTTCTGCTGCACCAGCTTGCGTAGGCTGCGCAGCACCTGCTCGCGCGTCTGGCGCTGCAGATGAATGTGGCAACCGGGCGGCAGCATGCCGAAGCCCTTGTCCACCGCATCGATCAACTGCGCGCGCGACAGCCCGGTGATCGTCGACAGCAGGCGATCGAAGCGAAACGCCTCGCGGTGCCGGCCGACGAAATCGAGGATCAGGCAGCTTTCCTTGCCCTTGGCCAAACGCAGGCCGCGGCCGATCTGCTGCTGGAAAAGCACCGGGCTCTGCGTCGGGCGCAACAGCAGCAGCGTATCGACCAGCGGCAGGTCGACGCCCTCGTTGTACAGGTCGCAGGTCACCAGCGCGGCGACTTCACCCTGCTCCAGACGCTTGGGCGCGCGCGCTCGTTCCTCCGCGGGCGTGTCACCCACGACGCACAGCGCCTTGATGCCAGCGCGATTCATCCGCACCGTCATGTCCTGCGCGTGCGCCACCGAGACGCAGAACACCAGCGCGCGCCCCCGCGCCGGATCGCCCGCCAGGCGCCGCCACTCGTCGAGCACCAGCCGCGCGCGGACATCGTTGCCGGTGACCAGCTTCTCGATCGCCGCGACCTCCCCTGCCTGCTGCCAGGGCACGGCGGAAAAATCGGTCTCGTCGTCGCAGGCGTAATACTCGAAGGGGCACAGCAACTGCTGATCGAGCGCGTGCCATAGCCGAAGCTCGACCGCTGGCGAGCCATCCGGTCGATTGTCGAAGTAACCCAGGATTGGTTCGCCATCGCTGCGCTCCGGCGTCGCCGTCAGGCCGAGCAACACCCTCGGACGCACAGTGCTGACAAAAGCATCAAAACGCCTCCCAACCATACGATGGCACTCGTCGACCACCACGGTGTGCCAGTAATCGGCACCGCAGCGGGAAACCAGCTCGCGGCCGGCCACGCTGTCGATGGTGGCGAAGAGATGGTCGAAGCCCTCGGGCTGGACACCGCCGACCAGCACCTCGCCAAAGGCGTGGTCGCGCATCACCTCGCGATAGGTGCGCAGCGCTTGCTTCAGGATCTCTTCGCGGTGCGCCACGAACAGCAGCCGCGGCCGCCCACCTTCCTGCTGGCAGAGCCGCTTGTAGTCAAACGCTGCCACCACCGTCTTGCCGATGCCGGTCGCGGCGACCACCAGGTTGCGCCAGCGGCCGTGATCCCGCTCGATCTGCAGTTGGTCGAGCATCTCCTGCTGGTAGGTTTTGGGCTCCAGATCGAAATAGGTCGGGCGTGCGATCAGTTCGTCCCCCGACTCGCGCCTGAGCGCCTCGCCCAGCGCCTTGCGGTGCGCAGGATTGGCGGCGTCGTAGCACTGGAACTCGCTGTCTTCCCACAGCGTCTCGAAGTGCGCGCTGGCGCGCTCGAACAAATCGGTCTGGCCGCGCTCGGTGAACTTCACCGTCCATTCCAACCCGCCCATCAAGGCGGCACCCGACAGGTTGGCACTGCCCACATAGGCGGAACCAAAGCCGGTGCGGCGGCGGAACAACCAGGCCTTGGCATGCAGCCGCGTGCGACGGCCGTCGAGCGACACCCGGATCTCGCAGCCCGGTAGCCGGGCGAGTTCGTCCAGCGCGCGGATCTCGGTCGCGCCGGTATAGGTGGTGGTCAGCACGCGCAGCCGCGTGCGCGGCTTGCCATCCGGCCCGACCGCAGTGATCGACTGCAGGATGTCGAGCAGCTTGCGTACGCCGGAATGCGTGATGAAGCTCACCAGGATGTCCACCTGATCGCAGGCCGCCAGTTCGCGTCGCAGTTCGGTCAGCAACGACGGCGAGCCCTTGCCCGCGGTGAAGAGCCAGGGTAAGGCGAGCCCGGTCTCCGGGATCGCAGGCCTGGGCGACTGCTGGTGGATGGCCTGCAGTATCTGCGGCGGAGCGGACAGCGTCTCGGCATCGCCCGCGCGCTTGCCGAGGCGCTGTTTCAGGCTGACGAGGAGGAAATTGACGAGGTCGAGCTGCTGGCGGAGCTTCTCCGCACCATCGCCGTGCAGGTCGTCGAGGATGCGGGAGAGTTGGGCGGCGAGCGCGTCGGCGAGACGCTCGGGGGCGTCCTCGGCGGTGAGGGGTTTGAGGCTGTGTGCGTGCTCGTCGGTCGTCCGGGTGACGGTGCTCCAGAGGGTTTCGGTAAGTAGCTGGTCATAAAGACCGTCGAACAATCCCATACGCATTCCTCTTGCCAAGCGGACGGCGGAGACGAACGATCCCCAAGACTTCAGAACCCCTGGAACAACATGTCCAGCGCCGTCGTGATCTCAGCTCTGAAGGCGTCGAGTCGCGCAACCGGAGCCTTCAGAAGGCTGCTCGGTACCGCCGGCACGTACTGAGTGGCCATCACCCAAGCGCGGCCGTCGATTTCAAACACGGGATTGAGCCCTCTGGCCGGCTGAAGCGGATCATCGCGCGGCAGCATCGGCACGACGACCCGGGTGTTCAGGTGATTGAGCAGGCCGGGCTCTCGCCTGAACTTGCGGTGACGACGAATCATGATGCAATTATCGTCAAGAAATGACGCGCGGCGATGCGAACTTCATGCCAATTGCGACCTAGTTCTCAAATCCTGTCGCACTGGATCCAACTTGTTTCGATGATTGGGGGGTTGAACTATCTGGCCGAAAGTGAGCGCCGGATAGTTCCCTGTCGTGGGCCGAATGTCTGCAGCGACGATGATCTCTGTCCGCGGAACCGAATGGCACCACGGCAGTCTTTCGCTCATGTACCCGACAAGGCTCGCGATCATGCCCCCGCAATCCAGACTGCGCCGCCGGCTTGTCCTGGGCAGCAGTGCCATGCTGTTGGCAGTTCCGCTCGCCGCGGCGCAGCGCGCACTGACACCGAGCCAGACCGCGGGTCCCTTCTATCCGGTCACGCCACCGCTGCACCAGGACAATGACCTCACTCGGGTCGCAGGCCGCAGCGGTCGTGCGAACGGGCGGATCGCCGACCTGACGGGGCGCGTGCTGAACTTCGATGGCCGACCGCTGGCCGGGCTGCGCGTGGAGATCTGGCAGTGCGATGCCAACGGACGTTACCGGCATCCGCGGGACCGCAGCGATGTCGAGGAAGATCCGAACTTCCAGGGTTTCGGGCACACCATCACCGACGCCGACGGGCGCTACCGTTTCCGCACCATCCGCCCGGTTCCCTACCCCGGCCGCACGCCGCACATCCATGCCGCGGTCTTTCAGGAAGGCGCCCGTCCCTTCGTCACCCAGATCTACGTCGCCGGCGAACCCCTCAACCAGCGCGACGGACTGTTCATGCACGTCCCCGAAGCGCTGCGCCCGCTACTGCTCGCAGACTTCGTTCCGGTGGACGACCCGGTCGCGTCTCTCTCGGCTCAATTCGATTTCGTGCTGTCGCCGGTTCTGGCCGGGCTATTCGTTAGTCCGCACGATGTGTGAAATGTCCGTCAACGTCACAGCCCTTGCCCGACGTACCCGGAACTCGTCACAGGATAAATCGCTACCGATTCACCCGGGTTGGCGGCAATCAGCCGCAAAGTCCACTCGGCGTGCGGTAGCGAGCCTGGGAGGAATCGCTCTATCGCGTCGCCGGTCTCCTTCCAGCCGGGCGAGTCCTCGTTGATCTCGAACGCTCGACCGCCATCGGCAAGGATCAGCAGACAAAGAAAATCTCCAACGTAGATATCGCGCTTGATGGCGTCCAGACGACGCACGTCACGCCAGGCAATCCGTTCGCCGCCGATTCGCAAGCCTTCGGCGTCGGCCGAAACAGCGGGGGACACGGCCCGCCTTCTCCGAACCATAGCGCCCAATCGCTCGAAATAGCGCGTGATCATTCCCATCTGAATGTCGTTACGAAATCGTAGACCGCTTCCCCGGCCACCTTACCCGTCTCGCGGCCGACCCAGCCAACGCCGAGTCCGCCCAGAATGCCACCGACGGCACACAATGCTCCCTCGGTGACCTCACCGACAATCGGCAGGACCAGACTCGGCGACCCCAGGGCCGCCAGGGTGACACAGCCCGCCCAAGCGCCTCCGACGCCGCCCGCGAGGCCGAAGCCCAGGCCCGTGTATTCGGTCGCGGACACGCGGCCACGCTGTTCAGGAGGGGCCTTCATCACGACGAGGGTGGTGACCGTGATGTCCAGCACGAGCAGCGCGGGTCCCGCGACGCGGAACGCCATGCTCAAGCGATTGACGGTAGTGCGGGTCTTGCCCACGCTTTCCAGCACGGCCTCGACGCTACCCTTCTTGTTGAGCAATTCACTGGGCTGCGGCAGTCTGGTGATCGGCTTCAGGATCTCCGAGTACTGCTTGCCGAAAGGGCTCAACGGCTCGCGGAACTCTCGAACCAGCGTATTGCGCGCCTTCACCAGTTCGTCGAATTCCAGCCTGGTGATGTTGCCGCGCTTGAGCAGTTTGTCGGCCTGTGCCTGCAGCACCCGATCGGCTCGATCGTAGGCCGTCCGCCAATAGGAGTCCCAGGCCATTGGCGCCGTCATGTCATCGGTGATCTGGACGGTTTCCCGGAACACCGGGCTGAGCAACACCTGTTGCGTCAGCGAGGAAGGACGAGAACTGGCACACGTGTAGCCGTAATCCATGCCCATCGGGCCTGGCTGGGGAGACAGCTCGCGCACCATGGTTCCGTCATCCAGGTCTCGTGGCTCATCTGAACACCCGACCTGCCCGGGTTTGCGCGAACCAGCCATCTACGACTCTCCGGCTTGGGTAGTCATGAGTGGGTACCCTGCTGAGTATAGGCCGGCAAAGTCGCGATGTTCGCGATATGAGGCTTGGTCTCTGCCCATGATGGCCGGGGAACGCAGCCGGATATGGGCTGCCGGGAAATGCTCGCGGCTTCGGCCGCTCCCACAGGGGCATCGGTGCTTGGGGCGGCGTGAGGCTGCTGCACGAGCCGGCGCCCACAAAAGCAAAACCCCCCGCCATCGCTGACGAGGGGCCTCTCGACCAGGACGGCCTCCCGGTCGTCCCAGCCTTCCAGCTACCTACCGACTCAAACTTCCACCGTATCCGCGACCGAGCGGAATTCCTCGATCTGGTCGAAGTTCATGTAGCGGTAGATGTCGGCGGCCTTCTTGTTGACCACTTCGACCTGCGCCATGTACTCGGCGACCGACGGGATCTTGCCCATCAGCGCGCACACCGCGGCCAGCTCGGCCGAACCCAGATAGACGCGGGTGTCGATGCCGAGGCGGTTCGGGAAGTTGCGCGTCGAGGTCGACATCGCGGTGCTGCCCTTGCGGATCTGCGCCTGGTTGCCCATGCACAGCGAGCATCCCGGCATCTCCATGCGGGCGCCGGACTTGCCGAGCACGCCGTAGTAGCCTTCCTCGTTGAGGATCATCGCGTCCATCTTGGTGGGCGGGGCGATCCACAGGCGGGTCGGGATGTCGGACTTGCCGTCCAGCACCTTGCCCGCGGCGCGGAAGTGGCCGATGTTGGTCATGCACGAGCCGATGAAGACTTCGTCGATCTTGTCGCCGGCGACTTCGGACAGCAGCTTGACGTCGTCCGGGTCGTTCGGGCAGGCGACGATGGGCTCCTTGACGTCGGCCAGGTCGATCTCGATCACGGCGGCGTATTCGGCGTCGGCGTCGCCCTTCAGCAGCGTGCCGTTGGCGATCCAGTCTTCCATGGCCTTGATGCGGCGCTTGAGGGTGCGGGCGTCCTGGTAGCCGTTGGCGATCATCCACTTCATCAGGGTGATGTTCGAGTTCATGTACTCGACGATCGGTTCCTTGTTGAGGTGGACCGTGCAGCCTGCGGCGGAGCGCTCGGCCGAGGCGTCGGTGAGCTCGAAGGCTTGTTCGACCTTCAGATCCGGCAGGCCTTCGATCTCGAGGATGCGGCCGGAGAAGATGTTCTTCTTGCCCTTCTTCTCGACGGTCAGCAGACCCTGGCGGATGGCGTACAGCGGGATGGCGTTGACCAGGTCACGCAGGGTGACGCCCGGCTGCATCGTGCCCTTGAAGCGCACCAGCACCGATTCCGGCATGTCGAGCGGCATCACGCCGGTCGCCGCGGCGAAGGCGACGAGGCCGGAGCCGGCCGGGAAGGAGATGCCGATCGGGAAGCGGGTGTGGCTGTCGCCGCCGGTGCCGACGGTGTCCGGCAGCAGCAGGCGGTTGAGCCAGGAGTGGATCACGCCGTCGCCCGGACGCAGCGCGACGCCGCCGCGGGTGCTGATGAAGCTCGGCAGCTCGCGGTGCATCTTGACGTCGACCAGCTTCGGGTAGGCGGCGGTGTGGCAGAAGGACTGCATCACCAGGTCGGCGGAGAAGCCGAGGCAGGCGAGGTCCTTCAGTTCGTCGCGGGTCATCGGGCCGGTGGTGTCCTGCGAGCCGACGGTGGTCATCCTGGGTTCGCAGTAGGTGCCCGGGCGGATGCCCTGCTGATTGCCGCCAATGAGGGGCAGGCCGCAGGCGCGGCCGACCATCTTCTGCGCCAGCGAGAATCCCTTGCCTGTGTCGGCGGGGGCCTGCGGCAGGCGGAACAGGGTCGAGGGCGGCAGGCCCAGCGCTTCGCGCGCCTTGGCAGTGAGGCCACGACCGATGATCAGCGGGATGCGGCCACCGGCGCGCACTTCGTCGAGAATCACCAGGGTCTTCAACTGCGATTCGGCGATCACGGCGCCGTTCTTGAGCGCGGTGACCTTGCCGGTCTGGGCATCGACCTTGAGCTCGATCTCGTCGCCCATGTCCATCTGGCCGGCGTCGATCTCGATCGGCAGCGCGCCGGCGTCTTCCATGGTATTGAAGAAGATCGGGGCGATCTTGGAGCCCAGGCACACGCCGCCGAAGCGCTTGTTCGGGACGAAGGGGATGTCCTCGCCGGTGAACCACAGCACCGAGTTGGTGGCGGACTTGCGCGAGGAACCGGTGCCGACCACGTCACCGACGTAGGCGACGAGGTTGCCCTTGGCACGCAGCTCTTCGAGGAACTTGACCGGGCCACGCACGCCCGCTTCTTCCGGGGTGATGCCCGGACGCGGGTTCTTGAGCATGGCCAGCGCGTGCAGCGGGATGTCGGGGCGCGACCAGGCGTCCGGCGCCGGCGACAGGTCGTCGGTGTTGGTTTCACCGGTGACCTTGAAGACGGTGAGCTTCTGCGAGGCGGGGACTTCCGGGCGGCTGGTGAACCACTCCGCATCGGCCCACGACTGCATGACGGCTTTGGCGTTGCCGTTGCCGGCGGCGGCCAGCTCCTTGACGTCGTGGAAGTAGTCGAACATCAGAAGGGTCTTCTTCAGGCCCTCGGCCGCGACCGCGCCCACTTCCGCATCGCCCAGCAGGTCGATCATCGGCTTGATGTTGAAGCCGCCCAGCATGGTGCCGAGCAGTTCGGTCGCCTTGGCGCGCGACACCAGGGCACAGGTTTCCTCGCCCTTGGCGACCTTGGCGAGGAACTCGGCCTTGACCTTGGCGGCGTCGTCAACGCCGGCCGGCACGCGGTAGGTGAGCAGTTCGACGAGGAAGGCCTCCTCGCCGGCGGGGGGATTCTTCAGCAGTGCGACCAGTTCGGCGGCCTGCTGCTTCGAAAGGGGCAGCGGCGGGATTCCGAGGGCGGCACGTTCGGCGACATGGGCACGGTAGGCTTCAAGCACGGCGACTTCCTCACTTTTCGTGGCGGTGATCAGGGCTCCGAACGGGGATCGCCCGAACGGGACGGAACAGATTATATGTCTTTTATAAGACTTGCGGTGCAGTGCAGCACAAAAGTCCGGAACGAAACCGGAAACTGTCGCATTCGACAGTGCCGCATTCTACTCCCCGCGACGGACGCCGGTACTCGCCGGCCATGCCATCGGGAACATCGCCCCCGCCGATCAGTCGCATGTAGGTCCGTCCCCGAAAAACTCGCGACAAGGAGGCCCACGATGCCGCACAACCTGTTCGATAGCCTGCAAACCTTCACCACCGCCGACGGCCACGGTGGCCGCTATTACTCGCTGCAGGCGCTGGAGGCTGCCGGGCTGGGGACCATTTCCCGCCTGCCGGTGTCGATCCGCATCGTGCTCGAAGCGGTGCTGCGCCACTGCGACGGCCGCAAGGTGACCGAAACCCACGTACGCGACCTTGCCGGCTGGCAACCGAATGCCCCGCGCAGCGCCGAGATCCCCTTCGTCGTCGCCCGCGTCGTGCTGCAGGACTTCACCGGCGTGCCGCTGCTCGCCGACCTCGCCGCGATGCGCAACGTGGCGGTGGAACAGGGGCGCGACGCGAAGCTGATCGAGCCGCTGGTGCCGGTCGACCTCGTCGTCGACCATTCCGTGCAGGTCGACCACTACGGCACGCCGCTCGCGCTGCGGCAGAACATGGAGCTCGAGTTCGAGCGCAACCGCGAGCGCTACCAGTTCATGAAGTGGGGCATGCAGGCCTTCGACTCCTTCCGCGTGGTGCCGCCGGGCATCGGCATCGTGCACCAGGTGAACCTGGAATACCTTTTCCGCGGCGTGCGCCACGACGGCGAGCTGTACTACCCCGACACCCTGGTCGGCACCGATTCGCACACGACGATGATCAACGGCGTCGGCGTGGTCGGCTGGGGCGTCGGCGGCATCGAGGCCGAGGCCGGCATGCTCGGCCAGCCGGTGTATTTCCTGACGCCGGACGTGGTCGGCGTCGAGCTGCAAGGCAAACTGCCGGAAGGCGCCACCGCCACCGACCTGGTGCTGACCGTCACCGAAATGCTGCGCAAGGCCAAGGTGGTGGGCGCCTTCGTCGAGTTCTTCGGCGAAGGCGCCGCCAGCCTGTCGGTGACCGACCGCGCCACCATCGCCAACATGGCACCTGAGTATGGCGCGACGATGGGGTTCTTTCCGGTGGACGAGAAGACCGTCGCCTACATGCGCGACACCGGCCGCAGCGACGAGGAATGCGCGCTGCTCGAGGCCTACTTCCGCGCTCAGGAGCTGTTCGGCGTGCCGCGCGCCGGCGACATCGACTACAGCCGCACGCTGACGCTGGACCTCGCCACCATCGTGCCGTCGCTGGCCGGCCCGAAGCGGCCGCAGGACCGCATCGCACTGCCGGCGATGCGCAGCGAGTTCGAGCGCCAGTTCTCCACCCCGGTCGCCGAGAACGGTTTCGGCCGCCCGGCCGGGCAGCTCAACGACCGCTACGCCAGCGGCCGCGAGGGCGTCGAGCTCGGCCACGGCGACGTGCTGATCGCCGCCATCACCTCATGCACCAACACCAGCAACCCGGCAGTGCTGATCGCCGCCGGCCTGCTGGCGAAGAAGGCGGTCGAGCGCGGCCTGACGGTGGCCCCGCACATCAAGACCTCGCTTGCCCCGGGCTCGCGGGTGGTGACCGACTACCTGCAGAAGGCCGGCCTGCTCGAGCCGCTGGCGAAGCTCGGCTTCGCGCTCGCCGGCTACGGCTGCACCACCTGCATCGGCAACGCCGGCGACCTTGCGCCCGAATTCAACGCGACAATCGTGGACCACGACCTGGTGGTGGCCGCAGTACTGTCGGGCAACCGCAACTTCGAGGCCCGCATCCACCCCAACATCCGCGCCAACTTCCTGGCCTCGCCGCCGCTGGTGGTGGCCTTCGCGCTCGCCGGCCGCGCCAGCATCGACCTCACGAGCGAGCCGCTCGGCACGGGCGCCGATGGCCGCCCGGTGTTTTTGCGCGAGCTGTGGCCCGCGTCCGACGAGATCGCCGCAGTGATGCCGTTTGCCACCGACCCGGCGACCTACCGCCGGCTGTACGCCGACTTCACCCGCGACCATGACCTGTGGAATGCGATTCCCGCGCCCGCAGGCCAGGTGTACGACTGGCCGGAATCCACCTACATCGCCCGTCCGCCCTTCTTCGACGGCTTCACGATGCAACCCGGCGACGTTGCCGACATCCGCGGCGCGAGGGCGCTGCTGCTGCTCGGCGACTCGGTGACCACCGACCACATCTCGCCGGCCGGCTCCTTCCGCGAGACCACGCCGGCCGGCCGCTGGCTGAGCGAGCGCGGCATCGCGCGCCAGGATTTCAACTCCTACGGCTCGCGCCGCGGCCACCACGACGTGATGGTGCGCGGCACCTTCGCCAACGTGCGGCTGAAGAACCTGATGCTGCCGCCCAATCCCGACGGCAGCCGGGTGGAAGGTGGCTACACGCTGCTCGACGGCGTGCAGACCTCGGTGTTCGAGGCCGCCACCGCCCACATGGCGCGCGGTACACCGACGCTGGTGTTCGCCGGCGAGGAATACGGCACCGGCTCGTCGCGCGACTGGGCGGCGAAAGGCACCGCGCTGCTGGGGGTCAAGGCGGTGATCGCGAAGAGCTTCGAGCGCATCCACCGCTCCAACCTGGTCGGCATGGGGGTATTGCCGCTGCAGTTCAAGACCGGCGACGGCTGGCAGGAACTGGGCCTGACCGGCGGCGAGCAGTTCGATCTCGACGGCATCGCAGCCGGGCTGAAGCCTCAGCAAGACCTCATGCTGCGCATCCGGCGCGCCGACGGCGCCAGTCAGACCGTGCCCTTGCTGTGCCGCATCGATACCCCGATCGAGATCGAGTACTACCGCCACGGCGGCATCCTCAGCTACGTGCTGCGCGAGATCCTCGCCCGGTGAGCGCGCTGGGCCGGCCGGGCCGACAGTCCCGGTCGCTGCCCTTGGTGTTGCCGCCGGCTGTGTGCGCAGGCACCATGCCGGCGGCGCGGCCTGTGAACGCCCCCAGGAAACGTCTTCGGCGGTTTCACCCCTCGAGGGGACCAGAGCAATCCTGGGGCGGCCCGGCGTTTCCTTTGGAGGCCGATTCGCATGAAGGCTGTTCCCTGCCCCTGCGGTTCCGGCCGCCCCTTCGCCGTCTGCTGCGCACCCGCGCTCAGCGGACAGCGTCCTGCGCCCAATGCCGAGTCGCTGATGCGCTCGCGCTACGTCGCGTACAGCCTCGCCGATGCCGCCTACCTGCTCGCCACCTGGCACGCCCGCAGCCGCCCGGCGACGCTCGATCTGGACGCGCAGCCGCGGCCTAAATGGATCGGCCTCGCGATTCGTGCGCACCGGCAGGTGGATGAAGATCACGCCGAAGTCGAATTCGTCGCCCGCTTCCGGGTCGGCGGACGGGCGCAGCGGCTGCATGAGACGAGCCGCTTCGTGCGCGAGGATGGCCGCTGGTACTACGTCGACGGCGACATCCAAGATTGACGCCGCTCAGCACCGCGGCCGTCGTGCGCGCCTATAATCCGTTACGCACCACGCATCGGATCGGACACCCTGCGGGACGAGAACAATCATGAACCTCGAGAAGGTCGTCTTCGGTTTCTTCATCGTGCTGGCCGCGACGCTCAACTTCGGCTTCTTCGTCGGCGAACTCGACAACCCGACGCACCACGACATCTATGAACTGTTCGCGGCGCTGGTCGTCAGCCTGGTGGCGACGGTGCTCAAGTTCGGCGACCGCACACAGATTGGCGCGGTGCATCTATCGACCAGCCTCGTCGCCGACCTGCAGCTCTTCGCCGCGGCCATGATCTGGGGTTACGCCGCCCACGTGTCGCCCGACGGCGTCACCCCCGAGATGGTCGCGCGCATCGTGTCGATGTCGGGCGGCGCGCTGTTCGCCAACGTGGTGTCGGTGATCATCCTCATTTCTGAAACCATCATGCAGCGCCGCTGAAGGCGCGCATGCGCAGCCCGGCGACCGGCGCCCAGGCGTGACGACGATGAATCCGCTGCCGCGGCACCAGAGCATCTTCTTCCTGATCCTGCGGCGCATGCGCGCGCCGCTGATCCTGCTCATCGTGATCATGGCAGTGTCGGTGCTGGGCCTCACTCTGGCGCCAGGCGTCGATGCGGAAGGCAAGGTTCAGTACCTGAGCTTCTTCCATGCCTTCTACTTCATCAGCTACACCGCCACCACGATTGGTTTCGGCGAGATTCCCTACGCCTTCTCCGACCAGCAGCGGCTGTGGGTGACGATCTGCATTTACCTGTCGGTGATCGGCTGGGCGTACACGCTGGGCAGCGTGTTCTCACTGCTGTCCGACCGCAACCTGCAGCAGGCCTTCGCCATCCAGCGCTTCTCGCGCGCGGTGCGGCGGCTGCGCGAGCCCTTCTACCTCGTCTGCGGCTACGGTGAGACCGGACGCCTCGTGTGCGACGCGCTGGACCGCCTGCGCCACCGCGCGGTGGTGATCGAGCTGGACGAATCGAAGGTGGGCGAGATCGAGCTGCAAGGCTATGCGGCCGACGTGCCGGCGATCGACGCCGACGCGCGCAACCCCGAGATCCTCAAGTTTGCCGGGCTGACGCATCCGCACTGCGTGGGCGTGATCGCGCTCACCAACGACGACGCGAGCAACCTGGCGGTGGCGATCGCCGCACGCCTGCTCGCGCCGAAGATTCCGGTGCTGTGCCGCGCGCAGGGCATCGAGACGGCGACGACGATGGCCGCGTTCGGTACGCGCCACGTCATCAATCCGTTCCAGGAGTTCGCCGAGATGCTCGCGCTGGCGCTGCACGCGCCGGCCGCATGGCAGCTTACCAACTGGCTCACCGGCCTGCCGGGCACCACCGTCGAGCGCTACCGCAACCCACCGCGGGGGGCCTGGATCCTGTGCGGGCACGGCCGCTTCGGGCAGCAGATGGTGAGCGCGATGGACGCCGAGGACGTGCCGGTGACCATCGTCGATCGCGACCTGCCCGACGACCTCGACCACCGCTGGGTGCATGGCGAGGGAACGAACCCGGACGCACTGCGCCAGGCCGGCGTAATGACGGCCGCGGGCATCATCGCGGCGACGCGCTCGGACATCGACAACCTGTCGATCGCGGTGGCGGCGCGCGAGCTCAACCCTTCACTGTTCGTGATCCTGCGCCAGAACCAGTATGCCAACCGGGCCCTCTTCGAGGCCTACGACGCCGACATCAACGTGGTGCCAAGCGAGATCATCGGCCACGAGTGCCTGGCGATCCTCAGCACCCCGCTGCTCGTGCCCTTCCTGAACGAGCTGCGGCGCACCGACCCGGCCTGGTGCTCCGGGCTGTTCGAGCACCTGACGAGCCGCCTCGGCTGGGAAGTGCCGGAGGTATGGAGCACGCGCATCAACCTCGCCACCGCACCCGCCCTCTACCGCCGCCTGATGCGGGGCGAGGACATCACGCTGGTGGCGCTGCTGCGCTCGCCGGAAGACCGTGCGGAGCGACTGGAATGCGAAGTGCTGTACCTGGACCGCGATTCCGACGACCACCGCATGGCGCCCGATGCCGACACCGCGCTTCGTGCGGGCGACGAGATCCTGCTGGTCGGCAAGCGGGGCAGCCGCAACAGCTTCATGCTTGCCATCGCCAACGAACATGCGCTCAACTACGTGCTCACCGGCACGGACCTGCCGGGCGGCTGGATCTGGGAGCGGCTGTCGGGGGCAAGGAAGGCAGCGGCAACGCCCGATCTGCCCTGATGCCCACCGACCCGCAGCGGCACGCCGATGGCGAACGAAGTTCCACACACCGGGTCCGACCACGGGCCTGACACTGCAGCAACCACCCCAAGGAGACCCTTGCATGAAGCTCTATTACAGCCCGGGCGCCTGCTCGCTGTCGCCGCACATCGTCCTGCGTGAGGCGGGCGCCGATTTCACCCTCGTGCGCGTCGACCTCAAGGCCAAGAAGCTGGAGGACGGCAGCGACTACCTGGCGGTCAACCCCAAGGGCTACGTGCCTGCACTGCAGCTCGACAACGGCGAACTGCTGACCGAAGGACCCGCCATCATCCAGTACATCGCGGACCAGCACCCTGCGGCCGGCCTCGCGCCTGCGCCGGGCACGCTGGATCGCGCGCGGCTGCAGGAATGGCTGAACATGATCGCGACCGAGTTGCACAAGTCGTTCACGCCAATGTTCCGCGGCGCCGGCGACGAGTGGAAGAACGCCGCGTTGGACAACATCCGGCGGCGCTTCGACTTCGTCGCGCAGCGCCTGACGACGCATCCCTTCCTGATGGGCGAGCGCTTCAGCGTGGCCGACGCTTACCTCTTCACCGTGCTGAGCTGGACCGGCTTCGTGAAGATCGACATGTCGCCGTGGCCGGCGCTGCAGGCTTTCTCGCAGCGCGTGGGCGAACGCCCGGCGGTGCAGGCCGCGCTGCGCGCCGAAGGCTTGCTGAAGTGAGAGGGACAGTCAGTCGTCGGCAGCCACCAGCACGATCTGCTGGCCGTCGAAGCTGACCCTCTGCCCAGGCCGGAGCTTGGCGCGCTTGCGTTGCTCCGGCTTGCCGTCCACCTTCACCTGGCCGGCCTCGACGGCCAGGTGCGCCTCGCCGCCGGAGGTGACGAGATTTGCGGCCTTGAGCAGTTGATCGAGCTGGATGTGGTCGCCGCGTACGGCGAAGGTGATGGGCATGATATGTCTCGTGGTGAATGGATGAATCGGACCCAGCCATCAAGCCCGGCTCGCGTCCCGTGTCAGAATCCTGCCATTGTCCTTCGACCATCGCTCCAATGACCAGCACGACCAGCAGCACGATCCTCGAACGCAGCGCCTTCGTCACACGCAAGGCCCTGGAGTCTGGCGCCCTGTTGCCGATCCGTACCAACCAGACGACGCTCGAGGAGCGCGGCCTGCGCTTCTCGGTGCGCTGGGTGTCGTCGCTGGCGCTGAAGGATCAGGCCCGCGTCGCCACGGTGAGCCGGCGCAACCCCGACTTCAACCCCTTCCTGCCGCCCGAGCCGGACCTGACGGTGGACGCGCTGGGCGACGCACACCTGCTGGTGCTGAACAAGTTCCCGGTGATCGACCATCACCTGCTGATCGTCACCCGCGCCTGGGAAGCACAATCGGCCCCGCTGACGCTGGCGGATTTCACCGCGCTGGCCGCCGTCGTCGGCCCCCATGGCGGCCTCGGCTTCTACAACGGCGGCACCGAGGCCGGCGCAAGCCAGCCGCACAAGCACCTGCAGTGGGTCCCGCACCTGCAGGACGACGGATCGCCACCGCGGCTGGACGCCCCCGGCGGCCTCGCCGCCGGCCTGCCGGCGAGCCTGCCGGGAAAGCCGATCGCCAATCCGGCACTCCCCTGGCGGCACGCCTTCGTCGCACTCGACACGGCCGCGTGGCCGCAGCCCGATCAGGCCGGCGTGATGCTGCAGCAGGCCTTTGCCGCAGCCTGGCAGGCGACGGACCTGCCGCCTCAGCGCGAGCCGATGGCGCCCTACAACCTGCTGGTGACCCGCGACTGGCTGCTGCTGGTGCCGCGCCGCTGCGAGAAGTGGCGGCATGTATCGGTCAATTCGCTGGCGTATGCCGGCTCGCTGTTCGCCCGCACGCCGCAGCAGATCGAGGAATTGCGCGAGGCCGGGCCGCTCGCGGTACTGTCTGCGGTCGGCCTGCCGGCCTGAACGACGCCATCGCGATGATCGGCGCTGCGCTCTGCTCGTTCGGCCTGCAGCCCCTGCTGACTCACGCCGCCGCAGGCATCAGAACTTGTCCGCGCCGCAGCACTTCTTGTACTTCTTGCCGCTGCCACACGGGCAGGGGTCGTTACGGCCCGGGCCGCTGCGCGCCACCTGCGGCAGCTCGATCGCCACGGGTTGCGGCGCGGGCAGTCCGACATCGCGCCAGTGCGCGAAGATGTCGTTGACACCCTCGCCGACGGCGGCGAGCCAGCCCAGACGAGTCTCGTCGTCGGCATCGCCGTCGGCCAGCGACGGAGCGTTCTCGTCGGCATCCTCATCGCCACCGCCCGGCCGCCACGGGGCCAGCACTTCATCCAGCGTGGACTGCACTGCCTCGATCGTGTCTTCCGACAAGCCCTGCTCCCAGTCCTGCGGCCACAGCTCCAGGCCCTGGGCGAAACCTTCGATCCACTCGTCGCCGAGCTTGAGCGTGTCGCCGTCGGCAATGGCGAAGCAGAACGGCTCCCAGCAGGCCTCTTCGTCCTCGTCGAGGCCGAGGGTGGTCGCCATCTCGTTGTAGTAGGACAGCACCAGCCGGATCGCGCGCTGCACGCCGCTGCCCGAGCCGAAGCTGACACCGTCCTCGTGCGCCGACCACACCCCCGGCAGCCAGCGATCGACGGCGATGACGCGCGGCGACAGCAGCACGCCGGCGAGGAAGCCGTCGAGCATCTCGAGATCCATGCAGTCCTCGGGCACGACGTCGGAAGTGAGGATTTCCTCCAGCGCCTCGAAAGCCTCGTCGCTCATCAGATGGGGGTTGTCGGCAGGGTTGTCCGCGGCGGGGGTGTCGCTCATGTTCGATCTCCGGAAATGGGGTGCAGCGTGGCCGATCGGCCGCGCCGGGGCAAGCGATATTTCGGTGTCTAGAGGTCCACCACGAGTCGATACAAGGTCTGCCCGGAATCGCGGTACTTGCGTTCGAAGGGCGTCAGCGGGGCGGGCGCCTCGAAGGCCTCCCACGGCACCTCCCGGCCCAGTGCCAGCGTCAGCGCCATGGCCATCTCTTCAATATAGACGAGCCAGTTGCTGCGGCACTCCAGCCGCCCGCCCAGCCGGGGAATCCAGGGGAAGACCGGGTGCGCGTGCCAGCGCCGCGCCAGGTGGCCGATCTTCGGCCAGGGGTTGGGATACAGGATGTAGTGCTGCGCCAGGCGCAGGCCGGCGTCGTGCATCAGGCGCCAGTAATCCACCAGGTCAGCGCGCACGAAGACCATGTTCTTCGGCAGCAGCGCCTCGGGGTAAGGCTTGCGCCGCTGCAGGCGGTCTTCGGACTGGTCCACGCCGATCACCCAGTGATCCGGGTTCGCGCGCGCGATCTGGATCGTGCTGTGGCCGACGCCACAGCCGGCATCCAGGATCAGCGGCGCACGGCCGTCCCAGCCCGCGAGGCTGGCCTCGAAGGCGCTTCGGTTGTAATCGGCGTATGGCTTGCGGAACGGCTCGGCGAGGTGCCGCACGACGACGCGCGCAAGGTTCTCATGCACGCCCTGCTGCGCGCTGTCGGGGATGCGCGAATTCGCGTAGCTCATGCTGCCCTCCGCAACATCGGTTGAAGGCGCGCGTACGGTGTCGCCACTTGGATTCCTGCGGTGGCGATGCCGGTGGCGGCGAACACGCAATCAATCTCGACGATCGTCTTCAGGCTGCGTATCTGCTGGAACAGGCGCTCGGCCTGAATGTAATTGCGCCGCAACAGGTTCAGCCACTGCTTGATGCGGCCCGGCGCATGGCGCGGCTCCACCTTGCGCAGCACGCGCTGGCGGAAATCGCCGAGCATGACGCGCAGCTCCTCCCATTCGCCGGCGCGCATTTCGGCGTCCGGCGCCTCGAACTGCCCGGCACGCAGCCGACGCGCGAGGAAGGGGTCGGCCACTGCACCGCGGCCGAGCATGACGTCGCCAACGCCGGATTCGGCGCGACAACGCTGCCAGTCGTGGGCGTTCCAGACCTCGCCATTGGCCACCACCGGCACGTTCACCGCCTCGGCGACGCGGCCGACCCAGGGCCAGTGCGCCGGCGGGCGATAACCATCGAGCTTGGTGCGCGCATGGATGACTATGCCCGCCACACCGCCGTCGGCGAGCGCCTGCGCGCACTCCACCGCGCGCCCGGCATCGCGCACGCCGAGCCGCATCTTCGCCGTCACCGGCACCTCTGCCGGCGTCGCCTGGCACACCGCGCGCACGATCGCATGCACCAGCTCCGGTTCGTCGAGCAGCACCGCGCCGCCGCGGTGGCGATTGACCGTCGGCGCCGGACAGCCGAAGTTGAGATCGATGCCCGCGGGCGCCAGCCTCGCGAGCTGCGCCGCGTTGTCGGCCATGCAGGCCGGATCGGAGCCGAGCAACTGCACCCGCACCGGCGTGCCGCCCGCGGTGCGGCTGCCGTTGTCCAGTTCCGGCGCGATGCGGCGGAAAAAGCGCTCCGGCAGCAGGGTGCCGGAGACACGCGCGAACTCGGTGACGGCGTAGTCATAGCCGCCGCAAGGCGTGATCACCGCGCGCAGCACGTCGTCCAGCAGCCCTTCCATCGGTGCCAGCAGCAGATGCACGCCCGATCACTCCCGCCCGCCACGCCGGGCATGTCCGAAAGCGCGCGATTGTAGTCGAGTTGAGCGGCTGCCGGGCTTGCCTAGATTCGCCAGTGCGCGGATAATCTCGAATTCTTCAAATCAGGGCGGTCACACCCGCCGCCCGCTTGCGCCAGGAAAGAATCATGAAAGCGGACACTCATCCCAAGTACAACGAAGTCAACGTGACCTGCTCGTGCGGCAACACCTTCGTCACCCGTTCGACGATCAGCAAGACCGACCTGCACGTCGAAGTGTGCGCCGCCTGCCACCCGTTCTACACCGGCAAGCAGAAGATCGTCGACACCGCCGGCCGCGTCGAGCGCTTCCGCCAGAAATACGGCAACGTCCAGCGCCTGGGCTGATCCGCCCGACATCGCAAGTGGCGCCGCTGGCGCCCTCACGAAAAGGCAGCCGTGGCTGCCTTTTTTGTTGCCCTGCGCCGACAGCCTCCGACAGCCCGTTAGGCTGGAAACCCCGCAGGCCTTAGAATCTGGCCCCTGGACCCTTGCCCTGGGCGCCGCAACCCGGAAAACACCAAGCCTCTCCCCGCATGATCAGCGACTCACGACCGACCTCCCTGCTGCAGCGCCGGATCTACGGCACCCTGGGCATCACCCTGCTGGTCGGCCTCTACCTGATCGTCGGTCTCACTGGCCACGACCCCTGGCGCGGGGACGATGCGCGCTATTTCGGCCCGGTGTGGTCGATGCTGCGCGGCGAGGGCCTACTCTTCCCGCAGCTTGCCGGCGAGCCCTTCGCCGACTACCCGCCGCTGTATTACTGGCTGGCTGTGCTCACCGCCTGGGCCACCTCCCCTTTCCTGGCGCCGCATGACGGCGCGCGACTGGCGACGGCGATCTTTACCGCTATCGCCGTCTATTGCATCGCCCGTGCCGCCGAAGTCCTGTACGGCCGGCCGGCGCGCACCCCCGCCGCGATGTTGACGCTGGGCTCGCTGGGCCTCGTGCTGCACGCGCATGAGACGCAGCCGCTGGTTGCGGTGGTCGCCATGCTCGCAGTGACGCTGCGCGGCCTTGCGCGCGTGCCGCAGCAGCCTGTCGTCGGCAGCATCACCGCGGGAGTGGGCAGCGCGCTGGCCATCCTCGCGGGTGGCTTGCAGGGCGCGCTGCTGACGCTGCCCCTGTTTCCGCTGGTGATGACGATCAGCCGCGACTGCCACACCCCGCACGCCAGCGGCGGCCTGCTGCTGGGCCTGTCGATCGCGCTCGGGGCCGGCGCACTCTGGCCGCTCGCCATCCTGCTGCAGCAGCCTGAAGCATTCGCCTTGTGGCTGAATGCGAGCTGGCGCGACATCTCGTCCGGCCCGCTGGGTCCTTCGGATGCGGTGCGCGTGGTCGAACTGCTGAGCTGGTTCACCTGGCCCTTGTGGCCAATCGCGCTGTGGGCCCTGTGGCGGGGACGCCGCAATCTCGGCGCGCTACCGCTGCTGTTGCCGCTGCTGTCCAGTGCGATCGCCTTTGCCTGGCTGCTGGTCGATGGCGAGCTCGCGCAGGTTGCTGCGCTGCCGCTGCTGCCGGGGCTTGCGCTGCTGGCCGCCGGCGGCGTGCCCACGCTGAGGCGCGGCGCGGCGAACGCCTTCGACTGGTTCGGCCTGATGACCTTCGGCGTGTTCGGGCTGCTGATCTGGCTGGCATGGACGGCACAGGCCTATGCCTGGCCGCCCGGTCTTGCGCGGCATGTCAGCCGCGTGGCACCCAATTTCGTGCTGCATGGCGGCGCCACGCAACTGGTGCTCGGCCTCTTGATCAGCGGACTCTGGCTGCTGCTGGTGTGGCGGCTGCCGCGCACGGCGTCGCGCAGCCCGTCGAACTGGGCGATGGGCATGACCATGCTGTGGTGCCTGGCGGTGAGCCTGCTGATGCCGTGGTTCGACCACGACCGCAGCTACCGCCGGGTGATGAAGTCCCTCGAGCAGGCGGTTGCCGGCGAAGTCGTCGACTGCATCGCCACCACTGGCCTGCCCGATGCCTTGCGCAGCTCGCTGGATTACTTTGCCGGCATCCGCACGGTGCGGGTGCAGGACGACGCCACGCCGTGCTCCCTGCTGCTCGTCTACGAGAACCGCCGCATCGACACTCCGGAGCTGGCACCCGAGTGGCACATCATCTGGGATCACCGCCGCGGCGGCGGCCGGCAGCAGGAGTCGTTCGCGCTGTACAAGCGCACGCCGACCTGAGGCCCGCGCACGCGCGCCGGCCCGGCCGCCCGGCCTTAGAGGCGCAGGAAGTTGTCGCGGTAATGCCGCAGCTCGCCGATCGACTCCTGGATGTCCGACAGCGCGGTGTGGGCGCCCTTCTTCGACACGCCGCCATAGACCTCCGGCCGCCAGCGCTTGGCCAGCTCCTTCAGCGTGGAGACGTCCAGGTTGCGGTAATGGAACCAGTCCTCGAACTTCGGCATGTAGCGGGCCAGAAAGCGCCGGTCCTGGCACACCGAGTTGCCGCACATCGGCGAGCTGCGCGCCGGCACCCACTCCTGCAGGAAGGCAAGCATCTGCGCCTCGGCCTCGGCCTCGCTCACGGTCGAAGCGCGCACGCGGTCGATGAGCCCCGACTTGCCATGCGTATTCTTGTTCCAGTCGTCCATCGCGTCGAGCACCGCGTCGGGCTGATGCACGACGATGACCGGCGCCTCGGCCACGGTTTCGAGCTGCTCGTTGGTGATGACGACGGCGATCTCGATGATGCGATCGCGGTCGGGTTCGAGGCCGGTCATCTCCATGTCCAGCCATATCAGGTGTTTGGGGTCCTGTGCCATAATCCGTGCGCTTCCTTGCAATGCCAGCAGATTCGGGCTTTCGCGACGAAAGCCCGCGGGTGAAACCTAACCGGGCGCGATTGTGTCACACATCGCAAAGGCCCAGCACTGCACCATCGCAGCCGGCCTTCCGGCCTGTCACCCTGTTGCTGCCCCACCTGATTCATGCACCTGGCTCATCCGTCCTACGCAACATGCCCGTCGATCACGCCACCCTGCTGACTCTCGTCTTTGTCGCCATGCTGCTCGCCAGTGTGGCGACGCGGACGGTGCTGATGCGCCGCCAGATCCGCCACGTCGGCGCCTGCCGTGACGAGGTGCCGGCGGCATTCGCCGGCACGATCGGCCTGCAGGCGCATCAGCGTGCGGCCGACTACACTTGCGCACGCATGCGCCTGTCGCTGGTCGCCACCGTGGTCGGCGCACTGCTGACCGTGGTGCTGACCCTGGGCGGCGGGTTGCAGGCGCTGCATTCAGCCTGGGCCGGGGTGCTGGCGGCAGGCGGTATCGCCCACGGCGTGGCGCTGCTCGCCACCCTCAGCGTGATCGGCTGGATCGTCGACCTGCCGGCGGTGCTTTACCGCACCTTCGTGATCGAGAAGCGCTTCGGCTTCAACCGCATGACCCCGGCCCTCTTCATCGCCGACGCGCTCAAGGAAGCGGTGCTGGGGGCGGCGATCGGCCTGCCGCTGATCGCCCTGGTGCTGTGGCTGATGCAGGCGATGGACACGTTCTGGTGGCTCTGGGTATGGGCCTTCTGGCTGGTGTTCAACGTGCTGGTGATGCTGATCTGGCCGACCTTCATCGCGCCGCTGTTCAACAAGTTCACACCGCTCGCCGACCGGGACCTGAAGGCGCGGGTGGAAGCCTTGCTCGCCCGCTGCGGCTTCCAGTCCAAGGGCCTGTTCGTGATGGACGGCTCGCGCCGCTCGGCGCACGGCAATGCCTATTTCACCGGCTTCGGCGCCGCCAAGCGCATCGTGTTCTTCGACACCCTGCTCGACAAGCTCAGCCCGGAGGAAGTGGAAGCGGTGCTGGCGCACGAGCTGGGGCATTTCCGCCATCGCCACATCCTCAAGCGCATGGCGTTGCTGGCGCCGGCGACGCTGGCCATGCTCGCGCTGCTGGGCTGGCTGATGCAGCAGGGCTGGTTTTTCGCCGGCCTCGGCGCCCACGCGGCCGACACCGCGACGGCGCTGGCGCTGTTCTTCCTCGTGCTGCCGTCCTTCACCTTCATGCTGTCGCCAGTGGCGAGCCACTGGTCGCGGGTACATGAATACGAGGCCGATGCCTATGCGGCACAGCAGACGCGCGCAGCCGACCTGGTGGCAGCGCTGGTCAAGCTGTACCGCGACAACGCCTCCACGCTGACGCCCGATCCCCTGTATTCGCGCTTCTTCGACTCCCACCCGCCGGCGGCGCTGCGCGTGGCCCGACTGCAGGCCATGGGCTGATGGTGCAGCCCGGACGCAAGCCGGCTGGCTCGACGCAGCGCGTGCTCCACGGCGTGATCGTGGCGGCGTTCGGCCGCAGCTATGAAGTCGCGACCACGGACGGCCGGCTGCAGTGCACCACTCGCGGCAAAAAGAACACCTTCGCCTGCGGCGACGAGGTCGACGTCCTGCCCGGAGCCGACGGCCAGGGCGTCATCGAGCGGCTCTGCCCGCGTCGCAACCTGCTGTGGCGGTCGGATGCCTTCCGCGAGAAGCTGATCGCCGCCAACCTGAGCCACATCGCCATCGTCGTCGCCACCGAGCCGGGCTTCTCCGACCTGCTCATCTCGCGCTGCATCGCCGCTGCCGAAAGCCAGGACATCACGCCGCTGATCGTCCTCAACAAGGCCGACCTGGCCGATCGCCTGGACGCTGCGCGTTCGCAGCTCGCTCCGTTCAGGGCGCTGGGTTACGAGGTGATCGAGCTCTCCGCGCTCGATGGCGCGCAGGCCCTGCGCGCGCGGCTGGCCGGCACGCACGCCATCTTCGTCGGCCAGTCCGGCATGGGCAAATCGACGCTCACCAATGCGCTGATTCCCGAAGCAAAAGCGGCAACGCGCGAGATCTCGACCGCGCTCGATACCGGCAAGCACACCACCACTTTCGCCCGCCTCTACGTCTTCGGCGAAGACCTGCAGCGCGACGGCTGGCTGATCGACAGCCCCGGCCTGCAGGCCTTCGGGCTCGCCCACCTGACGCCGGAGACGCTCGCCGAAAGCTTCCTCGAATTCCGTCCGCTGCTGGGCGAGTGCCGCTTCCGCGACTGCCGGCATGAGGCGGAACCGGGCTGCGCGCTGCTCGCCGCGCTCGCGTCCGGCGCGATCAACGCCCGCCGCTTCGAGCATTTCCGCACCATCCGCGGCGAGATCGCCGAGGCCAAGCGGCTCAACCCGGGCTGGTAGCGACGGCCGACCTCCGGGCCGTGCCGCGCATCAATCCTCGCGTAGAGCCCGCAGCAGCGGTGAGGTGAAGTCGCGCCGGTAGAGCACGACGGCGATCATCGTCGTCATGGCGATGAAGACCCAGGGCTGGACGAACCAGGCCACCGCGGCCAGGCCGAAGTAATAGGCACGGATGCCACGGTTGAATTCGTCCCCCGCCAGCGAATTCACCCTGCCGAGCCGGCGCGCGGCCACTTCCGCACGCTGCGCGTCCAGGCCGTCGCTCTCCTTCATCACCGGCGTACTGCCGATGAGGATGGACAGCAGGTTGAACTGGCGCAGCGACCAGGTGAACTTGAAATAGGCGAAGGCGAACACGCCGAACAACAGCACCAGCTTGATTTCCCACAGCCCGCGCGACGCCTCGCGCGCGAAGGGCAACTCCTCGGCAAAGCTGATCACCTTGTCCAGCGTGCCCAACAGGGCGAGCACGCCGGCGATGATGTAGATGGTGGTGTTGGCGTAGAACGACACGCTCTGCATCAGGTTGCCGACCAGCGCTGCGTCCGGCATGCGCGCCTCGCGGCGCAGCATCTGCCACGCCCATTCGAGTCGATGGCGGTCGCCCACGTCCGCAAGGCCGCGCCGCGCCCAGGGGCTGTGCTCGGAGAGCCAGCCGTAGCCGAACCAGACGACCAGGAACCAGGCCAGGCCAGCCGCATCCGCGTAGCTGATGACTGAAAAGACGCTCGCCAGCACGCCGCCGCCTCCTCAGGCCGCCAGCAGGAAATCGCGCACCACCGCGATCTGCGCCGCATCCATCAGCATCGGCGCATGGCCGACACCGGAGAACTCCGCCGTCTGCGCACGCGGCCCGCGCGCCGCCATCTGCTCCAGCGTGGAACGCTCCAGCAGGTCGGACTCGGCACCTCGCAGCACCAGGGTAGGGCAGGCGATGCGCTCATAGATGGCCCACAGGTCGACATCCTCCTGGACGGGAGTGTTGCGGAAGACGTCGCCGATGGCGGGGTCGTAGACCATCGCGAAACCGACACCCGCCTCGTTGCGGACCGGGCGCACAGAATGCTCGGTGAGATGGCGCCACTGGGCGTCGGTGAGCGGGCCAAAGGGCGCGCTCACTTCGCGGATGTAGGCCTCGGCCTCCTGCATCGACGCGAAGACCGGCGCCCTGCCGACGTATTCGCCGATGCGCTGCAGCGACGGGGCGGTGATCACCGGCCCGACATCGTTGAGCACGAGCCGTCCGATCGGGCTGTGCGGCTGGCTCGCAATGAACATGCCGATGAGCCCCCCCATCGAGGTCCCGACCCACGACACCGACTCCACATCCAGCCGTGCGATCAGCGTGATCATGTCCGGCACATAGACCGGGAAACCGTAGTCGGTCTTCACGCCGAGCCAGTCGCTGCGGCCACGGCCTGCCACATCCGGGCAGATCACGCGGAAATCTTCCGCCAGCGCGCGCGCCAGATCGTCGAAATCGCGGCCGTTCCGCGTCAGCCCATGCGCGCAGACGACCACTCGCGGATTGTCGCGGTCACCCCATTCCGTATAGGCCATTCGATGCAGTCCATGCGGCCCCATGCACTGCACGTTGCGCTCGCGCAGGGTCGGAGTCGGCCGCTGCGGTTCGAAGGTCTGGCGGATGTCGGAAATAAGGCTCATGGCGCGCTTCCTGTCGGCAAAATCAGCCACGAGTCTAGCATTGCGCGCAGCCGAAGGCGCCCGGCCGCCGGCTCAGCGCCCATGCCAGTAGCGCGGATTCTGCTGCCGCGCGGCGGTGACGTCGGCTCCGGACGCCGTCACCTCGACCCGGATGGCGCCCTGGCTGTCCGTCCGCCAGTTGCGTGCGCCCGCCTCCGCCCAGCGCGCCCACACCGCGGGAAAGGGATGACCGAAGCGGTTGCGGTAGCCGGCGGAATGGATCGCGGCTTCGGGCAGCACCGCGTCGACGAAGGCTGCCGACGACGAGGTGCGGCTGCCATGGTGGCCGACGACGACGACCGAGCTCGCCAGCGCTTCCGCCCCATGGCGCGCGATCATCGCCGCCTCGCCGCGCGTCTCGAGATCGCCCACCAGCAGCAGCGAACCGCCCGCACCGGTCACCTTGAGGACGCAGGACAGGTCGTTGTTGCGGCGCACGCGCCGGCCATCGCCCCACGGATGCAGCACCTCGAAACGCACGCCATCCCACTCCCAGCGCTGGCCGTCGCTGCAAGCCAGGCGCTCGGCGCCAGCTCCGCGGCCTCCGGCATCGGTCCAGAAACCCGCGGCATCGCCTTCGGACGCCAGCACGCCGCCCACATCGACGCCATCGAGCACGCTGCGCGCTCCGCCCACATGATCGGCGTCGTCATGCGACAGCACCAGGCGGTCGATCCGGACCACGCCGGACGCGGCCAGGAACGGCAGGATCACCCGCTCGCCGGCATCCGCCGCGTCGCCATAGGGCGGGCCGGCGTCGTACAGCAGCGCGTGCGTCGCCGTCTGCACATGGACGGCCAGGCCCTGCCCCACATCAAGCACCGTGGCAACGAAGTCTCCGGCGGCCGGGCGGCCGGGCTGCCACAGCAGCAGTCCGGCCAGCACGAAGACGGCCGGCATGCGCGCCGGCGTGGGTCGCGGCAACAACAGCAGCAGCACCGCCGCCACGCCCGCTCCCACCAGCCAGGCCGGCGGTGCTGCCTGACGCCACAGCGCCACCGGCACTGCGGCCAGCCAATCCACCGGCTGCATCAGCAGCGCAAAGCTGCCGTGTGCCAGGTGCAGCAGGAAGTCGAACGGCAGGATCGCCGCCAGCAGCGCCAGCGGGGTGACGACGAAGCTCACCACCGGGATCGCGAGCGCGTTGGCCAGTGGCGAAACGATGGAGAAGGACTGAAACAGCGCGATCAGCAGCGGCATCGTCGCGAGCGTGATCGCCGCCTGAGTCTTCACCGCTGCGCGCCAGCCGGCGCCGCGCTCGCGCCTGCCGTGGCGTGCCCCCAGCACCAGCATGATGATGCCGACGGCACCGAACGACAGCCAGAACCCCGCCGCCAGCACCGCCCAGGGGTCGACCAGCAGCACGCCGGCCAGCGCCAGCAGCAGGACCCGGCCCGGCGACGGCGCGCGCCCCAGCAGCAACGCGAGGCCCACCACGCACAGCATGATGAGCGCACGCTGCACCGGAATTCCCATACCGGCGAGCAGCGCATAGGCGCTCGCCGCGACGATCGCCGCCAGCGCCGCCGCCTTGCGCGCCGGCAGCCGTAGCACCAGCCCGGGCACGCGACGCCACGCAGCGCCGACCAGCGCCGCGCCCAGCAGGCCGATGAGCGAGATGTGCATGCCGGAGATGGCCACCAGGTGCGAGATGCCGGTGCGGCGGAAGACATCCCATTGCGCGGCCGGAATGGCGCGCTGGTCGCCGATCACCAGCGCTGCCAGCACCCCCGCATACGGCGCCTCGCCGAGCACGGCCAGGAAGCGGTCGCGGATCTCGCCGCGCGCACGGTGCACGCGGTGCATGAACGACCCCGGGCCGGCATCGAGCCGGCGGGCGCCGCCGCGCACGTAGCCGGTGGCCCGCAGCTCACGCTCGAGCAGCCAGGCTTCGTAGTCGAAGCCCTCCGGGTTGACGAAGCCGTGCGGACGCTTGATACGCACCACAAAACGCCAGCGCTCGCCGGCGACGACGACCGGCGGAGCCAGCTCGTCATCCTGCAGTCGATACCAGGACAGCAGGATCCGACCCGGCACGCCCGCGCTTCCCCCATCGGGCACGAAGGCGAAGCGCACACCGTCGGGCAATTGCTGCGGAAGCTCGTCCACCCTGCCGGTGAGGGCGAGGTCTTCGCCTTCGCGCGCCATGGGCAGCGAGTCGGCAAGTCGCCATTCCGCGCGCTGCGCAGCCCACAGGAAGCCGGCAGCCAGCGCCAGCAGCCAGGCGCTCAGGACGATGGCGCGGCACGCGACCGGACCGCGGCCGGGCGGCGACGAAAGGCACATGCCACGCCGCAGGCGGAACAAGGCCGCCAGCCCCAGGGTCAACGCACCCCAGCCGCCGATACGCCAGCCAAGTGCCAGCAGGTCGGCCTGCTGCTGGAAAAGCCAGACCCCGACACCGAACAGGATGATCGCAATACTCATGGCATCGGATAATGCCAATGTCAAACACGCGGCAGCAAGTCCACGCCTGGCGGCCGGTTGCCGCTGCTAGAATCGACGGCGCCCACGACCATGCGCAAACGCCTCAAGAAACTCCTCCCGAATCACGACGCCGTGCGCGAAAACCGCTGGCTGCGTCCGTTCGCCGGAACGCTGCTGCATCCGCGGCTGTGGCACCTCAACCGCCATTCGGCAGCCGGCGCGGTGGCGGTGGGCCTGTTTTGCGGTCTGATTCCCGGCCCACTGCAGATGCTGGGCGCGGCGATCTGCTGCGTCGTGCTGCGGGTGAATCTGCCGCTGGCGCTGATCTGCACGCTGTACACCAACCCGCTCACCATCGTGCCCCTCTACGTGCTCGCCTACGGCCTGGGCAACTGGGTGATGGGCAATGGTGGTGCTCATTTCACGCCGCCGCCGGAGATGTCGGGCGTCGACCTGGCAGGCTGGGTCGCCGAACTGATCGCCTGGATGGCCGGCCTGGGCAAGCCGCTGGCGCTGGGCCTCGTGCTGCTGGCGGCGACACTTTCGATCACCGGCTATCTGGTGGTGAGGGGCGGCTGGCGCTGGTGGCTGATCCGCCACTGGCGCAGGCGCCAGGCACTGCGCGGCGGGCGTCCGGGCTGACCTGGAGCGCGGGGCCAACTCATGCACGCCCCCTCTCGGCACGTGCCGCAGTTAACCCTTCAGGCGAGGCGGCCGTCGTCGAGCCGCAGCGTACGCTCGGCGCGGCGTGCCAGGCTCTCGTCATGCGTCACGATGACGAAGCTGGTGGCCAGCCGCTGGTTGAGCGACAGCATCAGGTCGAACACCGCTTCAGCGGTGCGGCGATCCAGGTTGCCGGTCGGCTCGTCGGCCAGCACGCAGGCCGGCTGCGTCACCAGCGCGCGCGCGATCGCGGCACGCTGGCGCTCGCCGCCGGAAAGCTCCCCCGGGGTGTGGTCGAGGCGATGGCCGAGCCCGACTTCACGCAGCATCGCCGCGGCATGCTCATTGGCCTCCGCGCGGCTCATGCGGCGGATGTACAGCGGCATGGCGACATTCTCGAGCGCGGTGAATTCGGGCAGCAGGTGATGGAACTGATAGACGAAGCCCAGCGCCGCGTTGCGCAGCCGGCCGCGGTCGGCCTCCGAAAGCGTCGAGAAGTCCCTGCCCATCAGCCTCACCGCACCGGCGGAAGGCGTGTCCAGCCCGCCCAGCAGGTGCAGCAGCGTGCTCTTGCCCGAACCCGAGGCGCCGACAATGGCCAGGCGCTCGCCGCGCGCCACCGAGAGGCTCACTCCGCCGAGCACCTGCACCGCCTCCGCGCCTTCGCGAAAGCGCTTCTCCAGCCCGTCGCACGCCAGCACCGGCGAGCCGCCCGCGCCATTCGCAGCCACCATTGCCTCCGCCCCGATCACCTTCTCACTCATAGCGCAGCGCCTCCGCCGGATTCACCTTCGACGCCCGCCAGCTCGGATAGAGCGCCGCCAGCAGGGTGAGCAGGAAGGACACCGACACGATGCTGACCACGTCGCTCCACAGCACCTTCGAGGGCAGCTCGTTGATGTAATAGACCTCCTTGTTCCACAGCGTCATGCCAGTGACGGCCTCCAGTGCAGGAATCACGACATCGAGGTTGTGCGCAATCAGCAGCCCGCCGATCACGCCGGCGGCCAGGCCGACGAAGCCGATGATGGTGCCCTGCAGCACGAACACCGTCATGATCGATGCCGGGCTCGCGCCCAGCGTGCGCAGGATGGCGATGTCGGCGTATTTCTCCTGCACCGCCATCACCAGCGTGGACACGATGTTGAAGGCGGCCACGGCGACGATCAGGAACAGGATCAGGGTCATCATCGTCTTCTCCAGTGCCACCGCGCGGAAGAAGTTGGCGTGGGCGCGCGTCCAGTCGGCCACGGTGAGACCGGGCTCCGACAGGCTGGCGGCCAGTTGGCGCGCCACCCGCGGCGCGGCGAACAGGTCGTCGAGCTTGAGCCGCACGCCGGTCACGTCCTCGCCCATGCGGTACAGCGCCTGGGCATCTGCGAGGTGGATCAGCGCAAGGCCGGAATCGTATTCGTACATGCCGGCCTCGAAGATGCCGACCACCTCGAACTGCTTGACGCGCGGCAGCACCGCGGCAGGCGTCACCAGCCCCTGGGGCGCGATCAGCGTGACCTTGTCGCCCAGCGTGACGCGTAGCGCCAGCGCCAGGTCGCGACCGAGCAGAATGCCGAAGCGGCCCGGCTGCAGCGCGTCGAATGCGCCGGCCTTCATGTGGCGGGCGAAGTCGGCGACCTTGTCCTCCTCGCTCGGAATCACGCCGCGCACCATGGTGCCGCGCACCGCGTCGCCGAAGGACAGCAAGCCCTGTTCCTGCACGTACGGCGCCGCCGCCATCACCGAGGGGTGTCGTCCGGCCTCGTCGGCCACCTGCTGCCACGAGGCCAGCCCGCCGTCGATGCGCTGGATCTGCACATGCGAGGCGACACCGAGGATGCGGGTACGCAACTCCTCCTGGAAGCCGTTCATCACCGACAGCACCACGATGAGCGCCGCGACGCCCAGCGCAATGCCCAGCATCGACACCAGCGAGATGAAGGAAATGAAACGGTTGCGGCCCTGCGCCCGCTTGCGTGAGCGGGTGTAGCGCAGGCCGACGAGAAATTCATAACGCATCGGGAGGTCGGAAACGGGGGCCGTTGGCGGCGAGCCCGGCATTGTGCCGGGGATGGGACGCGATGGGGAGCTTGACGACGTGCGAGTGTGTAAGCGCGGGTAGCCGAAGCGGCGGGTATTGACTTTGATGACTGTATTTTTTTACAGTATTTACATGTTTCCAGCCTACGCCGAACTGCACTGCCTGACCAACTTCAGCTTCCAGCGTGGCGCATCGCATCCCGAGGAGCTCGTCGCGCGGGCGGCCGAATACGGCTACGCCGCGCTGGCGATCACCGACGAGTGTTCGCTCGCCGGCGTGGTGCGGGCGCATCGCGCGCTGCGCGACCTGCCGCCGGAATCGGCGCCGAAGCTGATCGTCGGCAGCGAGATCCAGCTCGCAGACGGGCCCTGCCTGGTGCTGCTGGCCACCAACCGCGACGCCTACGGGCAGTTGTCGCGGCTGATCTCCACCGCACGGCGCGCCGCGGCGAAAGGTGAGTACCGCATCGATCGCAGCAGCTTCGAGGCAGCCGCGGCCGATCGGTTGTCGGGCTGCCTCGCGCTGCTGGTTCCACCGCCCGGCCTGGCGGATGCAGACGCCCTGCTCGCCGAGGCGCAGTGGCTGGCAGGGCTCTTTCCGCAGCGTGGCTGGATGGCGGTCTCGGTGGTGTTCGACGGCCGCGACCGCGCGCGCCTCACCCTGCTGCGCCGCATCGCACGTACCGCCGGCCTGCCGGTGGTGGCCGCCACTGGAGCGCTGATGCACGATGCAGCGCGCCGCCCGCTCGCCGACGCGCTGACCGCGGTCCGGCTGCACTGCAGCGTGGCCGAGGCCGGCCTGCAGCTCGCACCCAACGCCGAACGCCGGCTGCACAGCCGCGACGCGCTGGCGCGGCGCTACCCGCCCACGCTGCTGGCCGAAACGCTGAAGGTGGCAGCCCGCTGCACGTTCAGCCTGGACGAACTGCGCTACGAATATCCGGAGGAACTCGTGCCGGCCGGAGAAACGGCGGGCACCTGGCTGCGCCGGCTGGTCGAAGGCGGCCTGGCATGGCGCTACGGCCGCCAGCCGGCGCTGGAACAGGCTGCCGCCAGGGTCGCCACCCCGGCCGCCAGTGCCATGCCGCCCGCCACAGCCGACGATCCCGCCCCGCCCGACGTGCGTAGCCGGATCGAGCACGAACTGACCCTGATCGCCGAACTGGGCTATGAAGCCTATTTCCTCACCGTGCACGACATCGTGCGCTTCGCGCGCGGCGCCGGCATCCTGTGCCAGGGGCGCGGCTCGGCGGCCAATTCGGTGGTGTGCTGGGCGCTGGGCATCACCGAAGTCGACCCGGCGCTGGGCATCATGCTGGTCGAGCGCTTCATCTCGCGCGAGCGCAACGAGCCGCCCGACATCGACGTCGATTTCGAGCACGACCGGCGCGAGGAGGTCATCCAGTACATCTACCGCAAGTACGGTCGCGAGCGCGCCGCGCTGGCCGCCACCGTGATCACCTACCGCGCCCGCAGCGCGCTGCGCGACATCGGCCGCGCGCTCGGCCTGGGCGAAGCGCAGATCGAACGGCTGACGCGCGACCACTTCTGGTTCGACGGCCGCCACATCCTCGCCGAACGGCTGCAGGAAGCCGGGCTCGATCCGGCAAGTCCGGTGGTGCGCCGGCTGGTGTCGCTCACCGAAGAGCTGATCGGTTTTCCGCGCCACCTGTCGCAGCATGTCGGTGGCTTCGTCATCGCGCGCGGCCGGCTCGACGAGCTGGTGCCGGTGGAAAACGCCGCGATGGCGGAGCGCACCGTGATCCAGTGGGACAAGGACGATCTCGATACGCTGGGCCTGCTCAAGGTGGACGTGCTCGCGCTGGGCATGCTGTCGGCACTGCGCCGCAGCCTGGCACTGGCCTCGGCCTGGCGCGGGCGGGCACTGACGCTGGCGAGCATCCCGCGCGAGGTCGATGCGGTGTATGCGATGCTGTCGCGGGCGGATGCGATCGGCGTGTTCCAGGTCGAGTCGCGCGCCCAGCTCACCATGCTGCCGCGCCTGAAACCCACGCGCTTCTACGACCTGGTGGTGGAAGTCGCCATCGTGCGCCCCGGCCCCATCCAGGGCGGCATGGTGCATCCCTACCTCGAGGCACGTGCGCGCAAGGCGCGCGACGAGGATCCACTCGACGGCCTGCGTCCGGAAATCCGCGGTGTGCTCGCACGCACCATGGGCGTGCCCATCTTCCAGGAGCAGGTCATGCAGCTCGCGGTGGTCGCAGCCGGCTTCACCGGCGGCGAGGCCGACCAGTTGCGGCGAGCCATGGGCGCCTGGCGACGCAAGGGCGAACTCGAACGCTACCGCGACAAGCTCATGCACGGCCTCGCAGCCAAGGGTTACGACGCCGATTTCGCCGAGCGCCTGTGCCGCCAGATCGAAGGCTTCGGCAGCTACGGTTTTCCGGAATCGCACGCCGCCAGCTTCGCGCTGCTGGTGTATGCGTCGGCCTGGCTGAAATGCTTCGAGCCCGCCGCCTTCCTGTGCGGTCTGCTGAACAGCCAGCCGATGGGCTTCTACTCGCCTTCGCAACTGATCCAGGACGCGCGCCGCCACGGCATCGAGGTCAGGCCGCCCGACGTCAATGCCAGCGCGCGCGACTGCACGCTGGAGGCCATCGGGGACAGCGCAGAGCCGGCGGTACGCCTGGGCCTGCGCATGGTGCGCGGCCTGCAGGCAGATGCCGCAGAACGCATCGTCACCACCCGGGCGGGCCGTGCCGCAGCCAGTGCCCCCGCCGATGGATCACCGAGGGCCGATGACGCCCGCACGCGCTTTGCGAGCGTCGAGGATCTCGCCCGGCACGCGGCGCTCGATGCGGGCGCGCTGCGTGCGCTGGCCACTGCCGGCGCACTGGCCAGCATCGCCGGCCACCGCCGCCAGGCGCTGTGGCAGGCCGCCGGCGGCATGCCGCTGCCCGGCCTGCTCGCAGATGCGCCCGGCGCGGACGTACCCACCCTGCTCGCCGCCCCCTCCGAAGCCGAGGACCTGCAGGCGGACTACGCCCGTCTCGGCTTCACTCTCGGCCGTCATCCGCTCGCGCTGCTGCGTGGCGAACTCGCCGCCCTACGCTTCCTGTCCGCCGCCGACATCGCCGTCGCCCCCGACCGCATGCTGGCGCGCGGCGCCGGGCTGGTCACCTGCCGCCAGCGCCCCGGCACGGCCAAGGGCACGATGTTCATCACGCTGGAAGACGAAACCGGGCTGACCAACGTCATCGTCCGCCCCGAGCTGCTCGAGCGCCAGCGCCGCATCCTGCTCGGTGCCCGGCTGCTGGGCATCTACGGCCAGATCAGCCGCCAGGGCAGCGTGGTGCACCTGCAGGCCAGCCGCGCGGTGGACCACTCCGCCCTGCTCGGCGCGCTGGATGCGCGCAGCCGGGACTTTCATTGAACGGACAAGCGCAACGGACGATCGGCGCCGACCCAGCCGCAAGCGCTTCGGTCCGAATTGCGCAGTGGCTATACTCTCGGGCTCATTCACCAGGGGAGACCACTGCATGAAGCTCGAGACCCTCGCCGTACACGGCGGCTATTCGCCCGATCCGACCACCAAGGCGGTGGCGGTGCCGATCTACCAGACGACGTCCTACGCCTTCGACGACACGCAGCACGGCGCCGATCTGTTCGACCTGAAGGTGCAGGGCAACATCTACACCCGCATCATGAACCCGACCACCGCCGTGCTCGAGCAGCGCGTGGCGGCGATGGAAGGCGGCATCGGCGCGCTGGCGGTGGCCTCGGGCATGTCGGCGATCACCTACGCGATCCAGACGATCGCCGAAGCCGGCGACAACATCGTGTCGGCATCGACGCTGTATGGCGGCACCTACAACCTGTTTGCCCACACTTTCCCGCAGTTCGGCATCGAAGCGCGCTTTGCCGACTATCGCGACCCGGACAGCTTCGCCGGTCTGATCGACGAGCGCACCAAGGCCATCTATTGCGAGTCGGTCGGCAACCCGCTCGGCAACGTCACCGACATCGGCCGCCTGGCCGAGATCGCGCACAAGGCCGGCGTGCCGCTGATCGTGGACAACACCGTGCCCTCCCCCTACCTGTGCCGCCCCTTCGAGCATGGCGCCGACATCGTGGTGCACGCGCTGACCAAGTATCTGGGCGGGCACGGCAATTCGATCGGCGGCATCATCGTCGATTCGGGCAAGTTCCCGTGGGCCGAGCACAAGACGCGCTTCCGCCGCCTGAACGAACCCGATGTGTCCTACCACGGCGTCGTATATACCGAAGCGCTCGGCGCGGCTGCCTTCATCGCGCGTGCGCGGGTGGTGCCGCTGCGCAATACCGGCGCAGCCATTTCGCCCTTCAACAGCTTCCTGATCCTGCAGGGCATCGAGACGCTGGCGCTGCGCATGGACCGCATCTGCACCAACACCAGAAAGGTGGCCGAATTCCTGCGCGGGCATGGCAAGGTCGCCTGGGTGAACTACGCCGGGTTGCCCGACCACAAGGATCACGCCCTGGTGCAGAAGTACATGGGCGGCCGCGCGTCGGGCATCCTGTCCTTCGGCGTGAAAGGCGGACTGGAGGCCGGTGCCCGCTTCCAGGATGCGCTGAAGCTCGTCACCCGCCTGGTGAACATCGGCGACGCCAAGTCGCTCGCCTGCCACCCCGCCTCGACCACCCACCGCCAGCTTGCACCGGAAGAGCTCGCCAAGGCCGGCGTGTCGCCCGACATGGTGCGGCTGTCGATCGGCATCGAGCATATCGACGACATCCTCGCAGATCTGGACCAGGCCCTGGCCGCGGTCTGATCGTCACACATGTGCCGGGGGATTCGTCCACTGGCGCACGATGCGCGCCGCCCCGGTGGGCGGCGCCTTCCCTTTCCGTCTCGTTCCTCTCGCGCTTGCACGCCCTCATCGAATTCCCCAGCCCCTTCCCGGAGGAACCGGGTGTCGTCCGTTTGCTGGAGCCGCCCGGCAGCGACATCGAGGCCCTGCGCGCGCGGCTGCGGGACGGCAGCTACGGCAGGCCTTTCGTGCTCGAGAACGGCGGCTTGCGCGCGCTGCATTTCAGCCTCGGCTACGTGCAGAGCGTGATGAAGATCTCCGACCCCTGCGCGCTGCAACTCGGCTACGCGCAGCGCATGACGGCTTTCCTGCTGTTCAACCCGCGGCCGCGGCAGATGGTGATGATCGGTCTGGGTGGCGGCTCGCTGGCGAACTTCTGCCACCGCCACCTGCCGGGCACCCGGCTCGCCATAGTGGAAATCGACGCGGACGTGATCGCCCTGCGCGAGCAATTCTGCGTGCCGCCCGACGACGAGCGCCTGCAGGTGATCCATGGCGACGGCGCCGACTTTGTGAGAGACCACCCCGGGCGCATCGATGTGCTGATGATCGACGCCTTCGGCCCCGACGGCGTCGCCGAGGAACTCGCCAGCTTCGAGTTCTACGAGCGGGCGCGCGGCCGGCTGTCCGCGAGCGGCGTACTGGTGATGAACGTCGCCGGCAACAAGGAAACCTATGCGCGCCACGTCGAGCGCTTGCTGACCGCGTTCGACGATGCGGTGATCGCGATGTCAGTGCGCGAGGACGGCAACTACATCCTGTTCGCCTTTCGCGATGCCAGCTTCGCGCCGCGCTGGAAGTTCATGCGCGCCATCGCCATCGAGCTGCAGAAACGCCTGCGGCTGGATTTTCCAGGTTTCGCGCAACAACTGGAACGCGGACAGGCGCTGCGGCTCGCGCAACGCCTGTCCGCCTGACCCCGCGCTCAGCGCAGCGCGAACTGCACCTGCCCGCCTTCGGCGATCGCCTCGACCTTGGGCTCGAGCAGGAAGACACGCTCGGCAGGCACCTTGCCTTCGGTGGTCAGCCAGTTCTTCACTTCCTGCGCGCGCTGCTCGGCCAATGCGCGCAGGTCGGCGTCGCCGACGGCGATGTTGGCGATCATCAGCGCTTCCATCTCAGGCACCGGCAGGTCCTTGGTGAGGCCGATCATGTTCCGCGGCTTCTTGAAATCGGCCTCCTTGTAGACCTTTTTCAGCAGCTCGGGATACTCCTGGGCGCTGACCTCGATGTTATCCACCGACGGTGCCTCCTGTCCCTTGGCGACCATCGTCTTGAGCTTCTGCGCCCGCACCGCGCGCTGCAGCATCGCCTGCTTCAGCCCGTCGGTGTCCCGCGCCGGATCGGCCCTGCCGGTGATGTCCAGGCGCAGCGCCGGACGATCGACGAGCGCCTGCGCCAGCGTCTTCAGCTTCTGCTGCTGCACCTCACCCGGCCGGGCGAGCCCCGGTGCAAGCTCCAGGCTGGAGAGTTCCTCGCCACCGCCCAGGACGGAACCGAGCAGCGCGAACGGCGCGGTGATCGCCTTGCCGATCAGGTTCACCAGCACCTTGACGACGAGGCCGAAGACGCTGAACTGGGGGTCGTCGAGGGTGCCGCTGACCGGCAGGTGGAGGTCGATTTCGCCCCGCGCGTTCTTCAGCAAGGACACCGCGAGCTGCACCGGAAGCTTCAGCGCGTCGGGGCTGTCGACCTTGTCGCCGAAGGTGAGCTGGTCGAGGAAGATCTGGTTGGTCGCGGTGAGCTTGCGCTCCTCGATCTTGTAGTTGAGTTCGGCCGACAGCTTGCCCTTGGCGATGCCGTAACCCACGTACTTGCCCGAGTAGCTCGACAGCCCGGTCAGCTCGAAGTCCTTCACCGTCGCCAGGATGTCGAGATGGGCGTCCTGGCGGAACGGGTTGAGCTCGCCAACGACCTTGACCGGCGCCGCGTTGTCGACCTTGCCGCTGAGGTCCAGCTTCGCGATCGTCGTCGGGTCGGACGAAAGACCGGTGAGCGAGCCCGCCATGCCGGTCAGGTTGACGTTGTAGTTTGGGCGGATGAAGCGGTCGCTGAAGGCGACGTTGCCGCCCTTGACGTCGATGCGGCCCACACGGATCGGCGGCGGCGGTTCGCGGCGCGGCGGCAGCTCGGCGCTGCGCTGGCCGCTGTCTGTGCCCGAGGCCGCCTGCGGCGCACCGAGGCCTGCCGGCCCTTCAGCCACCACAGGGGCCTCGGAGGCGGGCTTCCCGACCTTCGCCTCCGGCTCGGCCTCGCTGCCATCACCGCGGATCTCGCGCAGATTCAGGCGGCCGTTTTCATCGAGGATCAGGCGGGTATAGAAGTCGTTCAGTGCGACCTTGTCGATGTCGAGCGCAAAAGGCTGCAGTTTGAGGTCGATGCCGCCGACGTTGAGCGCGCGCCAGCGCACGAAGTCGGTGGCATTGAGCTTGTCGATCGAAGCGAAGTCGGCCACGCCGACGTCGCCCCTGAAACGCCCGAGCAGGCTACCGTTCTTCGCCGTGTTCAGGTCGAGGCTGCCGCGCGTGGTGAGGTTGCCACGCGAAATGGCGATCTTGGTCTTTTCCAGCACATAGGGCTGCAACGGCAACAGGTCGACGCTGCGCAGATCGAGCTTCAGGTCGGCCTTCAGGGGCTCCAGCGTCACCGCACCACTGGCGCCGAGCCGGCCGCGCTTGTTGATGCTCGAATCGAGCTTGAGCTGCGTCGTCGCCCCCTTGGCGGTCGACACGTTGTCGAGCTGCAGCCCGATCCCGTCGACCGCGAGGACGACGGGTTTCGCCACGGTGCGATCCTCCAGCCGCACGGCAGCGTTCTCGAGCGCCAGCTTGTCCACCTTGACCACCCAATCCGGCCCCTCGCTGCTGGGCTTGGGCTTGTCGCCGGTGAGCCCGAGTAGGTCGAAGCGGCCGTCCTTCAGGCGCACGGCGGACACTGAAGCGCCCTTGACGCCAAGCTCGGCCAGATTCACGGTGCGTGCGCCGACATCGACCGCGAGCTTGTTCACGTTGAGCTCCGGCACGCGAACCGCCGGCTCCTTCTGCCCCTTCAGCGCAAGCGCGAAATCGCGCAGCGAAAGGTTGTCGCTGCCGACCTTGACGTCGGGCTTGCCGTCAGCACTCAGCGCGACGCGGTAGTGCACCGAGCCGTCGAGCTGGCCGCTGCGCAACTCGCCGCCGGGCAAGGCCGCCGCAGCATAGGCTGCATAGCGCGCCGGCTTGATCGCTTCCAGTGTGGCCGCGCCTTCGAAGACGAAAGGAGCCAGGCTCAGCCTGTCCTCGTGCGTGATCTTCTCGCCGCCGTCGGTGACGTAGTCGAGCCGGATTTCGGCCGGCATGTCGCCGGTGTTGGCGAGGTCGCGCATGTCGAGGTTGATCGCCTCGACGCGGGCACGGAAAGGCTCGGCCAGCGAGCGGTCCTCGAAGCGCACGACGCCTTCGCGGATGCGCGCATCGGCCAGCAGGAAGTCCGGCTGCGACGGCTTGGCCTCATCGGCCTGCGGCGCTTTCTGGGCAGCGTCCTTCGGCGGCGGCGGCGCCAGCGTCGCCAGATTGATGCCTCCATCCTTGAGCCGCACGAGCTCGATTTCCGGCTGGTGCAGGCGCAGGCGGGTGAAATGCCACTTGTTGGCGAAGGGCTCGACGTCGGCAAGTTCCAGTCCGAACTCGGCCACCTTCACCGCCGGCGCGCCGGTCTTGTCCTGCACTTCCAGCTTTTCCACCTGCACCTGTCCGCGCAGCGTCACCAGCGGCTTGGCGTCTGCTTCGGGCGGCTGCGCAAAAGCCAGTTCCAGGTTGGTGGTGAGCAGGCCGGAGGGCAGGCGGAAGCTGGGCTCGAACGGCAGATACGCCATCCAGGGCGCGAGATCGAACTCCTTCAGCGCCAGCTCGAGGATGGTTTCGTGCGTGTCCTTGAACGGCTTGCTGCGCGCGCTCAGCCCGATCGGGTCGCCATCGAGCATCGCCGCGAACTTGGGTTCGATGAAGACATCCACCTTCACCGGCAGGTTGGACACGAAGGGCACGCCGAGCTCGATGCCGCTGAGTTCGTGCTTGAGGCCGCGCGGCTGGTCATTGACGGCGATGCGGCCGTTGCCGACGTGGATGTTGCCGATCGAGAACAGCGTCTGGCCCTTGGATTCGCTCTTCGGCTGCGCCGCGAGGCGGTCGAGCACGTCCTGCCAGTTGCTCCGCCCACCGTCCTGCAGCACCACATTCACCCGCGGCCCGTCGAGCGACACCTCGTGCAGCACGACGCCACCGCGGACGAGGGACTCCAGCTCGCCGTTGACGCGCAGCATGTCGAAACCCAGGGCCTCGGTGCTGCCGTCCGCTTCCATCACGCGTACGCCGTGCAGTTCCGCCGTCAATGCGAAGGGGTTGACGCGCACCGCGTCTACGCTCACCACGCGCCCGAGCACGTCGCTGGCAATCTTCGTCGCATAGTGTTTCGCCACAGGCGGCACCACGCCGAAGCCGATCGCGGCCACGGCGACGAGCACGCCCGCCACCCACTTCGCAGCGAGTGCATAGCGTCGCAGGGCGCTCGGCGCAGCCGCACTGGTGGTGGTTTCAGTCATGAAGGCACTCCCTGGTCTCGCTCTTCTTCATTGTTTCATGCCTGCGCGCCATGGACGGACGGCAGCCACCGCCCTGACGCGACGCGGGGCATATTTTGCGCCGCTTTCGCAACTGCCGGTACCTGTCCGGGGTGCAGGGCGGCGTCCCCTCGCGACGCCCGTTTCGATCGCCGACGCGATCGACCGTCGCAAAGCGCGCGATTCTATCGGTCCTGGGCCGCGCCGGGGCGGCGCAGGCGCGAACGGCGCGCCCTCAACCATCGCGCGGATCACGGCGACTCGCGGCGGGCACCGGGCTCTCGCCGCTGCGCCGGAACGATAGCCTGGCTTCCCGCAACAAGGGCAGGATCGCCAGCCCCTGCAGCGCAATGAGGCCCGCGAAGACGCACTGCAGCGCCGTATCCATCGCGTAGCCCGCATCCTTGAGCGCATCCAGCGTGAGCCCCATGCCCCACTGCATGAGGAACGCACCCGCGAAGGCCATCAGGTTGGTCGCCGTGCTGACGCGGCCGAACAGCGTGCGCGGGAAATGTGTCGCGCTGGCGAGATAGGTCTGCGAATTCACCGCCGACAGCAGGCCGAGCAGGAACCACAGTACTGCGGGCGGGCCGCCATCGAACAGGATGAGCAGCTCGACGAACAGCACCAGGCAATAGCCAATCTGCATCAGATTGAGCGGCGTCACCCCCCTGCGCGCAAGCGAGGTGCCGAGCAGGCCGATGGAGAGCTGGCCGCCCAGCATGCCGAGGTTGAGCAGCACCAGAATGCGCGCCGCGTGGCCGATGTCCAGGCGATTGACGTTCATCAGCCAGGGCACCGCCCACAGGCTCTGCAGCGCCATGAAGCCGCCGACGAAGCACAGCGATGACCCCGCGAAGCGCAGGAACTGCGGCGACAGGTAGATCCCCGCGACCAGCCTGAGCGCCTCGCCCGCCGACTCGCGCCCGCCGGGGCCGGCGTCGTCGGGCAGCAGGCGGAAGATCAGCACGGAAGCAGCGAGCGCAACCCCGGCGACGATCCAGAACACGGCGCGCCAGCCCATCAGCGGCAGCGCCGCCTCCACCGGCACGCTGGCCGTGAGCGCGCCCACCGCCCCTGCGGACATGATGAAACCGGTCATCGAGCTCTGTCGCTCGCGCGGATACCAGCGCGTGAATCCGCTCAAGGCCGCCATCAGGCAAGCCGACACGCCCAGGCCGATGAGCGCGCGCGCAAGCCCGAGCGCAGCCAGCGAATCGCCCAGCGCAAAGCTGGCCGCGCCGAACGCGGTGACGAGCAGCAGCGTGCCCTCCACGCGCCGCGGGCCAAGACGGTCAAGCGCAACACCGACCGGGATCTGCGCCAGCCCGAAGGCAAGGAAATAGGTGCTGGTGAGCAGGCCGAGATCCGCGGCGGAAAGCCCCAGTTCCCCCGTCAGCACCGGAGAGATCACGGCGTTGACCGTGCGCAGCAGGTAGGACAGGAAATAGCCGAGGGCAAAGGGCAGGAAGATCCTCAGCCCGGCGCGCGGAAGGGGTGGAAGTGCCATGCCGTCTCGATTCGCTGCGGGAGCTGCATTGTGCCCGTTCGGCCCATCGGACTTCCAGGCCGGCTGCATTTGCGAAGCACGTCGGGCATCCGCACTGGCCGACTTGACTCGTATCAATGCCGCCGGGGATTGCCCGGAGAAAATACTCCAACACCCCGACCGGAGCTGCACATGAGCCTGATTTCCTCCCTGATGACCCAGGACCACCGCGACTGCGACCATGAATTCGCCCTCGCCGAGAGCCTCGTCGCGCGCCGCGACTGGGACGCTGCCGCCAAGGCCGTGAATGCCTTCGCCGCTGCGCTCGAGATGCACTTCAGTGCCGAAGAGGAACAACTCTTTCCGCGCTTCGAAGCCGTCACCGGCATGACCCATGGCCCCACCGAGGTCATGCGCGGCGAACATGCCGACATGCGCTCCATCATCGCCAACCTCAAGGACGCCCTCGCCCGGCGCGATGCGGACGACTTCGCCGGCGAGGCGGAAACCCTGCTGATCATGATGCAGCAGCACAACATGAAGGAAGAGAACATCCTCTATCCGATGTGCGACGCGCGCCTGGCGACCGAGCGCGACGCGTTGACCGAGGCGCTCGGACAGCGCATCACGCGGAAGATGCCCGCATGAGCACGATCCTTGTCGATGCGCGCGGCCTGGAGCCGCCGGAGCCTTTCGAGCGCGCAATGGAAGGGCTGGCAGATCTGGCTCCTGGTGGCGAGCTGATGCTGTTGATCGATCGCATGCCCTACCCCCTGTTCCGCATCCTCGACCGCGATGGCTATCGGCACGAAGAGACGGTCCGGGATGACGGGGTGGTCGAGATCCGCATCACTCGGCCATGAGCAGTGCCAACCCCGGCCTGTCGTATGACGACGCACCGCCGTTCTCGGTACCGCTGCGCTACTTCCTGACCGCGCCGCTCTTCGGCATCGCCGCCGGCGCGTTGCTGCTGATCGACGGAAATGCGCTGGGTTCCCGCTGGTCGCCGGCAGCGCTCGGCGCAGTGCACCTTGTTGCCACCGGCATCATGCTGCAGGTGATGCTGGGTGCGCTGATGCAGATCCTGCCAGTGGTCGCGGGCGCAACGCTGCTCACGCCGCTGCGTACCGCGCGCCTCACCCACCCGCTGCTGGCAGGCGGCAGCGTCGGCCTGAGCTGGGGGCTGTGGCAGGGGCACCCAGGCGCGACGCTAGCCGGCGCAGCCCTCCTCGCTGCCGGCCTGATCATTTTCCTCCTTGCGGCCGCCCTGGCCTTCCGCCGCGCCCCATCGGCAAGGGGTCGCAGTGACACGCCACGCGACCTGCGCCTCGCGCTCATCGGATTGCTGGTCACCGCGGCGCTGGGCGTCATCCTGGCGACCACGCTGGCCCGTGGCCTGTCGCTGCCGATCGACCTGCCAGCGCTGGTCAATCTTCATGCGGGATGGGCCTGGATGGGCTGGGGCGCAATGCTGGTGGCGGCAACCAGTTGGGTGATCGTGCCGATGTTCCAGATCACCCCCGCCTATCCTCAACGCCTGACGCGCATCTGGGCGCCGTCGGTACTGATCCTGCTGGCCTTGTGGTCGATGGCCGCAATCGCCTCTCTGCACGGCATCGGCATCGCCCTGGCGGGCCTCCTGTGCGCGCTGGCGATCGGCTTCGGCGCGACGACCTTGCGCCTGCAGGCGCGTTCCCGCCGCAGCACGCCGGATGCGTCCTTTCTCGCCTTCAGGCTTGCGATGGCCTCGATCATCGCCGGCGCGGTCGCAATACTGGCTTCCCTCGTCACCGAAGCGGACGCCCTGCCCTTGCTGGCCGGCATCCTGATCCTGCATGGCGGCTTCGTCGGTGCCATCAGCGCAATGCTCTACAAGATCGTGCCCTTCCTCGCCTGGCTGCATCTGACCCAGGCCAGGATAAAGGCACCCAACGTGAAGAAACTGTCCCCCGACCTGCCGGTTCGGCGGCAGCTCATCACTCACGCCGCCGCACTGGCGTTGCTGCTGGGCTCGGTGTTCCTGCCGCTGCTGTCCTACGCAGCGGGTGCTGCCATCATGCTCGAATTCGGCTGGCTTCTCGGCAACCTCGCCCGCATCGTGCTCGCCTGGCAGAAGGCTGGCGGGCGATGGAATCCGGCTGCCGCCGCAGAAGGCAAAAAATATGTTTGACGTATTGGGCGGAGATCTATATAGTGCGCGGCTCTCGGGGTGTAGCGCAGTCCGGTAGCGCGCTTGCTTTGGGAGCAAGATGTCGGGGGTTCGAATCCCTCCACCCCGACCAGCTCACACTCCGATTGCCCGCGGGAATCTGTCCGTAGCTCAACTGGATAGAGCACCAGCCTTCTAAGCTGGGGGTTGCAGGTTCGATCCCTGCCGGGCAGGCCAGGACAAGTTTTTGGACGACGGGTTTCCCGGAGTCCGGTAGTAGTGGCGGCATTAGCTCAGTTGGTAGAGCACTGGATTGTGGCTCCAGGTGTCACCGGTTCGATTCCGGTATGTCGCCCCAGATTTTCATGACAAGAACCGCCCGCGTGGCGGTTTTTGTTTTTTGCGACTCAGCCTGCATCAGCGCCTTGCCGAACGCGAACACGCACGGCTGCGCCGCAGCTTCCACGGCTCGCTTGCTGGCGCGTCGTGATTCTGCTATTAAGTCCGCTTGATCCAATCACTTACCTACGGAAGTCGATTCATGGCTGAAGATACCCTGCACAAGCAATTCCCGCCGTACGTCCCCGCCGCTGGCGAGGAGTACATGAGCGAGAAGCAGATGGCCCACTTCCGCGAGATCCTGGGCACGCTCAAGAGCGAGCTGATGGAGGATATCGAGCGCACGGTGCATACCATGCAGGACGAGGCCACCGTGTTCGCCGACCCCAACGACCGCGCCAGCCAGGAGTCCGACATCGCACTGGAGCTGCGCAACCGCGACCGCGAGCGCAAGCTGATCAAGAAGATCGACGAGGCGCTCGGTCGCATCGACGCAGGCGAATATGGCTATTGCGACAGTTGCGGCGTGGAGATCGGCCTGAAGCGCCTGGAAGCGCGCCCGACCGCGACCATGTGCATCGACTGCAAGACACTGGAAGAGATGCGCGAGCGCCAGGTCGCCAAGTAAGCGAACGACTTCACCGACAAGAAAGGGACGCCGCGGCGTCCCTTTTGTTTTTGTGCGCCCGGCAGGGCGCACTCACTTGGAGGTGAAAGTCCTCTACTCGCCCGGCAAGGGGAAGAGTTAGCGGAACGGCAAGGGTGTCGCGGGTAACTGCGAATCTGGAGGAAGCCGAAGGCAAAGCGCTGGCCTGACGAACAGGAAGCGGATACGAGGCGGCACAGCGGGGTAAGGCGGCGAATATCGTCAAAGCCCGAAACTTGCACGGAGCGCTGTGACGTATATCCGACAGGCATAAGTGTGAAGGTGGGTGCGTCATACCCGGGGAGATCCTCATGG
>NZ_SSXV01000099.1 GCF_009469595.2 Thauera sp. 2A1 | reverse complement strand
GGTCGCGGGGGTGTCGACGCTCAGCACGGAACAGAACGAGGTGCTTCATGCCTTGGGGATAGCAAAGCCAGCAGCGCCGGAGTAGTTGGCGCTGCTGTAGTGGCATTTTTGAAAGTGCGCTCTAGCAGAAACAAACACTTGCGAGCGTAACTGTCGAACTCGGGGGCCCCGGTCCCACGCCTCTTGCAGTGACTCACGATGATCCGGCGCAGCGATCGCAATCAGTCGCTTGGCACGCTCCGCCAGCGATGCACCGCGCAGGTCGGCCACGCCATGTTCGGTGACGACGATATCGGCCAGATGACGGGCAGCCCCGACAAGCGCCGACGTATTGAGCCGCGGCACGATGCGCGACACCGTCCCTCGCGACGCACTCGAGAGCAACGCAAAGACCGCCCGTCCGCCGCGCGACAACTGCGCCCCGCTCGCGAAGGCCGGCATGCCGCCGACACCGGCAACGAGTTGTCCCCCGAGCGTGTCGCAATTGATCTGGCCGAAGAGATCCACTTCCAGCGCAGCATTGATCGCGACGAAGTTGTCGATGGCCGCGATGCGGCGAACATCGTGGGTCTCGCTGACCGGTGCAAATAAGAAGGTTTCGTCCGTCGCCACGCGCCGATAGAAGGCGGCATCCCCGAGAGCGACTCCGACATGCGCGGCGCCGGCCCCCCGGATCACCCCTCGATCGGTAAGCGGGACCAGCGCCTGGGTTGCCATGCCGGCGTGGAGCCGAAGCTCGCGGTGATCGCTGAGCGCTTCGAGGACCGCTCCGACCATCCTGCCGATGCCGAGTTGTATCGCGTCGCCATCGCGAACGATGCCCGCGACGTGGCTTGCGAGCTGCATGAGCGGCGCATTCGGCGCTTCTTCGCGATAAGTCACCAGATCGCTTTCCGCCTCGACCACGGCGTCGCAGTCGTCGAACGACAAGGAGACGCTCCCGCGGGTGCGCGGCATCGCTGGATTGATGTGGGCGATCCGGCGTCGAGCATGCGCCCAGGCGGCCGGTGCGAAGTCGTGGCAGACGCCCAGGCTCAGGCGCCCTTCCTCGTCCGGCTCGCTCGTCTGGACGATCGCGAGGTCGATCGGCAGTCGGGCGAGATCGCGCCACGCACCCAGGTAGTCCACCGGCAGCAGTTCGACCCGACCGTCGAGAAAGTCCGGCCGGAACGCGGGCAGCATGAAATAGGCGCGCTGGCGCGCCTGTGGGTGCAGCTTCGCGTACGCGTCCTCGTTGATGCCATTGAAGAACACGCCGACGAAGCGCACGCCGGCGGCCTTGTCGGGCGCTGCACGCAAGGCGTCTCGCAGTGCAAGCGATTCGCCCGACAGCCCGCCGAGGAAGACGGTCATGCCGGGCGCGAGCGAGGCGACGACCTCGGCCATCGACAGGCGCGCCGGCCGTACCCCGCCCACGTTCATGCGCCGAGGCGCCCGATGATCGAGTGTCGGCGCGCGTCTAAAACTACCCAGCGGTGCGCGTTGAATTTTACCCAGGCACTTTAGCTGCTCGTCATGGAGCAGCCGATGTTCAGTGTAGTCGAGTTGCTGACCGCGAGTGTGCGCAGAGAAG
>NZ_SSXV01000098.1 GCF_009469595.2 Thauera sp. 2A1 | reverse complement strand
TATAGTTAAGTATACAGATACGTTAGAATCTACAATTGAAACATTAGATAGACAATTAAGTAATTCACTATCTGAACACAAATTAAAATATTGTCAAGCTAGACCTTTAAAGTTAATTCAAGATAATAATGTAATATTATACACAGACGGTAAATATAAAGTAAGTGAATATGAGATTACATACTTAGCTAAGCCATCTAAAATTAATTCAAGTAATATTACTAATACCGAATATACAGATTTGCCAGAACATACACATATGGAAATTGTGAAAATGGCAATCTAGATTTATCTTGCTACTAAACCAATGTAGCACTATAATGCTTATTCCAACGAAATTGCTTCAATGGAATAACAAATAAATTAATGCGTTTGTCTGACCTGGAAATCTGAAATAAGGAAAGTAGAAGGACAAACTAGACTAGCGCTAAGTCTAACAATTAATTATTTTTATATAAACTATGATTACACGCGTTGATACCGTATTAATCGGAAAGAAATGCCCTACAGCCTATACTACTGTAGATGCTTTGGATAAAGGGGACGTTGCTTTATTTGACTAGAATAAAGCACTAATTACAACTGCTGCTAATGCAGTAAATGCATCTACTGTTTATGTAGGTGTAGCTGGGGATAATATGACAATTACTCTGCCCAACGGTACTACTGCAACAAAGAGAATGGTAGAATATTCTAACGCCATTCAAAAAGCTTCTAAACCTTCGTATGTACAAGGTGATTATGTTGCACCAGTTCAAGAGAAAATCGAAATTGATTTAACTAGTGCTACTGTTGTTATCGGTCACAGATATGTTTTACGCATTGTTTATAAAGACTTATATGAAGCTCCAGGACAGTTTACTCATACTTATGAAGTAATTGCTTCAACTGAGACTGCTGATGATTTGGGAAATGCACTTTTAGCTAAAATTAACAAACACGCTAATCGTAGAGTAAGTGCTACATTTGCAAGTCATAAGCTAACTTTAACTGCAATGGAAAAAGATGACAATGAAGGAGTCAATTCTTTGAATGAATACTCTGTAGTTTCTATGGAAGCTTCTCTGTACGTTACTATTCCTGGTGCATTATTGTCTAATGTTCCTGAAGCAGTTCCTGGTGCAACTATTACTAAGACTGCTGGTAAACCTGGTAAAGGTTACTGGAAACAGGTACGTGATATGGAAGTACGTATGTTGGGTTATAAGGGTCATGTATTCACAGATGCATATCCTGCAATTGAACCAAAACGCAATGTTGAAGAAGGTTCTACATACGATTACTTTACTATTGAAAATGATAATCTGTATTTGAGTCCTGATAATCAGTATATTAAGACTACTCCGTTGACTACAGAAGTATATATTGAACACAATACTACTAATAAAACTTCTGTATTCGCTAAGGCTCTTGAGGCATTTATTACAGGTGAAGCAGAATAATACACGGTTTCTTTATTTAAACCCAGGCGAGGTTGAGGTTTATCCTCGGCTTCGCCTTTTTAATTTTTTGTAGATATGAAAATAATTAATACAAAGCTAGAGAATAACATACTTACAATTACTTTAGATAGCGCTAGTTCAGTAACTAAAGTTTA
>NZ_SSXV01000097.1:1091-1631 GCF_009469595.2 Thauera sp. 2A1 | reverse complement strand
CGCTTAGAATGCTGCTAAATGGAATAAAGGTAAAAAGAAGAAAAAATAAATCTAATTAAATATTTTAATTATGGATAAAAAAATGACATTAGGTGGATTTGAAGCTGTACTAGATAGCTTTATCCCTAATCCAGACGGTGGTTTTAGAAATTCAAATGTTGATGAAAACATTAATGTTAACGCTGATGAATTTGAATCACTAGACGATGAAGAATTGGAAGATATTAAAAATAACAATATCGAAGTAAAGAATAAGAAAGAAAAACCAGTAGAAGAACAAGATACTGAGGAAGAAGAAATTGAAGAAGAAGATATTGAAGATAAATCAAAACGTAAGCCTGGTAGACCTCGTAAAGAAGAAACTATTGAGGAAGAAACAGAAGAGGAAGAAGAGGTTGAAGATAATAATGAAGAAAATGTTGTTACTAACTTCTTTGACGCTATGGCTGAAAAACTCAATTGGGAATTTGAAGAAGATGAAGATAAACCCAAAAGTGTTGATGAGTTAATTAATTACTTCCAAAATGTCATTGAAGAAAA
>NZ_SSXV01000097.1:0-1027 GCF_009469595.2 Thauera sp. 2A1 | reverse complement strand
TGATGCTGTGGCTGAAAAACTCAATTGGGAATTTGAAGAAGGTGAAGACAAACCAAAGAATGTAGATGAGTTAATTAATTACTTCCAAAATGTCATTGAAGAAAATAGTAAGCCTGAATACTCTAGTGAAGAAGTTGAAGCACTAGATAATTTCGTAAAACAAGGTGGAGATTTAAAGAAGTATCTGACTATTGATGCTGAGTTAGATTTAGATGATATTGATATTGAAGATGAAGCTAATCAGAAATTGGTAGTAAAACAATTACTTAAAGAAAAAGGGTTCTCTACTAAGAAGATTGATAAGTTAGTAAGTAGATACGAAGAAGCTGGATTACTTGAAGATGAAGCGCAAGACGCTTTAGAAGATCTGAAAGAGATTAAAGAAGAAAGGAAGAAACAGCTATTAGAGGATCAGAAAAAGGCTTATCGTGAATAGTTACAGAGACAACAGCAATTCTATGATAACGTTGTTAGCGAAATAAAAGGCTTAAAGAATATACGTGGTATTACAGTCCCTGAAAAAGATAAAAAGGTTTTAATGGATTATATACTTAAGCCAGACACAGACGGTAAAACAAAGTACCAAAAGGACTATGCTAAGGGTGGTGTTAAGAATCTGATAGAATCAGCATACTTTACAATGAATGCTGACAAACTTATTGAAGCCGCTAAACGTGAAGGAAACAATTCAGCTATTGATAAGTTTAGACGAAGTTTAAAATCTAGTAGTATTACTACTAAATCTAGAAAACAAGCTACGGGTTCTGATGATGATCCAATTTGGTTCTCAGCTGCACGACAACTGCGTATATCATAATAATTAATTATTAAATAAAAAAATTAAATTACTAGTATTTTATGGATAATAATATTCTTAATAACCTCCAATTATACAAAGGTAAATGGTTTTCTGATTTGATCGACACTAATAAGATTAGTCTCGCTTCTCAGCAAAGACCCTATGAGGTATCTACTATCCTGTCATACGTATTTGGTACTAAAGATAATGGTTACAGTACTTCTCTTG
>NZ_SSXV01000096.1 GCF_009469595.2 Thauera sp. 2A1 | reverse complement strand
AGCACATAACGAAGATACATAATGAGGGATTTTAAGAGAATTATTGAAGCACTCAATGCTGAATTAGAGGAACCTTATAGGTTTACTTTAGACAAGATTGTATCTTCTGCTAATTTTGATACTAAAGTATTAGGATATGCAGATAGTGTATTAGATGATTGGGCAAATATACCACCTGATTTAAAATCTAAGATAGTTACTAGTAACACTTGTCTAAGTATCAATAAGTGGATAAATAGAAGACTATGGATGGATATTCTTAATAATCTATTAGAAGATAAAATATTAAGTCTTCAAACAAGATTAGTAAGAGTAAGGATTGCTATTAATATGTCATTGAAAATGGCATATCCTCTCAATGAAGAAGAGAAAGAAGAATGGAGAGAACATATCTCAGATGTATTCTATAAAAGATGTCTAGCAGTAAATAATTATTACTGTAAAGAAATCATAAAACTTCCCTTCTGAATTTAAGGATTGTAGTTATTGGGTTAACTACAATCCACTAAAGTTTAGCTATATGACACAAGAAATAATAGATCTAGTAGAGCAAGCTAAACAAGGTTCTCAGAAAGCATTTAGTAAATTATACTATAAGTATAAAACTGATATTTGGTACACTATTATGGGTGTAGTCAAAAATACAGATATTGCTGATGATTTAACATCAGTAGTATTTACTAAAGCTTATGAGAAATTATCTATGTATACTCAACATATTTCATTTAATATGTGGTTAAAAACTATTGCTGTAAATGCATCAATAGATTATATACGTAGAAACAAAAAAGAGCAATTAAATAACTATGTTGATGAAGATGAAAATCCAATTCAACTATCTGCTTTAGAAAAAAGTCCTGAAGAAGATTTGATTCTAAAGGAAAAGTTAGATATAGTCTTACAAGCTATACCTACTCTTAAGAGAAAATATAGAGATTTAATTAATGCTCGTATAGATGGTTTATCTTATAAAGAGATAGCCAATAAGCTTGCAATGAATGAATTAGCTGTAAAAGGTGATTTAAACAAAGCAAGACAAAAACTTAAACAGAAAACAGATTATTAACAAACACTTTCAACAATATGACTAGTTTTTGTTTACTCCTTTTAGGAGCATTAGCATCTTTTATCATTTCTAGAATGTGTAAAAGTGCTAGTTTGTACGTATTCTTAGTATGCGTACTTTTACTAGGCTTTGTTGTAGGTACTGGAGTAAAAAAGGTAGTTGCAAATACCTCAGATACTCCTTCTCAAGAGTTAGTTGTTACTATGGCTCCTAATCCCACATCTCAAGGTTCTACTGCTTTTGTAGGGACAGTAGATAACCAATCTTATGAAATGGGTCAGGAAGACGGAGGTGAGACGTTAGTAACAACTGATAGAGAAGATACACCTACCATGCCTAACAATGCAGAGATAGAAGATGACAGTTGACTGCACTTAATTTCATAATTTAAGTGTATTAATTGTTAAGTTATTAATTTATTTAAAATCATAATCAATATGGCAAAAAGAAATAAAGGTGGAAAGACTCCAAGTGCAAAAGCAGCAAGAAACTTAGAAGCTTTGAAAAAAGCTAAAGAAGCAGTAGAAGATTCTAAACCAGAAGAAAAGAAGCCTGAAGAGAAACCAGCT
>NZ_SSXV01000095.1 GCF_009469595.2 Thauera sp. 2A1 | reverse complement strand
TTACAGTCCAGTACCGCCAGGGCAATATCCTGCACATAACTTCTGACCTTTCCCTGCTCTGCCTGTTTCAAAAGCTGGTAGGTGTCTTTGCTCCATGCCACCGTTTCTTCCCGTACTTCTCCAGCAAATGTCTTTCCTTTCTCCGGCACATGCAAGCCCTGTTCCCGGCTCTGCTCGTTGCACCGTTCCTTTAAGTCTTTAAGGTCGTGCTTACTCCATTGGAGCTTATGACCGTTCTCATAATTTACGGAATTAACAATAAAGTGCGTGTGTATATGCCCCTTGTCTATATGCGTGGCTATCAGAACTTCATGCCCTTTCCATGCCTTTGTATGCTCTGCCAGCTCGACAGCGTTCTTGTGAGCCTGCTCCGGGGTTATTTCCTCGTCCTCATGGTAGGATTGCACATAATGCTTATAGGTTCTTCCGTCCGTCTTGCCCCACAGCTCCTTTGTGGCTTGCATTTCTTCCTTGACCGTCTCCGGCTCACAATGCAGACCGCTGACAAGCTTCTCCTCTGTCTTTTCTTTTTTCGTCACATAATCTATTGCGTGCCCTATGCCCGCCTTTGAAGATACCGCCTTAATGACTGCCATACTTTGTTCAGCTCCTCTCCATGCTTCCGCACTTCCGCTTCACTCGGCAACATTCCCCCCTCATTACACCGCTTTGCTATTTGGTTGAGGTTGTTCCCTATCCGTTTCAGTTCCGGGATAAGTTCTTTGATACCGTCCGTATTCACGATCTGCTTCTCCAGCACACAGGAAAGGATATACTCCTGCTGGTTCTTTCCACTCTCTAAAATCTTCTCCTGCAACTGCCGGTATTCTTCTTCACTTACTCGGAATGATAACTGCTTTGGTCTTGTCTTGTTCATGCCCTTACCACTCCATATCCATGACATCAAGTAAGTCAAAGAAACGCTCCAGCGTCTTATTTTCCTTTTCTGCCGGGTTCTGTTTTACATATTTATCAATTACTTTCATCAGCTCCTGCACCTCGTATCTGTACTCAAACTGAATTTTATCCATATCTTTTTTCATGCCTTTGACCTCTCTTTCTTCGGTGCTACCACCGTCATACTATGAGCCTTTCGGCTCTCTGAAAAGGGGGATTGAAGGGGGGCTTGCCACCCTCACAAGTTCTAAAGTGGTAACACTTTAGGGAACTTGCAATATATCCGCTACACATATTATAGCATGATATAAACTCTATATCAAGCGGATATATTCGTGCGTATATTCTGCCAAGAATATAGTGGAGCTTACTTCCTCTTGGGCGACTTTGGAAGTGTAGGAGGAAGACAGTCAAGGGCTTGTTTTTTATCTGCAGTATGAGCTTCGGCTTGCCGATCAGCGAGTACAGCAGATAAAAAATGGTCGCAGACCACCCTTTACTTTCTTCCGCCGGAACGGACAATGAAGCACAGGGGGAAGTAACGGAACGGACGGACAGCCGTTTTCCCCTCCGGCATTATAGCCAACCAAAAAAGAGTATCAAGGGTAAACGCTGCGGTCTATAACCGCCCTTGACACTCTTTTTCTTATGGCTTTGATGATAAACAAGGGGAAATGTCTTCTTGTAGCATTTCTGTCTTTATGATATAATATCCAGCGTTGTCGCACCCATTCTGGCAACAGAAAGGGGGTG
>NZ_SSXV01000094.1 GCF_009469595.2 Thauera sp. 2A1 | reverse complement strand
GCGCCGGGCGTGCCATGCATCCGGCGCACCTTGCGGATCGTCGGGCAGTTCGCCGCTGCGGCGGGCTGCGTCGAGCCGCGCGAGGAACTTGCCGCGAAACACCTGCGAGGCGGCCCGGACCGGAAACAGGAAGGTGGCGCCGCGCACCGGGGCGCGCCAGCCGCCCTCGGCGTCGAGCCCGCCGCAGGTGATCAGGGCGTGCACATGCAGGTGCATGCGCAGGTCCTGACTCCAGGTGTGGAGCACGAGGCTGAAACCGGGCACGGCGCTCAGCCAGCGCGGGTTGGCGGCGAGCTCGAGCAAGGTGGCCGCCGCACTGTCGAATAACGCGCCGTAGAGCCAGCGCGGGTGCCGGATCGCCAGTGGATTGAGCGCGTGGGGTAGCGTGAACACCCAGTGCGCGTAGGGCACCGGCAGCACCTCGCGCAGGCGCGCCGCGCGCCAGGCCTCCTTGGCCCGCGTCTGGCACTGCGGGCAATGGCGGTTGCGACATGAACGCCAGACATGGCGCTCGGCGCCGCAGTTCGCGCAACGCTCGCGCACACCGCCGAGCGCTGCGGTGCGGCAGTCGACGATGGCTCGCCAGGCCCGTGTCTGCACCGCCGACAGGGTGTGGCCTCGCCGGTAGTCTTCGCCGTGCGCGCGCAGAATGCCGGCCAGCGTGGGCCGGTCCATGGCCGCTCGGCCTCAGAGCCGGCGCAGCAGATCGAGCGGGCTGTCGTGTGGGATTGAACCCGGACGCGCCAGATGCAGGTAGCGCTGCGTGGTCGACAGGTGGCCGTGGCCCAGGAGCTTCGCGAGCGTGGCCAGATCGACGCCGGCCTCCAGCAGATGGGTGGCGAAGGCGTGGCGCAGCGTGTGGATGCCGCCCGTCTTGGTGATGCCTGCCCGATCGCGGGCACGGTAGTACGCACGTTGCGCACTGCTGACGTCGAATGGCCGGGCGGCGTCGGTGGTGCGAGGGAACAGCCAGTCGCGGGGTTTGCAGATGCGCCAATAGACGCGCAGCGCTTCGAGCAGGCTCGGACTGAGCAGCGTGTAGCGATCCTTGCCACCCTTGCCCGCCACCACCCGGATGCACATGCGATCCGGCGCGCTGTCGATGTCGGCGACGCGCAGCGCGCACACCTCGGACACCCGCAGCCCGGCCGCGTAGGCGGTCATTAACAGCGTGCGCGTGCGCAGATTGGCGGCCGCCTCGAACAGGCGCGCCAGTTCCTCGCGCGAGAGGATCTCCGGCTGTCGCTGTGGCGTGCGCGCGTAGGGAATCGCGATGGCTTCGGCCGTGCGGCCCAGCACGATGTCGAAGAAGAACTTCAGCGCGCACACGGCCTGGTTCACGGTCGTGTAGGCCAGGTGCCGCTCGGTGATCCGCTGCAGCAGCCAAGCCTTCACCTGCGCGGCATCGAGGCGGTCGGGACTGCAGTGGTAGTGCGCGGCCAACTGCGCAACCACCGACAGGTAGGCCTGCTGCGTGCGCCGTGCCAATCCGCGCAGCACCATCGCGTCGATCATCTGCTGACGTAAGGGGCTCATGACACTTCTCCTTGAACGCGGGGACATCCCCGGTTTCAAGGTAGGTCGTCGTCGCAGACGTCATGAAAAACGCGGTGGCGCTTGGGTTCGCGGCCACCGCGTCAGCGGTTTAGTTCAAC
>NZ_SSXV01000093.1 GCF_009469595.2 Thauera sp. 2A1 | reverse complement strand
CCCTCTGGGTCAAGATAGTTGTCGCCTCGATAGAATCTGAACCCCGAGGGCGATAACGGAAGAACGAAGTGGCCAGATACGGACAAGCATTCAAGGACAAAGCGGTCGCACGGTTGTTGCCCCCGGAGAGCGCATCGGTGGAGTTGGTTTCCCGCGAACTGAGCATTTCAACGGCGACGCTCGAGCGGTGGCGCGCGGATGCGCTGTCCAAGCCCGCTCGCGAGCGGGCTTGGACAGCGCCGGCCCGATTCGAGGCGGTGCTGGTCACCGCCGCGATGGACGAGGCCAGCAAGAGCGCCTGGTGCCGCGAGAACGGCGTGTATCCGCAGGAGCTCGAGCAATGGCGCGCAGCGGCCACGCAGGCGCTGGCCGACCCCGAGGACGCCGCGCGGATCAGCCACCGCGAGAAGAAGGCCGACCGGCGCCGCATCAAGGAGCTCGAGCGCGACCTGCACCGCAAGGAGAAGGCCCTGGCCGAAGCTGCCGCGCTGCTGGTGCTGTCAAAAAAGCTCGAGGCGATCTTTCCGAAGGACAAGGACGAGGACGCATGATCGGCCTGGAAGATCGCCAAACCATGGTCCGCCACATCGACACCGCTCACGCAGCGGGCGCGCGCTTGCGCCCGGCGTGCGAGGTCGCCGGCATCACCGTACGCACCTTGCAACGCTGGAAGACCGAGGACGGCCTGCACGTCGGCGACCGCTGGCCCTTGGCCGAGCGCCCGACGCCCGCGCATGCGCTCACCGAGGCCGAGCGCGCTCGCGTGCTGGCGGTGGCCAACGAGCCGCGTTTCGCCGATCAGCCACCGGCGCGCATCGTGCCCACGCTGGCCGACGAAGGCATCTACATCGCCAGCGAATCGAGCTTCCAGCGCGTGCTGCGCGCCCACGGGCAAACCCGTCACCGGGGCCGTACCCGAGCGCCCCAGCGCTCGCGCACGCCGACCACGCATGTGGCCACCGCGCCGGGCCAGGTCTGGTGCTGGGACATGACCTACCTGCCCACGCAGGTGCAGGGGCGCTGGTTCTACCTCTACCTGATCCAGGACCTGTACAGCCGCAAGATCGTCGGCTGGGAGATCCACGACGCCGACGACGCGGAGCACGCGGTGAGCCTGCTCAAGCGCACCGCGCTCGCTGAAGGCATCCACGCGATGACCGACAAACCCGTGCTCCACGGCGACAACGGCAGCACGCTCAAGGCCACAACGGTGCTCGCGATGCTGCACTGGCTGGGGGTCAAACCGTCGTACTCGCGCCCGCGCGTCTCCGACGACAACGCCTTCGTCGAGTCGCTCTTCAAGACGGCCAAGTACCGCCCCGAATTCCCGGCGCGAGGCTTCGCCACCCTTGACGACGCCCGCCTCTGGGGACGCGACTTCGTGCGCTGGTACAACTTCGAGCACCGCCACAGCGGCATCCGCTACGTCACCCCGGCGCAGCGACACGCGCTGGAGGACCGGACGATCCTGGCTGCACGGCATCAGACGTATCTGCGGGCCCGCGAGCGACATCCTGCGCGCTGGTCCCGTGGGACGCGCGACTGGACGCCAATCGGCGCGGTCACACTCAATCCGGAGCGCGATGCGGTCGTACGCGATCACGTGCATGCTGAAGACTTAAAGCGGTCGGTTGCATGAATCAGGCGACAACTATCTTGACTTGTTCCGG
>NZ_SSXV01000092.1 GCF_009469595.2 Thauera sp. 2A1 | reverse complement strand
TTAGAAGGAAATCACCATATACACAGTCGGCAAAAGCCTTGTTCTTGGAGTCAATCTTAGTTATACCTTAATTCCGCAACACTATAATTTAACTTTATTTATAAGTTCCTGAGCAACAAAAAGTTGCCCAGGATTTTGCCATGTCAGAATTTTCACTTATCTTAGTGTTGCAAAAAGAAAACAAGCAAAACTCTAATATGACATGGCAAAAATACAAATTAAATCTGAGAAACTCACACCTTTTGGAGGAATTTTTTCAATCATGGAGAAATTTGACTCCATGCTTTCACCCGTTATCGACTCAACACTGGGTCAGAGATGCAGCAGTATCTTCGGATATCAGTTCAGCGAGATAGTCCGTTCGCTGATGAGCGTTTATTTCTGTGGCGGCTCATGCGTGGAAGATGTAACGTCACAACTGATGCGCCATCTCTCGTATCATCCTACCCTTCGTACATGCAGCTCTGATACCATCCTCAGAGCCATCAAGGAACTGACACAGGAAAACATCTCCTATACTTCCGACCAAGGCAAGACCTATGATTTCAATACTGCAGACAAACTCAACACATTGCTTATAAACGCTTTGGTTTCTACAGGCGAGTTGAAGGAAATTGAGGAATACGATGTTGACTTTGACCATCAGTTCCTTGAAACGGAGAAGTATGATGCAAAACCGACCTACAAAAAGTTCCTCGGCTACAGGCCTGGCGTATATGTTATCGGTGACAAGATAGTCTATATCGAGAACAGCGATGGCAACACGAATGTGCGTTTTCATCAGGCAGACACCCATAAGAGATTCTTCGCTCTTCTGGAATCCCAGAACATCCGTGTAAATCGCTTCAGGGCAGACTGCGGTTCCTGCTCGAAGGAAATCGTCAGTGAGATAGAGAAGCATTGCAAACATTTCTACATCCGTGCCAACCGATGCAGTTCGCTCTACAATGACATCTTTGCTCTGAGAGGATGGAAGACGGAGGAGATTAACGGCATCCAGTTCGAACTCAATTCCATTCTCGTTGAGAAATGGGAAGGCAAGTGCTATCGTCTTGTCATCCAGAGACAAAGACGCAACAGTGGCGACCTTGACCTGTGGGAAGGCGAATACACTTACCGTTGTATTCTGACCAACGATTACAAGTCATCGACAAGGGACATTGTTGAATTCTACAATCTGCGTGGCGGCAAGGAACGTATCTTTGACGACATGAACAACGGATTCGGTTGGAGCAGGCTCCCCAAGTCATTCATGGCGGAGAATACTGTCTTTCTTCTGCTTACTGCATTGATACACAATTTCTACAAGACCATCATGAGCAGGCTTGACACCAAGGCTTTTGGGCTCAAGAAAACGAGTCGCATAAAGGCTTTTGTCTTCAGATTCATCTCCGTACCTGCCAAGTGGATCATGACTGCAAGGCAATACGTGCTGAATATCTATACAGAGAACCGCGCTTATGCAAAACCCTTCAAAACAGAATTCGGATAAGAATCCTTTCTTTCCGGTTAGAATCTGCGTATTACCTCAAGTCGCATCGTGGGGTAAGGGGATGGTGGCTACATATTGATGTTGTGCTGTTGCTTTTTACTGAAAGCTGCTACTAACGACTCATAAATCTACCCTTAATCGTGTATTGGATGATAGTTGCGGATTTTAGGATATCAATACGCCCTTTAATACATTCCTATTAAAACATCAGCTTCGATT
>NZ_SSXV01000091.1 GCF_009469595.2 Thauera sp. 2A1 | reverse complement strand
AGATGCAAACTAAAGCTATACACAAAACTACGATTTGCTTTTTTCTGTTTTTTTTCATGTTCCTTAATTCCGCAACACTATAGTTTAACATTATTTATAAGTGCCTGAGCAACAAAAAGTTGCCCAGGATTTTGCCATGTCAGAATTTTCACTTACCTTAGTGTTGCGAAAAGAAGACAAGCAAAACTCTAATATGACATGGCAAAGATACAAATAAAATCTGAGAAACTCACTCCTTTTGGAGGAATTTTTTCTATTATGGAGCAATTTGATGCTCTTTTAGCTCAAACCATAGATTCCACCTTGGGATTGAGATGCACTATGTTTGGTTATCAATATAGCGAAATTCTACGCTCTCTGATGTGCGTATATCTTTGTGGCGGCTCATGTATTGAGGATGTTACAACTCACTTGATGAAACATTTGTCTCTTCATCCAACTCTTCGCACTTGCAGCGCAGACACCATATTGCGTGCTATCGAAGAACTGACTTGTAAGAACATCACCTATAAATCTGCTTCTGGCAACTCCTATGATTTCAATACTGCAGACAAGATGAACTGCTTATTGATCAAAGCCCTGCTTGCTACTGGTCAATTGAAATCCGGTCAAGAGTATGATTTTGACTTTGACCATCAGTTCATTGAAACAGAGAAGTATGATGCAAAACCAACCTACAAGAAGTTCCTGGGCTATAGTCCAGGTGTGGCAGTCATTAACGACATGATTGTCGGTATTGAAAATAGAGACGGCAACACAAACGTGCGCTTCAACCAAAGAGAGACTTTGGAAAGAATCTTCAAGCGACTGGAGGCATCAGAAGTATATATATCCCGTGCCCGCATGGATTGCGGCTCATGCTCGGAGGAAATCGTAGATATGGTAGAGGCTCATTGCAGGCATTTTTATATTCGTGCCAACAGATGCTCTTCCTTCTACGATTCCATGTTTGCCTTGACTGGATGGAAAACTGTTGAAATCAACGGTATTGAATTTGAGTTGAATTCCATCCTTGTTGAGAAATGGAAAGGAAAACCGTATCGTCTTGTCATACAGAGACAAAGGCGAATAGAGGGAGACCTTGACATTTGGGAAGGCGAATATACCTACAGATGTATACTGACTAACGATTACAAGTCGAGTGCAAGAGACATTGTGGAATTCTACAATCTTCGTGGTGGCAAGGAACGCATCTTCGATGACATGAACAATGGCTTTGGCTGGAATCGGTTGCCAAAATCGTTCATGGCACAGAATACTGTATTCCTGCTTATGACAGCTCTCATCAGAAACTTCTACAAAGCTATTATGCAGAGATTGAAAACCCATGAATTTGGATTGCGTGCCACCAGCAGAATCAAGACCTTTGTTTTCAAGTTCATCTCTGTTCCTGCGAAATGGATTAAGACATCACGTAGGCATGTATTGAATATTTACTCAGACAACAATGCTTATGCCAACCTGTTCAAGACAGACTTTGGTTAAAGACCATGCTTTTCTGGTTAAACCAGCGTATTACCTCAAGTCGCTTTATGGGGTAAGGGGATTTTGTGTCTGCGACATTTCTGTTGTGCAAGAAATATGTACAATAAAATGAATTTTGTCGCTTTGCAAGCAAAATCCCACTAAACCCTATAGGTTGCGGATTTGAGGTTCATTTCTTTTCTTTAAAACTTAGTCTGGCTCCTGACTATATAGAGTTTATTTTGAAGATGTGTACGCTTGCATGAAGGGGTGGAGCCAAGCTGAAATCTTCAC
>NZ_SSXV01000090.1 GCF_009469595.2 Thauera sp. 2A1 | reverse complement strand
GATTTTATGCAGCATGGCCCAAAGCATCCCGATTGAAGGTAGTGCATTCCATGCAGCATCACTGAATGCAGTGGATTCCATGCAGCATGGTAAAATGCATCCCGATTGAACGCAGTGTATTCCATGCAGCATGGCTAAATGGATCCCGATTGAATGCAGTGGATTCCATGCAGCGTGGTCCAATGGATCTCGATTGAACGCAGTGTATTCCATGCAGTGAGGCCCAATGAATCCCAATTGAATGCAGTGGATTCCATGCAGCATGGCGCAATGGATGTCGATTGAATGCAGTGGTTTCCCTGCAATGTGGCACAATGGATCCCGATTGACTGCAGTGGATTCCATGCAGTGTCATTGAATGCAGTGGATTCCATGCAGCATGGTAAAATGCGTCACGATTGATGCAGTGGATTCCATGCATTGTCATTGAATGCAGTGGATTCCATGCAGCATGGTAAAATGTATCCCGATTGATGCAGTGGATTCCATGCAGTGTCATTGAATGCAGTGGATTCCATGCAGCATGGTAAAATGCATCCCGATTGAAGCAGTGCATTCCATGCAGCGGGGTTAAATGGATCCCGATTGAATGCAGTGGATTCCATGCAGCGTGGCCCAATGGATCTCGATTGAATGCAGTGGATTCCATGCAGCGTGTTTGAATGCAGTGTATGCCATGCAGCGTGAAGAAATGGAACCCTATTGAATGCAGTGGATTCCATGCAGCATGATTGAATGCAGTGGATTCCATGCAGCATGATTGAATGCAGTGGATTCCAGGCAGCGAGGCCCAATGAATCCCGATTGAATGCAGTGGATATTATCCAGCATGGCCCAAAGCATCCCGATTGAATGCAGTGGATTCCATGCAGCGTGTTTGAATGCAGTGGATTCCATGCAGCATGGCCCAATGGTTCCCGATTGAATGCAGTGGTTGCAATGAAGCATGATTGAATGCAGTGGATTCCATGAAGCGTGGCCCTATGGTACCCGATTGAATGCACTGGTTGCAATGAAGCATGATTGAATGCAGTGGATTCCATGCAGCATGGAGAAATGGAACCCTATTAAATGCAGGGGATTTTATGCAGCATGATTGAATGCAGTGGATTCCATGCAGCATGATTGAATGCAGTAGATTCCATGCAGTGAGGCCCAATGCATCCCGATTAAATGCAGTGGATTTTATGCAGCGAGGCCCAAAGCATCCCGATTGAATGCAGTGGATTCCATGCAGCGTCACTGAATGCAGTGGATTCGATGCAGCATGGTAAAATGCATCCCGATTGAACGAAGNGTATTCCATGCAGCGTGGCTAAATGGATCCCGATTGAATGCAGTGGATTCGATGCAGCGTGGCCCAATGGATCTCGAGAGATTGCAGTGGATTCCATGCAGTGTGGTGCAATGGATTTTAATTGAACGCAGTGGATTCCATGCATCGTGGTGCAATGGATCCCAAATGAATGCAGTGAATTCCATGCAGCGTGATTGAATGCAGTATATTCCATGCAGCGTGGTAAAATGCATCCCGATTAAATGCAGTGGATTCCATCCAGCTTGATTGAATGCAGTTGATTCCATGGAGCGTGGCCCAATGCATCCCGATTAAATGCAGTGGATTTTATGCAGCATGGCCCAAAGCATCCCGATTGAAGGTAGTGCATTCCATGCAGCATCACTGAATGCAGTGGATTCCATGCAGCATGGTAAAATGCATCCCGATTAAACGCAGTGGATTACATGCAGCATGGCTAAATGGA
>NZ_SSXV01000008.1 GCF_009469595.2 Thauera sp. 2A1 | reverse complement strand
CGAACACCTGACCCGAGAGCGGGTTCATGCCCATGCAGCGCGACACGATCTGCGCGAGCCCATCGATCGACTTCCTCATGTCCACCGCCTCGCTATAGACGTGGGCGCGGATCGCCGAGGACAGGATGATTGTCGCGCCCTATCGATCTGCGTCAGCTCCACCAGGGGGCGCCGTGGGACGAGCTATGGCATGACTGGCGCACACTCAAATTCGAGCTGCACATCGTGCCCCCGACCTGGGTTCTCGCGGACATAGTGCTGGCCAATGGCTACACCGGCATCCTCTTTCCGAGCCAGGCGCACGAGGGCGGCACGAACCTCGTCGTATACCCGGAACAGCCCAAGAGCGGCAACGCAGTCATCGTGAATGACCCTGACGGGCGACTCCCACACGACCAGACCGGTTGGGCGCGCTGAATGATCGGCATCATGGCTGCACCTCATGCCGCGGTGCGCGCAAGCAGCCCCGGCACGAGGGCTTCGGCAGCAAAGGCGCCGGAGATCACCACCGCCTCGATCCCTGCCCCATGCGTGGCCGCACCCGCCACCACGAGATTGCGTACCGCCGACTTGGTGGGAATCATCCCATCGCTGCGGGTGCCATAGATGCCGCCTCCACTCGTCCACGCATAGCGCTGGAAGGTGAGCGGGCTGGCGTCGGTGCGAAACAGAATGCGCTGCTCCAGATCGGGGATCGCCAGGCGTGCGAGCGCGATGAGGCGGTCGCCGGCGGCCTGCTTTCTTGCAAGATAGGGCGCCGAGCGGCGGTAGGCACGGTGGTCGTGATCTTCCGTGAGATTGCCGTCGGTCGAAGCGTCGGCAAACCATGTGTGTGCCTCGTCCGGCCGCATCAAGGCCAGCAGCTCGACGGTGGAATAGCCGGCGGGCGCGCAGCCCGGATCTACCCGGGAGGGGATGACGATGGACACGGCACCGCTCGCGTCGGCCACATGCACGACCGGCGGCATGTCCAGCGTGCCCTTGACCGCAAGGTTCACGCCAATCGCCGAACAGCTCGCCTGGAGATGTGCCTCGGCGATGCGTGCTTCCGGAGGGGCGTCGTCCTGGGGAAGCAGCCGGGTCAGGCTCTGACGCAGGTCGGCATTGGTGACCACCGCTCGCGCCCGCACGGTCTGCTCGGGGCCGTTGCGTCTGCGCACGACGACACCGGTCGCGGTGCCCTGCGCGGTGACGATGCGCGTCACCGCGGTGCGCAGGTGGACGCGCCCGCCGCGCGCCTCGATGGCCTCGACCAGCCGCTGCGCGATCAGGCCCGAACCGCCGAGCGGGTAGTAGCCGCCGTTGAAGTAGTAGCCGAAGAGGGGGACGAAGTCGCGCACCCGAAGGCGGGTGATGTCGTCGCTGAGGTAGCCCGCCAAGGCGCAGACCCAGGCCTGCACCGCAGGGTCACGCAGATGGTGCGCGACGAGATCCTGCCAGGGCCGGTCCAGCCAGGTGACCGCCAGCGGATGACGCCGGGCGAACGCGAGCAGGGCCTGCGGCGTCCCCGGCGTGCCGGGAATGCCGCCGCGTTCGGCAGCGGTCGAGAACATCGCCTCGTGGATGGCATGGATGTCGGCGAACAGCGCGCGCAGGCCAGCCGCCTCGTGTGGAAACTCGGCCGCGAGCCGTTCGACCCAGGCCCGCCAGTCGCGCGGCACGTCGATCGCACGGCCATCGAACACATAACGATGGTCCAGCCGGACCCATTCGTCCTCGTGCGCGATTCCCAGACGTTCGAACACGCTACGCACGGTGCCGCCCGGGTGCCAGCCCGACACGTCATGCACGCCGGCGTCGAACCGGAACGCCAGCGATGCGCCATTTTCCGGGTCGCACGCGCGGGCGCGCCGCAGCCAGGTATGGGCGAAGCCGCCGGGCACCTCATGCTGTTCGAACACCTCCACCCGCAGTCCGGCATCCGCCAGCAGGGCGGCCGCGGTGAGACCGCCGATGCCGGCGCCGATCACGGCCACGTCGACCACCTCCCCTGCGGCAGCAGAGGAGGCGTGCAGGTCGGGGGACGGCCAGGCGTGGCGCGTGTCGCCCGCCGCCATGCGGCGCAATCCGCGCGCAACGAGCAGCCTGGGCAGCACGATGGAGGCCACCGCGCCGGCGGCGACCGCGAGCCAGTGCGCGAGAGCCGGCAGCGCGAGCCACGTAGCCACCGCGAGCCAGGCGAACAGCGCTCCCCAGAGGGCCGAGATCGCCGTGTTGATGGAAATGAACAAGGGGGTCGCGCTTGCGCCGCCAAACTCGGCCGCCGAAAACCCGGCTGTCCATGGACGCCCGTGCAGGATGCTGACGGTGGCGCCAGCGGCAAGGCTGCCCATCACGAGGCTGACCGTCCGCCCCGGATCGAGGGCTGTGACCGTCAGTGCGAGGATGGCAAGGGCAAAGCCGACCACCAGCGAGGCCTCGAACGGGGGTGGCGGTCGCAGGCCGCGTCTCAGGACGGACGCACCGAGGGTCCACACCAGGCCCGCGAGCGCGCCGGCGAACCCATGGCCTTGTGCGGTGGCGATCAGGAAAGCCGGCAGGGGCACGAGAAAAAGCTTGATGCGAAGAAAGGTCTTCATCGAACGCCTCCTGGGGCGGCCGTCGGACGGGCACATGGATCGGATGGGCCGCACATGGGCTTGGCGGGTTGTTTACACCGTAAACATAGACGTTGATGTTTACGTTGTAAACTCGATTCGCCATACTGCCCCGATGAATACGACGCTGACGCACGCCGAGACGGCGGGAACGGGTGATCTGCGCGAGCGGCTGGTGCTCGAGGCAACCACGATCCTGGAAGCGCAGGGCCTCGAGGCCCTGACGCTGCGCGCGGTGGCCGGTGCCGCGGGGGTATCGCACATGGCGCCCTACCGGCACTTCACCGACAAGGACAGCCTGCTGGCTGCGGTCGCCGAGCGCGGCTTCCGCGCCCTGTCGGCGGACATGGGCGCTGCCGCCACGGGGGAGAGCGAAACGGCCGCGCGACTGCGCGCCTTCGGCCTGACCTACCTCGACTTCGCCCGCCGCCGCCCGGCGCTCTATCGCCTGATGTTCGGCCCGACGCTGGCCGGGAAGCCACAGTTCGCCGGCCTCGCGCAGGCCGGCGGCGAGGCGTTCGCCCATTGCGCCCAGGCCGTTGCCACCCTCAAGCGCGAGCGGGGCGCAGCGCCGGGCGCGGATACCCAGGCGCTGGCGATCGCGACCTGGTCGCTGGTCCATGGCCTGGCGATGTTGCTCATCGACGGCCGGCTGCCGCTGCCAGACGATGCCCGTGCCCAGGACGCCTTGATCGGCGAGGTGCTGGCACTGCACGGCAAGGCCCTCGGGTGATGCTTACGTGGGTAGAACTGCCCGTCCGCTCATGTGCCAACGGTACCTCAATGATTCTTGAGAGCCTGTTACACGACCGAGGCCTGCAGTCCAAAACCCCGCCGACCCAGAACTTTTGTTGGGAAGCTTAAACCGGGGAAAAATAGTTTTTTTTGTCTTATATATAAAAAACTTGCTAACAACTTTCGCAACGAGTAGCCTTGCAAGCGTTGACAAGGTCTGATGCGGTGTTCTATGGCGCGCAAGGTTGATTTCAAGACATCGGTAGCAGTGATGCTCTCCGGACTGGATGTGCCGGCAAAGCGTCTGCAAGATCTTGTCGGCCGAGAAAAGCCGCCAGGGCAGCATCATATGCGCTACACACCGGCGGATCTTCGCTCCGCGCGCTATCGGTTTGCTGGTATCGATCCCACCAACATCCCGAAAAGTAAAGGCAAGCCAAAGACCGGGGCCATTCCTCCGATTATCATGACCCGAATGACGAAGGGGGGCGTCGGGAAGACGTCGATCTCGGTCAATGCTGCAACGGCGCTAGCGTTGATGGGGTATCGCGTTCTGGTGATTGACGCGGATCCGCAGGCGACCGCCTCGAACTTGCTGGGGGTCGAGTCCACCTTCGACACGACGATCAAACACATTGGGCACTTTCTGGTCAAGAAGTCTGCTGACCCGGATACCGATCTATCCGAGGCGATCGTTCACGTGTACGAGGGGGGGTTCCTCGACGTCATCCCGTCGGACATCACGCTTGCCGAGGCTGACGCGTCACTCGTCACGGCCATGGCGAGCCACGAACGCGCGCTGCTTTTCCTCAAGCGCAACGGCGCCTTTCTCTCAGAAAATTACGATGTCATCGTTGTGGATACAGCTCCGGGCACCACTCCGATCGGACTCGCATTCTCTTACGCAGCCAAAGAATCCGGGAAAGTCCTGACGGTCGTCGAACCAGAGGGAAGTTGTCTGCGCGCGCTTGATTCCCTGTCGTCAAACTTGGCTGAAATCGAGGCGATGACGGGTGCAAAGATTGGTCTCGAAGTCGTGATCAACAAGTATCACCCTCAGCTCAAGCATGTGCGTGAATCGATGGGTTTTCTGTACAGCAAGTACGGCACCATGCTGAACGACTCGATCGTCCCGACATTCAGCGGTTTCTCCCGCCAACTTAATCCGCAGACGCGCGAGGCCGTTCCACTTGTCGAATCCGATCCGAGTTCCGCAGGATCGATCGCGATCATCGATGTCGCGAAGAGCCTGATCCTGAGCTTCGGAATCACTCAACCCGGCTTGCCGAAAGTTGACACGGAGCGCTGACGATGGCCAAGCGTGCACCCTATAAGATATCGGGCTTGATCAAGTCAGGCGCCGTCGTTCCATCGACATCGCCTCATGCCGAGCCCGAAGAATTCGCTGTCATCTCTCATCAGCCCATCGTTCCCGAGGAGGCAATCGGGCAGATCGTGCCACCACTCAAGGTCACATCTGCGCTGCCACCCAAAGCCGTCCCGATTTCCACGAACGGATCAGGCCGGAACCTAATGATGATCGATGTACGACTCATCGATCCGAACCCCCTTGCTCCGCGTGAGGTTTACACCCCCGAAATGATCCGGGATCGCGCAGAGGCGCTCCGCACGCAAGGGCAGCACGACCCAATCCACGTCATCCCGAACCCGGATCAGGACGGCCGATTCATTATCGCGGACGGCTGGACACGCGTTCAATCGTGCCTGGAGCATAAGGTTCTCGAAGAACTTCTCGCAGAAGTTCACGACAACCTGACACTCGAAGAATCAGCCTGGTTCGGCTATCAACAGAACGAAGAGCGCGAGCAACACTGCGACCTTGATCGGGCACTGTTCTACGAGAAGCTCATTGCCGCTGGCGAGACGTCGGCCGATGTCGCGCGCAGAGCGGGCGTTTCTCGATCGCAGATGACATTTTATCGGGCGTTTTCGAAGCTGCCCCCCGATGTCGTCGAGATTATCAAAGGCGCACCAACACGTTTTGGCGCCAACGCCGCATACCAATTGAGCAAAGTTGCCGACAAGGTCGGCCTCCGACAGGCCGTCCGGCTTGCAGTGAAGTTTGCAGAAGAGAATCACACCCATGCCTGGCTTGTGAATCAGACCCAGGCTTTGCTTGAACCGAAGACGAGCAAGACACCGACGGCCTCAAAACAGGTTCGCTACAAGAACGGCTACTACAAGCGGCGCGGCGACGCGTTCGAAGTCAACATCAGCGTCGAGCCGTCGAAGCGCGTCAAGTTTGCGATGGCGCTCGAGGAGCTGCTGGCAACGGTCGCCGAAGAGTTCAATGAGGATGACACGTCGAAGGGTAGTGCTCCAGCCGAGAACGAGGAGGCGCGGGACTAGCATGATCAGGCTGTTTATACGTATAAACACCAGACAGCCGGCTTGCGGAGGTGCTCACTACTCACGCCCGCGCGGCGACGCGAACATCGCCGCGCATCGGAAAGCCCAAGAGATGTTTATACGTATAAACACGTCCGCCCAAGCCGGCGCCGGAGTTGTTTATACGTATAAACATCATGGAGGCCGCAAGCCATCCATGGTCTCCTCTCAGGAACTGCCCGATCCAAAACGAAAGCCTCCCCGATCCCATCGGGTATGGCGTGTTTATACGTATAAACACCGCCTGCCAGCCCACGACGCAACACACAGAAACCCCGCCCTCCGCGGGGTTTCGCACATCTGGGCGTCCGATTTCGAGCATCAGGTTTCAGCCCAGGAGATCACGATGACCTGACCCGATCAAAACCCTTCCTGCCAAAGAAAAACCCCGCTGAGCGCCAACTCAACGGGGTTTATCTGGAACTGGTGTTTCGGACCACTTTGGAAGCAACCGGCGCCAACCGGTCAAACCCTCCCGCAACGAGGCAATGCTACCAAAACGGCCTGAAACGTCAAGGAACCTTTACGCCTTGAGGTTTTGAATGTCTGCCATTGCCTACCCCTCGTCGATCGCGCGCGCCTGCGCCGCGATCGATGAAGCCGCCGTCTTCCGGGACCTCCCGGACGGCTACCTTCGCGTTGTCGTGCGCATCGTCAAAAAGATCCGGCTCGCGTGCCTGAAATCGCCCATTTATGCCGCACGCGCCACCCTTGCCCGAGAATCGGGCAAATCGGTCGAAACCGTCGGTCGCGTCGTGAAATGGCTGGAAGAGCGCGGTTTGATCGAACGCGAGCAAATCGCCCGAAAAGGCCTCAAAGGCTCCTCGTCGCCCATCACGCCGACCGAGCGCCTGCTCGAGGCGCTGACCCTCACCGGCGAAGCCGCTCCGGCGCCCGATGCGTCCTCAACCCCGGTTATCCACAGCCCCGCCGCGGCATCACCCGTCCCGGCTGACGCCTCTAAATCAACCCATCAAAAACAATCTAAAGAAAATCAACCGGCGAAGCCGGCGCCTTTTGTCAAAATCGAAGGCTGCGCGCTGCCCACGGAACTTGCCTGGCTCGTCGCCCGCAACGACATGAAACCCACCGGGGTGCTCGCGCTGATGAAGCTGGCCAGCAGCCGCAAGCAGCGGCTCTCGGACATCGTGCAGGCCTCGCGCAAGTACCTCGAGGGGCTCACCGATCGAGGGCTCTTCGCCTACCTCCGCAAACTGGTGCTGCAGGACAAGGACTACCGCGCCGTTGTGCAGCACGAGACGCAGGCGCACCAAGCCGGGCTCGACAAGGCACGCGTGGCCCGCAAGGCGGCGGAGCTCGAAGGCCGCGCTTACCGCACCCGAGACGGCCGGATCCAGGTCTTCGTGAGGGCAAACGGCTTTGTTGAGCAGATCGGGCCCGATCGTCGGGGCTTTAGGCCGATGGATGTCGCGTTCCTTGATGCCATCGACGAGGGACGGCTCGTTCCGATGGCCGTGGGTGTCCCGTGAATCGGGCGGGTCCGCGCAGGAACTTTCGGTGCCGCGGTCACGCCCTTGCGCGCGATGGTGTTGGTCATGACTGCACTGCCAGGGAGAACGAACCGCCCGCGGCCCGTAGCCGACAGCCTGGCCCGACTACTGCCCATCATCGGGCAGCGACTGGAAGCGGCCGACCAGACCGCACTGCACGAGACGCACGCGTTCGATGCGACGTCAGCAAAGCGGTGTTGACGCGCGTCGAGACCACGGTGAGGCGCATCCTCACACGCAGGATGAAGTGGCGTGCAACCGGGGACTCTCCGCGCATTTGGGCTGCGACGATGCGGGCACGTCGGCGAATGGCGGAGTCACCAGGCCTTTCGCCTTCGGCCACCACAGCGCTCGCATGGATGAGTGCGGGCCACCTCAATGGGATCACCTGGACCGCCGAAGCGGTCCGCCCACTTCACCAGCGAGGCCAGTCATGAAGCACATGGAAGGCGACGCGTTTGTGCGTCTGATCGCCTATCAGCACACCGTGGGAACAATGGAGTACATCGCCACCAGGATGCCGAAGATGGAGGCGGCTTCCGGTTTACGATCACGTCACCAGACAAGACGGCTCTCAAGCTGAGCGTCTATCTCGAAGCCAGCGTCCTCAACCCGATGATCGATGCGCTGCTCGATCTCAAGGACGCCCAGGAGCGGATGGCCTGGAGAAAGGCTGGCTCATCCTGAGACCGTACTGTCCTCGAAAGCAGGCCGCTTCGGCACTGCGCGACAACGCCGTCCCGCCACACAGACGCGCGAGGCATCGACCACCTCGTCGGCGACGCGTTGTCCTCGCGTTCGCCGGCAGTCTCGCGCAACGCCGAAACCTACCCGGTTGCGGCATGGAGATTGGATTCCTGCGTTGGGCGGGAATGTTTCATCTGAAGAACTTCCCCATCTCCTCGATGCTGCGCCGGCGCTCCGCCTGTACATAGATCGAGGTGGTCTGCAGGCTTGCGTGCCCCATGACGCGTTGCAGCACATCGAGCGGCAGCGCGTGTGCGGCGGCGAGGGTGCCGAAGGTGTGCCGAAAGGCGTGCGGGCCGGCGCGCTTCAATAGCGCGCGCTCCGAGTCGTCGAGCGTGAGCCGCGTATCTGCCGCGATCCGCGTCAGCCCCGTCTTCAGGCACCGGTAGAGCCCGTCGGGCGAAAAACCGGCGCCGGGCGCATCGAGCTTGTCGAGGTGCTTGTCGCGGGCGGCCGGGGTCGAGGGGATGATGAGCGGCGAGAGCAGTGCGCCGGCGTGATCGGCCGCCGCAAAATCCTCCTCGCGGTCGGCCCAGTGCGCGGCGAGCGCTTCAATCGCCCGCACGGGCAGGAATACGGTGCGCCACTTCCGGCGCTTGCCCAGCACCTCCAGCTCCCACAGCGCGCCGGCCTGACCCGGCAGGGGCTTCAGGTGGCGGCGCTGCGCGCGGGCCGCTTCCTCGCGCCGGATGCCGGCGTGCCCGATCAGCAGCAGCGCCGCGCGCACGAGCCGCGCCTGGCGCCGCGCGTCCTCGTCGGGGCCCATCTCGCACGCCTCATCGAGGAGCCCGCCCTCGCGTGCGCACCGGGTCCAAAGATCTTCGGGCAACGCCTTGTCCAGGCGCAATGCCACCGAGCGCTGCTCCACGAGCGGCGCGCCCACGGCCACCCATGGATTGCCGCCGAGGTAACGCACATCGATGAGCCAGGCGAAAAACGTCTTCAGCACGGTGATCGCGTAGCGCTGGGATTCGGGTGAGAGTGGCCCGCCGAAGGGCCGCCAGTAGACGGTATGGCGGCCCGCCTTCTTGCCGCACCAGGCGGGATCGGGTGCGGCGAGGAACGTCTTGTAGGCTTCGCAATCGTCGACCAGCACGCTCGAGAGCGGTTTGTGCCGGGCGTAGAGGCACCACAGCAGAAACCGCTCGAGCTCCTTCTGGTAGGCGCGCTGTGTTTTCGCCTGGCCGCGGTACTTCACCAGGAAGGCCTGCACCGCCTCCAGGTCGTTGTCGGCAGCGATGAGGCTCAGGGCTGCGGCCCGATTGACCCCATGGCGGCCGTCGAGCTCGTGCGCGAGGGCCATGCGCTCGAGCGGCACGAGGATCGGCTCGTCCGGGCGCAGTACGATGGGCGGCTGAGCCCGGGTAGGAGCCACGGGCACGGCCAGGGGGCCGAGCGTTTTTTCGTGGTGGCGCAGCCAGCGCTCGAGCGCCGCGGCCTTGCCCGCCCCCAGCCGCGGGACGGGCCGCCACCAGCCAGGGCCGCGCACCTCGATCAGGTTCTTGAGCTCGCTCACCGCGCGCACGCCCTCATGCGCCAGATGCCGGCTGATGCGCGGTTTCAGCCACGCGGTGAGGGCATCGGTGGACTGCGGTTCGCGCGAGGCGAACTCGGCCGCATCGAACAGATAGCGCATCGCCACCGCACTCCAGCGCGCCGAGCGCCGCGCTTCGCGCAGCCCTTCTGCAAGACGCGGATTGGTGAGACTCGCCCGTTCGATGAGGTGATCGCGCATCAGCGCGAGGCGCGCCTCGAGCGCACCTGGCGCGGTGCAGCCGAGCGCCTCGAGATCGTCCTCGGTGTAATAGAGCGCGGCGAGGCGCTCCACCGGCAGCTTGTTCAGCCACCCACGCAGCGCCGCGAAGTCCGCCCGCGTGTAGCGCGGCAGCGCCCGTTCGACTACCGTGTTCTGCGCCATACCGCCTCCCGGAAACCGCCTTTTCCCGGATATTAGGTGAAAAATCCTTGCCTGATAATAAGAGTTATCAGGTAAGAAACGAGCAGCCAGCCCGGCACAGGAGCGGCATCTCGGCCTAGAACTGCGGCCCCGAGGGTTGCGCAGGGCGGTCGCCGCCAACCGTGCTAGCGGGGTGTTGCTTTACGCAGATCCAAGCAGCGGTGAGGCATTTACGCCTGATACCTTCCCATTCAGATCAACAGCCTGCTAGGGGTCGGGGCACAGTCTCGCCAGCTCGTCCGCGAGGGGGCTGCAGTCGACCTTGCCCGGTAGCGCGAGCGTGAACGCGATGCCGTCCCAGTGAAGGTAGTCAGTACGCAATGGTTGGTCGCGCAGGTGCTTGCTGATAATCCAGTTGAGATCGGCGATGACCTCCTCGATATCGCTGCGCAGAGCCTCGTCGTTGGGCCAGTCGTCGACGATGTCCTGTAGTGCGCGGTCGTGCACGTTCACGGCGCAGATGCGTGCAGCGAGGATGCGCTTGAGTTCGCGTGCGAAGGCATCGTATTCGACCCGCTGCTGGCCCAGCCGCCACGCTGCCGACGTGATTGCAGCGAACACCGGCGGCGAGATGCTGTGCTCATTGCGTAGTGCGAGCACTGTGCGGCTGTCGATCAGAACCGTAATGCCTGATTCTTCAAGCCCGTCGATTCTTACGACCGGCTCGTCGATAGGCCGGTCGAACGCGTATCCATTTCCAACAATCGTGACCCGGTCGACCTGGAACGACTGGTTGGCCTTGCGCACGTCGCCGAGCACAACGGGGTGCAGAAAGTAATAGGGACTGTGTTTGTAGCGAACATTACCTTTTCGAATGTACCGTGAAGGTTCGCGAAAATGGATCAAACGCTTGCCCTTGCCGTCGGCGCCTTGCAAGGTGCCGAGTAGTCCGCGGTCGACAAGGTAGGTGATCGGCTCTGGAATATGATGACGGCTCACGATGCGGTCAGAGATTGCGACAATGTCGCCCTCGCTCAGCACGTTGGTGTCGAACTCACCAAAAGCCGATTTCCAGCGCCAATCCCAAGCGGGCAGGATTGCCCCTTCGTAGGCCTTTAGGCACTTTCCTGCGCAGCGCAGGGTCGCAGTACGCACGGCCTCGGGGGTGCGGTCCTTGACGTCGAGCTTCAGCACGTCCGCACCAAGTTGCATCAGGTCACGTGGCCGGCCCAGCGTGTGGCGATAGAAGAAATCGAATGCCGGCTCCGGCACGCCGTGATCAGTGAGGAATGGAATCGTGTTGAAGCCGAGAAAGCGCACGTAACGGTCGTCCCGAACGTCAGGCCGCGCACAGTTTTCATCTGGTGTCGCGTCGATGTTGGCCTCGAAGATCTCGCGCGCGAAGTCCTTCGTGCAAGTAAGCTCAACGCACAGCGCGCGCTCTTGTTGCCACATGGGGTGGGCTTGTCGTTTATCGAGCGCCTCAATCCGTAGCGAGGCATAGACTTGCAGCCGCTTGCATGAGCGCAAGACGCGGACCGCAGCGAGCAGGCCGATCTGCGCGGTGAGCGAGAACTCAGGCCCCAGGAACTCGAATTCGCTCGTATCGTCTCCTGCCTCTAACACGGTGGTGTCGAGACACGCGTTGCCATTCGTGGTAATCGTGGCCGACTGGAATGCTTCGTCGACGTTGTCGAGGAACACGATGACCGTCTTGCTCATGTTGCCAAGCGCGGGACGCAGCTGTGAAAACGCTACAGCCAGCGCCTCGGCACTGATCTGGGCCCTTACTAGCGCTTGTACGGCTTTATGTACGTAAAGCGGAGCCCTTTTGTCCAACGGACGCTTGCGAAGATCATCAGGCAGGTCAAGAACCTGCCAAATGTCACTCACTACGTGCCGCTCAATAACGTGGTAGACCACGACCGCTGCAATCGCCACCGTCCAGACGAGTTCCCACCAGTCCGACGAGTCGAGTATGTGGGCGCGTTCGCGCAGCGACCGATGTGAAAACGAGAAGGCCACGCGGCTCATAAGCTCGATTTTGTCGCCTCCACCTGGCAGAAAGACGTGGTTGGTTTTGTCCTGGATCGTCGATACAAGGTGCAGATATTTTTTCTGCAGCAGCAGCGACTTACCCATTCCCTTGGCACCGACCACGATGTTCTTGCCGGGATCTGTCTCGAACTCTTGCGCCTCAGAGCCGCGCACAAACACACCAGCGACCCCGGTCTCATTGTCACGAGCATCGATCACCCACGGGCGTAGAACAATGTGTGGCATGACTGCTCCCACAATTCAGGATGTTGATTTTTCGCCGGCGGCCTTGCTCGCATGCTCAATGAGGAAATAGTAGGCCGCCAGCACGCCCATCACCAGCGCCACGGAGATTGAAAACTCGTAGGTTAGGTCGGTGCGCAGCACGCGCTCAACGACGGCCGCGGCAATGATTGCGATGAATAACGCCACCTCGAATGCCTTGAACTCGAGCAGTTCACGCCGAAACTCATCGGCGCGTTCCTGGTAGGCCAGTGCCTTGATGTAGCGCGTCAGGCCCAGCACCAGAAGGTAGGGCAGCGGTGCCACTAGGATGATCTCGAGGGCGAGAAGGCTAGTCTGCATCGCCTTGTGCGGGTCGGCCGTGACCGCGTCCTCGCGCACCATCCAGTGGCCTGCGGGGGGTTGAGACTCGGCCGTATGAGATGGGGTGACGGTGTGGTTGTCGCTGACTGGATGCAGCACTGCCACCTGTAACGGGATCCCGATACCCTGCGCGACCGCGTTGTAGAGTTGCAGCATGCCGACGACGAGCATTGCCGTCATGAACAGCGCCGTCGTCAGCGTGAACACGACCGCGAGCGCCGAGAACCAGCGCTGGATCCCGTCCTGACGGCGTTCGGTGCGCAACTCGCTTGCCTTCTTGCCCACGCCGGCTGGCCGCCTCAGCAGTCGCTGCAACCCGGCGGGCCACCGGCGCCACCATGGATGGGTCGTCCGCTCGACCGCCCAGCGCAAGCTGTCGTTCAGCTCGGCGATTGCGCCACGCTTTTCGATGTTGTGCGCATTCAGAGCGTACAGATCATGTAGCGCTTCCTGAACGACAGCATGCGGAAAGACGCCCGCCACTACCTCCATGTGACGGAAGCGACTGCGCCAGTTGTCGGTAATCCAGTCACGCGCGAAGTCGCTTGCTGACGGGTCAGTGGGTTGCACGCCGCGGATCTTCTTGATCTGCGCCTCAAGCGCAACGTGGAGCATGTCCTGAAGCGACGACATGCTGTCGTGCTCCATGTCCGAGAACCCGGCGTTTACGAGGAGTTCGGCCAGCTCCTGCCGCTTGCGCGCGAGCTCGATCTCCTTGTCAATGCGTTCGATCTGAACGTCGAGGTCGTCAGCGGCGTACATGGGGGCGTCTCCTCCCAAAGACACCCCCGTATAAACCCAATTTCGGTCGGAGCGCAAGAAGAATGCCGGTTTTGGATCCGACCAGGCCGGCTCGGCTGCGCACGAAATTGGCACAGAGTTGGCGTCAGCCCAGGACATCCAATGTATTGACGGAAGATATACAATTGCGCAGAAATCGTGTATCTAACGTATATGCAAACAAGGAGCATCTCCATGCGTGATGCCGCCATCAACCTGCGGGCACTGCCCGAGCAGCGTGACCTGATCGATCACGCTGCCAGCCTGCTGGGTAAGAACCGCTCGGACTTCATGCTCGAAGCGGCCTGCGACCGTGCCCGGTCCGTGGTGCTGGATCAGGTTTTTTTTAGCCTGGATGCCGGCAAGTTCAAGCAGTTCACCGCGATGCTTGACGCTCCGCCTGGCCCCAACCCCGGACTTGAACGCCTGATGGCCGTCGAGGCACCCTGGAGTACTGGCGCCGCATGAGCTTGGCGCTGAACGCGCCGCGAACTCTCGAAGCCGCCAATCTTCTGGACGAATTCGCCTGCGGGGAGACCAGTCTCGATGAGTGGCTCAAGCGCCGGGCAATGGCAAACCAGTTGAGCGGCGTCAGCCGAACTTTCGTCGTCGCAGACAGCCAGGGCCGCGTATTCGGCTACTACGCGATGGCAGCGGGTGCGGTTTCGCACCAGATGGCCACGAGCAGCGTTCGACGAAACATGCCCGACCCGATCCCGGTGATGGTGCTGCCCCGACTCGCGGTTGATCGTCGCGCCCAAGGGATGAAGCTTGGGGCTGCCCTGCTTCAGGACGCAGTCAAACGGGCGGTGACCGTGTCACAGAGCGCGGGCGTACGAGCCTTGCTCGTTCACGCCTTGCACGAGCGCGCAAAGCAGTTCTACGAGTACTACGGCTTTCAGGAATCGCCACAGCACACGATGACGCTGATGCTGCGGTTGAACGGCGCAAAGGCTTGAAAGTCTGGACGCTGGCGTTGGGGTCAGCTCGCGAAGCGGAAAGAATCGTGCGCGTGTTGTGCCCGGCGCGGCACAACGCACCCATTCATCATCGAATGGCTGCTGTGGGTTGGCACCGTGATGGCTGTCCCTGTGTTGCCTCCGGACGGTCCAGATCCTGGTGAAATTCGGATTCCGGAACGAAACCGGCGCCGGCTGAGCCAAAGCACCTCGCGCCCCTGACCTGCGTGGCCCCGGCCGACGACGAGGAGATCCACCCCCGATGACCAGCCGACACGATGCCGACACCCGCCGCCTGGGCCGAACGATGGGCTTGCTGGCCACAGTGGCTTTTCTGGGGCTGGGCTGGGTCAGTTTCCACGGCGTGCTCGAGCGGCGCGATCACCCCAATCGGAACCTGGTGGTCGATCCCGGCGCCACGGAGCTGGTGCTCAGGCGCGATCGTGCCGGGCATTACCGCTTTCCGGGCCTGATCAATGGTCGGCCAGTGCGTTTCCTGCTCGACACCGGCGCCACGCACGTCGCGGTGCCCGCGCACCTCGTTGAAGCGCTGCAGTTGGTGCCCGGTGCCTGCGGCACAGCGATGACCGCAAACGGCCCAGTCGCCGTGCGCGAAACCTCAATCGGCGAACTTGCCTTTGGTCCGTTCCGGCTGACGGGCGTCCGCGGCCACCTGAACCCCGGCATGAAAGATGACGAAGTGCTGCTGGGGATGAGTGTCCTGAAGCATCTGGATTTCGCCCAGCGCGGCAACATCCTGGTGCTGCGCACTGCGCGGCCTGCCGCCGACACGCGGGGCGGGCGGACCTGAATGGGCCGCTGATCGCGCGAGAAGGCGTAAGGCCAGGCGCAGTGCCTGCCTGGTCGAACCCCTGATCCGCTGGCACGCCGACAGGCGCGCCCCGGCCACGCCAGCGTGCGCTACTGGCCGATCTCGCCTGTCTGCGCGATGACGGCAACTGCCAGACGCAGGCTGACTTCGACGGGGCCCTCGCAGGCTGACCCGAGGCTTACGCGGAAGCCGAATTCGAGGACGCGTGGCCCTTGGGCGCGATGGCGGAGGCCTGCATGGAAAGCCTTGGGCTCCCGGCGCTCGACAAGCACACTTGCGCGGTGGGCAAGCGAGCCGGGACGTTCCGTCAGGTGGCCTCGGCGGATGCGTCGGAGGACGCGGTGGCCGGAGCGGCGTCGATGTCCGAGGCCATGATGGCTGGCGCGATCTCTGCAGGCGCCGGCGCATGACGTCGGGACTTTTTCAGCGCGCCGGTGTGCTCGAGCGCCGACAAGGCGCCGCCGTTGGCGAGCCACGCTACCACCCAACCGGGCTTGCGGCCGCGGCCGGACCAGCCTTGCGCGGGATTGTCCGGGTTCCGGTACTTCAAGGGCAACGGCGCCTTCTGATTCGGCGTCGGGGCAGCTTCAGTGCGCCGGCGTGCGCCCCGGGCCTGGGCGGGCGCGTCGATGGTGGCTCTGCCGAGCAGGTCTTCGAGGGTGACGCCTTCCTGTTCGGCGAGCTTGCGCATCCGCTTGAGGAGGTCGGCCTTCGTAGCTGAAGCGCGCTTGTCGATTTCCTTCGAAATCCGCACGTGAAGCTGCCTGAGTTGCGGGAGGGTAAGTTCGTCGAAGTCTTTCATTCGGGCGGCCGGGGGTCGTGGTATGACGAAAGTGGAGCATGATGCCACGCAGGGTGACCCAGGGTCACGGGGGAAGACATGGGTGGCGCTTTGCGCGTCGGTCCCGCCCCCCACGGCTGCCGCGGGGTTTGCCTCCGATCGTGTCCCGGGAGTGGTGTAAGAGGCGTCAGCAGAAGCGCCCGGCGGGTCATCGTCTCCGGTTTGGCAGGCGCGCATGTCAGCCGGCGAGCGCAAGCAGGCGGACGTGGGAGGGTTACCCCTCACCGAGGATGAATCTGGGGTGATCCATCGGGCGAGGCCGACCCTCACCCTGGACGCGCCGGCCTTGAACTGTGCAATAAGTGTGCATATAGTGTGCGTATTATCTTGTTGCTTCAGGAGCACGACCATGACTGCGACGGTCTTCTCCGACGTACTGCATTCCGCACGCGAGCCTGGCACGTCGCGTCTTTCCGCCTCGGGCGTCGCCGACGTCCTTGGCCTGCAGCAGCAGGATCTGGCCGTACTGGCGGGGGTGCATCGCAACACCCTGCGTACCCACCCCCAATCGCCCCGGCTGCAAGCCGCACTACGCGACCTGATGCGGGTGCTGTCGGCCGCCACAGCGGTGCAACCCGACACCCAGCGCGCCATCTTCCTGATCAAGAACGAACCGATCCCTGCGTTCCGTCACAAGACCCTTCTGCAGTTGGTGCAGGAAGGACGGACTGAGGATGCGATCGACTACCTGGAGTCGATCGGCGCCGGGTTCGTCGGATGATCCTCCACGACCTGCCGCCCGGAACCACGCTGTTTCGCGTGCACACCCCGCAGTGGGCCAGCCGGCCCACCAGCGGCGCGGGTGCCGCGCAGCCGAATACCCGCCCGCGGGGGCCTCCCGGTGATTTCTCGGACAACGCCCAAAGGCTTGATGTCTTGTTGACCGGGAGCGCGAAGCCCCGCCGTCTCCTGCGCCTGGGTGGCGTCGAGGAACCGATGAGTCTGGCGTCCCTCAAGGATGCAAGGGAATCTGCTCAAGGACTGCTCGGTCCTTAAGCCCCTGAAAAATCAGCTCGCTGGCGCCCTCACCCCAGGACTTATCCACAGTTTTTGTGGATAACCTCTCCTCGAGTCGGGGCTCGGTTGCATGGCGATCACGACGAAGGCGTGTCCGTGGTTCGCAGCGGGCACGCGAAGGCGACACCACGGGCCTCGGGCCCGACCTCAGGACGGATGTCATCGGACATCTGGGATCCTGTTCAGCACCTCGAGGCGGCTTGATGCACGCGCGGGCGGCGTCAGGTGGGGGGATCGGCTGTGCGACAATCTGGCCTCCGTTTCAGCGATCGGAACCGCCCCGAATGACTACGCACCAAGCCCCGGAAATCTTCTAGATCCCGCTCGACGACCTCGATCCGGCAGGCCTGTCCCCGCGCGGCACGCCAGAATTCGAGCAGGCGGTGATCGGGCGCTATGCGCTCGACTACGCGGCGCGGGGCTGGCAGGCCGTCGTGACGGTCGACGATGCGTTCGTGCGCGTGGTCGCCGTGCCCGAGCGTGGGGTCGAGCCGAAGGCCTATGTGCTGGGGCTGCTGGAGCACGGCTTCCTCGCGGATGCGCTGCCGGTGCTCGAGGCGCTCGACGGGATGCTCGACGACGCCGAGATCGCCTACAACCACGGCTTGTGTCTGTCCGAGCTGGGCCAGGCGGGCGACGCGGTGGCGCCGCTGCAGCGGGCGGTGGCGCTCGACCCGGCGAATGCGAACGCGATGATCGCGCTCGGCGTGGCGTTCGAGCGTACCGGGCGCCCCGACGAGGCGGCCCGGGTGCTGACCGATGCGGTGAAGCTTGAGCCCGGGAACGCCTTCGCCAAGCGCAACCTGGCGGCGGTGCTGATGCGGTCCGGTCGGGCGGCTGAGGCGCTGCCGTACTTCCGTCAGGCGGCGAGTTTGGCGCCGGCGGATCCCGGGGCGCAGCTCGGGCTCGCGCAGTGCCTGGAGGCGCTCGGGCCGGAGTATCGGAAGGAGGCTTCCGAGCAGTACAAGGCGGTGGTGAAGCGCTTCCCCGATCACCAGGCGGGAGAGATGGCCGAGGAGGCGCTCACGCGCATCGGGCAGGACGAGCTGCGCTCGGCAGTCGACGGCGGCCTGCGCATGGACGCGGTGATGTACATGCAGGCTGCGCTCGATCGCTTCGCCAAGCTCGAGCAGGCGAAGGTCGGGCAGATCGTGATGGAGATCGCACTGCTCGGGCGCAACGGGCTCGAGATCAACAAGCCGGCGGTGCGCTACACGCTGCAGAACCTCGAAGGCGAGTTCTCGGGGCTTGCCCTGCTGGCATACATGCACGTGGGGTTCCGCATGTTCGACCCCAAGGGCGACGCTGGGACCGGGCTCGATCGCGAGTACGAGGCTGCGGTGAAGATGCAGCGCAAGCGCTGAGCCCGGCGAGGATCCCGACATGAGCCAGCTTCCCGAACGCTACCGGACGGCGATCGCGCCGCTGATCGACAAGGCGCGCGAGTTTCTCGAGAAGGGCGAGGAACTCGCAGCGATGGCCTTCGTCGGCAACTTCACCACCGGCGCCACGATCCCGACGCCGCTCTTCGGGCGCGCGCCGGCTGACAAGGATGTCGCGGCGCACGCGGTGAAGATGCTCGCCGAGCAGCTCGACGCCGACTTCGTCTTCGTGCTGATGGAGGCCTACAGCCTGCGGGCGGACAAGGTCGCCCGCTACGAGGAGATCCTCGACGAGTACGGGTCGCTCGCCGACTGCCCGGCGAGCTGGCGGATCGAGGTGGTGAGCCTGGCGCTCGAGACGCGCCACGGCGTGTGGGTCGCCCAGGTGCCGATCAAGCCGAAAGGCATCAGCAAGAAGAAGCGCACGATCGGGGTGCCGGAGTTCCGGCATTACACCGAGGTGCAGGGGCGGTTCACGGATCTGCTGCCGGTGAAGGAAGGCGAGGGCGGGCCTTCCGGGACGCTGCACTAGGTTTCATTCCCGGTCGCGGATCGGCACGGCCCACCATTCCTGCGCGTGCTGCGCGATGGCCTTGAGGTTGCGGCTGTCGATCTGGAAGCCGCGCAGCAGCAGCCCGCGCGGGGTGATGCGCAGCACCTGGACGTCGAAGAGTGGCGGCAGCAGTGGGCGCTTGGCCGCCGAGCCCCACTGTTCCCAGAGCTGCGCGGCGCGCAGCGGGCGCTTCTCCGCGGTGCCGATCGGGATGTCGCCTATGCTGAGGGTGCCGGTGATGCCGGGGTCGGCCAGGCACGTGTCGCGCGGGCGGCGTACTCCTTCGGCCATCAGTTGGACGACTCTGACGTACATGGAAAGACTGTAAAAAAATACAGTCTATTTTCGCTCATTGTGTCGGGTTTGGGGCGCTGCTCGAGCCCGTCGGCAGGAGGCTTCAGCAATGTGCGGTCGTTACGCGCTCTATGGTCCGGTCTCGCGCCTGCGCGAACGCTTCGAGGCCGATCCCGAAGACTTCGAGTTCGAGCCGCGTTACAACGCGGCTCCGATGCAGTGGCTGCCGGTGGTGCGCCAGCGCCCGAGCGGCGAGCGGGTGATCCATTTGTTGCGCTGGGGGCTGGTGCCGTCGTGGGCGAAGGATGAGGCGATCGCGACCAAGCTGATCAACGCGCGCGGCGAGTCGGTTGCCGAGAAGCCGTCCTTTCGGGCGGCGTTTCGCCGCCGCCGCTGCATCGTGCCGGCCAACGGCTTCTACGAGTGGCAGCAGATCGCCGGCGAAAAGCAGCCGTTCTACATCCACCCGGTCGAGGGCGAGTTCTTCGGGCTGGCAGGGCTGTGGGAGCGCTGGACGCGCCCGGCCGACGGCGAGGAGCTCGACACGTTCACGATCGTCACCACCGAGGCCAATGCGGCGATGCGGCCGCTGCACGATCGGATGCCGGTGATCCTGGCGCCGGGGGATTACGCGGCGTGGTTGAGCGGGGCCACGCCGGCCGACCAGGTGCAGGGGCTAATGAGGCCGTGTCCGGAGGCAGGGCTCGCGGCGTATCCGGTTTCGCGGGCGGTGGGGAGCGTGCGGAACGACTCGCCGACGCTGATCCAGGCGATCTGAGCGGTTTTCCGGGCCTCGCCTACCCATCTCTCCCCGCTTCGAACGTCAGTTTGCGGCACGGCGTCCGATTTCTCGGGCGAAACCCCCCTCTTTTCTGCTGATTCTCGCCGCGGCGCGGCGCTGGATCGCCGCCGGTCGAGAGCTCTATTTAAGCAGTTTGTTTGTTTATTACTTTGTTTCTTTTATAATCGAGCCCCTGTTGAGGAGGCCCCGTCATGCGTCCAGCCGAATACACCGCCGAAGAGATCGTCGCCGCCGGCGAGGCCATCCAGGCTGCCGGCCGCAATGTCACCGGTTTCGCTCTCCGTCAGAGGGTCGGTGGCGGCAACCCGTCGCGCCTGCGCCAGGTGTGGGAAGAGCATCTGGCGAGCAAGCAGGTCGCACAGGCGGAGCCCGTCGCCGAGCTGCCGGTCGAAGTCGCCGAGACCGTCGCTCAGGTCACCAGGGCGCTGACCGAGCGGATCGCCGCGCTGGCAGTCGAGCTCAATGACAAGGCTGTGAAGGCGGCCGAGCGCCGGGTGGCGGAGATCGTTCGTGCCGCCGGCGAACAGCGCGAACAGGCCGAGCGCGAACTCGCCGACGCGGCGCAAACGGTCGACGACCTCGAGGACCGGCTCGAAACCTGCAGAGCCGAGCGCGAGGCGCTGCAGCAGCGCCTTGACCAGGTGTCGGCTGAGTCCCAGCGGCACAAGGTCGAACTCGCTCAGTTGCGCGAGCGTCTGACGGCGGCGGAGAGGGCGGCGCAGGCCGAGGCGGAACAGCACGCCGAGGCGTTGAAGGCGGCCGGCGCCCAACTCGACGAGGTTCGCCAGGAACTCAAGCGGGCGACGGTGACTGCGGAGGGTCTGCGCGCCGAACTGGTGACGGTGAAGGCGACGGCCGAGGCCGCGGAGAAATCACACCAGGAGCACCGAAAGGACGCGGCCCGGGAAGCGCAGCGCTGCGCGGACAAGGTGGTCGCGGTGGAGAAGGCGCGCGACGAGCAGGCGAAAGACGCTGCGGCCGCCCGGGAGCACACCGCCCGGCTCGCCGGTCAGCTCGAGGCGCTGCAGGCGCAGAACGCGGCGCTGCTCGAGGCGATGGGCGCCCGGGGCGCGGGCGGTGCGTGATCCGGGGCGATTCCGGCCGCGGGGCTTCAGGGATGTCAGGTGATGATCGATTCCGCTGCGGCGCGGCGGTGCAGAGGGCGTTGCCGCGGCAAGCCGCGTCTGGGCTGCGCTCGAGAGACCCGGTCATCCTGGCGGCCCGATCGGCGGGTGGTGGTAGGCAACGGGCCCTGCAAGCGCCGCACTGGCATGGCATGCTTTCTCACCACAACCTTCCCGAAAACGCGCGCGGGCGAGCCGTTCGACGCAGGCATCGTGTAGTGGAAGACGCAACGTTTCACTGGTCGACACCATGGGCTACTACGTCATCGGCGACATCCGCGGGCAGGCGGACAAGCTCGACGCCCTGCTGGCCAGGGTCGGCTATCGGCACACCGTCGCCGGCTGGCACCATCCAGGGCGCATCGCGGTTTTCGCGGGCGCACGCGGCGTGCGTCGATTGGTCGGCCGGCAACGGGGCCCGCTGGTCGCGTACCGCTGAGACGGCGAGTCCGTGCTGACCGACAGGCATTTGGTGAGCGTATGGTGAGCGCATGAAGGAAAAGGCCGCCCCCGTGCGGACGAGCCGCAGCGATCCGCTTCACATTGACGAGGTGATTGCCGGCGAGCAAGGCGGCCGCATCGGGATCACGTTTTGCCCGGGCAAGACCGGCCCCAGCCTGTACGACTTCCGCTGGGAGCGGGATCTCGCGGTCGACCTGGGTGTGATCGTCGGGTGGGGCGCGCGCGCGGTGGTGACTCTTCTCGAGGAGCATGAACTTGCGCTGCTTGGTGTGCCCGAGCTCGGTGCCCAGGTCCGTTCTCGCGGCCTCGATTGGCACCACCTGCCGATCCCGGACGTTCAGCCGCCCGGTGCGCAATTCGAGGCGGGCTGGCAGACGAGCGGCCCGGTGCTGTGCAATGCGTTGCTCGCCGGGCACCGGGTGCTGGTGCACTGCCGGGGCGGACTCGGGCGTGCGGGGACGGTCGCGGCCCGTCTCCTGGTCGAACTGGGAATGCCAGCGGTCGAAGCGATCGGGCGCGTCCGGTCGGCGCGACCCGGGGCGATCGAGACTGCTGAACAGGAACAATATGTCCTGAACCTGCCGCGCCGACGCGGCGCTGGGTCGTGACAAGGTGACGCCGATGGATTGGTTCGAACGCCTGATGGGGTTTCGCGAGGACGTCTATGTGTAGCGGCTTGCAATCGTAGCGGCCCCGGCTCGCAATCCAGGCCCGTTTCCGGCTCAGATTATCTGCAACTGACCAGACCGCCGGGCTCACATTCCTTGCAACCCGGCTTGCAATCCATTCGGCGGGCTCGCAATCCAGCGCCGCCGGCTCACGCTTTCTGCAATTGAACAAACGTGTCCCTTCTGAGCATCAACGCTGGATAGATTCAGCATTCGTGGCACCAGCCGCCATTTCAATCTCTTGCCAGCGTTCGTCCCAGAGCGGATGGCTGCCCCGACTGCAACCCAGCCGAGAACGGCAGGTGACGGCAACGAAGCTCAGGGCGATGAGCTGATCACAACCCGCCGTTCTGTCCGCAGGCAGGCGGATCGAATGGCGACTTCACGTAGACTGTTGCCATTCGGGTTGTTCGGCGCCGTTGTGTCTGGAGGAGAGTGCGACGAAGGGACGCAAGGCCGCGCTGTTGCCGAGGCCTCCCCAGGACATCAATCAGACAAGGAGGTGCATCTTTGTTCGATCTGGCGGCACATCCCCACCTGGGTCGTCTCAGAAAACGGAAAGAATCGTACGCTAAGCTGCATTCAGCGGCCGTTGCGGCATGAACTTACCTGCGCCGATCTCGGCGCTGCTGCGCAGGGCGTGGAAACCCGCTCCAGTTAGACGGTGTTCCACAACACAAGGGCCACCGCCAACAGGTTGAGAAGGAACAACCGTTTGCAGGCGCACCGGACACGCCGACTGTCTGGCGCACGGTCGTCTCTGAATGCCGAGACGCTCACGGGAGACGCGAATGGGCGAGCGCAACGTTTCATCGGACCAATCTCACCAGCTCGTTCCGGACGCACCTGCTGGAGCGACCACGGACGTGCGTGAGCGGCTGGAGTTGCTCTACCGTACCGACTCGCGCCGGATGTTCGCGACGCTGGTTCGGCTGCTCGGCGACTTCGACGTCGCCGAAGAAGCGCTGCACGATGCCTTTCGCGCCGCGCTCGAGCACTGGCCGAGCGAGGGCGTGCCGGACAACCCGCGCGCCTGGCTGGTGTCCACCGGCCGCTTCAAGGCGATCGACGGCCTGCGGCGGCGGGCACGGTTCGATTTCGTCGACGACCTCGATGACCGGCTCGACCCGGCGAGCGTAGACGCGGCCGAAGGGGCGATCGACGAGGACAGCGTCGAGGACGATCGCCTGCGGCTGATCTTCACGTGCTGCCACCCCGTGCTGTCGCCGGAGGCGCAGGTGGCGCTGACGCTGCGCGAGGTGTGCGCCCTCACCACCGAGGAGATCGCGCGCGCCTTCCTCGTCGCCCCGCCCGCGCTCGCGCAACGCATCGTGCGCGCCAAGGGCAAGATCCGCGACGCGCGCGTCCCCAATGAAGTGCCGTCTCAGGCCGAGCTTCCGGGCCGCCTCGACAGTGTCCTGCGGGTGATCTATCTGGTGTTCAACGAAGGCTACTCGGCATCGGCTGGTGAGTCGCTGACACGCGCAGAGCTGTCGGGCGAGGCGATCCGGCTTGGCCGGTTGCTCGCCCAACTGCTCCCCGAGCCGGAGTCGATCGGGTTGCTCGCGCTGATGTTGTTGCAGGAGTCGCGCCGCGAAACACGCACGACCGCAGAAGGCGATCTGGTGCTGCTCGACGAACAGGACCGCTCGCGTTGGAACCGGACGCTGATCGCCGAAGGCACTGCGCTGGTCGAGCACGCACTGGTTGCGGGCCGCGCCGGCCCCTATGCGTTGCAGGCGGCCATCGCCGCGGTGCATGCCGAGGCGCCCACTGCCGCCGCGACCGACTGGGCCCAGATCGTCGGTCTCTACGACGTGTTGCTGCGTCTCGACCCGTCGCCAGTGGTGGAACTGAACCGTGCCGTTGCGGTGGCGATGCGCGACGGGCCCGGGGCCGGGCTGGCCGCGGTCGACGCGATCCTATCGCGCGGCGAACTCCCCGACTACCACTTCGCGCATGCCGCCCGCGCCGATTTGTGCCGGCGCCTGGGCCGAACCGAGGAGGCGCGGGCGGCCTACCGGCGCGCGCTCGAGCTGGTCCGCCAGGCGCCCGAACGGCGCTTTCTCGAGCGGCGGCTCGCGGAACTGCCGGCGTGAGGTCGCCAGCGTGATATCGCCGACCCCATGTCGATCTCGCCGCGCGCCGTTCGACTAGGGGTACGGAAGCCGCAATGAAGACGACCCTCGATGGAGCAAAGCAATGAAATACCTGTGCCTCGTCTATCTCGATGAACAACGCCTCGACGAATTGCCCGATGAGGATTGCGTCGTCTACGACACGGCGATCCGGTCAAGCGGTCACTGTCTCGCCTCGGAAGCGCTGCAATCGGTCCATACCGCCACCACCGTGCGCGTGCGCAGCGGCAAGGTGTCGGTGACCGATGGCCCCTTCGCCGAGACCAAGGAGCAGCTTGCCGGGTTCTACATGATTGAGGCAAAGAACATCGACGAGGCGATCCATATCGCGGCAGGGAGCCCGCCTGCGCGTGTCGGCAGCATCGAAGTGCGGCCGATCCGGCCGATCCGCGAGATCGTCGCCAGCGGCGACGCGCTGCGGAACGCGAACCCTGAAGACTGTTGAGCGTCGCGGGGCCGATATCGGCCCTCATCTACGACTTAAAAGGAGAACTGGTCATGAAATACCTCTGCCTGATCTGTGCCGAGAAGGTGATGGAGCAGATGCCCCGCGCCGATGCGGACAAGCACTTCGAGGAGTACCGCGAGTTCACCGACGCGATCCGGCAAAGCGGGCATTACCTCGGCTGCAACCGCCTGCTGCCGCCCGATGCGGCCACCACCGTCCGGGTGCGCAACGGCCGGGTTTCGGTCACCGACGGGCCCTGGATCGAGACCAAGGACCAGCTCGGCGGCTACTACCTCATCGAGGCCCGCGATCTGAACGAGGCGATCCAGGTGGCGTCCCGCATCCCCGGAGCGAAGTTCGGCTGCGTCGAGGTGCGGCCGGTCGCCGAGGATCTGCAGACGCTGCAGGCGCTGGGTTTCGTTGTGCCGGACGCCGCCCGCTGAACCGGCGAACCGATGTCGATCTGGCCGCCTGCCAATCGACTAGCACGTACACACAACCGTTTCACCCACACCAAGGAGCCCCATCATGGACACCCCATCCACCCTCGCACGCACTGAAACCGAGCTTCGCAGCCAACTGGAAGACTGGGCGCACGCGGTTCGCGCCAGGGACATCGACCGCATCGTTGCCCACTACGCGCCGGACATTGTCGCCTTCGATGCCATCGCGCAACTGCAGTTCAAGGGCGCCGACGCCTATCGCAAGCACTGGGAAACCTGCATGACGATGTGCTCCGGTCCGATGATCTTCGAACTCCACGAGCTGCAGGTCAGCGCGGGCGACGAACTGGCCTTCGTCCACGGCCTCAACCGTTGCGGCGGCACCGGACCGGACGGCAAGGAGATGTCCGGCTGGATGCGGATGACCGCCTGCTTCCGCAAGCAGCACGGCAAGTGGCGGGTCGTGCACGAACATTTCTCCGCCCCGTTCGACCCGCAGAGCGACAAGGCGCTGTGGCTGGAACCCTGACGCCGTCCAGCCCGAGGAGAACACCATGACCGGCATCACCTCGACGATCCCACCCGAAGCGCAGGTCCGCGACCTGATTCGCGCCTGGGAGGGTGCGATCCAGTCCGGCGACATGGCCGGCATTCTCGATCGTCACACGGATGACGTGCTGATGTTCGATGTGCCCGAGCCGATGCAGTCTCTCGGCCTGAGCGCTTACCGCCAGACGTGGGAGCTCTTTTTTCGCTACAACCCGCCGGGTCCGACTGCGTTCGTCATTGACGACTTGCGCATCGCTGCTGGCGACGACGTAGCCTTTGCTTCGGGGTTGCTGCGTATCGGCGGCTCGACAGCGCCGGTATGCCGCCTGACGCTGGGGCTGCAACGACGTCATGGGCGCTGGTCTATCGTTCACGAACATCACTCGGCACCGCATCCGCTCGAGCCACAGTCGTCCCCGCAATGACAGCGCTGGTGCTGTCCATCGTTCTTGTCCCGATCCAAGGAGTCCTGCCGTGAGTGCCGCCCCGTGCAAACTTTCTCATGCAGCAAGGAAGGGTCCCAGACCATGAGCGCGCCGCGCCCGACGCTGTCGTCTGCCCTCTGTTACCGCGATCCGAAGGCGGCCTTGAAATGGCTCGAAGCCGCGTTCGGGTTCGAGACCGTCATGGTGATCATGGACGCCGAGGGCAATCTCGAGCATTCGGAGATGCGCTTCGGCGACGGCATCATCATGGTCGGCACCGAGTGGACGGCCGACCAAAGAAGCCCGGCGTCGATCGCCGGCAAGAACACGCAGACCACTCACGTTCACTTGACCGAGGATATCGACACGCACTGCGCGCGAGCGAAGGCGGCCGGCGCCGTCATCCTGCAGGCCCCCCAGACCCAGTTCTACGGCGATCGGACCTATCGCGCGCTCGATCCCGAAGGGCACATCTGGACCTTCGCGCAGACGGTGAAGGCGGTGACGCGCGAAGAGGCCGAGAAGGCCTCCGGTCTCAAGATCGAAGGCTGGGTGTGAGCCGTCGATCTGGCCACCCGCCGATCGACCAGCAGGTACACGCAACCGTTTCACTCACCTGGAGAAGAGCACCATGAGCGATGCACCGCACCCCACCGACCCCGCCGTGATGAACGGCGTGATTCCCTACATGACCATGGCTGGCCGTACGGCCGAAGCCTGTGATTTCTACGCCCGTGCCTTCGGTGCGAAGGAACTGGGCCGCATGCCCTTCCCCGACGGCCAACCGGGACTGATCCACGCGCAGGTCGAGATCAATCGCGGCGCGCTGATGATGACCGATCACGCGGGATGCGCAGACGGTAGCAATCAGGCGGCGCAGCGCGGCGGTTTCGGCCACCTGCAACTCGTGGTGGCCGACGGCCACGCCTGGTGGGATCGGGCGGTCGCCGCCGGCTGCAAGGTTCTCGCTCCTTACGAGCGCCAGTTCTGGGGTGACGACTGGGGGCTGCTGGAAGACCCGTTCGGCCTCAAGTGGGCCATCCTGCAACCCGCGGCGCAGGCTTGACCGGCTTGTCCCACACTTACGGATCCGAGACGCGAGGAGAGACCATGCACAAGAACACGATCTGCCTCTGGTTCGACAAGGACGCCGAGGAGGCCGCCCGCTTCTACGCTGCGACCTTCCCCGACAGCCGGGTCACCGCCGTCCATCGCGCGCCCGCCGATCACCCGTCCGGCAAGGCCGGCGACGTGCTGACCGTGCAGTTCACGGTCGCAGGCATCCCTTGCCTCGGCCTCAACGGTGGCCCGGCGTACCCGCACACCGCGGCCTTCTCGTTCCAGATCGCGACCGACGACCAGGCAGAGACCGACCGCTACTGGAACGCCATCGTCGATAACGGCGGTGCCGAGAACGCCTGCGGCTGGTGCCAGGACCGCTGGGGCGTTTCCTGGCAGATCATCCCGCGCGTGCTCACCGAGGCGATGGCCGCGGGGGGGCGAGGAGGCCAGGCGTGCCTTCGTAGCCATGATGACGATGTGCAAGATCGACGTCGCCGCCATCGAGGCAGCCTTGGCGGGGCGCTGAGCACACTGCCCTTGACCCACCCTGTTCCAGTCGGAACCCACATGCCTCAACCCCCGAGGAGCATCCCATGAAACCCAATCCCGTCGTCTGGTTTGAGATCTACGTGCAGGACATGTCGCGCGCGCGCAAGTTCTACGAAACGGTGTTCCAGTGCCAGCTCGCTGAGCTGAAGTCGCCCGAGGGCGAAGCCCAGGACATGCAGATGCTGTCCTTTCCGATGGACATGTCAGGCCCGGGCGCCGGCGGCATGTTGGCCAAGATGGACGGGGTGACCTCTGGCGGCGGTGGCACGCTGGTGTACTTTGGCTGCGAGGATTGCGCTGTTGAACAAGCGCGTGTCGAAATAGCCGGAGGCAAGGTGTTCAAGCCCAAGTTCTCGATCGGCGAGTACGGCTACTGCGCGCTGGTGACGGACACCGAGGGCAACTGCATCGGCCTGCATTCGATGGCCTGAATCCGTCGACCAGACGCCGCCCCCCAAAGTAGAACCCCCACCACTGGAGAGCCCAGCATGCCCACCGGCACCGTCCACCTGCACCGTGTCCTGCGCACCACGCCCGACAAGGTCTACCGAGCCTTCACCCATGGCGCGGCCTTGGCCAAGTGGTTGCCGCCCCATGGCTTCATCTGCCACGTCCACCATTTCGATGGCAAGGTCGGGGGCACTTTCAAGATGTCGTTCGAGAACTTCTCGACCGGCCACCGCCATTCTTTCGGCGGCGAGTACGTGAAGCTGACACCCGGCGAAGTGGTCGAGTACACCGACCGCTTCGACGATCCCAACCTGCCAGGCGAGATGCGCGTGACGGTGAAGCTGCGCGAGGTGTCGTGTGGCACCGACGTCCACATCGAGCAGGCCGGCATTCCAGAGGCCATTCCTGTCGAGGCGTGCTACCTCGGCTGGCAGGAATCTCTGTTCCAGCTCGCCAGCCTGGTGGAGCCCGAGATTCCCAACTAACCAGTTCCTCATGGACTACTTTGATGGATTCGTTTTACCGATGCCCCGCGCCCAACTGAACGCCTATCGCGTACTTGCGCAGAAGGCGGGCGCGATGTGGATCGGGGTCGATGTGGTCCAGCGGGTCGGGACATGACAGTCCGCGACACGGCGTCCGTGGCGGATGCGCATGCGACGTCGGGCAATGCCTCCACCGGCCTGTGGGCCGACCTGCGCGCCGCGCTGCGCGGCACGAACGCCGACTACACGCGCATTCCACTGAAGCGCGCGGTGTTTCTGCTCGCCGTGCCGATGATGCTGGAGCTGGTGCTCGAGTCGACCTTCGCGGTGGTCGACATCTTCTTCGTCGCCAAGCTCGGATCGTCGGCGGTGGCCACTGTCGGCCTGACCGAAACCTATCTGTTCCTGCTGTATTCGATCGCGATGGGCCTGGCAATGGCGGTCACCGCGATCGTCGCCCGGCGCATCGGCGAGCAGCGCGGCGAGGAGGCCTCGCTGTCGGCCGTGCAGGCCATCGTGCTGGCGCTGCTGGTCTCGCTGCCCTTCACCGTGGCGGGCATCGTCTGGGCGCAGGACCTGCTGCGATTGATGGGTGCAGACGCCTGGGCCATCGAGCACGGCTACCGCTACACCCAGTGGATGCTTGGTGGCAACGCGGTGATCCTGCTGCTTTTCGTCATCAACGCCATCTTCCGTGGCGCGGGTGACGCAGCGGCGGCGATGCGCGTGCTATGGGTCGCCAATGCGCTCAATATCGTGCTCGATCCCATCCTGATCTTCGGCCTCGGGCCGATCCCGGCGCTCGGCATCGAGGGCGCGGCGATCGCGACCAACATCGGGCGCGGCGCGGGCGTGCTGATGCAGGTCTGGATCCTGGTTCGCGGCAGCGAACACCTGCGGATCCGCCGCGCCAGCCTGCGCTGGCATGGTGCGACGCTGCTGCAGATTGTGCGTACCTCGCTCGGCGGCATCGGCCAGATGATCGTGTCGATGACCGCCTGGATCTTCCTGATGCGGATCCTCGCCAGCGTGTCGACCGAAGCCGTGGCCGGGGCGACGATCACGATACGCATCATGATGTTCACGCTGATGCCCGCCTGGGGGATGTCCAACGCCGCCGCCACGCTGGTCGGGCAGAACCTCGGCGCGAGCCAGCCCGAGCGGGCCGAGGCCGCCGTGTGGCGCATCGGCTGGATGAACATGGCCTTCACCCTGGCGGTGTCGGTGGCGTTCTTCTTCCTGCATGACGAGCTCATCGCCCTGTTCACCGACGACGCGCAAGTTATCGCCATCGGCGGCGAGTGGCTCGCCATCCTGTCGTATTCCTACTTCGTCTACGGCTGGTGGATGGTGTCGGTGCAGGCCTTCAACGGCGCCGGCGACACGATGACGCCAACCTGGATCAACCTGGTGTTCTTCTGGCTGATCCAGATCCCGCTCGCCTGGGCGCTTGCGCTGCCCCTGGGCTGGGCGCACTCCGGCGTGTTCTGGGGCGTGTTCATCTCCGAGACTGCGGTCGGCCTGTTCACGCTGTGGCTGTTCAGCCGTGGGCGCTGGAAGACTGCACGGGTTTGACCGCGGCGATACGTAATCGCATTCCTTGAGCAGCGGTGACCATCACTCACGCCATGCCCGCGCTTTCTCCTCGCCTGCAGAAGATACTCGACGCGCTGCCTCTGCAGCCCGGTTTGCGCGTACTCGAAATCGGCTGCGGCCCAGGCGCGCTTGCGCGCGCGATCGCTATGCGCGTGGCGCCCGGACAGGTGCTCGGCATCGACCGCTCGGCCCGCGCCGTTGCGCAGGCGATGGCGGCGTCCGCCGAGGCGATTGCCGCAGGCCATGTGTCCTTCCGCCAGGTCGCCGCCGAGGACTTCGTCTTGGCACCCGGAGAGGCGCCGTTCGACCTGATCGTTGCGGTGCGCGTCGGCGCGTTCGATGGTCGGCACCCGGACGCCCGCGCGCGTGCATGGCCGCGCCTGGCGGACGCGCACGCGCCTGGCGGGTGCCTTGTCGTCGATGGACTGGCGTATGTGCTTGACGCTCATCTGAATGCCTATGTACCCGTTTAGATCATGGCTCTCGTCCCATTTCCGGTCTAAGCTCGGTTCTTGGGAGGCTTGAATCGCCGGCCGTGGAGTGAGATGAGTTCAGGTGCGCGCGGATTCGATACGATCGTCATCGGCTCAGGGATAGGCGGGCTTACCGCAGCCGCGGCGCTTGCAAAATGCGGACGCCGCGTTCTAGTCCTTGAGCAGCATTTTCAACTTGGTGGCCTCACCCAGACTTTTCGCCGACGCGAATACGTGTTTGCGACGGGCTTGCATTACATCGGGGGTGTCGGCGAAGCGCCGGGGGCCGAGAACCAGTTCGGGCGGATGCTTCGATGGCTGACCGAGGGGCGATTGCGTTTTGCCTCTCTCGGTTCGCCGTACGATATCGTGCGGCTGCCAGGGTTCGAGTTCCCCATCGAGTCGCCGCGCGCTGCCTACGTCGAACGGCTTAAGACTGCCTTTCCAGAAGAGACCGGCGTGATCGACCGGTACTTCACCGCCTGCGACGACACACAGAAGGCGATCTTGGCCCTGTTTGCAGCGAAGGCTGCCCCCGCGCCGATTGCAGCGCTCGTGCGCTGGTTCAACGCGAAACGCATTCGCCGCGCGCTCGGCACGACTACCGAGGAGGCAGTGCGTGATGTCCGCGATGTCCTCCTTGCCGCTGTCCTTGCCGCGCGCTGGGGCGATTACGGCGTTCCCCCCGCGCGGTCACCTTTCGGGATCCACGCCTTGGTCACAGGGAGTTATTTCAGCGGTGCCTATTACCCGATTGGCGGTCCGGCGCAGTTCGCCATGGCGCTTGGGGAAACGATCTGTGCTGCCGGTGGCGAATTACGCACACGAGCCACCGTTTCTGAGATCCGCGTTGTTGGCGGGCGCGTATGTGGCGTGCGCCTCGAAGACGGCGAGGCGATCGCTGCACCTGTCGTCATCTCGGCAATGGGCGCGTGCAATACGATCGCCGCGCTCCCCGGAGAAGTGTCGCCTGAATGGCGCCGGGACATCCAGGCGCTCAGGTCCGGTGTGTCCTACGTGACGCTGTATTTGGGCTTCCGCGGCGACATTCGCGCGCACGGCGCAACGACCGCGAACGTTTGGGTGTACGAAAGCGACGACATCGGTCGGATGTGGGAGCGCCCGACCGACGAAGACGCCCCCTCCCTCTTCGTATCGTTTCCTTCCCTTAAGGATTCGGCACACCAGGACCCCGCACACCACACGGCCGAAGTTGTGGCGATCTGCCGCTGGGAGCCCTTCGCCGCCTGGTCAGCCAGTAAGGCGGGACGCCGCCCCGAGGACTATGAGGCAACCAAGGCTTGGATCAGCGAGAATTTACTGGCGCAGTTCAAACGCCATTTTCCGAGACTCGCCCCGTTGATCGATTTCCATGAACTCTCGACACCACTGTCGCAGGCGTCGTTCGTTCTGGCGGATCACGGCGCCATGTACGGGCTCGAGATGTCCGCCGAACATATGAGCCACAGGGCGCTGCGAGTCGTCACACCGGTGCCCGGGTTGTTGTTGGCCGGCCAGGATGCAGTCAGCCCAGGAATCCAGGGCGCCTTCATGGGCGGGTTCATGGCCGCTGCGTCGATTGAGCCACGCCTATGGAGGCAAATGTCGCAGTGAGCCCTTGACGCGGGCCGTGGATCGTGTGCCGGTACATGTAGCGGCTTGCCATCGTAGCGGTCCCGGCCCGCGATCCAGGCCCGTTTCCGGCTCAGATTATCTGCAACTGACCAGACTTGCTCTTTCTGAACAGGGCGTAGACCCAACACTCGTGTCATCAGCCGCCATTTCTATTTCTGGTCAGCGGTCGCGACGGCCCGGACGGCTGCCCCGCGGCGAGTGCGGGGTTTGGGGCAGAGCCCCAAGGTGGTCGAACTTCCGGATCACGCATGGAACGGAACTTATCTTTCGTGACCAATAGACCATCAAGAATCGTGATCGTGCCCAATCAATACGCCCGAGTTCGTGCGGCCGCGACTGCCCGACGCTGCGGCAGCTCCAATGGCACCCGAGTGTCCAACCAGACCTCTACCAGACACTCGGGTGCCATCGGAGCTTTCATCAACACGGCACCTCAATCTCGTAGGCGACTGAACACGTAGTCGTGGTCCTTCTGCGGCTCGTGGCAAGCAAAGCAGGCGCTGGCCGCGTTGCCCCCCACGACCCGATTTGCTTTGTCGCCACCGCCAAAGCCCTCGAACCCCCAACCGCCTGTCGCCGCATACTCCCTCGCGTCCTTGTGCATCACACCGACGATCTTTCGCGTCCCCTCAGTGACGGCATTGTCGGCTGAGATAGCTTCCAGAAGATCGAACACGATGATTGCGCCATCAGGGAACTTCCCGGACTGATAGCCCGCCACTGCTTTTGGGTTCGCGTAGAGGTGATGGATGCCACCAAAGGCCTCATAGAGCGGATGGCCTTTATCGATGACCATGGTCTTGACGTGATGCCAGCCGCGATACTCCTCCGGGTATGGCACCAGCGGATCGGCCGCGACAGCCGGAAAAACGAGCGCCATCGAAGATAGCAAAGTCAGGATGCGTTTCATCTTGGACCCCTCCTATTTCAGATCGGCCAGCGCAGCGCCAAAGTTGATGTGGAACGGCTGCCCGTCGATGACCAGCGCGGGTACCGACGTCACGCCGTAGCGCTCAGCCTGAGCGATACGATCCTTTTGCTCGCCCAGATGGACAACCTCTACCGCGTACCGCTTCGGATCGAGTGCCTGGATGAAGTGCTGCTCGGCAGATGTGCACACTGGGCAACCAGCATGGAAAAACAAGGCTTCGCTCATGATTGACTCCTCAGGACTAACGAATATATGCATCGACTCGATGCATATCAAGATTAGAGTCACTACATCATGCTTGTCAACAGATGCATCGAGGCGATACATTGAAATCATGAACCAAACCTCTCTCCTACTCGAGCGCCTAGGGGCACTAGTTCAGCAGTCCGTCCGCGACGATGCGGCACGGCACGGGCTGCTGCCCATCCACATTCAGGTGTTGCACTACCTCAAACTGGCCAATCGGTATAGCGACCTGCCCATCGCCATTGCGGAGTATTTCGGCATCACCCGCGGGACGGTGTCGCAGACGCTCGCTGTGCTTGAACGCAAGGGATTGCTGACCAAGGAACCGGACGCCCGTCACGGCAAGCGCGTGCACCTGAAACTGACCCCCGCCGGCGAGTCTGTATCAAGCGAGAGTTGGGTCGAGCGTGTGGAGCAGTTACTCTGCGAACGAACGCGTGAGGCTGATGCACTTGAAAGCACGCTGCGCAAACTGCTTTCAGCCATGCAGCGCGTGAATGGACAGCGTGCCTTCGGCCTATGTCACCAGTGCGCTCACTTTCTGACCGAGGAAAGTGGCGCACGCTGCGGACTGACTCACGAGCCGCTCGTCACCGAGCAAACTATTCGCATCTGTCGTGAATGGACAGCAGCAACACCGGAGTGCGTTTGATTGCATGCCTGTCCCAGATTGACAGCTATCCCAGAATCTCGAACAGCAGGTTTGCAATTGCTTAGTCGCCAATGGCGATGGCTACGTCATCTGTCCCTTGTGGGTCGACTGCCGTCTGGCGCACAGCGCCGAAGCGGACTTGACGAAGAAGTAAGGCGAGCCGATGCTGGCCGTCCGGTCAGGCCACTGATCGGTCTACCCTCAATAGTCGTTCATCGTCATCGTTCCATGTGTCACTGTATCGGCTTCAGATGGGAAGCCCCGCGCGCAGCATCTTCTCGCGCAGTTCGGTGGTGCGCTCCGGGTCGAGCGTGTTGTTGAACAGTGCCTTGATCTCGGCCGGCTTCGCGCCGAACTGCTCCACCAGGTCTTTCGGCCTGTAACCGTGACGGGTCAGGGTGGGCTCCAGATCGTCGATGTGGCGCGACAGCACCGACTCCACCACGTCGGCCGTCACCGGTTTGGCACCGGACTGGTAGCCGGCATCCAGGGCCAGCATCAGGTGCAACTGGATCTGCAGCGGTGTGCGCAGGCTCTCGGCCAGCAGGTCGATGGATTCCGGCGTCAGGACTTCGGCGGGATGGGCCTTGCCACCGGTGCAATTGGTCAGCAGCCACTCGATGTACTCCCGCTGGCTGCCGGCAATGCCGTCGAGCGAGAACACGTCGGTACGGTAGCCGATTTCCTCCATGGTTTCCCGGCGCAGGTCGTTGTGCAGCTTGGGATGGCCGGCGAGCACGACCGACAGGCGTCCGCCGCCGTCCTCGGCCAGCTCCAACAGGCGCTTGAGGCCGATCAGCGTGTTACCGTGCAGGTCGTGCGCCTCGTCCACGAACAACGCGATCGGGCGCTTGCTCTTCTGGATTAGCTCGCGCAGCTGGCGGTCTCGCCGCTCGATCTTCTTGGGAATTTGTACCTGCTTGTCGGGCACCAGATCGTAGAACAGGGCCTCGATCAGCGTGGCCAGGCGGATGCTGTGCTTCTCGACCGCGACCGACTTGGAGACGAGGACCTTCTTCTCCTCCGAGAGTTGCTGCTCAAGCCGACGCAGCATCAGCGTCTTGCCACTGCCGATCACGCCACAGACGGCGATCAGGCGACCTTCGATGATCGCCCCTCTCACGTCCTTCATCAGTTCCTTATGATGGGTGGTTTCGTAGTAGCCCGCCTGGTTCAGCGGCTTGACCAAGCCGTAATAGTCCATCACCTCAACCCGCATGTTCCTTCCCCTTCCTGTGTCTGAAATATCCACGAATCCGTTCCAGGAGCACACGCCGGATCAACGTCTCGGCGAGCACCTGGTCGATGAAGGCACGGTCTTCCGACGGCAGCTTGGCCAGCGGCATCGCCAAGTCTGCGGCGATGGCCAGTTTCGCGGCGATCGCCGTTGGGAATTTGAACTCCAGGGCCTCGGCGTCGAACGGCTGGCGCGGGATGGTCGCCAGTACCGGCGGGGCCGAGAACTGCAGGTTGTCGCCGGCGAGCGCCGCGATCGGTAGGCCGAGCTGGTCGGCCAAGGCGCGGATGCGGTCGGCGCGCTCATCCACCTTGCTGCGTTTGAACGCACGATAGCGATGCAGCGGAATCGGCCCATTCACCGGGTGGTAGGGACCAGTGCGCTGGCCATCGTACTCGACGAACATCTCGTCATCGAACAGGCCCCACAGCAAGATGACGTGCTCGCCGGCCATGTAAGGCTCGACTTCGTACTGCGTGCCGTCGATGCCGAAACGCGCGTCGATGCCGACCTTGCGACGCTCGGGCTCGCGCGCAAAGCGGCAGAACTGCTGCCAGGAGCACATCTCACGCACGCCGTCGGCCGGCAGGTTGGCGATCCAGTCCTCGATGCGCGAATGGGGCTCGCTGCGGTGGTCACCTTGGTTGTATTTGTGGATCAGGAAGCGGTGCAGCCATTCGTTGGCCTGCTTCTCAGTCTCCGGCCTGTGGAAGTGGTACAGCGTCTCGTGCAGCTCCTTGACCGTGCGAAACGGTCGTTCCACCTTGCCCTTGGCGCGCGCGGTGGTGCGTGTGCCGTCCTTGCCGGCCGGAATGTGGGTTTGCCACTCGATGCCCAGCGCGAGCATCACGTTCTGGAACACCCGGCTCTTGGCGACCGGGCCATTGTCCAGGTAGATCATCTTGGGCCGGCCTTGGAACGGGAAGGCCGGGTCGGCTTTCGGCGCCATCGCATCGAACAGGAAGCGCAGCGCCGATTCGGCGTCCTCGCCGTAAATGCAGCGGTATTCCTGGTAGGCGACGCCGCTGCGATCATCCACCACGCTGAACAGCGACAGCGTGGGCTCGCCCTTGGCCGGGTCGATCCAGTCGGGCTTGTCGATATGCTTGAGGTCGGACGGTGAAATGTCGAACTGCCAGCAGTCGTTGCTGTGCTCCGCTTGGAAGCGCACGGCCGGCGGCTCGCGCAGCAGGCGCGTCTGGTCCACGTGCCAGAGCGATAGATAGCGGTTGACCGTGGCTTTGGTCAGCACCCCCTTCGGCGCCTTGACCAACCCCCGCGCCGTTTCCACGCCATAGTCCTCCAGCAGCTCGATTGCGCGCTTCGTGGACAGGTGGCGGCCGTTCTTGTTGGTGGTGCGCAGCTTGAGTGCAGCCACCAACTCGCAGTAGCGCTCCAACTCGGCCTGCTGCAGCACGCGCGGCCTGCCTTGATCGGCGCGATGCGCCGCCTTCGGTCGATTGAACTCGCGCAACGCGCGGTAGACGGAATCGGTGGAGACACCGTACAGCGTGGCCATCGCAGCGACCTGGGCAGCCCGCTCCGGACTTTTGTGCGGCAGGCGGTCGAGCCGCTGGCGGAGCTGCAGGAGCGAGTCGTAGGGAATCTGCTTCCGCCCCATCGTTGGTGTCCTACAACCGCCGCGAATCTTTCGGGTTGCCACTGTCTGTCGTGTCGCGACGTGGCTGCTTGGCGAGGCCCTCTGGCCAGCCGATCCGGGCTAGCGTCTCGATCAAGGTGGTGCGCTTGACGCCGAAGTTGCGGCACACGGCCGCCTTGGACATGCGGCCATCGAGCGCGGAGAGAATGGCATCGAGCTTCTCGCCGGTGATCGCCGGCGGCCGACCGCCGCGACGGCCGCGCCGCTTGGCGGCAGCGAGCCCGGCCATGACGCGCTCGCGCGTGAGCGCGCGCTCATACTGCGCGAGGGCACCGAACACTTGGAACAGAAACTCGCCCGAGGGCGTCGTGGTGTCCAGGTTCTCGGTCAGCGAGCGGAACGCTACCCGCTTCTCCTTGAGGGCGTTCACGATGGTGAGCAGGTGCGACAGCGAGCGACCGAGCCGGTCCAGCTTCCAGACCACCAGCACGTCGCCCGGCTGCAAGAATTCCAGCGCCTTTGTCAGGCCGGGCCGGTCATCCCTGGTGCCAGAAGCGTGGTCCTCGAACAGATGGCGCGCATCGACGCCGGCTGCCAGCAACGCATCACGCTGCAGGTCGGTGGACTGGCGATCATTGTCGGTGGAGATGCGCATGTAGCCGACGAGCATGTGCGGAAAACCGGTGGATCAAGGTTCTCGTATCCTATACCATTGCGGTATGGTTTTCCGCACAGAATTTCGGGGGGTGCGTGTGTCGGATCGGTGGCCATAACCCACCTAACGCCAAACAACTGTTTCCCGACACCATCGGATCGACATGAAGAATCGCAGCATCACCGTGCAAGGCACCGATGTCGCCATCACCTCGCGCCATGAGCAGGATTACATCTCGCTCACCGACATGGTGAAGAACTTCGACGGCGGCAGTGCGCTCATCGAGCAGTGGCTGAAGAACAAGGACACGGTGCTGTTTCTGGGGGTGTGGGAGCAGATCAACAACCGCGGCTTCAATTCCCTCGAATTCGAGGGAATTAGGAATGAGGCCGGACGCAACAGCTTCTACCTGTCGGCCAAGAAGTGGATCAACGCGACCGGCGCCATCGGGCTGTACGCCAAGGCCGGGCGCTACGGCGGCACCTACGCGCACCGCGACATCGCATTCGAATTCGGCTCCTGGCTCAGCCCCGAGTTCAAGCTGTACCTGATCAAGGAGTTTCAGCGCCTCAAGGACGACGAGGCCCGCGCCACGTCACTGGAATGGAACTTCCAGCGCACGCTGGCCAAGGTCAACTACCGCATCCACACCGACGCCATCAAGGAGCGGCTGATACCGCCGCAACTGACCAAGGCCCAGACCGTCACTGTCTACGCCAGTGAAGCCGACTTGCTCAACGTCGCGTTGTTCGGCATGACCGCCGCGCAGTGGCGGCAGGCTAATCCTGGTCAGCCTGGCAACATGCGCGATGCCGCCACCCTGGAGCAACTGGTCGTGCTCTCGAACCTTGAGAGTATCAACGCGGTTCTGATCCATCAGGGGCTACCGGCCTCCGAGCGGCTGGCGCAGCTCAACGGCATCGCCATCACGCAGATGCGATCCTTGCTCAGTGCCACAGCCATCAAACGGTTGGGGCAGACCCCTGAGTAACGGTCGGGATCAATTGCAGAAAGCGTGAGCCGGCGGCGCTGGATTGTGAGCCCGCCGGATGGATTGCAGGCCGGGTTGCAGGGAATGTGAGCCCGGCGGCCTGGTCAGTTGCAGATAATCTGAGCCGGAAACGGGCCTGGATTGCAAGCCGGGACCGCCACGATTGCAAGCCGCTACACATAGGTAAAGTCTGCAACCCAAAGCTGGTTGGGGTCTCCTCGTTTTCAGTGCAATAAGTGACGGTACGCAAAGCTAGCACTGGCGCGGGGGTGGTCTGGGTAGACCGTTGATTTCATTGACTTTCCTGTTCGCTTTGTAAACGGGTATGGTGGCCTCCCACTTTTGAGGTTCACGATGCAGGGTTGGCACACAACGTTTTTGGGGATGCGTGGGCTCCCCCGCGATATCAGCGACTTCGAGATGAAGGCATTTTTCACCTTCGATGGTGCCGAGCGCGACGCAATCAATGCACGCCGAGGTGATTCCCACAAGCTTGGTCTGGCGCTCCATATTGGTTTCCTGCGCATGAGTGGGCGTTTGCTCGGTGCCTTTCGGGTAATTCCAGTAGCCTTGTGGCGCCACCTTGGCAACGAGCTTGGCATTGCAGCACCAGAAGTCGCCTCGCTGAGAGCCATGTATGAACGCGGGCGCACGCTATTCGATCACCAACAAGTAGCCTGCACGGTCCTTGGATTCCAGTGGATGAGCGAGCACCAGCGCCGCTCACTGGTACGTGAACTGCGCGACGAAGTGGCGCGCTGCGCCGACCGCGATCAGCTACTCGTGCGGGCGCGTCAATGGCTGTACAAGAACAAGCTGGTGATCGTGCACGAGCGGGCAATTCGGACACTGATTGCGGCGGCACTTGCCCAGCTTGAAGTTGAAACAGGCACCGCCATCGCCGCCAGCGTTGATCCAGCAACACTTGATCGCTGGCGAGCCTCAGTTTCAGAGCTGCGCCCAGATGGACAAACCCAGCAGAGTTGGCTATGGGCTGCACCGGCGAAACACTCAACCCGCCAAATCAGCGAGGTACTGGAGCGCATCGACCTGCTTTACACGCTGGACGTTCATAAGCACCTGGCAGACATCCCCGATCTCATCTTGCGCCGCTACGCGCGCCGACTTGTCTCCAGGCCGCCCTCAGCCGGAGCCAAGATCAAAGAGCCAGCGCGCACCGTGGAGGTCGCATGCTTTCTTCGGTATTGCCTGTTCACCACCACAGACCAGTTGATCCTTATGGTGCAGCGCCGGATCGCCGATCTGTGGCGTCAGGCTGCCGCCGATGTCCCCGCTACCGTCAATTGGGCCGCAATGTACAAAACGCTGCTCGGCGAACTTGTTGCCTTGAGCGCGCAAGGTGCGGTGCCAGATGCTGAGTTGCGTGCCCGTCTTGAAGCCTTGATCACCGAAACCCAGAAACGCAAACCACCGAGCAGGGCCTCCCTGGTCCGCGAGGGATTGATTGATGGAATTCGCCCCGTGCGGTCGTTGCTCGTCGCCATTGCAAAGCTGCCCTGGCAGGCCACCGGCGAGCATCCTGCCATCGAGTACCTTGCCAAGCTGCAAGCTTTATATCTCAAAGGATCCAGAAAGCTGCCAGTTGAAGTGGTGGCACCAAGTCTGGGAATGATCTGGCAGGTTTCGATCTCCAGCCCAGACCGGGAACGGGCGTTTCAGGCGTTGGAGGTGGCCACCCTGTTTGCCCTGCGCCGCGCGGTGCGCAATGGCTCGGTCTGGATTGAGCACAGCCTGAGCTTTCGGGGTCGTGCGCGCTTGTTCTTCACGGACGAGCGTTGGCAGGCAGAGTCCAAGAAACACTATGCCCGTCTATCGTTACCCAGCAAGGCTGCCACTTTCTTGAAGCCTTTGCTGGCCAGAGTAACTGCCGGTGTCGATGCGGTGGCCGCTGCAGCCCGCAGTGGCGTACTGCGCGTGGATGATGAACTCCATTTGTCGCCATTGCCCGCAGAGGACGAAGACCCAGAAGTGACCAAGCTGCGCGCGGCTTTGGATCACCGCATCGGTGAGGTTCAATTGCCGGAAGTGATTCTGGCCGTTGACGCCCAGGTGCGCTTTAGCTGGATCATGCTCGGACGTGAGCCGCGCTCTACCGACGAGCTGCTGATGGTCTATGCCGGCATCATGGCCCACGGCACCAGTCTGACTGCGGTCGAATGCGCGCGCATGATTCCGCAATTGTCTGCCACCAGCATTCGCCAGGCCATGCGCTGGGCGCGGGACGAACGGCGTCTGAGCCAGGCCTGCCAGGCTGTGCTGGAATTCATGCAGCGACACCCGATTGCCGCCACCTGGGGGCGGTCCGATTTGGCATCTTCTGACATGATGAGCATGGAGACCACCAAACGGGTGTGGCAAGCCCGGCTTGATCCTCGGCGCAACACACCTTCCATTGGAATCTACTCCCATGTAAAAGACCGGTGGGGCATCTTCCATGCGCAGCCCTTTGTGCTCAATGAGCGCCAGGCGGGCGTGGCCATTGAAGGTGTCATCCGCCAAGAAAAGCTGGAGACCAGCCAGCTTGCTGTGGATACCCATGGCTACACCGACTTTGCCATGTCACATGCCCGTTTGCTTGGTTTTGATCTTTGCCCGCGGTTGAAGGAACTCAAACAGCGCCACCTCTTTGTGCCACGCGGCACCAAAGTGCCCGCAGAAATCGCTGCGGTGTGCGAAGCCAATGTCGACGTCGCTTTGATCGAAAAGCATTGGGATAGTCTGGTGCACCTGGCAGCCTCGGTCATGAGCGGACATGCCAGTGCGGTGGCAGCTCTTGCGCGGTTCGGTTCTGCCGCCCAGGGCGATCCAATCTATGAGGCTGGCGTGCAATTGGGGCGGTTGCTGCGTACGGCGTTTTTGGCTGACTACTTTGTCAAGGACGCTTTCAGGAACGAGTTGCGCCGGGTGCTCAATCGGGGCGAGGCTGTTAACGCCCTCAAGCGCGCCATTTATACCGGCCGGATCAGCCCGGCGCAGGCCAAACGTGTCGATGAAATGCAGGCTGTGGCCGATGCGTTGAGCCTGATGGCCAACATCGTGATGGCGTGGAATACCTCACAGATGCAGGCGGTCCTGGATCGCTGGTCGAACCGCCGCCAGGTCATTCCACCGGAACTGATCGGGAAGATTGCGCCCACCAGGCTGGAGAGCATCAACTTGCGGGGTGTGTTTCGCTTCCCGGTTGACCGCTATGCTGACCAAATCCTGCCTTCGCGGCCAAATGCATCGATAACTGGCACCAATGGATGAAACCGACCACGGTTTGACGCCACGAATCGCAGATTTGAAAGTGAACAGGAAAGTCAATGAAATCAACGATCTACCAACACCACCTCCGCGCCAGTGCTAGCTTTTCGTACCGTCACTTATTGCACTGAAAACGAGGAGACCCCAACAAGTCCGGGCAGTTGGCACACCGGCTGATGTACGTCGATCTGGTGATCCTGGATGAACTGGGCTACCTGCCGTTCACGCAGTCGGGCGGTGCGATGCTGTTCCACCTGCTCTCCAAGCTCTACGAGCGAACGAGCGTGGTGATCACCACCAACCTCACCTTCTCGGAATGGAGCAGCGTCTTCGGCGACGCCAAGATGACAACCGCCTTGCTCGACCGCCTCACGCACCACTGCCACATCGTGGAGACAGGCAATGAGAGCTGGCGATTCAAGCACTCCAGTGCCGCTGGCGCGGCACCGTCCAAGCCACGTGCAAAAGCTCAGAAAGGAGATCGAAAAGCAGCAGACCCGATAGACTTATCCACAACCGAGTAGCCAGAACATCCATCAACCCAGTGGCTCAGTATTCGACGTGATCACTGGCTCAGTTGTGCTGATGAATCAACAGGCACGTATCGTTTTTCCTAACAGCGCACCCGTCCTTGATGGACGGCTCCGAAGATACATCTCAAACAGTCCACAAACCGTCTACTAAAGCCATTTGAACCAGCGAAAGACCGCTACCAACCCAACACTCATTAGTAAGCAAAGACCTACCAACACCCAGAAGCCATTGGTGGCATCTGCGAACGGCAGTCCCAGAAGATTGGCGCCAAACAGGCCAGTGACAAAGTTCAAGGGCAAGAAGATTGTGGATACCACGGCAAAAACATAAGAGCTTTGATTCAGCTGTCGCTCCTGAATGCGGTTTGCCTGGTCACTGAGGATATCGATACGGTCACGCAAATTCTCCAGCGTTTCGAGCAACCGCAACAGCTGGTTCAGGTGCTCCTCCAGTCGGCCTCGGTGATTTATATTCAGCGGCGGGACGACGAGAGTTGTCAACGTTTGAAGAACGGCTCGCTGGGGGCCAAGATGACGAAGAAAGCCAGAGATCGCGGTCTGGGTATTGGCCATGCTCGGGCATGCCGCTTCCGTCTGGTGCTGAACCAGAAGGCCGCCGATCAGATCCACCCCATCCTCCAGCATCTCGACCTGCTCGGAAACTTCCGCGAGGTGCTCTTCGATGAGATCGCAAAGGAAGTCACCTGGCGTTGCAGGGCCGCGCCCCTGAGAGATGTCTTCTGCAAGTTCGAGGATGGGATCCACATCCTCCTCGCGGGTCGTGATAACCCGACGCTCATCAATCCAGATTCGCATGGACACCATGTCCTCTGGATGCCCCACTCCATCAGCTCTCAGATGCATCGCTTTGAGCAGAACCATCACACCCTGCCCGTGGACGCGCAACCGCGACCGGGTATCTTCAGAGACCATCGCTGCGGCGATCAGCTTGTCCAGGCCGGTCGCGCTCGAGAGAAAACCTTCCGTCTCGCGGTGGTGGATGCACATGTGCAACCACGACGCACCGCCGGTCATCTGGAGAAGATGGAGGAACCCAGGCGTACGCTCTGCTTCGATCATGGCTCTCAGCCCACGGTGGATTCAACGTCAAGGTTAACGGTATCTCCAACCCGTAGCACGCCACCTACGACGATCCGTGCCGTGGCGCCCCCGTGACCACGCAGCGCGGCGTAACCGCCTTCACCGAGCTCGTCCTCCATGCGTGAACAAGGAGGACATGGCCCCGTGATTTCAATGCGGACCGAACCGCCAATTCGCCAGACAAAGCGCTCTTCCCGGAAAGGTGAATGCATCGCGGCGATGTTGATCCCCGAGATCACGAGGTTGCGCCGCAAACGCTCCGGGGCAATTGGGGCTTGCCCCGTCCAGACCCCGAGCAAGCTGAGGTGCTCAGCCTGGATCAGACTCAGCTCGCGATGGCGTTGCGCATCCGACTGACGAAGCCGCAGGGAGCGGTGATCGCCAATCAGCCCGAGACCCGGTTCGGCCCTGGCCTCCTGCACGGACACAGCGTCCTTGAGGCGATCCGGGCGCAGAACGATGGCACCAAGTCGACCTGTGCCATGAAAGCGCCGGACCAAGTCGCGCAGCGTGCCGCCCATCGTTCAGACTCGAATGAGGTGCATCACAAGACTTCCTCTATGTGCAGTTCGCGTTGCCGGAAGCTGACAACATCACCGGCTCGGGCATCTGCGATCGCTGCGTAGATGGGCGCCTGGGTGGAAATTCCCATGTAGGTGTTGCCGTCGCACTGGAAGGCATCGCTAGCAACCGCAATCACGAACCAACGCCCGTCGATGCGAACCACGGCGCCTGTCTCCACCGAATCCCGGGGACCGAAATCGATCTGACGTAAGACTTCCAGGGCCTCCTGATGATCGTGAATGGGGCATTCGAACGCCTGCGCCAGAGCGGCATTGTTGACGGCCCGCGACGCCGCATCGCTTTCACTGGGTTCATCTCCGCGGCCCGCCGCACCGACCAGGTATTGCGCATAGGTCTGTTCAGCAAACCGCAGGCGCCCTTCGGCAAGGTCCAGCATGGTCTGGCGCAGATGGGTCTTGTTGCTCATTAGGACTCCTTTTTCAGGTCGACGTTTGTTGCGTTGGGGTGAACGGTAGCCGGTGCCAGACGGTGATGGCGTACCAGCCTCGGGGGTCGGTCAGGGTGCAGGTGTTGTCAAACCCGCTTCGGCGTGCGAGGTGTTCGATTGAAGCCAGGGAGTATTTCTGGGATTGCTCTGTATAGATGGTCTCCCCGGCATGGAATACAAACCCTCGGTCAAGGGTTCTGCTGTGGACCACCTGGTCAACTTGGCTCACCAGAAAGCTTCTGGCCACGTGTTCCAGCGGACAGTAGCTGGCGTAGTGCCGAAATTTCGTCAGATCGAAGTCCATGCCCAACTCGCGATTCAACCGCGTCAGCAGATTCAAATTGAACGCAGCGGTCACGCCCTGTGAATCGTCGTATGCTGCGCGCAACATGGCCGGGTCCTTGACCAGATCCAGACCAAGCAGCACAAGGTCACCCGGGCGCAAATGCGAATGCACCCGCTGCAGCAGCTTGACGGCACCGTGTTCGTCGAGGTTGCCCAGATTGCTGCCCAGCAACATTGCAACCTGGCGTCGCCCTTCGGCAATCTGAGGCCAATGCTCGAAATAGTCTCCCAGCACCGGTTCGATGGCCATGCGGGGGAGGTACGTGTCAAAGCGGCGGCTCAGATCCGCTAGGGCGTGTGCGGACACATCCATAGGCCTGTAGATGCAATCCACTTCACGTTGCGCCAGTGCCTGGCACAGCGACAGCGTTTTGGCCCCGTCGCCGCTGCCCAGTTCAATCAGATCGATCGGGCTGCACCGAGGATCTATCCACCGGGAAAGCTCATCCGCGCGTGAGCGCAGCAGCTCGTGCTCAAGGCGTGTGAGGTAGTACTCGGGCAGCGCCATGATCTGCTGAAACAGGCGCGAGCCCTCATCGTCGTAGAACCAAGCGGATGAGAGCGCCTTCTGTGGTCGCGTCAACCCTTGCAGAACATGCTCCGTCAGTCTGTCCCGATCAGTCATGCGGACTCCCGCGAGCGAACAGGACGGATGCCCGTGAACTGCCAACGCAACGGAGCGTGAAAGAAGTTCCGGTATGTCAAACGGGCGTGGCCCGGCGATGTGGCCCAGGACGCTCCGCGCAAGACCTGCTGGTTCACCATGAACTTCCCGTTGTATTCGCCCACTGCGCCCTCGCTGCGGGCAAAACCGGGATAGGGCTGATAGGCACTGCGCGTCCATTCCCATCGACGCCCCCAGTCGAACCGGCTTGCCGCTGCTTCCCACTCGAACTCGGTGGGCAATCGCCACCCCGCCCAATCGCAGAAAGCGTGTGCCTCGTAGTAACTGACATGCGTGACTGGTGCCTGACTGGTCAGCGGCATCACCCCCTGGAGCGTGTAATGACCCCATCCGTCAGGCTGGTTAGGGTCGGGCTGCCAGTACATCGGCGCACGGAATTTAAGCGTTTGCACCCAGTCCCAGCCTTCCGCATGCCAGAGCGAATGGCGCTGATATCCTCCGTCGCGCATGAACTGAAGGTATTCATCATTGGTGACTAGCGCCACACGGATGTCTACTCCTTGAATGAGCGCCAAATGCGATGGCGACTCGTTGTCGAAGGCGAACCCTGGCCCCTGGTGGCCCATGCGAATCGTCTGCCCTTCGACGCTAAGCCAATCGTCCAGTGGTGGGCAGGTTCCATCATGTTCGGCCGTCACATCTTGGGGACCGATGCCCAGAGGGTCATACGCCGGATGCAATGGGTTGTGGCCCAGGATGTACTTGATGTCTGTGATCAGCAACTCCTGATGCTGTTGTTCATGCTGCATGCCCAGCTCTACCAAGGCCGCGACCGCGGGCTCCAGTGGTTCCTTCAGCATACGGCGCATGGACTCGTCCACATGCGCGCGATACGCCATCACCTCAGCCACCGTCGGGCGACTCAAGCTCCCTCGCTGCGGGCGTGCCAGGTGAGCGCCCTCCGATTCGTAGTAGCTGTTGAACAGGTAGCCATACAGAGGATGGAACAGTCGATAGTCCGGCTGTTGTTTCGCGAGGACAAAAGTCTCGAAGAACCACGTGGTGTGGGCCAAGTGCCACTTCGGCGGACTGACGTCGGAAACCGGTTGGGGAACATGGTCCTCGGCACTCAGAGGGGCACACAGACGTTCGCTGCGCGAACGGACAGAGACGTATCGGGTTAGGCGGATGTCTTCAGGTGTCACGGCAGATGAGAAAAAAGAGAGTCAACTTCCGAAGCGCTCGGTGCGGATGGAGACCTCGGGCACATTTAGCCCGGTGACCATATGAACGATGGACTCGACAAAGTCATTACGCCCGCAGATGAAAACCTGCGCAGATTCGGTCGCCACATCACCCAATTGCTGCAATGCCCAAGCAACATCGGCTCCATCAATGCGGCCAACGTGGTCCTGTGCGCGCGGGGCACAGGTATCCCGCGAGAGCGCCAGTCGGCTGCGAAACCGCGGCGTAAACGCTTCCCATCGCTGCAGGGTGGGCCAGAGCAACACTTCGTCAAGATGGCGTGCGGCAACCAACAGCGTTGTATGCGCTTGGCTGTATGCACCCACGCGTTGCGCTGCCATGGACAAAAGGGGAACGACGCCAGATCCTCCCCCAATCAGCAAGGCTGGTCGTGTGTTCGACTCGTCAAGCACAAAATGACCTCCAACCGGTCCGAGGACTTCAATCGTTTCGCCGTGCTGGGCCTTGTCGTGAAACCAGGTGGATACTTCGCCATCGTCCAAACGCTCAATGCCAAGCTCATAGAGCCCGGTACGTTGAGGAGGTGAGAGGAGTGAATAGCTCCGTTGTGCCTGATAGCCGTCTTCCGCTGTCAGTCGGACATCCAAATGCTGGCCCGGCCTCGGGCGAACCCATCTGTCAGGACGCAGCACCACCCGCATGACGCGTGGAGTCAGTGCCTGCAACGCATCGATGCGTGCGGTCTGCCAGCTCAGCCGGTGTTGACCAACAGCCTCATCCATAGCGCTCTTCCTTGAAAGGGTCGCCTCGCATGTGATAGCCCCGCAGTTCCCAGAACCCGGCCTCGTCGCGCTCGTTGAACTGCAGCGCATTGACCCACTTGGCCGACTTCCAGAAGTAGAGATGCGGCACCAACAGGCGTGCCGGTCCCCCGTGCTCGGGCGCGAGCGGTCGGTCGTCGTAGTGCGTTGCGATCATTGCGCGCCCTTGTGTCAGATCGGCCAACGGCACGTTGGTGGAGTAGCCGTCCTGAGAATGCGCCAACACCCAAGGCGTGGGCGCTTCCAGTCCGGCCGCCTGCAACAAGGTGTCCAACGTCACACCGCGCCAGCGGGTGTCGAATTTCGACCAGGTGGTAACGCAATGGATATCGACCACCTGCTCGGTCTGGGGCAGGGCCTGGAATTCGCTCCAGGTCCAAACGCGAACCGGCCGCACACCGACCTTCAAGGTCAAGCGCCAATCGCCAAGCGCCAAGGCTTTTGGGGTGGGGCCCGCAGTCAGCACGGGAAAACCTTCCGTCAGGGACTGTCCTGGCGGAAGTCGACCGCCGTGGTTGTGGACATCGCGATTGCGGCCGCTGAATGAGCGGTTGATGGGCATGGTGTGGGTCCTCCGGCTCACCCAGAACTTGCGGTCAAGGGCTTGCGTCGATCAATGATGGTGGGCAGGAACTCGGTGACCGTCGGGTGAACGGGCAATGCATCCCGGACCAACTTCCAGGTGCCGCCACTGGCCATCACCAGACCGATCGCCTGAATGATCTCGTCCGACTGGATCCCGAGCATGGTCGCTCCGAGGAAATGACCACTGTCCTCATCGATGAGGAGCTTGATCTTGCCCACGGTTTCGCCTTCTTCCTTCGCGCGACTGACGTCCTTCATGGCGTGAACCGCCTGGGAAATGCGTCGCCCTTCGGTCACGAGTTTTCGCGCGTCGGCCTCATAAAGACCGACGTGGGCCAGCGGAGGATCGGTAAACATGGCATAAATGCCGACGCGCGCGGCGGCGCTGCGTTGCCCTCCGGCCAGGTTCTCCGCCACGATGTCCTGATCGTGGTAGCTGGTGTGGGTAAAGGCCCCGCGCTGATTGATGTCACCCAGCGCCCAGATGCCGGGAACCGCGGTTTCGAGCCGGTCGTTGGTGACCAGGTAGCCTCGCGCACTGACCTCCAGGCCCACCGTTTCCAGGCCCAGACAGTCGGTGTTCGGTATTCGCCCGGTGGCCACCAGCAGGTGGCTGCCATCCACGCTGCGGCCACCAGCCAACTGCACCCGCACGCCAGCGTCGTTGTCCGCCTTGCCGACCCGCTCAATGCGCACGCCGGTGTTCACTTCGATGCCTTCCGCTGTCAGCATTCCGGTCACAGCGGCTGCAATGTCCTCGTCCTCGCGGGCCGTGAGGCGGGGCCCTGTTTCCAGAATGGCAACCTCACTTCCCAGCCGCCGAAAGATCTGAGCCATCTCCAGGCTGATGTATCCACCGCCGATGATCACCAGCCTGGACGGTAATTCACGCAGCGCCAACAGCCGTTCGTTGTCCAGGAACGGCAGCTCGTCCAGCCCAGGCACCGGCGGAACAAAGGGACGTGTGCCGGTGTTCAGCACCACCTTGGGCGCCACCAGCTGATGCTCGCCGGCCAGCACCACGAACTGTTCGCCTTCACGGCCCGCCAGGCGACCGCGCGCCTTGATGATGGTGAGTCCTTCCAACTGGCCCAGCCAGGCCTGCAGGCCAGAGCGAGCCTCCTCCACCCGGCGTTGCATGCGCTCCATCGCTGCCCTGAAGTTGACCTGGACCGACCCGGTTTGCACACCGAATTCGCTGGCCCGGCGCGCCATGTGAGCCACACGAGCCGACTTGCGTAGGGTCTTGGTTGGGGTGCAGCCCCGATTGACACAGGTACCACCCAGGTCACGCTCCTCGATGAGCGCCACCTTCATACCCCGGGCAACGAGTGTCGCGCCCAGAAAGGGACCGGCCTGACCGGCTCCGATCACGATCGCGTCGAACCTCTGTTCCCCGCTCATGGCCGCACCTCGACACCGCGCCAGAACGCCACCCTGCCGGTCACCGCCTCCGCACCAGCCTTGGGCGACGGGTAGTACCACGCCGCGTCAGCGTTCACGTCTTCGCCGACCACGACGTCGTAGTAGCTGGCCCGCCCCTTCCATGGACAGGTGGTGTGCGTATCGCTTGGTTTGAAATGTTCCGGGCGCAACGCGTCGTGTGGGAAATAGGCGTTGCCTTCAACTTCCACGATGTCATCGCTCTCAGCGATGGTGGTGCCTTTCCAGATGGCTCTCATGCTCCGTCTCCTTCGTTTGTGTGTGGTTGGGATCAGTCCCGAATCAGTGTGGTGGTGATCACCGGATGGTTCTCCAGCGTTCGATGCACGGGGCAACGATCGGCGATGCGCAACAGGTCCTGTCGCTGGCTTTCACTCAACGGTCCGCTCAGCAGGAGCTGCCGCGTGACGTGGTCAACCTGTCCCGAGCGATCCCCGCACTCCTGGCAATCGGTCGCGTGCGCGCGCTCATGACGCAACCTGACCTGGACATCCTTGAGCGCATAGCCTTTTCGCTTGGCGTACTGGCGCAATGTCATGGACGTGCAGGCGCCCAGCGACATCAGCAGAAGTTCATAAGGATCGGGCCCGCGTTCGCCACCACCCACTTCCTTGGGCTCATCGGCGTCGAGGTGGTGCGGACCTGCTCGCATCGATCGCCAGAAGGCGTGATCGTGCTCCCCCACCCACACCTCGCCCGCACGAAGGTCCGACGGCGCATCGTTTCGCTCGGCTCGCATCGGCAGAAACCGCGAGGCCCAGGCGCCAATCAGGTCAGCCGCATACTGCGCATCGGCCGGGCGCGTGAGCAGATGGTCCGCATCGTCCAGGCTGATGAAACTCTTAGGATGTCTGGCCGCCTTGAACAGGTCCTGTGCCTCGCCGATGTCCACCACCGCGTCACTTGGCGCGTGCATAACCAGCAAGGCCGCGCGAAGCCCCTTGACCGGGTTCTCGTGGGCTTGGGCCTGGAGCTCTTCAATGAAGGCCGGCGCGATCCTGAACGCCCGGCCGCCCAGGTCGACCTGGATCTGCCCATCCTCTTCGGACTTGGTCGGACCGAAGTGACGAAGCACATGGTCGGCCGTCGCGGGTGCGCCCAGCGTGCAAACCGCCCGTATGCCGTCGAGGCGGGCAGCCGCCGCGATGGCCGCCGTCCCCCCCAGGCTGTGTCCGACCAACAGTGCAGGCATGCCGATCGTGCTCTGCATCCAGTGCACCGCCGCCACAATGTCCGCCACGCTGGACGAAAAGCCACCGCGCCCGAAGTCGCCTTCGCTCTCGCCCAGACCGGTGAAATCAAAGCGCAGCGTGGCGATGCCCTGCTGAGCCAGCGCCCGGCTGATGCGGGTCGCGGCGAGAGAGTTCTTTCCGCAGGTAAAGCAGTGGGCAAACACCGCCAGGGCTTGTAACGGTGCATGGTCCGGGCGTTCCAAGACACCCACCAGCAGACCCTGGCTGCTGCCAGCGAAGCCTACCTTTTCGCTGCTCATGCTTTCTCCAGTGCCAGGGCGTTGATGCAGTAGCGCAGACCGCTGGGCTTGGGTCCGTCGGGAAACACGTGACCCAGGTGGGCGTCGCAGACGTTGCACGTCGTCTCCACCCGCACCATGCCGTGGCTGTTGTCTCCGTGATAGCCCACCAGACCCGGGGCAATGGCCTGCGTGAAGCTGGGCCAGCCGCTGCGGCTGTCATATTTGGTCGACGCATCGAATAGTTCAGTGCCGCAGCACACGCACCGGTAGATCCCGGGCGAAAACAGCGTACACATCGAGGAGCTGTGCGCCCGTTCGGTGCCCTTGAGCCGCGTGATTCGGAACTGCTCGGGCGTCAGCTGTTGGGCCCACTCGGCTTCGCTGCGCTCAACTCGGCGCGGTGGCGTCGGGTTGCCCGTTTCCACCAGTTGAATCACTCCTTTCCAAGTCAACATGTCGGGCCCAGGCTCCGGTGCCGCCGGTTCGTTTTCCAGCCGCTTGAGAAAGGTGACGAGCTTGTCGGCGTCGATTCGGAAATGGTTGTAGACCACTCTGCCATCGGGATCGATCAGGATGAACCAGGGTGTGCCGCCGTTGCGGTAGCGGCGCATCAGCTCCGAACCCGCGCCGTCCTGTTCGTCACCGGCGTCGTGCCCGAAGGGAATGCCCAGCGCGTAGCGGGAGTGATTGGCCAGCATGCGCTCCCAGGTGTTCGAACCGAAGTCCTCGAACACGGTCTGGACTGCGGCGAACCCGACGAAGTCGCTCCCCCGAAACGCGTCGACCACCCGGGCAAGCGCCGGAAAGCCGGTCGCATGGCACCCCGGGCAGGCGTCCTGAAAACAGAAGATGAGCTTGAACCGGCCGGGCATGCGGTCCAGGTCGAAGTGTTCCAGCGCCTGGCCCGACGCGTCCACCCACCGGGTCACACCCAGGGGAGCGGCCGCTTCGCCAAGGACACCGGGTTCCTGTTTCGTTGTGGTCATGCGAAGTCTCCTTTCAGAAATCGTTGGGTACCCCAATCAGGTGCCGCAGAAGGTGCGGTGGGCTGCGGCCACTTCGGGCGAGGCCGGCAGCGTGAATGGCCGCGCGGACTCCACCGTCTCGTACGGCCGCCCCAGCACCGCCAGCAGGCGCTCGAACGGACCGAGGTCGGCCTCGTCCACGGCACTCGACAGCGCCGCCTCCACCTGGTGATTGCGCGGGATCACGAAGGGATTGACCGACCACGCCGTTGCGGCGCAGTCCTGCAAGGTCCTTCCCTCCCGGGCCATGCGCTGGCGCCAGCGCGCCAGCCAGTCCGAGAGCGCCGGGCGCTCCCGTCCGAACAGGTCGTGCAGTGCGGCATCCGGCCCCGTGATGGCGTCGGACAGGAGGCGGAACGCCAGCGTGAAGTCCACCTTTTCCCGCTGCAGCAGCTGCAGGAAGTCGTCCGCCAGGGCGCGGTCGTCCGGCTCTTCAGCGGCCAAGCCCAGCTTGGCGCGCAGCTGCCCGGTCCAATGCCGGTCAAAGCGCACGGCAAACCCGGCCACCACCTGTTCCACCCGTTCCACGACGTCGATATCGCGGGCGTCCAGAACCGGCAGCAACGCTTCGGCCAGACGGGCCAGGTTCCATTGCGCCATGGCCGGCTGCTGGCCGTAGGCATATCGCCCCTGACGGTCGATCGAGCTGAACACCGTGGCCGGATCGAAACCCTCCATGAACGCACACGGACCATAGTCGATGGTCTCGCCCGAAATGCTCATGTTGTCGGTGTTCATCACCCCGTGGATGAAGCCCACGCCCATCCAGCGTGCAATCAGCTGCGCCTGCCGCTCACAGACGGCCTCCAGCATCGGAATGGGCTTGTCGGAAAGCTTGGCGAGGGCGGGGTCATGCCGCGCCACGGCATAGTCGAGCAGCCGCCGAAGCATCACCTCCTCCTCCCGCGCCGCGAAGAACTCAAAAGTGCCCACCCGCAAGTGGCTGGCCGCCACGCGCACCAAGATCGCCCCGGGGGGCGAGCCCTCGCGGTTCACCCGCTCACCGGTCCGGATCACCGCCAGCGCACGCGTCGTGGGAATGCCCAACGCGTGCATGGCCTCGCCCATGAGGTACTCGCGCAGCGCCGGGCCCAGTGCCGCCTTGCCATCGCCACGGCGCGAAAACGGCGTACGGCCCGACCCCTTGAGGGCCAGGTCCCGACGCTGTCCTGCCGTGTCGATGAGTTCCCCGAGCAGCAAGGCGCGGCCATCCCCCAAGTGTGGCGAGAACTGGCCGAACTGGTGTCCCGCGTAGGCCTGCGCCAGCGGCGCCGCCTCAGCCGGCATTTCCACGCCGGACAGCCACGCCAGACCGGTCGCAGACTTCAGCGTCGCCGGCTCCAGCCCCAGCTCCAGCGCCAGGGCGTCGTTGAACTGCACCCAGGCCGGGGCCGGGGACGGCTCGGGCTTCCAAGGCACATAGAACCCCTGCATGTCCCGGAAGAAGCTGTTGTCAAACGGCAGCCGAAACGCCGGGCCCGTCCCCGGCGTCTTCGGCTCCGACACGGCCTTTGGTGTGGACGCACGCATGACTTCAGGCCGCCTTGAGACCATCGTTCGAAGCGCCGAACGCCCCGATCAGCTGCCGCTCGTCGAGCTCGAAGTCGCTGTAGAGCACCTCGTCCAGCGGATCGATCACCAAAAACCACGGCGTGCCGCGCGTCCCGTAGTCCGCCATGAGCGACGACGCGCGTCCGATCGCAGGGTCGTGTCCGAACGGAATGTTCAAGCCGTAGCGCAACTGCGTCTCGCGCAGGCGCTCGAAGGTGTTGGACTCGGCGCCCTCGAACACGGTCTGCACCGCGGCAAACGCGAAGCCGCGATCGCCCAACGCCTTGATCAGCTTCTGCAGGGTCGGAAAGCCATGGCTGTGGCAGCCCGGACACCAGTGCTGGAAGCAGAAGATCACTTTGAACCCGTCGCCCAGATCGGACAGCTTCAGCGGTGCCATGCTGCGCCCTTCGCCGTCGATCCACCACGGCACCCGCAGCTCGGGCGCCTGTTGAATGCACCGGGATTGCATCACCATCTCCTCAGGAAAAAAACAGACACACCGGGTCGGCCCGCCCACTGGCGCGCCGACCCCCACCGTTCTTGAGCGTTGGCCGTCAGCCGATCTCGCGTCGCGGCAGCTTCCAGCCCGCACGGGGGTAGTGGCAGGTGTAGCCGTTGGGGTGCTTGACCAGGTAGTCCTGATGCTCGGGCTCGGCCTCCCAGAACGGCCCCGCGGGCGCGAGCTCGGTGACCACCTTGCCCGGCCACAAACCCGAGGCATTCACATCGGCAATGGTCTGCTGCGCCGTGGCCAGCTGCTCGTCCGAGGTGTAGAAAATGGCCGACCGGTAGGAACTGCCGCGGTCATTGCCCTGGCGCCCCGGGGTGCTCGGATCGTGGATCTGGAAGAAGAACTCCAGCAGGTCGCGAAAGCTCGTCTGCGTGGGGTCGAACTCCACCTCCAACGCCTCGGCGTGGGTGCCGTGGTTGCGGTAGGTGGCGTTGGGCACATCGCCGCCGCTGTAGCCCACACGGGTGCGCAACACGCCAGGCAGCTTGCGCACCAGGTCCTGCATGCCCCAGAAACAACCGCCGGCCAGGACTGCTTTTTCGCTCGGGTTCATCGTGATCTCCTTCAAAGTTCTGCCTCAAGGCATTGAACCTGAAGTCGGGTCCGTTCGGCACAGCACAACGGCATTCGGCGTCCGCATCACGCCACCGATCGTCCAGAACCAGGGCGCGATGGACCTACGGCTGACTCAGATGCTCCATCTGCCAAGCGCTGGGCGATTGCCCCGAGGCCCGTTGAAACGCTCGCGCGAATGCGGTGGCATTACCGTAGCCCACCTGAGAGGCCACCGCCTTCACTGCCTGCCCTTGCGCGAGTAGGTTGCGGGCAACCGCCATGCGCCAGTGGGTCAAGTAGGTCAACGGCGGTATGCCCACCACCTGGACAAAGCGCAGGGCAAAGGCAGACCGGGACAGGTGCGCCAGCTCCGCCATGCTGTCAAGCGTCCAGTCGTGCTCTGGCGATTCGTGCAGCATGGACAGCACCACACCCAGACGGCTGTCGACCATGGCCTCCAGCACACCGCCGGACAGCAGTTGCCGATCAATCAGGTGACGCACAAGCACCACGAAGGTGTATTGCAGCAGGCGGTCGATCGCTGCCCGATAACCAAAAGCACGTGCCTCGGCCTCCTCGAACAGCAGCTCTACCGGTCGCTGCAGCGATGACGTGGCGGTCAAGTCAATCACCGTGACGTCCGGCAAGATCATGTCCAGCGGCGGCGCCAATTCACTGAGGGTGGCGCACATCAGGTCCACCCCCTGCGGCCCTGAGCCCTGAACCCAGTGCTCCAACGCGCGGGGAAGCAACAGCACGCTGGGCGCCCGCACGTTCAGCGGCGCAAAGCCCTTGCGCGTCAGTTGCAGCTCGCCGCGACTCAGCAGGTGCATCGTCCCCTGCTTGAGGCCGTCAGCCTCGGATCCCTGCGTCAGGGTACAGAGATTTCCCGAGAAAAACATGCGCGCCGTGGGGGTGAACCGTAACAGCTGGTTCAGCAGAGAGGCGTTCGGCAAGGGAGTGCTTTGGTTCAAGCGCGTGACACCTGTTGTGGGTTAGACCTTGATTATCTTGGAGCTTCCGCCTCTCCTTAGAATGACTGCATGCCCCCCCCGTCCCTTTCGTCCAGCATCTCTCGACACCACCAAGCTCCCGCAGAAATTGAGGGCCAGGCGCTCAGGACGTCAAACTTCCTGCGCCAGGTCATTGAAAAAGACCTCGCCACCGGCACCTACGCCCAGCGCCAATGGGGCGGCGGCCCGGGTGATGCCGCCTTCCACGACGCCGGCCAGCCCGACCCGGCCAAGATCCGCACCCGCTTCCCGCCCGAACCCAACGGCTACCTGCACGTGGGCCACGCCAAGAGCATCTGCCTGAACTTCGGCCTGGCGCGCGACTACGGCGGCGTCTGCCACATGCGCTTTGACGACACCAACCCCGAGAAGGAAGAAAAGGAGTACGTGGACTCCATCCTCGACGCGGTGCAGTGGCTGGGTTTCAACTGGGAATCCAACTTCAACGGCAAGCAGGAAAGCCACCTGTACTACGCGTCGAACTACTTCGACTTCATGTACCGCGCGGCCGAATACCTTATCACCGCCGGCCACGCCTATGTGGACGAGCAGACAGCCGAAGACATGCGCATCAACCGCGGCGACTTCGGCAAGCCCGGCGTGGACAGCCCCTTCCGCAGCCGCAGCCCGGAAGAGAACCTGGCCCGCTTCCGCGAGATGCGCGACGGCAAACTGGCCGACGGCGCCGCCGTGCTGCGCGCCAAGATCGACATGGCCTCGCCCAACATCAACCTGCGCGACCCGGCCATCTACCGCATCCGCCGCGCCACGCACCACAACACGGGCGACGCCTGGTGCATCTACCCCATGTACACCTTCGCGCACCCCATCGAGGACGCGCTGGAGCAGATCACCCACAGCATCGCCACGCTGGAATTTGAAGACCAGCGCCCGTTCTACGACTGGTTGCTGGAGCGTTTGTGCGAAGGCGGCCTGCTCAAGGCCCCACCGCCGCGGCAGTACGAATTTGCGCGCCTGAACCTGACCTACGTGATCACCAGCAAGCGCAAGCTGGCGCAGCTGGTGAACGAGAAGAAAGTCAGCGGCTGGGACGACCCGCGCATGCCCACCATCGTCGGCCTGCGCCGCCGCGGCTACACGCCCGAGGCCATCCAGCTGTTTGCCGAACGCATCGGCGTGACCAAGAGCGACTCCTGGATCGACTACAGCACGCTCGACGGCTGCCTGCGCGAAGACCTGGAAAACAAGGCCCACCGCGGCATGGCCGTGCTTGACCCCGTCAAGCTGGTGCTCACCAACTGGGCCGAAGTGTTCGGCTCTGACGGCTACACCGAAGACTGCACCCAGCCCGCCCTGCCCCACAGCACCATTGCCGAAGGCCAGACGCCGCCGCCTGACCGCGTCTTCAAGATCGGCAAGGACGTGTGGATCGAACGCGAAGACTTTGAAGAAGTGCCGCCCAAGGGCTACAAGCGCCTGTTCCCAGGCAACGTGGTGCGCCTCAAAGGCGGCTACGTCATCGAATGCACGGGTTGCGCCAAAGACGCCGAAGGCAAAGTGACCGAAGTGCACGCCAAGGTCATCCCCGGCACCAAGAGCGGCACCCCCGGCGCCGACAGCGTCAAGGCCAAAGCCGCCATCACCTGGGTGGGCAACGCCGACGGGGTGAGCGCCGAAGTGCGCCTGTACGACCGCCTGTTCACCGACCCGCAACCCGACGCGGGCGGCAAGAACTTCCTGGACGCGCTGAACCCCGACAGCCTGAAGGTGGTGACGGCGGTTGTGGAGCCTTCACTGGCTGCAGCGAAGCCAGACCAGAAATTCCAGTTTGAGCGCCACGGCTACTTCGTGGCCGACCGTGCGGACCACGGGGTGGGCGGGAAAGTGGTGTTCAACCGGGTGACGGGGTTGAAGGATCGTTGGAATTGATCGCTATTCCCACTCTGTGCTTGCTTAATGCCTCGTACAAATCGTCTTTGTTGAAGACATCGCCTTGCACCACTTCACTCTCAGAATCTGGGGGTAGCTATCTACTCCGTTTTGGCGAGTAGGTGAACAGATCCGGAACAACGCGCGGTTGACACGGCCACATAGGAGTTGCGGAGCGTTTGCCCGGTAAACCTGTCTTGAATCGTCCCGAGGAGATTCGAACGCGCTGCCTAAAGCAACCACGCAAGCAACGTGAGCCGTTTTTCGACACCGACGAATCTGTGCATGCGCTGGTTATGGTCGAAAAGTGAGGCGCTCTACCAAATCGCAAAAACGGCAGGAAGTACATGGGTGTGTGGCATACCTCCCCCGACAACAGGGCGCACGCTTTACGACAAGTTGATGCGGTGTCTGGGCGAGATTGCCCATACGCACGATACCGACTGAAGTACCCGCCACCAACTTCGGCGACTAGGATGGCCATAATGAGCCAAATCCAACGGGGTCTACGGTTCCAGCAATTGCACACTGCCGAGGCCATCTTTCTGATGCCCAACGCTTGGGACGTTGGTAGTGCGCTGATGCTCGCGTCCTGCGGCTTTCCCGCTATCGCCACTACGAGTGCAGGCGTGGCTTTCTCGCTGGGATTCCCTGATCAAGAAGCTGCTGTGAGCAGGGAGACCATGCTGGATCGCGTGGGGTCCATTGCTGCGGCAAGTCCACTTCCTGTCTCCGCCGATCTCCAGTCGGGCTACGGTGCGAGCCCTGAAGAGGTTGGAGAAACCATCGCGGCTGCGATTCGTGCTGGTGTGGTGGGCGCGAACATCGAGGACTACAGCGGCAATCCTGCGCAAGCCCTGTTCGACAGAGAGCACGCTGTCGCGCGCGTTCGGGCAGCAAGACGCGCCGCGGACGCGTCGGGAGTTCCTTTTGTTCTGACGGCCCGATCCGATGTCTACCTGACTGGTGCGAGCAATGTTTTTGCAGAGGCCGTCGAGCGATGCAATGCGTACCGAGAGGCGGGTGCGGATTGCCTCTTTGTGCCGGGGGCTTCCGACCCCAAGACCATCGAAGCGCTCGTCCGGGAGATCAATGCCCCCCTCACCGTGGTCATGGGCCTGACAGGTTCACCTCTCACCGTGCCCCAACTCGGATCTTTGGGGTCTCCTCGTTTTCAGTGCAATAAGTGACGGTACGCAAAGCTAGCACTGGCGCGGGGGTGGTCTGGGTAGACCGTTGATTTCATTGACTTTCCTGTTCGCTTTGTAAACGGGTATGGTGGCCTCCCACTTTTGAGGTTCACGATGCAGGGTTGGCACACAACGTTTTTGGGGATGCGTGGGCTCCCCCGCGATATCAGCGACTTCGAGATGAAGGCATTTTTCACCTTCGATGGTGCCGAGCGCGACGCAATCAATGCACGCCGAGGTGATTCCCACAAGCTTGGTCTGGCGCTCCATATTGGTTTCCTGCGCATGAGTGGGCGTTTGCTCGGTGCCTTTCGGGTAATTCCAGTAGCCTTGTGGCGCCACCTTGGCAACGAGCTTGGCATTGCAGCACCAGAAGTCGCCTCGCTGAGAGCCATGTATGAACGCGGGCGCACGCTATTCGATCACCAACAAGTAGCCTGCACGGTCCTTGGATTCCAGTGGATGAGCGAGCACCAGCGCCGCTCACTGGTACGTGAACTGCGCGACGAAGTGGCGCGCTGCGCCGACCGCGATCAGCTACTCGTGCGGGCGCGTCAATGGCTGTACAAGAACAAGCTGGTGATCGTGCACGAGCGGGCAATTCGGACACTGATTGCGGCGGCACTTGCCCAGCTTGAAGTTGAAACAGGCACCGCCATCGCCGCCAGCGTTGATCCAGCAACACTTGATCGCTGGCGAGCCTCAGTTTCAGAGCTGCGCCCAGATGGACAAACCCAGCAGAGTTGGCTATGGGCTGCACCGGCGAAACACTCAACCCGCCAAATCAGCGAGGTACTGGAGCGCATCGACCTGCTTTACACGCTGGACGTTCATAAGCACCTGGCAGACATCCCCGATCTCATCTTGCGCCGCTACGCGCGCCGACTTGTCTCCAGGCCGCCCTCAGCCGGAGCCAAGATCAAAGAGCCAGCGCGCACCGTGGAGGTCGCATGCTTTCTTCGGTATTGCCTGTTCACCACCACAGACCAGTTGATCCTTATGGTGCAGCGCCGGATCGCCGATCTGTGGCGTCAGGCTGCCGCCGATGTCCCCGCTACCGTCAATTGGGCCGCAATGTACAAAACGCTGCTCGGCGAACTTGTTGCCTTGAGCGCGCAAGGTGCGGTGCCAGATGCTGAGTTGCGTGCCCGTCTTGAAGCCTTGATCACCGAAACCCAGAAACGCAAACCACCGAGCAGGGCCTCCCTGGTCCGCGAGGGATTGATTGATGGAATTCGCCCCGTGCGGTCGTTGCTCGTCGCCATTGCAAAGCTGCCCTGGCAGGCCACCGGCGAGCATCCTGCCATCGAGTACCTTGCCAAGCTGCAAGCTTTATATCTCAAAGGATCCAGAAAGCTGCCAGTTGAAGTGGTGGCACCAAGTCTGGGAATGATCTGGCAGGTTTCGATCTCCAGCCCAGACCGGGAACGGGCGTTTCAGGCGTTGGAGGTGGCCACCCTGTTTGCCCTGCGCCGCGCGGTGCGCAATGGCTCGGTCTGGATTGAGCACAGCCTGAGCTTTCGGGGTCGTGCGCGCTTGTTCTTCACGGACGAGCGTTGGCAGGCAGAGTCCAAGAAACACTATGCCCGTCTATCGTTACCCAGCAAGGCTGCCACTTTCTTGAAGCCTTTGCTGGCCAGAGTAACTGCCGGTGTCGATGCGGTGGCCGCTGCAGCCCGCAGTGGCGTACTGCGCGTGGATGATGAACTCCATTTGTCGCCATTGCCCGCAGAGGACGAAGACCCAGAAGTGACCAAGCTGCGCGCGGCTTTGGATCACCGCATCGGTGAGGTTCAATTGCCGGAAGTGATTCTGGCCGTTGACGCCCAGGTGCGCTTTAGCTGGATCATGCTCGGACGTGAGCCGCGCTCTACCGACGAGCTGCTGATGGTCTATGCCGGCATCATGGCCCACGGCACCAGTCTGACTGCGGTCGAATGCGCGCGCATGATTCCGCAATTGTCTGCCACCAGCATTCGCCAGGCCATGCGCTGGGCGCGGGACGAACGGCGTCTGAGCCAGGCCTGCCAGGCTGTGCTGGAATTCATGCAGCGACACCCGATTGCCGCCACCTGGGGGCGGTCCGATTTGGCATCTTCTGACATGATGAGCATGGAGACCACCAAACGGGTGTGGCAAGCCCGGCTTGATCCTCGGCGCAACACACCTTCCATTGGAATCTACTCCCATGTAAAAGACCGGTGGGGCATCTTCCATGCGCAGCCCTTTGTGCTCAATGAGCGCCAGGCGGGCGTGGCCATTGAAGGTGTCATCCGCCAAGAAAAGCTGGAGACCAGCCAGCTTGCTGTGGATACCCATGGCTACACCGACTTTGCCATGTCACATGCCCGTTTGCTTGGTTTTGATCTTTGCCCGCGGTTGAAGGAACTCAAACAGCGCCACCTCTTTGTGCCACGCGGCACCAAAGTGCCCGCAGAAATCGCTGCGGTGTGCGAAGCCAATGTCGACGTCGCTTTGATCGAAAAGCATTGGGATAGTCTGGTGCACCTGGCAGCCTCGGTCATGAGCGGACATGCCAGTGCGGTGGCAGCTCTTGCGCGGTTCGGTTCTGCCGCCCAGGGCGATCCAATCTATGAGGCTGGCGTGCAATTGGGGCGGTTGCTGCGTACGGCGTTTTTGGCTGACTACTTTGTCAAGGACGCTTTCAGGAACGAGTTGCGCCGGGTGCTCAATCGGGGCGAGGCTGTTAACGCCCTCAAGCGCGCCATTTATACCGGCCGGATCAGCCCGGCGCAGGCCAAACGTGTCGATGAAATGCAGGCTGTGGCCGATGCGTTGAGCCTGATGGCCAACATCGTGATGGCGTGGAATACCTCACAGATGCAGGCGGTCCTGGATCGCTGGTCGAACCGCCGCCAGGTCATTCCACCGGAACTGATCGGGAAGATTGCGCCCACCAGGCTGGAGAGCATCAACTTGCGGGGTGTGTTTCGCTTCCCGGTTGACCGCTATGCTGACCAAATCCTGCCTTCGCGGCCAAATGCATCGATAACTGGCACCAATGGATGAAACCGACCACGGTTTGACGCCACGAATCGCAGATTTGAAAGTGAACAGGAAAGTCAATGAAATCAACGATCTACCAACACCACCTCCGCGCCAGTGCTAGCTTTTCGTACCGTCACTTATTGCACTGAAAACGAGGAGACCCCAATAACGACCCGGCCAAGATAATGTCATTTTCAGAAGACGACTGCACCAGACAACGCGGTTTGAAGGCTGTTGTGCAGTCGTCTATTGGGGTCGTCTCAGAAAACGGAAAATAAAGCACGCTAAGCGTGCGTGGAGGCTGGCACCCAGCGGTACAGCGTCGGAATGGACACGCCGAGGTTCTTGGCCACGTCCTTGGGCGGCACCCCGCTGGCCAGCAGCTTCTTGGCCGACTCGATCTTGCTGTCGGTCATCTTCGGCTTGCGGCCGCCTTTGCGGCCGAGCTGCTTGGCGACTTCCAGCCCGGCGCGGGTGCGCTCGACGGTCAGCTCGCGCTCCATTTCGGCAAGGCTCGCCATGACGTGGAAGAAGAACCGCCCGGATGGTGTGCCGGTGTCGATGGAGTCGGTGAGGCTCCTGAACTGGACACCGTGCTTGTGCAGATCGCCGACCAGATCGACCAGTTGCTTGACCGACCGGCCCAGCCGGTCGAGCTTCCAGACGACCAAAGTATCGCCTTCGCGCAGCATTTCGAGCGTCTTGGCCAAGCCAGGCCGGTCTGCCCGCGTGCCACTCACCTTGTCCTCGAAGACCTTTTTACATCCGGCCTTGCTCAAGGCTTCGCGTTGCAGCTCCAGGTTCTGATCCTGCGTCGAGACGCGCGCATAGCCAATCAACATGGCTTGTCTCGCGCCCGGTCGATGCGTTCCTGCATCGCCTGCATCACTTCTTCGTGGGTGTACGATCTGGCGTTGGCGTCGGTGGCTTGCCGCAGGGCTTCCTCAACCTCGCGCGTCATCCGCTCGTAATCCTCCGGCCACAGCGCTTGCTCCATGCGCAGCGACGCCTGACCCAGCAGGTGCAGCAGGCTGAACAGCCGCATGTCGTTGGTGGCGACGATGCGCTCCCGAATCTGCTCCTGAATAGCTTCGCTAGCCCGATGCGCTTGTGGTGTGGCAGTCCCCTCGTAGTCAGCGGGGAATTCCGCTTCCTCGGCAATCCTTGCCCAGGCGCTGGCCAGCGCCTCGATGGTTGACGTGCTCATTTCCGCCGCTCCTGTGCTCTTTGGCGAATCAACCGGCCAAGGGGCCTCGACGCGAAAACCAGCAGCATCACGCCTATCGGATACCAGGTCGAGAAGACCACCAAGGCATCGAAGGCTGGCCGTCCGGTGTTGGTAGGCAGTACGGCGGTCACAGCCATCAACCCGCCGACCGTCCAGATGATGCGCCACACGTAGGGCATCACGCGGGGCACGTAGCCGTCATCGAAAGCGGTCTGGTAGTAGCGGCGCAGGCCGCGCTCGGCAAGCGCCTGGCGCTGCCGCTCCGACAGCGCATCCGTCCGGCCATACCAGCGCCGGAATGGTGGACAGCGCAGCAGCAAAGGGGTGAAGAGGATCATCACCGCCACGATCGCGACACCCCACGCCATGACGGCGCCGGCATCGGGCCGCTTGGCGTTCTCGATCACGGGCGCGAAGACGCCCGGAGCACCGATCATCCAGAACAGCGCAATGTGCTGATGGAAGGAGAGCTTCATTTGCTCATCCACTTGCGCAGCAGGCGCTTTTTCAGGGAGGCGCGTTCTTGCGGGTTGCGTCCCTTGTGATTGGCGATGCGATCCGCCGTGGCGGCCTGGCGCTTGACGGGCCAGTAGGAGCGGCCATCCTTGCCCATCGACCAGACGCTGCTGGCCTGGTTTTCCAGCAGGGGCAGATGGGCGCTCAGGGCTTCGGGCGACGCGCTGGTCAGCGCCGTGCGCTCACGGGTGCGCCAGCGCTGATGCCAGAGCTTCTTGTCCTCGCGCTCGCTGCCGCAGGTCGTGTGCCCGACGATGGGTGTTTTGCGGCGGCTGCGGCTCATAACGTAGTGGTCTCCAAGAACATTCAGGACTGATCCCAGGCGTCGATGGTCAAGACCTGATCGGCAGGACAGGCGGCTACGCGGTCGGGAACTGGATGGTGTTCAGTCTCATGCCGACCCCATTCGATTGATCGCGTCGCTTGCGGCACGCTGCGACGCAAGGAGGTTTGCGACCTGGTTTAGCAGCCGTGTCCGCTGCATGTCTGTTACCTATCTCCCCGACCGCTCATTGGACCAACTCCAGAGATTGGGCTCTATCGCTCAGCCAATACGAAACCGGCATTGGCTGATGCCACAACCGAGACGAACACAAATGGCTCGGTACCTGTATTTCGCGCCCCGTGCACTTGGCCCGGTCTTGCCACGGCTATCTCACCTTCCCTGAGGGCACGAACAATCCCATTGCCCTGAAAGTAATCAGCCATTCCCGACAAAACAGTCCACGTGTCTTGGCCGTGAGGATGAATGTGAGCCGCAATTTCCTGCCCGGGATGGACATGCCAAACCACGATAATTGAGTCTCGGGTTTCAAGCACAACGGAACGAATAGGCTCGCCTTCGGACGGCTGAACATACTCGGCTACAGAAAATATTCTCGATTCAACAGTCATCGGAGATCCCTCTTTCACAGTGCCCCCAGACAGGCTGGATATGAGTTCTAACTCGAATTTGAACGGGAGGCTGGTCGTGCGGTCGTGCAGTTGCCGATGAGCGTGTCGGCTGCTGCCTCCTTGCCCACCAGCGAACTCACGTCCGTTGCGGCCATCCAGAAGGTCTTGCCCGAGCGCGGCTCATAGGTCGCGGGATCGAACACGCCAGAGGGGCCGAACATCGGCGGCTTGATTGGTCATGGCTCCATGCCTTTGTCGTTACGGTCTTCATCGTCGGCATCCTGACGCACGGCGGGCAATTGCTGGAGCAACGCCGGCAGCCATTCCTGTACCGTCTCCCACACCACATCGAGGTTGATGTCGAAATAGCCGTGAGCCATGCGATTACGCATATTGCGCATGCTGCGCCACGGCACGTCGGCATGCGCCTGGGTGAACTCGACGTAGCCATCCATCACCTTTGTGGCCGCCTCGCCGATGACGATCAGGCTCATGATGACGGCCTGCTGGGTGCGCTTGTCGGCCAAGAAGTCGTCCTTGGCCATCCCTTCCACGAAGCTGCGCGCATCGGTTGCGGCCTGCTGAATGTGGTCGAGGTAATCGGGCAGGCGGTTCTCGCTCATATCGGTTGCGCCTCCGCGAGCACCTTGGCCCGGAACTTCGGCGGCAGGTCGCCGGGAGTCAGCAGATCGACGTCAACGCCGAGCAGCGATTTCAGTTCTTCTTCCAAATCGCCCAAGTCCAACAACGTGGCACCGGGCAGCGCATCGACCAACAGGTCGAGGTCGCTGCCATCCCGGTCGGTGCCATGCAGCACCGAGCCGAAGACGCGCGGGTTCGCGGCGCGAAAGCGGCCTACCGCTTCACGCACTGCGCTTCGCTTCATGTCAAGCACAACAGACGGTCGCATGCGCATCCTTTCTTATCGAAACTCGTTGAGATGATATGCAATCAAGAATAGAATTTCAAGAACTATTTTCGAGAATCGCAATGCCTTGATTCCCGTGCCGCGCCTGTGAATTTCACCCGCTCGACGAGCGCAACACCGACGCCGCCTACGCCAAGAACCGGCGAATCGACCTCAAACTCACGAACCGCTGAGCGACGCGTCACCGCGCTGCTGCGCCAGCCAGTCGCGCGGGGCGCAGCCCATGCGCACGCGGAAGGCGCGCGCCAACGCGTTCGGGCTGCCGTAGCCGACGCGGTCGGCCACCACCGCCACCGGACGCCCCTGCTTGAGCAGGGTGCAACTGACGTTCATCCGCCAGTCGGCCAGATAGTCGCCCGGCGTGACGCCCACCGCGTCTTTGAACGCGGCGGCGAAGCGCGCGCGTGACATGCCCGCCTGCGCCGCCAGCGCCTCGAGCGACCACGCGGTCTGCGGCGCATCGTGCATGGCGGTTATGGCGCGCGCGAGTTTCGGGTCGGCCAGTCCCGCCAGCAGTCCGGTGGCGCCAAGCCGCCCATCCATCAGATAACGCAGCAACTGGATCAGTAGCAACTCGCACAAGCGGTCGATGGCGGCCTGCCGACCGCACTGGTCGCGCTCGGCTTCGGCAAACAGCAGCTCTAGCGTCGGCCCGAGGCCGGGCAAGTCCGCCAGCGGAATCAGCAGCATCGACGGCAAGGCCATGGCCAACGGATTGCCCGTCGAAGCGCCCAGATCGACCTCCGCACACAACAGCTCAGCGGTATCGCCGGGGGCGGCGACAAAACGATGCGACGCCACGCGCGGATAAAACAGCAGGCTCGGCTCGGTAACCAGCAGATCTTCATGCACGGGCGAACGCGCCGTAATCGGGCCGCGCCGCACCAGATGGATATAGCCATGCGGCGCCGCGTAATGATGCTGCCCACAGAAGGCGCCGCTGTGAAAAACGCGCGCCGAAAGCGAGTAGTGCCGGAGCAAGCCGGCCAGTCGATCCGCCATTCCACTCTCCATATAAGACGATAGGTTACGTATTTGATACTTTACGTGCCATATCGTACCAAACAAAGGGCGATCATGCCCACGTGCTCTTGCACCTCACCCACTACGGAGATAGACATGACCCAAATCGCCCCCCTGACCATCGACACCGCTGACGCCGCTACCGCTGCCACACTCAAGGCCGTCAAAGCCAAGCTCGGCGTGGTGCCGAACCTGCTCGCCACGCTGGCCCACGCGCCGGCAGCGCTCAACGGCTACCTCGGCCTGTCCGAAACGCTGGGCACCGGCCGCCTGAGTGCCACCCAGCGCGAGATCGTTGCGCTGGCTGCCGGTCAAGCCAATCGCTGCCAGTACTGCCTGAGCGCACACACCCTGATCGGCAAAGGTGCCGGACTGTCGGCAGAGGCCATCGCCGCGGCCCGCACCGGCCAGGCGGCCAACGCACTTGACGATGCAATTGCCGGCTTTGCCCGCGCGCTGGTCGAGCAACGCGGCGTGGTGTCGGCCGACGCCATGGCCAACTACCGCCGCGCGGGGCTCGACGACGGCCTGATACTGGAAGTGATCGCCAACATCGCGCTGAACACGCTCACCAACTACACCAACCACATCGCCGACACCACGGTGGATTTCCCCGTGGTCGCCGTCTGATCTCCATAGGCATATAAGGAGAACACAATGAAAATCGCACTCACCGGCGCTCTGCTCGCCAGCGCCCTCGTCCTGCCACTGGCCGTCACGGCCGGCGACTTTTCGCCCTATGTGGACAGCCAGGGCGGCATCAGCCGCCCCACAGACTTCCGCACAAACTTCGTCCACCTGGGCTCATATGCGGTGTTGGACGAAAAATCCGCCTCTCGCGGCCTGCACGATGTGTACACCGAAAAGGCCTCGGCCGAGCACTACCGCAAGACCGGCAAGTTCCCGGACGGCGCCACGCTGGTGAAAGAGATCCGCAAGCTCGAAACCAGCGCCATGACCACCGGCGACCCTGTGGTCTGGGGTTCCGATGCGGCCGTGTGGTTCGTGATGGTCAAGGACGCCAAAGGCCGTTTCGCCAGCAACCCCTTGTGGGGCGACGGCTGGGGCTGGGCGCTGTTCAAGGCCGACGCCCCCGCCAAGAATGTCGCCGTCAGCTACGCAGCCGACTGCATGGGCTGCCATGTGCCGGCGGCCAAGACCGACCGCGTATTCATCCAGGGCTATCCGACACTGACCCAGCACTGACTTGCTTGTCACTTTCAGAAGGCGACAGCACGAAATATCAAAAGTCGACCGCACGGTCTTTTCTGACGTTGGAGTCGCCTCAGAAAACGGAAAATAAAGCACGCTAAGGCGTAGTTCCCTCGGGCTACACCGCGTCCGCACTGCGCGGTTCTTTCTTCCCTTGCAGTGACGCAATCAGCGGGCAGGAAACGTTCCCCTTCCGCGCATGGCAGGCGCACACCAAATCAGACAGCACGGCCTCCATGCGCGCCAGGTCAGCCATCCTCTCGCGCACGTCCTTGAGCTTGTGCTCGGCCAGGCTGCTGGCTTCCTCGCAATGGGTGCCATCCTCCAGCCGCAGCAGCTCGGCGATCTCATCCAGGCTGAAGCCCAACCGCTGGGCTGATTTCACGAAGCGCACCCGCGTTACATCCGTCTCGCCATAGCGGCGAATGCTGCCGTAAGGCTTGTCCGGTTCCGGGAGCAAGCCCTTGCGCTGATAGAACCGGATGGTCTCCACATTGACCCCGGCCGTCCTGGCGAAAACGCCAATGGTCAGGTTCTCCAAATTGTTTTCCATATCGCTTGACTCCGTACATAACTACGGAAGTAAGCTTAAGCTATCCAATTCAGATTCGAAAGGACAAACGTATGTCTGAACCTCAAAACGGGCGCGGCGCGCTCTTCACTGGCGGGCTGGCCGCCATCCTCGCCTCGGCTTGCTGCCTCGGGCCGCTGGTTCTGATCGCCTTGGGGTTCAGCGGCGCTTGGATCGGCAACTTGACGGTGTTGGAACCCTATCGCCCCATCTTTATCGGCGTGGCGCTGGTGGCGTTGTTCTTCGCCTGGCGGCGCATCTACCGGCCGTCAGCCGCCTGCAAACCGGGTGAGGTTTGCGCGATTCCCCAAGTGCGAGCTACTTACAAGCTCATTTTCTGGGGCGTGGCCGTGCTGGTTTTGGTCGCGCTCGGATTTCCCTACGTCGTGCCATTTTTCTATTGATCACAGGAGTTCACCATGAAAAAGCTGCTTTCCGCCCTTGCCCTCGCTGCCGTTGTTGCCCCCGTGTGGGCCGCCACCCAGACCGTTACGCTGTCCGTACCGGGCATGACCTGCTCGGCCTGTCCGATCACTGTCAAGAAGGCGATTTCCAAGGTCGATGGCGTCAGTAAAGTTGACGTGACCTTCGAGACGCGCGAAGCGGTGGTCACCTTCGATGATGCCAAGACCAGCGTGCAGAAACTGACCAAGGCTACCGAGGATGCGGGCTACCCATCATCAGTCAAGAACTGATCATGAAAGACCCGAAGACACTGCTGCGGGTCAGCATCATTGGCACAACCCTCGTGGCGCTGTGTTGCTTCACCCCTGTTCTGGTCATTTTGCTCGGTGTGGTCGGCTTGTCCGCGCTGACCGGCTATCTGGACTATGTGCTGCTGCCTGCGCTGGCGATTTTCATCGGCTTGACCATCTACGCCATCCAACGAAAACGCCAAGCCGATGCCTGCTGCACCCCGAAATTCAATGGAGTAAAAAAATGACCGAAATCACCGTGAATGGCATGACCTGCACATCCTGCGCCACCCATGTCAAAGATGCTTTGGAAAAGATTCCCGGCGTGAATGCCGCTGTGGTGTCCTATCCAGAAAGCCGCGCGCAAGTCATGGCAGACACCGCCGTGAGCCACAACCAACTGCTGGCCGCCATCGCCGCATTGGGTTATCAAGGCTCGATCCGGGTTGGTGATTTCAAAGATGAACCAAAAATCCGTGATGCACTTGAGGGCGCCGGTTTGCATATCGCCATCATTGGCAGCGGCGGGGCCGCGATGGCGGCGGCGCTGAAGGCCGTCGAGCAAGGCGCGACGGTCACGCTGATCGAACGCGGCACCATCGGCGGCACCTGCGTCAATATCGGCTGTGTGCCGTCCAAGATCATGATCCGCGCTGCCCATATTGGGGTTGTAAGCCGGAACCCCAGAAAATTCCGTCGGCCGCCTCGACGTTCAACCGGCAAGCTGTTTGATGCGCTCGGCCAAACGCCCGAACGCTTCGTTCACATATTCCAAAGCCTTGGGTTCTACGCCCTGCGTGCGTAGCGAGCTTTTGAAGCTGTCCAAATCGGCTAACCATTGCCGATGTAGCCTGCCCAGCTCGTTGACTTGGGGCTGAAAGACTTGCAGGTTGCCACTGCCACGGAATGCTTGGTAGCCGCGCTCAAGCGTGCCTGCCGTGACCAGCAATTGAGCCGCGCGCTGCTTGTGCTTTTCCGAGAACTCGGCCATGCCGTCATAGGGCCGTGATGCCTTGTTGCGTTCGGCTTCGGACGCCTCTTCCATGATGAGGGCATAGCGGTAAAACCCAGGGAATTCGTGGGATAACGCCATGAGCTGCTGATCGGAAGTGCCGACCCAAATCTTGTGCAGATCGGGCGCGTACCCCACCATGCGATTGATGATGGCATGTGCCTCGCTGACGTCCTGGGCGGCAAGCTGTTGCATATGCTGGTCGATCTTCGCGGCCAGTCGGCGAAATTCATTCATGCCCAATGCCTGTTTAGCTACCAATGGGCGAGCACAGCTCAACCAGCGTGCCCTCCAACGAACGAACATACGCGACCATCTGTCCCCAGGGTTTTTGTACCGGAGCATGAAGCGGCAAAGCGCCTGCCGCAACTGCCTTGGCATAAGCGGACGAGACATCGTCAGTGACGAAAGCTAACTCAATGCCAGGCGGTGTGGCGCTGGCGGACACGGGCACGAAGTTAGTGCCAAAATTCATTTCGCCCATTGCGTGGGAGGCAAAGGCAAGGGTTGTTGAGCCCGACTCCAACTCGCCATACTGGCCAGACTCGTGAAGGAAACGAACCTGAAAACCAAATGCCTTTTCGTAAAAAGCCAAGGCGTCAGAAACAGACTGAACATAAACGATGGTGTAACCGAACTTCATTTTGTAGAGGCTCCGGCAAGAATATTCTTTCGCGTCTCGGTGAACTCCCACCAAGGGCGAGGTGGTTCGCCTCTCATAAAGTGGGTGACGGACATGAAGACGTCGATGACGCAAGGATCGTGGCGATGCCCCGTTCTTACGCAAAGCCGTTCATACATATCAAATGGACACTCGCCTGTAAGCTGCTCAGGCGAGTGAAATCCGAGCAGGCGAAGATCATCTGCGGTAGCCTGACCCACATTCGGCAAGTCGGTGAGTTGTTGTAGTCGGGCACGATCAACCTTGTATGGGCTCATGACGGTAAACGCAATTTACTCGAAAAGCGTGGCGACCTTCGCCAACACTTCATCCATGAGCGGCGCTGGCAGCGTGTCGACCTTGCGGGCATGGCGTGCGGCCAAGTCGATCACTCGCGGCTGGTCACAGCGCACGACGCCGGTAGTCTTGATCCCGGCCAAGGGCACGGCGAAGCCAAGGCGACGGGCAAACTCGCCGCCCTTGGTGATTGGCAGGATCACCGGCAGCTTGGTCGCTTCGTTGAACTCGGTGGGCGATACGACCAGTACGGGACGGCTGCCGCATTGTTCATGCCCTGCGGTCGGATCGAGCGACACGAGATAGATGTCGCCCCGCTTCATAGCAATTCACCGCCCACGGCGGGCGCATCGACCCATTCGCGTTCCTCGGCTGGCTGCGGCTGTGAATAGTCCGACGCGGCCAGCAACTCCGCGAGCGTGTAGCGCGGCCGCGGATTGGGATTGACTACCAGGCAGCCATGATCAACCGCGAGGCCGACCGTTGCGCCGGCTTGCAGGTGCAGCTGGTCGAGGAAGGCAGGCGGCACGGCCAACATGATCGAGCCACCGACCTTGCGGAGATTGGTTGTGTGCATGATGCGTCTCCAATGGGTTAAGTTATATCAAAGTATAACCCCGGCTATTTTAGGCTGCAAGCCGTGTTTATCGGAAAACACTTGTTTTACGACATATCTGCAACAAGGGCATGCACCAACCTCTGGGCACCCTCAAAATTGTGCGGAAAACTCTGTCGCTATCCGCTACCATACGGAAACCCATTTTTCATGGTTATCCGCTTATGTTGGTAGGCTACATGCGCGTGTCGTCGGACTCCGACCGCCAGAGCACCGACTTGCAGCGCGACGCGCTGCTCGGTGCCGGTATCGATCCACGTCACCTGTTCGAGGATCACGCCTCCGGCGCGAAGGATGACCGCGTGGGTCTGGCGCGGGCGCTCGAATTCGTCCGCCCCGGCGACGTGCTGGTGGTGTGGAAGCTCGACCGGCTCGGCCGCTCGCTGTCGCACCTGCTCGCCATCGTGACCTCGCTCAAGGACAAGCGGGTGGCGTTCCGCTCGCTGACGGAGAACCTGGATACCACCACGCCATCGGGCGAGTTTCTGTTCCAGGTGTTCGGCGCGCTCGCACAATACGAGCGCGCCTTGATCCAGGAGCGCGTCGTCGCCGGCCTGGCCGCCGCCCGCAAACGTGGTCGGATCGGTGGCCGGCCGCAGGCGATCACCGGCGAGAAGCTGGAGGCCATCCTCGCCGCGCTCGAAAGCGGCATGTCCAAGGCGGCGGTGTGCCGCAATTTCGGCGTCAAGCGCACCACCTTGATCGAAACCTTGGCGCGAGTAGGCTGGCGTGGAGCAGGAAGGATAGCCGATGAGCAACAAGAATAAGCTGCTCACCGTCCTGTCGGACGCCGAACAGGAAGCCCTGTACGGCCTGCCGGATTTCGACGATGCGCAGCGGCTGGAATACCTGGCATTGACCGAAACCGAACTGGCACTCGCCAGCAGTCGGTCCGGCCTGCATGCCCAGGTCTATTGCGTCTTGCAGATCGGTTACTTCAAGGCCAAGCACGCCTTCTTCCGTTTCGACTGGAACGAGGTCGAGGACGATTGCGCCTTCGTACTGAGCCGCTATTTCCACGGCGAGGCCTTCGAGCGCAAGCCGATCACCAAGCACGAGCACTACACCCAACGCGAGCGGATCGCCGGGCTGTTCGGCTACCAGTCGTGGACAGCCGACCTGCTGCCGCAGCTCGCGCAGCAGGCGACGCAGACCGTGCGGCGCGACGTGATGCCGGGGTTCATCGCCGCCGAGCTGATCGTCTGGCTCAATGAGCACAAGATCATCCGGCCCGGCTATACCACCCTGCAAGAGGTGGTCAGCGAAACGCTGTCCGCCGAGCGTCGGCGGCTGGGTGGCCTGCTGGCGGAAGTGCTGGACGAATCGGCCAAGGCCGTGCTGGCTCAGCTTCTGGTGCGTGATGACACCCTGTCGCAACTGGCGGCGCTCAAGCAAGACGCCAAGGATTTCGGCTGGCGTCAGATGGCCCGCGAGCGCGAGAAGCGCGCCACGCTGGAGCCGCTGCACCGGATCGCCAAGACGCTGCTGCCCAAGCTCGGCGTCTCGCAGCAGAACCTGCTGTACTACGCGAGCCTGGCGAACTTCTACACCGTCCATGACCTGCGCAACCTGAAGGCCGATCAGACCCAGCTCTACCTGCTGTGCTATGCATGGGTGCGCTACCGGCAGCTCTCCGACAACCTGGTCGATGCGATGGCCTACCACATGAAACAGTTGGAGGACGAAAGCAGCGTCGGCGCAAAGCAGTCCTTCGTCGCTGAACAGGTGCGCCGTCAGCAAGACACGCCGCAGGTCGGCCGCCTGCTGTCGCTTTACATCGACGACAGCGTGCCCGATCCCACGCCGTTCGGCGATGTGCGCCAGCGCGCCTACAAGATCATGCCCCGCGACACGCTGCAAACCACGGCGCAGCGCATGAGCGTGAAGCCGGTGAGCAAGTTGGCTTTGCACTGGCAGGCGGTGGACGGCCTGGCCGAGCGTATCCGTCGTCATCTTCGGCCGCTGTATGTCGCGCTCGACTTCGCTGGCACTGATCCGGACAGCCCGTGGCTCGCGGCGCTGGCCTGGGCCACGGGCGTGTTCGCCAAACAGCAGCGCCTGTCGCAACGACCGCTCGCCGAATGTCCGGCGGCCACGCTGCCGAAACGCCTGCGGCCGTACCTGCTAACCTTCGATGCCGATGGCAAGCCGACGGGCCTGCATGCCGACCGCTACGAGTTCTGGCTGTACCGCCAGGTCAGAAAGCGCTTCCAGTCAGGTGAACTCTACCTCGACGACAGCCTGCAACACCGTCATTTCTCCGACGAGTTGGTTTCGCTGGACGAAAAGGCTGACGCGCTGGCGCAGATGGACATCCCGTTCCTGCGGCAGCCGGTAGATGCCCAGCTCGATGTGCTGGCGGCCGAACTGCACACGCAATGGCAGGCCTTCAACCGCGAGCTGAAACAGGGCAAGCTGACGCACCTGGAATACGACGAGGGCACGCAGAAGCTGACCTGGCGCAAGCCCAAGGGTGAGAACCCGAAGGCGCGCGAGAAGGCGTTCTACGAGCAACTGCCGTTCTGCGACGTGGCCGACGTGTTCCGCTTCGTCAACGGCCAGTGCCAGTTCCTGTCAGCGCTGACGCCCTTGCAACCGCGCTATGCGAAGAAGGTCGCCGACGCCGACAGCCTGATGGCGGTCATCATCGCGCAGGCGATGAACCATGGCAACCAGGTCATGGCTCGCACCAGCGACATCCCGTACCACGTGCTGGAGAGCGCCTACCAGCAATACCTGCGCCACGCCACGCTGCACGCGGCCAACGACTGCATCAGCAACGCCATCGCAGCGCTGCCGATCTTCCCGTACTACTCGTTCGACCTCGATGTGCTGTACGGTGCCGTCGACGGTCAGAAATTCGGCGTCGAGCGGCCGACCGTGAGGGCACGCTACTCGCGCAAATACTTCGGGCGTGGCAAGGGCGTGGTCGCCTACACCCTGCTGTGCAACCATGTGCCGCTCAACGGCTACCTGATCGGCGCGCACGACTACGAGGCCCATCACGTGTTCGACATCTGGTATCGCAACACGTCGGACATCGTGCCGACCGCGATCACCGGCGACATGCACAGCGTCAACAAGGCCAACTTCGCCATCCTGCACTGGTTCGGCCTGCGCTTCGAGCCGCGCTTCACTGATCATGACGACCAGTTGAAGGAGCTGTACTGCGCCGACGATCCGGCGCAGTACGAGAAGTGCCTGATCCGGCCGGCCGGGAAAATCGACCGCGATCTCATCGTCAACGAGAAGCCGAACCTCGACCAGATCGTGGCTACGCTCGGGCTGAAGGAGATGACGCAGGGTACGCTGATCCGCAAGCTGTGCACCTACACCGCGCCGAACCCGACGCGGCGCGCGGTGTTCGAATTCGACAAGCTCATTCGCAGCATCTACACACTGCGCTACCTGCGCGATCCGCAACTGGAGCGCAACGTGCACCGCTCGCAGAACCGGATCGAGTCCTACCACCAGCTACGCGGGGCCATCGCCCAGGTCGGCGGCAAGAAGGAATTGACCGGGCGCACCGACATCGAGATCGAAATTAGCAACCAGTGTGCCAGGCTGATCGCCAACGCGGTCATCTACTACAACTCGGCCATCCTGTCGCGGCTGCTGACGAAGTACGAGGCGTGCGGCAGCGCCAAGGCGCTGGCTCTCCTGACCCAGATATCGCCGGCGGCCTGGCGGCACATCCTGCTGAATGGGCATTACACCTTTCAGAGCGACGGCAAGATGATCGACCTGGATGCGCTCGTGGCGGGGCTTGATCTTGGGTGACGGAAATTTCTGGGGTTCCGGCTTACAACCCCATATTGCCCATCTGCGCCGGGAAAGTCCGTTCGACGGCGGTATTGCGGCAACTGTGCCTGCGATTGACCGCAGCAAACTGCTGGCCCAGCAGCAGGCCCGTGTCGATGAACTGCGGCACGCCAAATACGAAGGCATCCTGGACGGCAATCCAGCCATCACCGTTTTGCACGGTGAAGCGCGTTTCAAGGACGACCAGAGCCTGGTCGTCCGTTTGAACGAGGGTGGCGAGCGCGAGGTAACGTTCGACCGCTGCCTGGTCGCCACCGGTGCCAGTCCGGCCGTGCCGCCGATTCCGGGCCTGAAAGAGTCACCCTACTGGACTTCCACCGAAGCGCTTGTCAGCGACACCATTCCCGCACGCCTGGCCGTGATCGGTTCGTCGGTGGTGGCGTTGGAACTGGCGCAAGCCTTTGCCCGGCTCGGCAGCCAGGTCACGATCCTGGCACGCAGCACCTTGTTCTTCCGGGAAGACCCGGCCATCGGCGAGGCCGTGACAGCCGCTTTCCGCGCCGAGGGCATCGAGGTGCTGGAGCACACGCAAGCCAGCCAGGTCGCCCATGTGAACGGCGAATTCGTGCTGACCACCGGACACGGTGAATTGCGCGCTGACAAGTTGCTGGTTGCCACCGGTCGGGCACCGAATACGCGCAGCCTCGCGCTGGACGCGGCGGGGGTCACTGTCAATGCGCAAGGGGCCATCGTTATCGACCAAGGCATGCGCACGAGCAACCCGAACATCTACGCGGCCGGCGACTGCACCGACCAGCCGCAGTTCGTCTACGTGGCAGCGGCCGCCGGCACCCGTGCCGCGATCAACATGACCGGCGGCGACGCAGCCCTCAATCTGACCGCGATGCCGGCAGTGGTGTTCACCGACCCGCAAGTCGCCACCGTGGGCTACAGCGAGGCGGAAGCGCACCACGATGGCATCGAGACCGACAGTCGCACGCTGACACTCGACAACGTTCCGCGAGCGCTTGCCAACTTCGACACACGCGGCTTCATCAAGCTGGTCATCGAGGAAGGTAGCGGACGGCTCATCGGCGTGCAGGCGGTGGCCCCGGAAGCGGGCGAACTGATCCAGACGGCGGTGCTCGCCATCCGCAACCGCATGACGGTGCAGGAACTGGCCGACCAGTTGTTCCCCTACCTGACAATGGTCGAGGGGTTGAAGCTTGCGGCGCAGACCTTCAACAAGGACGTGAAGCAGCTTTCCTGCTGCGCTGGATAAAAAAAGGAGGTTTTCAATGAGCGCCTACACCGTGTCCCGGCTGGCCCTTGATGCCGGGGTGAGCGTGCATATCGTGCGCGACTACCTGCTGCGCGGATTGCTGCGTCCGGTGGCGTGCACCCCGGGCGGCTATGGCCTGTTCGATGATGCCGCCTTGCAACGGCTGTGCTTCGTGCGGGCGGCCTTCGAGGCGGGCATCGGCCTGGACGCGCTGGCGCGGCTGTGCCGGGCGCTGGATGCTGCGGACGGCGATGAAGCGGCCGCGCAGCTTGCCGTTCTGCGCCAGTTCGTCGAGCGTCGGCGCGAAGCGTTGGCCGATCTGGAGGTGCAGTTGGCCACCATGCCGACCGAGCCGGCACAGCACGCGGAGAGTCTGCCATGAACAGCCCCGAGCGCTTGCCGTCCGAGACGCACAAACCGATCACCGGCTACCTGTGGGGCGCGCTGGCCGTGCTCACCTGTCCCTGCCATTTGCCGATTCTCGCCATTGTGCTGGCCGGCACGACGGCCGGCGCGTTCATCGGAGAGTACTGGGGTATCGCAGCCCTCACGCTGACCGGTTTGTTCGTCCTGTCTGTGACACGACTGCTGCGGGCCTTCAAAGATCGATCATGAGCGCTTCCCATTGAGACAAACCACGCTGTCGCTACGTTGCCTCATGCCGGCATCAAATTCGGCTGAGTAGCTTCTCGCCATCTGGACGTAGCTCACCCTTGGGTGAAACATGCCGATACAGGGTCTGCCGCGTGACGCCAAGTTCCTGGCACAGGTCGCCGACCTTGGTCTCTGGCTGACCCATTGCCGCCATCGCCAGCCGCAGCTTGGCGGCGGTCATCTTGAACGGCCGGCCGCCTTTCCGCCCGCGCGCGCGGGCCGAGGCTAGGCCGGCAATCGTGCGCTCCGCGATCAACTCGCGCTCGAACTCGGCCAGGGCGGCGAAGATGCCAAAGACCAGCTTGCCGGCGGCGGTCGTGGTGTCGATGGCCGCGCCGTGCCCGGTTAATACCTTCAAGCCGATGCCGCGCCCAGTCAGGTCGTGCACGGTGTTGATGAGATGTCGCAGGTCGCGTCCGAGCCGATCCAGTTTCCACACGACCAGTGTGTCGCCAGTTCGCAACGCCTTCAGGCAGCTCGTCAAGCCGGGCCGATCCTCGCGCATGCCGGATGCCTGGTCCTCGTAAAGATGTACTGGATCGACCCCGGCGGCAATCAGCGCGTCGCGCTGCAAATCGGTAGCCTGGGAGCCGTCCGCCTTCGATACCCGCATGTAGCCTATCAGCATGTCGTACCTGTCACATATACGTTCGATTATGTGACAGTGTGCGCCGGAAAGTTAAGGTCGTCAAAATTTGTCACTTAACCCGTCATTCTGTCTAAGACATGCAAAGGATCCGTCAGGCTCATAATGTGACAGAAATTCCGTGGCGATGCCTTCCTTCGCGAAGGTGGCGCGCAACTGTTCCAGGGAAGCGGGGTCGCGCCGACCATAGGAAGCCAACGCGAACAGCGAGCGTGCCGTCTCGGGGTTGTGCCGCGCTTCAATGATGGCCTCGTCGATGGCCTGGACTGCACGCTGCCAGTGATTGATGGGTTCGGGCTTCGGCGCTTTCGTCGGCAGGCCACTGGTGAACCCTGTTTGGGGCTCGGACCAGAACAGCTTTGCCTGCTCGCCTGGCGGGCTTATGTACCTCACCTCAATCAAGCTGATTGCCGTTGCCGCCGCCTCCAGCATCTGCAACCGTACTGCCGGATTCAGGGTTTCATACGGTCGCCACAGACTTTGCCCAGCACGCAGCGGATGCCCGCAGCCTTCCCAGACTTGGCGGAGATACCCCGCGTAGGTTCCGCACGCCGAAAGCGGTGTGTTCAGCTCATCGAGCAGCGTGCGTAGCAGCCGAAACCACAATCCGGCATGGATGCGTCGGCGCGGCAGCTCCAGGTGACCGGTCGTCAGTGCCTGCCAGGTACGCTGGTCCATCGCCGCAATCGCGTCGCTGGCGGTGCGCGGTTCGGCGTCGGCGTTCTCCCAGCCTAGAAACCGCCCTGGCACGCCCCAATAGGATTCCAGCCGGCAGCCATGCAGCGGGCAGCTCAGCATCAGGGGCAGCTTCCACGCGAGCAGTACGGCTTGGTTCTCCGGATCGTTCAGGCATAGCGGACAGGCGCGGTGTATCGGCTGGCTGGGCAGCCAGGCACGCCAGCTCGTGATGGATCGCGTCTTACGGCGGTGTGTCGGCAGCAACACCGAGAGCTGGAACGCATAGGTCTCCAATGCATCTGGAATCTGATCATCAAGGCTGTCCAGTAGCCAAGGCACCCAGCCGGCAAAGCTCATGCAACGCAGCCGGTTCAGTTCGATGCCGCTCCGCTGGGAAAGCATCGCCAGCAGCGCCAGTGGTGGCGCGGTGTCCAGGTCATCAACCTGACCGTGACCAAGATCGTGCTCCAGCAGCTCGGACACCTCTATGTGATAGCAAAGGGCCACGCGGTTGAGCCACGAAGACAAGGCTTCACCTTCCCTGGGAGCCGGATGCAGTGGCCAGCGTGGCGCTGGCTTCACATCAGTTCCCGCTCGAATTGCCGACGCCGCTCGCTGGGGCCGGTGTAATCGGCCATGCTCAGCGTGCGATGGTTGATCGCTTCCTCGCCGCTCTCCACGGCGGCGAGGGCTGCCGCCATCAGCAAGTGCGTCAGTTCGCCGATGGTGCCTTCGCTGCGTGTGAGCAGGTAGCGGGCCATGTCCAGCGTGGCAATCGACGAGGGGCGCCGCAGTGGAAGCGAAGCGGCGAAGCTGGCCAGCAGTGAGCAGCAATCGTCGTTGGCCTCCCATACCGGCAGCATCATCGGCTCGAAGCGATTTTCCAACTGGTCATCGGAGCGGATGACCAGGTAGGCGTCGCGCGTGCCGACCCCGACCAGTGGGATGCGCAGTTCATTGCCGAGGAAGCGCAGGAGATTGAGAAATTCCCGGCGGTTGACGCTGTTACCGGCCAGGACGTTGTGCAACTCGTCGATCACCAGCATGCGCACGCCGACCTTGCGCAGCAGTGCCAGCGCCAGTTGTTCCATTTCTGGCAGCCGTGGGCGCGGTCGCAATGGCGCACCCATCGCCGCGAGCAGCGCGACGTAGAAGCGGATTACCGACGGTTCGGATGGCATCTGCACGACCAGTACCGGAATGTGCTCCTGGTCGGCGTCGGCGCTGGCCGGATGCGTGCGCCGGAACTTCTCGACGATCATCGACTTGCCGTTGTTGGTCGGGCCGACCAGCAGCAGGTTGGGCATGCGTTGCTTGTTTGGCCACGCATACAGGGTTTCCAGCCGGTTCAGCGCCTCGACCGCGCGCGGATAGCCGATCCAGCGGTCGGCGCGAAGGCGCTGGATGCGCTCGTCCGCCGGCAGCCGAGCCAGCCCCTGTGCCGCTGGCAGCAGGTGTGACAAGTCGATGATGGGATATTCGTCCACGGCTACCACTCCTCAATCTGGTCGAACGGTTTGGCCGGCGGCTGGTTGTCGGCCTGTGGGTCAGCCATGTCCGCATCTGGTGGTGGCGTGGTTTTGACAGGCGGTGCCGTTGCCTTGAGATGCTGGCGTCGATCCGCGTCGCGCCGCGCCTTGCGCGTAGCTTTCTGCGCGGTGGTCACGATTTCTCGCATCTGGCCGATCATGCGGAACAGCGCTGACTCATCCACCTGTTCGCGCCCTTGCTGCCGTAATTTCGCCAGCGCCTGCCGTTGTTCCCATAGGGTGACAGCCGGGTGCGACAAGGTACGGTAGGGAATTTCCAGGTAGTGCTGCCCCTCTGGTTCCAGCACCCATATGCGGCTGATGTCGCGCGGGTCGCGCCGGATCAGGAACGCAGGCAAGCGGTCCCGCCGAGCTATCCACGGCTTGAGCGCATCGGCGTAGTAGTGGATGTGGTCGATGACGAAGCCGGTGCGGGTCAGCGTGCGGCGGATGATGGGCAGAAAATCGACCAGAAAAGCCGTAGCGCGAGTGATGACGGTTGGCACGCCGGTCCGCGTGATAGCTTCGGCCCAGCGCGCGGCCGGCGGTTGGAGCAGGCCGTTGTGCACGGAGCCGTGATAGGTGCCGACCGCCAATGTGAGCCAGCGCTCCAGCTCGCGCAGTGTCAGGGCGGCCATCTTCTCGGAGGCGTATTCCCCGCGCTGGTCAGGATTGGAGAAGGTCGTCCCCGGCAATTCGTCGTGGATCATCTGCATCGCCGTGCCGATGATCCGTTCCACGATACCGCCGTAGTGCGGCTGCCCGAGCGGGCGATAGTCCAACCGGATGCCATGCTGCTCGCAGCCACGGCGCAGCGCCTCGCTCTTGAACTCAGCCGCGTTGTCCAAGTAGAGCAGTCTGGGCTTGCCGCTCATCGGCCAATCCATCTCTACGTTCAACCCTTCCAACCAAGGGCGCTTGTCGCAGGCGGCATGCACCAAGCACAAGCCGACCGAGACGGCGGACGGGGCTTCCAGCGTAACGACCATGCCAACCACGCAGCGGGTGAATACGTCGATGGCGAGGGTCAGGTATGGACGGCCAATCGGTTGCCGGTCGCGCTCGTCCACCACGATCAGGTCGATGACTGTGTGGTCGATCTGCACCTGCTCCAGCGGCGCGGAGACGGGTGGCGGAACACCACCAACACCTTGCAGGTCGCGGGCGGCATCTTGTCCTTCCCGGCGGTGAGTGACCTCGCGCGGATCGAGGCCGGCGATCCGCAGAGCCACCGTGTTGCGCGCCGGCACCCGCAGCTTTTGCAGCTTGCACGCCCGCACAACTTCGCGGTGGAACGCCGCCAAGCTACGCTTCTGCTTGGTCAGGAAGCGCTTTTGCAGTAACTCGCGGATGATTCGTTCGACCGACTCCGGCAAGCGGCCTTTACCTTTGCCACCGCTCGACTGCCCAAGAGCCAAGTCAGTGACCAGCCCCGATCCTAGCCGGGCACGGCGGATCAGGACGTAGACCTGCCGCCGGGACAGCCCCAATGCCTGGGCTGCCGCGTCGGCCGCTTCATGCCCAACCGTCTCCGACTGCGCCAACGGCCCAATGATCTCCGCGCGACGACGCGCACGCTCCCATGCCTGTTCTGGCAGGGTGGCCACGCCGTGCTCGGTAATCGGTGCGGTATCGGTCGCCATGCTCATCTCGCTTTGGTGCACACGAGTATTGAGCATAGACGAGTTTCGTGCAGAGGAGTCCTGATATCTGGCTGTCAGGAGCCGTATGCACAAGAGGCTTCAAACCGCGCTGAATGGTGCAGTCGTCTTCTGAAAATGACAGCCGCGCCGGTTGCCTTGGCGGGCTTGTCACAAACCTACGTTTTCAAGAAGAAGGAAACCGCATGCCCCGCCGTTCGATCCTCTCCGCCGCCGAGCGCGAAAGCCTGCTGGCGTTGCCGGACACCAAGGATGAGTTGATCCGTCACTACACGTTCAGCGAAAGCGACCTCTCCATCATCCGGCAGCGGCGCGGCCCGGCCAATCGGCTGGGCTTCGCGGTGCAGCTTTGCTACCTACGCTTTCCGGGCGTCATACTGGGCGTTGATGAACCGCCGTTCCCGCCCTTGCTGAAACTGGTCGCCGACCAGCTCAAGGTCAGCATCGAAAGCTGGGGCAAGTACGGACAGCGGGAGCAGACCCGGCGTGAGCACCTGATCGAGCTGCAAACCGTCTTCGGTTTCCGGCCCTTCACCATGAGCCACTACCGGCAGGCCGTCCACACGCTGACCGAGCTGGCCATGCAAACCGACAAGGGCATTGTGCTGGCAAGCGCCTTCATCGAGCACCTGCGGCGGCAGTCGGTCATTCTGCCTGCTCTCAACGCCGTCGAGCGGGCGAGCGCCGAGGCGATCACCCGCGCCAACCGGCGCATCTACGACGCCTTGGCCGAACCGCTATCGGACATGCATCGCCGTCGCCTCGACGATCTGCTCAAGCGCCGCGACAACGGCAAGACGACCTGGCTGGCCTGGCTGCGGCAATCCCCGGTCAAACCGAACTCGCGGCACATGCTGGAACACATCGAACGCCTCAAGGCGTGGCAGGCGCTCGACCTGCCCTCCGGCATCGAGCGGTCGGTGCACCAGAACCGGCTGCTCAAGATCGCCCGCGAGGGTGGCCAGATGACGCCAGCCGACCTGGCCAAGTTCGAGCCGCAGCGCCGCTACGCGACTCTGGTTGCGCTCACCATCGAAGGCATGGCGACCGTCACTGACGAAATCATCGACCTGCACGACCGCATTCTGGGCAAACTGTTCAACGCCGCCAAGAACAAACATCAGCAGCAGTTCCAGGCATCCGGCAAGGCGATCAATGCCAAGGTGCGGCTATTCGGACGCATCGGCCAGGCGCTGATCGAGGCCAAGCAAGCCGGCCGCGATCCGTTCGCCGCCATCGAAGCCGTCATGTCCTGGGATGCCTTCGCCGAGAGCGTCACCGAGGCGCAGAAACTCGCGCAGCCCGAGGACTTCGATTTCCTGCACCGCATCGGCGAGAGCTATGCCACGCTGCGCCGCTACGCGCCGGAATTCCTCGCCGTGCTCAAGCTGCGGGCCGCGCCCGCCGCCAAGGACGTGCTCGACGCTATCGAAGTGCTGCGCAACATGAACAGCGACAACGCCCGCAAGGTGCCCGCCGATGCGCCAACCGATTTCATCAAGCCGCGCTGGCAAAAGCTGGTGATGACCGACGCCGGAATCGACCGGCGTTACTACGAACTGTGCGCGCTGTCGGAGATGAAGAACGCACTGCGCTCCGGCGACATCTGGGTGCAAGGCTCCCGCCAGTTCAAGGATTTCGAGGACTACCTGGTGCCGCCAGCGAAATTTGCCAGCCTCAAGCAGGCCAGCGAATTGCCGCTGGCTGTGGCCACCGATTGCGACCAGTACCTGCATGAACGGCTGACGCTGCTGGAAACGCAGCTCACCACCGTAAACCGCATGGCGCTGGCCAACGAGTTGCCGGATGCCATCATCACCGAATCGGGACTGAAGATCACGCCACTCGACGCGGCGGTGCCCGACACCGCGCAGGCCCTGATCGACCAGACCGCAATGGCCCTGCCGCACGTCAAGATCACCGAATTGCTGCTGGAGGTGGACGAATGGACGGGCTTCACCCGGCACTTCGCGCATCTGAAATCGGGCGACCTGGCCAAGGACAAGAACCTGCTGCTGACCACGATCCTCGCCGACGCGATCAACCTGGGCCTGACCAAGATGGCAGAGTCCTGCCCCGGCACAACCTACGCCAAGCTGGCCTGGCTGCAAGCCTGGCACATCCGCGACGAAACCTACGGGGCGGCGCTGGCCGAGCTGGTCAACGCGCAGTTCCGGCATCCCTTCGCCGAGCACTGGGGCGACGGCACCACGTCGTCATCGGACGGCCAGAACTTCCGCACCGGCAGCAAGGCCGAGAGTACCGGCCACATCAACCCAAAATACGGCAGCAGCCCAGGGCGGACGTTCTACACCCACATCTCCGACCAGTACGCGCCGTTCCACACCAAGGTGGTGAATGTCGGCGTGCGCGACTCGACCTACGTGCTCGACGGCCTGCTGTACCACGAATCCGACCTGCGCATCGAGGAGCACTACACCGACACGGCGGGCTTCACCGATCACGTCTTCGCGCTGATGCACCTGCTGGGCTTCCGCTTCGCGCCGCGCATCCGTGACCTGGGCGACACCAAGCTCTACATTCCAAAGGGCGATGCCGCCTACGAGACATTGAAACCGATGATCGGCGGCACGCTCAACATCAAGCACGTCCGCGCCCATTGGGATGAAATCCTGCGGCTGGCCACGTCGATCAAACAAGGCACGGTGACGGCCTCGCTGATGCTGCGCAAGCTCGGCAGCTATCCGCGCCAGAATGGTCTGGCCGTCGCCCTGCGCGAGTTGGGCCGCATCGAGCGCACGCTGTTCATCCTAGACTGGTTGCAAAGCGTCGAGCTGCGCCGCCGTGTGCATGCCGGACTGAACAAGGGCGAGGCCCGCAACGCGCTGGCCCGTGCCGTGTTCTTCAACCGCCTGGGCGAAATCCGCGACCGCAGTTTCGAGCAGCAACGCTACCGGGCCAGCGGCCTCAACCTGGTGACGGCAGCCATCGTGCTGTGGAACACGGTTTATCTGGAACGGGCCGCGAACGCCTTGCGTGGCCACGGTCAAGCCGTCGATGACGGCCTGTTGCAGTACCTGTCGCCGCTCGGCTGGGAGCACATCAACCTGACCGGCGATTACCTCTGGCGCAGCAGCGCCAAGATCGGCGCGGGCAAGTTCAGGCCGCTACGGCCGCTGCAACCGGCTTAGCGTGCTTTATTTTCCGTTTTCTGAGACGACCCCTCTATTGAACGAACAGTATCAGGAGTCCGCTGCACGAATGATGACCTCAAGCCGGTTCTGGTCGCGCTGGCGACCGATCAGCCCCTGGATGTGCGATACCGCGACCACGATCTTTCCGGCGATTGGGCGGGCTACCGCGAATGCCACATCAAGCCCGACCTGCTGCTGATCTACCGCAAGTCCGACGCCGACACCCTGCGACTGGCGCGGCTTGGCTCCCATAGCGAGCTGTTCGGCTGATGCCAGTCGCCTTGTCCGCCAAACGATCATTAGACCGTCAAGCTGGACAATGTCCGATAACGTGCTTGATCAACGCGTTCGCGGACAACAAGGTAGACGGACGGGATAGCGGACAAGAGGGCGGGCAATGGCACTGACGAAAGCCCACGCTCGGGTAACGGCCGCGTGGATGATCGCCAAGCCGTGCCGTACACCGGGCCAGGTCTCGGTCAATGTGCCCGGAGCCTCCGCGCAGCGCACGTTGCGACTCTTCACCTTGGCGCCCCGGCATGTCCCCTGCGAGATTGTGCTGGTTCGCGCACCACTCCAGAACTTCGCTGGCCATGTCGAGGGGGTCGTGTCCGGCACTGACGTGCCAGGTGCCGCGCGGATATCACAACCATCCGAGCGGCAGCGCTGAGCCGAGCCTGGCCGACGAGCGGCTCACCCAAAGCCTGAAGGACGCCTTGGCCATGATCGATGTGCGCGTGTGCGATCACTTCATCGTCGCCGGAACGGCGAAGCCCACCAGCTTCGCGGAACGCGGACTGCTTTGATCCCCGTCGGCCGGGCACGCGCGTGTCCGGCCGACGCCCTCTCGGTGCCCCGCGGTGGGGTGGGAGAGGCCTTCACGAGAAAATCCCATGGGCGCGGCCGCGGGCAGGGCGATGCCCTGCCCGCGGCGCTGAAGATTGGCATTCCCGAGAAACCGCCGACGGCTTCGTGCCCGTCGAAGCACGATGGCACGTCTTTGACGCCGGGGCCCGGTGCCAAGAGGCGTTCGCTTGTTGTCGCTCGCACTCGCGCTCGAAACGGCGACACGGTGCGCTTCAGGCGCTGCCACATAGGGCACCTGCGCGCTGCTTCACCGCTGCACATCGCATTCCATTGCGGCACACTTCGCGACTTTCCGATCGAAATCGCCCGGTGCACTGGACTGTGAGGACTTAATGAAGCAGCGGCTTCTTATAATGAATGGCTCCCGGATCGTTCAAAGCGAGCAGGAGGGCCAATGGCGCAACGAGAAGGTCGACAAGGCCGGCGCCCTGAAGCCTGGCATCTACAACTTGTATTTGGCCCGCCCGGCCGACAAGACCGCAACCTGCACCGGCATGATCGTTCACGTCGACAAGGACGGCGTGTTCCAGCAGACCGGCAAGACCTATGTTGTGCATGCGCGCGCCGATTTCGACAAGGCTCCCGAGATCGGCAGCCTGATGCGCATCGGCTACGATGCGCAGGGCCGGGCCAGCCTGGCCGCTGAAACGGTCCAGCTCAGCCGCGGGCGCTCCCGCTCGCTTTAGCGGCTAAAGCGCTCAACCGGCGGGAACCGGGCCGGAAAAGGCGCGGGCGCTGTGTCCGGAAAGGTTCAGCGATGCACGTGTCGGTCTGGGGGCACCTTTGCGGGCGCAGACAGTGGCGGCAAGGGGCAGCGCGCGGTCGTAGGGTCGCTGCGGGAACTGATCGGCCGGCCCGCGGGCCGGGAGGGGGACTTCGCTGCGGCACCGGGCGCGGTCCGGGCGCTCGAGGCCCCGCTCACGCGGCGCGCGCCCTCGGGCAAGGCTTGCGCCCTGCCCGCCCGCGCCTGGCGCCTTCGCGGCGCGCTGCGCTTGCCTCCTGGGGTCGGCTGCGCCCACCCCGCCGCGCTGCGCTTGGCCTCCCCGGAACCTGCCGGCAGCTTCGCTACCGGCCGGACCCCTCCCCCCTTCTCCACCCCTTCCCTTCTCCACCCCTTGTCCGCTGCAGTGGGCCGCTTCACAGCGTCGACAGCAGCGCCAGCGCGGCCGCGAACACGGCCATGCCGGCGGCGATCAGGTTCAGGACGGCGATGCGCCGGCCCTCGCGGATCGGGCCGGCAAGCTGCGCCAGCGCCGCGTCGATCTCGCGGCGGGCGGCGGTGGCGGCGGCTTTCGCGCCCGCCTCCATGCCGCTTTTCATGGCGTCCGTGCTCGCGGCGAGCGCGGCGTTGAGCGTGCGCTCGGCTTTGCTGCGGGCGTCCTCGCCCCAGCGGTGGGCGATGCCCTCGAGTTCTTCCCTGAAGCGATCGAGGGCTGCCTGCTGGGCGGCCGCGTGCTCGCGCATCAGATGCGCGTTCATCGTCTGCAGGATCATGATCGGGTCGTCGCGGCCGACGGCGATGCCGTGTTTGGCCGCGATCTCCCTGATCAGCGCCTCGATCTGGTCGGACATCAAAGCACCGCGGCGTTGTCGAGCTGGGCGAAGAGTTGCGTCTTCACGATTTTGAGGCGTTGGCGCGTCATGATTGTCAGCGTGCTCAGGGCGAGTGCCTCGTCGAAGGTGAGCCTCGCCTGCAGCATCTGGGCGAAGTCGCGACCGTAGGTCTCTTCCTTGAGCGGCGGGATCTGGATGAGGGCGGACACCCGCGCCTTGTGGCCCAGGTACGCCTTCATCTGCTCGAAGCCCTTGCCCTCGTGCGCGATGGGCCCCCAGTACGGGTTGAGCCAGGCGACGAACTGACACTGGGCAGGGAACTGGCTGGCGAGCTGGGCGAAGCCGCTGACCGTATCGGGCAGGGCCTGCCCGCCGGTGATCACGGTGTGCACGATGAGCGCGTGTCCCATGTCGTGCAGCAGGGCCGGCACCTGGTTGCTGATGAGGTAGTGCGACAGCGGCACGAAGGCGCTCGCGCCGTTGTCGATGATGACATCGCCCTCGGCGGCGGCGATCTGCTCGATGAGCGCATCGAAGTGCCGGGTGTTGATCTCGTCGCCTTCGAGGATGTTCACGCGCTGCACGCCGAGCGCCCGGTAGCCCGCGAAGGTGGCGTTGACCGGATCGGTGTCGAGGCAGAGCGGCGTTCGCCCCTTGCCGGCCTTGTACTGGGCGAGGACGGCCGCGATCATCGACTTGCCGACGCCGCCCTTGCCTTGCAGAACCATGTGGATCGTTGCCATCAGAACAGGTCCTCCGTCTTCGGGGTGGCATTGAACGTGAAGCCCCCCACCGAGGGCGGGGGCGTCCTGCGGGGCTCGCCCGCTGCGGGCGGTGGGGTGGGCGCCGGCGGGGACGGCGGGGACGGCAGGGACGGCAGGGACGGCAGGGACGGCAGGGACGGCAGGGACGGCGAGCCTGCGGCCGCGGGCGCCGTCCGCAGGTAGCGCTTCACGTGCTGGGTGAAGGTCTCGTAGCGGCCGGCGAGGCGTCCGGTTGCGGTGAGGTGTGCCCAGATGGTTTTCATGGAATAGCCCGCCTCGAGCGCCGCCCTGACATCCTCCTTCACGGCCAGGAAGGCGACGATGTTGCGGTCCTGGCGCGGCCGCGGTGCGGCGCGCCGGCTCACCCAGCCGGCCAGTTCCTCGGTGTAGCGTGTCGTCATCCTGATCCCTCCTTCCGGGCTGCCCGTCGGCATCTCCGATGCATCCCCGCGCACTGCGTTCCGCAATTCCTGCGCAAAAAGGCGCAATTCCCGCGCATTCCGCCGCTACGACAACGGGATTATGAACGAGCTTGCACAATTTCGCTATATCCGTCTAGTATGCGGTCACGGTTTAGCGTAGGAATGCGGATAAATTCGGTTCCGCGATGCGTTCTCCTTCTGGCGTCATGAGGTCTGAACGGCGGGCAGGATGGGCGAAGTTGGCTAACCGGCAAGCCGGTCATCCCCCTTCGCTTTGGCCTTATTCGCGCCGGGGGCGCTCAACGGGATCCTGCTCTGCGAGGCCCAGCCGGCTCCCGCCGGCATTCACAGCGAGGTGTGAGGATGGATGGGACGGTGGAACACGCTGCCCGACCGGCGGCGGCCGAAGCGGCAAGCGCGGCGCCGAACGCCGCCCCGCCCGGCAGCGCCCGGCGCGCCCATCACCTGCGCGTGCCGGTGTCGCCCGGCGAGAAGGTGCTGATCGAAGCGCAGGCGCAGCGCGCCGGCATGAGCGTCGCCCGCTTCCTGCGCGAGGTCGGACAGGGTTATCGCATCGGCGGGGTGGTCGATTACGAGCAGGTGCGCGAGCTCGCGCGGATCAATGGCGATCTGGGGCGCCTCGGCGGGCTCCTGAAGCTTTGGCTCACCAACGACGAGCGCACCGCGCAGTTCGGCGAGGCGACGCTGCGCGCGGTGCTCGCGCGCATCGAGGCCACGCAGGAGCAGATGGGCGAAGTGATGATGAAGGTCGTCCAGCCTCGGGCCGGGCGCGAGCCTTTTAGCGGCTAAAGAGACGAAGGCGCGCCCGTGATCGCCAAGCACGTGCCGATGCGCACGCTCGCCAGGAGCAACTTCGCCGAGCTGGTCGAGTACATCACCGACGCCCAGGACAAGACCGAGCGGCTCGGGGAGATCCGCGTGACGAACTGCGCGGCCGCGACGCTGCCGGCGGTGATCGGCGAGGTGCTGGCCACCCAGCGGCAGAACACCCGCGCGGCGGGCGACAAGACGTTTCATCTGCTGGTGAGCTTTCGGCCGGGCGAGGCACCGGACGCGGCGACGCTGCAGGCGATCGAAGCGCGGCTCGCTGCCGGGCTGGGTTTTGCGGAGCACCAGCGCGTGAGCGCGGTGCATCACGACACCGACAACGTGCACCTTCACATCGCCATCAACAAGATCCACCCGGAGCGGCGCACCCTGCACGAGCCGTTCCAGTCGTACCGCACGCTCGCGGATCTGTGTGTGACGCTCGAGCGCGAGTACGGCCTGCAGACGGACAACCATGTCTCGCGCCGTTCGGTGGCCGAGGGGCGCGCGGCCGACATGGAGCGCCACGCCGGCGTCGAGTCGCTCCTCGGCTGGGTGCGGCGGGTGTGCCTCGAGGATCTCCTGGGGGCGCATTCCTGGGCCCAACTGCACCAGGTCCTGTCGGACAACGGACTCGTGCTGCGCCCGCGCGGGAACGGGCTCATCGTTGAATCGCGTGACGGGACGCGGGTGAAAGCCAGCACGCTGGCCCGCGAACTGTCGAAACCGGCGCTGGAGGCGCGGCTGGGACCGTTCGAGGCGCCGACCGAGGTGCTCGCCGATGGGGCGTCCGACGGGCCGCCCTCCCCCTCCCCCGCCGTTGGCCCGCACTACAGCAAGGCGCCGGTCCGCCTGCGCATCGATACCACCGCGCTGCATGTGCGCTACCAGGCTGAGCAGCAGCGCTCATCGGCGCAGCGCAGTGAGGCGCTGGCGAGCGCCCGGCGGCGCAAGCTGCGCGCCGTCGACGACGCCCGGCGGGCGAACCGGCTGTGGCGGGCGACGATCAGGGTGGCCGACGGCAAGGGCATCGACAAGAGGCTGCTGTATGCGCAGGCGAGCCGCGCGCTGCGCGAGCGGCTCGCGCAGATCCACACGGCGTACGCCAGGGAGCGGGCCGTGCTCTACGACGGTTTCCGGCGGCGGACGTGGGCCGACTGGTTGAAGCACGAAGCGCTGCAGGGCAACGCCGAGGCGCTCGCGGCGCTGCGCGCCCGCGAGGCCGCGCAGGGGCTCACGGGCAACACCCTCGCGGGCGCGGGAACAGGAGCGGGCGCGAATGTGGATCCGTTGGGGCCGGGCCCGGACCCCGTTCAGGACACCGTCACGAAGAAGGGCACGATCCTCTTTCGGGCCGGATCCTCGGCGGTGCGGGATGACGGCGACCGGCTGCAGGTGTCCCGCACGCTCACGCGCGAGGGCGTCAAGGTCGCGCTGGGCCTGGCGATGGCACGCTATGGCGGCGAGATCACCGTCTGCGGCACGCCCGAATTCAAGGCCCTGGTCATCCGGGTGGCGGTGGACGCCCGGTTTCCCCTCACCTTCGCCGACCCCGCCCTGGAAGGGCGGCGGCAACGGCTCTTCACCCAGGAGACGGCTCATGAATCCACTGAACATCCCGAGCGAGGACGCGCTGATCGAGGCCGCCCTCGCGGTGCTGGGGCCCGAGCCAATCGATACGGCAGTCGATCCGACGAGCGATCCGGTGACCGACCGGATGAGAACCGCGCCGGCGCCGGTGTCGACGCACACGCCCGTGCCGCCGGAAAGCCCCACCCTGGCCGCGCTGGAGGCGTCCCGCCGCCCGCATCCCGGCACCGTCTGCGAGGCCTGTCCGAACTCGGTGTGGTTCGCTTCGCCGGCGGAGGTGAAGTGTTACTGCCGGGTGATGTTCCTCATCACCTGGAGCAGCGCGGAGCCGCACCAGATCACCCACTGCGACGGGGCGTTGCCGGCGCCGGCGGACTGCGCGCAGGCCGGATGACACCGGCGCAGCGTGCCGCGGCCGGCCGCTACATTGCAGAGCGCGAAGAAAAGCGGCATAAAGGAATTGATATACCGAAACACGCCCTCTATGATGGGTGTGCTGGTGTCATTTTCTTTGCCGGTCTGCGCACCGTCGACGGTCAGCCGCTGGCGCTTTTCAGGCCGGGCGATGTGCCGGCGGGTGCGGTACGGGGTACGGACGTCGTGCTGGTCCTGCCGGTCGATGCGGCCACGGCGCGGCGCCTGTCCCGCGTTTCGCGGGGCGATGCGGTGAGCGTGACGCCGCACGGCACGATCCAGCGTACGGGAGGGCACAGTCGATGAAGCTCGAGGTGAACAACGCGGTCGGTCCCCAGGTGCGCGCCGGGCGTGCGCCTGGCGGCAAGCTGTTGCCCGTGCTCGCCGCGGTATCGCTCGCGGGTGGCCTGCAGTCGGCCACCCAGTTCTTCGCTCACCGCTTCGGCTACCCGGCGCAGTTGGGCGAACATCTGCACCACGTCTATGCGCCGTGGGCGATCCTCGAGTGGGCCTCGAACTGGTCGGCCCGTTATCCGGACGAGCTCCTGCAGGCGGCCAGTGTCGGCATGATGGTGTCGGCATTGGGGCTCTTCGGGGTCGCGGTGGCGAAAGTCGTGTCGTCCAACTCGTCGCGGGCGAACGCCACGCTGCACGGCTCGGCGCGCTGGGCCGGGAAGACGGACATCGAGGCCGCCGGCTTGCTGCCCCGACCGCGCACCCTGTGGGACGTCCTCACCGGCGAGGCGGCCTGCCGTTCGGCGGGCGTCTATGTCGGGGGTTGGGAGGATGCGCGTGGTCGGTTTCATTACCTGCGCCACGACGGGCCCGAGCATGTGCTGACCTATGCCCCCACCCGTTCGGGCAAGGGCGTGGGTCTCGTGGTGCCGACGCTGCTGTCCTGGGGGGCGAGCGCGGTGGTCACGGATCTCAAGGGCGAGCTGTGGGCGCTCACCGCCGGTTGGCGCAAGGCGCATGCCCGCAACACCGTGCTGCGCTTCGAGCCGGCCACGGCCCGTGGCAGCGTTTGCTGGAACCCGCTCGACGAGATCCGGCTCGAGACCGAAGACGCGGTGGGCGACGTCCAGAATCTGGTGACGCTGATCGTCGATCCGAGCGGCAAGGGGCTCGAATCGCATTGGCAGAAAACCGCCTTCGCGCTGCTGGTGGGCGTCATTCTGCACGCGCTCTACAAGGCGAAGGCCGATGGGGTCTCGGCCACGCTGCCGGCGGTCGATGCAATGTTGGCCGATCCGAACCGCGATGTCGGCGAGCTGTGGATGGAAATGGCCACCACCGGGCACCTCGACGGCCAGCCCCACCCGGCGATCGCCTCCGCGGCACGCGACATGATGGATCGCCCGGAAGAGGAAGCCGGCTCGGTGCTCTCGACGGCGAAGTCCTACCTCGCCCTGTACCGCGATCCGGTCGTGGCGCGCAACGTCAGCCGCTCGGAGTTTCGCATCCGCGATCTGATGCACGCGGACGATCCGGTGACGCTCTACATCGTCACCCAGCCCAACGACAAGGATCGGCTGCGCCCGCTGGTGCGCATCCTGGTGAGCATGGTGGTGCGCCGCCTGGCCGACCGGATGGCGTTCGCGCACGGCCGGCCGGTGGCGCACTACCGGCACCGGCTGCTGCTCATGCTCGACGAGTTCGCCGCCCTCGGGCGGCTGCCGATCCTGCAGGAGGCGCTCGCCTTCGTGGCAGGTTACGGCATCAAGTGCTACCTGATCTGCCAGGACCTCAACCAGTTGAAGAGCCGGGAGACCGGCTACGGGCCGGACGAGACGATCACGTCCAACTGCCATGTGCAGAACGCCTATCCGCCCAATCGCCTCGAGACCGCCGAGCACCTGTCACGGCTCACCGGGCAGACCACCGTGGTCAAGGCGCAGGTCACCACCAGCGGGCGGCGCACCGCGGCGATGCTCGGCCAGGTGTCGCGCACCTTCCAGGAAGTGCAGCGGCCGCTGCTGACGCCGGACGAGTGCCTGCGCATGCCCGGTCCGCGCAAGGGCGCCGATGGTCACATCGAGGCTCCGGGCGACATGGTCGTGTATGTGGCCGGGTTTCCGGCGATCTACGGCAAGCAGCCGCTCTACTTCAAGGACCCGGTTTTCCGCGCCCGGGCTGCGGTGCCGGCGCCCGCGGTCACCGATCGCCTGGTTTCTTTCGCCGACACGGGCGAGGCCATCCGGCTATGAGTGCGCCACGGACCTTCGCCCCCGGCAGGCGGCGCGGGCGGCACCGGGTGCCAGGGCCCGTGGGCCGGATCGCTGCCGGCCTGGCGCTGGCGGGGGTCGTCGTGCTCGCCGGGGCGGCGCTCGCCCAGGCGGCGGGCGTGCGCATCAACACGACGCGCAGCATTCCGGTCGGTCTCTACCGGGTGAGCCGTGCGCCCGCGATGCCCGGCGCATATGTGCTGGTCTGTCCCCCGCCCACCCCGCTCTTCGATGAAGCCCGGGCGCGCGGCTATCTGGGCGCGGGCTTCTGCCCGGGCGGTTACGGCTACCTGATGAAGCGCCTCGTCGCCGCGCAGGGGGACGAGATCGCGGTGTCCGATGTGGGGGTGTCGGTCAATGGCGTGCTGCTGGCGCTCACGGCGCCGCGGGCGGCCGATGTCGGCGGACGGCCCCTGCCCCGCTGGCGGACGGGTCCTTACCGGCTCGGGGCCTCGGAGGTCCTGCTGATGTCGGAGATCAGCGCCACGTCCTTCGATGCGCGTTACTTCGGGCCCCTGCCCCGCGCTCAGATCGTGACGGCGCTGGCCCCGGTGCTCACCTGGTAGCGGGAGGCCCGTATGAAAGCGCCGGCCGTCTCGCTGTTCATCGCCACGCGGCGCGCCAGGGCGCCCGCCACCGTTCCACCCCCCGCACGCAGAGGAGTCCCGACCATGACCGAGCCCATTCCCATTCCCGATCCCGACGCCACCGCCGCCGATACGCGGGAGCTTGCGAGCGGGACGACCTCCGGCACGATCCGCGACACGATTGCCGCCGCGATTTCAGCCACGATTTCAGCGAAATTCGTCGATGCGATGACGCCCGGCTACCGGGTCGAGTTCGATCCGTTCGAGGCCGAGCGCGCGGGCGCCTTCGTGGAGGACGCCCTGAGCGAAGCCGACGCCTTCGAGAGCCAGCTCGAGCGCATCGAGCCGGCCGTCCCCGGTCGCGCGCGGGAGGGCTGAGATCATGGCCGAGACCCGGAAACCCTTCCATGAAACGGTGGCTGAGCGCCTGATCGCCCAACTCGAAGCCGGCACCGCGCCCTGGCAGCGGCCGTGGGCGCCCGGTGAGCCGGGCGCCGTCCTGCCGCTCAATCCGACCACCGGCAAGCGTTACAAGGGCATTAACGCGATTCACCTGATGAGCCAGGGGCGCGCCGACAACCGGTGGATGACTTACCGGCAGGCCGCTGCCGTTGGGGCCCAGGTGCGCAAGGGCGAAAAAGGGACGCCCGTCCAGTACTGGCAGTTCAGCGAAGAGCAGGTCCGGCGTGACGAAGCGGGCCGCCCGGTGCTTGATGGCGACGGCGAGCCGGTCAAGCAGACCGTCCAGCTCGAGCGCCCGCGCGTTTTCTTCGCCACCGTGTTCAATGCCGAGCAGATCGACGGTCTGCCGCCGCTGGCGCACACGGCGCCGGCGTGGGATGCGCTCGAGCGGGCCGAGCACATCCTGGCCGCCTCGGGGGCGGTGATCCGCCACGGCGAGCAGAACCGGGCCTTCTATCGGCCCGCGACCGACACGATTCACCTGCCCGAGCGCAGCCAGTTTCCGGGCGCCGACACCTACTATGCGACGGCCCTGCATGAGCTCGGGCACTGGACCGGGCACGCGTCCCGGCTCGCCCGTGATCTCGCGCATCCGTTCGGCAGCGAGGGGTACGCGAAAGAAGAGCTGCGCGCCGAGATCGCCTCGATGATCCTCGGCGACGAGCTGGGCATCGGGCACGATCCGGGGCAGCACGCCGCCTACGTCGGTTCATGGATCAAGGCGCTGCGGGACGATCCGCTGGAGATTTTCCGGGCGGCGGCCGAGGCCGAGAAGATCAAGGACTATGTGCTGGCCTTCGAGCAGCAGCAGCAGGTTCAGGTGCAGGGTCTGGAGCACGACGATGCAGCGCGTGCGTCCGCACAGCAGATGCATCCGGACGCATTCCTCGACAGCACCAGCGTGCTGCGCCGCTGGGCGTCAGCCGAGCCGCTGCCTGCCGACTGGCAGGGCCTCGCGCGCAGCGACACCACCTTCTTCTATGTGGGCCGCGAAGGCGAGGAACGTTCCTTCACGCCGCTGAACGCGGCCACGTTCGAGGATGCCCGCCGGGAGGCGGCCGTCGTCCGGGCGTTGGCGGTGGACATCGACGCAATCCTCGGTGACCCGGAAGTGACCTTCAGCCACTTCGAGGCCTTTGTGGGCGCTTCCCTGCCGGAAGCCTTGCGCAGCCGCGGCCTGACGACCGTGGGGCACGTCACCGGTCATGACCCTGGTCAATTCCGGGAGAAGGCGCATGACCGCCTCTCCCCCGTGTTTGGCCTCGAGCCGGCCGATTCGCGGATGGGCGAGCCCTATCTCGAGCGCAAGGGCCTGGCCCAGGCGTTCGCCCTGAAGGCTGAACAGCTCTTCCAGACCCTGCAACAAGGACAGGAGACGAACATGGCGCAGGCACCGCAACAGGCGGCCCCGGAGGTCGCCGAGACGTGGACGCTGGAACAGCTCGAGCACGGCACGCTGATGCGCGCCCTCGAGACCGCGAACTTCGCCCGGATCGAGCGCGTCGCCGAAGTCCTCGACGCGATGCAGCCGCTCAACACGCAGAACGCGTTCTGGACGCGGCATGCACTGCCGCAGGATCCGGATGCGCTCGACGCGAAGATCGCGGCGGCGATCGAGCCGCTCGAGCAGCTCCGCGAGGAAGCCATGGTGGGCGAGGCGCGCAAGGCCGGCGATCGGGCGGCGTTCGATCGCGCGGCGCGTGACGCCTTCGACATTGCCTTGCCACACGACTGGAACGGCCAGGTCGTGGTGCAGGCGAGCGCCGAGGTCTCGTTCAACGGCGCCACCCACGTCGTGGCGGCGACTGATGTGGGGGTGGCGCCCAGGCTCTGGAGCGTCTACGCCCAGCGCGAGGATGGACGTCTCGCGTTCGTGCAGGACTTCGGAAGCGCCCGCAAGGCCGAGCATCTGGCGTTCCGGCTGACCGTGATTGCCGCCCATTCGAGCGACGACGAGCAGGAGCGGGCAGCCATCCTGGCGCGTGCGCACGAGGATCGCGTCCGGCGCGATCCGGACCGCACGGACGAGGACGTCCGGGCGGCCGAAGCGGCGCGCAAGGCGGCGGACCTCGATGCAACGCTTGCCGCGGCGGATAGGCAAGGCCACGGCGCCGAGCATCTGGCACAGGCCGGGCGGACCTACCTGCAGGTTCCATACAAGGACAAGGACGAGGCCAAGGCGCTCGGGGCACGCTGGGACCGGCAGGAACAGGCGTGGTACCTGCCCCCAGGGGTCAATTGGGCGCCCTTTGCCAAATGGATGCAGGCGGCCGCAGAGCCCCGCCAGGGCCCCCGTGCCGGCCCGCAGGCCGGTCAGGACCGCATCTATCTGGCCGTGCCCTATGGCGAGCGGGCCGCGGCGAAGGCTGCTGGCGCCGCGTGGGACAGGGCCGCGCGGTCCTGGTATGCCGGCCCGAAGGCCGACCTGGAGCGGCTGCAGCGCTGGCTGCCCGACAACGTGTCGGCGCAGCAGGCGCCGGCGATGAGCCCGCGCGACGAGTTCACCGACGCGCTGCGCTCGGTGGGGTGCGAGCTGAGCGGCGATCACCCGATCATGGACGGCAGGACGCACCGGATCGGCGTCGAGGGCGACCGCAAGGGTGAGCAGGCGGGGTTCTATGTCGCGCACCTGGACGGCCACCCGGCCGGCTACATCAAGAACAACCGCACCGGGGTCGCGATGACCTGGAAGTCGAAAGGCTACGTCCTCGACGACCAGGAGAAGGCCCGGTGGGCGGCCGAGGCGGCGGGCAAGCTCGCCGCCCGCGCCCGCGAGCAGGAGCGCGCGCACGAAGCGGCGGCGCAGCGCGTGGTGAAGCAGCTGGCCGATCTGGCGCCGGTGGTGGCGCCGACCCCGTATATCCGGAGCAAGGGAATCCAGGTCCACCCCGGGGTCTTCACCGACAAGGAGGGGAAGACCACCTGCATCCCCGCCTACGATGTGCATGGCAAGCAGTGGACGATGCAGTACATCCAGGAGGATGGCACCAAGCGTTTTGCGAAGGACAGCCGCAAGGACGGGTGCTTTCATGCGGTCGGCGGCCTGGAGGCGCTCGCCCGTGCCCCGGCGCTCGTCATCTCCGAGGGGTACGCGACGGCGGCCACCAACGCCGAGGTGCTGGGCTTTGCGACGGTCGCAGCGTTCGACTCGGGGAACCTGGCTGCAGTCGCCCGGGCGTTGCACGAGACGTTTCCCGACAAGCCCGTCCTCATCCTGGGGGACGACGACCGGCAACTGGAACTCACGCAGGGCACCAATGCCGGTCGGGTGAAAGCCGAGGAAGCCGCGAAGGCCGTGGGGGGCAAGGCGCTGCTGCCGATCTTCGCACCGGGCGAGAACGCCTATCCCGCCGAGTTGCCCCCCATTACGCCGCAGCGCTACCGGGCGCACCTTCGCGCCACCAAAGCGCTGGAGGATGCGCAGAAGGCGTCTGAGGGGGCGTCTGAGAGCGTGAAGCTCACCGGCCAGCAGGTGGCGGAGCTGAAAGGCGCTCTGCTCAGCGACCTGCAGATGGCGGCCCTCGAGCACATGAAGGCGCACACCGACTTCAATGACCTGGCGACACGGAGCGTGCTCGGTCGCGAAGGCGTTGAACGTCAGTTGAAGGCTAAAGTCAGCCGCGTGATCCACGAGGACGAACTGAAGCGCGAGCACACACCGGAACCGGAGAAGGAGCACAACATCCACGCGCCGCTGCAGCCCAGGCGTGTGGCGCGGATCGCTTGACCCGGCGGGCTCGTCGGCAACTGCGATCGGGCGAGCTGATCGACGAAGCGCTGAAGAGCACCACGCAGGCCCACATCGAAGCGCTCGGGCCGTCGTCTGCATCACCGCTTCCCTGTCAGGACTTCCCTCGTCGGCTTATCCTGGATGACCGGTTTACGGAGGCCAACTCGGAGCTCGCGTTGGCTCAACCCGGCCATGACCGGTCGGTCATCGATTCGACATAGCTGCCATTGGATCGACGGCTACACTCTGAAACCTGCCAGATAACCCACGTGAATAACTCGGCCTGACCGGCTGTTCGCTCACTGCAAGGCCGGTGATCGGTATGGGTTCGTCAGCAGCCGTACGTGAGGGACTAAGGGCCTTCGTGATGTGGTTTGTCCGGACCCACCCCGCTCCGGCCACCTGCCAGCCACGGAATCGGGACGTTAAACGCGCCGTTCAAAGGCCATGGCTTGGCGAGCAGCAGATGGTGCGGTCAATGTCCCTCTGGGGCCTGCCGCGGATTGACCTCATGCAGATCCATAACGTGCTGGACTGGGAGGCCCACCTGCACACCCGGCGGCGCTGGAAGGCCGAGGAGCGCCTACTCTACATCGGGCCGCGAAGTGGAGCAGCGCCTCCTACCGCTCGCCGCTAAGCGCGGGATGGCCGTGATTCCCACCGCCCCTTCGAGGGCGGTAACCTCTTCGCCGCCGTGCGCGGCAAACCCGTGCCAGATTTCGCCGCCGTGATCGAATGCCGCAACTGAGCCAGTTCTTCCTCAAGTTCATCCTCGCCCACCCGGTGCTCACCTGCACCATCCTCCGCCACCTAGAGGGGTGGAACACATGCTGGAGAAAAAGCGTGCACTGCGAGGGCTGCTGCGGGACGAGGGGCCGCGGCGGTGAATGGTGGGATATTTCGGCAGACCGTGAGGATTATGGGCCATGCGCCCGTGACTGACGGCGCCGGTGCGTTCGGCTAGAGTTCAGCCATGCTGGGCGAATTGCCCGGCATGGACCTTCTCTTCCCCGAGATTAGCCGAATGAGCAAGACGCGGGTGTATGTCTCCTCCACCTTCGAAGACCTGAAGGACTATCGCGCCAAGGTCAATGAGGGGCTGCGCCGGGCGGGTTACGAATTGGTGGTCATGGAGGACTACCCGGCGTTCGATCGGCGACCGCTGGCGAAATGCCTGGCGGACGTGGCGTCCTGCGACCTCTACGTTGGAATCCTGGCCAAGCGCTACGGCTACATTCCCGCCCAGGGCAACCCCGAAAATCTGTCGATCACCGAGCGCGAGTACCTTCAGGCGACGGTATCCTGTCTGCCCCGCCTCGTTTTCCAACTCGATTCGAAAGCGCCCTGGCTGGAGCAGTTTGACGACCGGCTCCAGGAGGACGGCGACCGCGGCGTCAGCATCCGTCGTTTTCGCGATCATGTTGGCAAGGAACACGGCAACCGCTTCTTTTCCAGTCCCGACGAACTGGCACGGCTCGTCCTGGAAGCGGCGAGCGCATGGGAAAAGGAGCGACTGGCTGGACCTGCGGGAAAGCAGCCAACATCCCCCCTCAGCGAATCTGCCTTCCGCTGGCCGGCCGCTTGGGACTTCTCCGCCTACATGATCGACAAGCGCCGCGGCTTTGCGAGGCGGGAGTGGCTCTTCGCTCACATCCAGACCTGGCTCGCCGACCCGGACTCCCGCGCCCTGCTGATCCGCGCCGACTACGGCGTCGGCAAGTCCGCCTTCTTCGCCGAACTGGTCGCCCGCAACCCGGACGGCGCCATCCTCGCCTGGCACTTCTGCCAGCACGACACGCGGGAAACGCTGCGCGCCGGCACCTTCGTCCGCAGCCTGGCGGCGCAGTTGCAGGACCGGCTGCCCGGCTACCGCGAGCAGGTGGAAGCCCAGCCGGAACTCCAGGAGCGCCTGGAAAAGGCCATGGAAGACCCCGGCAGCGCCTTCGAGGCCGCCATCCTCAACCCCCTGGCCGCCCTCCCGGCCCCGCCGAAACCGCGCCTGATCCTCATCGATGCCCTGGATGAAGCCCTCGAGGTGGATGCCGAGGATGCCCGCCGCGCCGGCACCTTGGTCACGCTCTTGGCGAACAAGGCCCGGCGTCTGCCGCCGTGGGTGCAAGTCGCAGTGACCTCGCGTAACAACCCGGAAGTCGTCGGCCGCCTGCAACAGGCCTTCACCCTCGCCCAGATCGACGCCGAGGGCCAGCACAACCGCGAGGACCTTTACGCCTTCGCCCTCAACCGGGCCTGCGCCGAGCCCATTGCCGGGCAGCTTGCCGCTGCCGGCAAGAGCGCCGAATGGCTGGCGACGCTGCTGCGGGACAAGGCCGGCGGCAAGTTCCTTTACGTCGCACGCGCCCTGCGGGATCTGGAAGGCGGCCGCCTTACCCTAGCCCAGGCCGGGGCGCTGCCGCCGGGCATGGACGGTTTCTACCGGGACGCCTTCGAACGCCGCTTCGACCGCGCCGGGCGAGACTACGAGCCCTACCGCAAGCTGTTGGGCCTGCTCTGCGCCCTACGAGAGCCTGTGTCCGCCGAGCCCCTAGCCGAGCTCTTGGGCTGTCAACCCGCTCACGTGAAAGACGCCCGCGCCCTCCTGCCGGACTTCATCGTCCAGCGCCGGAGAGGCTATACGTTCGAGCATTTCTCAATCTCCGAATGGCTGAGCCGGGAGAACGAAGAAGGCTTCCCCCGCGCGGGGCCCTTTGCCGTGGATCTGGCAGAGGCAGAGGCGGGCATCCACCAGCGGGTCCTCCAACGGATTGCTGAAGGGAGCATCCACCGCTTCGACTACCTGGTGCGCCACCTCGCCGCCCATCTGCCCGACGCTACCGAGCGCCAGAACGCCTTCACCATGCTGATGCAGGACTTCTGCTGGCTGCGGGAGCGCTTGCGACTGGTCGGGGCGGATGCCCTCATTGGCGACTGCCGGCATCTGGCCGAGGACGGCTTCGGTAGCTTGCTAGCGGCTTGCTTGCGCAACTCCGCCCATGTGCTGCGGCGTGATCCTGGGCAGTTGGCAGCACAGGTGCTGGGCCGGCTGAACGGGCGGGCTTTGATCCCCGGAATTTCTGCACTTTGCACTAGCGTTCGCAAAAAGGTGGCGGGCTCGCCCGCTACCGTCCTGCTGCCATCGACCGCCAGCTTGCGGCTCGAAACCGCGTTGCTCGGTGTTCTGGAAGGCCATGGCGGCGATGTGAGCGCCCTTGCGATACTGCCCGACGGGCGCCTAGCCTCTGGGAGCATCGATCATACGATCCGCCTGTGGGATCTCTCGAAAGGGATTGAGTCCCAGGTATTGGAAGGCCATGGAGGTTGGGTCAAGGCTCTGGCGGTGCTACCGGACGGGCGGCTAGTATCGGGCAGCAGAGACGCCACGATCCGTCTGTGGGACCTTGCGGGCGGTAGCCCGCCCCGGGTGTTGGAAGGTAACGGCGGCGGGGTAACTGCCCTGGCCGTACTGCCTGATGGGAAGCTCGCCGCGGGCTGCTACGACCGCACGATCCGTCTGTGGGATCTCCAGGGCGGAGGCGCGCCCCAGGTGGTGGAAAACCAGGGCGCCTGGGTCGGCGCACTGGCGGCGCTGCCAGACGGACGGCTAGCCTCGGGCAGCGGAAATGGCACGATCTGCCTCTGGCCCGCCCGGGGTGTGGCAGAGCCCCAGGTGCTTAGAGGTGCTGGTTGCGAGGTCAATACCCTATCGGTCTTGCCAGACGGGCGACTCGTCTCAGGGAGCTTCGATGGCAAAATCCGTGTGTGGGATCTCCGGGGGGAGACCGAGCCCGAGGTGCTGGAAGGTCATTGGCTCGGGGTATGCACCCTTTTGGTCCTACCCGACGGACGGCTTGCCTCGGGCGGCGTCGATGGCACGGTCCGGCTGTGGGGTCTCCAGGGTAGCAATGCACCCCAAGTGCAGGGCGGCCACGACGTTCGGGTGAATGCCCTGGCGGTTCTCCCGAGCGGGCGGTTGGCTTCCGGGAGTGACGATGGGACGATCCGGCTCTGGGGCCTTCAAGGCAGTGGTGCACCGCTGGTGCAGAGAAGCCACTCCGATCAGGTGAATGCCCTAGCGGTGCTTCCCAACGGGCGCGTGGCCTCGGCGAGCCACGATTGTACGATCTGCCTCTGGGACCTCGAGGGTAGGGCCGACCTCCAGGTGACGGTAGGCGAGGGTGGCCCAGTATTCTCATTAGCGGTGTTACCGGACGGGCGCCTGGCTTCGGGGAGCTTCGATGGGACCGTCCGCCTCTGGCCCCCTCTGAGTTTTGCAGAGCCCCAGGTGTTGGACTGCCATGGCGCCGCAGTTAATGCTCTGGCTGTGCTTCCGGACGGCCGCTTGGTGGCCCAGTGCGACGATGGGACGATCCGCCTGTTAGACCTCCAGGGCGGGGCTGAGCCTCAGGTACTGGAAGGCCCTGGCTTCCAGATGAAAGCCCTGGCGGTGTTACCGGACGGGCGCGTGGCCTCTGCGAGTAACGATGGCACGATTCTCCTGTGGCCCCCCCGGAGCGAGGCCGATCCGGAGTTGCTGGCAGCCTATGGGGGCAGAGTGAATGTCCTGACGGTGCTGCCGGACGGCAGACTGGTCTCCGGACACAGCGATAGCACGATCCGCCTATGGGACCTTCGGGGCAAAGTTAGATTCCAAGTTCTGGAAAACCCCGCCGGGTCTCCTGTGACGGCTTTGGCGGTTCTGCCGGACGGTCGCCTGGTGGCTGCCACGGGGCATCGGGTTCTGGTCTGGCAGCGCCAGTTCGAGCGGATCACCGCGGGGTTCGAGGCTGATGCCGATGTCTACTGTCTGCTCGCCCTCCCCGTCGGCCAGATTGTCGCCGGCGACGCCAGCGGACGCCTTCACTTCCTTGATCTGACAGAACCGCGAACTTAGGGGTTATCAGAGATGCGTCTTTGGTCGTCAGTCAGGATGGCCGCCACTGCCGCTCTCAAGTTCGCGACCACCAAGGCGGGCCGCACCGCCGGATCGGCCTCGTCCCCCGGCCGGAACTTCCCCGTCCGCACCAGAATCCCCGGAATCCCCACTGCTTGCGGCCCGCCGATGTCGTCCCGCAAGTGGTCGCTGATCAGCACCGCCTCGCCGGGGGCGACCCCCGGTTCGGCCAGCGGGCCGAGGAAGAAAGGGGCGGCGGGTTTGCCGACAATTTCGGCGTTGGATGCCGGCGCCGTACCCCAGGGCGGCGACGAAGGCGCCGAGATCCAGCGTGAATCCGTCCGGCTCGTAAAAGCACGGGTTGAGCACCACAGCGACCAGCAGCAGGCCCCTCCTTCAGCAGGAATGCGGTGGTGACGCTGTCGAAGGTGAAATGTAGGCCGGCGTCGCGCAGCACCGCCACGGCAGTGTTCCCGCCGCTCGGGCCGATTTCAGCGGCGATGTCGGCATGAATTAGCCAGTTGGCCCGCAGGCTACGCTCCTGCGCTGCCCGTCAATGATAGGAAATTCAAAGCCATTGTCGGACTGGCCCGGGCTGCCGCCACCCGGAACCTCTCGCGACTGTCCGCTCGACCTCCTGGAGTGGACCATTGTCCGTCTGGAGCACGGCCGTCGCCTTTGGGCCCGCCAGCGTGAGTTCGTCGATCGGAAGCTGACGCCCGGCACAGATCCTCGGCGGCGGGCAGCTTACGGTGACATACCGGCTGTTCGGGATCGGAAGGCCCAGCGTCCGGATTGGCCGAGGACGACTCGGTCAGCTTGGAGAAACGACTGGCAGCTTGAAGGTCAGAAAGCCGACTTCGACCTTGCAAACATCATCAGGCAGCTCAGGGTCGTCAGCACTCGGCTACGAACGGCTGCTTCCGGGAAGTGAAACTTCAGCGGCCGCTTTCCGGCGGTGAACTCGAAGAGACGTCAGTCGCATCCCGACCCAATGCCGCCCTTGAGCTTTTTGGAAAGCTGTCGTTCAACACCTGAATTAGAGCGCAGGCTCCGAGACAAACCGGAGAAATGCATCTCCTATGTCCGAGGTGCGCTTAGCTGCAAGGCCTTGATCAGTCATTGTTACGTTCATTCCCTCTGTATTGACCAATCCACGTGAGTAGAGATCTTTCCAGACTTGGTTGTAGATGTGCCCACACCCCCTTAGCTGCGGCATGTTGTACTCAAGGACGCTACTCAGGCCTCCCATGCTCATGCTGGGAGGCGGGGTGGGGCTCTGAAAGAGCCTGAGTATTTGGAGATGCAAGACGGAAAGCGAGTCAATCCACTCAAAAAAAATGTGCTCAAGTGCCTCCCCCGGCGATTGCCCGGCAGCCACATTGAACACAGCATTGCGAAGTGCCTCTCTCTTCTCATCTTGGTGGGTCCGCAGCGCAATCTGAGAAGCGTGCATGACCGCAGAGATGAACTCGTCCTTTTGACCCAGTTCCGCTAGATCGATGCCACGATCCTCTAGCTCCTGTAGCTTATCCCCGACTGAGGCCATCCACTCAACTCTTCTACGCTCCAAGGGAGGCTGTATCAAGTGCTGAAACAACTCAACTGCGGGGCCGCCGACAACTGGAATTGCAGAAAGGCCAGCTTTGGCGAGCGCATGCGCCGCATCACCCTTGGTTGCCTTTGGTGGTTCAAGCCTGTCAGACGCCATGATCTTTCCCCTGCGCTCTAACGTCTGAATTCACCGGCCTGCGCGGCTTTTCGCGCAGGTCCGGTGGAATGATGGGTTCGCCCACATTCGATTTGCCAAGGTTGCATACGGAACAAAGCGTTTGCAGGTTTTCAAGAACGGTTTCTCCTCCCTTGCTCCACGGGACGATGTGATCGACATGAAGCTCAACGCCGGTAGTGAGCGCGGGGCTCGTGCCGCACCCGCGACAGCAAAAGCGGTCTCGTTGGAGTACGTGCCAGCGAAGGCGAAGCGAAGGGTCGCGCCCAGTGCGCCGGGACGGCGTTACGCCAGCAGATGCAGTAGGCGATTCAGCGCCTGCACCGTTTGCGAAACTTACAAAGGCTTCAAGGGCCGCAGTCCAAGAACCGAACCGGCGGTTGTATGGGGTCTGGGAGATAACGGACGGTGGCGACGCTAGCTCACTGCGCCGAGGCTGACGCCCGAAGTGCTGCCAGAGCACAAGCAAGTTCTCGAAGAGCCGCTCGTCGGAAATGTTGATCTCGTTCGCAATAGATAAGCCGGCCAATCGGAGCGCATTGTTCCAAGAACCGAACCTGCGAATAAGAGTGCTGTAGTCAAACGTCCCACGGGCCCCGTAAGTCTTTTGGGGCACTGTGTCGGAACCGAGAGCTGACGCGATCCGTTGCAGGTCGGCGATCAACTCCTCGTCGGAGACGGGTGCGCCGGATACACGGGACAGTTGGAACTGAGGCTCGGTCATGTGGGCTAACTTGTTCTACAAGTTACTGTTTAGAAGCAGAAACTATGCGCAATACAGAACAACAAGAGAGGAAAAGCAGCAGCCGACGGGCTAGCGGGTCGAAGCGGCCCATCTGGAACACAGTCCCGTAGCATACCGCCTCGCCCGGATGGCCGCTATTCGGATTGGGTGGCGATTGCCGGCTTGTGGCCGTAGTCGTGAGGTCACGAACGGCAGCTTCGTGGCAGCGAAACTCACAGAAGGCCACCGTGCCTCACCGGCGGCTTCGGGGAAATCCGGATGCCCGGTCTCGGTCGATTACGGGAGGGCACGACAGGCGTAAGCCGTCATCCCATTCGGATAATGTCGCGGCACCCTGGATGACCGTAGCGGTCGTCGACTTGACCGATTCCTGGTGACGGTGGCAAGCAACGATGTGCGTCGAAGTGACAACGTTGTGATGATCGGTGCCGCCTGACCTGGACGTTTGCAGCGTGCTGCTTGCGTGCCAGGGGCCATCGTAGTCGCGGCACGAGAGCAGTCGTCAACCTTCCCGGTTCGCCAGCCGGCGGCGCTGGTTTGTCACGTGGCCGCCTGCAGCGCTGCGTCCCGCCACTCAGCATCAGAGGAGCCCACGATGCTTGAGTGGCGGCCGGTGAGGTGGGGGCGGATCAACAGTGCCTCCCAGCCGGCAAAGCCTTTGCACGCGCGAAACTGGCGCGCAAGCGTTGTGCGCTAATCGAGGCCTGCAGCCCCAGATAGTCGATCAACTGCTCGTCGGTGGCGCCGCCGTCGATGAGCAGTCCCACATAGGTGTTGCGCAGCGTCTGCGCACACGCCCGCTCGCCGGTGATGCCCGCCCCCTCGAGCAGCTTCTGCGTGCGGCGGTGGACCGAGGAGGCGGAGAGCGTGACCTTCTTGCTCAGGCGTCCGAAGCCGGCCGAGCGGTCCGCCTCGAACACCTTGCGCACGGGCGACGCGTCCGCGGCGCCGTGGATCTGGTCCTGGAGCGCGAGCCACGCCCGGATCGGCGCGACGGCAAAGCCAAGGATGCGGGCACGGTGGGCGCACCCCGGGCGGCTCAGTTCGATGCGTTCCTCCACCAAATCAATGCAATTAAGCGTCAGACCCACCACATCCCGCACCTTCAACCCTGCCCCCAGCATCACCGCGACCAGCGCCAGATCCCGGTACTCGATCCACGCCTCGGCGCCCTTCCCCTCCTGCGCGAGGTCCGCCAGTGTCGTCGTCAGCAGCGCAATCAGCGCCTCGCATTCGGCCGCGCTTAGGAACCGGCCCGGCTGATCGTTGCCCTGCCCCACCTGTTCGGCGCCCGCGAGACTGCCGACGTTGTCACCGCGGTAGCCCAGCGCGCCCAGATGCGCGAACACGCGCTCGAGCTGGCGCACGTACTGCTGGCGCTGCCGCCCGCGCTGGGCCCGCTGGCGCGGCGCGCTGCCCGCGCTGTCGAGAAAGCGCCGGATGTCGTCGGCGTCGAGCGTGTCCAGACGGCGGCCCTGGGCCTGGAGCCATTGGCAGAAGCGGCCGAACATGGCCGTGTAGACCGTCTTCGTGGAGGCACGCAGCCTCTGGTGATTGAGCCAGGAGGCATAGGCGAGGTCAGGTGTGTTGAGCCAGCGCTCGAGGCTGTCGAAGAGATCGGGGGCGGGGGTGGCGTCGCGTTGGGTCGACTGACGCTTAATTGCATAGGTTGTGCGGTGCGCAGTGTCAGCGGGTTCCATGGGGCCTCTCGCGCGGGGAGCGCAATGACGTCGATGTGTGGGTGGGTAAACGTACAGGAATTCATGCTCGAGCGGACAGCGCGACGGCACGCGTCATCGGGTCTCCCGGGCAACTGAGGCGCCGCTGGTCGCCCGCACTTGCACCTGCGCGGGCGGGCGGCTCACCCGCAGGTAGCGGTCACCGGCGAGCCGTCCCGCCAGACGCACCGACCGCTCATAGCCGCTTGGCCGAGCTACGCAGACCAGCAGCGACCGCATCGAAAACGTCCGGCGGGAAATCCGGTGGCAGTGCCCGGCTCACCGCCTCGAGCACGCGGGGGGTGCGGGACACCAGTTCGTCGATGAGGGGCTCCATGTCGGCACCGAGGCCACACTTGCGGGCCATATCGTTGAAGTGCCGGCGCTGGATGTCGCGCAGCCTGTAGTGGGTGTTCTTGCCGCGCACGGCCATGGCCAGGCGAAGCTTCTCGTAATCGAGTTGATTTGGGCCCGTGCCGGTGACCGGCCAGGCCGACAACACGTCGTAGAGCGGTGTCAGGCGGTAGCGCCCGCCGGGGAGCAGGAAGAGCGAAAAGTTCTTGGCATGGCCGTCGGTCGCCGCGAGCATCCAGAAGAGCAATTGCGCCTTCAGAAGCGTCCGGAGATCGGCCTCGCGCGTTTCCGAATTCTGCAGGATGCGCGCGATGTCCATCAGGCCGGGGCCGCCATCGGCTTCGTACTTTGCCCCGGGGGGGGTGCCGGTGGCTTGGCAGAAGTCCTCCTGGGGCAAGCGCAGCCAATAGTCGCCGGCGCTCGCCAGCCGGCGGTCGAAGCGTTCCACGACCAGGACTTTCTGGTCACCGAAGCGCTCGATCTTGCAAGGCGCAACCGGCAGACCAAAGCCGGCCAGGAGTTGGGCGCAGAGCCACTCGTTTTCGACCGAAGTGCGCATGTCCGCCTGACGGTTGCCGACCAGACCCAGCGGCAACTTGAAGATGTGAGTGGTGGGCGTGGCGCCGCAGGGGCGGCACCATTGACCCGCATGCCAGGTTAGTGCGGTCTTCTCCTGGGCACCCGCAATCGAGATGCGGAACTCGCCTTCCTCCACCGCGGCCAGACCGAGAACGCCGCTCAGGGACACGGTGCCCCTGAGGATCCGTTCCACGCCCGCGTCGTCGAGCGGCTCTACGTCGATGCGAAACACGCTGTCGGGTTCGACGTTATCGGGCAGCAGTTGCACGGCACCCACGCAGTCGCGCCCGATGGCCTGCAGCAGATCGAAGGCTCCGGTGCTTTCCGTGCGAAAGCGCGACTGCAGGCGCGCACGGATGCGGTCGCTGTCGGGCAGAAGGTTGTCGAAGTAGTTGCGGACAACGTCGCCGCGCAGGGGCAGATTGTCCAGCGTGAAGGGCAACGACAGAGACAGGGGGCGCCCTTCGGGCGAGGCGATCCAGGCCGGCTCGTACTGGAACTCGGTCGGTCCCCGCCCCGGCAAACGCCACTGGCCAACCAGCCTGCCGTTGGTCCACGCATTGAGAGCGCGGGTGTGGGCAGGGCGCCCCATCATTACCACTCGCTCTCATTGGTGGGCGGCGTCTTGTCCTGGAGCACAAGTTCCAGGCCGAGCTGGCTCGCCAGGGCGAGGAGACGGTCGAGCGTGAAGCGCTCGGGATGGGCTTCCAGCTCCGAGAGACGGTTCTGACTGATGCCGAGGCTTGCCGCGACGGCTGCCTGGGACAGGCTGAGCGCCTTTCGTCGAGTGACGAGAATCTGGCCGGTCTGCTGGGGGGAGTTGAGCCTGAGCATGGACTTCTAGCGGGAAAGCCGATAAATGCAGATTATCTTAATTAACGATAAATGCGCAATATCGGAAATCGCGATCCCCAAACGCCGACCCTGTGCGTTCAGGACGCCATGCGTCCGGCGGTCGGCGCGTCAAGGGAGCGCCGCTGCGGTCAGCCTGTAGCCCGTTACAGCGAGCGTATAACATCACGACGCGTGATACCGGCGTGCCGCAGCCGTGTATGCATTTCAATGTCTACTTCGATGACGTGACCGGGCAGCGGCTGACGGCGGTTGCCGCGTAGGCGGGAGAGAGCCGCAATGCGCTGATCCGTAAGGCGGTCAGCAAGCTAATGAACGAGTGAATGCCCAGGACGATGAGGCCAATAAGTGGTGTCAACGTCAATTTGAGCTATAGCCCAACCTGACGCGCAAGAATGCCAACGGCTTAGCGCGCGCTATTTTCCGTTTTCCGAGACGCCTCCACCGTTGCCAGCGGCAGGAAGAGCGTGAACGGTGAGTCGGGCAAAGCGATGAAGCCATGATGTCGGTAGAAGGCCGCTGCCGCCTCGTCCTTCGCATCCACCATCAAGGCATAGGCGGCAATCTCGGAACGGACAGCACGGTCAAGCGCATCGGCCAGCAGTGCGCCGCCAAGCCCTTGCCCTTTGAAAGCCTGATCGACGGCCAAGCGGCCCATGCGAACCGCTGGGACGGTCGGATAGCGCGGCAGCTTCTTGCCGACGCTGGCCGGAAGATCGGCCAGCAGCAGGCTTGCCGACGCCAGCGTGTAGTAGCCCGCGATGCGCTGCCCTTCTGCCAACGCCACGAAGCAGGCAGCCACACGGCGGCGAACATCTTGGGTGACTTGTTCCCGCAGGTAGCGCTCAAGCGGTTCTGAACCGCAGTTGAACGCTGCGCGAACATGCGCGGCATCGAGCGGCGTGAGCAGGAACGGTGCGCTGCTCATTCAGCACGCAAGAGCTTGCGGCGACGGGCGAAAGCGCGTTCCAAGGCCGGGGCCGGTTGCGGCGGCGACAGCAACGCTTGTGCAAAGCACTCCTGATCGGCCAGCGACAGGCGGATGACCTCGGCTTGCTCGATGGCGCGTTGCGCGGCGTCCTGGACGGCAGCGACCACGAAATCAGTCATGGTGCGCCCCTGAAGTTCGGCGGCGCGCTTGAGCATCGAATGCAGATCGGTGCTGATCCGGGCTTCGAGGCGGGCGGTAGAAATGGCTGCGGGCATAGTCTTGTCCTCCGGCTGAAATTATACGGCAGATTGCCGTACAGATCCACGCCACTACCATACGATTTTCCCGTTTCGTGAGCTGGCCCCTACGAGTACGACGGCCACGACCGCCGGGTGAAGCTGCGCTACCCGCACCCGAGCACCGTCAATACCTCATCGACCACCGACTACAAGCAGTTCGGCTACAACGCAGTCGGCAGCCTCATCAACCACCGCAAGCGCAGCGGCGAAACCATCACGCTCGCCTACGACAACCTGCACCGCCTGACCAGCCGCAGCTACCCCACGGCCGCTGACAACGTCGCCTTCGCCTACGATCTGCTGGGCCGTCGCACCCAGGCCAAGTACGCCGACAATAGCGACACCGTGGCCTACGTGTGAGATGCGGCCGGGCGCCTGACCAGCACCGCAGCCGGTGGCAAGACGCTCGCCTACCCGTGCGATGCGGTGGCCAATGCAATCGGCTTAACGTGCTTTATTTTCCGTTTTCTGAGACGACCCCTCCTTGAGCCCGTTACGGCGAGCGTATAACATCACAACGTGTGATGCCGGAGTGCTGGAGGCGTGCATGCATTTCAATGTCTATTTCGATGACGTGACCGGGCAGCGGCTGACGGCCGTTGCCGCGCAGGCGGGAGAGAGCCGCAATGCGCTGATCCGCAAGGCGGTCAGCGAATGGCTTGCACGACACGCGCAGGCCCAGTGGCCTGATGCGGTGATGGACTTCCAGGGCATGGCGGACATACCGCCGTTCGAGGCGGGGCGCGACCGGCTGACTCTCCCCGTGGAAGATCCGTTGGCATGAAATATCTGCTGGACACCTGCACGGTGTCCGATTTCGTGAAAGGCCAGCCCGGCGTGCTGGCCCGCATCAAGGCCACCTCGCCGCATCAGATCGTCGTTTCCTCGATCACACGCATGGAGATCGACTATGGGTTGGCGCTCAACAGCGAGCGCGCGAGAAGGTTGGCGCCCATGCTCGATGCCTTCTTTTCCGTGACGCGTACCGTATTCTTCGAGGATGCCGATGCGCAGGCCACAGCGGCCATTCGGGCTGCGCTGAAGAACAAGGGGCAGCCGATTGGCGCCTACGACGTGTTGATCGCGGGCACCGGGGTCGCACGCGGTTTGATCGTGGTGACGTCGAACGTCGGCGAGTTCCATCGTGTGGGGGGCTTACAGGTGGAGAACTGGCGGTAGCCTCTTTTCCTGTTTGGGATGGCTCTTGAAGACTTGAGCGGTCATGCCGGTTTCTCCTGCGCGACAGGATGAATGAGCGTCGCGACCTCGCCGCGCGCGAGGTCGAGCGCCTGATCACTGCCACCGGCGTCAGCCCCACCGAGGCGCGCGAACACTGCCTGATCCTGGTGATGTTTCGCCATGGGCTGCGGGTGTAGAAGGTCTGCGGGCGGAAGCTGCACCCGATCGACGTCGAGAGCCGCGTGCTGCTCTTACCCCGGCTCAAAAAGGGACGGTCGACGACACAGCCAGTGAGGGGTATCACGACCGACGTGAAACCGGTCGCACCGCGACGACATGGAACGGGTGTGTCTTCCTGGAGCGTTCTTCAGGAAGAGATCCCTGAAGGCTGGCATTCTCTTCGCTTAAACCCGTCGATCGTCGCAAAGCCGACATGCAAGTCCAGGACAGGGTCCGCTCACCATGCTCCATGGCCCGTGAGGTGGGGACGCATCGGCCGGGGTGCAGCGCACCGCGCCAGAATGCTTTTCCAGCCATTGCGGGCGGCAATGGCCTCGCCCAGGATGTCCAGATACTCGCCGGTCTCCACCCGGTCGTCGGCCGGCATCGGCCCGCGAGCGTAGTCGGCGAGCAGTTGCTGCCGCGCCCTCAGCCCGCTACCGAGTTCCAGGATACGGCCATAGGTCTCGCAGGCGTAGGCGAAGGTCTCGCGCCTGGCATAATCGATCTCCAGCAGCCATTCCTTCACCCGGGTCTGGCGCAGGCCGATCGATTCACGCTTGCAGTTGTGAAAGACATGCGCGGCCTCGTGGACCAGATAGTCGTCGAAGCGACCCGCCTCCCTGAAGTATTCGCCCGACACGTAGCACGTCGTTTCCTCGCTCAAGCCCACGATCCTCGGCGCATCGTCGGCAAGCAGTGCGGCATCGATGCTCGCGAGATAGAGGTTGGCCAGCTTCCACGCCGTGTTCAGGGAGGACACCCGTTCGAGCACCCCCTCAATGGTCGTCGGCGTCACAAAGACGATCGAGCCACAGAGCACGTCAAGCACGAGCGCCTGCTCATGGCGCGGGAACAGGCCCTGGACCATCGGCGCGAGCTTCGTGCGAACGAACGCCGCGCCGCTCTGCTCGGACGGCACCGTACCGCGCCGGCGGCGTGGGCGGCGGCTGCGCACAGCCTCGATCAGCGCCGCGCGAAGCGCTTTTTCGCCGTATCGGACACGATCGCAAAAGGCCTCCCCGGGCCATGCCGAGTAACGCATCTCGACGTTTCCGCTGCGAAGGTAGCGATCGACCTCCTGTTCCGGGGCTTCGTGCATGGGTTCTACCGAGATGGCGGCGTACGCGGACCGCGGCGCAGTGACAGCCGGGCACAGGCTGATTTGCCCAATCCGACATCACGGAGACGCTGCAGCATGCCGGGTGACGGCGTCCAGCCTCCACCCCGCGCAACGAAGTGCGTTGCGGCGTCGACGACGGACGCACTACGATCGAACGTGCCGCTCAGCGCCGCCAGACCCAGATCAGCACGCGCCCGCTGGTGACGCTCGAATGCGCCCGGGTCGAGGCATCCGGACGCATCGAAGGTGAGGACATGACAGGACATCCAGGCAACATCAATCGGCTGACGGTTCTCAAGCTGGACCAGCATGTCGATCATACGTATCCGCGCACCGGAAAATTGGCGTACCGGGTGGCCGCCAGGATCACGAAGCATGCGCTCAAACAGTGCGCCCGGCAGCCGATACAGCCGATCAGCCTGATCCAGCAGGAACATGCGAGTCGAGAGCGCCATCGGGCAAGAATATCATCCCGGTACAGCGAGCATCAGGCGCAGGCAAGTGCGGGAATCGTGCAAGGGACAAGTGAGCACGCGAAAGCCGTGGACTGGGTCCGGCCATGTCCGGCCGCCCGTCCCCTCGCCGAATCGGTTCGTCGAGCTGCGGCTGCCAAACGATGCCGGCCGCCTGCCATTTCACTGCGCCAGCGGCAGGATGGACGGATGAGCACGCAAACGATCCATAGCGACGCATAGCCGGGGCGAGCGCCATCCGCGGCCCCTTCATCATTGGCCGACCCGGTGGCTGGTCCGTCACGCTCAGGCTCGGCCGGGTGGAAAAGCATCTCGGCACCCGGTGCACCGACAAGCCCAGGACGTGGCGCAGCCTGGATACTGGCATGGCTTACCTGCACAACGAGCTGCACATCGTTCGCGTCGACCTGCTCGACGCCCCGCAAGACAGCGAGGGCGACATGAGCCGCCGGCCGCGCCAGGATGCAGCCCAGCAGATGCAGCGTGTCCACGAAGCCGCTGCGTATGACGCTTGGTTCCGCGCACAGGTCCGGGCGACTATCGATGGTCCTCGCCCGAGCGTGCCCGATGACGCAGCTCGCACCCACTTCGCGCCCCGGAAGACCGCGCTGCGCCAGCGCGGGCCGTGACGCGGCTTGTCCAGCGGCCGACGGCGTTGGCCGACCGCGACGCCATCATGGATGACGTCGCCGGGGACAATCCGGCTGTCGCGGTCGAACTCGATGATGCGTTCGAGGAAAAGGCCGAACTCGCCCGGCAGCGCCCGGCCCTGAACCGGGCGGGGGAGAACGCCTGGCACCTGTGAATTCGCGGTGCGGCCAAACGATTCCATCGTCTGTCGCACCGAAGACGACGGCAACACGGTGGCCATGCGGCGCGTTGTCGATGCGCCGCAGCGGGAATCGTCAGCGCCACAATCGATCGCGGCACCGGGGCGTGGCGGAAGAGGCGGTGACGTCAGACGGACGGACGCTGGCATGACCACCCCGCTCGGCGCGCGTTTCCCGCGCCATGTCGCGGCATTGCAGCGCCCGTTCGTCGTGCGACTCGAGCCGCGGGGAGACCGACGGGCCAAGGCTCGAGGCCTCGTCCGGGACGATCCCGACGACGTCGGTGCCGGCGCTTGAGGTCGCCAAACTGGCGCCCGAGCGACGGTCTCCAATCACGAGAACGTGCCGAAGGGGGTCGCCTGCACGGTGACGCGGGGACTGTCCCGACTGTCCGAAACGGCAATGCTCGCTTCGAAGAGCCTGCGGGACTGGGTGCCCTGCACGGCATCCACCCGGTACTGAATCTCCTTGAGCCGAAGCGTGCGTGGATGCGTTGTCGTCGCGGTGGTCAGCCAAAGCTCGACGCCAGGCGGTTTGTGGGCGAGCAATTCACGGACGTGGCGCTCAATGCCCAGGCGCTGATACTGCTGATTGACGGCCTCCGGCGCATACCTGATCGCGTTCGGGCTTTCGAAGCCCGTGCCTGCGCCTTGGCTATGGGCTCGTTGCCACCCGGGCAGGCCGACTTCCAGACCTGGAAACATCTGCTTTTCGAAGTCCTGGCGGGTGACACCGGGCCGCAGGCGACTCTGAATCACGATGGCCCCAAGTGCATCACGAAACGTGCGTTCAGCAAACTGCATGAGTTCCTCCTTTCGCGTCGGGGCCTTCGGTTCGCCAACCGCGCCGGCGCAGTGGATGATGACGGGTCAGCTAACGCCAGCGCGCGGACCGCTGCAGGGTGTCATAGGCGTCGAAGCCGATTGCATCCATCATCATTATGGAATGCGGTGTGGCGCTCTGCTTCAAGCCGAAGGTTCTGCAGCACCTTGCCACCCTATACAGGTGACAAAGACGCCTCGCCGGTGACAGTGGCCGTACCGCGACTCGGGGCCCATGACCCCGATCGCACCACGAACGCCTGATGCCGGCCCACGCTCTTGACTCGGCGGTGGTGGGGCAAACCTGTGCGCGATCCGATCAATGCGGGGCACGGCGCAGCGCTTGGGTAGAATCCGGTCATGCTCAAATCGGAACTGCACGATCGCCTTGCCGAGCGCTTCCCCCAACTGACCGGGAAGAAGGCCTTCGAGGCGTCGGTATTCTGCTCGATGCCCTGCAGACGGCGCTGGCCGCCGGCGGCAGGGTCGAGATTCGGGGATTCGGGGATTCGGGGATTCGGGGATTCGGCAGCTTCAGTGTCAGTCGCGGGCCCGCCAGATCGGGGCGCAATCCCAGAACGGGAGCAGCGGCGTCGGTCCCGGCGAAATGGCGGCCACACTTCAAGCCGGACAAGGCATTGCGGGAAGGCGTTGAACGCCGTGTCCCGACCACACGTCACCAGGGTTGCGCCGGACGACACCGTGGACGCCCGTCGAGCGCGTTTCGCGGCGTCCGCGAGCTTCGCGGCATCCAAGGTACTCCTCGGCCTCGGCCTCGGGATCGCCTGGCGGCTCACCGCCGCCGACTGCGCGGAAGGATGAGATGAGCCCGACCACGAGGCCTGTGAACGCCGGGGAAACCTCAGTGCCTGCCGGGAGCCGACCCACGGCCGACTACGCGGACCTGGCCCGGCAACTCGAAGCGACAGGCGATTTCAAGGTACTGCGACGCTTCGAGCCCGCTCCGTGCTACGCCCCGCTCGAGGGCGTGGATCCGCAACAGTTGCGCGTCGCGATGGTGGTGGACACGGAGACCACGGGTCTGAGCAAGGACGACGACCGGATCATCGACCTCGGGTATGTGCTGGCCGAGTTCCATCCCCGAACCGGCCTCGTGCATCGCGTTCTGGAGCGTTACAGCGGCTTTGAGGATCCGGGCCGGCCGATTCCGGCGAACATCACCGAACTCACCGGGATTCGCGATGCGGACGTCGCCGGGCAGGTGTTCGATGCGGTGCGTGTCGAGGCGGCGATCGCACGCGCCCACCTGGTGATCGCCCACAATGCGCCGTTCGACCGGGGGTTTCTGGAAGCGCGGTTCCCCTCATTCATGAACAAGTGGTGGGCGTGCTCACAGCGTGAAGCACCCTGGCAGGCCATGATGACCGGTTCGACGAAACTCGAATGGCTCGCCTACCGGCTCGGCAGCGTGTTCTATGGCGCGCACCGGGCGCTCGTGGACGCGGAAGTGCTGCTGTATCTGCTGACCCGATCGGGGCCCGAGGCGCGCACGATCCTCTCGCACATCCTCGAGCGCAGCGGCCGCCGGACCTACTGCGTGTGGGCCGAGCACGCACCCTTCGAGATGAAGGATCGGCTGAAGATGGACAAGGGGTATTCCTGGAGTGACGGCACCAGTCCGCAAAAGCCCATCAAGGCCTGGTACAAGGCGGGCGTGGAGGATCTGGCGGGCGAACTGGCCATGCTGGGCCGCGACATCTATCCGCGCGCCGCACAGGTGACGGTCGACACGGTCACCGGCCGCGAGCGCTACACGGACCGCTACCTGTCGCGCGAGAAAATGCCGGTCGGCCCCGCCGCCTGAGCCTTCAACCGCAGCTGCGCTTGAGCTGGGTGGCGTCGGTCACAAACGGATTGCCCCGGCCCTGCCAGCGCACGATCCGCCGGTTGCGCTCGCGCTCCCAGTCATCGATGGGATAGCGCCTGGCCCAGGCGCACATCAACTTCCTGTCCTGATCGCTGAGGTGCAGACCGTATGTCTGATACATGTAGAGCGTGATTCGCGCAGCCCGGCCCCGGACACCTTCTCGCGGCTGGACCCGCTTCAGCTTGAAGTCGACCACCGTGGGACAGGCGCCGTACATCGGCGCCGGGTCTCGTTCCCACATGCTGTACGCAAAGTTGCTGCGGTCGGCGTTTACTTCGCCCACGGCGGGCACCAGGTTGTTGAGGTCGCCCTCGGCGATCTGGAACACCGGATCCATTTCGGTGCAGCGCTGCCGTCCGCCGTCCTGCCAGCACTGCCGCTGGTGTCCGATCGTCCAGGCCGGCACCACATGTTCCCACTCGATGCGACTGGCCCGCGTCAGGTTCCTGCGGGGAACGTAGCCACAGCTCGCAAAATCGACGGCCGTCCCCACGTAGCTACAGCCGCAGTAGAAATCCTGCTCCATCCCCGCGAAGACGTACGGAAGCACCTTCTTGGCGTTGGCGAAGCTGCGGTGGCCGACCGTCGTTTTGCCGGTGACGAGATAGAAGGGTACGTCGGCCGTCGGCGCCGGCAGCGGGGACGGTCTCGATGACCTCTGATCGACAACGGGGTCGTGGATGAAGGCCGCATTGCAGCCGGCCAGCATGAGGCTGACCAACAAGAGGATGGCGCGCATGAACACGAATCGGCCTGCCGGTTGTACAGGTCGTGGGGATGAGGAACTTGGAAGGGGAAGGATTGCGACGGGCGGCCAAGGCCCGTCACGGGTGATTGGTCACGGCAGCCGGCCGAACCCGAGCGGCACCTTGGGCTTGCTGTCCTGTTTCGGCGGCTTACCCAGCGTCCGCAGTGACTGCACGATCGTGCTCGCCTTAGCGTCACTGGCAAGTGTAATGTTCAGCAGGATCTGGATCGGTTCGGGAATCTCCCTACCACCTTCGGACTCGTAGCGGCTACCGGCGCTCTGGGTGGCACCGAACAGTCCCCAGAAATCGGCCTGAACCAGGCCCAGTGCCTTGCGACGTGCCTTCACTTCGGCACCGGTGTAGACATGCAGCTTCATCGTCTCCCCGGAAAATGGAAAACGCATATCCTACAGCACTCGGTTCCATCGCCGCAGCCCATCGGCGCCTACCGCCTTCACGCACGGGGCCTCCCGAGTTCGACAGTTACGCCGAAATCAATTTCTGCTGATCGGCCTTATGTGGAGCTCCACATAAGGCCGAGGTGCCGCCTGTTGTCGGTGGCATGAGACTGAATCTCGGCCTTAGCTGACGCCGACCCACCGTGCACATTCGGGCGACAATGTGTCGGTGACCTGTCGTTCAGGGTTAGGACGATGGCAGTGCAGCGTAAGGTGGCCTTCGCTCGACCGCACCTGACCTGACGTGCCCTCAGGGTTGTATTACGTGCATCTGGCCGACAGGGCGAGCCCGCCTCAGGGATAAAGACTGCCTTCGCTGCTCGATGACATGATTGCACGTGGGCCCCTGCAATTCGGCGGCAACGTAATCCGCGCTGTGCCCTTGCTTGGGTACAGCGGGGCCAGCTTCGTCGCCGCCTAAAGGCGGACGGGGCTGCCATGCGCGCAGACGAAGCAGCTCACCCCAACAACGACGCCGGCTGATTGACGAATCCGTCAAGGAATACGTTGACGATCATGCTCGCCAATTCCGCCGGGCCAATCGATCCCGCTGGCTTGTACCAGACGTGGATCCAGTTAGTCATCCCGAAAAACAACATCGCTACCACAGTGGATTTTCGTCGCGGGATCGTCAACTCCGGCCGCAATTCGGACAACAACCCGACGACGAGATCGATGATCCGGTTCTGGATTGCAGCCGTGTCACGCAGCGCAACGACGCTGAGATGCCGCGTCTGGGTGAGCAGCACGGTGATTTCCTGCGGCGTACGGATGTACTCCTCGACGAGCGTCGTCGCCAGCGCGTCAAGTCGCGCACGTGGCGATGCCATCGGTTCGACCGCTGCCTCGACCTTGGCGGTGAGGTCAGAAATCTTCCATGCGATCAGCTCATGGAGGATCGCATCCTTCGACGGGTAGTAGTGGTAGAGGGACGACTTCTTGGTCCCGCAGCGCTCGGCGATGTCGTCGAGTAAGGTCTCGTTGTAACCGTGCTCGGCAAACAGCACTGCCGCAGCACGGAGGATCTGTCGCTGGCGGTCTTCGAAGTCAGGTGCGCGAGTGCGGGCCATAGAGGTTTCGGGTGGAGTTGATCATGCGCGGGTTGGTGCATGGTAAGCGAGGCCGCCTCATCCGCGCGACGCGCGCGCCGCCGCACGTCGATCGTCCTCCACGTGCCGGATTGACGGTCTCTCAGCCAGGCGCTCGAGATAGCCTGGCACCGCCGGCAGCCATGCGGGTATCGGGTTCGCACCGGTAACGCGCTTGAGGGCCATGGCCACGGTGTTCAGGTGCACCCAGGCGACGCTGTCCGCGTGAGTGAATGACTCGCCGCACAGATGCGGCTCGAACTGCGCGCAACGCGCCAGCGTGGAGATGCCTGAGGCGATGGTTTCAACGGCCCGTTCCACGGTTTCGCATGCTAGCTCCTTGCCCCAGAACGCCGCGGGATAGAGCGCGCGCGCCGGCGCCTCGACATACAGCTCGAGGTACTGGATCAACTCCCGACAACGCGCACGCCTGTAGGCATCGTCGGGATACAGGCTGACACCGGGGCGGACGTCCTCAAGGTACTCAAGGATGGCCTGGGATTCGTGGATCGGGCCCTCCGTGGTCACGAGGAAAGGGATCTTTCCACTCGGGGAGCCGGACCCTGGCCAGCTGCCGCTGTTGGGTAGGTGAGCGTGCTCGGTGAACGCAAAGCCCATCTCGAGCAACGCGATCTTGACCTTGTTGTAGTAGTTGCTGAGCGGGGTTCCGTGCAGTTGCAGTAGCTGATCCATGACCTCATCCCTTTCCACGCGTTCCGACGAACGGCCGCCGGAAATAAATCGACTCGCGAGTTGACTTATATCAAAAATTCTCCAATAGTTCGACCCACAAGACGGTTTATCAATCGGATGAAACCGGAACTATTGAACACGAGGAGCCGGAGACGTGATTCAAATCCAGGAAAAGTGGATCCGTACTTTTGAGACGATCTTTCGCCGCTGCAAGGTCGAGCCGGGCGAGGTCGTCCGCATCCTCTCCGAGACGGACAGCCGACAGATCAATCTGAAGCTGGCCGAACTGGCGCTTGCGCGGATGGGCGCGATCCCGGTCCATATTGGCGTGCCCTCGCTACCGGTGACGACGCCGGTTCCGGTGCGCTCGACCGGCGCCTCGCACGTGATCCAGCAAATGCGTCCGGTGATGCAGGCGCTGTCGGGCGAAGGTCTGGTGGTCGACCTGACGGTGGAAGGCCTGCTCCACGCCCCCGAACTCGGCGAAATCCTCGCGAGCGGCGCGCGCGTGATGATGATCAGCAACGAGCATCCCGAGATCCTCGAGCGCCTGACCACCGACGCGGACCTGACGAAGTCGATCAAGAACGGCGTACGCATGCTGGCCAAGGCGAGCGAAATGCACGTCACCTCGGAGGCCGGCACCGATCTTCGCATCGTGCTGACCGGTGCCAAGCCGGCCGGCGTGTGGGGCGGGGCCGACCGTCCAGGCCTGGTGCAGCACTGGCCGGGCGGTATCTGCCTCGCCTTTCCGGCGAAGGGCTCGGTCAACGGCACGCTGGTGCTCGACACCGGCGACGTGAACCTGACCTTCAAGCGCTATCTGGAAAGCCCGGTGACGCTGCGCATCGAGGACGACTACGTGCGCAAGATCGAGGGCCGCAGCCTCGACGCCGAACTGATGCGCAGCTATATGGCGGCGTGGAACGACCCCGATGCCTACGCCGTCAGCCACGTCGGCTGGGGCATGAACCCCGGCGCGCGCTGGGATGCGCTGCAGATGTTCGACAAGGCCGACACCAACGGCACCGAGCTGCGCGCCTTCGCCGGCAACTTCTTGTACTCCACCGGCGCCAACGACAACGCCGGCCGCCACAGCCTGGGCCATTTCGACCTGCCCTTGCGCAACTGCAGCGTGTCGTTGGACGGCGTGCAGATCGTCGATCGTGGCCAGCTCTGTCCCGTATTCGAATGAGCGCCGCCTTGGTTCCTTCCTGGCTCGCCAGCGGTCACGGCGGAACGCCTCTGGTGCTGCTGCACGGTATGGGCTCCACCGCCAGCATCTGGCTGCCGCAGCTCGAACATTTCGGCCGTGAACGCCTGACGGTGGCTTGGACCATGCCCGGCTACGGCCACTCGCCAGCCGCGGCCGACATCGACTGGGCGGACCTGGCAGACGCGCTGGAAGCGATGCGTGTGGCACTGCGCATCGAGCGCATGCATCTGCTCGGCCATTCAATCGGCGGCATGGTGGCGCAGGAGTACATCCACCGTCATCCGCAGCGCGTCGCGAGCCTGATCCTGTCGGCCACCACCGCTGGTTTCGGCAATCCGGACCTGACGTGGCAGCAGGAATTCGTTCGTTTGCGGGCCGAGCCGCTGGCAAACGTCGCCCGTTTCGGTGACGCGGCGCCGGAGTTGCTGCGCAAGTTCGTCGGCGCCGACACCCGCCCGCAAATGTTCAGGCTCGCTGAGCTTTCGGCCGACGGCGTCGTCAAGTCGCAGTACCTGCACTACATGCGCCTGCTTACCACCTTCGATCGCAAGGCCGCGCTGTCCGACATCGCTGTGCCGACCCTGCTGATGGCGGGCGAGCTCGACCAGCAGGCGCCAGTGAAGGCCATGCGTCGCATGGCCGAGCACCTGAGGCAGGTCGAGTTGCACGAATTCGCACACATCAACCACATGGCGAATATCGAATCGCCGGACCGCTTCAACCACACCGTCGCAGCCTTCCTCGCCGCGGCCGAACAGGACAAGTAGGAGACCCGCATGGACAGCAGCTACCTGATCAAGTACGCCAAGTCGGCCGACGCCAACACGATGTTCGACGGCGCGCCGCTCACCGATCTGCAGCGCGAGCTGCTCGCGAGGGTCGACCAGTACGGCGTGGCCTGGGCCGAGCGTGCGTTCAAGCACGACCGCGAAGCCAGCTTCCCAACCGCGAACTACGAAGACCTCAAGGAGATGGGCTTCCTCGGCCTGTGCGTACCCAAGCGCCTGGGGGGGATCGGTGCCGACTACCGCACCTACGCGCTGGTCGCATCGCGCATCTCGTACTATTGCAGCACCACTGCAAACACCTTCAACATGCACAACGCCAACGCGCTGTGGACCGCCGACATGGTGGACGCGCTGGAGCTGACGCCCGAGCAGCGGGAAAGCCACGAGCACAACCGCGCGTTGCACTACGGCCACATGCTCGCCGGCAAGATCTACGCCCAGCCCTTCTCCGAGGGCAGCGGCGCCGCCGCCGGCAAGCACCCCTTCGGCACCAGCGCGCACAAGACCGCCGACGGCTGGGTGCTCAACGGCAAGAAGATCTTCGCATCGCTGTCCGGCCACGCCGACTACTACGGCGTGCTGTGTACCGAGGACGTCGCCGAGCCGACCCGCGCCCACACCATGTTCATGGCGGTGCCAGCCAATGCTCCCGGTGTGTCGGTCGTGGGCGACTGGGATCCATTGGGCATGCGTGGCACCGTGTCGCGCACGCTGCTGCTGAAGAACGTGGTGGTGCCCGACACCGCGCAGCTGATGCCGCAGGGCGTCTACATCCAGGCCGCCAGCCAGTACCCGCACATGTTCATGACGCTCACCCCCTGCTACATGGGCCTGGCGCAGGCGGCGTACGACTTCGCCGTCGCCTATCTGCGCGCCGAAGTGTCGGACGTTAATGTGAAGCGCCGCATGTATCCGACGAAGCAATTCGGTGTCGCCGAGATGTACGTCAAGCTGCAGCAGGCCTGGGCCTTGTTCCACCGCGTCACCTCGGAGTTCAAGCGCAACCCATCGCGCACCGAGCGCATGCGCGCCTACGCCTGCCAGTACACGATCATGGAATACAGCGCCGAGATCTGTTCGGCCGCGGTCAAGGTGTGTGGCGGACAGGCGATGCTGAAGAATTTTCCGCTCGAACGCATGTTCCGCGACAGCCGCTGCGGCTCGCTCATGCTGCCCTGGACAGCGGAAATCTGTCTCGACCGCATAGGCCACGGCGTGCTGTACGAGGAAGGCGAGCGCGACGACTGAGAGGGCCCGAAGGTCGATCCCGAAACACAGTGGAGGTCCAACATGTCCGAAACCGTCCTATCTGCTCCGCCGCCCGCCATACCCACGGCGGACGCTCCCAAACCGGAACTTCGCCGGGCCTTCGGCCGCTATCCCACCGGCGTCGCCGTGATCACGACGGTGGACGAGGATGGCGTACCTTACGGGCTCACGGTGAACTCTTTCGCCAGCGTCTCGATGCAGCCTCCAATGGTGTCGTGGAACGTGATTCGCGGCTCCAAAGCCCATGCCATCTTTGGCACTGCTCAGCGCTTCGTCGTGAATGTGCTGGCCGAACACCAGCGCGAGATCGCACAGCAGATGGCACGCCCATTGGCTGACAGGTTTGACGGTGTGTGCTACCACCGGTCTGCGGCGGGCCTCCCTGTTCTCGAAGACACGATCGCCAGCTTCGAGTGTTCGCTCGACTCGCTTGTGAGTGCCGGCGATCACGAAATCGTGCTCGGACTCGTTGACCATTTTTGCCACCGTGACGGCGCGCCGCTGGCCTACTGGAATGGAGGATATGCGGTAGCGCGCAGCCATGACGCCGCTGCACAGCGCCTAACCTGACCCGCAACAACGCATCACCCCGCCTCGACAGTTTGCACACCACAACCACATCAAAACGGAGACAAACATGCTGTTGAAGAAGATCGCATCCGCCCTGATGTTCGGCGCCTTGCTGGTGACGACCGCACACGCGCAAGTCAAGATCGGCGTCGTGTCGTCGGCCACTGGCCCAACCGCGCTGGTCGGCATTCCCCAGAAGAACACTGTGCCCCTGTTACCGACCAGGATCGGCGACATGAGCGTCGAATACATTGCGCTCGATGATGGCAGTGACCCGACCGCCTCAGTCACCGCGGTGAAGAAGCTCATTTCCGAACAGAACGTCGATGCGATCATCGGACCCTCGGGCTCGCCCAATGCGATCGCGGTGCTCGACTTCATCGCCTCGGCTGGCGTGCCACTGCTGGCGCCTGTGGGCACCAATGCGGTGGTGCTGCCGATGGACGAGAAGAAGAAGTGGGTGTTCAAGACGCCGCAGAACGACGACTTGATTGCCCGCGCGCTGATCGGGCAGATGCGCAAGGCCGGCATCAAGACGGTGGGCTTCATCGGCACGGGCGACCCCTACGGCGAGACCTGGTACAAGGTTTTCTCGCCGATGGCAGAGCAGGCCGGCATCAAAATCGTTGCCAACGAACGCTTTCTGCGCTCGGACAACTCGGTGACCGGCCAGGCGCTGAAGATCTATTCAGCGCGCCCGGACGCCGTACTCGTCGCTGCACCAGGCGGCGCGTCGGTGCTGCCGCAGATCACACTCGTCGATCAGGGCTACAAGGGTCAGTTTTACCAGACCCATGGTGCCGCGCTACCCGACTTCCTGAAACTGGGTGGCAAGAAAGTCGAGGGCACCATCCTCGCCGCCAGCCTGATGCTGGTACTGCCCGAGATCGACGACAGCAATCCGTCGAAGAAGCTCGCCGGCGAGTACATCGCCGCCTACGAGAAGCTGCACGGCACCAAGCCGGCCACCTTCGGTGCCAACATCTACGACGCCGGACTTCTACTCAAGCAAGCGGTGCCGCTGGCCGCAGCGAAGGGCAAGCCGGGCACGCCGGAGTTCCGCACCGCGCTGCGCGACGCGCTCGAGCAGACCAAGGAGCTGGTGGGCACGCAGGGCGTGTTCAACATGACGCCGGCCGACCACAGCGGCTTTGACGAACGTGGCCGCGAGCTGATCACGGTGAAGAACGGCGGCTGGACACTCGTGCGCTGACGCGCCGACCCCCGCCGAAGTGATCCTGGCCACCCGGGGCTGCAGCGTGCGGCCCGGGGTGGCCACCGCACGATTTCCATCCACGCCCTTACCTTCGTCGGTACGGCACGCATGCCCTGCGTCCGCCACCTTGCCCGGAGCGTCGTTCCATGTCCGCAACTCCTCCGCCCTCCCCGACCTATGCCCTCGTCTGCCGCGCGTACGGCAACCCGCCGCAGATCGCTGTCGAACCATGGGCGCGGCCGAACACCCCAGCGGCGGGTGAGGTCGTGATCGACGTGAACTGCGCAGCGCTGAATTTCACCGATCACCTGATGATGCAGGGACGCTATCAGGATCGACCGTCCCTGCCTTTCGTCCCCGGTCTCGATGCGGCCGGCACGGTGCACGCAGTGGGTGCGGGCGTCACACACCTGAAGCCGGGCGATGTCGTCGTCTCAAGCGGCGTGGTCGGCGCCTATGCGTCGCAGCTGGTCGCCCCAGCCCGCCGCGTAATCCTGCTGCCGCCGGGTCTATCGCCGCAGGACGCGGTCGCCTCCATCAACTCACACCTGACCGCCTACCACGGCCTGGTCGACCGCGCCGCGCTGAAGGCCGGCGAGCGCGTGTTGGTACTCGGCGCCAGCGGCGCGGTGGGCCGGGCAGCAATGCAACTCGCAGCTCATCTTGGCGCCCAGCTATACAGCGTCGAGCGCGCAGCCGAAGGCCGACTGTCGCTGCGCGACCACACGCACGACCGCACCGTCACGGTCGAATCCGCCGCGCTACGCCAGGGCCTCAAGGAGTTGCTCGGCCCGCGCGGCGCCGACATCGTTGTCGACCCGGTCGGCGACCTCTACACCGAGCCGGCGGTGCGCGCGCTGGCGTGGCGCGGGCGCCTGCTGGTGATCGGCTTCGCCGCCGGCGCCATCCCGTCGGTGCCGATGAACCTGCTGCTGCTGAAGGGCGCCTCGCTGGTCGGCGTGTATTGCGGCGGCCTGCTGGCTAACGAGGAAGCGCAATTCACCACTCAGCTGGCGCGCGTGTTCGACCTGCTGGCTGAGGGCGTCCTGACGCCGAACGCCTGGGAGGCAACGCCGGCGCGCGCTTTCGCCGATGCCTGGCAACGCTTTTCGGCCCCGCGTGGCGCCAAAGTGCTGCTCGATTTCGGCCGTTGAACGCGTCTGCAACCCACCCACCTAGCTCCATCCCATCGCGACTTCACGTCAGACAGGACAGATGCCATGACGACTCTCGCCGCATCCCACACCGCCTTCGAAGCTGGACGTCCGAGCGCGCCGTTCCGCGACGTCCGCTTCGGCCCGGTCGATATCGAAGTCACGGAGCGCGCCGACGGCGCCGTGCTGATCCGCAACCTGCAGCCCCTGGCGCCAATGGCCGTGCGCCAGCTGGGCGACTATCTGCGCCTGCATGCCGCCGAGCGGCCCGACACTGTCTTCCTCGCCGAACCCGACGGCACCGGCAACTGGCGCCAGATCACCTACCGCGAGGCGCTGGCGGCGACGAACGCGGTGTCGCAATGGTTACTCGACCGCGACATCCCCACCGACCGCCCAATCTTCGTGCTGAGCGAGAACAGCATCCACCACGCGCTGCTGCAACTGGGCGCGATGCAGATCGGCATCCCGGTGCTCGCGGTGTCGCCTGCCTACAGCCTGGTGTCGCAGAGCGGCAGCAAGATCGCCGACCTCAGCCGCCGCTTTGCGCCGGCGCTCGTCTATGCAGGGAGTGCGAAGCGCTACGCGAAAGCGCTCGCAAGTGTGAAGTCGTTGTCGGGCGCCCGCGTGCTGAGCGACGAGGCCGCGCCGGACGCCGGCATCCCGGTAGACGACCTTTTCGCGGACATCCTGCGTACCACACCGAGCGCCGCGGTCGACGAAGCTGTGGCGAAGATCGGCCTCGACAGCATCGGCCGCCTGTTGCTCACGTCCGGCTCCACCGGGGCACCCAAGGCCGTGACCGTCACCCAGCGCAACATGATCGCCTCCGGCACGCTGTGGGACCAATGCTGGCCCTTCCTCGGCAAGCGCCCGCTGGTGCTGGTCGACTGGCTGCCGTGGAACCACACCGCCGGCGCCAACGGCTCGTTCAACATGGTGCTGCGGCACGGCGGCACGCTGTACATCGACGACGGCAAACCGGTACCCGAACTGGTCGACCGCACGATCGCCAACCTGTGCCGCTTCCAGCCCAGCATCATGGTCAATGTGCCACGCGGCCTGGAGATGCTGGTCGCGCGCATGGAAGAGGATCCGAGCATCGCCGACGCGATCTTTCCCAACCTCGACGTCATCGTCTATGGCGGCGCCTCGCTGCCGCCCAACACCTGGCTCAAGCTCGAGGAATTCAGCGCCCGCGCCACCGGCCGCCGCATCCCGGTGCTGTCCTCGCTCGGCTCCACCGAAACCACCACCCCGGCGACGCTGACCTGGTGGCCACCACAGGTCATCGGCACCATCGGCCTGCCCGCGCCCGGCGTCGAAGCCAAGTTGGTGCCGGTCGGCAACCGCATGGAAATCCGCTTCCGCGGCCAGAACATCACCACCGGCTACTTCGGCGACGACCAAGCCAACCGCGACGCCTTCGACGAGGAGGGTTACCTGAAGACTGGCGATGCCGTCACCTTCATCACCCCCGACGAGCCGCGTCACGGCCTGCAGTACGCCGGGCGCATCGCCGAGAACTTCAAGCTGACGACCGGCACCTGGGTGTCGGTGGCCCATGTGCGCGGCCATGTGCTCGCCCACACCCACCCGTGGCTCACCGACCTTGTGTGCACAGGCCACGACGCCGATGAACTCGGCGCACTGCTGTTCCCCAATGTCGACCAGCTACGCAAGCGCCTGCCCGGTCTGGAAGGACTCACCGCCACCGAACTCGCCACGCATCCACTGGTCAAGCAGACCCTTGCCGACGCGCTGCGCTCGCACAACGACGCCTACCGCGCCAGCAGCACACGCATCGCGCGCGCCCTGATCCTTGACCGCCCGCCCTGCATCGACGCGGGAGAGATCACCGACAAGGGACACATCAACCAACGCGGCGTACTCATCAACCGTGCTGATTCGGTGCGCCGCTTGTACGCCGCGACGGTGAACGACTGCCCGCCCGACTGCCTTTTGTTCGAGTGACTATTTAGCTCGATAGGCGTTGACCTTTAATGCCGAAGACGCGGCTTCGGCAACTGCCAGTAAATAGCCAGCGGCGCATATTTCTCCGATATCAACCCCAACACGAGGGAGCAACATGAACACCCAGCGCACCTACGCCGAGTGGCGTGATTTCGTCAAAGGCTGCTTAGATTTCCGCCCGGCGGATGGGGTTTATCGCATCGCACGCGACATGTTCACCGAGCCCGAACTGTTCGACCTCGAGATGGAGATGATCTTCGAGAAGAACTGGATCTACGCTTGCCATGAGAGCGAAATCCCCAATCCGAACGATTTCGTGACGATGCGCGCTGGCCGACAGCCGATGATCATCACCCGTGACGCCGGTGGCAAGCTCAATGCGCTGGTCAACGCGTGTCAGCACCGCGGCGCGACGCTGACGCGCGTCTGCAAGGGCAAGGCGACGGCCTTTGCCTGTCCGTTCCATGCGTGGACGTACAAGACCGACGGCCGTCTGGTGAAGGTGAAGGCGCCATCCGAGTACGCCGCCGATTTCGATCTGGATAAGCACAGCCTGAAGAAGGCGCGCATCGAAAGCTACAAGGGCTTCGTCTTCATCAGCCTGGATGTGGACGGAACCGATAGTCTCGAAGACTTCCTGGGGGACGCGAAGGTCTTCTTCGACATGATGGTCGCGCAGTCGCCCACGGGCGAACTCGAAGTGCTGCCCGGCCGTTCGCAATACACCTTCGACGGCAACTGGAAGCTGCAGTGCGAGAACGGCCTGGACGGCTATCACGTCAGCACCGTGCACTTCAACTACGTAGCCACGGTCAAGCACCGGCACGAGGTGAATGCGGAGAAGGGCGGGAAGGTCGAGGGAACGCTCGACTACAGCAAGCTCGGCGCCGGCGACGCCGAGACGGATGACGGTTTCTTCTCGTTCCGCAATGGCCACAGCCTGTTGTTCAGCGATATGCCGAATCCGAGTGTGCGTCCCGGCTACGCGACGATCATGCCGCGACTGGTCGAGGAGTACGGCCAGGCCAAGGCGGAGTGGATGATGCATCGCCTGCGCAACCTCAACATCTACCCGAGCCTGTTCTTCATGGACCAGATCAGCTCGCAACTGCGCGTGATCCGGCCGGTCGCCTGGAACAAGACCGAGATCCACAGCTACTGCATCGGCGTCAAGGGTGAGTCGGACAAGGATCGCGAAAGCCGCATCCGCCAGTTCGAGGACTTCTTCAACGTGTCGGGCATGGGGACGCCGGACGATCTGGTGGAATTCCGGGAGGCGCAGCGGGGGTTCGAAGCCCGACTCGAGCGCTGGAGCGACATTTCTCGCGGTCACGACAAGTGGATCGAAGGAGAGTCCGCCAACAGCAAGGCGGTCGGAATACGGCCGGTGTTGACCGGCACCGAATTCACCCAGGAAGGCTTGTATGTGAACCAGCATGGCGCCTGGCAGAAGTTCCTGCTGAAGGGCATCAACAACAAACTGCAGATGGCGAACAAGGAGTAAGCAGATGAACCCCAACCTTCAACATGCCGTCGAGCAGTTCCTCTATCGCAACGCAGAGCTGTGCGACAACCAGGCCTGGGACGAATACCTCGAGATGTTCGACGAGGAGAGCGAGTTTCACGTGCCGCAATGGGAGTCGGAGCACACGTACACCGCCGATCCCAAGCGCAGCATGTCGCTGATCTACTACGCGAACCGCTCGGGGCTCGAGGATCGTGTTTACCGCATCCGCACCGGGAAGTCCGCGGCCTCCACACCGATGCCGCGCACCTTGCACCAGATCAGCAACGTGCGTATCGCCGAGTTGCCAGGAGGCTCGAATGGTGAGCTCGAGGTCAAGGTCAACTGGGCGACGCATCATTATCGCTTCGCCGTGGCAGGACTATTTTTCGGCTACGCGACCTACCACCTCAAGCCCGTAGGTGAGAGCTGGAAGATCGCGCGCAAGCACGTCGTGCTGCTCAACGACACGATCAACGCGGTACTCGACTTTTACCACCTCTGACCGTAGGCACGCTCCATGCGGTGTCGGCCACCGCTGCCAAGTAGCGCCTCAAGGCGACCTCCAGCGCCGCCGGCAACCAAGCGCCGTCGCCTCGTCCCGAAGGTCAAACACGCAGTCGGGCCATTGCTCTGCCCGGAGCGTGCTTGCAAACACCTGCAAGCGAGCAACGATCGACGCAGCCGCAGGATCATCCTGCATGAGCTTCGGCGCAGCACCCGGTGCCACACGTTGCACCAAGGCCTTGACTCGGCCAAGCGTGCCGGTGTCCGACAGCAGCGCTTCGTGAAGATCACGTTGCGCCATCTCCTGGACGAAGCAGGCGACCACCAGGGCCTCGCCCTCCCCTTCAGCCAGGACGAACTCCAGCCAGTCAAGCACCGCCGCACCGACACCGATTCGGCGCAACTCGGCATAACCTTGCGGCCATTCGGCCTGCGGGTGACTGCGCAGCCACTGTGTCAGGCCCAGCGGGGTCAGACCAGTGTAGTGCGGCTCCGCACACCAGTAACGCGGATCGTCCCGGGGTGGCTGCCAGGCATCCTGGTTGGAGCCTCGGCGCAGGAAAGCCGGGATGTCATAGGTCCCAGCCTTGTTGGGCGAATCGCCGCGATCCGCACGTCGACGCGAACGAAGCACCACGGGCGCAGCGAAGGTGTTATCGAAGTCAAAACACGCACCGCTTACCGCAACTGGTGAGCCAATGTGCTCCGACGCCTCCTTCAAGGTGAGCGGCGCCATGTTGGGCTCGATGCAGAAATCGAGACTGCCGAGCCCGCCAAAGCCGGCGGGCAGCATCGCGGGTACCTTCACGAGGTCGGGCATGTCCGCTGGCTTGTCGGCTTCGGCACGCGCCTCGACGAGCAGGAAGTTGGTGAGCGGTGTAATCAGTTGCTGGCCGACTGCAAGTTCGAGTGCCTGAGGCGACGCCATCCCCTCGGTTTCAAGCAGGTCCTCGACCTGCGCCGCCACCGCCATACGGTTGAGCACAACGTCGTTCCGAGAAACCGTCAAGGCGGTCTCACCCAGCCGCTCGCTCGCTGGACTGTGCGCCCGCCTGCCCACCAGTCTCACCGTGCCCTCCGGTGCTTGCGCGAAGCGTGCCCACACCGTCACCGCGTCGCCGTCGAACACCGAGCCGGGTAGCGCGCTCATCCACACAGGCTTCGCACCGGCCGGCCACGCAAGCTCCAGCGACGCCATGCGCTGCGAGCGCAGGCGCGCAAACATGCGCAGGACAGCCGGTTCCACGGCCTCTCCCGGTGCGACGAAATCGCACGCCCCGCCGGTCTCCTCGGCCAGGCGGCGCAGCACGCCCTCGGCCGGTGCGCTGCCGATACCGACCACGAAGACCCGGTGGCCCAGCGCGCGCGCCTTCTCCACCGTGCGCTCGATGGCGTGGATCTGGCCATCGGTGATGAGCAGCAGATCGACCGGCGCAGCCCCCTCCTCAGCACCAAGGTTTGCCGCTACCTCGCCCGCGAGGGCCAGCGTGGAATCCAGCGCCTTTTCCATCTCGGTGCCGCCCAGGTCGGCTTGCAACTGTGCCGCCCACCGCTGCCCGGCCAACCGGGTGGCGGGGCTCGTGCGCCACAGGGCGCGCGAGCGGTGCTCGACGGTATCGCCGAAGCGTGACAGCGAGAACCGCTCACCCTCGCGCAGACCGGCGACGATGGCCTGCAGCGCGCGACGCGCGCCGGCAATGCTGTCGCCCTGCATCGAGCCGGAGCAATCCACGAGGATCTTCACCGCGAGCGGATGAGCCGACGCCGGCACGCGCGGGCTGAAGCTCGCCAGCACGCTGACCCCACCCGGGTGCTGCGTGTCCTGCGCGCACAGGGCGAGCGAATCCTGTGCAACCTCATCCAGTACGAGGATGAAGTCGCGATCGAGACAGCCACCGCGCGCAAGCGACACCACCATTGCCGTCGCGCCGCCCTCGCCTTCGAGGCGCATCGACAGCGGATGGCTCGGCGAGCCGATGCGGGCGCGTGCGAGGGCGCCCTCGACGCGCAGGGTGAGTTCGAACGGATACACAACCATCAGGTCATGCTCGACCACCTGGTGCGGCCTCAAGCCGGCATCGCCCACCGGATCGCCATAACGCGGGGCGATCACCGTGGGCACCACCAGGCGCAGGCCATGCTGCTCGAACTGGAGTACCTGGGCATAACGAACCCGCACCACGCAGGTCTCTCCGGGTGCGAGGTTGCCGAGGTTCAGCGTGTAGCTGGAATCAGAATTCTGCTCGAGCAGGATGGCAGTGTTGCCTTCGGCGAGCGCGTCCTCATAGCCCTGCTCGGCCTGCTTCTTCTCGACCACCGCGCCGGACAGGTGGCGATCGCCGATCTGGACCTCGACCCCGAGCAGCACGGCCGCCCAAGGCAGTGGGAAGGTGTAGACGAGCTCGACATGGCGGTCGAAGGGGTTCGCAAAGCGCTGCTCGAGGCTCGCATCGAAAAGCGTGCCGCGCAAGCTTCCTTCAAAGCGCACGCCCTTGAGCGTCAGTGCCTCACCCGCACGCGTCTCGAGCCGTGCCGATTGCTGCTTCATCATGATTCTCTCGCCTGTCGTTCGTTCTTGTTCGTGTTCGCCGGATCCTCCTGCGAGGCACCGTGTTCTTCGCCCTGCGCCGCCTTGAAGGCCGTCATCACGCCCTGGATGAACTGCCGCACCGCCTCGGGACTGAGCCCCGCCCGCTGCGGATCGATCACCACCTCGATGCCGTCCGCTACGGTCAGATGGCTGCACACCGACACGCTGCCGATGGCGCGTTCGCGAGGGGGTACCGGCGGCGGCGCACCGTGGAGCAACTCGCGGATGCGCTCAAGGGAGACGCCGGCAGCGGTCCATTTGCGGATCTGCAGCAGTTGCTCGAGATGCCGCGCGCCGTAGCGGGCCGCCCGGGTCTCGCCCTCGGGGCGGTCGACCAGGCCGATCTGCACGTAGTAACGCACCGTGCGGGGCGGCAGGTCCGCGAGCACGGCCAGCTCGGCCAACGGATAGCTTGGAGAAGCGTCGGTGTTCATGGCGCCTATTGAGCCACTTTTATTTGAACAGCACAACTGTCCTTTAAAATCAGCAGAGGGCTGATAGCATCCGGCCGTCTCCTGACCTAACCTGGCCGTTGCACGATGTCCCCACACCCCCGCCCGACACCGCCCGCCGACAGCCGGGGAACGCGCGCCGCGCTGATCTTCGCGCTCACTGCCGAGCGCCTGTCGATCCACTACGAGCATGGCCAGTGGCTCACCGAGGCCCAGGGCGCGAGTTTCATCGCCGACTGGCTCGGGCGCAGCGAGCGCGCACTACCACTGGCGGAGCGTCGCCAGCTCTCCGCGCTCAGCGACGGCCTGGCGCGCCAGATCGCCGGCTCGCTGTCACGGGAAGCCGGCCTCTACACCACGCACGAGATGATGGAAGCGCTCGATCCGAACTACGACTCGGAGCTGGCGCGCTCGATGATGGACGAATGCGCGCGCCTGCTGGACGCCGAGTGATGCGGGACGCTCACTGACCCTCGACGGGACAAGCCGATCAGTCGCTGACCTTGCCGCGCGCGGCCTTGATCGACGCCCGCCGCGCTTTTCCCTCCAGCCTGCGGGTGACCGACGCGCGGCTTGGCCGGGTCGCGCGACGCGCTTTCGGGGGCGCCGCGACACCCTCGATCAGCTCTTCCAGCCGGCGCAGCGCCTCGGCGCGGTTCTTCTCCAGGCTGCGAAACTTCTGCGCCTTGATGATCACCACGCCGTCCGTGCTGATCCGATGGTCGTGCAGGGCCAGCAGTCGCGCGCGGATGTCCTCGGGCAGGCTCGATGCCACGATGTCGAATCGCAGATGCACCGCGTTCGACACCTTGTTGACGTTCTGACCGCCCGCACCCTGGGCCCGGATCGCGGTGATCTCGATTTCGTCAGGAGAAAGGGTGAAGCGGGTGGTCATCGCTCGGGCAGGATTAGGTCATACGAAATGCAGGCACTGTAGGTCCGGAACATCATGATTCCGAACTGCGACAGGCACAATGAATGAAAGTACCTTTACCGCCACCCACAGCGCGCTGCGTCACATTCGTCATCGGTGACGCCATGCCCCTACCCCTCCTCACCCCCGCGCTGCACCAGGCCGCCGCCACCTGGATCGAATCGCTGGAACGGCATGCACGTCGAAGGCCTCACGCAGGTGCGGGACCGGATCGTAGAGGGCGTAACGACCGCACATGCGCCCGCCCTCCCCGGCTGCCTCAGTGCAGCGTGCCGCCCGCCCCGACGTCGCCTTCCTTCACCGGCAGCAGATCCGTGAACCGCCCCTGCACCTCGGTGTAATGCCGGAACTCGGGCACCCAGATCGTGCGCTTCTTCTTGCTGATGCCTTTCGGCTTGATCGACACCTGGGCCACCTTCGCCCGCAGGGCAATGACTTCGTCAGGGGTGGAAACAGGGGCGTTCGCCATGGCGGCATGATACCGAAGCATGCGGCCAAATGCCGCTAAAAGACGTTCATCTACCGCTATGCGGCCCGATTCGGTGCCGTTCTGACCGGGCGCCGCCAGTCGATGCCTTCGAGCAGCATCGACAGCTGCGCTGGTGTCAGCGCCACGCTCCCGTGCGTGACCTGCGGCCAGACGGACTTGCCGTGCTCGAGCCGCTTGGCGAACAGGCACAAGCCGTCGCCGTCCCACCACAGCACCTTGATCCGGTCTCCACGTCGGCCCCGGAACACGAAGATCTGGCCGCTGAAGGGATCGGTCTGGAGTTGGGTCTGAACGAGGGCCGCCAGCCCGTCGAAGCCGCGCCGCATGTCGGTGATGCCGGCCGCGATCCAGATCCGCGTCCCAGAAGGCGGGGCGATCATCGCAACAGCACCGCCAGCACCTGCGCGAGCACCTGGGCGTCGGGACGTCCCTCGACGGTCAGCCGCGCGCCCTTGCGCTCGATCGTCAGCCGACCGAACGCGACCGCCGGGGGATCGAGCCTCTCCGTTGCCTCCAAACCATCGGTGTCGGTGAGAACGATCGGCACGAACGCAGCCGTACCCAAACGACCTTCGTGGTAGGCCTTGCGCCACGTGAAAATCTGGTTGGCGTTGATGTCGTGCTGGCGCGCGAGCCGCGACACAGAGGCGCCCGGCTGCAGCGACTGCTCGACGACGGTACGCTTGAACTCGATCGTGTGGCGGCGGTACGGCCCGCGCGGGCCGCGCTGCGGGCGTTGATCCAAATTTGTGTCCATGAATGCAATCGTGGGCACAACGTTGGGTGCCCCCTCAGAGGGGGTGATCGTCAGCGACGGCTACGCCGAAGGAAAGACGGCATTGGGCGGACGCTTACGGTGCCAGCCTCAGCGCACGCTTAGCGTACTTTGCGATCCGTCTTCTGAGCATCCCGTCCCCCGCAAGCGGTGGAAGGCGTTAGCAAAGAAAACAATAACTTGTAAAACGTTTTCTTGAGAGACGCCCGCCATCCTCAACTGCTTCACCTACCTGGGCATGCCGCAATCGGCCCGGGCCGAGCACATTGCGCCTGCTGCATGAAATGGCCCGCGATCACTTGAATGCTGTCGACCACAGGCTATGCTGAACGAATGCTTTGTCATGAAGGGGCCCTTGTCTAGCCCGAGATTGTGTAAATGTACGCAGCCGCCGACCAGGGCTTCTGGGGCTTGGAGCTGCCGTTTGTGGTTCGCGGCAAGGAGATTTCACCGCTGACGCTGGCCGCAATGCCCCCCGGCTGCTACGACGGCCCGCAACCGGGATCACGGCCGCTGACGCTGTCGGCCCCGCTGGCGCGCGGGTTCGACGTCCGGCTGCTGCAACTCGGGCTGTCTGACCGCGGCGTGGATATTCAGGTCGACGGCATATTCGGGCAGACGACCTTGAATCTGGTGAAGACTTGGCGGGCGCAGAACGGGCGGCCGGCCAACGGTATTGCCGATCTGGCGCTGATTGGCGAGTTGACAGCCTGATCAACGCTTTCTGCCCGCGAAATACCAGCAGCAGTTGCAAGAGTGACCAACGCTCCGAGGACGGTGCATGACAGACGCGACAAGCGCAATCAAGAAGGTCATGGCGCCTGGTGCAGATCAGGAGCACGGCGCAGCACTCTTTGATCTCAATGCAGAATCCGTGGCGACGCGCTGCGCTCCCGCGGGGAGACAGCGGGTTTCCCCGATGCCCTGCCCGCGGGCGATGCGCCGGCTGGAGCGGCGCCACTTCACAACACGGTGGTTCGCCGTGGTCTCGCAAAGCGCGCCTGCCGCGGCGGACGCACCGCCCCGCAGTTCGCGATTCCGTCGTCGGACCCGCAGCGGCGCGAGTTCGTCCGCTACGGCCAGCAAGAGCGCCTGGTTTCGTGGCGGCACCTGCCCCGTCCGCCGGCCCGGCGATGGCGGGACTTTAACGGAAGAACTCTTGAAATCGCCCGGGTTGCGCGCGCATGGGGTTGGCGAGACGCGCGGCCCGGCGCATCGACCGTGGAGAGGCGGGTGATGGCCCAAGTTCAAAGATTCCTCGTCAAGATGCCGGTCGTGGCGCCGAACACGTCCCTGTCCCTTGCCGGGCAGGCTGCGGTGCTGCGTGCCCGCCCCCTTTTCGGCAGTATCACCGAGCCCCGCACAGCCAGCGTCGCGGCGCCGTCGATCTGGCACATTGTCGAGGCGCCGGTGGCGCTGGACATGGGCAATGCGTGGGACGTCTGTCACTCGATGGTCACCCAGGGCCTCGGTTTGGCCGGCGGGGTCCGGCCGGAGTTCGCCGAGCCGGATTTACAGCAGGCATGGATAACCGCCCCACCGAACGACCGCGAACAGGCGCTCGTCGCCTCGTGCGCGGCGGACGACCAGAAGACCGGCCCCGATGGCTTTCCCGGGGCGCTGGACAACTTCTGGTACCAGGACGACGCCCACGGTCAGTTCGCCCGTGCGCTGGCCGATCTGCCGTTGCCTGCCGACGACGGCAAGCTGGTGCGGGTGGCCCACCTCGATACCGGCTACGACCCTGATCACCATAGCCTGCCCCGGCGCCTCGAGCGGACCCTGCAGCGCAACTTCGTCGACGATGACCGCCCGAACGATGCCGCCGACGACTCCTCCGGCTTCTTCAATAACCTTGGCCACGGCACCGGCACCCTGAGCATCCTCGCCGGCGCGCCAGCAGCGGGCCTACCACGGCTCGGCGCCGCACCCTTCGTGAAGGTGGTGCCTATCCGTGTCGCCAACCGGGTCGAGCTCTTCTACAACAGCGCCATCGCCCAGGCCTTCGACTATGTACACGGCCTGACCGCGGGAAAGGGGCCAGAGAGCGCCGTGGCGGTGATTTCGATGAGCATGGGTGGCCTCGCTAGCCGGGCCTGGGCGGACGCGGTAAACGCGCTTTACGAGGCGGGGGTCGTCGTCGTCACCGCGGCTGGCAACAACTTCGGCAATCTGCCCACCCGCCATCTTGTCTATCCGGCGCGCTTCAACCGCGTCATTGCTGCCTGCGGCGTGATGGCTGACCACTCGCCTTACGCCGATCTGCCACTGAGAAAGATGGCCGGGAACTACGGCCCCGACAGCAAGATGCGCACAGCCCTCGCTGCCAGCACGCCGAACGTGCCGTGGGCCAAGTTCGGCTGCTCCGACGTGGTCGATTTCGATGGTGCGGGTACGTCCGCAGCAACGCCCCAGATCGCCGCCGCTGCAGCCATGTGGCTGCAGAAAAACAAGGCCGCCTGCGATGCCTACTCCCAGCCCTGGATGTGCGTCGAGGCGGCGCGTCGGGCCCTATTTTCCAGCGCTGCCCGCGGCGACGGCCACAAACTGGGCAACGGCGAATTGCGCGTCGCCGCTGCTATGGCGGTGGCCCCGGCGGAAGAGACACAACTCGCCAAGGAAGCCCCCGATTCGGCCTGCTTCGGATTCCTCAAGGTGCTTACCGGCCTCGGCGTTGACGCTGGCACCGCGCAGCAGGCGATGCTCGAACTGGAGGCGCTGCAGCTTTCCCAATCCGCGGCGATCGAGGCAATTCTGCCCGATGCCGGCGTCGATCCGGCCTCCCTCGATGCCAGCACGCGGAGCGCGCTGGCGAAGGCACTTGCCGAACATCCCCGGGCCTCGCAAGCACTGCGCCGCGCCCTGCGGGCCGTTGACGCGCCCCCGATTGGGCCGGCCGCCACTTCGCCTAGCGTCGAGGCCCTGCAGTTGAGGCACGCCGTCGCACCGCGCCCGCCCGAACCCACTGCGCGCCGCTTGCGAATCTATGCTTACGACCCGTCGCTCGGCCGGGAACTGGAGACAATCGGACTCAACGAGACCATTTCCACTATCCGCTGGGAGCACAACCTGGCGCCGGGGCCGGTCGGCGAATACGTCGAAGTGGTGGACGTGGACCCGGCGAGCGGCTGCTGCTATGCGCCGGTGGACCTCAACGACCCGCGCCTCCTGGCGTCCGACGGCCTGCGCCCCGCCGAGGCCAACCCCCAGTTCCACCAGCAAATGGCCTACGCGGTGGCCATGAAGACCATCGAACACTTCGAGCGGGCGCTGGGCCGCACCGCCCTGTGGTCTCCGCGCGTCGTGCAGGTGCCGCTGCAGGCGCGCGCCGGCGATCCACCAACGAGCGGTGCGCAGAATCGCCCGCAGACCCGGCCCGGGCAACGCTTCGTGCAGCGGCTGCGCATCTATCCTCACGCGCTGCGCGAGCAAAACGCCTACTACAGCCCGGATCGCAAGGCCTTGTTGCTCGGCTATTTCTCGTGCCGTTTCGACGTCGCCGGCGCGCCGAGCCAGACGGTATTCACCGCGCTTTCCCATGACATCGTCGCCCACGAGACGACCCACGCGCTCCTCGACGGTCTCCACCCGCGCTTCCGCGAGCCGACGAACCCCGACGTTCTTGCCTTTCACGAAGCCTTCGCCGACATTGTCGCGCTGTTCCAGCACTTCACCCTGCACGAATCCTTGCGCGACCAGCTGCGCAAGGTGCGCGGCGACCTGTCCGGGCAGAACAGCCTGCTCGCTCAGTTGGCCGTCGAATTCGGCAGGGCGCGGGGGCTGCACGGCGGGCTGCGCAATGCCATCGGACAGTTCACCGACGACGGGGCCGGTGGCAAGACCTGGACGCCGGCGCGGCCAACGATCGGCGACTACCAGGCATCGAACGAGCCCCACGCCCGCGGCGCGGTGCTCGTCGCTGCGGTCTTCGACGCCTTTTCGCAGGTCTACGCGCGCCGTGCGCTGCGGCCGATCAGTCTGGCCACCGGCGGCTCCGAAGTGCTGCCCCCAGGTGTCCTGTCCAGCGAACTCACCGACGCCCTCACCGACGTGGCCGCCAAGGTCGCCGGCCACGTGCTGACGATCTGTATCCGCGCGCTCGACTACTGCCCGCCGGTGGACATCACCTTCGGCGACTTCCTGCGCGCCCTCGTCACCGCCGACCACGACCTCGTGCCGTCGGACCCGTGGGGCTACCGCGTGGCCTTCGTGTCGGCGTTTGCCCAGCGCGGCATCTTCCCCGAAGCGGTGCGCAGCCTGTCCGTCGAAACCGTGCTGTGGGAGCCACCACCCCTTGCCTTCAGCCGGCTCGGTGGCCTGCTGCACAGGTTGCGCCTGAAGTGGGACCGCAGCACCCATCGGCGCCGCGCGTGGCTCAGTTCGTTGGTCAATGCGCGGCAGGTTCACCGCTGGCTGCAGGACAGTGTCAGCGACGAGGAGTTCGAGATGCTCGGCCTGCAGCGCCGGGCCGCCAAAGGTTACCGGCTGCGTAACGCGGCCGGCGAAAGCATTGAATGCGACCTGCACGCCATCGAGGTCCATTCCGTGCGGCCACTGCAGCGGGTCGGTCCGGATGGGCGCCTGCTGTCGCAACTGGTCGTTGAACTGACCCAGTCCCTGACTGCCTGCGACGGCAGCCGCATGAAATTCCGCGGCGGCGCGACCCTACTTTTCGACCTCAATACCCAGTCGGCGGTCTATATGGTCCGCAAGCGCTTCGACCAAGTGGCCCGCGTCACGCGCAGTCAGGCCGCCTGGCAGGCGCAGATGGACGCGGCCGGCAACAACTACACCGGACTGGCGGCGCAGGCGCGCGAGCCCTTCGCCTTCCTTCACCGCCGCTGAGGAAATCGCCATGGTAGGCAACGCAAGCGACAAGGGCACGACGAAGACGCGCTCGAGATCCAGGAAAGGACCCGGCGCAACGGTGGTAACGCCGGTGGCAACGAACGCGCCGCGTCCGGCTGCCACGGTACGTACCTACCGGCACGGCCTGGGCGACTGCCACCTGCTCACGCTCACCAGCGCGACCGGGCGGAAGTTCCGGATGCTCATCGACTGCGGCGTGATCCTCGGCACAACGAACGCCCAAGCGAAGATGAGCGCCGTCATGAGGGACGTGATCCAGGAATCCGGCGGGACCGTGGATGTCCTGGTGGCCACTCACCGACACTGGGATCACGTGTCCGGCTTCGTGCAGGCGGCCGATGATTTTGCCCGGCTGAAGGTCGGCCAGGTCTGGCTGGGATGGACTGAGAACCCCCGCGACCCCGACGCCGCGCCGCTGCGCAAGCAACAGGCGGATGCGCTGGCGATGCTGCAACCGGCGGCGGCGAGGATGCATCTGGCCGCCAGCGCCGAGCCAACGCTGCTGGCGACGGTCCTCGAATTCTTCGGCGCCGCCGGCGCTGCCACCACGGACGGCGCTATGGACGCGCTGCGGGCCAAGGGCGGCGCCACGCTTCGCTATTGCGACCCGAAGGACGAGCCGTTCGAACTGTCCGATTTCGGCGCGCGCATTTACGTGCTGGGCCCGCCCCGCGACGAGGCTTTCCTGAAGAAGATGCTGCCCGCCAAGACGGACCGGGACGAAACCTACCATCTCGCGGCCGAGGCATTCGCCGCCAGCGTCGCCGCTGCCGCCGCGGCGCTCGGCGGCAGCGACGAGGACCAGCCCTTCGGCGGCCCCTATCGGATTCCGGACGTGGTCGCTCGCAGCATGCCCTTTTTCCAAGCCCGCTACTGGGTCGACGAGGGCGCGGGCGAAGCCTGGCGCAGTATCGACCTCGCCTGGATGGATAGCGCGACCCAGCTCGCGCTGATGCTGGACAACCTAGTCAATAACACCAGTCTCGTGCTGGCGGTCGATCTGGGCGCGGCCGGCGTGCTCCTCTTTGCGGCCGACGCCCAGGTCGGGAACTGGGAATCCTGGCGCACCCACGAGTGGACGGTCGGCGGCACGCGGGTCGTGGTCGACGATCTCCTTAAACGCACCGTCCTCTACAAGGTCGGTCATCATGGCAGCTACAACGCAACCCTTCGCAAGGGCGGCCTCGAATCCATGAGTGGGCTGCGGGTCGCCCTGATCCCGGTGGACCACAACATGGCGGTGAAGAAGCGTTGGGGTGACATCCCGCTGAACACCCTGGTCGCCGCCCTCGAACAGACCACCGGCGCAGCCGGATACGTTCTACGCAGCGACGCGCTGCCTTCCGCGCAGGCCAGCGCCCGCGGCGCCCGCTCCACCGACCTCTATTTCGAGGTGACGGTGGACTGAAGGCGCGCCCCTGCGAAAGTCCGAAGCACGGAGTCGCAGCCCGCGGCCATCACCGGCCTGTGGCCCCTTGGACGAAACGGTCGATGGAACGGCAACTCCACTCCGACTACTGCCGGTCACGCCTTGAGGCCGCACGCCGGCAAGTCGGCCTCAGTTGCCGGCCAGCGTGCGCCAGATGAGCGGCGGCAACGCAGCCTACAACTGCCGTAGGGTACTTTGCGCGGTCGAACGGTGGGTCCGCAATCTTGCGAACTCACCATATCGACCCGAAGCAGCCCTTTGCGAACTGAATCCAGACAAATCGGCCGTGCCGGACGAGCTCCGATCCCCTCTTTCCTAGAGCGGTATGGGGAGGAAGGGGCTAAAGGTACGCCGAGGCAGCCACGACTGCTAGATCCCCAGGGTCAAGGTGGCGATAACACATGACGACGGGAAGAAGGTATTCTAACGAGCGACAGTTCAACCGTTGCCGGCTGCCCCTACTACAACGTGCCCAATCTGCATTTTCAGTTCGCAGGAGATCATACCCGGATCGATGTGGACTATGCGCTTCGCACAGGAGGTGGGCTCAATATCTGCCTTCTCCAGTTTTCGGCGACGATTGACCAGGCGTTACATGATGCTTCCCGGCCAATCGCGGTGAGCGTTCTGCGCGACCTGCTCATCGGAGGACCGAACCACCCGCAGCCCGCGTTGCAGCAGTTGATGCCCGGAGGCGGTCCCGTTCTCGTCGTCGCACCGGAATATTCCTTGGGCTCAGGTGACTGGACTGCGGTCGATAAGATTGTACGAGCGACTAATCGTCCGCTCGTATTGATCGCTGGGTTCGGGGCAACCGTGGGCCAGACTGTGCTGGATTGGCAGACAGGTGGAGCAGAAGGAGGCACGCATCGCCATCTGGCTTGGTTGCAGGTTGATCACCCCCTCAGCGTCGCGATGCGGGTCAACGGCGGATGGTGCTGGGTTCACGAGCCCAATGGCATTACCCACTGTATCGCGTACCTCAAGAATGTCCTTCAGCAGGCGTTCGAGGCTGTGGCCATTCCCGACCTGCAGACCGGCGAGACATTCCTACATCTGCGGTTCACCGATCTCGACATCTTGCCGCTGATTTGCGCTGATCTCGTGCAACCGGCCGCGCAGAACTCCGCGTCGCCACAAGCAAGGATACAACGCATGCTGGCGACTCTTCCTGACGACCGGCCGACGCTCGTCGTGGGGTCATTGCTCCAAACCGGTTTCAATCAGAACTGGGCGGTCGCGATCGATTCACTCCTCAACGTCGTGCTTGCCGGGCGATCGGGCGCCGTTGCGCTCTGCAATGTCGCGCATGATGAACCGGTGGCGAATGAGACCCATGACAAGTGGCGCAGTCTGACCGGCGTATTTGCACCTTATGGCACGATGACTCATGGCCAAGCGAGTTTGCCTGCGACTCGCGCACTCAACGCCCAAGGCGTTGTTGGCGCAGTCGTGCGCCAAACGCACCCATCGGCTACTGCGGGTCTTGTCTCTTGGGCGCCGTACAACCCGGTCAATGGTAACTTTGTCTGGCGGGGCAACATGGCGTGCCCGATCCACGACGAGGGAATCGCGGCGCCCGTCGTGATTGCGCCAAGCGCGGCTGCTTGTGAGATTGCACGATTCCTCCGCCGGCATCCGCCCGATCCCGGCTGCGCGCCAAGGCTCGCTAGAGGCATCATCGAAATCGGCGAACAATTGCGGCGCTCCGATCCGCACGGCCCGGCGTCCTTACTCAACTCGACACTGAAAGGAACCCGCGCCGCCGAACCGGTTGACCCCGATGCACTCCATGATGCGGAGGTGGGTAGTGCGCTTAAGACCGGGCTCCATGCACTTGCGACGCTAAAGTCGATTGAGGGGATCAGGTGGCAGACTGTTCCGGGTATGACTGGCCAACTGCGGATCGATACGCAGGACCGTCACATCCTTGTGTGGCGCTCGCCCAGCGAATCACCGCGAGCGCTGAAGCGCCATCTTGCCGAATGGAGACTTAACGGTGGCGTACATCCGTACCTCGTGGTATTCGGATCCACACGCATGGGTGACATTGCCGATGGGGAAATCGAAGAGGATCGGCGGGACGACATCAGCGCTGCACCTGCGGTCGGCACCGACCTCTCCGCCGGCGGATCGCTTGCACCTGTCGCTGGTGATATCACTACTACCAAAGTACTGCGGCGGGTAGCGGGTCTTGGTCTCTCGCATGTCGCGGCAGTCTTCGCCGACTATGATGCCGCCGACGATGATGCGCGCGTGACTGCGCTGCTCGACCGAATCGGCGCGTTCTTTCAGGAGGGGAGTGGATGACGGAAGGAACTGAACCCGCGGACCTCGCGGGCGCCCGTGGGCAGCTTGAAGAACTTTGCGCCAAGGTTGGACTCGTGAGCATTAACGATCTTCCGCAATCGGAAACACCTATCCGGCCGCCCAACGGTTCGACGCTTTGGTCCTCCTCCTATGCGCGCGTTCTTCTCTGGCCGTGCGGGGCAAGCGACCCGGCGTCGGTCGAGCAGGCGGCGGCGGCTGGCCAAGCCTGGTTCGATGAAGTTCTCGTCCAAGGCGAACGCCACACACGGGGCCGTCCGATCGATGGCTATCTCGTGCTCGCGCTTCCGCAAGCCCCCGACGCCGAGGCACGGGAGGAAATTCGCCGTATTGAGCTTTCGGTGCAGGTCTGTCGCAAGCATTTGATCTGGCCATCCTCGGCCGATGATGCCGACGGTGACCCAGTCGGATGGCGACGTGTGGCTGACGTCACGGTCCTGGGGCTGCCCGACGCGGTAGCCGCGCCTGGTCCGGAACTGCAATGGCCTGGCCTCGACATTGAGGCCGAGGCGCTATGGAACGAACTTGTTTCCATCGGTGTCGCTGAAGCGATCCTGCGCCACGAGGAAGCGGCCTGATGAGCGGAATTCGGCTTTCTTCTCTGAGCGTCGCCCATTTTCGGGGGATCAACGATTCGGTCAAGTTCGACTTCAGCGCACCGCTGACGCTGGTGTTCGCGCCAAACGGCACCGGCAAGACCACGATGTGCGAGGCTACCGAATGGCTGCTCACCGGCCAGGTCGAGCGCCTGAAGGAAGGCAAGTCCTTTGACGCAAGGGTGCTCCGCTCCAAATTCACTGAGGAGACCGATTTCCCCGTGACGGCCGCCGACCTCCATATCGACGGCCAACGGCGTTTCGTCGCTCGCTTTGCGGATGGCGCGCAGTCCCCCGCGGTCTTCGGAAACGATGTTGCGAGCGCGACCGATTACCGCCCACATGAGCTGCTGGCGCTTCTTGCGCCTGCCGCTGCGGCAAACGAGGCGCACCATCTGACGGCAATCAATCTGCGCCAACGCTGGCTCAAGGGGACGCGGTTTCTGGGTGCAGAGTCGCTCGCCGCTCTAGTCGATACCGATGACGAGACGATCGAGCGACGAACCCAAGTCTTTGCCGATTTGCTAGGCATTCGCCACCTGCTCGATGCCGAGCGCCAGTGCGAGAAATATGCAACCGAGCTCTCCACCCGGCTTCGTTCACTGACTCAGCTGATCGCGCGGCAATCCGCCGAAGCCGATGCGCTGGAAAAAGCTCTCGCGGGCGAAGAGACGGATGGGCCGGCACGCACGATTTCGGCACGCTCTGAAGCCAGGGCTGCCGTTGCGCTCCTGGCGTCGAATGAGCTGCGCCAATCCCAAGAACAAGCGAATTTCGACGACCTGCTCGAAGCGCTCACTGCCATCCAGCGTCGCCAGAGTCACGCATTGGATGCGCGCACGCGTGCCGCACAGCGCGTTGAAGTGCGGTGGAGCACGCGCTCCAGCTTGGAATACGCTGTGGACGAAGGAGCCGCGCTCGAAGCGAGGTTGACGCAATCGCTTGCCGACATCGAGCAAAAGACCAGCGAAGCTGCAGCGCGCGTTGCCGAGCGCAGCTCGCAGCGCTACGCGGTGAGCAACGCGGCCCGCGCATTTGCTGCAGCCAAGGACCGACTCTCCCATTTGAGCGCCGTGCTTCTCGCTGTGCTACTCGATACCGGTGCCTTGGACGGGCGTCCGCAGTCACTCGCAGCGCTATCGGAACGATATCCTCAGAGCCTGTGGACCGCCAGCGCGCGCGAGCAATACCGCAGCGACTTGGCAGCCCTTGAGGCTGCGCTCGAGCAAGCAGCTGATCAGATCGAGCGCCTGCGCGTGCTCGATGCGGATCTGGCGGCGGCGCGCTCGAGACCGGTATCCGAGGAGGCACTCGCCGTCCTGCGCAGCGACGTCGCAGAGGCTGACGCCCGTGCCCGCACCGCCGTCACCATCCTGGATGGCACGGCGGATCCGGTGGCCCGCCTGCAAGCAGCCGCGCGTGATCTCCTGTTGCACGATCATGGCATCGACGCTGCCAAATGCCCGACCTGTTCGCATGACTGGGGCGACGCCGTGCGTTTGCGTTCCGCCATTGCCGCCACGCTCTCGGCGGCGCCGGAGTTCGTTGAGGCGGCCAGGGCTGCGGCTACCGTCGCCTCCGACGCGGCACGGGCAGCGCGCGGGCGGCTCGATGCAGCGCTTTCCGCGCAAGCCCAAGTCGCTACGCTCGAGAAGGAGCACGCCGGTCTGGTAGCTGCCGACGATGCCCGGCATCGCGCGATAGAGCGGCTTGGTCTCGCAGAGGGCGCCACTCCCGAGACGGTCAAGGCTGCGCGCCTCCATCTGGATGTCGCCGATGCTCTCGCAGAGCTCATCGCCGCGCGTGACAGCCTCTCGCCGACGCTTCCGGGTGACCTCCTCCTCGCACCCGACGCGCAGGTCTCCGACCTGCTCGATCAGCTCGATGCGACCTTCTCTGCGCGTGACCGCGTTATTCAGCTCCAGCTAGCGGATCTGGCGAAAGGAATCGAAACGGCGACTCAGGAGCGCGACCAATTGCGTGCAAGCTACGCCGCCACCCAGCAGGCCCTGCGTGAGTCCCGCGAGGCATTGCAGCGGAAGTCGTCGGAGCTCGCCACTCTGCGCATGGCCTGCGCAGAGGCTGCTCCGGGTGTCGATTGGTCGGATACCACCCTAACCACACTCAAGACGGAGCTCGCCGCGGAAGCCCAGCGGCTATCGCGTGCCGAGGGTCACATCGAAGCCGCGCGGGCAGCATGGGCGGCCGAGTCTCGGCGCGCGAGGCTCAAGGAACTGCGCCAAGCAATCCAGCCCTCGCTCGATCGGAAAAAGCGCATGAGTGACCGGATTGCCGCCGCAAATCGCGCGAGAGCGGTCTTTTACGACGCCTATACCACAATGAGTCGAAAACAGGTCCAGGACCTTAGCCGCGTCGTCAATCCGCTCTTCGCACGCATGCACGCCAACCGCGTATTTGATCGCATCAATCTCGGCGAGGACAGCGACTTCCTTCACTGGCTGGCCGACGCTGGCGGTCAGCAGCTCGACCCCGGGACGGATTTCAGTCAAGGACAGCGGCAGGATTTAGCGCTCGCGCTGTTCCTCGCACGGGCGCGCAGCCTCGGAGGCACATTCTTCCTCGACGAGCCGATCATCCATCTCGACGATCTCAATCGCGTCGGACTACTCGACATCTTGCGCGCGACCGTTCTTGAGAACAGTCGGGCCCTCAATCTCGTCATCACGACTTCGAGCCGTGCGTTGGCTCGCCACCTCATCGAGAAGTTCGCCGGCATCGATTTGGTAGAGACGCCGGCAGGAAAGGTGCATCCGCTTAAGGTTCTGGAGCTTGACGGCAACGGGCGCAGCGGCATTCGGCTGAGCACCATCTATCCGCTACGCTAAACGCTGTGTTTGGCGGTATACGTCTATGAGGCTTCCGGGCGGATTTCAGCGACTGAGGCGGACGTGGAATCGGCAGTCAAATTGGGGGGAGATCTACAGACATTCTTCACTGCCTTAGCTCCATCCAAATTGCTCTGTCGGTTCGAATGGCCGCTTCTGGACGAAGCAGACGGACCGGGTACCAAAGTATCTCGGCCGGAGCGGCTGGTGAGACGACGAAGCATGGCCGACCGAGTAGTCGGTTTGCAGCTGAACTGTGTTGTCGCATCTCTCAAGAAAACGTTCTGCAACCAGTTGTTTTCTTTGCGAACGCCTTCCGCCGCTTTCGGGGGTTGGGATGCTCAGTAGGCAGTGATGGCTTGCTTTCACCATTTCGGCTTTGTCCGGCATGTTTCTACACCGCAGTAAGGTATCCTCGAGCTATGTCTGCTGACCGCATCATCTACTGTCTCGAACGCCTGTCGGACTACCGAGACTTCGAACGGCTTTCCTCCGCCCTGCTTGCCGGTGCAGGGTATCCGGGCATCGATCCGTTGGGAGGAACAGGTGACGGAGGTCGAGATGCGATAGTGCGGAGCGACGCATCAAATCGGACGATTGGGTTTGCGTACACCGTCCGGGAGGACTGGCGAGTCAAGTTCAAAGGCGATTGCGACCGGTTGACGGAGAAGAAGTACAAGCTCGACGCTCTTGTCTTCGTATGCACCGAGGCTCTGTCGGCTTCCGAGAAGGATTGGGCTCATGCGCTGGTCGCGGAGAAGTACGGCTGGAAGCTTGACCTCTTTGACTTGGAGCGTTTGCGTGTGCAACTCGCGGGGCCGCAACGGCACCTCTTGGCCGAGCATCCGAGCGTTTTCACGCCGCCGTTCTTTCCTCAACGAGGCGGCCAGTCAGTCGTTGAGTCTCCAGACCTCTTGGTACTCGACCATGTCGATGCCGACCACGCACTGAGCACTTGGCTTGCGAGGAGGCTTGCACTCGCGGGTTACTCTACATGGTGCCGCGGGACGGCGCCGCTCGCCGGTGAAAACACGGACCAGACCATCCGGATACTGCTCGACTCTCGGGCAGCGCAGTATCTGCCAGTTCTCTCGAATGCCAGCCTAGCAGACAGCATTTTCTTGGAGCGGTGCGTCATCGCCGGCGCCAAGAACGACCTTGTGCTTCCTTGCACCGTTGGGTTGCCGCTTGGCTCACGGTTGCCATCCAAGCTCAGATCCTTGACCTCTGCCGAATTCGGCGCATCGTGGATGAAAGGCCTGGAGAGCATCTTCGGCCGATTGAGAGCGCTCGGACTAGCCCCGAAGCTCGATGCAGCACGCGGGCGCAGCATCGCGCTTGGTGACTATCTTCCGACCCGAATGACGGTGGCGAAACCAGAGCCCGTGTATTCGAACGTCTTCTCGCTGCAATTACCGGACCTCATGAAAACGTTTGACCTTCGGCACACGCCGAAGGAGGAAGAAATTGAGGCGTGGCGCCAGACCTGGCCGTGTGCGCGAATTGGCGAGAGCGCATTTGCGTCGTTCTACGAGCCGCCGGCAAGTGTCAAGGTAGCGAATCGAGGTCAGTTCCTTTGGAGGGAGATGTCGGAACGTAACGGCCGCCGGACCCGTGACATCGCAAAGGAAGTCACGCGTCGAAGCCTGGAAGTCGTGTGCATCCAGAAGGGTCTCAAGTTCTGCACCGACCGCAGAGTGTTCTATTACCCCAAGCGGGAAGCCGGCGAATGGGTTCAGCCTATTCGTCATGTAGATGGTCGCAACACTACGGTCCAGTTGACGGGCGAGCGCACTAAAGGCTTCGGCGACCGTGCGTCTCTGTTCTACTACCAACTTGCACCCCGCTTCTCACCGCAGTGCGACGAGGAAGGCAATTGGACTGTCTTGGTCAGGCCCTACATCCGAGTGACTACCGCTGAAGGCATGCTATTTGAAGGCAAGGAGATTGGGCGCCGCCGAAAGATCGTCAGCAAGCAATGGTGGAACAACAAGTGGCTTCCACGCCTGCTAGGCTTGGTGCAAGGCATCGAAACGTCCCCAGGTGTCATTCAGTTCGGTGAAGGAAACGCTGCTGTTGTCATGAAGAGCACTCCGCTCAGTTGGAATTGCCCTGTCGGACTTGATGTGGCGGCGATCAGCGGCGTGTACGACATGGGCGAAGAGCTTGCTGAGTACCGTACCCGAGATGATGACGAGAGTGACGACGAGACCACTGCCTCCCCCGAAGGGGCAACTGAAGCATGAGCGATACTTTTCACTTTCTCGGAGAACCTTTGTTGGAGTTTGGGGAGGGGCAGACGGCCGAAGACCCACACGACGGCCTTGCCCTTTTCGGACCCGCCGAGCGTCGCTCCCAGATGCCGGATTACGTCGTGTTCGGTACGCCCCGGGGTATTGAGCTTTGGGCGAAGTGGTGCTTCGCCCTCAATGCGCCCGCCTCATGTGTTGATGCCGCGAAGCATCGTGCGTGGCCACCCTTTCCGGGGTACGAAGTGGCATTCGGTGCACCATGGCCAAAGCCTCTGCGTTCATTCGCCATAGACGACGCGGAACTCTCAGAGGCGTCCAGAAAAACAGACGGACATGAGCGCTCTTATGGTGTCGCCAACCTCTACTTGGCGCAACTCGAGCGACTTGCCAAGCTGGATGGACGGCCATCGCTAGCTGTGTGCGTTGTTCCGGACGAGGTCTATGAAAACTGCCGTCCCAAGTCTTTCGTCACACCCGACAAACGAAGCGATGAGGGGCGGTCCAAAGAGGAGATCGGGTTGTTCAAGTCCGTCTTGAAAGACCGTGCGAGTGGACAGCTCCGAATGTTCGACGACGAAGACATGGGAGGACTCGACGAGTACCAAGCCGCGCGACAGCTCTCGCCAGACTTTCGTCGGCAGCTCAAGGCTCGGATGATGGCACACGAACTGCCCGTTCAAATCATCAAAGAATCGACTCTGATGGTTACGCCTCAGGTCCGCAATGGCGAAAAGGGCACCAATCCGCTCTCGGACCGTCTCTGGAATTTCGGTACAGCAGTCTACTACAAGAGCGGCGCCAAACCATGGAAGACCCCGTGGGCGCGCGAAGGCGTGTGCTACGTTGGCATCGCCTACAAACTGACGGAGGACGGCCGACAAGCCTGCTGCGCCGCTCAGATGTTCCTTGATAGTGGCGACGGGCTGGTCTTCGTAGGCGAATTCGGCCCGTGGTATTCAAAGGAAAAAGGCGAATTCCATCTGCCACCTGACAAAGCTGAGGCGCTACTCAGGGGGGTTATTGATACCTACGAGCAGCAAGATGGTCGGCCACTGAAGGAAATCTTCCTACACGCTCGTTCTGGCATCGAAGCGGAAGAGTTCGAGGGCTTCCGGCGTGCCTGTCCGAAGGGTGTGAACCTCGTGGCTATCCGGGTCAGGCAAGACAGAAATGGTCAGCGTCTCTATCGGTTCGATGAGCATCCTGACGTCGGCAAACGCGGTCAACATCCTGTCCAGCGCGGAGTGTTTTGGCAGCGCGGCCTGCGCTACGGTCTTCTGTTCACCAACGGCTTCAAGCCACGGCTCGGAACATACGACGGCTTCGAGGTCCCAGTCCCGTTGGCAATCGCCATCCAGCACGGCGACGCAGATCTTCTGCAGGTGGCACGCGACATCCTTGGGCTCACCAAGCTGAATTACAACGCTTGCCAGTTGGGCGAGGGCCAACCGATCACCGTGAAGTATTCCGACCGGGTCGGCGAGATCTTGCTCGCCAACCCTGGGCTCACCTCTGACAAGTGGAAACCCAATTTCAAGTACTACGCTTGACTCGGCTCTAATAGGCTTCTGTAGTGCCCATCGAACGCCTCGGAAGCTCGAGAGTCATGATCCCGCCCCCCAACATCCGACCATGACAGGAATGCGCGGTCACGTCGATTCCCGGTCCTCGATGTTCCATTATTCTCGCTGGAGTCTTGCGTGCCAGCTGACGATCCGCAGAATGCCGACGTCGACTCGTTGAGGATTCGACCGGCTGCGGACGGTAGCGTGAACTGGTGGGGCCGAAGACGGGTCGCTTACCCCGCCCCCGCTTCCCCCGACAGCAGTACAGCGCATTGCCGCCGCTCATTCGGCGCGGGCCGACCGGCAGCTCCGGCCGACGACCAGCAGTTCGTGGCCGTTCCCCCAATGGCAGCTCCACTCAGAAACGTGTCGTCCAGGTCGAACTCGGGGGCTCTGGATGAATGCAAACAGGGTTATCGCCGCGCAGTCAGCGCCGCCGGCGCATTCGCCGCATTTGCCATCGGCATTGATGGCGTCGCGTCCGCCCGGGTCACGTCTACCGTGACAAACCGGGCTTCCAGCCAATCGGCCCACTTTGCCGCCTTCTTCATCAGGTCAGTGCGATACACGGCGTTGAATCGAGGTGTACGGGAGTGGTAGTTCGCGGCGCGCGTCCAGAGGTCGCCCTGGTCGTTCCGAAGGTGCTTTCGCAACCGCCAGGCGGCCAGCTCGAACGCGTAGCAGCCTGCGGCCGCAACGTCGTCCGCCGCGATGCCGTAGCGCGCCAGCTCGCGTAGGTACGCCGTATTGAACTGCATCGCACCAACATCATGGGTGCCATTCGTGTTGCGGACCCACTGGCCCGGCTTGCCGCCCTCCTTCTCGGCAACAGCCAGCACGATGTTGGCCGGCACGGCGTACTTCACCGCGGAAGAAATCGAACACAGGATCCTTTCCTGCTCCAGCGGCGGCATATCGGCAACGAAGGACAGCATGTCTAGCGATCTCCCCACCCCTCGCTACGGCGCGCTGCTTCCCGGCGCGCGTTGTACTCCGCAAGGGCTCGCTCGTAGTCTTGGGCTTCGACCCAATAGCCCCCGCTCTCGGGCGTCGCCACGTACCGGGGTCGCGTCTGGCTGAAGTCGGTGTAGGCGTGCCCGGTGTACGCCGCGCAGTACTCCGGGAGTCTGTCGCTGATCGAGATCTCTCCGCCGTCGTCACCGCTCCACCGTTGCAGCGTTCGATTGAGCGAGGCCGCATCACACCGACCGGCACCGCGCGAGACGGCACGAATCAGGGCCGACATCTGCGGCGTCTGATGGGCGACCGGACATTGCTCGAGGAAATTCTGCCGGGCCTCGAGCGTGTCGGAGAGTTTCCGCTTGATGATGCCGAAGTAGCGATTCAGTGATGGCGTGCACTCGCTCGGCCGTTGGCCTGTTGAGAGGCACAGGATCGCCTCGCAAGCCAGGCGGGTGTCTCCGGCGAGCTCCTCTGCCTCTTGGGCACCGGCCGGGTGGATCGCTACGCCGAGGACCATCGCCGCGACGGCGATGCCCAAGAGGTGCCTTTTCATGGTGCGTTTCTCCTCGCTGATTTGCGCTTCTTGCCAGTAGCGTGAGCGTCGCCCGCCTTGCCCTTCACCGGGCGTGCCAGCCTTGCCGTGACGAGTCCGCGCTGTTCCTGCTCATGCGGATCGGGTGTCGCGATTGACGAACGCCGCGACTTCCGCTTCCACGTCGATGTCGCTGGTGTCTGCGCCCGCGAGGGTGTTGCCCTCGAACGTCGGCGCCGCGCCATGCGCGCCTTCGGGCGCAGCCGCACCTTTAATGGCGGCCGCGATCCTGCCGCCTGGTGTTTCGGCGATGCGGTCCAGTGCAGCCTCTGTGGTTCCGGCCAGCGCGTCTTTGGCGACCTGTGCGGTGCCTTTGGCCAGGTTCGCGGCGGTGTCCGCGGCAATCAATCCAGCTTTCCCGACTGAGGCCATCAGTCCGCTCGAGCCCGGTTGCGGACGATCCTCGACATTCCGCGCGCTGCTCGAGCCGGCGCGGTCCCGAGATGCGCTTGTCTTGCCTGACTGGTCGTTCCTCGCCTGCTGTCTGCCTCTGACGTTCCCACCCTGCCCTGTCGAATCAATCGGGGTGCTGTTGGGATATGAAATGCCAGCGGCCTCGGCGTACGACATGTGATTCTTGGCTCGCTCGCCCGTGTCTCCCCCGTCGTACCCACCACCCCACAGGCTCGTGAGCACGTCGGCGCCGGATTGCACGTTCTCGTTGCCCTTCGCGACCGCTGTCATCAACGCCTGTGCCCCGCCAGCGGCATTCGCTGCACTCGCAGCCAGCATCGCGCTGCCCGTTGCCGCTGCAGCCGCCGCCATCCCGGCAGCCCCCACCGCCGCGCCTGCGCCGAAACTGCCGATACCGGCGTGGCTGATACTGGCGCCGGTGATGATTCCGGAGACCAGACTTGGGAGCTTGTTGACCAGCAGCATCAGCGCCAGACAGAAAACCAGCATCACACCCAACTCTTCAAAGTTCAGCACGCCCTTATTCATCTTGGCGTAGAACGTGGAAAGGAGGTCGTTTCCGATGCCGACCAGCAGCACCATTGTCATGATCTGCACGGCCACGCCCAGCACGGTCTTGTAGTAGTTGATCGCGATGTCGGACGTCCAACGCGAGCCGCCGAACCCCAAGAAGAAGATGCCTGCGTAGGCCAGCAGCCACGCCGATACGAGCAGCAGCAGAATATTCACGGCGATGACAGCCAGCAGAATCAGGATGCCGGCGCTCAAGGCCACACCAACGAAGCTATCAATAGGACTCCACGCGGACAAACTGGATATCGCCTGCTTCCAAATCATGAAGCCCACATCGACGATCCCTGACGGCGTGATCGTTGACAGGCCGGAGGCCTGCTCGCCGATCCGAGAAAGCGACTGGATGATCGAGTTGGCGAAATTCGGGCCGTTGCGCAGCAGCCACAGGAAGAAACCGAAGAACAGGATGAATCTGACGAACTCGGCGAAGAATTCGCCAATGTCGGCCCTTCGAAGCGCCATGACGCCAAACGTGATGACTAGTGAGATGGTTCCAAGCGTCCAGAACAAGTACATGGCGGCATTCATCACCACGGTCTGCCAAGCCGTGGCCCGCGTGGCGAACTCCATCACCACTTGGTCCAGCATCCCCAGGTTCGTGAGTTGCGCCACCGCAGCGGTCGAGTAGAGAGTGAGGACCGCACCGCTCAAGGCTGCTTTGTGCCCGGCGTTCATGGCTTCGCCCCCTGCCCCTTCTGGTCTTTCGGGTTGGCAAGTTCCAGCCAGTTCATCGGCTTCTCGGTCGGCGCAATGCCACCGCCGGCCGGTGGCCGCCGAGAGCACAACCCAGCGAAGGTTTCGCGTGTTGCCTTGTCCTCGATCTTCTTGATCGTCTCGATCTGACAGTTGGTGTCGTTAACTTCGGGCATGGCAGGAGGGACTGGGTGGCTGTCACAGCCAGCCAGTAGCACCACTGCGAGGCCTGCAAGCAGTATCGTCTTGTTCATGGCGCCGGACCTCCCTGTCAGCGAGTCAGTTCAAGCCAGTTTTTCGGGCTGGCCGTGCGTTCGATGCGCGATTCCGTCGACGTGACGTGCGCTGCCTGTTGCCTGGCTTCAAGATCAGACTCCGCCTGCATACGAGCCGCCACCGCATTCTGCTGGGCAATCAGCAGCGCACGAATCTGCAGGAGCTGGTTGGCCTGCTGGCTCGCAAGCTGATTCGCATAGCCCAGGGCCTGCATCTGACCGCCCGCCCCCTGGGCGCCCGACTGAAGCTGCTCCAGCGTGCGGGCATCGGCCCTCAGCGCATCCTGCTGCCGGTCCAGTCCCCGGAACAGCGCATCGTTGGCCTTCTTCTGCGACTCGGCCGCCAGGCGCCGGTTTTCCTGCATGGCGGCCCGCTCGGCGTCGCTGCAGCCGGCCGGCGAGAAGCACGGCGAGCCGCGGTAATAGGCGACGTCCTGGAATTTCCCGAGATACGCATCGACGCTGCCGAGCTGCGACTTGTAGTAGTTCAGCGTGTCGACCGCGTCCATCAGCCCGTTGATGGTCGCCTGCGCGCGGTCCCAGATGTAGGCCGCCGGCGCCACCGTGTTCTGCAACTGGTTCTCGTACTGCTGGAGCTGGGTCTGGTACTGCTCGATCTGCTTGAGCGTCTGCGCCACGCTCTCGATGGCGGTCATGACCGTCTGCGACAGGTTCGCCCCGTCGATGACCGGGATCCCGCCGGCATGCGCCGTGACGGGGCCGGCAGCCAGCGCCACGACGAGAGCGGCGCGCGCGACTCGGCATTGCATCTTCATGAGGGCTCCTCCTTCGGGTCAGTAATCGAATGACTGGTACGGCTTCGAGAACGTCATGTCCTTCGTCACGATCACGTTGAAGCGGTAGCCGGGACGGATCGCGAGCGTCGGTGAGATGTTCAGGTTCTTCGCGATCATCTGCGCGGTGACCTGGCCGAGCTGCTGACCCAGCGCTTCGCTCAGGGCGTCGCCGGCACGCTGTGTGTCGCGATGGTCCGTGCGCCCGCCCCGGTCCTGGCTCAGGGCGATGCCGGCCGTCACCGCCGACATCAGGAAGGCGGATGCGAAGGTGCGCACGTAGTGGTTGTTCACCTGATCGTTGAAGCCGGCGTACCCGGCGCTGTCGGCGCCGGGCATCGCCCCGATGTCCATCGCCTTGCCGTCCGGAAACACGATGCGCTGCCAGGCCACCAGCACGCGCGCCTGCCCGTAGGCAACCTCGCTCGAGTAGGCGCCGATGAGGCGCGCGCCTTGCGGGATCAGCAGATGCCGGCCGGTCGGCGTGTCATACACGGGCTGCGCAACCTGCGCCATGATCTGGCCCGGCAGATCGGAGTTGATCCCCGAAATGAGCGTCGCAGGCACGACGAACCCGGCTCGCAGTTCGAACGGCGTGCGCGGCGCCTCGGGCTGGGCGTCCATCGCCCAGCGGTCGCCCGCTCCTGCCTGGCCGAACGAGGCCAGGGCGTGACGTCCGCCACCGGCCCCCTGAAGCAGGGAGGGTGCGCCACCCGCACTGGTGGCCGGGGTGCCGGCGCCGGTGTTGAGCTGGCTGCGGATCTGCGCCAGGCGCGCCTGATAGGCTGCGGTGGGATCGTCGCCGCGGGCGCCCTCGGCCTGTTGGCGCAGCGCCGCGAGCCGCGCCCGTACGTCCTCGCGCGAAGACGACGAACCGGCAACACCGGTCGGCGCGGAAGCGGCACTGCGCGGGGCGCCGACGGGCACACCGGTTCGGGCCCTGGCCGCTTCCTCGAGGCGCTGGAGCTTGGCCATACGGATGCGCTCGGCTTCCTCATCGCGCGCGGGCTGCACCGGTCCGCTGCGATCGGGCGGCCGGGGCGGCGCGTCCAGATCGTCCGGGCGGGCGATCAGGATCGGCTCCGAGACCGAGCCCCGGGCGGGCGCCGTGTCCAGCGCGGGCGGGATCAGTCGGGGGGCGGGGGGAATGATCCCGCCAGTCTGCTCGCCCGCGATCTCCCGGGCGAACATCGCGGTGCTGCCCGCTTTCCCGGCCGGTTCGCTGGCGGGCGTGTGCTGCCGGGCCGCCCGATCGGCTGCCACCATCATCATGATCACCAGGAAGGCGACCATGACGCCCCCCATCAGATACATCGGCAGATTGTTGACCCGGCGCACGCCCGAGCGCGTCGTGAGCGTCCCGGGCGAGGCTTCGGGGGCCATGGGATCATCGGTGTCGCGCATCGAATTCACTCCCTGCGTACCCAGGCGCCAGCCGGTCTCACCGTGCCGCCCTGCGCCAGGTAGGCCCGCGTGATTGACTGCTCGCCTACCGAGAGGGTCAGCCGATAGAGGTCCGTGCCCGCGTCGTGATCCAGCACGTAATGCAGCGGCAGCGCTTCCGACGTCAAGCCGGCTGCCGGATCGACCGGCGCCGTGCCCAGCGCGGGGCTCCCCGCGGCGGCCGCCGGAACGGCCTCCTGAACGGCATAGCCCGCGGCCCGCAACTGCCCGACGAGCGCAGCGCCAAACGTGTCCGCCGCGGGCTGCGTCAGCGCGAACCGGGTCCGGGCCGGCGGCCACAGCGCTGCCAGTTGCCGAGTCGCCTGCGCGGCGAGCGCGGGCTGATCGAGTGCGGCCGAGGTCGCGACGAAGTTGCCGTACGGCCTGCCCGTGGCGCAACCGCCCAGCACCCACACCGCGAGCACGAGGCCGGTCAGGGGGAGACGTCGTGTCATGGTCATTTCCCCGTCCGGGTGAGGGTCACCCGGTCCTGGCCACCGCCCACCCCTGCGATCAGGATGGCCTTGTCGAAGACGGTGTCGACGATGTAACGCCCGCCCTGGACGCGATAGTTCACCAGCACCGTTTCATCCTCAGTAAAGAGCCCGCCATCCTTGCGCACGACCAGCAGGGTCGGCGCCTCGGTGTGAGCCATCGAAACGGGCATCTCGATGATGGTCTTGCGACCGTCGTTATAGACGCGCACCGGTTTCCAGCGCGCGGCGCCCGCCACCTCGTAGTCGAAGGACAGATTCCCGAGGTATTCGCCGGTGTGCGGCAGCGTCTGGGCGTCACGCTCGCGCGCCTCTCGGCTGCGGATCGCCTCCCATTTGGCGTGCGCCTCCTCAGGGTAGGTGAACGCGACCTGCGGCATGTACTCGGTGCGGTGCGAGCGCAGCTTCAGGTGATAGGTGCGCCGGTTGGTGGTGATGACGAGGCTTGTCATCAGGCCCACATCCATCGGCTTCACGATCAGGTGCTGGGTCTCGGTCGCGCCACTGCCGGTGATCGCGGGCTCGACGGTCCAGCGCGCGGTGTCGCCCAGATGAATCGAATTGACCTGCTCGCCCGCCTGCAGGGCGATATCGCAGACCTGCAGCACCGCACACACGATGCTGGGCTGCTGCGCCCCAAAGAGAAAGCGCACCGCTCCGTCCGGACCCGCCACCGGCTTCACGCCCGACGCCGCACTGCCGCCCCACCGCTTGGCGATACGCAACGCCTCGCGCTCGGGCGCGGTCAGTTCCGGGCTCTTCCCGGAGAAGTACTTGTCGGCCAGCTCGTCGCCGGGCGCCGCCACCACGGGCGCACCCACCATCGCGCCGAGGATCACCGCACACAGGTGCTTTTGCATCGTCGCCCCCTCACTTCACAGAATCCGCGACCAGGCGAAGTCGCGGACGAACAGGCTCATCGGGTTGTTGCGCAACTGCTCGTCAGTCGTCTGGCCGGACACTTCAGCCGTGTACACCGTGACCAGCGCGCGCATCGTGGCGGGCTCTCCCATCACCGTGCCCTGCCGGTCGCGGCGCGTCTCCACCCAATCGACCTGCCAGGTGTCGGGCGATTGGGGCAGGACGGTCCGGATCTCGACGCTGACCATTTCCTTTTCCGCGCGCCTGAACGGAGTCGCCTCGGCGTGGCCGTTGAGCCACTCGTTCATCTTCGCGGTGGCCGGATCGTTGGGCGCGAGCTTGGCATACACGCGGAACACGGCCTTGCGCTGCAGGGCCACATCGGGCGTCACGATGCGGGCGTCCCCAATGAACTCGGCCACCGCGGCATGCACCACGCGCGGGTCGGCCTTCGCGGCGGCGGTCAGCGGTCCGGCAGCCACCGTCTGGCCGTGCTTGTCGACTTCCACCACGTAGGGGATGAACTTCGACTGGCTGCCGATGTGGATCAGCCCACCGACGGCCGCCAGCGCGATCAGCAGCGACAGCAGGCCGATCACCTGCCAAGTCTGGGTTTGAGCGATCACCGAGCCGACATGCTCGTTCCAGGTGCGCCGCGCCGCGAGATACGGGTTGTCGGTGTCGCCAGTGCGCCGCGCGCCGGGCGAATCGCCCGATGCGGGCGCCTCAGAGCCGTGCGACGGCGCGGTCGCGTCGCGCCCCGATGCGGACGGCCGCCGGAAGCGCCACCCCTTGACGGTATCAGCCAGACTCATGCGGCCTCCCGGATTGCATCGACGGGGTCCCCGTCGTCGCGTTGATCGTTGATCGTCAGGCCCCTGGCGGCCAGCCATTCGTGCACCCAGCGCTCGCCGACGCGCGCCTCGAGGCGCTGGATGGCGGCCACCGATGCCTTGTCGGTTGCCCCAACAAAGGCGAGTGCGATCGGGCCCAGCGCCAGCTCGTAGAGCCGGTGGCCGGACTCGGACACGTAGTAGTACTGGCGCTTGGGCACCGCGCTCGCCAGGATCTCGATCTGCCGCGTGTTCAGGCCCATGCGCCGGTAGAGCGCCGCCGTGTCCGGATCGCGTGCGAAAACATTGGGCAGGAAGATCTTGGTCGCGGTGGATTCCACGATCACGTCGAGCAGCCCGCTGTTGGCCGCATCCGACAGGCTCTGGGTCGCCATCAGCACGAGGCAGTTGGCCTTACGCAGCACCTTGAGCCATTCGCGGATCTTGGCGCGAAACACCGGATGCCCCAGCATCACCCAGGCTTCGTCCAGCAGGATCGCCGCGGGCTGGCCGCTCAGGCTGCGCTCGATGCGACGGAACAGATACAGCAGTACCGGCAGCGCATATTTCTCGCCGAGCGCGAGCAGCTCCTCAAGCTCGAAGGTGGTGAAACCGGCCAGCGCCAGGCCGTCTTCCTCGGCGTCGAGCAGGTGGCCCATCGCGCCATCGACCGTGTACTGCCGGATCGCCTGGCGGATCGCTTCGTCCTGGATCGTCACCGAAAATTCGGACAGCGTGCGCGCGCCACTGCGCTGCATGCTCAGGATGGCGTGACCGATCTCGTTGCGCTGGGCCGGCGTGGCCTCCACGCCGTTGAGCGCCAGAACCGTCTCGATCCACTCCATGGCCCAGGCACGATCCCCTCTGGACTCGAGGAACTGCAGCGGGCAGAAGGCGAGCCGCCCGTCGTCGGAGGCGACCGCGTAGTGCTGTCCGCCGACCGCGCGGGTGAGCGCGTAGAGCGACAGACCCTTGTCGAACGCATAGATCGACATGCCCGCATAGCGGCGCAACTGCGCGGCGATCAGCGCCAGGTGCGCGGATTTGCCCGCGCCGGTCGGGCCGAACATAAAGGTATGGCCGAGATCGCGCACGTGCAGGTTCAGCCGGAACGGCGTGGCCCCCTGCGTCACGCCGTGCATCAGCGCAGGCGCGCCCGACGGATAGAGCGGGCAAGGCGCCTCCGGGCTGCCGGTCCAGATCGAGGAGGTCGGCAGCAGATCGGCCAGGTTCATCGTGTTGATGAGCGGCCGGCGCACGTTCTCGACGCCGTGACCGGGCAGGCTCCCCAGAAAAGCATCGAGCGTGTTGATCGTCTCGATGCGGGCCACAAAGCCCAGCCGGTTGATCGCCTTCTCGATCAGGCGGGCCGAGGCCTCGAGCGCATCCCGATCCTCGTCCATCAGCACCACCACGCTGGTGTAGTAGCCCTGCGCCACCAGGCCGCTATTGACCTCGGCGATCGCCGCTTCAGCGTCGGCGACCATCGACAGCGCATCCTGATCGATGGGTCCGAGGTGGGTGTTGAAGACCTGATCGAAGAAGCCGCGCACCTTCTGCCGCCACTTCTTGCGGTAGCGCTCGAGGTGGCGCACGGCCTCGTGCGGATCCATGAAGATGAAGCGGCTCGACCAACGGTAGGCGCACGGCAGCTCGCCCAGGGCGGTGAGCAGCCCCGGCGCGGATTCCAGCGGAAAACCTTCGATCGCCACCACCTGAATGAACTGGCGGCCAATACGTGGCACCACCCCGCCCCACAGCTCCTGACCACCGATCACCGCATCGAGATACATCGGGTTGGCCGGCAGCCGCACCGGGTGATGGGCGCCGGTGAGACAGCACTGCAGCCAGCCAAGGAAGGCGTCATGGGTGACGGTCGATCCGTCTTCCTCGACCCTCGGCTCGCCCCGCAGCCGCGTGAGCGTCACCGCCGCGGACAGACGGCTTTCGATGGCCGCGATCTCGCGCCTGAACTGCGCGATGAGATTCATCGTGCGCGCCGTGTGGTCCGGCGCGATCGCGTCGTCGTCGAACATCAGCTCGACGAACTTGCGTTGCGCCAGCACCGGCGGGAACCAGGTGAGCGTCAGCACGAAATAGCCCTCGTACATCGTGCCCAGACGCTCGAAGAGGCGCCGCCGTTCCTCGTCGATCGCCGCCGACACCGCATCCGGGAAATGCGAACGCCCGCGCTCGGGGTAGCCCGGTGCGGGCCGGCGCACCGCATCGACATGCACCATCCAGCCGCTGCCCAGACCCGCCAGCGCCTGGTTGAGGCGAACCGACACCTGCTCGCGCGCCTCATCGGTGCGGCTGGCGTTGTCCTCGCCCCGATAGCACCACGCGGCCATGAAGGCACCGTTCTTGCCCACGATCACGCCGTCATCGACCACCGCGGCGTAGTTGAGCAGATCGGCGAGGCCCGCGTCCCGGGACCGATGCCGCCGGAGCTGCACCCGGGCCTCGACCGCGCGGATGCGGGCCACCAGGATCAGCAGCAAGGCGGCGCCCAGCCCCGCTACGACGAAGGCAATGGCCGCGATCATGTGTACTGCTTCCCCTGGGCGGCCGTGTTGTCACGGAAAGGGGTCGAACGCGCCGGGTAGTAGCCCCTATAGCGGCGGTGGCGCAGATAGACGTGGCGCAGCTTCGGATCGGCTTTGGCCATCAGCCGCAGCATGAAGAGCGCCACCACCCACAGCATGACCCCGAATACGGTGGCGCGCAGGTCCTGCGCGCTGAAGATGAGCGCACCGGCCAGCAGGCCCGCGAACATCACCAGTTCGCGATCCCCGCCCATGAAGAGGTTGTGCCGGTTGCCGGCGCGGCGAAGCGGGATCGTGCGCAGCGCCATGTCACACCGCCTGCGCCGTCGACATCGCCGTACCGGCCTGCACGGCCGGCACCCGCACGGCTTCGGCCGCGCCCCCGCTTGCCGCGGCGATCTCCGCGCCCCGGCCGAAGAAGGAACTCATCATGTTTTGCGCACCTACCAGCAGCGCCATGACCAGCACGATGAAAATCAGCGTGCGGAAAAACGCGGTGAGCTCACCGCCGAAGATCAGCATGCCGCCGGCGACGACGATGCCGATCAGCGACAGGGTGAAGGCGACCGGTCCGGTGACCGAGTTGCGCAGGTTCGTGAGCCAGCTCTCGTACGGCAACGAACCCCCGGTGCCCTCCGAAGCGAGGGCCAGTTGCGGTGCCAGCAGGACGAGCGCCAGCAGTGCGAGCAGGCAGAGCGCACGCACGGCGGGCTGCCCGAGGTGCTTGAGGCGGAACGGGGACAGGGCAAGCGGCATCGGTAAGACTCCTTCAGAGGGTGTGGGTGAGGTAGCGGCCGCCGTCGAACCCCGACACGGCGAGGATGTCCTGCACACGGCGCTGCCCGTCGACGCGGGCGATATGCACGACGAGCTGCACGGCCTCGCCAATGAGCGGTTCGATGGGTCGGGGGGCGTCCGGATGCATGCTGATGAGCATCGCCAGACGGTCCAGACCGGCACGCGCGCTGTTGGCGTGCAAGGTGGCCGCCCCGCCTTCGTGACCGGTGTTCCAGGCCATCAGCAGATCGAGCGCTTCCGGACCGCGGACCTCGCCGACCAGGATGCGGTCGGGGCGCATGCGCAGGCTCGTCCTGAGCAGCGCGGTCATGCTCACATCGAGGCTGGTGTGATACTGGACATAGTTCTGTGCGGCGCACTGGATCTCGCCGGTGTCCTCGATGATGAACACCCGCTCGCCCGGGTCATGGGCCACCATCTGATCGATGATGGCATTGACCAGCGTGGTCTTGCCGCTGCCGGTGCCGCCCACGACGAGGATGTTGCGGTGCGCACGCACCGCCTCGACCAGCACGTCGCGCTGGTGGGAACTCATCACGCCGGCTGCGACGTACTCATCCAGCGTGAAGATGGCCAGCGCGCGCTTGCGAATGGCGAAGGTCGGCGCCGGGACGACCGGTGGGAGCTGGCCGGCGAAGCGTGACCCGTCGAGCGGCAGCTCGCCCTCGAGGATGGGCTTCTGGCGGGTGACTTCCTTGCCGTGGTAGCCGGCGACCGTCTCGATGATGGCCTGTGCCTGGGCCAGCCGCATCGTGCCGATGCAGCGCATCGGCTCGCCCAGCCGCTCCTGCCACAGGCGGCCATCCGCGTTGAGCATGAGTTCGACGGTCTTCGGGTCGTGCAGCGCCGCCAGGAACGCCGGCCCCATGTCGCGTTCGAGCTTGCGCCGGGCACGCTCGCGGATGCTGATGGCTTCAGGCTGTTCGGACATCGTCTCCCCCGGCTACAATGCCATTGTGTTGGCACCGAACTTTGTTAAACGATATACCGAACTATTTTGCAGTTCAAGAAAAATGTTTTGACGAAAATGTTGCGGCCTGATTATCCTGCGTGAATAGACGGGCGCGCAGCACGACCGTGGCCGCCGGCCGTCCGGGGGCACGAGTGCGTGGGCGAGAAAAGGCTGTGGACGCGCGGCATCCAGAGGCGACTGTGCCGCTGTGGCACGCTTTAGCCGCTAAAACGCGGGCGTCTGCCCGTTCGTGCCGCTGCGTCGCCCTACCCCTGGCGTTACGACTTCCTGAGTTTCTTCTGGGCCGCCTCGGCCCACTTCCTGACGATGAAGGCCTGGTGCTCGGGCAGGACGGCCGCCACCCGTTCGTAGCCGGGCGGCAGGCTGCTGGGGACCTTGCCACCGGCGAGCGCCTCGAGCGAGGCCGGATCCAGATCGGTGACTTCGAGCAGCAGCGGCAGCGGCGTCTGCAGCGCGCGGGCGATGTCCTCCATCACTTTGAGCGACGGGTTGCCCTTGCCGGTGGTGATGTCGGAGAGAAAAGAGATGGACACGCCGGACTTTTCGGCGAGGTCGTGCTTGGTCATCTGCAGCTCATCGAGGACGCGCAGCACGTTCGTGAAGAAGATGTAGTTGTACAAGGCTCGGGCCTTCTGGCTGCACGCGTTCGGCTTTAGCCGCTAAAATCGCATTGTTTTTTCGCCGCACACCCTGCGCACACACAGCGTGGCGTCGGGCGAGGGTCTCAAACAATGCGTATGGCATGACCTGTTCTCGTCAACCCGCGATTTTACCTGCGCGCCGACGATCGGACACGCGGAATGCGTCACTCCCGCCGACCGCTTCGCCGCCTGCGGAGGCACGGCCTGCCGGGCTTGAGGAGCTTGCGCTGGCGCCGACGGGTCCCATTCGAAGCGGTAACGCGCGTGGCGTGACCCCAGACCCACAGGCGGGCAACACACCCCCTGGGCCATGAAGGCGGAAGCGAGGGGGGAGGCCAAAGCGCGCTCGCGCACCGCGTTCAACCCGTGACCCTGCGCGGACAACAAGAAAATGGGAGAGCACACCATGAGCCGCGTGAAGAATGCCAGGACGAAAGCCGATGAGAGGCCCCGGGCATCCGCATCGGACACCGCAGGTAACGACAAGCCCTCACGGCAACCGGGCCCGTCGGAAGCCTTCGTGCGCATCGGGCGCCCGCTGGAGCTGCCGCTCGAGCTGATCGACGAAGATCCGCAGCAGCCGCGCACGGCCGACAACCCCGGTTTTTCGGCGCAGAGCATTGCTGAGATCGGCCAGACTATCCAGATCCGGGGCGTGAAGTCGCCGATTTCGGTGCGTGAGCATCCGGAGCGCGAGGGGCGCTACCTCATCAACCACGGCGCGCGGCGATACCGTGCATCGATCTGGGCGGGGAAGACAACTATCCCCGCCTTCATCGACAACGACTACAGCCACGCCGATCAGGTGATCGAGAACCTGCAGCGCAACGAGCTCACCGCGCGTGAGATCGCCGATTTCATCGGTCGCGAACTCTCGAGCGGCAAGAAGAAGAGCGACATCGCCCGCGAGATCGGGAAATCCCCGGCGTTCGTCACCCAGCATGTGACGCTTCTCGATCTGCCCGATCCCATCGCACGCGCGTTCAGCAGCGGCCGGGCAAGCGATGTGACCGTGGTCAACGAACTGGTCACCGCCTTCAAACGATATCCGGCGGAAGTTGGCGCCTGGCTCTCCGACGAGACCCAGGAACTCACGCGCGGGTCGGTCAGGATGCTGCGCGAGTTCCTGGCGGAAAAGCGCCATCATGATGACGAGCACGACGCAGGTATCGATGACCTCCTCGGGGACGGATCTCATTTGCAGGGCGAAGGGGAGACTCCGCGCCCGGACAGGACGGGCGCCAGAAGCAAGGCCGGCCCTGACATGCTCAAGCGGGCCATCATCCAGGTCGAACACCGCGGGCGGCGGGCCCGGCTAATCCTCAGCAAGCGCCCATCGACCGAGGGGTGGGCCTGGCTAACCTACGAGGATGGCGGGAATAAGGTCGAAGCCCGCCTGGCAGACATGAAACTGGTGGCGCTGATCGAAGGCTGACGGTGAGCCCGAGTGGAAAAACTCGAACATTGGCTCGGTACCGCCAGCGGGTCGAGGGAGAGCGGCCAGGGATCGCGTGGATCGACAGGGCAACAGCGTCCATCCATCGCAATCAAGTCCCGCAGGGCTGATCTGCAGCAAGAAACAGCAAACGTCGATTCGGCGCCGCCGTTGGGTTACTGACCCGTACATGTATCTGACGTGGGCGTTTCCCCTTAACCCGCTCAGCGGCTCAGCGAACCGCCTGCGACAGTCTCGTATCGACCCAGGCTGTGTCAAAAGTCGTTGAGAGAATGAGCAGCCGAGGGGAAACACCGAAACGCGAGTCCCAAGTTTCTTTCGCCGTCTGTTGAATTACGAAAAGAGAGAGAAACGAAGGCCTCCTTCAGGCCCTCACTGCGTTGATTAGCGCCGCATTTCCGAGAATTTTCATTACTCGCTTCATGTTGTAAGCGAGAACATGCAAGCTCATTTCCGTGCTGACACGCTCAAGGCCTTTGGTCAGGAAATGGGTCGCCCCCATCCAGGCCTTCAACGTGCCAAATGGGTGCTCTACCGTTTGGCGCCGGATCGCCATTGCATCTGGTGAGCGATCGAGCCTGCGCTGCATGCGTTCGAGCAAGTCTTCGTGCTGCCACCTGCTGATCCGACGTTGGTCGCCAGGGGTGCATTTCGGCTTCAATGAGCACGCCTTGCAGTTCGAGCTCCAGTAACGGTGCAACGTTTGGCCGTTCTCGACGGTGTGGTAGCGCCAGATCAGTCGCTCACCGGCTGGACATTGATATTCGTCGCTTTCCGGATCGTAGAGGAAGTCATCCTTGCCGAACCGCCCATCGGCTTTGGCATTCGATGTCAACGGCTTGGGCACGTAGGCCGTAATCCCCGCCTTGTCACAGGCCAGAAATTCCTCACTCCGGAAATAGCCCCGGTCGGCAACCACGCTTAACTCTTTCACACCCATCGCGCGCTTTGCCTGCTTCGCCATCTTGGCCAACTGGGTGCGATCATGGCCGACATTGGTTACCTCGTGGGCCACCACCAAGTGATGCCTGCTATCGACGGCCGTCTGGACGTTGTAGCCGACCATGCCTGTGCCACGACCACTGGTGGCCATCGAGCGTGCATCGGGATCGGTGAGCGAGATCTGTTTGTCGGGCGTCTGCTGCAGACGGGCTTCAATTTCCTCAAGCTGCGTCATCTGCTCCTTCAGACAAGCAATCTTCTCGCGCAGGCGTGTAGTCTTGGCCTCAGCAATGTCAGGGTTCTGCCGGTCCGCCGTCTCGATTGCGGCGAGGTAGCGCTCGATGCTCGCTTCGATCTGCTCGCGGCGGCGATCGATCTTGTTGGCGGTAAAGTTGCGGTCCCGGTTGTTGACCGCCTTGAATTTGCTGCCGTCGATCGCGACGAGGGCGTTTGAGAACAGTTTCAACCTGCGACAGACGCCAACGAACTGTGCGCAGACGTTACGGATGGCTTGGCCATTGTCCTGCCGGAACCGCGCGATCGTCTTGAAATCCGGGCAAAGCCGACCGGTGAGCCAGATCAATTCGAGATTGCGTCCCGCCTCGCGCTCAAGTCGCCGGCTCGACTGGATCCGATTGAGGTAGCCGTAGATGTAGATCTTCAGCAATACGGCAGGATGATAAGCCGGGCGTCCATTGAAGCTGCGATCGACGCGCTCGAAACCCAGTTTGCGTAGGTCGAGATGCTCGACAAAGGCGTCGATGACGCGGACTGGATTGTCCTCGGCGACGTAATCATCCACATGCTCCGGAAGCAGGGTGCCTTGACCACGGTCTTGGCCTTCAACGAAACGCTTCACGACAGTCCCCGATCCATGTACGGCTCGTGCATATTATATCTAGGGTTTTGACACAGCCTGGACCCAAAGACGACAGTCGAAGATATGGAAAGCCGACGTTCAACGTTTGCCGTGAAGGGCCACCGTAGCCGCAAAGCCCACAAGTGCAGCTTGTGGGCGGTCCCTCTCGACGGAATCGTTAGCGCGTGAACTTCTATCTCCATGACGTCAAAGGATGCCAAATGACCTCGAGGATCTTCAGAAATATATCTATGACATTCTCCGACGCACCAAGGGCAGCTAACCCAATGATGGTTAGTATTGAAATAATTGGCAGGCCATTTTTTTCAATAAATTTTTGAACTTTATATTTTCTCTTCCATTGAATTATTTTTGGATAAAGGGGCTCGCCAAGAAGACTCTCAATTGCCTTCTCAGATACATGGATTGGAGGATGTTCAATCCCACTTAAGCCGGTACTTGCATCAGCCCACCCGTCGCATCTGAGCTGGCATATATAACTTGAATTCTCGTCACGTTCGATCTGTTCAAGGCACGCCAGGGCTTCTTCTTCTGAGGCAAATTGCACACGCCCAAGATACAGCGCCCCTTCCTCGATCTGTGTATTGACGCACGAGAGGCAGATCGTCCAAACAAGAGGTGCAGTCACATTAACCAGGCAGGCAAATAGTTAATTGACTGGGCATACCGAACGTACTCATGGCTAAAATACGACCCCACTTGTTTCGGCATCGCAGCAATGCGCTGCATGCACATGTGCGCCGTTTCAAGGAGTGGTGCTGCGGTCCTGGCAATTGGACCGGAGCGTATCGTAGTTTTCAGATCCCGGTTCAGGTACTCGTCGGGGGTAGGCCTAACGCGAGAAGCATACTGCATGCGGATTGTGGATGTTGGCTTACGAGCGCCAACGCTCACCGGCAGCTCCTGGCCGGACTGAGAGCCCCAGGGCCCCGAACCCACGCAGCACCTCGGAAGGCCACCCACGAGCGTCTCAGGCCGACCCGAAGCGGACGGAGGGGCTGTACGAAAGGTGCCGTCCAGCATGAAGCTGCAACTGACGGCCGCAAGCGCTTGTGAGCCCACGGGAATACCAAGATGGGCTGTCTTGGTCGGCTCTAAAGGTCGCGGCAATTGTCATCATAGTCAACAGGAAACACACCTGCAAAATAGGCCGGCTGCATGACTGAAACCGTCTCGATCCTTCACGTCGTTGAATCCTGCTTTCCTGGGCCGGTAATGTAATCGGTCTGCTCAACCGCTCCGATCACTTGGCATCGCGCCTGCTCAATGCCTACTTCCTGAACGGAGTTTTCACCGTTTCGCTTCTGTCACATTTGATCTCTCGATCACCGCAAGGACACGTCGCCATCAATAGTTGAACTATATTTAAGCTGAGGTGATGATGAGGGCGGAGGGGTATTTCCTCAAAGGAATTTGGCAGCTCGGTAGATAATAAGGCTGCCAACCACGGCGACCATGGTCTCAATGGGGATTGAATTCGGTAAGACGACGATAAGTAACCGGACAAGCAGAGACAGTATCCCACCGACGATCGCAATCAGTGCGAGGTCGACGAGCAACGTCCCGTGCATGGATCGCGATAGCGCAGCCGGCAACTCTGACGCGCTAGACTCGGTCACCGTGCCATTAACAGCCGCTCTGGCCAGACGCTCCCAATGGTTTTCCGATATGCCTGCGCTATGATTACCATGGACTCCGAGTTGTTTCACTCGATTGTCGGCGATTGTGGCGGAATCGCGGAATCCGAAATAACCAGCGCCTCCGCATTGCATGAAAGAAAGCCCCAGCCGTTCGACGAAGCCGGGAAGCATCCGAACAACGAAATCCTTGGATGCCGTGACATTAAAAACTCTCTTTGCGCTGATGGAAAGAATGACGGGCCACTCGAACGTCGAGCGAACGACTGAGCCGGCAAACACGACGTTATCCAGCTTGATCGCCTTGCAGAGTTCCATCGCTCTTGCTGCGAGGAAGGTTCCGTTACTGTGTCCGATGAACGAAATTTTGGCCTCTGGATACACCGCTTTGACTTGGACGTACCGCTCCATGAACCAATAGGTCGCATCCAATCGGCCGCTCGGGCGGATGAAATCCCACGCAGAGAAATAGCCGTAACTAGGGGATGGTGCGCGAACGATCAAGCCCTTTTCGGCGCCTACTTTCTTAACCCAGCGCGCGACTCGCTTCGTCCAGAAGCCGTGATCGCGAATGCCATGAACAATTATGACGGCTACATTTACATTTGGAAATTCCTCCGACGGACCGTCTCGACGCGGCCGGTCGAGGATGTCAAGATTGCTGTCCAAGTCTTCCTGATCTACTTTGTATCGACTCTGAGCCAAGGTCTCTTGTGAGGCTAGAAGCGCCTCACGTAGGACTGCCACGCGTGCATTTGGCCTATCACCGTCCCCCTCAAGGCGCAATAGGTCGAAATGCCTGCTATTCGGGACTTCTAAATAATTTGAGCAAGCCCGTGGCCCGAAATCCATCGCGTCGGCCGGAGATACAAACTCATCCTGTGATCCGAGGAGGTACACAATTGTCGGTTCCGGGCGCCCAGCATCGATCAATGAGCGATGGACTGCGAGAAACTGAAGCTGAGTTAGCGTGACAAACGGAGCGCCCCTTTTCACTTTATGTATCAGCACCATTGGCTCGAACAAGTTGCGGAGCGAAAAGGAGTGAATGTGCGATAGCTTGTGCCAGATTCCCCAAGCGTGCGCAAAAAAATTCAGCAGAGGACTTACCAAGCGGAAGCGCATCGGTGTGGCGGATGATATCTCCCAACCACGCGTTATCGCCGATATATACACGATCCGAGTGATTAAGGAGGCCCATCTCTTTCGGTGTTCGGGACATACTTCTCCCGCGTCGCTCGCACCATGGCCCGCGCAGAAGACCCCGCGTGCCAAGAGTGCGCCTGTGCTGAACCCAAGTAGTTGAATTTCATCATAGTCCTTCGCCTCAGTTTTCTTGCTCAGGTCATCCACAATCTGCGCGACTATCTCCGCTGGATCTGCCACGGAAAACATTGCAAGTGGCAACTCGGGTACCCATAGATCCACCTCATATTTTTCCTGGAGCGTCGACTCAACAAACTGGAGAAACGCTTTCGGATACTCGCCGCCAGGGTCTCCCGTTAGTTTTGGCAGCAGATCATTCGCGTTGGTCCAGCCTCTCAATGCGACCACTAGAAGGCGATGCTTGTTTTTGTCTGTGGGGCGGGCAGACTGATGCGCTTCCATAGTCTCGGTCCTCATCAAGGATACGCGTTGCACATCAATTCATAGGGGTTTGTTACTGAAGGCACTTACGATCCTGTCCATAAACGAAAATACGAGTTCCACGCTGTATCCAGCGATAAAGGCGAGAGTCCAGGCAGGGGCGCTGCTGAGCAAGCCGATTGTTTCAGGCTTCAGCATCCATCCCGAAGCAATTCCAGCCATAGCTCCTAGGAAGAGGCGGATCATGTGATGAATTGAGGAACCAGGTGCAAACGATCGCTTGCTGATGTCGAGGCTCATATTGCGCAGCACGAAGGTGTGCGCACCGAGAAAGCCGAGCAGCATCGGCAACATTATCTGAGCGAGTTGATCGCGGATGACTTGCGCATCAAAAACTAACGTGCTAGCGGGCCTATCTTCAGAACCGCACGCGCCGGCCATCCCCACCATGCCGCAAATCGGTTTGATCCAAGTTGTCAGCCGATTACGCAATCCAATCATCTCGGCATCGGTTTCCTTCAACGTGACCTCGCTCTGCGTCAACTCATCCTTGGTCCTATCCAACTCGGCCTGCGCTTTCTCTAGTTCGGCCTCTGTGCCTGCCCTTGCAGTTTCGAGCGCTCGTGTGGCACCGAGCACCGCGAGTTGCTTCGTTCGTGCGGAATCTTTCGCCATCTGGGCGATTTGAATCACTTCATCGTATCGTGCGAGCGTGGTGGATCCCACTGCGAAATAGGCGAGTACAAATCCAGTCACGACCAACACGCAGACGAAGAACAGGGAGTGCAAGAATCGGCCACCAGTGGCGACGGCGAGTCCGCTAACGAACTCGGTCGGATGGGTAAGCAACAACGCAAGCTTTGGAAAGCGGGTTCTAGACGCCTCCAGCGTCTCTGAAGTCACCGGTGCGAGCGTCTTAGTCAGTTCTTGATAAGCCTGCAGGAAGCGGTCCTCACCTTCTGCCCTCAAACTTCCCCGCATGAGGGCATCCGCCGATTCGACCAAGGCCTTACGAACACCAGCATTGATCTCCTTCCCATTGGCAACTGCATAAGAGAGTAGCTGCTGTGCGTCGACAACCTGCTGTGCCAGACGCGCTTCGCGTTGCTTTTCGGCCCAAATTTCAGCGGGACTTGTCTGCAAAAGGGCGGTCAGTCTCTGGATGGCACTGTAGAACGCTTCCTTCTTCGGGCCTTCGTCCAGGTCGGCCAGTTGGTCGGGCGCGGCCAGCAGTTCTCCCGAGAGTTCCGGCGGCACCTGCTTGCCTTGTCTAACTGCCCATGCGAGGAGAGCCAGGCCGTCGTCTGCCATCGAGGACATCTCTGACATGGGCATCTCCCTTTGTCATGTGGGCTGATTGCACGTAGAAATGACGCTAATTCGAATTTCACCCGTGCAAGATAGAAGAGCACTCCGTGAATGACAAAACCCCACGCTCAATATCAGGGACAGGCCGTAAAGCGTCGTCGAGATTGTCGTTTCCACGTAGAGCACCACCAGCAATATCCAACGGGGGGCATAAGGACGGCAAACTGCTGTAAAGCGAATCCGCACTCTTCTTGCAAACTACATTCAGCATAGGCGGTAGCCGAGCGCATGCAAAGGAAATGTAACGACGATCGACTGCTCTTGGCCGCCTGCTGTCTGTCATGAGTGGGCCGGCAAAGAGGTCGTTTAGGGGCATGGCGCGGCGTGATTAGACAAAATGAACCATTTTGTCCAACGGCTGGGCACGACCTCCAGGAACGGCAGGGCTTCGAGCCCGCGCTTCTCGCCGTACTTTGGACAAGACAGACAGAGGGCTGACGGAATGGCACCATTCCGAGTGAAGTAACCGTCCGAGCAACCCCGCCCCCCGGCGGAGCGGAGGGCTTCAAAGGTCGACGACGTGCCTGAGCAGTCCGAACGACACGCGCCAGCCGAGCTCGTTTTCGCAGTCGACGCTGGCCGTCTTCTG
>NZ_SSXV01000089.1 GCF_009469595.2 Thauera sp. 2A1 | reverse complement strand
TACAGTAGTTTATAGATGGTGGCAAAAGTAAGTGCTTCTGTGATGTTCTTAGTTCCAAGGGGGTGTAAATTAAACTGTGTCAAGGCTTGTTCTTAACTTTCATTCCCACTCCCTGCTGGGGGCATGCCCCCAGCAGGGAAGCCTTTTCGGCTGCAAAGTTACATAATTTTAAATCTATCTCCAAATTTTATTGCCAATTGTTGAGAAATTTGTCCCCAATTTGCCAGTGGCATAGTCCATTTCTTACGGATGTTGCGGTAAGCTAAGTACACAAGCTTCTCCAAAGAATTATCCGTAGGAAAGACCCCTTTAGTCTTTGTGACCTTTCTTACCTGTCTGTGATACCCCTCAACCGTATTGGTCGTATAAATGAGTTTACGGATGGCTGGAGTATATTGGAAATACTCTGTCAGACGTTCCCAATTGTCACGCCATGACTTGATGACAATTGGGTACATCTCTCCCCACTTAGACTCTAACAGGTCTAAATTAGCAGCAGCGGAGTCTTTGTTTACTGCACCATATACTGTTCTTAAATCCTTGATAAACTCCTTTTGATGCTTACTGCCAACATACTTGATGGAATTGCGTATCTGATGGACAATACAGAGCTGCACAGAACTCTCAGGAAATACGCTTTGGATGGCATCTGGGAAGCCTTTGAGACCATCAATACAACAAATCAAGATGTCTCGAACACCACGGTTCTGAAGATCCGTAAGAACTTCTAGCCAGAAGTTAGCTCCTTCACTCTTAGACACATACATACCTAACAGTTCTTTTTGGCCTTCCTTGTTGATACCAAGAATGTTGTAAATGGCTCGTGTGACAGCTCTGCCATTCTCATCCTTTACCTTATAATGGATAGCATCAAGCCAGCAAATGGCATATACAGGATCGAGCATGCGAGACTTCCAGGCGGTGATTTCGGGTAATACACGGTCTGTTATAGAGCTGATAGTATCGGCTGATAGAGTTGTGTTGAACTCACGCTCAAAGTAGCTGCTGATGTCACGTGTGCTGGTGCCCATGGCGTACATCTCAATAATCTGGTCTGCCATGCCATTGGCAAGAATAGTCTCACGCTTCTTTACGGTCTCAGGTTGGAAAGTTCCGTCTCGGTCACGAGGAGTCTCTATAGTGACCTCACCATATTTTGTTTGAACCTTCTTACTCATCTTACCATTACGACGGTTGCCGGAAGAGCGTTCCTCTTCACTTAAATGAGCGTCCATCTCACCTTCGAGAGCTGAGTTGAGAATACGCTCTAACAATGGAGCTAATGCTCCGTCCTTGCCAAATAAGGCTTCACCACTACGCAACTGCTGAGCTGCTTTCTTGTAATCAATTTCTAAGTTGTCCATAATATAAAAACTGTGTTAAACTACTTTTATTGTAGCTTGACACAGTTTAATTTACACTCTCAGGAAATCAAGAAGATGATTCAGCAGATTCGGGGTGAATTGTCGATTGACGGAGTGGATTTGAACGATGCGCAGGCGGTGAAGAAGGCGCAGGAGAGGCTGAAGAGCGAGCTGCCTTTCTTCTGTCCGCACTACGGCATGTTTAAGAATAATGTGCGCAGACAGGAGAATGCGATGCCGGAAAGCTTTCTCTTCCAGACGATTATTGATGTGGATGATAAGGAGTATGTGGAGAAGGCGATTGAGAAGGCGCGCGAGCTGAACTGCTCTTCGGGGATATGGAACGGCTCGTTGCTGCATCTCTGTTATAGCGCTAGAAAGAAGCTGCATATCGGGATTAGAATGCCGGTGGGGATGACCATCGAGGA
>NZ_SSXV01000088.1 GCF_009469595.2 Thauera sp. 2A1 | reverse complement strand
TACCACCAACTTTAATAGCTGATTCAAATGCTACCATATCTATATAATCTTTACTAGCATCATTCATACGATCGTATAAATATTTATTATCAGCTTTAGCAAAAGTCTTAAATAGCGGGAACAAAGCCATCTTATCGAACGTATTTACATTCATACCAAGAGTCTAATCAAAGTGATCACCAAAGTAAACCATTTTAAGAGGTCGTGTAATAGCTTTAATTGCTTTTTGATACTTCTCAGTATCACTCAACCAGCTATCATCAGACTCCATAATGTTATAGGCTTCTTCGATTTCAGGACTCCATTCTCCTAAAGACTTCATCAATCTCTTATAGAACTCTGGTCTGATGTAAACAGCAGCATCTGCTTGATTAATTTCTCCGTCAGCATATGGTTTAGCGCTATTTTTAGCTTGTTGTTCAATAAACTTAATAGCATCTGGATTCTTTTTACGTAATCTACCTAATGTACTTTCTATAGCATGATCGTCCTTAACAGCATTTAATGCTTGCTAATCAGTAACACCAAACTCTTTTTGGAACATATCCTTTATTAAGGATTTTCTAAACATACTATATAATGTATCATATACTGTAGATCCTATTTCATTATCTGATAACTATAATACTTGGAATTTAGAATCACTTCTATCTTCCTAATCCTTAGTATCTCCCCATTTAGTTCTCAAGTTTGTTCCAGTAGACAATACTGAAGATAGACGTTTAATTTTATCTACATCTCTACCAGTTATCATATAATAAGCAGAATAACTTGATTTATCTCTATCTGGGTCATGTTTATCTATCCAAGCTTCTAATGTTCTTTCATCTGATATAACAGGCACAAATGAATCATCATTGGGCTTATATACCATAAGTTCTTTTTGCCATTTATATAATGCTGGATCTCCAGTAAAACATTTCTCTATTTCTATAGTAGAAATCGCACTGTTGATGGCATGTGAAGCTATGATAGAGTATATCACATCTGTTCCTTTATCTCTACTATCAGTTTTAGAACTTATTTTTTCAAATTCTTCTACAAAGTTTATAGGTATATATTTATTACTTAAGTCTTCACCTATCACACCTAGTTCTATAGCTTTTGATATTTCATTATTTACATAATCTACTAACAAATCATTGATAGCTTCTTTGATTACTGTATCGTTATCTAATGCCTATTTAATCACACTCAGAATATCTTGTATAGACTGTGAATCATTAGAATATTCAGCTTTAGCTAAAATTTCATTCAGATTATAAGTATCACCATTAATAGTTATCTTATTAAAATATCTAAATCTTCCACCATTACCATCAGCGAACTTACCTTTTTTACTACCATGGTAATTACCAACTGATAGATTGGGATTGTCTATAACACTTTGTTTAGTAGCAAAATACTTCTATATAGCATTATATTCGTCTCTTAAATATCCTTTGAATATATTTAAAGTTCTATCTGAGAATCTTCTCTTTTGATCCTAAAATATAACTCTAGTTATATCTCCGTTTTCATTGTATTCGTAATCAGTGATAGCTGTAGATGGTAAGAAATCCTTGACCATTTGAATACCACTTATAGTGTGCCATGTCTTTTTATCAGACATAGTAGGACAAAATAAGTGATTATTAAATCCAAATGTCATTTTAGATAAGTAATCCTCTATAGGAGATATACCAAAGTAATCACGATTAGTGTTTTGCAGATTCTCTTCTAAGTTTAGATAAGTATTTAATTTAATTAAATCAGCATTACTGTTTATAGATTGTAATAACAAAGAATTTGCAGAGTAAGGATTTTTGCCTAATAATTCTCTTTTACCGTTCAAATTATATTTCAACCATCTTATTTGGTCTGACATATAGTTATTCTCTGTAATAGGATATACTAGATTACCATCTGCTCCAGTAACACTAAATTCT
>NZ_SSXV01000087.1 GCF_009469595.2 Thauera sp. 2A1 | reverse complement strand
AAAGCTGGCGATACTATGACTGGTACATTAACATCTGCATCTACTACTGGATCAATTGTGTTTAAAGGCGTTGAAAATAGTGATATAACAAATATATACAAATCTGGTGGTAATTTATCTGAAGGTTTTGGTATGCATGCCAACGCTGATATCATTAATGGTTTGAGATTCAATTGGTATGATACATTTTGGTATATAGGTAATATTAGAGGTTCTGGTACAGAAAGTTACGGATTTGGAATTGTAGATAATAATGATTAGATAGGTTTTAGGGTAACTACTGATGCAGTTTATGCAAATAAATACACATCTAGTGTATCTACCGGTAATGCTCCTATATCTGTTAAATCTACAACTATGTGTCCAAATCTGAATGCAGATATGGTAGATGGTGTTAATGTTAAAGATATTGAACATACATTATACATATCGTCAACTATTAAAAATTATTTAAAGATTTAGGTTAATCATAAGTATTTCCCCAATAGTTATAAAATTGTTGAATATTATGATGGCTACATTTATGTTTACTAGTTATTAATAAATGCTTATTCTCCAAAATTTACCGATCTTTAGCTCATTAGTGGAAAAGTACATACTGGAATTAAAACATTTTATGATTTGACTAAATGGTATATAGAAACTACAGAATCTGGAATGAACATATACATATATCAACCTGAAAATAGTAATTTCAAAATATATGGAGTTATACATGGAGAACCTCAATCTCCAAATGTTCAATTTAGTGTTGTTAGTTCATTGCCTAGTAATGTAGTAAGTAGACATATTACATTCAATGTAACATCTTAGAATTTAGAAGAATTTGACTGGTACGGGGTATCTTGGTCAGAAACATCTTCTAATCCAGATTGTACTCGTATTGGTAATATGGACATGCATAGATCATTGCCTATATAGAGTATGATGAAACCATTTGCTTTTTAGACACAACCGGTTTATAAAGACTAGTTTGTTCCTTTGAAGGAAAACTTTACTGAAGCAATGTATGGGCATACAAGTAATGGAGAAGCTGGATAGGTAGCATCTACAGTAAACGTTATGATTAAGATACCAGAATTTTGGTATGTCGATGATTATGTTCCTGGTACAAAAACACACAATTTAAAAATATGTCCACACGCTAAACCAGGATGGCATCACCACAAAGAAGCATATGTTAGCGCATATGAAGCATTCAACTTTGATAATAAAGGTAGATTAATAAGTACGAAAAACGTTGTTCCTACTGTTAATTTTACCAGAACTAATGGTAGAACTTGGGCTAGAGCTAATGGATTTGACGGAGAAGCTAAATGGAATCTTTATACATATGAAGAGCATAGAGCTATATGTCATTTGTTCTTAGTAGAATATGCTACTAGAAATTCACAAAAGGCTGTTAATACTGAACTAACTCCTGAAGGATTTAGACAAGGTGGATTGGGTTCTGGTTGTACTACAGGAACAGCAACTATCAACGGAGCTCAAACTTGGTCGTTTATTCCAACTGGAAGATCTGATAGTTTAGGTAGTGGTTCTGGTGAAGTTACAGTAACTATACAATAGACTGATTCATCTGGTTCTAATACTTCTACTATTACACGTAAGTGTAACAGATATAGAGGAATTGAAAATCCATTTGGTCACATATGGAAACACATAGATGATGTTATTAGTAAATATGAAGCTACATATCGTACTTGGTATAAATCTGTAAAACCTGATCAATTTGACACTAACAAAAACAATAGTTATAAACCTTTAACATCAGCATCAGTTACAACTGGTTATAAAACCGAAATTAGAGCTACTCCTACTTGTGATTTCTTCGCTGAAGCTTGTACTAATGGTTCAGAAACTACATACTGGTGTGACTATAACTGGGATAATACTGATGCTTCAGAACATTGTTTGTTAATCGGTGGTCATTCTG
>NZ_SSXV01000086.1 GCF_009469595.2 Thauera sp. 2A1 | reverse complement strand
AAAAGAAACAGGTAGAACAAGCATTATTGGATAAACTTATTAGTCAAGCATACAATAATAATGTAGCAGATTGGCTTAAGACATTTAAAGAAGTTGAACTACAACAAGATAAAGAAGATGAAGTAGTTTGGGATACTTCGGCAGAAGTTCCTGAGTCAGCTGTAATTAGCGACATGGAGGATTAAATATGAAAGTAGAAGGAATTGTTACAGATAATGAACGTATTGTGATTGAAGCAATGTTCAATAATGTTATTGATGATACTATAGAAATACAAGCTATAGAAGAAAAAGTAATTATAGAGTATGTTAAAGAATAAGATGGATATTAGTATTCCTTATTACGAAGATAATAGCAGAGTAAGTAATTCTGCAATAGGATGGTTTATTAAAAGAGGTCCTAGGTATTTTCGTGATATGCTTGATGGAAAAGAAGAGGGAATGAACTTTTCTTTTCTTGAAAAAGGAACTATGATTCATGAATATTTACTTCAACCAGACGAATTCTGGAAAGATTATATTATTCTTGATTTTGCAACACCTAAAGTAAAACAGCAAAAGGATTTATTAGATGAGTATCATAGACTTATGCAAGTAAATCCATTAGAATCTCAAGATAAGCTTAAACTATCTGCTTATAAAAAAGCTTATAGTAATAAGAAATCTGATGAGAAATGTATTGAAGAAGCTGAAGGTCTTATTATGATTTATCAAGATTACTTAGAATACTTGAGTAAGAAAGATGATAATAAGAAGATAATTAGCTTTGCTGATTTACAAATGCTTAAGAAGATTAAGGAAAATATTCAGAATCATAAGAAAGCAAATGAATTGCTTTTTAATTTACCATCTACTTTTGAAACTCATAATGAATTTCATATTAACTGGCAAGTTAATAGAATCAATAATATTAAATGTAAATCTTTACTAGATAGAGTATGTTTTGATCATGTTAATAAGAAGATAATTCTAATTGACTTAAAGACTACTGTAAATGTCTATGATTTTGCACATTCAGTAGAAGAATATGATTATTACAGACAAATTGCTTATTATGGATTAGCAATTCAATGGTATATGCAAGAAGTATTAAATCTTAATTCTGAAGAATATGATTTTGAAGCATATATTATTGCCATTGGTAAAGATTCTGAAAATCAAATTAGAGTGTTTAACATGAAAAATGATAAATTACTCAGTGAGAAAATTGATTTAATTAACAATTCTTTACAAAAAATTTCATATCATATCAGTACAGATCAATGGGATCACTCAGTAGAATACTACGAAGGTGATGGTGTTGAAGAACTATAATAAATGCTTAATATTTTTAAGTGATTTTATAGAAGCGAAGATATCTTACTTTGATTGTCCAGCATTTGTAAATATGTATACAAATTTAAAAGGAGACAATTCTGAAGGAAAATTATATTTAGTTTATAAGTTTAGTAGTCATTATGAACTATCTAAAAAAATAGAGGAAATCAGTTGTAATAAAACATATTATAACTGGTTTCCTTATACTATAAATAAACAATCTTATATTGTCTTTTCATTTAAAGTTAGTAAAGATAAAATACAAGAATTAGAATTCTGTAAAAAAGGTAGATTTACTGATAGTTATTTAGATGTAAAAGATTTAGTTGTTATTTGGAAAGACTACTTAGATCAATTTGATGATTTGCTTAAGTCAAATGACTTTTGCTCTGATTATACTTGTACTTGTTAAAAATAAAAGGCTGGAAATAATCCAGCCTTTTTCATTAATCAGAATCTCTATTTGCAATTTGAGTTTCGTAATATCTTCTTTTAGAAGGTATATCCTATAATTCCCATATATTTTTAAACGGAGTTATTTTCATTCCAAATTTAAAAGTAGGAGAAAAACCTTTATAAGCGCCTCTATCTATTTTTTCATCTTCATTATTAATCAGATTATGTACCCATGCTGGTACAGTAGAAAT
>NZ_SSXV01000085.1 GCF_009469595.2 Thauera sp. 2A1 | reverse complement strand
GCGCTCACGGCTTGTCCGCGAGCGTTTTCGGCAGCAGACAAGCCCGCCAGGGCGCGTCAGCGGGTGTCGGGGCGAAACCCTGACCCAGTCGCGTAGCGACAGCGGAGTGTATACTGGCTTAACCATGCGGCATCAGTGCAGATTGTATGAAAAGTGCCCCATGCCGGGTGTGAAATGCCGCACAGATGCGTAAGGAGAAAATGCACGTCCAGGCGCTTTTCCGCTTCCTCGCTCACTGACTCGCTACGCTCGGTCGTTCGGCTGCGGCGAGCGGTACTGACTCACACAAAAACGGTAACACAGTTATCCACAGAATCAGGGGATAAGGCCGGAAAGAACATGTGAGCAAAAAGGCAAAGCCAGGACAAAAGGCCGCGCCGCTGGCGTTTTTCCATAGGCTCCGCCCCCCTGACGAGCATCACAAAAATCGACGCTCAAGTCAGAGGTGGCGAAACCCGACAGGACTATAAAGATACCAGGCGTTTCCCCCTGGAAGCTCCCTCGTGCGCTCTCCTGTTCCGACCCTGCCGCTTACCGGATACCTGTCCGCCTTTCTCCCTTCGGGAAGCGTGGCGCTTTCTCATAGCTCACGCTGTTGGTATCTCAGTTCGGTGTAGGTCGTTCGCTCCAAGCTGGGCTGTGTGCACGAACCCCCCGTTCAGCCCGACCGCTGCGCCTTATCCGGTAACTATCGTCTTGAGTCCAACCCGGTAAGACACGCCTTAACGCCACTGGCAGCAGCCACTGGTAACGGTTTTATGGGAGTTGGTCTTGAAGTTTCTTGCCAGTTAAGGCTAAACTGAAAGAACAGATTTTGGTGACTGCGCTCCCACAAAGCCAGTTACCGTGGTTCAAAAACCTGCAAGTTCTTTGAACCTTGAAAAAACCGCCCTGCAAGGCGGTTTTTTCTTTTCAGAAAGGCTACGATGAAAGGTAATCCTGCGTCAAGGTACTTTAACGTATACTATCAGCGTGTTTTTAAAGCTATGAAAGAGCAGGAATTTAGATGTTAAACAAGATCCAATTACCTGATGAAATAAAAAAGAATACCGTTACCAATGGTAACTCGATATCATTAATAAAAAAACTCCCATCACAATATGCACATTTAATACTCAGTGATATCCCTTATGGGATAGGAGCAGAAGACTGGGATGTGCTACATAATAACTCAAATAACGCATACCTAGGTTCAAGCCCTGCGCAGAAAAACGCAGGTGCTATTTTTAAAAAAAGAGGAAAACCAATAAATGGATGGTCAGAGGCTGATAAGAAAATACCATTAGAATATCAGCAATGGTGTGAAGAATGGGCTACTGAATGGTTCAGAGTATTAAAACCAGGTGCCAGTGCAATTATTTTTGCAGGCAGAAGATTTTCTCATCGATGCATATGTGCAATGGAAGATGCTGGATTCAATCTTCGCGATATAATTGCATGGATGAGAGTAAAAGCCCCTCACAGAGCCCAAAGGTTGAGTTGCGTTTACGAAAGGCGCGGGGATACATTAAACGCAGAAAAATGGAATGGATGGCGAGTTGGAAATCTACAACCAACCTTTGAACCCATACTATGGTTCTCTAAACCATATAAAATTGGCGGCACAATTGCAGATAATGCAATTATTCATGGTGTCGGTGCTTATAATCAAGATGCATTTGTAGCAAGAAATGGCAAACCTGAAAATGTCATTACAGCTGGATTTTCCAGCAATGAAAGTGGATTACACCCAACACAAAAACCTGTAGCCTTAATGAAAACACTTATAGAATTAACAACACAAAAAGGTCAATTAGTCATTGACCCTTTTAGTGGCAGTGGTTCTACATTGGTAGCAGCGAAAGATTTAGGTAGGGATTATATTGGTTTCGAAATAAACCCTACATATGTAGAGACCAGTATAAAGAGATTAAACAAATAATTATTTAAGTGACAGAATATTATTATCTGTCACTTTTTTAATCTGCTCAATTCTACTTTCAATT
>NZ_SSXV01000084.1 GCF_009469595.2 Thauera sp. 2A1 | reverse complement strand
TAGAATCTTCTCCTAAGCCTTCTAGAGTCTGTAAATCACCAATACCTACATTATCAACTACTTCAGTAATAGATGGTAATGCAAATGTATACTTTTCAGGATACATCATAATATCTACCACTTCAGGACTGTCTTTAGTAAGATCTTTAGCTTTACCATTCTGTTTAAAGTAATTAAGATCAATTGCACCTACTACTTCTAATAATGGTTCTACTCCGCTTAAAAGGAGCAATACATTAGTTTCTGGACCTTGTGCGATCCACATACCTGCTTTTAACATAATCCTTTTGTTTTAAGTATTTTGATAAATTCATTTTTGAATCTCTTTACTACAACTGCTGCATCCATTGGACTAATGTTGAATTCAGAAGCTACTTTCTTTCTAAATTCCATTTCTCCACTGCATTGCTGCATTACTTCTTGTAGTCTTTCTCGCTCTCCTGGTTCAGTCCAGCGAACATATTGAACAATTTCCATGTTAATTCATTTGATGTTCAAGATCTTTAATTTTATTATAGATGCCTACCCAATATATCAAGCCTTCTTTACTCTTTTCAGCTTGAAACATTTCATAGATTTTGCATCTATTGTATCCGACTGTAATGTTATGTACACCACGTCGCCAACCTCTACCTCCCTTCATTACTGATGGAGTTGATTCATATACATACTCAATGAACGCAGTAAGTTTACGTTCTCTTGTAAGAACAATTTCCCAAGTCTTAGGCAATTTATTCCTAATAAAACCTCTTAAGCCTTTTTTATTCATGTTTATATTTAAATATTTTTGAATTACTTCCAAATTCAAATTTAATTAGATAGATACTATTTTTAATAGTTGCTCCATCAAGTGTTATTTTAACTTTACATATAAAATCATCAAGATAATACGTACTATTAATATACCATCCAACTATACTATGATAGTTTCTTCCATCATTACTACTAATCCACGCTTTTGCAAAATAATCTTTCATATTATATGTTGATTGATCTTCATATATTGCTAATAATATCCAAAGTTCTTTTCGTATAGTATCTAAGATTTCTGCTTGAGTATCAAATTCTTTTTCTTTACTCTTTTTATGCCGACCACGATTCATAAGTAGTTTCTTTAATTGAAGATTGGAGTCTTTCTATAGCTGCTAATAGAGTATCTATTCTTATTACTATTTCTGTATCTCTAACAAAATGTTTAATGTGTTTCAGATTAGTAATCATACCTGCTAAAAGCATAAGAGATAAGTTCCTTCTACTTGCCTTTAATTGATTTAAAGTCTTTTTCATCTACAAAATGTTTTTAAGTATTGTTCATAATGTTTCTTTTCATTTATTGAAGCTAAAGCATCTAATTGATTATAATTCTTTTTAGTTAAAGTAAAATCATAATCTAATAATGCTTCTTTCAGATTGTAAAATACATTATAATCGAACAAATCTCTGTTGCTTATTTTGATTTGTTCAATGAGAGCTGTTTCAAATATAGCTAGTAATCTTAGAATATATTTGTTATTCTTTTTAACCGCTAGTCATAAACCTTTATCTCCTTTATTATAATCTAAAGGAATAATTGATACCTTGTTATAATCTATTCTCATACTCTAAAGTTTGTTTTATAATACTTTTTAATGATTCTTATAGCTTCGTCAAATTCTTCTTTATTATCAAAAACATTACAAAAAGTGTAGTTGTTCTTGTCTAAGAATACAGGATGAAAATAAGCTACAAAGAATGTTTTAAATAATCTGCTTCTTTTAATAGGAATTAGATTATTTAAAGTAATATCGCTAGTTATACTTACTGTCCAAGCAATATTTAGTTCAGGATCTATTTTATAGATTACTCCATAGTGTGTACCTGGACCTATTTTCGCTCTAATGATGTCATATTTTTGTAAAGGTATTTGATCTACACCTTGACCTAATATTTCTGTAGGTAAAACTATATTCTGTTTAGGAACACATGAAGATTGTTCAATTAAATTAGTAACAGATAAAGATGAATTAAATGCATCTACTATACTTATTATATCTATTATTTTATTATCGTCTGTGTTTTTTAATTTAGTAGATGCTTTAATTCTTATAGAATTTAAAAAGTTCTGTTTTTCAT
>NZ_SSXV01000083.1 GCF_009469595.2 Thauera sp. 2A1 | reverse complement strand
CTGAGCTAATCCCCCAAATCGAGATATTATATAAGAATGTAGTCCCAGGCAGATTTGAACTGCCGACCTCCACATTATCAGTGTGGCGCTCTAACCAACTGAGCTATAGGACTGTGTTGGTAAAGAGTAGCATCTCTGCCGAACATTCTCTATCTCTTATTTAATTAAACAGATGGTGCGTACAAGAAGAGAAGCGAACTTTTAAGTCATGTTCCTAAATCTTCATAGGAAATTCGTCTCTCCAGAAAGGAGGTGTTCCAGCCGCACCTTCCGGTACGGCTACCTTGTTACGACTTAGCCCCAATTACCAGTTTCGCCCTAGGCCGCTCCTTACGGTCACGGACTTTAGGCGCCCCCGGCTTTCATGGCTTGACGGGCGGTGTGTACAAGGCCCGGGAACGTATTCACCGCGCCATGGCTGATGCGCGATTACTAGCGAATCCAGCTTCGTGGGGTCGGGTTGCAGACCCCAGTCCGAACTGAGACAGGCTTTAAGGATTAGATGCGCTTTGCAGAACACCATCTCTCTGTACCTGCCATTGTAACACGTGTGTAGCCCCGGACGTAAGGGCCGTGCTGATTTGACGTCATCCCCACCTTCCTCACACCTTACGGTGGCAGTGTCCCCAGAGTGCCCAGCTTGACCTGATGGCAACTAAGGAGAGGGGTTGCGCTCGTTATGGCACTTAAGCCGACACCTCACGGCACGAGCTGACGACAACCATGCAGCACCTTCACAGAGACCCCGAAGGGCGTCATTGTCTCCAAATCCTTCCTCTGCAATTCAAGCCCGGGTAAGGTTCCTCGCGTATCATCGAATTAAACCACATGTTCCTCCGCTTGTGCGGGCCCCCGTCAATTCCTTTGAGTTTCACCGTTGCCGGCGTACTCCCCAGGTGGGATGCTTAATGCTTTCGCTTGGCCGCTGACCTATTCAGACCAACAGCGGGCATCCATCGTTTACCGTGCGGACTACCAGGGTATCTAATCCTGTTCGATACCCGCACTTTCGAGCTTCAGCGTCAGTTGCGCTCCAGTGAGCTGCCTTCGCAATCGGAGTTCTTCGTGATATCTAAGCATTTCACCGCTACACCACGAATTCCGCCCACTTTGTGCGTACTCAAGGAAACCAGTTCGCGCTGCAGTGCAGACGTTGAGCGTCTACATTTCACAACACGCTTAATCTCCGGCCTACGCTCCCTTTAAACCCAATAAATCCGGATAACGCCCGGACCTTCCGTATTACCGCGGCTGCTGGCACGGAATTAGCCGGTCCTTATTCATAAGGTACATGCAAAAAGTCTCACGAGACTCACTTTATTCCCTTATAAAAGCAGTTTACAACCCATAGGGCCGTCATCCTGCACGCTACTTGGCTGGTTCAGACTCTCGTCCATTGACCAATATTCCTCACTGCTGCCTCCCGTAGGAGTTTGGACCGTGTCTCAGTTCCAATGTGGGGGACCTTCCTCTCAGAACCCCTACTGATCGTCGCCTTGGTGGGCCGTTACCCCGCCAACAAGCTAATCAGACGCATCCCCATCCATCACCGATAAATCTTTAATCTCTTTCAGATGTCTTCTAGAGACGTCATTGGGTATTAGTCTTACTTTCGCAAGGTTATCCCCAAGTGATGGGCAGGTTGGATACGCGTTACTCACCCGTGCGCCGGTCGACGCCTAGCAAAAGCAAGCTTTCTCTATCGTTTCCCCTCGACTTGCATGTGTTAAGCCTGTAGCTAGCGTTCATCCTGAGCCAGGATCAAACTCTCCATTGTAAAATATCATTTTTACTTTGCTAAACCCGAAAGCATAGCGAAGTGTTTGTTGTCTGTACTTAGGACGAATATCCTTTTCGTTTATTGAAGCTTAGTAAACCTGACTTGTCAATTACTTGACGGTTCGTTTCTTTTACCCAGTCAACTTTCTTATTTCTAAGAAGTTAACCGCTTCTTGTACTACTTGTCTGTTTATGTAAAATCTTTCAAAGAACTCTTTCTTTATTTGCTAAGAGAAGCGATTTCTCAAAAGCGAGTGCAAAAGTACAACAATTTTTCGAACCTACCAAACATTTCCGTAAAAAACTTCAGATTTTAACTGTATTTTAACATTTAAAGACTAGAAATGGGTTATTTTTGCCTCAACTAAGTGTTTTCCCAAATTTTTATG
>NZ_SSXV01000082.1 GCF_009469595.2 Thauera sp. 2A1 | reverse complement strand
TGAAAAAAACCGGCTTTAACCTACATTTTTAGATTTTTAACCTACGTATTTTTGCTATATGTAGTTTTTTTATGTATCTTTGCACCCAAAATCAAAATTCAAAGAACGCATGAAACAGAAACTACAACAGATAGCAAGTGAGCTCGAGCACACAAATCGAGACTTGCGTAGAGAAGAGCAGGTGATGTCTGAAGAACTTCGTGACAGACAAGCAAAGCACCTCGAAGGAGAAGCTGCCATCAATCACTATAACGAGTGGATGAAGGCAGCAGGTATGGAACACTTAATGACGAACTAAGAGCGGCCACCACATCACATGCGCAACTTATCACATCAGAAAACAAAGACATGATGGTGTCCTGGATGTACACCTGGTCACGTCAGCAGGAGATGAGCATACATGAGCAGCGCATCATTCTCCGCATTTTGGAGTATTGCCAAGACGAGGTTAAAGGCATGAAAATCAAAGAGAACATGGGAATTATAGACCATCACAAGCATGATGTCTATATCCAGATGCCTGCTTCTGCGGCCATCTTTGATAGTAACTTAGACTTTGATACGATAAAGAAAACATTAGAAGACCTCATGGGCAGATACTTCGAGTACAAAGACAAGAAGCGTTGGTGGAAGTGCTCGTTTATCTGCAACCCTGAGTATGAATATGGCTCAGGTATCATGAAGTTCAGCGTAAACAATAAGCTTTGGGATGTATGGTTGAACTTCTCACAAGGATATAGAGAGTTTGAGTTAAACAAGGCTTTAGCCTTGCCAACAACATACTCTCTGAAATTCTACATGTTGGTCAGTGGCAATTCTAAGCCTATCACATTCAAGACCATCGATGAGTTCAAACAATGGCTTGGCATCGCACCAGAGCAGTACAAGGACAAAGACGGAAAAGACCGAATCGACAACATTGAAGCAAGGGTTATCAAGCCTGCGCAAAAGGCTCTTAACAACTCTTGTCCATACACTTTCACGTATTCAAAAATCAAAGCCAACCCAGACAACAAGCGCAGCAAAGTGACAGGCTTCACCTTCACCCCGAAGTATCAGCCGAAGTTCAGAGACGAGAAGCTTGAAGCAAAAAAACTGCAAGCAACTGTCTGCGCATCCTTCTCGATTCGACCAGAGATTTACAACTATCTTCGTCAGCAGTGTGGCTTCAGTGCTTCAGATCTGAACAACACCAAGGACGTTTGGCTACAAGCGCAAGATGTCCTCGATGATCCTCTGGGAGAGATTGCTATTCTCAAGGCAAAGGCCAGAGAAGCAAAGAAGACCCCACAAGCATTTATCGTTGCCTACATCAAAGGCAAAATTTCGGATGCCATGTCAAAGAAAAAATAAGGCGGTTCAAGAGGGAGTCGAGAGGGAGAATCCCTTTCGCCTAACCCATCAACGGCTTGCCGCACGAAGTCCTCGGTTTCCGAGTTGATGGGGCAAGTTTGGCACAAACTTGGAATTAGGCTTCCCCCCAGTGTTAAAATTTTACACTGATTTTGGGGATGCCTAATTGCGAGTTTTCTGACCAAACTTAGTATTAGGCTACAAAAGACGTGAAAAATGTCCCTCTCATGCGCAAGCGCATTTGTAAAGTTTTATTCTTTAACCGGCTCAAAACTTCCGGATTTGGAAGTTCAGAACGACTTGAACAGAAATCCGGAAACGTCAGAGCACTTTTCTGAAATAAGAAGAGCCGAAGAAAAGATTTCTCTAATCTCCGGCTCCAGCCTATCTGTCACGTCCAGTCTCAGTAATGAGGCAAACACGAACTTAATCGCACACAACAACGATAGGCTTCCGCTGAGAACGTCCAGTCTCAATGATGAGACAAAAACTAACTTAATAGCACATAACAACAGCGGTTTAATCTTTCCCTCTTGTTGTCTCGACTGATACTTTGAGGAAGCCAAGGTTAAGGCTGAATGCCATCTTGCGCATCTTCAAAGGCAAGTTGTCAGCAAGAACCTCGCCCATCAGGTTTTGAATTTTGCCCTGTTCTTCTTCCTTTGGCATGATGCCTTTTTCCGCATCATCGTTCACCTTGGCTATTGCTCTTGATACCTCACGAACCTTGGAGAAGGTTTCAATGATGGCAATGGTTACTTCTGTTGCCAGAGGGGATTTGAGGATGGTGGCAAGCATATACAAGCCTTTTTCCGTGAAAGCCTTGGTCGTGGCCTGAGAATATTTCAAGTTGGA
>NZ_SSXV01000081.1 GCF_009469595.2 Thauera sp. 2A1 | reverse complement strand
TGGACGAATTGATACGCGCAGCAGCGCTCGACTACCACCGCTACCCGCGGCCGGGCAAGATTTCAGTGACGCCGACGAAGGTGCTGTCCAACCAGCGCGACCTGTCGCTGGCGTATTCGCCCGGGGTGGCGGCGGCGTGCGACGCGATCGTCGAGGACGCGGCCGAGGCCGCGAACCTGACGGCGCGCTCGAACCTGATCGGCGTGATCACCAACGGCACGGCGGTGCTGGGCCTGGGCAACATCGGCCCGCTGGCGGCCAAGCCGGTGATGGAAGGCAAGGGGGTGCTGTTCAAGAAGTTCGCCGGCATCGACGTGTTCGACCTCGAGGTCGACGAGCCCGACGCCGACAAGCTGATCGACATGATCGCCGCGCTCGAGCCCACGTTCGGCGGCATCAACCTCGAGGACATCAAGGCGCCCGAGTGCTTCTACATCGAGAGCAAGCTGCGCGAGCGCATGAAGATCCCGGTGTTCCACGACGACCAGCACGGCACCGCGATCGTGGTGGGCGCGGCCATCCTCAACGGCCTGCAGATGCAGGGCAAGGCGCTGGACAAGGTGAAGGTGGTGACCTCGGGCGCGGGCGCCGCGGCGCTGGCCTGCCTGGGGCTGCTGGTGAAGCTGGGTATTCCGGTCGAGAACATCTGGGTGACCGACATCGAGGGCGTGGTGTACGAAGGCCGCACCACGCTGATGGACCCGATCAAGGCGCGCTACGCGAAGAAGACCGAGGCGAGGAAGCTCGCCGAGATCATCGAGGGCGCGGACGTGTTTCTGGGCCTGTCGGCGGGCGGTGTACTCAAGGGCGAGATGGTGGCAAAGATGGCGGCCAAGCCGCTGATCCTGGCGCTGGCCAACCCGACCCCGGAGATCCTGCCCGAAGAGGTGAAGGCGGTGCGCAACGACGCCATCATCGCCACCGGCCGCTCGGACTATCCGAACCAGGTCAACAACGTGCTGTGCTTCCCGTTCATCTTCCGCGGTGCGCTCGACGTGGGGGCGACCACCATCACCGACGAGATGCAGCTCGCCGCGGTGAAGGCGATCGCCGAACTGGCGCGCGTGGAGCAGAGCGACATCGTCGCCGCGGCCTACGGCGAGAAGGTCGGCGGCTTCGGTCCCGAGTACATCATCCCGCGGCCGTTCGACCCGCGCCTGATCGTGAAGATCGCCCCCGCGGTGGCCGAAGCGGCGGTCGCCTCGGGCGTGGCCACGCGCCCGATCACCGACTGGGACGCCTACCGCGCCCAGTTGAACAATTTCGTGTGGCACTCCGGGCTGATCATGAAGCCGGTGTTCGCCGCCGCGCGCGAGAACCCGAAGCGCATCATCTTCTCGGAAGGCGAATCCGAGAAAGTGCTGCGTGCGGTGCAGCAGGTGGTGGACGAAGGCATTGCGCGCCCGATCCTGATCGGCCGCCCGGACGTGGTGAAGGCCAACATCGAGCGCTTCGGCCTGCGCATGCTGGCCGACCGCGACTACGAGCTGGTGAATCCGGACTCCGACCCGCGCTTCAACCAGTTGTGGCAGCACTACCACAGCCTGATGGAGCGCCGCGGCGTGTCGGTGGAATACGCCAAGAAGGAAGTACGCCGGCGCACCACGCTGATCGGCACGTTGCTGCTGAAGTTCGGCTACGGCGACGGGCTGATCTGCGGCACCTACGGCATGCACCGGCTGCACCTCGATTTCGTCGAGACGGTGCTCGGCCGCCGTCCCGGGGTGAACAACTTCTACACGATCAACCTCGTCGCCCTGCCCGAGCGCACGCTGTTCATGGCCGACACCTACGTCAATTACGACCCGTCGGCCGAGCAGGTGGTCGAGATGACGCTGCTGGCCGCCGAGGAGATGAAGCGCTTCGGCATCGAGCCGCGGGTGGCGCTGCTGTCGCACTCGTCCTTCGGTTCGGCCGATTCGCCGACGGCCGAGAAGATGCGCGCGGCGCTGCACCTGCTGCACGAGCGCCATCCGGAGCTGCAGGTCGAAGGCGAGATGCACGGTGACTCGGCGCTCGACGCCAAGCACCGGCTGCAGATCTTCCCCAACGCCCGCATGCGCGAGGACGCGAACTTGCTGATCTTCCCGACGCTGGACGCGGCCAACATCGCCTTCAACCTGCTCAAGAATGCGGCGGGCGAAGGCGTGACGATCGGCCCGATCCTGCTGGGGGCCTCCAAGCCGGTGCATGTGCTGACGCCGTCGGCCACCGTGCGCCGCATCATCAACATGAC
>NZ_SSXV01000080.1 GCF_009469595.2 Thauera sp. 2A1 | reverse complement strand
GTTCCCAAAACCACCAATGCCACCTATGCCTAATGTACCAGCTCCATAGATGAAATAAAAGATATTTAAGGTAGACTAAAAAGTCTACCTTTTTTATTATGTGTACTTATAAGAACAGCTATTAAAAAAAAGAATCAATGTATTCCTTTTAGGTGTAATAAATACAAATATTATTATTTTGCGTTTATAAATTGAGTGTATAAGATAAATAGGAGTAGCTACCTATGAATGCTAGCTAACGGCTTCTTATACACTCTTTATTATAAGTTAGCATAAAGTTAGTAAATATGGAAGAGATTTGGAAAGATATACCCGGATATGAAAAATATTATATGGCTAGTACTCTTGGTAGAATTAAGAGTAAGGACAGAGTTATAAAAACTGTTTTAAAAGGTAAAGAAATAAAATACATAAAACGAGGAAGAATAATGACCCCGTGTTTAAATAGTGGTAAATATTTAGGTTTACCAATAAATACAGATAAATTAAAAAAGAGCGAAAACGTACACAGATTAATTGCTATAACATTCTTACCTAATCCTAACAATCTACCTTGTGTAAATCACAAAGATGAGAATAAATTAAATAATTGTGTAGATAATTTAGAATGGTGTACTAAATCATATAATCATTCATATGGAACTTGCATCGAACGTACATCTGAAAAACAAAGACTTACTCATTCAAATTGCATAACAATTGTAGGGTATAAAGAAAATGAGATAATAGAATTTCATAGTATATCCTCAGCTAGTAGATATTTTAATGTAAGTCATGCAGCTATATCGAAAGCTATTCGCAGAGGTAATAAATGTAAAGGGTATAATTGGAAATATAAAATATAACGATATGACATTAAATGAACTTTGTGACGATGTATTGTTAGAAGCACGTAATAACAACATAGGAGAATCTGAAAAACTTTCTAGATATTAGATAATGTTGTGGATTAAAACATATCGAGCTTACCTATTAAAACAGAAGTTAGATAAGGGAGAGCAATTAGACTAGATCTTCTATTAGACTATACGCATGCATTTGGATAAAATAGAAGAAGATCCAGGTCATGCAGAATACCAAGGGGATAAAGAATTGCCTACTTTACTTGGTACTAAACTTACTACTTCAGTAATAACAGTAAAGGATGCCTATGGAAACATTATTCAATTAGGTTCTGAAACTAAGATGAAATTCTAGAGATATAGAAAGTACACTTGCAAAGATTATATTGCATATGTTAAAGGTAATAGGATATATGTAGAAGGTGATGCTAATCAACTAGAATATATTGATGTAGAAATAATTGCTGAAGATCCTACTGAAGATAAACTATGTTACAATCCTGATAAGGATGAATATCCTTTACCAGCTTATATGTGGGGAACAGTTAAGTAGCTAATCTTTACTAAAGATTTCTTAACTATGAGATAGCAAGTATCTGATACTACTAACGATAGTAAGGATGATACTTAGAATGTAATGAATTAGAATGTTAACAGAAGTATAAGACGATGAATGAATTAAATAAATCAGCTAATAAAACGGTATCTTATACTATACCTTCATTCTATAACCATTACTTAAGTAGTATAGAACCAGATACAGTATACGATATAGATTATACTACTTATAGAAAGATAGTAACAGACTACTTTTATCACTTAAGAGATTAGTTATTAGAAGAAAGTAAAGAAGTTAAATTACCTTATAGAATGGGTAGTATTCAAATAGTAAAGAAACAGCCTAAACATTTAGATGGTAGAAGTCTTAGAATAGATTATAAAGCTACTAAAGAGTTAGGTAAACTTACTTATTTACTTAATGAACACTCAGGATTCTACAAGTATAGACTTTACTGGAATAAATAGGACATGCTAGTGTCTAACAAAAGTAAGTATTAGATTGTACTTACTAGAGCAAATAAAAGGCATTTAGCACAAATAATTAAATAGAATATTCACGATTACGAATAGCAGCCATGATATATAAAATGACAAGTAGTAAAGCCGTGATTGCTAAAGTAATTGCGGACTTAGGTTTAAATGAAACCGAAATACCTATTACTGACATCAAACAATGGATAGGTGAAAGTTTAATGAATATAGGTTCTGTTAATCAACTAGATCATAAAGTAGAAGTAATACCTATCAATGGTTATTAGGCTAAGTTACCATGTGACTTAGAAAGATTGAATAGTGTAGCTTACTCTACATGCGATTGTGGTGGCTGGATACCTATGAAGAAGAGTACAGGCACATT
>NZ_SSXV01000007.1 GCF_009469595.2 Thauera sp. 2A1 | reverse complement strand
CTTGCCGGCGTGAAGCCGCCCGCGCCTGCTTCGCCGCGATCACCTGTTGTTCCTCGACAGCCGGCAGGTCATCGAACAGGCTGGCCGGCGATCCGTTATGACCTTCGGTCTCGTTCATGTCTCGGAGCATGCCAGTCCCAGCACAACCTGGCGAGATTGGAGAAAAACTCTCACGCTCTCAGCGCATCGAGCCGAAGAAATCCGCATTGGTCTTGGTCGCCCGCAGCCGGCTGATGAGGAACTCGACCGCCTCGAGGTCGTCCATCCCGTGCAGCAGGCGGCGCAGGATCCAGGTCTTCTGCAGCACGTCCGCCGGCAGCAGCAGCTCCTCGCGGCGGGTGCCCGAGCGATTCACGTTGATCGCCGGATACACCCGCTTTTCCGCCAGTCGGCGGTCGAGGTGCAGCTCCATGTTGCCGGTGCCCTTGAACTCCTCGTAGATCACGTCGTCCATGCGGCTGCCGGTGTCGACCAGCGCGGTGGCGATGATCGTGAGCGAGCCGCCTTCCTCGATGTTGCGGGCCGCGCCGAAGAAGCGCTTGGGCTTCTGCAGCGCGTTCGAGTCCACGCCGCCCGACAGCACCTTGCCGGAAGCGGGCGCCACGGTGTTGTAGGCGCGCGCGAGCCGCGTCAGCGAATCGAGCAGGATCACGACGTCACGCTTGTGCTCGGTCAGGCGCTTGGCCTTGGCGATCACCATCTCGGCGACCTGCACGTGGCGCGAGGCCGGCTCGTCGAAAGTGGAGGCGACGACCTCGCCCTTGATCGAGCGCTGCATCTCGGTCACTTCCTCCGGCCGCTCGTCGATCAGCAGCACGAACAGCACCACCTCCGGGTGGTTGGTCGTGATGGCGTGGGCGATGTGCTGCAGCATCACCGTCTTGCCGCTCTTGGGCGGCGCCACGAGGAGCCCGCGCTGGCCCTTGCCGATCGGCGCGATCATGTCGATCACCCGGCTGGTGAGGTTGTCCTCGCCGGCGGTATCGCGTTCGAGCCGGAAGAGGCTGTCGGGATGCAGCGGCGTGAGGTTCTCGAACAGGATCTTGTTCTTGCACTCCTCGGGCGGGCGGCCGTTGACGCGGTCGATGCGAATCAGCGCGAAGTAGCGTTCCCCGCTCTTGGGGGCCCGAAGCTCGCCCTCGATGGCATCACCGGTGCGCAGGTTCAGGCGGCGCAGGAGCGAGGGCGCCACGTAGATGTCATCGGTGCCCGCCAGGTAGGAGGTGTCGGGCGAGCGCAGGAAGCCGTAGCCATCGGGCAGCAGCTCCAGCGTGCCGTCGCCGTAGATCGGCCGCCCGCCCCGTGCGCGACTGCGCAGCAAGGCGAAGACGAGCTCCTGCTTGTGCAGCCTGTGCGCCCCTTCGATCGCTTCGGCTTCCGCCATCTCGAGGAGCTCCGAGACGTGCAGGGCCTTGAGATCCGACAGATAGAGCGGCGGCGCATCCGGGTCCGTTGCCGTTTCGGCCGAGGCACTCTCCGTCAGAGCGGCGGCCGGATCGAATTCGCCGACCGGCTTGGGCGGCTTGGGTTTCCTCGGTCCGGAACGGCGGCCGCGCGACGGGCCATGGGCGCGGGGTGGGGTGTCGGGCTTCGAGGGGCTTTGGGTCACGGAGTGGCTCTGCCAAAAGAGGGAGGGGAAAGATTTGAAGCGGGGTCGCCTGCGGGCACGGCGAACCGTGGAGAGAGCCGGAACCAGGTGGCGGTCGAACCTCGCGCGCATCGGACAAGCGGCAGGGGGCGTCTTCGGCGCGGTGCGACGATCCATCCTGAATCGCGCGCAGGCCGAGATGCATGAATTCACTGCCGCCGGCCCGGTTCCGACACTTCGTCGGTTACGGCTGCCTCGCCCGTCGCCGAAGCACCCGTGGGCGAGAGCCTGTCATCATCAGGCGAAAGAAACCCTCGCCCTGCCGACAACCGAGCGCAGCGCAATCTGGATCGCGAGCGGGGGAGATGGTACCAGATCGCAATACGGCGCTACACGACGCGCCACCGATCGATCGCGTCGTACTCGCTTGAGCGGTTGAGATCCACGGCAGGGCGGTTTGGCCTTCTTGCAGACGATCAAGAGCCAGATGGTTTCGGCGTTCGCGTTGAAGCCGATGACTCTTGCACCGCCGCGTTTTCCTTGTCCCGCAGGTGTCCAACGGACTTCAAGGCAGCCGCCACTTCCCCGACCGACGGGGCCGCGGCCTCCAGCCCCAGCGCCTGCCAGCCACCTTCCGTGTAACGCACCAGGCGCGCATCGTCGAAGCGCCACAGATGCAGCCAGCCGTTGTCGAGCAACTGGCGCACGACGGCATGTTTCGCGATCACGCGCTCGATCGCCTGGCGCGGCGCATCGATGACGACGGTGAGGCGGAGCGGCTCGTGCATCCAGCGTTCGCCGTCATGCACCGACTGCCGCGCCAGCCCGATGCGCAGGTCGCCGCCATTGCCCTCGAACACGCCGATGTGGCCGCCGACGACGTTGTGCAGCAGCTTGTTGCCGCTGCCCAGGCGTGCGGGGTCGCAGGTCGAGGCGTGGTATTGCCAGTTGATCCAGTGGGTCACCAGCATGGGCGCGGTCATGAGCTGTTCCAGCAGGCTGCCGTCCGCATCCTGTTGGGGGTCGTAGTCGTGCAGGAAGCAGCGTCCGCCGAGCACTGCGCCCCGGCTGCGGCGGCGCGGCGCGATGATGAAGGCGGCGTTGCCGGCCAGCCCCCACTCCGGGCGGGTCTGGGCGCCATCGTTGGCGCGGCGGCGAAGCTGCAGGAGAAGCGCGTCATGCCCGGCGCGCGGATCGATGCCGAGGCGCGGTGCGCGCTCGCGGCGCACCTGGTCGCAGGCGTGGGCGAACACGTCCTGCAGCCGCTCCCAGCGCGCGCGGGCGGCGGGCGGCAGCAGGTCGAGGTCGAAGCCCTCGATCTCGTCGGTGGTGGTGTTGTGCAGGGCGGCGACGAATACCGTCTGCTCCGGGACGGTGATGCCCTCGAGCCGCAAGCCGGCGCGAACGTCCGCTTCATTCAGCAGTTGCGCCAGCAGGCGCGCGTTGACTTCGCCCGTCTGGCCGCAGCAGGCGCCGCAATCCAGTGCGGCGGCGTGGGCATTGTTGTTGGTCTGGCTGCCGTGCCCCACCAGCAACACCAGCGGCGCCAGCTTGCGATCCAGCCCCATGGCATGGAGGACGCGCGCCGCGAGCGCGACCTTGGCATCGGTGTCCAGGCCGCTGAAAGTCGGCCGGCACAGGGCGCGGTAGCGCGCGGGCAGGCCGGCGAGGTCGTCGCGCGTGCGCGCAGCGGCGGACGGCTTGAGCCAGCGCGCGAGCTTGCCGAGGTAGGCGACGCCGGCCGCTTCCACATAGGAAAACGCCGCGCTCGGCCAGCGGCTGGCGGCCTGCCCCTGCTCCGACCAGGCGAAGCGGCGCTGGCGGGCCTGGCCTGCGGCGTCGTTCAATGCCTGCCCGCTTGCGCCGTTTTCGGCCGCAGCCGGCGCGATGCGGTCGGTCACTTCCAGCGCGGGGGCGAGCAGCCCCGGCAGTTGCGGCCTGCGCGCCGTGGTCGCGAGCGGCGTGTAGGCGAGCGGAAGGCCGAAGAAGCCTGCAAAGCCGATCGTCTGGATGGCCGGCCACACCGCCTCGAGCGCACGGCGCATGGGTTCGCTGCGCACGTCGATGCAGAACGCGGCCTGGACCTCGATGCCGGCGTCCGCGCTGCCGGCCTCCGCACTCGCCATTGCCGGCGCAGCAGGCACCTGGCCGAGCTTGCGCGCCAACTCGCGCTGGTAACCCGCTTCGAGCGCCTGCTGCCAGACTTCGTCGATCACGAGCATGTCCTCTGCCTGCCGCAGCCGCTCGGGCACGTGGATCCACTCGGCCAGCAAGGCCGCGAACGCCTTGCGCGTGACGGCGTCGTCCTTGCATTCGAGCAGGATCGCGCCCCACGCCAGGCGAATGGCCAGCAAGTCGCGCAGATGCGCATCCGTGCCGCCCGCCAGCCGTGCTTCCCAGCCCAGCCAGGCGCACCAGGAAGCCCATCCATTGACGGTGAGCAGCACGGCCTCGAGGTATTCCGGCCAGACCGCCTCCGGCAGGCCGAGGCGCTGCAGGACCCAGCGTTCCGCATCCGCCCGTGTCGGCGGCAGCGCGTCGAGCGCGCGGCCGAGGTCGGGCAGGCCCATCAGCACGGCGATGCCGTGGTCGTGCGTGATGGTGTCGCGCCAGAAGGCGTACAGACCCTCTGCCCGCGACGGCTGCCAGTCGGCCTGGTGTTCGTCGAAGTAGGCAGCGCAGGTCTGGCTGACCTGGTGGGTGATCGCCTGCCGCCACGACAGGCGGGCGTGGCGTTGCGGATCGTCATCGAGCACGTCGATCAGCAGCGGCAGCCGCGGCAGGCTCGCCGTCTTGTGCAAGGCCTCGATGCATTGCGTGTCGGCCAGGCCTGCAGCCTGCGCCGCAGGCAGCGTCGCGATCGCATGGGCGAGATCAGCGCGGGTGATGCGGCCGGCGTCCCACGCCTCCTTCAGGTAGTCGCGCGACGGCAACACCCGGATGTCGCCGAGCACCGCCATGCGCGCTGCGACCTGGCGCAGCGGCCGGCCGATGCGACCCCAGTGCGGACTCACCGCAATTGCGCGGTCGAGCGGCCAGGCCGGCGCGATCGCCTGGCAGGCCTGTTCGCAGGCGGCGTCGATGCGTGCCATCAGCCGCTCATCGACTTCGGGCGCCACCGGCCGGGGTTGGCCGGCGAGCTGCGGGTCTCGGGTAAGAATCGTGTCCATGTGGGGCTCCGGGGCTCTGGATTCGGTTCGGGATTTACTTGGCAGCGGCCTGAGGGACGGCACCCATCATCGTGGGGAAGTGCGCGGCCGGCGTGGCCGGGGTCCACCGCGTCGGCCACAGCCGCAATGCGAGGCGGGTGTAGAACTCGTCGACGTAGAAGCCGGCGTAACTCGAGCGCCGCCATGCGGCCAGCGCCTGCGGACGCAGTTGCAGCGTGAGCAGGAAGAGGTACATCGCCGCCATGCCGACCAGGGTGACGATGCCGGCCAGGTCGTCGGGGGCGTCATGCACGCCGAACGGCAGGGCGTGGGCCAGGGATGCCGCCGCCGCGAGGCCGGTGACCATGGCGAGGCCGGCGATCACGCCCGATGCGGCCGTCCGCAGCGTGCCTGCCTGCGGCAGCGCCAGCCACAGCAGCGGCGCCCAGGCCAGCGCCAGCAAGCTGCTCCACCACCAGGGCCAGGATCCGCCCATGACGAACGACTGGACCAGGGCGATGCATGCGAACGCGAGCACTGGCGCGGCGATCAGGCTGGCCGGCGAGAGGCCGGTCAGCGAATTCGCGGCGCTGCCGCGCATCATCTGCAGCTTGCTGTGCTGTACCACCGTCGAGGCCGCGAGGAAGGTGTGCGCCTTGTACAGCGAATGGCCGATCAGGTGCAGCGCGGCCAGGGTGTACAGCCCCAACGCGCATTCGAGGGCCATGAAGCCCATCTGCGCCACGGTGGACCACGCCAGCCGGACCTTGATGCTGACCCGCGTCAGCATCACCTGACCGGCCAGCAGCGCGGTTGCCAGGCCGAAGGCCACGAGCAGCCAGCGCGCCGCACTCGCCGCCTCGAGCAGGGGGGCGAAGCGGATCAGCACGTAGCCACCGAGGTTGACCACGCCGGCGTGCAGCAGCGCGGAAACCGGGGTCGGCGCTTCCATCACCTGGATCAGCCAGCCATGCGCAGGGAACAGTGCGGTGCGCAGGATCACCGCGAGGACGAGGCACAGCGCGCTGAGCTGCAGCGGGACGGTGGCACCCATCTGGGCGAGGTGCTGCCAAAGATCGGAAAGCGTGCCGCTGCCCACTTCCCGCCACGCCAGGGCGGCGGCGACCAGCAGAAAGGCGTCCGCCAGCCGGTCGGCAAGGCGCTTCTTGTGCGCGGCGAGCAGGGCGAACGGGCGATCCGGATAGAAGCACAGCAGGTGCCGCAGGGCCGCGCCTATCATCGCCCAGGCGGCGATCAGCACCAGCCAGTGGTTGGCGAGCAGCAGCAGATGAACCGACGCGAGCACCCCGGCGAACGCGGCGACATAGCGCGCCTGCCCGCGTTCGCCCTGCAGGTAGCGCGACGAGAAGGCGGCGATCACCGTTCCCAGCAACTGCACCAGCGCAGCCATCCAGGCGCCAAGGGTGGTGACGGCCAGCCACGCCGAGTGCGGCGAAGAACCCGTTGCCGGGACGAATGCCGGCCATGCGAGCGTCGCCAGCGTACACAGGAGCGCAGCCCACGACAGCAGGCCGAACCGCTTCCACAGCAGGTCGGGGCCGGAGCGGCCGGCCAGGGAGAACAGCAGGGCGCAGCACATCAGTGCGACCGGCATCAGTGCGCCGGCCAGAGGCAGGAAGGTCGGGAGTGCCATGACGGGACCTTTGAAATTAAGTGCCTTTATGTTGCTTGCCCGGAGACGTTCTGTAAAATTCATTGAATCGAACAATTGGATATCGAAAAAAGAACGATGAACCTCGAGCAGCTCAACTTCCATCACCTGTTCTATTTCTGGCATGTGGCCAGGACGGGCCATATGACGCGCGCCGCGCAGGAGCTGCACACCTCGCAGTCCGCGCTGTCGGCCCAGATCAGGCAGCTCGAGGACCGTCTCGGCGAGGCGCTGTTCGAGCGCGAAGGGCGGCGCCTGGTGATGACCGAAACCGGCCAATTGGTGTTTTCCTATTCGCAGGACATCTTCGGCCTGGGTCAGGAAATGCTCGGCCGGCTGGAAGGGCGCAGTGAAGGCATGGTCCGGGTGCGGGTGGGCAGCGTGGCCACGCTGTCGCGGAACTACCAGGAAAACTGGATCCGCCCGCTGCTGATGGACGCCAACGTGACGCTGACGCTGGAATCCGGCCAGCTCGAGGGCCTGCTGGAGCGCCTGGTGCAGCACAAGCTCGACGTCGTGCTGGCCAACGAGCCGGTGCCAGCCGACCAGGACCGCCCCTTGCTCAGCCGCTTCCTCGGCAGCCAGGCGATCTCGCTGGTCGGCCCTGCGGACATCTGGAAAGGCCGCACGCTGAGGATTCCCGAGGATCTCGACGGCGCGGACATCGCACTGCCCGGGCCGCGCAACGTGCTGCGTCCCCAGTTCGACGCCATCTGCATCACCGCCGGCGTGAAGCCGCGGTTGCGCGCCGAAGTCGACGACATGGCGATGCTGCGCCTGATCGCGCGCGACAGCGGCTGGCTGACGGTGCTGCCGGAGGTCGTGGTGCAGGACGAGCTGCGCACCGGCAGCCTGGTCAGGGTCGGCCAGTCCGTCCAGTTGCAGGAGCGCTTTTACGCCATCACCACGCCGCACCGCCACCGGGTCGAGCGGCTGGAGCGTCTGCTGGCCGGTTCATCCGAAGCGGCCCGCTAGCTGCGCCGTCCGGCTGCCGCGCGCCGCTGACCAGGGACTCGTCCAGGCGCGACGGCTGATGGAGCGGGTTGCAACGCGGGAAGATCAGTACTTACCGTGTCCCCGGGCCTTGCCGACGGCCTTGTCCTTGTCGTGTCCCCGGGCGTTTCCCAGCGGGTCGCGCTGCCCTGACATCCCGTGCTCCAGGCCTTCCGCACTCTTGCGCTCCATCGCGCGATCCATGCCTTTTTCCTGACCCACCAACGGGCTGTTCGCGTTACCCAGCCCCTGCTGGCTCATGTGCTGCTGCGACACCCCGCCGCCGTCCTTTCTGGCGTGAGCGACCGGACCGGCAAGCAGGGCAAGTGTGGCCACACCGATCACCATCATCTGTCTGAGCATTTGAAATCTCCTGGTTGAGGATGAATGACTGCAAGACCAGTTTAGGGAAGCGGGGCGAGGGCGGGGAAGCGTTTGTGTTTCGGTATGTCAGCTCGCGGATGAGTTTCAAATCCGGATTCGAATTGCACGAACCGGCGGCGGTATCGATCGTCGTCATGGGCCCGCAACGCTCCGTCCTTCGCGGTCTGCAGTGACCCAGACAGAGCGGAGGCAGCGCCTGGGCCGGGCGCAGGCGCGCCTCTGCCGCAGCGGAGGGTGTCCGCTACCGCGCCCTTGCCGGTGGCGTGTTGCGCAGGATCTCGTCTATGGTGGTGACGCCGGCGGCGACCTTCAGCGCGCCGCCCAGGCGCAGCGGGCGCATGCCTTCCTTGATGGCCTGCTCGCGCAGTTGGGCGCCGTCCTTGTCGAGGCCGATCATGCGCCGCAGCGTCGGCGTGACGGTGAGCATCTCGTAGATGCCGGTGCGGCCGAGGTAGCCGGTCATGCGGCATTCGAGGCAGCCGACGGGACGGGCCATCTGGCGCGGCATGTTCGATTTCCACGGGCTCACCAGCTCGTTCCAGGCCTGCTCGTCGGCGTCGGTGAGGGTCCGGCAGTGCGGGCACAGCGTGCGTGCCAGGCGCTGGGCGAGCACGCCGAGCAGGGTGGCGCGGATGAGGTAGTCGGGCACGCCGAGGTCGAGCAGGCGGGTGACGGCCGCGGGGGCGTCGTTGGTGTGCAGCGTGGACAGCACCAGGTGGCCGGTGAGCGCGGCCTGCACCGCCATCTCGGCGGTCTCGAGGTCGCGGATCTCGCCGATCATGATGATGTCCGGGTCCTGGCGCAGCAGGGTGCGCACGCCGGTGGCGAAGTCCAGGCCGATGTTGTGCTGCACCTGCATCTGGTTGAGGTGCGGGTAGACGTTCTCGATCGGGTCTTCCACGGTGCACACGTTGACCTCGGGCGTGGCCAGCTCGCGCAGGGTCGAATACAGCGTGGTGGTCTTGCCCGAGCCGGTGGGGCCGGTGACCAGGATGATGCCGTTGGGTTGCTGGATGAGCTCACGCCAGCGCCGGTTCTCGTCGTCGGAAAAGCCGAGTTCGGCGAAATTCTTCAGCAGCAGCTCGGGGTTGAAGATGCGCATCACCAGCTTCTCGCCGAAGGCCGTGGGCATGGTCGACAGGCGCAGCTCGATCTCGTCGCCGCCCGGCGAGCGCGTCTTGATGCGGCCGTCCTGCGGGCGGCGCTTCTCCACCACGTCGAGGCGGCCGAGCAGCTTGATGCGGTTGGTGATCGCCGCCATCAACTGCATCGGCGCCTGGTAGACGAGGTGCATCTGGCCGTCGATGCGGAAGCGCACCAGGCATTCCTCGCGCCGCGGCTCGATGTGGATGTCGCTGGCGCGCTGCTCGAAGGCGTACTGCAGCAGCCAGTCGACGATGTGCACCACCGCCTGGTCGTTGGCGTCGATGTTGCTGCTCTTGCCGAGCTGCACCAGTTGTTCGAAGTTGGTAATGCCCTGCGGCAGGTCCTGCTGGCGCTCCATGGCGTGGCGCACCGAGCGCGCCAGGCTGTAGAACTCGCCCAGGTAGCGGCGCACGTCGGCCGGGTTGGCGAGCACGGTGCGGATGCGCAGGCCGAGCATGCGCTCCATCTCGGTCTGCCATTCGCGGTCGAAAGGCTCGGCGGTGGCTACCGTCACTTCCTGCGTGCTCACCTCCACCGGCAGGATGTGGTAGCGCTGGGCGTAGGCGTGGGTGACCACGCCGCACACGCGGGAAACGTCGATCTTGAGCGGGTCGATGTGCAGGTAGGGCTGGTGCGTCTTCGCCGCCAGCCATTCGGTGAGCGCCTCGGTGCCGAGCACGCGCTTACCGTCCCTGGCGTCGGTCAGCTTGTGGTCGCCGACCCAGATCAGCGGATGCACGTCCGCGTCGCGGGCGGGGCGCGTGGCGAGCAACCTGTCGGCGTCGGCCTGCGCCAGGTGGCCGTCGGCCAGCAGCATCTGCACGACTTCGTCGAGCTGCAGCTTGGCGTTGGCGAGTCGCCTGCGTGTGGTCGGTGCGTCCTGCATGAGCCGGTCTTCCTGCCGCGTGATCTGAAGCCGGATTGTATGCTGCCGCGCTTGCGGCGCATGGAGACACAAGCCCGGGCGAACAGGCTAAGATCGCGCAGGCTTGCGGAAGAGACGCGTTCCCCGGTGGGGCGACCGGTCTTCAAAACCGGGTGGGGCTGTCAGCCGGTCCCAGGTGGGTTCGACTCCCATTCTCTTCCGCCATGCGCCTGTCCGCGCTCGCTGCACTGCATTCGACAGATCATCGAACACCCTTCTAAGACCCGACGAGGAGGTAGCCATCATGCCCAAGCTGCGTATCCGCACCGCCGTCCTTCCCCTCTTGCTGAGCCTGGCGGGCCCGGTGCTCGCACCATCTGCCGCTTTTGCCGCCGATACCGCTGCGCTGAGCATGCACCTGGACGAAAAGCGCGCGCACGCGCTGCTCGAGCGCGCGGTGAAGCATGTGCAGGAGAAGGGTGCGGCTGGCCTGGCGGATTTCAGCCGGCAGGGGTCGTTCGTCGACCGCGAGATCTACGTCTTCGCCGTGTCGCAGGACGGCACGATGCTGGCGAGCGGCGGGTCCTCGGCCGGGCTGATCGGCCACAAGGTCACCGACCAGCTCGATGCGGTGGGCAAGCCCTTCTTCCGCGAGCTGCTGGAGGGCGCGGCGGCCAGGGGCGAGGGCCAGGTCGAGTATCGCTGGCTGAATCCGGTCACCAACAAGGTGGAGCCCAAGAAGACCTTCTATCGCAAGGTGGGAGACACCGTCGTGGCGGTGGGCTTCTATTCGCCGCGCGCGACCCCCGAGCAGGCGCAGGCGATGCTGACGCGCGCGATCGACGCCCTGAAAGCCGATCCGAAGCAGGCGCTGGCCGATTTCCAGACCCTGGGCGGGCGTTTCATGATGGATGACCTCTACGTCTTCGTCATCGATCTGGCGGACGGCCGCTTCCTTGCCCATGGCGCCAATCCGGAACTGGTGGGGCGCGACGGCAAGGAAGTGCGCGACGCCAAGGGCAAGGCGATCACGCTCGACATGATCAACATCGCCCGGCGCAAAGGCGCCGGCGAACTCGATTACGTGTGGCGCAACCCCACAACCGGCAAGCCGGAAAGCAAGCACAGCTACTTCCGCACGGTTGACGGCCGCCTGATCGGTGTGGGCTACTTCACCCGCTGAGCTGCGCCGACCGAAGCGCAGCGGCATTCTCAACTCATTTCAGGAGACTCACATGAGCACAGTCACCCTCGGTGGCAACCCCGTCCCGCTGGCAGGCCGCTTCCCGCAGGCCGGCGATGCCGCGCCCGCCTTCAGCCTGACCGGCGCCGACCTGGCCGACGTCGGCCTCGCCGCGTTCGCCGGCAAGCGCAAGGTCCTCAACATCGTGCCCAGCCTGGACACGCCGACCTGCGCGACCTCCACCCGCAAGTTCAACGCCGAAGCGAGCAAGCTGGCCGATACGGTGGTGCTGGTCGTCTCCGCCGACCTGCCGTTCGCCGCCAAGCGTTTCTGCGAGACCGAAGGCCTGGCCAACGTGCAGACGCTGTCGACCTTCCGCAGCCCGGGTTTCGCCAAGGACTACGGCGTGGCGATCACTGGCGGCCCGCTCGCCGGGCTCACCGCGCGCGGGGTCGTGGTGATCGATGCCGGCGACAAGGTCGTGTATTCGCAACTCGTGCCGGAGATCAAGGACGAGCCGGATTACGCTGCCGCGCTGGCGGCGCTGAAGTAAGCAGGCGTTCCACCGCAGCCGGCTCCGCAGCCGGCGGCGGCAGGGAAGAGTGCCCGCTTCCGAAGGCGTGACGTCCGCATGACGGGGCCGGTCGGTCGAGATGCCGGACCGGCCATCGCGTGCCAGACGTGCTGCTATATTCGAATGGCCACATTGCTGAGCCGATCACGGCATGAGCAGTTCCGACCCTCCCCTCTCCTTCCTGTTGTCGGGTGACCACAAGGGCAAGTATCCCCAGCAGCTTGTCGCCCGGTTTCCGCACGTGGCGCGTCGTCTGGACGAGCTCTGGAACGACCCGGCCGGCGTTGGCGAGTACTTCAGCGAACTCATGGTGTCGAGCCGGCCGAACCGCCAGGGGTTTCCGCCCGAGGTCGCGGCCGAGATCATGAGCCTTTGCCTCGCCTACGACCGCATCGGCCAGATCAAGCCCATGGTGGAGGAGCAGGCGCACGCCGCGACGGCGGCCATCGACCCGTGGGAGACCGAGCGCGCGCAACGCGAGCTGCAGCGCCAGGGCATCGACCTGAGCCTGGCCAATTTCGTGCGGGCGGCCGAGGCGGGTGATACCGAGCTGTGCCGGCTGTTCATTCATGCCGGGCTCGACCTGGACGCGCGCGACAGCCGGCATTGGACGCCATTGCTTGTCGCCGCCTTCAACGGCAATGAAAAGCTGGCGCTCGAACTCATCCGCTATGGCGCCGACATGCACGCCACCGACCTGGACGGTTACACACCGCTGCACTGGTCGGGCTACAACGGCTACCCCAAGGTGGTGAAACTGCTGCTGGTGAAGGGGCTGCCGGCCGACGTCGCGAGCAACGCCGGCATCACGCCCCTCATTCAGGCGGCTGCGCGCGGCCACCGCGACGTGGTCGCCACCCTGCTCGGGCAGGGTGCCAATCCGAACCTCGCGGCGCGCGACGGCTCCACCGCCTTGCTCAAGGCGGTGGCCAATGGCCACCTTGAGGTCATCGACCTGCTGCTGAAGGCCGGCGCCTCGGTCGAGGTGACGATGCAGGACGGCAAGACCCTGCGCGAGATCGCCCGCAATGCCAAGGATCCCGCCATCGCCGCCCGCATCGGCGCCGTGCCGCGGGGCAGCCCTGAGGCGTCAGGCCTGCGGTGGCCAAAGGACAGGCACGGGCCGCGCTGATGCCGGGTGCGCCGCGGCTAGAGCCCCAGGCTCTCCCCGGCGCCGAGCAGCGTCGCCACGCCCAGCACGGCGAAGATCGCTGCCGCCACCGCGTGCACCAGCCTGGTCGGCATGCGATGGGCGATGCGGTCGCCGAGCAGCACCGCCGGCACGTTGGCGAGCATCATGCCCAGCGTGGTGCCGGCGACGACGGACAGCAGCGATTGATACTGCGCCGCCAGCGCCACCGTGGCGACCTGCGTCTTGTCGCCCATCTCGGCCAGGAAGAAGGCGACCAGCGTGGTGCCGAACACGCCCATGTGCGCCAGCTTGGCATCATCTTCGTCGAACTTGTCGGGAATCAGCGTCCAGATCGCCATGGCGATGAAGGACACGCCCAGCACCCAGCGCAGCGTCGTGGGCCCCATCAGCGAAGTGAGCCATGCACCCACGGCGCCGGCGAAGGCATGGTTGGCGATGGTGGCGAGCAGGATGCCGAGCACGATGGGCAGCGGCTTGCGGAACTTCGCCGCGAGGATGAAGGCGAGCAACTGCGTCTTGTCGCCGATTTCGGCGAGCGCAACGATGCTGGTGGAGACGAGGAAGGCTTCCATGAATGATCCCTGGCCGGAGGATAACCAATGACCATGCGCCTCCCCGGCCAATCCGGAAGCGGCATGGTCAAAGGTCTTGCCAGGTCGGAACTGCCAGCGCCATGGCCGGATGGCCAAGTATGTTGACGCTGGCCCCTTCGCCGCGGGCGGAGCCCGATCGGCAAAGGGAGGCTACTCCCCAATGACGGAGCGCATTGTACAAACGCCGGCGGCCGTGGTCCAGCCTGGCCGCCGGCGGTTGCCTCATGCCAGCGTCTGTTCCAGGTGGCGGATCAACTCGCGCAGTTCGCTGGAGGTGTCGTACAGGCGCGCGGCGGACTGGCCGATCGCCTGCACGCTCTGGCTCGTCTGCTCCACCGAACCCGAGATCAGCTCCATGCTGGAGGCCACCTCGTTGGAGGCGAGCGACTGCTGGCGCAGCATCTCGGTGATTTCCATCGCGCAGGTCGTCGCCTCGTGGCTGGCATTCCAGATGCCGCGCAGCGCGTCGCTGCTGGAGGCGATCTCGGCGGTGGAGCGTGCCACCTCGCCGGCGGTGGTGTTCATCGTCGCCACCGCCGTCTGCGCCAGCGGCACGATCTCGTCGACCGCGCCGCCGATGTCCTCGGTGCTCGAGCGCGTGCGCTCGGCGAGCTTGCGCACTTCGTCGGCGACCACCGCAAAGCCGCGCCCCTGCTCCCCGGCGCGCGCCGCTTCGATCGCCGCATTGAGGGCGAGCAGGTTGGTCTGCTGGGCGATCTCGTCGATTCCCTTGGAGAAGCTGCGGATCAGCTCCACCGTGGCGTTCACCTGCTCGATGTTCGACTGTGCCTTGTTGACGACGTCGATGAGCTGCTGGCTGTGGCCGATGCCCGCCTCGGTGGTGCGCAGCGCCTCGCTGGCGCTGGCTTCCGTGAGCCTCGCGGCCTCGATGCTGCGTTCGGTGTTGTCCGATACCTGGGCGATGGCGGCGCTCATTTCCTGCATGGCCGAAGCCACCCGCATGACGTTCTCGGTCTGCGAGTGGGTGGCCGAGACCAGCGTCTGCATCGCGTCGTCCAGCTCCTGCGAGCGTTCCTCGACCTCGCGCGTGCTGAGCAGCACGTCGGAGAACATCGCCCGCATGTGGATGCGCATCGACTCGAGCGCGATCGACAACGCGCGCAGCGGGCCGGAAACGGGCTCGATGCGCTTCGCCAGCTTGCCTTCGTCCAACTGCAGGATGGTCTTGTGCAACTGCTCGATGCGCGCGGCGCCGCTGTGATCGACATGCCATGCGGCGGCGAGGAGCGCGACGCCGGCAAGCGCCGCCAGCGCCGCGCGCGGTAGGCCGTCAGACAACAGCGCTGCCGCGCCCAGCGCCAGGATCAGGGCTGCGCACAGCCAGATCGCCATGCGCGGGCCCACGCTCGACGACGCGGCAGGTGTGTACGGAAAGCGCGCGGACTTGTTGCGCACCTGACCATAGAGTGCTTCGGCGGCCTTCACTTCGTTGCGGTCGGGCACGTTGCGCACCGACTGGTAACCCACGCAGCGGCCATCGCTGGCGATGGGCGTGACGAAGGCTTCCACCCAGTAGTGGTCGCCGTTCTTGGCGCGGTTCTTGACCAGGCCGCGCCACGGCTGGCCGCGCTTGACCGTGTTCCACAGATCCTCGAAGGCCTCCGGCGGCATGTCCGGATGGCGCACGATGTTGTGGCTTGCGCCGATCAGTTCGTCGCGCGAGAAGCCGCTGATGTTGATGAAGGATTCGTTGGCATAGGTGATGCATCCCTTGAGATCCGTCTTGGTGACGATGGGTCTTCCGGGCTGCAGGAACACTTCTCTCTGGGTGACGGGCAGGTTGTTCTTCACGTTGTCGCTTCCGGCGGAGTCGCCGGTCCGGTTCGCCGATCAGGTGCAGCGAGGCCAGGCCGGGCGACGCGATTCAGGCGCGGCAGGCCTCACGCACTGCCGCATCCGGAGTGGTTACGGCATCCGACGCCCCAACTTGAGCGTTGATCTGCGTCGATGTGCGTCGATTCAGCGCAGCGGCCCCAGCAGTTCGGCCAGCCAGTCGACGAAGACGCGCACCCGCGGCGACAGGTGACGATGATGCGGATAGAGCACCGATAGCGGCAGATCGGGGGGGGGCTTGTCGGGGAGCAGCTCGACCAGCGCGCCGTCGGCGATCTGCTGCCCGACTCGGTAGCGGGGCACCTGCACGATGCCGAGCCCGGCCTCGCACGCCGCGAGGTAGGCATCGCCGTTATTGACCGCGAGCCTGCTCGGGATGCTGCGGGTTTCCAGCCGCCCGCCGACGATGAACTCGAGCGGCGTGGAGCGGCCGGTGGAGGCCGAGACGTAGTCGACCGCGTGGTGTGCCTCCAGCTCGGCGAGCGTGGCCGGAGCGCCGTTGCGTTGCACATAGGCCCGGCTCGCGCAGGTGACCTGCTGCAGCGTGGTCAGCCGTCTGGCGACGAGCGAGGAGTCGCGCAGCTCGCCCAGCCGCAGCACGCAATCCACGCTCTCGCGCACCAGGTCGATGTAGCGGTCGCCGATGCCGATGTCGAGGGTGATCTGCGGATAGCGCTCGCAGAACGCGGGCAGCGCGGGGATCACCACGATGCGGCCGAGCGAGGCCGGCAGGTCGACCTTGAGCCTGCCCTGCGGGTGGCGTGCGGCCTGCGAGAAGGACGCCTCGGTTTCGTCGATGTCGGCGAGGATGGCGAGGCAGCGCTGGTAGTAGGCGCTGCCGTCCAGCGTCGGGCTGACATGGCGCGTCGTGCGCTGCAGCAGCCGTACGCCGAGATGCGCCTCCAGGTGCTTGATGATCTGCGTCGCGGAGGCGCGCGGCAGCGACAACTGTTCGGCCGCGCGGCTGAAACTGCCCAGTTCGACGATGCGGGTGAAGAGCTGCATCGCCTGCAGACGATCCATGAGACTGCACTCCATTGTTCTGAAGGGGAGAACAGTCTGGCGATTTTCGCGGCAGTGAGCAATGCCAGCTCCACAATGGTGCCGGCGGCGACGATCCCTGCCGCGTCGCGATGTCGCTTCAGTAGCGCACGCCGGGCGGCGGGGTGAAGGAGTCCAGTGCGTGCAGGTAGGCGGCACGCGCGAAGGCCGAGGGGTCGGGCAGGTTCTGCTGGCTCATCGCGCCTTGCAGTTGTTCCACCGAGGCGTATTCATGCTCTTCCAGCCAGCGCGCCAGGTCGGCGAGAATCGTCTGCAGGCGTTCCGGGCCGTGCAGCAGCAGGGCGCTGGCCAGGTGCACCACGTCGGCGCCGGCCAGCAGCATCTTCAGCGCGTCGGCGGCGGTGTGTACGCCGCCGGTCGCCGCCAGCGTCAGCCTGCAGCGCCCGCGCAGGATGGCGATCCAGCGCATCGTCAGCAGGCCGTCGGCGGACGACGACAGTTGGGCGCGGTCCACCACCGACAGCGTGTCGAGGTCGATGTCGGGCTGGAAGAAGCGGTTGAACAGCGACACGCCGGCCGCGCCGGCCGCCTCGGCGCGGCGCACGAAATGCGGCAGCGACGAGAAGAAGGGCGACAGCTTCATCGTCACCGGGATCGTCACGCCCTGCTTCAGGTCCTTCAGCAGCGCGAGGTAGCGATCTTCGATCGTCGCGCCGGAGAGGTCGGCATCGCCGGGCATGTACCACGCGTTGAGTTCGAGCGCGTCGGCACCGGCCTCCTGCAATTCGCGCCCCAGCTCCACCCAGCCCGACGGCGAGGCGCCGTTGAGGCTGGCGACGATGGGGATGGAACAGCGCGCCTTCAGCACCGCGATCGTCTCGAGGTAGGTGTCGAGCTTGCTCAGGTAGTCGTCGCTCAGCGGAAGATGGCCCGCCGCCTCGCCGAAGGCTTCCGGATTCAGCAGGAAGCGGTCGAGCATGCGCTCCTCGTTGCGTACATCCTCCTCGAACAGCGAGTGCAGCACGACCGCCGCGGCGCCGGCGTCCTCGAGGTGCAGCACGCGGTCGATCTTGTGGCTGAGCGGCGTGGATGACGGCACCAGCGGGTTCTTCAGCCGCAGCCCCAGGTAGCTTGTGCTCAGGTCAGGCATGGTGGTCTCCCTCCTTGTTCCGGTCCGGTTCGGCCAATTCGGCGAGGCGCGTCTCGGGCAGTGGCAGTGCGGCCAGCTCGACGTATTCCTGATGCCGCAGGCGCGCGAATTCGCCAGCCCGCCTCATGAAGTCGGCCGCCGCTTCCGGTTGCTGGCGTTCCAGCACGGTGAACCGCGCCTCGCTGCCGGCGAAGTCGCGGAACGGGATGCTGGGCGCGGCGCTGTCCACCGACAAGGGATTGCGTCCTTGCGCGCGCAGCCTCGGATCGTAGCGCAATAGCGGCCAGTGGCCGGATTTCACCGCCAGATCCTGCTGGCGCAGGTTGTAGGACATATCCACACCATGGGCGATGCACGGGCTGTAGGCGATGATGATGGACACGCCGGGGTAGCTCTCGGCGTCGAGGAAGGCCTTCAGCGTGTGCACGTCCTTGGCGCCGTAGGCGACGCGGGCGACGAACACGTTCTCGTAGTCCATGGCGATGCGGGCGAGGTCCTTCTTGTGCATCGGCTTGCCGCCGGCGGCGAACTTGGCCACGGCGCCCAGCGGCGTGGCCTTGGAGTTCTGGCCGCCGGTGTTGGAATAGACCTCGGTGTCGAGCACCAGGATGTTCACGTCCTCGCCCGAAGCCAGCACGTGGTCCAGGCCGCCGAAGCCGATGTCGTAGGCCCAGCCGTCGCCGCCGACGATCCACACGCTGCGCCGGATCAGGTATTCCGACAGCGCGGCGAGCGAGGCCGCGGCCGGCGTGCCGAGCCGGGCGAGGCGGGCGTTAAGTTCCGAAACGCGCTCGCGTTGCGCATGGATGCCGGCTTCGTCGTGCTGGTCGGCTGCCAGTAGCGCATCGACGAGGTCCGCACCGACCTCGTTCGCCAGCGCCTTCAACTGCACGCGCGCAGCGTCGGCGAGCTGGTTGGTCGCCAGCCGCATGCCCAGGCCGAACTCGGCGTTGTCCTCGAACAGCGAGTTGTTCCATGCCGGGCCGCGGCCGTGGGCGTCGGTGGTGTAGGGCGTGGTGGGCAGGTTGCCGCCGTAGATCGACGAGCAGCCGGTGGCGTTGGCGACCATCATGCGGTCGCCGAAGAGCTGCGTCGCCAGCCGGATGTAGGGCGTCTCACCGCAGCCGACGCAGGCGCCGGAGAACTCGAAGTAGGGCGACAGCAGCATCGATCCGGGAATCGTGTTGCGCTTGGCGTCGCGCGGGTCGCGGTCGGGCAGGCGCAGGAAGAACTCCCAGTTCTCGGCTTCGGGCGCGCGCAGCGGCGCCTGGTCGGCCATGTTCAGCGCCTTGCGCGATACGTTCGACTTGTCGCGGATCGGGCACACGTCAACGCAAAGCGTGCAGCCGGTGCAGTCCTCGGGCGCCACCTGGTAGCTCATGTGCGAGCCGGCCGGGTAGTCCTTGCTGCGCGTTGGCACATGCTTGAAGGTCGGTGGCGCATCCGCGGCCAGTTCGGCGGGGAAGACCTTGGCGCGGATCGCCGAGTGCGGGCACACGAACACACACTTGCCGCACTGGGTGCACAGGTCTTCCTCCCACACCGGCAACTGCAGCGCGAGGTTGCGCTTCTCGAAGCGTGCGGTGCCGGTCGGCCAGGTGCCGTCGACCGGCAGCAGCGACACCGGCAGCGCGTCGCCCTTGCCGGCGATCAGCGGCAGGGTGACCTTGCGGGTGAAGTCGTTGAGCGCCTTGATCTCGATGACGCGCTTGCCGGCCACAGTGCCCGTCTGCTGCGCGGTGGCGTCGAGCGCGGCCGGCACTTCGACCTGGTGCAGGCGCGCGACGGTGGTGTCGATCGCGCGGCAGTTGAGCTCGGCGATGCGCCGGCCCTTGCGGCCGTATGTCTTCTCCACCGCGCGCTTGATCGCGGCGATCGCCTGGTCCTGCGGCAGGATGCCGGAGATGGCGAAGAAGCAGGTCTGCATCACGGTGTTGATGCGCCGCCCCATGCCGGCCTCATCGGCCACCTTGTAGGCGTCGATGACGTGGAAGGCGATACGCTTGTCCACCAGTTGCCGCTTCATCGCCAGCGGCAGCGACGCCCATACGCGTTCGGCCGGCACGCTGGTGTTGAGCAGGAACACCGCGCCCGGCGCGGCGTGCGACAACAGGTCGTGGCTTTCCAGGAACAGCGGCTGGTGGCAGGCGATGAAGCGCGCGTCGCCGTCGCCGGTGAGGTAGGCGGAGCGGATCGGCCGCGGGCCGAAGCGCAGATGCGACACCGTCATCGCGCCGGATTTCTTCGAGTCATAGACGAAGTAGCCCTGGGCGAAGAGCTCGGTCTCGTCGCCGATGATCTTGATCGAGTTCTTGTTGGCCGACACCGTGCCGTCCGAGCCCAGGCCGTAGAACACCGCGGCGAAGCCTTCGCGCGCGGCGTCGGTGCGGAAGGCGGCATCGAAAGGCAGCGACAGGCCGGTGACATCGTCCTCGATGCCGACGGTGAAGCGGCGGCGCGGCGGCTGGCCGGCGAGTGTTGCCGTCAGCTCGTCGAACACCGCCTTCACCATCGCCGGGTTGAATTCCTTGGAACCCAGGCCGTAGCGGCCGCCGATCAGCTTCGGCATCGCGGCGAAGCGCGGGCTGTCGCCGGCCTGGTCCTCGGCCAGCGCTACCATCACGTCCTTGAACAGCGGCTCGCCGTCGGCGCCGGGCTCCTTGCAGCGGTCGAGCACCGCGATCGCGCGCGCGCTGGCGGGCAGCGCGGCGAGCAGCGCTTCGGGGGCGAAGGGGCGGAACAGGCGGACCTTGAGCAGGCCGACCTTCTCGCCGCGGCGCGCCAGATGCTCGATCGTTTCCTCCACCGTCTCCGCGCCCGAGCCCATCAGCACGACCACGCGCTCGGCATCGGGCGCGCCGACGTAGTCGAACAGGCGGTAGCGGCGACCGGTCAGCTCGGCGAAGCGGTCCATCGCCTGCTGCACCACGCCGGGGAATGCGTCGAACAGCGGGTTCTGTGCCTCGCGCGCCTGGAAGAACACGTCCGGGTTCTGCGAGGTGCCGCGGATCACCGGATGCTCGGGCGACAGCGCGCGGGCGCGGTGCGCGGCGATGAGCGCGTCCGGCAGCATCGCGCGCAGCGTGTCGTCGGCGATGGCTTCGATCTTCGCCACCTCGTGCGAGGTGCGGAAACCGTCGAAGAAATGCAGCACCGGGATGCGGCCCGCGAGCGTGGCGGCGGTGGCGATGGCGGCGAAGTCGTGCGCTTCCTGCACCGAGGCGGAGGACAGCAGCGCGAAGCCGGTGCCGCGGGTGGCCATCACGTCGGAGTGGTCGCCGAAGATCGACAGCGCATGGGTCGCCACCGCGCGCGCCGCGACATGGAACACCGTCGGCGTCAGTTCGCCGGCAATCTTGTACATGTTGGGGATCATCAGCAGCAGGCCCTGCGACGCGGTGAAGGTCGTCGCCAGCGCGCCAGCCTGCAGCGCGCCATGCACCGTGCCGGCGGCGCCGCCTTCGGACTGCAGCTCGACGACCTTCGGTACGCTGCCCCAGATGTTGGGTTTGCCTTGCGCAGCCCACTCGTCCGACAGTTCGCCCATGTTGGAGGAGGGCGTGATGGGATAGATCGCGATCACCTCGGAAACGCGAAAGGCGACCGAGGCAGCGGCTTCGTTGCCGTCTATGGTGAACATGTGCTTCATGACGATTTCTCCGGGACCGGTCCGCACCCGGCGCCTGCGCGCAGGAGTGGCATTCACCTTAGTCCCGTCGTGCAGTGCAGCAATTGACCTAAGTCACGGAACCCGAAATACTCGAATCCGATCGCACGCCCTTCCCCCGCTCGCGTCCGTCTTCCGCCATGGGTTCCACAGCCTCCAACCGGGCGTCATCCGCGCAGCGCGCCGTCGGCATCGCGGCACGCCGCGGGCGGCTGAGGGCGGCGGCATGAGCGCGCAGGATTCCAGCGGCCGCCCGCTGCGCTTCTTCCATGCCTTCATGCGGCTGGCCGGGCCTTACTGGACGGCGCGCGGACGCTGGAAGCCGCGCCTGGTCACCCTGCTGCTGGCGTTGCTGGTGGTGTGCCAGGTCGGCCTGGCGATCCGCCTCAACCTGTGGAATGCGGACCTGTTCGACGCGCTGGAGCGGCGCTCCACCGAGCGCGCGATGGACCAGATCCTCATCTTTGCGCTGCTCGTGCTCGGCACCATCGTCGTCAACACCTTGCACCTGGTGGTGCGCAGGTGGCTGCAGCTCGACTGGCGGCGCTGGCTCACCGCGCATGTGGTCGGCCACTGGATGGACGAGGCCCGGCACTACCAGGCGGCGCTGATCCCGGGTGACCACGCGAACCCCGACGGTCGCATCGCCGAGGATGTGCGCATCGCCACCGAGGCGGCGTTCGACCTCGCGAACTCCTTGTTCTACTGCGTGCTGCTGCTGGTGACCTTCGTCGACATCCTGTGGTCGCTGTCGGGGCGCATCGAGCTTGGCGGCGTCGAAGTGCCCGGGCATCTGGTCTTCCTCGCCGTCGCCTATGCCGGCATCGGTTCGGGCGTGGCCTTCGTGCTGGGCCGGCCGCTGGTGCGTGCGACCGACACGCGGCAGACGCGCGAGGCGGATTTCCGCTTCGGCCTGGTGCGCGCGCGCGAGCTGGGCGAGGCGATTTCACTGGCGCGCGGCGAGGCGACCGAGCGCGGCCGGCTGGGCGCGCTGTTCGAGACCATCGTGCAGTCCTGGCACGCGCAGTCGGCCGGCCTGGCGCGGCTGCTGGCCTTCTCTTCCGCCTACACCATCCTTGCGCCGGTGTTTCCCATCCTGGTGAGCACGCCGCGCTTTCTCGGCGGCCTGCTGACGCTGGGCGGCCTGATGCAGTCGGCGCAGGCCTTCCAGCAGGTCACCGCGGCGCTGTCGTGGCCGGTGGACAACCTGCCGCGGCTGGCCGAGTGGCGCGCGTCGGTGGAAAGGGTGCTGGCGCTGGAGGAGGCGGTGCGCACGGTGGCGGTCGAGGCGGCGCGCACCGGCGACACCGCCATCAATCTCGACCGCAGCCCGCAGGCGCGGCTGGGCGTGAGCGAGCTGTGGATCGCCTCGCCCGACGGCACGGCGATGTTGCCGGCGCTCGATGTCGAAGTGCACCCGGGCGAGCATGTGCTGGTCGACGGCGATCCTGATGCGGCCGCGGCGCTGTTCCGCGTGCTGGCCGGCATCTGGCCCTGGGGGCGCGGCCATGTGGCGCTGCCGGCCGACGGCGAGATGATCGCAGTGGGCGCGCGCCCCTTCCTGCCCGAAGGCACGCTGCGCGACGCGCTCGCCTTCCCGCGCCCCGACAGCCACCAGCATGTGGACGCGCTGCTGCGCGGCGCGCTTGGCCGCGTCGGCCTGGCGCACCTGGCCGAGCGCCTGGACGAGCGCGCCGACTGGGCGCGCGTGCTGAGCGGGGCCGAGCAGCAGCGCCTGTCCATCGCCCGCCTGCTGCTCAACGCGCCCAACTGGATCGTGCTCGGCAGCGCGCTCGATGCGCTGGATCCGGCGTCCGCCGACGAGATGCTGCGCCTGCTGTCGGAGGCGCTGCCGCACACCGGCGTCATCGTCATCGGCCCGCACCCGGGCTCCACCGAGACTTTCGCCTCCCGCCTGACGCTGCAGCGCGTGGCTGGTGGCGAGGTGCTGCTCAACGAGGTCTATGCCCAGCGCCAGGCCGCGCGCAAGCCTCGCCGCCGCGGCCTGCGCCTGGTCGACTGGCTGAGCCAGGGCTACGGCTCGTGAATTCCGGCGGCGAGGCAGCCCAGGATCGAGGCCCGGTCGGCGGCGACGGGCGTGCCGCCGTGCTGGAGCGGCAGAGCATGACCTGGCTACTGGAACGCCACCTCGGCGAAGCTGCGCAGCTTGCGGCTGTGCAGCCGGTCCACGCCCTGCTCGCGCAGGCGCTCGATGGCGCGGATGCCGATGCGCAGGTGCTGGTCCACCCGCTCGCGGTAGAAGCGGTCGGCCATGCCCGGCAGCTTGATCTCGCCGTGCAGCGGCTTGTCGCTGACGCACAGCAGCGTGCCGTAGGGCACGCGGAAGCGGAAGCCGTTGGCGGCGATGGTGGCCGACTCCATGTCCAGCGCCACCGCGCGGCTCTGGCTGAAGCGCCGCTCCGGGCTGCTCGCCATGCCGTGCGAGGGCAGCAGCTCCCAGTTGCGGTTGTCGGTGCTGGCCACCGTGCCGGTACGCATCAGGCGCTTCAGCTCGTAGCCGCTCAACTGCGTCACGTCGGCCACCGCGCCTTCGAGCGCGACCTGCACTTCGGCCAGCGGCGGGATCGGCACCCATAGCGGCAGTTCCTCGTCCAGCACGTGGTCCTCGCGCACGTAGCCGTGAGCGAGCACGTAGTCGCCCAGTTGCTGGCTGTTGCGCAGGCCGGCGCAGTGGCCGAGCATGATCCACGCGTGCGGCCGCAGCACCGCGATGTGGTCGGTGATGGTCTTGGCGTTGGCCGGGCCGACGCCGATGTTCACCATGGTGATGCCGGCGCGGTCCTTGCGCACCAGGTGATAGGCCGGCATTTGCGGCAGGCGCGGCGGCGCGGTGCCCAGTTCGTCGCCGGGCTCGGGCGGCAGCCCATCGCGGCGGGTGACGACATTGCCGGGCTCGACGAAGGCGACATAGTCGTGCATGCCCGAGCCGTCGGCCATGTATTCGTGGCCGAGTTCGATGAACTCGTCGATGTAGAACTGGTAGTTGGTGAACAGCACGAAGTTCTGGAAATGCCCGGGCAGCGTGCCGGTGTAGTGGCGCAGCCGGTGCAGCGAGTAATCCACCCGCGGCGCGGTGAACAGCGCCAGCGGATGCGGTTCGCCCGGGCGCGGCTCGTGGGTGCCGTTGGCGATGCCGTCATCCATCGCCGCGAGGTCGGGCAGGTCGAAGCGGTCGCGCAGCAACTGCCGGCGCTCGGGACCGAGGTGGCCTTCCAGGTGCTCCTGCTCGTCGAGGGAGAAATGCACCGGGATCGGCTGCGAACTGCTGCCGACCTCCAGGTCAACGTGGTGGTTCTGCAGCAGCAGGCGGAACTGCTCGAGGTAGTAGTCGCCGAACAGGTCGGGGCGCGTCAGGGTGGTCTCGTACATGCCCGGCCCGGCGACGAAGCCGTAGGACAGGCGCGAGTCGGCGCGCGCCACGGTGTCTGTGCGCACGCGCACGAAGGGGTAGCAGGCGCGCACATGGCGGCCCACGTCGTCCCCGGCCACATAGCGCTGCAGCGCGCTGCGCAGGTGGTCGACGCCAGCCTCGTAGATGCTTGCCACCCGCGCCAGCGCGGCAGCCGGGTCATCGAAGCGTGTGGGGGCGACGAAGGGGGCGTCGACCGGGACGCGGTGCGTCATGGCGGCGCTCAGCCTTTCGCCAGCATGCGGTTGAGCGCTTCGAGGTGCTCGGGCTCGTTGTGGCACATGCCCTGGAAGCTGGCGCACAGGTCGAGGAAGTCCTTCAGCTCCATGCGCTGGGCCATCTTCATCAGGCGCTTGGTGAGCCGCGTCGCCTTGGGCGGCTGGGCGGCGATGCGGTTCGCGAGTTCCATCGTGCGCGGCATCAGTTGGTCGGGCTCGACCACGTCCAGCACCAGGCCGATCGCCTTCGCCTCGTCGGCATCGACGATGCGCCCGGTGAGCGTCAGCTCGAAGGCGCGCTGGTAGCCGATCAGGCGCTGCATGAACCAGGCGCCGCCGTCACCGGGGATGATGCCGAGGTTGAGGAAGGTCTCGCCGAACTTCGCGCGGCGCGAGGCGATGCGCACGTCGGCCATGTTGGCCAGGTCGCAGCCGGCGCCGATCGCCGGACCATTGACCGCCGCGACCACCGGCACCTCGATGGCCTGGATGGCGAGCGGGATGCGCTGGATGCCGCGGCGGTAGCGCTCGGCCACCTCGGCCACGCCGCCGGCGAAGTCGCCGCCGCGCGCCGCCATGTCCTTGACGTTGCCGCCCGCCGAGAAGGCCGAGCCGTTGGCGGCGAGCACCAGCACCGACACCTCGTCGCAGCGGTTCACCCACTCGGCCACGCTGACGATGTCGTCGATCAGCCGCGTGCCGGTGAGCGCGTTGCGCACGTCGTCGCGGTTCAGGGTCAGCGTGGCGACGCGGTTGTCGACCGCGAGCAGGGCGTCTTCGAGCGGGGGAAGCGTCATCGCATCGTCTCCATTGGATTGGTATGGCGCGGAGGTCAGCGCGCCGGCTTGTCGAGGGCGGACAGATCGAACGTGCCGCGCTCGGTGAAGCGCATGCCGGAGAACAGCGGGCCGCCGAGCTTGGCGTGCAGCACGTAGGGCACCGGGGACGCGGCGCGCTCGTCGATCAGGCCCAGCGCCTGGCGTACCGCGGCGAGCGCCGACACCGATACCGGCACGCTCACCACCGTCTCGCCGAAGCGCGGCACGCTGCCTTTCTGGTCGCTGACGCCGGTGGCGAAGCTGCGGTCGTTCACTTCCAGCTCGAGCGCGACACCGTCGAAGTCGATCGCCGTGTCGTTCGGGTTCTGCACCCGCAGCTTGACGCGGAAGCGCATCTCCATGCCTTCGCCGGGGATCGGCTCGAGGCCGACCACGTTCATGCGCACGGGATCGCGACTGGGCAGGCCCGCGCAGCCGCCCGTGACGAGCGCGGCGACGAGGCCGACCGTGAGCAGCAGCAGGCGCAACAAGGGTGCGAAAGTCGAGTTGCTCATGACGGCTCCAGCGGAAGTGGCGGGATGCGGCCGATTGTATCGCCGCCGCCTGCCGGCGTGGCGCGCACGCCGTCGGCCCGGCTACAGGAAGTGGAAGCCGACCTGGAACAGCTTCTCCACCTTCCTGACCAGCTGCTTGTCAGTGCAGAAGACGATGACGTGGTCCTCGGGCTCGATCACCGTATCGTGGTGGGCGATCACCACCTCGCCGTGGCGTGTGATCGAGGTCCATTCGTCCGTCTGGCCGACGATGACCGGCCGGTCCATGTGGCGCACGATCGCGGCGACGGTGGCGCCGCGCGGCCAATCGATCTCGTCCACGCGCCGCCCCACGACTCTCGACGTCTTCGCATCGCCGTGGGCGACGATCTCCAGCGCCTCGGCGGCGCCCCGGCGCAGCGAATGCACTTCGGCCACGTCGCCGTGGCGCACGTAGGCGAGCAGCGTGCCGATCGAAACCTGGGCCGGCGAGATGCCGATGTCGATCGGGCCGCCCTCGATCATTTCCGCATAGGCGCGACGGTTGATCAGCGCGACGACGCGGTCGCAGCCCAGGCGCTTGGCCAGGCTGCCCGCCATGATGTTGTCCTCGTCGTCATTGGTCAGCGCGACGAAAAGGTCCATCTCGGCGATGTTTTCCTCTTCCAGCAGTTCCTCGTCGGTGGCGACGCCCTGCAGCACCAGCGCCTCGCCCAGTTCGGAGGCGAGGAAGGCGGCGCGCTCGGCCCTGCCCTCCACCACCTTGACCTCGTAGCGCTTCTGCAGCGATTTCGCCAGGCGCAGGCCGATGTTGCCGCCGCCGGCGATCATGATGCGGCGCACCGGCGTCGTCATGCGCCGCAACTGCCGCATCACCGGGCGGATGTGTTCGGCCGCGGAGAGGACGAACACCTCGTCGCCGGCCTCCACCACCGTCTCGCCCTCCGGGAACACCGGCCGGTTGCCGCGGAAGATCGCGGCGATGCGGGCATCCATGCCGGGCGGCATCATGTCCCGCATCTCCTTGATCTGGCGGCCGACCAGCAGGCCGCCTTCATAGGCGCGCACCGCCACCAGGCTGACGCGGTCGTTGGCGAAGCTGAGCACCTGCAGCGCTTCGGGAAACTCGATCAGGCGGCGGATGTAGTCGGTGATCACCTGCTCCGGGCACAGCGCGAAATCGACCGCGAAATTGTCCACGCCGAGCAGGCTCTCGTCCTCCAGGAAGTCGCGGGCGCGCAGCCGGGCGATGCGCGTCGGCACGTTGAACACGCTCTTGGCCAGCTTGCAGGCGACGAGGTTGCTGGCGTCGTTCTGCGTCACCGCGATCAGCATGTCGGCATGCTCGATGCCCGCCTCGCGCAGCACCGACGGCGTCGCGGCGTTGCCGGTGACGGTGCGCAGGTCGAGGTGCTCCTGCAGGCGGGTCAGGCGCGAGCCATCCTGATCGATGACGGTGATGTCGTTTTCTTCCGAGACGAGCGCCTCCGCCAGACTGGTGCCGACCTGGCCGGCGCCGAGGATCAGGATGTTCATGGCTGGATGTCCTTTCGTTGGGGCGCAGGGCGACTCATGGGCGCCAGAAGTCCGGCGTGAAGATCACGAACACGGTCATCACCTCGAGGCGCCCGATCAACATCGCCGCCGAGCACACCCACACCTGGAAGTCGTTCAGCGGCTGGTAGTTCTGCGCCGGGCCGACGACGTTGAGGCCCGGCCCGGCGTTGTTGATGCACGCGACGATGGCGGTGATGGCCGAAGTGAAGTCGAGCCCCGAGGCGACGAGCAGGAAGGTCAGCTCGCCCACCGCGAGGATGTACAGGAAGATGAAGCCGAGCACCGCGCCGGCGATGGAATTCGACACGAAGGTGTCGCCCACGCGCATCTGCGAAGCCATGCGCGGATGGATCAGGCGCTTGAGTTCATTGACGCCCTGCTTGGCGAGGATCAGCGCGCGAATCATCTTGATCCCGCCGCCGGTGGAGCCTGAGCTTGCCACAAAGCATGACAGCAGCAGGAACCACAGCGGCACGAACACCGGCCACTTGTCGTAATCCTGGCTCGCGAAGCCGCAATCGCTTGCGATCGACACCAGGTTGAAAGCGACATGGCGCAGGCTGACGAGGAAGCTCGAATAGGTGCCCGAGGCCGACAGGTAAGCGGCGCAGACGAAGATGGAGGCGGCGATGACGGCAAGCAGCGCCTTGGCCTCGGGGTCCTGCAGATAGGCGGCGAGCGACTTCTTGCGCCAGGCGACGAAGTGGGTGGCGAAGTTGATCGCGGCAAGCAGCATGAAGGCGATCAGCACCGCCTCGATGGCGGGAGAATCGAAATGCCCCACGCTGTCGTCGTAGGTGGAGAAGCCCCCCAGCGACAGCGCGGCGAAGGCGTGGCAGATGGCGTCGAGCCAGTTCATGCCGACCAGCTTGAGCGCAAGGATGCAGGCAATCGTGATGGCGAAGTAGACCAGCCACAGCGCCTTGGCGGTGTCGGCCACGCGCGCGGTGAGCTTCGATTCCTTGTTCACCCCGGTCGCTTCGGCCTTGTAGAGCTGCATGCCGCCGACGCCCAGCAGCGGCAGGATCGCCACCGCCAGCACGATGATGCCCATGCCACCCAGCCAGTTGAGCTCGTGCCGCCACAGGTTGATGGCCGGCGGCAACTTGTCCAGGCCGACCAGCACGGTGGCGCCGGTGGTGGTGAGACCGGACATGGTCTCGAAGAAGGCATCGGTGAAGGACAGCTCGTCCAGCACCAGCATCAGCGGCACGGTGGCGATGGCGGCCATCAGGATCCAGGCCAGCGTCACCAGCAGGAAGCCGTCGCGCGGCTTGATCTCGCGCCGGTGGCGGCGACCGAAGAGGTACAGGATCGCACCGAGGCCGAACGCAATGCCACCGGCAAGCACGAAGTCGATCAGGGTGCCGTCTGCGTAGATCAGCGAGGCCGCGATCGGCATCAGGTAGGTGCCGCTGAAGAACAGCAGCAGACCACCGAGCACGTGCACGATCGGAAGCAGGCGAGAAGACATGATGGATTCCTGTCGCGATCCCGGGCGGGAAGGCGCGGAGCCCGCATTGCGGATGGCGCGCCGCCGGCTAACTTGCCCCATCGGCGCGAGCGGCGCAAGCTGGCGCGTCAACAATCGCGCGATCCCCGTCGCTGGCCGGCTTTCGCCTCGTCGGCGGCGTTGCGATATGTCATTCATGGCGCCGCGCCGCAGGGGTTCCGGTGGGGGCGCGCTGCAGGATTCGTGCACTGGCACGCAAGACGAGGGAGGACGAGGCCATGACCTACAAGCAGAGAAACGTCGAACAACACCTGCGCAGCGACGGGCTGCCCAAGCGCATCCTGGCGCTCGATGGCGGCGGGCTGCGCGGCATCCTGTCGGTGGGCATCCTGCAGAAGATCGAGGATGTGCTGCGCGAGCGCCATGGCGGCGATCCCGCCTTCCGCCTGTGCGACTACTTCGACCTCATCGCCGGTACCTCGACCGGTGCCATCATCGCCGCGGCGCTGGCCAAGGGCTGGGCGGTCGAGGAGATCCGCAAGAAATACCTGGAGCTGGGCGAGCGGGTGTTCCAGAAGAGCCTGCTGCGCAACGGCCTGCTGCGCGCCAAGTACGATGACGACAAGCTGATCGCGGAGCTGAAGGACGTCTATGGCGCACGCACCACGCTCGGCAGCAAGGAACTGCGCACCGGCCTGCTGGTGATGACCAAGCGCCTGGACACCGGCAGCCCCTGGCCGGTCAGCAACAACCCGCGCGGCAAGTATTTCGCCACGCGACCGGGTGGCACCATCGGCAACGGCGACTATCCGCTGTGGCAGGTGGTGCGCGCCTCGACCGCGGCGCCGGCCTACTTCGATCCGCAGAACATCACCATCGTCGACAAGGCCGGCCATGAACCGGTGGTGGGCGAGTTCGTCGATGGCGGCGCCAGCCCGTTCAACAACCCGTCGCTGCAGGCGCTGATGTACGCCACGCTGGACGGCTACCGCATCGGCTGGCCCACCGGTGCCGACAAGCTGCTACTGGTGTCGGTCGGCACGGGGGCCGCGGATCCCGCGGTCAAGCGCGAGAAGATCGCCGCCAAGCACGCGGTCAACGCCTTGCTGTCGCTGATGGACGACTGCGCCTCGCTGCAGGAGACGCTGCTGCAGTGGATGTCGACCAGCGCCACCGCGCGCGAGATCGACCGCGAACTTGGCGACCTGCGCAACGATCTCGTCGGCGGCGCGCCGCTGGTGAGCTACCTGCGCTACAACGTCGACCTGCGCAAGGACAGCGTGCAGCAGCTCGTGCCGGAGCTGAAGAGCGCCAAGCTGATCGAGTCGCTCAGCGCCATGGATGCGCCCGAGAACATGCCCACGCTGCACCGCCTGGGCACGGCGCTGGCGGCGCGCGAAGTGCGCGCCGGCGACTTCCCGTCGGCGTTCGACCTGCCCCCGGCCTAGGCGCCTGTCGGGAATGCCTCCGTACGCTCGTCGGGCGTGCCTTGCGGCCGCCTGATGATGATTCCCTATCGTCCCTATGCATATTTTTGGAACAACAGCCGCTGGCTGATGCCCTACGATGACTTACGTGGATGATTAAGAAGCATTCGCATTATTGAGCGGGAAGTTCGCGAGTCGGCCTGACTCGCACCACCGAGCGTGTTTGCAACACAACCAGAGGAGCACCGAGATGGAAAACGACGCGAGATCCGCAGGCAAGTGTCCCGTGATGCACGGCGGGCAGACATCGGCGGGCATGTCCAACACGGCCTGGTGGCCCAAGTCGCTCAACCTCGACATCCTGCACCAGCACGACACCAAGACGAATCCGATGGGCGCGGGCTTCAGCTATCGCGAAGAGCTGAAGAAGCTCGACGTCGACGCGCTCAAGAGCGACCTCAAGGCGTTGATGACCGACAGCCAGTCGTGGTGGCCAGCCGACTGGGGTCACTACGGCGGCCTGATGATCCGCATGGCCTGGCACGCCGCGGGCACCTACCGCATCGCCGACGGCCGCGGCGGCGCGGGCACCGGCAATCAGCGCTTCGCGCCGCTCAACTCCTGGCCCGACAACGGCAACCTCGACAAGGCGCGCCGCCTGCTGTGGCCGATCAAGAAGAAGTACGGCAACAAGCTCAGCTGGGCCGACCTCATCATCCTTGCCGGCAACATGGCCTACGAGTCGATGGGCTTCAAGACCTTCGGCTTCGCCTTCGGCCGCGAGGACATCTGGCATCCCGAGAAGGACATCTACTGGGGCTCAGAGAAGGAGTGGCTCGCCCCCAGCGGCAGCGAAGGCAGCCGCTACTCCGGCGAGCGCGACCTGGAGAATCCGCTCGCCGCGGTGATGATGGGCCTGATCTACGTGAACCCGGAAGGCGTGGATGGCAAGCCCGATCCGTTCAAGACGGCGCACGACATGCGCGTGACCTTCGCCCGCATGGCGATGAACGACGAGGAGACCGTGGCGCTGACCGCCGGCGGCCACACCGTCGGCAAGGCGCACGGCAATGGCAGCGCGGCCAACCTCGGCCCCGCACCGGAAGGCGCGGACATCGAGGAGCAGGGCCTGGGCTGGATGAACCACAAGACGCGCGGCATCGGCCGCGACACCGTGACCAGCGGCATCGAAGGTGCCTGGACATCCCGCCCGACCCAATGGGACAACGGCTACTTCGACATGCTGTTCAAGCATGACTGGTGGCTGCAGAAGTCGCCGGCCGGCGCCTGGCAGTGGGAGCCGGTCAACATCAAGGAAGAGGATATGCCGGTTGACGTCGAGGACCCGTCGATCCGCCGCAAGCCGATGATGACCGACGCCGACATGGCGCTGAAGTTCGACCCCGAGTACCGCAAGATCGCCGAGCGCTTCCGCGACGACCAGGCCTATTTCGAGGAGGTCTTCGCCCGCGCCTGGTTCAAGCTCACCCACCGCGACATGGGGCCGAAGGCGCGCTACATCGGCCCCGACGTGCCTGCCGAAGATCTGATCTGGCAGGATCCGGTGCCCGCCGGCCGCAAGGATTACGACGTCGCCGCGGTGAAGGCGAAGATCGCCGCCGCCGGTCTGTCGGTTGGCGACATGGTCGCCACTGCGTGGGACAGCGCCCGCACCTTCCGCGGCTCGGACTATCGCGGCGGCGCCAACGGTGCGCGCATCCGCCTCGCCCCGCAGAAGGACTGGGAGGGCAACGAGCCGGCGCGTCTGGCCAAGGTGCTGGCGGCGTACGACAAGATCGCTTCCGAGACCGGCGCCAGCGTGGCCGACGTGATCGTGCTGGGCGGCAACGTCGGCCTGGAGCAGGCAATCAAGGCCGCGGGCTTCAATGTGGACGTGCCCTTCGCCCCGGGACGCGGAGATGCCAGCCAGGCGCAGACCGACATCGAGTCCTTCGAGGTGCTGGAGCCGCTGCATGACGGCTTCCGCAACTGGCAGAAGTCGCACTACGTCGTCCAGCCCGAGGAGATGCTGCTCGACCGCGCCCAGTTGCTCGGCCTGACCGCGCCCGAGATGACGGTGCTGATCGGCGGTTTGCGCGTGCTCGGCGCCAACCACGGCGGTAGCCAGCATGGCGTGTTCACCGATCGCATCGGCGCGCTGACGAATGATTTCTTCGTCAATCTCACCGATATGGCCTATAGCTGGAAGCCCACCGGCCGCAACAGCTACGCCATCGTCGATCGCAAGAGCGGCGCCACCAAGTGGACCGCCACCCGCGTCGATCTGGTGTTCGGCTCCAACTCCATCCTGCGCGCCTACGCCGAGTTGTATGCCCAGGACGACAACAAAGAGAAGTTCGTGCGTGACTTCGTCGCTGCGTGGACGAAGGTCATGAACGCTGACCGCTTCGATCTGGCCTGACCAGACAGTAAGGGCTCCGTCGCCGGGGCTGGCTGAGGGAGCCTGTCCGGGCCAGGTCAGGCTCGAATCGAGAAAGGGCCGGGTAGCCATCGTGCTGCCCGGCCCTTCGTTTTGAGCAGGTGTCGGAGCACGGTTGAAAAAATATTGTTAACAAGAATGATTCGTATTGTTAGTATTGTTCGCTGGTGAGGTGGCTTGTGCCTTGTGCAGTGCCATCGTCTGGATCATTTCTTTTCGCAATCACTGCTCTCAAGCCTGCCAGCCCAGTGCGAGCCACATCGAGCACGAGGCATGTTGCGGTCGGCGAGCCAGAGACGTTCGGAGTCGATGCATGCTGTTCCCAAGAAAAATCATTTCCGCTCTGGTCCTGTCGGCCGCCCTGGCCACGCCGGCGCTTGCCCTCGAGTATCCGGTCGGTGTGCCGCAGCAGCGTGCTGGCATGGAGGTCGCGGCCGTCTATCTGCAGCCGATCGAAATGGAACCCGAAGGCATGATGCGCAAGGCGTCGGAGTCGGACATCCATCTCGAGGCCGACATCCACGCGCTGGCCAACAACCCGAACGGTTTCGAGGAAGGCGCGTGGGTGCCCTACCTCGCCGTCAAGTTCGAAGTGTCCAAGATCGGCAGCGATTACAAGGTCTCGGGCGACTTCATGCCCATGGTTGCCAATGACGGCCCGCACTACGGCGACAACGTCAAGCTGGCCGGCCCCGGCAAGTACAAGGTCAGGTTCAGCATCCTGCCGCCGTCGGCCAACCCGCACGTCCATTTCGGCCGCCACACCGACCGCGACACCGGTGTGCGTCCCTGGTTCAAGCCGTTCGAGGTCGAATACGAATTCACCTACGTAGGCATCGGCAAGAAGGGCGGGTACTGAGCGTGGTGCTCGCTAAACTCTCCGCCGCGCTCCTCGCAGCGGGGCTGGCTCTGCCTGCGCTGGCCGGTTCCAGGGAAACCGAACTGCTGGAGCAGCTGAGTGCGCGGCTTGAAAAGCTCGAAGCGCGCAACGTCGAACTGGAAAGGCAGGTCAAGGCGCTGAAGGACGAAAAGGACCGGATCGCGCAGGGGCTGGATAGCCCCCGTCTTTCCGAGGACGAGCCTGAGCTCACAGTGCGCCTGAAGGCCGTCGAGAAAGACCAGCTCAACATGAAGCGCGCGCAGAAGATCGCCGAGAGCCTGGCGGGCATCAAGGTTGGTGCGTCGCTGGCGACCGTCGCACAGCACGCCTATGGCTTGCCGGGGAACATCGATGGCGGCAGCAGCCAGCTCAACTACCGCGCCGACCTGTCAGTGGAAGTGCCACTGGCGCCGATCGGCGACATCGACCACAAGCTGTTCGCGCATTTGCGCGCAGGTCAGGGCCTGGGCCTGAACTCGGCATTCAGCAATCTCGGGTTCTTCGGCAGCGCGCCCAATGCGCTGGCCTTCCGTGCCTCGGGCCTGAATCCGGACGATTCGGTCACCATCCTCGGCGAAGCGTGGTATCAGGCCGCCATTCCGCTGCCTTTCCTTGGCTTCAAGCCCCGCTCGCGCGAGACGCTGGAGCTGACCTTCGGCAAGATGGACATCTTCGGCTTCTTCGATCAGAACAAGGTGGCCGGCGACGAGTCGAAGCAGTTCCTCAACTCGCTGTTCGTGCACAACCCGCTGCTCGATGCGGGCGGCGAAGTCGGTGTCGATGCCAACGGCTTCCAGCCCGGCTTCGTCGTCTCCTACCTGAACTTCACCGACAAGCCGCAGCCCTGGCGCCTTTCCTTCGGCCTGTTCGGGGCCGGTGACCGCGGCTCCAACTACCAGCGCAGTCTGTCCTCGCCGCTGGTGATCTTCCAGGCGGAGAAGCAGGCGCGGCTGTTCGGCGGGTTGAACGGGAACTATCGCATCTACGCCTGGAACCGCGGCCAGGGCGTGAACTTCGACGGCAGGAACACCAAGCACACGGGGTTCGGTGTGTCGGTCGATCAGAGGGTCGATGATGGCATCAACGTCTTCGGCCGCTACGGCAAGCTGATCAGCGGCGAGCTCCCCTTCGATCAGGCACTGACGCTCGGCGCCGAATTCAATGGCAGTTACTGGGGTCGCGCAGCCGACGCGATCGGCATTGCGGGTGCCTGGCTGCAGGCCGCCAAGGCATATCGATCCGGCGCGAACGGGACCCTTTGCGCGGCAGGCTACGACGACAACGGCGTGTGCACCGGTACCGCCCTGAGCTTTACGCCGCAAGGAGCGGAGCGCGTTGCCGAGATCTACTACCGCTACCGCCTGTCGCCGCAGTTCGAACTCTCGCCCGATTTCCAGTACGTCACCGAGGGCGGCGGCAACGCCGATGCCAAGGCGGTCAAGGTCTTCGCGCTTCGCGCCAACATCGCTTATTGAGGCTGCACATGAAACACGCGCTTTACTCCGCGGCTTTAGGCCTTCTGCTGTCGAGCACCGCAGCGCTCGCTGACGACATGCCCACCTTCAAGCTGTCGATGAAGGATGGCCGCGTCGTTCCCGACACGCTGTCGGTTCCGTCCAACACGCGCTTCCGCCTGGAGGTGAACAACGAAGGGCCCGGCGCCGCGGAGTTCGAGAGCCTCGAGCTGAAGAAGGAGCTGGTGCTGGCTCCCGGCGTCACCCGCAGCCTGGTGTTCGTGCCGATGAAGCCGGGCCGCTACAAGTTCTTCGACGATTTTCACCCCGGCACGGGCCAGGGCACGATCGTCGCCGAGTGACAACTGGCCGCCGCAACGGAGCGCACCATGGGTAACGCCTTTTTCGTGGTCTGGCGCGAAAGCCTGGAGGCTTTCCTGATCGCCGGGATTCTCTTCGCCTGGCTGCAGGCCAACGACGAAACAGGCAGAGGCAAGCGTGCCTTGTTTGCCGGCCTGGGGGTCGGTGTCGGGCTCGCCGTGCTGCTCGGCTGGACGCTGCTGACGGTGCAGGACGAACTGACGGGCCAGGCGCTGGACATGTTCCAGACGGCCACGCTGTTCGTCGCCGCCGGCCTCATCACCCAGATGGTGCTGTGGATGCGCAAGCATGGCCGCACGATGAAGGCCCGGCTGCACGCCGACCTCGCGGCGGCCGCCGAGCGTTCGGGCTTTCTCGGCGTCGCCGTGGTCGCTGCGCTCGCGGTGGCGCGCGAGGGAGCCGAAACGGTGATCTTCCTCTACGGTCTGGCTCAGGGCGGCGACATGAGCGCGCTGGCCGTCGGCACGGTCACCGGCCTGGCCGCTGCCGGGCTCACGGCCTGGCTTGCCGCGCGAAGCCTGGCGAGGCTCAACATCGGCCTGTTGCTGCGCCTGTCGTCCATCCTGCTGCTGGTCCTGGCCTCGGCCCTGCTGGTCTCGGCGCTCGACCGCCTGATCGGTTCGGGTCATCTGCCGCCGCTGCTCGATCCGATATGGGATACCTCGGTGCTGCTCGACGACACGACCCGCGGCGGCAAGCTGATCGCCGACTTCTCCGGCTATCGTGCCCGTCCGGCGCTGTCCGAGCTGTTGCTGTGGGCGGCCTACTGGGGGGGCGTCCTGTTCGCCTGGCGGAGGACGTCCCGTGGCTGAGCATGTACTGCATTTCGATGCCAGCCGGCCGCGCAGCCGCATCGAGCGTGTCGGTCACTTCCTGCGCCGTCATCGTGGCCCGATCATCGCCATGCAGTGGCTGGTCGTCCTGATGTATGCGGGGTTGGTGATCATCCCGGCCTTCATGCCGCTGCCGCCCGAAGGCGCGCACATCTGGGACAACCTGCGCCTGTTCGCGCAGTTCTGCTTCTGGGGGCTATGGTGGCCGGGCGTCATGATCGCTACCGTCACGCTGGGCCGCGCCTGGTGCGGCCTGTTCTGTCCAGAGGGATTCATCTCCGAATGGGTGAGCCAGTTCGGCCGCGGCAAGGCCGTGCCAGGCTGGCTCAAATGGGCGGGGTGGCCCTTCGTCGCCTTCGTCTGCACCACGGTCTATGGCCAACTCGTCAGCGTCTACGAGTATCCGCAGGCCGCCCTGCTGGTGCTGGGCGGCTCCACCATCGGCGCCATCGTCATCGGCCTGCTGTACGGCCGCGAAAAGCGCATCTGGTGCCGCTACCTGTGCCCGGCTTCGGGCGTTTTCGCGGTGCTCGCCAAGATCGCACCGCTGCACTACAAGGTCGACCGTGCCGCCTGGGATCGCTACAAGGGCGAGTTCGAACCGGTCAATTGCGCGCCGCTGGTCGACATCCGGCGCATGACCAGTGCCAGCGAATGCCATTCATGCGGCCGCTGCGCCGGCCAGCGCGATGCGGTCGCGTTTTCATGGCGCTCGCCCTTTGCCGAACTCCTCGACTTCAACAATCCGGCGAGAACGCCGGACGCGCTGACGCTCGTCTATGGCGTCCTCGGCGTGGCGACGGCGGCCTTTCAATGGACCGTCAGCCCGTGGTTCCTGCACGCCAAGCTGGCGCTCGCCGAGTGGCTGGTCGACCACGACCACTTCGCCCTGCTCGACAACGACGTGCCATGGTGGCTGCTGACCCATTACCCCGAGGCGAGCGACGTGTTTACCTGGCTCGACGGCGGTCTGATCCTGGCCTACCTGCTCGGCGGCGGCTTCCTGCTCGGCAGCATGCTGCTGATCGGTCCGGCCATCGCCAGCGGCCTGCTCAGAAGTGAGGCGCTGCGCTGGCAGCGTTTCGCGCTTTCGCTGGCGCCGCTGGCGGCCGCGAGCGTGATCCTCGGCCTGTCCATGCTCACCGTCAGCCATCTGAAGGCCGAACACTTCTGGCTTGGCTGGTTGCCGTATTTCCGCATCGGCCTGCTCGCGGCCGGCTGCCTCGGCGCCTTGTGGCTCGCGCTGCGGCTTGTCCTGCAGGGCGATGCGCTGGTCTGGAGGAAGACCTTGGCCCTGTTCGCCATGCTGCTGCCCAGCACCCTGATGGCAGGTATCTGGAGCCTGGTGTTCTTCGTGTGGTGACAGCCTCGGGCCGACGCTGCGGTCGGGCTCAGGGTTCCTGGCGTGATCCGCGCGCCGCGGCTGGCTGGCGCTTGCGCGCACGGTACTCGAATTGCCCGCGGCGCAGCTTGAGCAGGCGCGCTGCGGCCGACAGGTTGCCGCGGCTGCGTGCCAGCGCGTGCTCCAGGAACAGCGTCTCGATATCGTCGAAGGAGGCGACGGCGTCGACGATGGCGGCGACATGCAAGTCCAGCGGCCGGTCGGTGCCTGCACTTGTGTCGGGCGCCTGACGGGCTGGCGCGGATTGCGCGGACGTCGGCGCCGCGGGCATGTCGGTCGCCGGTGAGGAGCCGGTTGCCAGCAGGCCGCCCGGCGTGAGCTTGAAGTGGCGTTCGGGCAGGTGCTCGCCGCCCGAGAAGAGGTGCTGAACGTCGAGGTTGGCGCCGTCATCGGCGAGGATCACTCCACGCTCGACGATGTTCTCCAGCTCTCGAACATTCCCCGGCCAGTCGTAGGCCCACAGCGCCTCGCTGGCGCGCTGGGTGATGCCGGTCAGGCGCTTGCCGAAGCGCTGGGCGTAGCGCTTCACGAACACATTCACCATCAGGGGGATGTCCTCGCGACGCTCGCGCAGCGGCGGGATTTCGATCGGGAAGACGTTGAGGCGGAAGAACAGGTCCTCGCGGAAGCGCCCGGCCTGCACTTCGGCACGCAGATCGCGATTGGCGGCGGCGACGATGCGCACGTCCACCGGTCGCACCCGGGTGTCGCCCACGCGCTCCACTTCACCCTCCTGCAGCACGCGCAGCAGCTTGCCCTGCGCGTGCATCGGCAGGCTGCTGATCTCGTCGAGAAACAGCGTGCCGCCATCGGCGCGTTCGAAGCGGCCGGGGCGCGACACGGTGGCGCCGGTGAAGGCGCCCCTTTCCACGCCGAACAGCTCGGCCTCGACCAGCTCGTGCGGGATCGCGGCGCAGTTGATGGACACGAAAGGCTTGCCGGCCCGCGGCCCGATCGCATGCAGCGTCTTCGAGAAGCGCTCCTTGCCCACGCCGCTTTCGCCCAGGATGAGTACCGTCGCGTCGGTCGGTGCCACGCGCTTGATCAGATGGGCCACGGCATTGAAGCCGGCCGAGGCGCCGACGAGGTCGGGCAGCACGCTCTCGGGCGCGGCGTCCGGGGAAGGGCCGCGCGCAGGAGCTGGCCTCGGCCGGCGGCGCGGAGCGGAGACGAAGTCCTCGATCTGCAGGAAGCGCAGGTGCTCCTCGGCATCCTCGCATTCCTCCAATGGCTGGCCGATCACGCGGCAGCGCGCATGCCCGGTGGCGACGCATTCCAGCTCGCGCCACAGGATGGGGCGGCCCATCAGCGCGGTGGTGAAGCCGCACGCGTAACCCGTCATCATCCAGCATGCCGGGGCGCCGCTGATGCCGAAATGGTGCAGATGCACTTCAGCTTCCCAGGACGCCTGCCAGTAGTAATCGCCCCAGAACTCGCCGCTTTCGGTGTTGAACTGCATGCGATCGACCGCCTGGTTGCGCACGAAGCCCTCGATCTCGCGCAACCGCGGGCCCAGCGCGAGCGTGCGGGTGAGGTCGCTGCCTTCCTGCTCGCGCAGGCAGCGCGCATCCTCCATGCCCTGCTGGTAGCCGAGGCGGGTGAACAGCTCGCGCGTGCGTTCCAGGCCCAGGCGTTCGATCAGCTCCCGACGCAGGGCGGCGAGCGAGAAGCCATGCATCAGCAGCATGCGCTGGTCGAACAGCAGGATCTGCCCGCTGTCCGGCGCGAAGCGCACGTTGCGCGCCAGTGCCTGGTCGTCGATGGCGTCGATGATGGCCGTCAGCGGGCCGTGGCTGCTGCGGGGCATGGCGAACCTTTTCGGGAATGGCGTAGTGCCTGAATAGCAGAAATATTCTCCATCTGCGAATCTGAAGATTCAGTATATGAAGAAATTTGTTTTCTACTTTCCCCAGTTTTAGCGCCGTTCAGAAATTAGTTACATAAAAAGAATGCGTTGAGATTCTTTCCTGATCTGGCACGTGGCTTGCAATAACACTGGCGTCAGCACGAACTGACGAAGCGGCTCATAACAAACGCAAGCCAACAGGAGGAGACCATGTCCGGATCGGAAGGACGCACGCTGTTCGCCGTGCGCGTACGGCGCAGGATGCAACTGGCGGACGACATCATCGGCCTCGAGCTGAGTTCGCTCGATGGTGCGCCCCTGCCGGCCTGGGCTGCGGGCGCGCACATCGACGTCGAACTACCCAACGGGCTGCTGCGCCAGTACTCGCTGTGCGGCGATGGCGCGCACACCGGCTGCTACGAGATCGGCATCCTGCGTGATCCGGCGAGCCGCGGCGGCTCGGCCAGCGCGCACGACGACATCCACGAGGGTGACGAGATTCGCATTGGCGCGCCGCGCAACCTGTTTGCGTTGCGCTCCGCACAGCGCTCGCTGCTCTTCGCCGGTGGCATCGGCATCACGCCCATTCTGGCGATGGCACAGGTTCTGACGCGCGGCGGGGCGGATTTCCGCATGCACTATTGTTCTCGCACGCCGTCGCGTACCGCCTACATCGACCGCATCCGCGCCTCGACCTTCGTCGATCGCGTGCAGTTTCACTTCGACGATGGCGCGGCAGCGCAGCGCTTCGATGCCGCCGCCGCGATCGGCGCGCCGGACCCGGCCACGCATCTCTATGTGTGCGGTCCGCGCGGCTACATGGACCACGTCATCGCCACTGCGACGTCCCTTGGATGGCGCGATGACCACATCCACTTCGAGTATTTCGCGGCGGTGCCGGCCGAAGCTGCGGCCGCGGGTGAAGGCGCTGGCGATGGCCATTTCGAGATCCGCGTGGCTGGCCGCGACCTGGTCGTGCCCGTTCCGCCCGGCACCACCGCCGCGCAGGCGCTGATCGCCCATGGTGTGCCGGTGCCGCTGTCATGCGAGCAGGGCATCTGCGGCACCTGCGTGATGCGCGTGCTCGATGGCGTGCCCGAGCATCGAGACCTCTTCCTCAGCGACACGGAAAAGGCGGCGAACGACCGCTTCACGCCGTGCTGCTCGCGCGCGCGCACCGCGTCGCTGCTGATCGACTTCTGAGCTTGCCGGCGCGTGCGCCGGACAGACCCCGCGCCGGGCGGCCTCCCGGCATCCACCCCCAAAGAGAGTGAGACAAATGGAGACGACCAAGAAGACCCCCTACCTGATGAATGCCTGGTATGCCGCGGCGCTGTCCACCGAGGTTGGTGACGAGGGCCTGTTCAGTCGGCGGCTGCTCGACATTCCAGTGCTGATCTACCGCAAGCGGGACGGTACGCCGGTGGCGATGCACGACCGCTGCCCGCACCGCTTCGCGCCGCTCAGCGTGGGCAAGCGCGATGGCGATGACGTCGTGTGCGCCTATCACGGGCTGAAGTTCGACTGTTCCGGCCAGTGCAACCACAACCCGCACGGCACCGGCCACGTCCCGCAGGCCGCCAGGGTGCGTTCCTTTCCGCTGATCGAGCGTTATGGCTTTCTGTGGATCTGGATGGGCGAGGCAGCGGCCGATCCCGACCTGCTGCCGGATTTCAGCCCGCTCACCGAAGGCCATCCCAATGGCGTCGGCTACACCTACATGCATCCGGCCTGCAACTATCAGCTCGTCAATGACAATGTGATGGATCTGAGCCATATCGACCACCTGCACGGCGAGATCATCACCACGCGCGGCCAGCTGTCGCCGCAGGTGCCCAAGCTGCGCGAGTCGGCGCGCGCCATTTCGGCACGCTGGGAGTGGAAGCAGACGCCGGCGATGCTGATCTTCGCCAACTTCCTTGCCGACCCCCAGGGCGAGGCGCGCCACTTCTTCGACATCACCTACACGCCGCCGGCCAACATCCAGCTTTCGGTCGGTGCCATCCAGGGGCCGGGCGAGCTCGACCTGGTCGACACCGTCGGCCAGTACGACCTGCACACCAGCACGCCGGAAACCGAGACCTCCACGCACTACTTCTTCGCCACCCGGCGCAACCACAACGTCGAGGACGCGGAATACAACAGCATGAAGATCGCGGCCATGCACGAGGCCTTCGTCACCGAGGACGGCCCCATCCTCGACCTGCAGCAGGAGGCGATGGGCACCAGCGATCTCTTTGGCCTCAACCCGGTGCTGTTGAGCAGCGACGTCGCCACGGTGAAGGTGCGCCGCCTGCTGCAAAGCCTCATCGAAGAGGAGCAGGCGCAAAAGCTGCGCCTGGTGAGCTGAAGGCGCGTCCACACCCCCAACCCGACACAGAGAGATACCAATGAGAACCAAGAAAATCGTGTTTGCGATGAGCCTTGCCGTGCTGGCTGCCGGGGCAGCCCAGGCCAAGGAGGGCGGCGACCAGTACCCGAACGGCGCCGAGAACTGGCTCGCCGGCGCCGTGCCGCCGCCCGGCGACTACTTCCTCAACTATTTCGGTTACTACGGCGGCAAGCTGCGCAACGGCGACGGCGACAAGGTGAAGGGCACGTCCGTCGGCGCGTGGTTCGACGCCTTGCGCTACGTCCATACCAGCGACTTCCGTATCCTTGGCGGCAACTGGGGCTGGCACACGATCGTGCCGCTGGTGCATCAGACGCTGGATCTCGGCGGTCCGTCCCGTTCCACTTCTGCGCTGGGCGACGTCACGGTGAGCCCCTTCATCCTGTCGTGGCACACGAAGACCTGGCACTGGGCCGTCGCGGTCGACGTGAACCTGCCCACAGGCAAGTACGAGTCGGGCGATCCGCTGCGCAGCGTCGGCGCCAACTACTGGAGCGTGGAGCCGGTCTTCGCTGCGACCTGGATGGGCGATGGCGGCTGGGAGGTATCGGCGAAGTTCATGTACAACATCAAGGGCACGAACAATGATTTCCGCCCGGCCGAAGGCGCGCCGAAGATGGATTACCAGTCCGGCGACGAATTCCACATGGACTATCTGGTCGGCAAACGCTTCGGCGAATGGGGTGTGGGCCTGTCGGGCTACTACCTGAAGCAGCTCACCGATGACGAAATCGACGGCCGCAAGATCGCCGCCAACCCCGGTGTGTGGTCGGCCGGACGCAAGGGTGAGGTGTTCGCCATCGGGCCGAGCGTCAGCTACACGACCAAGGGCGGCGTCCACTTCATCGGCCAGTGGCAGCGCGAGACCGCCGTCACCAACCGCTTCGGCGGCGACAAGGTGTGGCTCAAGCTCATCCTGCCGCTGTAATCACCCTGGCCTTTCCGCTGCTGCGTGCCGCGGAAAGGCCGCCGACATTCAGAACGAAGAGCCCGGCTGCAGCAGGAAGGTCGCTTCCTCCGCGGTCGTCTCGCGTCCGAGTGCGGCATTGCGATGCGGAAAGCGGCCGAAGCGCTCGATGATCTCGCAGTGGCGGCGCGCGTAGTCCAGGTAGCCGTCGAACGCCGCGCGCTGTGCGGCCGGCACCGCACCGGCGAGCCGGTCGAACAGGCGCACTGCTTCGCGCTGGTCGGCGAGATCCTCGGAATGTTCCAGCGGCAGATACAGGAACACGCGCTCGATCGGTCGCGCTTCGTCATCGATGCCGAGCCGGATCGCCTCCTTGGCCCAGCGCCGCGCCAGCGCATCGAAGGCGAAGGCTGCGGCGCCGCCGCGCCAGATGTTGCGTGGAAACTGGTCGGTGAGCAGCACCAGCGCCAACCGCCCACGCAGGCCGCCCAGCCAGGCGTCGAGCTGGCCGAACGCCGCCTGCTGCACCATGGGCGAAAACCGCTGCCCGATCTCCGCATCCACCTCTGCCTGCTTGCGCCACCACAGCGCGGACTGACGCGCGATGATTTCCGCATCGTCGGCATGCTCGCCGAACCAGAAGGCGTGGATCGTGTCTGGAGTTTCCATGAGGGTTTCGGCAAACGTCACTGCATCCTCCTAACCATAGGCGATCCGCTGCGTGGGCGCATCGTCGTGTCAAGACCCAAGCAGGGATGTATCTCAGGCAGAGTGAGGAAGAATCACTCATTCCGAATGTAAACTTACATTTATCATATGCAAATGGAAAACTCTCCAGATTTCGGGAAACGGGATGAAAGTGAAATATCGCATGGGGTTCCTCGCCACTGTGGCGCTGCTGTCAGGCTGCGCGTCCATCGTTGACGGCAAGAACCAGGTACTGTCGGTGGAGACGCGCAACAAGTCGGTCCCGGTCGTCGGCTCAAACTGCAAGCTCACGAATGACAAGGGCACATGGTATGTCACTGCGCCGGGCACCACGACCGTGCAGCGCAGTTATCAGGACTTAAGCGTCCAGTGCGAGAAGATGGGAATGGCGCCTTCGGTGGCGGCAATAAAGTCATCCACCAAAGGAATGGCCTTCGGGAACATCATCTTCGGCGGTGTGATCGGCGCCGGCGTCGATATCGCCAGTGGTGCGGCCTACGACTATCCTTCGCCGATCACGGTCGAGATGAACGACCTCATCGAATCCGATCGCCTGTCCAGACCGACGGCGGCGCACGGATCGGAGACGAAGCCGTCCGAAGGTGCCGAAGCTGTCACCGACCGGCACATTGGAGCCAGTTGATGATCGGCACAATGGAGCCACCGCGTGATCGGCACATTGAGGCCAGTCCGTGATCGGCATATAGAAGCCAGTCGCGGATCGGCACATAGAGGCCAGCGCCGGATCGGCGTAATGGAGCCACTTCCACTCTGACGGACGTCTCGACCTTGAGCGATCCATCGCTACCCTGCTGCCTTTTTGTTCGGCAGGAGGTAGGCGGTGGCCCGCAGGAGCATCGAGATGTACGAGTACCGCCAGGCCCTGATGCGCATGCGCCAGGGCGACTCCGAGCGCGAGATCGCGCGCTCGAAACTGATGGGGCGCAGCAAGGCGGCCCGGTTCCGCGAGCTGGCTCGCACCCAGGGTTGGCTCGATCCCGAGCGCCCCTTGCCCGAGGATGCCGAGATCGCCGCCGCGCTCGGGCAGCCGAAGTTGCCGGTGACGGCCCAGTCCTCGATTGCCGCGTACCGGTCGTTGGTCGAGCAGTGGCTCGGGCAGGGCGTCTCCGGCGTGGTGATCCACTCCACGCTCAAGCGCGAGCACGGGTTCAGCGGGCACTACTCCAGCGTGCGCCGGCTGATCGCGCAGATCGGCCGCGAGCAGCCGCCCGAGGCCACGGTGCGCCTCACCTTCGCGCCGGGCGAGGGCCGCGCAGGTGGACTTCGGCGCCGGTCCCTACCTGGTCGATCCGGCCACGGGGGAGCTGCGTCGCACGTGGGCGTTCGTGATGACGCTGTGTTTCTCGCGGCACCAGTACGTGGAGTTCGTCTGGGACCAGAGCGTGCGCACCTGGCTCGGCTGCCACCGTCGCGCCTTCGAGTGGTTCGGCGCCGTGCCCGCACGGCTCATCATCGACAACGCCAAGTGCGCGATCACCCACGCGTGCATGCACGATCCTCAGGTGCAGCGCGCTTACGCCGAGTGCGCCGAGGGCTACGGCTTCCGGATCGACGCCTGCCCGCCGCACGACCCGCAGAAGAAGGGCATCGTCGAGGCCGGCGTCAAATACGTGAAGGGCAACTTCCTGCCCACGCGCAGTTTCCGCGATCTGGCCGATCTGAATGCCCAGGTGCGCGAGTGGGTGTTGAAGGAGGCCGGGCTGCGCATTCACGGCACCACCCGCGTGCGCCCGCTCGACACCTTCGCGGTCGAGCGCAGCACCTTGCTGCCGCTCCCCGAAGTGCCGCCGGATCTGGGCACCTGGCATGCGGTGACGGTGCATCGCGACTGTCATGTCAGCTTCGAGCGTGCCCTGTACTCGGTGCCGTTTGCGCTGGTGGGCAAGGCGTTGTGGCTGCGGGCCACCGACGCCGTGGTCACCGTCTATCACGACTTCAAGCCCGTCGCCACGCATGCCCGCGCGCGGCGTCCCGGCGAGCGGCGCACCGTCTCAGATCATCTGCCGCCGGCCGCCCAGCGCTTCTTCGCGCACGACCGCAGTTGGTGTCTGCAGCAGGCCCGTGAGATCGGAGACGCCTGCGCGCAGCTGATCGGGCAACTGCTCTCAGACCGCATCAGTGAGCGCCTGCGGGCTGCCCAGGGCGTCCTCGCGCTCAAGGACCAATACGGCGCCGCGCGCCTCGAGGCCGCGTGCGAGCGGGCCATCGCCCACGACAGCCCGCACTACCGCACCGTCAAGACCATCCTCGCCGGCGGTCACGACCTCGCGCCGGTGAGCACGATCACCCCCGAGCCCTATGCCGGCCGTGCCCGCTTCGCGCGCGCCACCGCGTCGCTGTTCGAAGACGACGGCCCCACGTTTCACTGACCCGGGCGCAGCGCGCGCCCACTTCACCCAAGGAGCCTCACCATGAACCCTGCCACCGAACTGGCGCCGCAGCTCAAGCAGTTGCGCCTCTCCGGCATCCTCGACTCGCTCGACGCCCGTAACCGCCAGGCCATCGATGCCAAGCTCGCCTACACGGAGTTTCTCGCCCTGCTGATCCAGGACGAGATCGCCCGCCGCGAGCAGAAGAAGTTCGGCACCCGGCTGCGCCGTGCGGCCTTCCGCGCCACCAAGACGCTCGAAGGCTTCGAGTTCGACCGCCTGCCCTCGACCAACCGCGCCCTGGTCCATGACCTCGCGACCGGGCGCTACATCGACGAGCGCGCCCCGGTGCTGATCGTCGGCCCTTGCGGCACCGGCAAGAGCCATCTGGCGCAGGCGCTCGGGCACTGCGCCGTGCGTCAGGGGCACGACGTCATCTTCGCCTCCTGCGCGCAACTGCTCGCCAGCCTGAACGCCGCCCGCGCGGTCGGCACCTATGAGCGCAAGCTGCAGCAACTGGCCCGCGTGCCGGTGCTCATCATCGACGACTTCGGCCTCAAACCCCTTCGCGCCCCCGCCGACGAGGATCTGCACGACCTCATCGCCGAGCGCTACGAGCGTGCTGCCACCCTCGTCACCAGCAACCTCGACTTCACCGAGTGGGACCAGGCCTTCCCCGGTAACCGGCTGCTGGCCTCGGCCACCGTCGACCGCCTGCGCCACAACGCCTACTGCCTCACCCTCGACGGGGCCTCCTACCGTGCGCCCCGACAGGGACCGAATCGGGCGAAAAGCGCCCTTGCCACCACCCCGAAAAACATCGATTCTTGACCCCCCAACGACGTCCGTCAGAGCCCGGTTCGAGTGGCTTCTATATGCCGATCATCGGTGGCTCTATTGTGGCGGTCAGTGACAGCCGAAGCCCGGAAGGCGAACGTGATGCTCGCCGATGCGGGCTGTCAGACGACGCAGTTGCCGACACGCTTCAAGGAAGGCGAAGGAGCGAACTTCTACGAAACGTTCTGTGCCGACGGGCGCCTGATGCACTCTGTCTGCACCTCGTCGGGTTGCAGGTTGCGCACAGCCAAGGATTGACGGAGGCGAATCGAGAGCGGGCAGCGGTTCTTGCTTGATTGAACCGAGGCCCGCCCTGATCCTTCCGGGGTCGCCATGGCCGGCGCGGGGGGTTCGACTGGGCGGACAGGGCTTGGCTTCGAATGCAACCCGCTCCACGAGGCCGTGCCGGTCGTTGTCGTCTCAATATTGCGCCCGCAATTCAGAAGATTCGCTCATGCGCCATCAAGGAAGGATCGCCGCCTGGAAGGACGACCAGGGCTTAGGCGTCATCGCGCCAAACGCAGGCGGCGAGCCGGTTTTCCTCCATGTCAAGGCATTCGTCGACGGCTCGGACAGGCCCGTCGGCGGCGAACTCGTGACTTACGAGTTGACGGCCGATCCCAAGGGGCGTCCGCGCGCCGCCCGGGTGGCGCACGTCGGCCAGCGCGTGTCGGCACCGAGGCGGCCCGGTAACAGCAAACTGCCTGTGCTGCTGACGCTGGGTTTCGTCGCAGCCCTCGCTGCGGGCGGGCTCGCCGGCAGGTTCCCGGTCGTCGTATTGGGCCTCTACGCCGTGGCGAGTGTGGTCGCTTTCTGCGCCTACTGGTGGGACAAGTCCGCCGCGCGAAATGGCCATTGGCGGACGCGCGAGAGCACGCTTCATCTCTTCGCCCTCGTCGGCGGCTGGCCGGGTGCGCTGGCGGCGCAGCGGCTGCTGCGGCACAAGTCGAGCAAGCAGGAATTTCAGCGAGTCTTCTGGCTCACGGTGTTCGGCAACTGTGTTGCATTGGGCTGGCTGACCACCGACCGCGGCGCGGCGCTGCTGCGCTCGGTGATGAGTCTTGCCTAGCGGTTATGGCAGGCCCGGGATGGCCGTGTGCCTTGCGCGGCGGCTGGAGACGCCTCGCCCTGTAACGGCGTGCGCGTGTCGTCTGGCACGAGATGTCAGGCAATCAAGGACTTGGGTTTCCGCGCAGTCACAAGTCGATACCCTGACTTACACGCCTGCAATCACGGCAGCGTAACTCGCGCCGTACGCTGCACCCACGTTCTGCAAGACAGCAGCAACGTGCAAATGCAGTTCCAACTTCTCAAGGAAAACCGAACATGCTCAAGACCGTAATCGCCCTCGCTGCCACCGCTGGCTTCGCTGCCGCCTCTTTCGCTCAGGGTGTGGCACCGGTCAACCCCGCCGATACCGCGACCAAGTCGGTTGCGCCAGCGCACGCGGCGACCGACAAGAAAGTCGAGGCACCGAAGGCGACGCCTGCGATGAAGACGGCTGAACCCAAGGCGTCGGCCGCCACCGGCAAGGGCGTCGGCAAGCCCGAAGCAGTCGATGAAAAGCAGGCCATCAAGCACGAGGCCGCCGACAAGGGTCATGACAAAGGCGAAGTCGCCGGCGAGAAGCAGGATGCACAGCACGCGTCCGTCTCGTCGAAGCACGGCGCCAAGGCGGCGACCAGGCACGACGTGAGTTCGGCCGCCGCCAAGGTCGATGGAAAGGCGGCCGCCAAGAGCGAAACCAAGACCGAACACAAGACGGAAGCCAAGACCGAGCTGCAGACGCCGGCTGCGAAGTAAGCCGCGCGGCACGGCGCCCGGATGGCAGGGGAAGGATGGCCTTCTTCGCTCGTCCGGGTGATCGCAGCTACCTCCGACCCGCCCGTGTGGCGGGTTTTTCGCGTGTGCCGTGAAGGCCGCGCCCGCCTGATGGCATGATCGAGGTCCGTTTCAAGGACCGAAGACCGCGCGAGGGCAGACGATGGACCTCACCCAGATGACCGAATCCCTGCAGCGCGACGCGGTCTGGGTCGTGTTCATGAACGTGCTGATGCAGCAGGTGGGGCTGCCCGTGCCGGTCGTGCCCACCTTGCTGATGGCGGGCAGCCTCGTCCTTGGCGCCGGGCAGATGGCCTCCTTGCTGGCGGCGGCCGTGCTCGCTTCGGTGTTCGCCGACTGGCTGTGGTATCTCGCCGGTCGCGCCTTCGGCTATCGGGTGCTGTCGGGATTGTGCAGGTTGTCGATCAATCCGGGCTCGTGCGTCACGCAGACGGAAGCGCGCTTCGTGCGCTGGGGCCTGGCGTCCCTGGTCGTCGCCAAGTTCATTCCGGGCTTTTCGACGGTCGCGCCGCCGATCGCCGGCGCGCTGCGCATGAACCAGGTCGGCTTCCTGATCGCCGCGGGCTTCGGTGCCGCGCTATGGGCGGGGCTGGCCCTCGGAGCGGGTTGGCTGATGCGGCAGGAAGTGCAGGCCGCCATCGCCTATCTCGATCGGAATGTGAGCACCGCGGCGACCATCGTGGTGGCGGTGCTGGCGATCTGGCTCGGCTGGAAACTCTGGCAGAAGTACCGCTTTGGTCGACTGTCCGGCCTTCCGCACATCACCCCGGCGGAACTGATCGAGGCCTTGCAGGCTCCCGCTCCGCTGCTGTTTCTGGATCTGCGCGGCCCGGTGATCGTGGCCCAGGCCGGGCACGTTGCCGGTGCGACGGTCGCGGAACTGGATTTTCTGTCGGACGCGGTCGGCAACTGGCCGCGTGAACGCCCCATCGTCACCATGTGCGCCTGCCCGGGCGATGCCACCGCGATCGAGGCTGCGCGGCAGTTGCTCGCCGCCGGCTACCTGTCCGTGCGTCCGCTGAAGGGCGGTTATGAAGCGTGGCTGGCGACGGAGTCCGCTCAGCCACGCGGATAAGGGGCTGCGACGACGCCCCTTGATGCACCCCTCGAGGATGTGATCAGGCAGTCTCCAATCGATGTCGTCGTTGCAAGAGCGTAAATTGTTGCTCGCATCGGATGAAAGGCGTCATTCATCGCATGGACACTACTCGCATCCTCAAGAAGCCCATGGCCTTGTGCATTTTCTGTGGCCTTTCCGCATGTGGCACCTTTGTGACCTACACCGGGACTGAGTTGCCAGATGAGGAGGTCGCCACGTTCCGCTGCTATTCGAGGTATTACTTTGTTTATATGGAGAGTTGCAGCTTTCAGGCGATAGATGGCTTGCGGCCAGGCGTATCTGTGATGTTTGGCAACACGAGCAAGATTCTTCCTGGGTCACATTGGATCGAAATTGCCTTCGAGAAATATTTCGGCGGAGGTGGAGGTGTCACGGATTTATGCGCATTCGATATGGACTTGGAGCCCAATACTGGGTACCAAGTGCTGGCACATAGTCTGACCACGGAAATCTCTCATCTCGCAAAACATCAACACCGCGATTTCTATGGGGGGGCGATGGACATCGAGATCACCAAGCCGTCAGGAGCAAGGGAGATTCGACGCGTCCATGCTACCTGCAGCCCATTCGGGGGAAGCATGTGCCGCAAGGATGATGACTGCGTTCATCACCCTGACATCAGATGCTTTCCGAAGGACGGCTTTCCGTTCGGCCAGTGTGGATTCAAGGATGCGGGTCAGTAAAGGTTTGAACCGCCGGCTTGCGGCCGAAGCTGCGGTGGTGCGCACGACAAGCGTGCTTCCTCATGCGCATGTCCTGTTTCTCGGCTTCAGCGTGACGGGACGTGGCGCAGTGTTACGCGACGGTCACGATGTCAGGCTGCAAGCACATCGCGCTGCCTCACGCGGGCCCGATGGGCGCCCTTGATTCTTCATGCCCCGTGAACGCCTATCCGCGAACTCCCGGCGCTTGTCCGCGCTGCGCGGCCTCGCGCCCTTCCTGCGCCCCTATCGCACCCGCATCGCGCTCGCCTTCGTGCTGCTGTGCCTGGGTTCGGCCACCATCCTGCTGGTGCCGCTGGCGTTCCGGGACCTGATCGATTCCGGCTTCGGCAAGGGCGTGGCGCCCGGGGGCGGGCTGCTGGGCACGACGACGCTGGACGGGCATTTCCTTGCGCTGTCCGGCCTCGCGGTGGTCTGGGCGGTTGTGGTGGCGGCGCGCTATTACACGGTGTCGTGGGTGGGCGAGCGGGTGACGGCGGACCTGCGCAGCGCGGTGTATGCGCGCGTGCTGGGGCAGTCGCCGCAATTCTTCGAGACGCTGCAGACGGGTGAGGTGCTGTCGCGCCTCACCGGCGACACCACGCTGATCCAGACGGTGGTCGGCAGCTCGGTGTCGATGGGGCTGCGCAGCCTGTTCCAGTTCGGCGGCGGCATGGCGATGCTGGCGGTGACCAGCATGCATCTGTTCGCGTTGATCCTTGGCCTGATGGCGCTGCTCACGGTGCCGATCGCGCTCATCGGTCGCCGCGTGCGCGTGCTGTCGCGCGAATCGCAGGACCGCATCGCCGACGCGTCGGCGCTGGCGGGAGAGATCCTCAACGCCATGCCCACCGTGCAGGCGTACACGCAGGAGGCGAACGAGGCGCGGCGCTTCGCCGACCGCAACGAGACGAGCTTCGTCACCGCGGTGCGCCGCACCCGGGTGCGGGCGGCGATGACGGCGCTGGTCATCTCGGCGGTGATGGGGACTATCGTGTTCGTGCTGTGGATAGGCGCGCGGCAGGTGCAGGCGGGCGCGCTCAGCGTCGGCGAGCTCGGCGCCTTCGTGCTGTATGCGGCGCTGGTGGCGGGTGGCGTGGGCACGCTGGCGGAAGTGTGGGGCGACGTGATGCGTGCCAGCGGCGCCACCGAGCGCCTGCTGGAGCTGCTGCACGCTGCGTCGGCGATCCGCGAGCCAGCCGTGCCGAAAACGCCCGTCCGGGCGGAAAAGCTGTCGATCTCCTTCGATCATGTCGGCTTCTGCTATCCGGCGCGGCCGTCACTGTGCGCGCTGGAAGATATCTGCCTCGATATCGCGCCGGGCGAGCGCGTGGCGCTGGTGGGGCCGTCCGGGGCGGGCAAGACCAGCCTGTTCCAGTTGCTGCTGCGCTATTACGAGGTGTCGGCCGGCGCCATCCGCATCGACGGCCAGGACCTCCGCGAGCTGTCGCTGCACGACCTGCGCCGCGACATCGCCATCGTGCCGCAGGAGCCGGTGATCTTCTCCGCCAGCGCGCTGGAGAACATCCGCTACGGCCGCAGCGACGCCAGCGACGACGAGGTGCGCCAGGCGGCGCGTGCGGCGGCGGCCGACGAATTCATCGCGCGCCTGCCCGAGGGCTACGACACCTTCCTCGGCGAACGCGGCACGCGGCTGTCGGGCGGCCAGCGCCAGCGCATCGCCATCGCGCGCGCGATCCTGAAGGATGCGCGCCTGATGCTGCTCGACGAAGCCACCAGCGCGCTCGACGCCGAATCCGAGATCCTCGTGCAGCAGGGCCTTGATGCCGCGATGCAGGGCCGCACCACCATCGTGATCGCCCACCGCCTGGCCACCGTGCAGCGGGTGGATCGCATCGTCGTGCTGGATGGCGGGCGCATCGTCGAGACCGGCACGCCTGCCGACCTGCGCCGCCAGGGCGGTCTTTACGCGCGGCTGGCGGCGCTGCAACTCGATCTCTGACGCGGTCGTCCTGCGCACCTGCCGCAATGATCCTGTCTTGTTTGGCGAGCGCGGGCGGATGCGTCAGGCCCATGCTCGCGAGAAGAGTTCATCGAGCGCCGCGATGATGGTGTCGCCGTCCTCGGCCAGGGAAGCGACGTGTTCATGCAGCGTTTCGACAGGGACCGAGACGATCTCGAGCGGATGCAATACGACCCGGTGGCCTTCGATCGTGAACTCGGGATTGATCGCGGAACGCGGCAGACGCACGGTGCGTTCGAGCACATCGAGCGAAACGAGCGGCACGACGACCCGGCGCTGCGATCTGTCGAACCAGGACGATTGCACGACGACGACGTAAGGGATGGCGCTGCGGTTGCGCCCCGCATTGCGGAAGACGTCGAACTGCTTCACAGCGTCGAGTGTTCGTCGGCGAAGCCGCCATGCTCGGCGTTGAAGCGATTCCATGCCTCCGCGACGGCGTCGCTACGTTGCGCGCGACTACGTTGCGCATCGATCTGCCGTGCGACGTAGTCGGCAAGGAGCGCATCGACCGTTGCCGACAGGTTGGCGGTGAAATGGCGCGCCTGTTCAACGGTCGCCTCGTTCAGCAGCAGATTGACTGGACGCTTGAGCGCGCGGGCAGGTCGGGCAGTTTGCATCGGGTACCTCCTGTGCGCATGGTATGCGCATTCGACGGGCGAAGGAAGCGCACCATGAATGCGGAGGCTCGTCGAGCCTCCGACCGTCGGACCCTTCGCGCGCTATGCCGTCCTGAAGCGGGATCTGCAGCCTTCCTGCCGACGCTTCAGTCCGCGTCGTCCAGCACCCGAACCTTCACCGTGCGCCCCTTGAGCTTGCCGGCGGCGAGCCGGCGCACGGCCTGAGGCGCGACGTCGCGTGCCACCGCCACATAGGTGGATTGATCGGCCACGGTGATCTTGCCGACCTGCTCGCGCGTCAGTCCGGCCTCGCCGCCCAGGGCGCCCATCACGTCGCCGGGGCGGATCTTGTCCTTGCGTCCGCCGAGGATCTGCAGCGTCACCATCGGCGGCACCAGCGGCGCATCTTCGCCGGCCGGCAGTTCGGCGAGGTCGTGCCATTCCGGCTCGATGCCGCTGAGCTGCGCGATCGCGGCCACGCGGCGGCGGTCGACGGTGCTGCACAGCGACAGCGCCCAGCCCGCCTCGTCGGCGCGACCGGTGCGGCCGATGCGGTGGATATGCACTTCGGGGTCGGGCGTCATGTCGACGTTGATCACCGCCTCGAGCTGGGCGATGTCGAGGCCGCGCGCGGCGACGTCAGTCGCCACCAGCACCGAGCAACTGCGGTTGGCGAAGCGGATCAGCACCTGGTCGCGCTCGCGCTGCTCCATGTCGCCGTGCAGCGCCAGCGCGTGGAAGCCCTGCGCGCGCAGCAGCTCGACGAGGTCGCGGCACTGCTGGCGAGTGTTGCAGAACGCGAGCGTGCGCTCCGGGCGGAAGTGCCGCAGCAGCGCAGCCACCGCCTGCAGCCGTTGCGCGTGCTCGATTTCGTAGAAGCGCTGGCGGATCTTGCTGTCGGCGTGCTGCTCGGCGAGCGTCACCTCTTCGGGGTCGCGCTGGAAGCGCTGCGCCAGCTCGGCGATGCCTTCCGGATAGGTGGCGGAGAAAAGCAGCGTCTGGCGCTGGGCCGGGCAGTGCTCGGCGACGAACACGATGTCGTCGTGAAAGCCCATGTCGAGCATGCGGTCGGCTTCGTCCAGCACCAGCGTGGACAGCGCCGCCAGCTTCAGGCTGCGGCGCTGCAGGTGGTCCATGATGCGCCCCGGCGTGCCGACGACGACGTGGGCACCATGCTCCAGGCTCGCCACCTGCGGGCGGATCGGCGTGCCGCCGCACAGCGACAGCACCTTGATGTTGTCGGCGAAGCGCGCCAGGCGGCGGATCTCCTGCGTCACCTGATCGGCCAGCTCGCGTGTCGGGCACAGCACCATCGCCTGCACCGCGAAGTTGCGCGTATCCAGCCGCGCCAGCAGTGGCAGCGCGAACGCCACCGTCTTGCCGCTGCCGGTCTTCGCGCGCGCGATCAGGTCGCGCCCGGCCAGCGCCACCGGCAGGCTCGCGGCCTGGATCGGCGTCATCGTCAGGTAGCCGAGCTGCCTCACCGCCGCCAGCATGGCGGCGGTCAGCGGCAGGTCGTCGAAGGGGCGCGCGGCGTCGGAAAGTGGCGGCGCGTCGGTGAGGGAAAGCGGTGGTGTGGAGGTGGTCATGCGCCATTATCGGGCCACAGGCCCCGGGCGCGTTTACTCGAAGGCGATGTCGCGTGGTTTCGCGACCGGGTGATTGCCCGCCACCCAGGCGTCGAAGCCGCCGGCGACGGAAGTCACGTTGCTGAACCCCATGCTGTGCATGGCGACGACCGAGAGTGCCGCACGGCCGCTGGTCTTGCAGTAGACGATGATCGGGCGCGCCACGTCCTGCAGCGACGGTTCGCCGGACAGGCGGAATTCGAGCACGCCGCGCGGTATGTTCACCGCGCCGGCGATGTGGCCCTGACGATATTCATCCGCTTCGCGGACGTCGATGAGCAGGGTGTTCGGCACGGTGAGCAGCGCGTGGAGCTGATCCGGGCTGCATTCGCGGACGGATTTCTTCGCTTCCAGGACCAGTTCGTGAGCAGGCTTGAACATCGATTTCTCCGGCGGGAAAGTGAGCGGCTGAGACGTTGGCGGCTGAGGCGTTGCGCCAAAAATATAAGCGCATTCTAATTCATCTCGCGACGAAGGCGACCACGGCCACCCGGAGGCGAATGGCGGCGGGTGCAGTGCCTGCGTGCTCAGGTGAGCCGCACCGGTCGCGCCGCGACGGCTTCTTCCAGCGTGGTAAAGATGCGCTGTGGGTCGCTGGTGAGGCGGTAGAAACGGCGGTCGTCCCCGCTCCTGCCGCAATAGCTGCGGATGGTCACGCGCTGGATCCCGGGAAAGCCCGGGTTGGCCTCGATGATCTCGATGGCGCCGGTGCCGGTGTCGTAGATGCCGGGCTGTTCCTTGAGTCCATAGGCTGCGGGAATCCAGGTCTTGTCCATCGCGCTGCCTCCTCCCATCGATGACGCGCCACATTCAGCGTAGCACGTCGCCGGGGGCGCAAAAGCGCATGTCCCGGCGACGGAGGCCGCAGCGCGCGCTCAGGCTGCGAGCGTCTGCTGTGCCTCGCTGCCGCCTGCCTGGAGGCGGTTCACGCCGCTGACGATGGCGCGGATCGATGCGGTGATGATGTTGCCGTCGATGCCCACGCCGTAGCGGTCGCCGCGGCTGCCGTCTTCCGGCGTGAGCTCGACGAAGGCGCAGGCCTTTGCATTGCCGCCGTCCTCGCTCGGCGTGATCGAGCGTTCCTCGTAGCTGCGCACCTGCACATGGATGCCGGCACTGCGCAGCGCGTGCACCGTCGCATCGATCGGGCCGTTGCCCTCGCCGACGAGCAGGTGGCGCATGCCGGCTATCTCCACCACGAGGCGTACGCCCTGGGCCTGATCGTGCTCGAACAGGTGGTGCTCGACATAGCGCAACGGCGCGGCCGGATCGAGATAGCTGCGGCTGAACAGCGCCCAGATGTCGGCCGCGCTCATCTCGCCACCGGTGGCGTCGGTCACCTGCTGCACCTCGCGCGAGAACTCCACCTGCAGCCTGCGCGGCATCACGATGCCATGCTCCGTCTCGAGCAGGTAGGCGATGCCGCCCTTGCCCGACTGGCTGTTCACCCGGATCACCGAGTCGTAGCTGCGGCCGACGTCGGCGGGGTCGATCGGGAGGTAGGGCACGTTCCATTGAACCGTTTCACCCTCGCGCGCCTTTTGGGCGGCGAATCCCTTCTTGATGGCGTCCTGGTGGGAGCCGGAAAAGGCGGTGAACACGAGATCTCCCACATAGGGGTGGCGTGGGTGGATCGGCAACTGGTTGCAGTACTCGACGGTGCGCGCGACGGCGTTGATGTCGGAGAAGTCGAGCCCGGGCGACACGCCCTGCGTGTACATGTTCAAGGCGAGGGTGACGATGTCGACGTTGCCGGTGCGCTCGCCGTTGCCGAACAGGCAGCCTTCGACGCGATCGGCGCCGGCCATCATGCCGAGCTCGGCGGCGGCGATGCCGCTGCCGCGGTCGTTGTGCGGGTGCAGCGAGAGCACCACGCTGTCGCGGCGGGCGAGCTTGCGGTGCATCCACTCGACCTGGTCGGCATACACGTTGGGCGTCGACACCTCGACCGTCGCGGGGAGGTTGATGATGACCTTGTTGTCGGGCGTCGCGCCCCATTCGGCGGTGACGGCGTCGCAGACTTCCTTGGCGAAATCGAGCTCGGTGGCGGAGAAGGTCTCCGGGCTGTATTCGAGGCGGATCTCGGTGCCGCAGTCAGCGCGCATGTCGGCCGCGATCTGCTTGATCAGACGCACCGCCGACACCGCGAGCGCCACCACCTGTGGCTTCTCCATGCCGAACACCACTTCGCGGAAAGTCGGCGAGGTGGCGTTATAGACGTGGATGATCGCCCGCGGTGCCCCGCGCACCGACTCCATCGTGCGGCGGATGAGGTCCTCGCGCGCCTGGGTGAGCACCTGGATGGTGACGTCGGCCGGGATGTGGCCGCCCTCGATGAGCTGGCGCACGAAGTCGAAGTCGGTCTGCGACGCGGACGGGAAGCCGACTTCGATCTCCTTGAAGCCGATGTCGCACACCGTGCGGAACATGCGCATCTTGCGCTCGACGTTCATCGGCTCGAACAGCGCCTGGTTGCCGTCGCGCAGGTCGGTGCTCATCCAGATCGGCGCACGGTCGATGACCTTGTTCGGCCACTGGCGGTCGGCGAGCGCGATCGGAGCGAAGGGGCGGTACTTGGCGGCGGGGTTGTGCAACATCATGGCGCGGTCCTCGTGGGCATGGCGTGATTCGATGGACGAAATCTTACGCCGCCCGATGCGACAGACGATTGCAATGTGATCGTCAAATGAGCCGTCATTCGCAATAGTCATGCACGGAAAAAGAAATTGGCGCAATATTCATCCATGAAGGCTGTCAGCAGCCGTAGGGCCGGCTTCAGCCGGCCTTTTGCGCCCGTATCCGATGCGGCCGGCTGAAGCCGGCCCTACGGCGCAGCCCATGTCACGCCCGACCGGAGCACACCCGATGCAACTCGACCGCTACGACCGCCAGATCCTCGACGTGCTGCAGCAGGACGGCCGCATCAGCAACCAGGATCTCGCCGACCGCATCGCGCTGTCGCCCTCGTCCTGCCTGCGCCGGCTGCGCGCGCTGGAAGAATCCGGCCTCATCACCGGCTACCGTGCGCTGCTCGACGCCAAGAAGCTCGGCCTGTCGCTGATGGCGCTCATCCACATCTCGATGGACGCCCACACCCCGGAGCGCTTCACGCATTTCGAGGCGGAAATCGCCGCCATTCCGGAAGTGCTCGAATGCCTGCTGATCACCGGCCAGGCCGCCGACTACCAGTTGAAGGTGGTGGTGGCCGACATGGATGCCTACCAGGAGCTGCTGCTCAACCGCATCACCCGCATTCCCGGCGTCACCGGCGTGCATTCGAGCTTCGTGCTGCGACGGGTGATTGCGAAGACGGCGTTGCCGCTGGGCGCGGGATGAGAACCTGGTCGCACGCGTGCTGCGTTCCGTCAGCGCGGGGGCTATCCTCTTGCACACAACGAGAAACGATGGGGGAGACAGACCGATGACGAGTCGCGGCGAAACATTGCGCGAGCTGGCGTCGCAATCGCTTCTTTCGCATTTCGCCGACCTCTGCGAGGGCGCGGTGATCGTCGATGCCGACGCCAGGGTGGTGTGGATGAGCGATCGCTATCCGGGCCGGCTGGGCCTGGACGACCCGGCTGCGGTGATCGGCCGGCCGATCGAGGAAGTGATTCCCAACAGCCAGATGCGGCAGGTGGTCGAGTCCGGACGCCCCATCATGGTGGACATCATGGATTTCGGCGACGAGGCCTTCGTCGTCACCCGCCTGCCGCTGCGCGATGCGGCGGGTAAGGTGGTGGGCGCGGTCGGCTTCATGCTGTACGACGATCCGCGCCATCTGACGCCGGTGGTGGCGCGCTTCCAGCGTCTGCGCGCCGACCTCGCCGAGGCCGAGCGCAAGCTCGTCGCCGAGCGGCGCACGCGCTATTCGTTCGCCAGCTTCGTCGGCGTCGGGCCGGCCTGCGCCGAACTGAAGGGCGCGGCGCGGCGGGCGGCGCGCACCGCATCGTCGGTGCTCATCGTGGGCGAGACCGGCACCGGCAAGGAACTCTTGGCGCAGGCCATCCACGCCGCCAGCCCGCGCGCGGCCGGACCTTTCGTCGCGGTCAATATCGCGGCCGTGCCCGAGACCCTGCTCGAGGCCGAGTTTTTCGGCGTGGCGCCAGGCGCGTATACCGGCGCTGACCGGCGCGGGCGCGAAGGCAAGTTCAAGCTGGCCGACGGCGGCACCCTGTTCCTCGACGAAATCGGCGACATGTCGCTCACGCTGCAGGCGAAGCTGTTGCGCACGCTGCAGGAACGGGAGTTCGAGGCCGTCGGCTCGAACCGGCTGGAGACGGCCGATGTGCGGGTCATCGCCGCCACCAGCCGCGACCTGGAGAAGATGGTGGCAGAAGGGACGTTTCGTGCCGACCTTTACTACCGCCTGAACGTCATCCGGCTCGAGACGCCGCCGCTGCGTGAGCGCATGGAAGACCTGCCGCTGTTGGCCGAATATCTGGTGGAGCAGATCTGCCGTCGCCAGGGCATGCCGGTGCGCGGCATCAGCGCCGACGCCATCGAGCGGCTGCGCCGCCACGCCTGGCCGGGCAACGTGCGCGAGCTGTCCAACGTGCTCGAACGGGCGCTGCTGATGAGCGATGGCGATGTGCTGGAAGCGGCGGACCTGGAGCGGGTGATGCCGCCGCCCACCGCGCCGGCGCCTGCCACCGGGCGCGCTGGCGCGGACGCCGTCGGCCTGGCCGAAGCGGTGGCGCACGCCGAGCGCCATGCGATCGCCGCCGCGATCGATCGCTGCCACGGCAACAAGGCCCAGGCCGCCCGCCTGCTCGGCATTTCGCGCGCTGCGCTGTACGAGAAGATCGCCGCGCTGGGGCTGTAGCCGGCGGCGGACGGTGCTGTCCGCCGATGCGGACACCTTGTCCGGCGTGGCGGACAACCCGATGCGGTCAAGCGTCGGAAAAGTCCCGTAATTTATTGATTTTTCAATGACTTGATCTTCCTGGCACGGCACGTGCTGAAGAGAGACGCTTCAGTTCATAACCGCTCGAGGAGACAACAAAGTGGACTTCCTTGTCGTACTGGCTTCACTCGCATTCCTGATGTTCGTCGCCTATCGCGGCTACAGCGTCATCCTCTTCGCCCCGATCGCCGCGCTCGGCGCCGTGCTCTTCGTCGATCCGAACCTGGTCGCGCCGATGTTCACCGGCCTGTTCATGGACAAGATGGTCGGCTTCGTGAAGAACTTCTTCCCCGTCTTCCTGCTTGGCGCGGTGTTCGGCAAGGTGATCGAGCTGTCGGGCTTCTCCAAGGCGATCGTCGCCTCGGTGATCAAGCTGATCGGCCACCAGCGCGCGATGCTGTCCATCGTCATCGTCTGCGCGCTGCTCACCTACGGCGGCGTGTCGCTGTTCGTGGTGGTGTTCGCGGTGTATCCGTTCGCCGCCGAGATGTTCCGCCAGGGCGGCATTCCCAAGCGCCTGATCCCGGGCACCATCGCGCTCGGTGCCTTCACCTTCACCATGGATTCGCTGCCGGGCACGCCGCAGATCCAGAACATCATCCCCACCACTTTCTTCAAGACCGACATCTATGCCGCGCCCTGGCTCGGCATCATCGGCGCGCTGTTCATCTTCGCGCTCGGCATGCTGTACCTGGAGACGGCCCGCCGCCGCGCCGCCGCGGCCGGCGAGGGCTACGGCACGGGCCATGCCAACGAGCCCGAGCCTTTCGAGCACGAGAAGCTGGCGCATCCGCTGATCGCCATCCTGCCGCTGGTGATGGTCGGGGTGATGAACAAGGTCCTCACCAGCGCCATTCCGCTGCTGTACGGCGAGAAGGTGTCCTTCGTGCCGGCGGTCATCGGCAAGGCGGCGCCGGTGGTGCAGCAGACCAAGGCGGTCGCGGCCATCTGGGCGGTGGAAGGGGCGTTGCTGCTGGGCATCGCCACGGTGTTCGTGTTCGCCGGCCGTACCGTGATCGCCAAGTTCGCCGAAGGCAGCAAGGGCGCCATCGCCGGCGCGCTGCTGGCCACCATGAACACCGCGTCGGAATACGGCTTCGGCGCGGTGATCGCCGCGCTGCCGGGCTTCCTCGTCGTCGCCAACGCGCTCGGCGCCATCCCGAATCCGCTCATCAACGAGGCGATCACGGTGACCTCGCTGGCCGGCATCACCGGCTCGGCCTCGGGTGGCATGGGCATCGCGCTGGCGGCGATGGCCGACACCTTCATCGCCAACGCCCAGGCCGCCGGCATTCCGCTCGAAGTGTTCCACCGCGTGGCGTCGATGGCCTCCGGCGGCATGGACACGCTGCCGCACAACGGCGCGGTGATCACGCTGCTCGCCGTCACCGGCCTGACCCATCGCCAGTCGTACAAGGACATCTTCGCCGTCACCTGCATCAAGACGCTGGCGGTGTTCGTGGTGATCGGGGTCTATTACGCCACCGGCCTGGTCTGAGCAACGAGGAGGAGACCCGTCATGTCGCTCGCTCACCATCCGATCGCCGAGACGCTGCGCGCGTCCGACACCGGCAAGATCGTTTCCGCCCGCAATGCCGTGCGCCTCATCAAGGACGGCGACACCGTCGCCACCGGCGGCTTCGTCGGCATCGGCTTTCCCGAGAACATCGCCGTCGCCCTCGAGGAGCGCTTCCTCGAAGGCGAGGCCACCGACCTGCAGGGCCTGGGCAGCCCGCGCAACCTGACGCTCGTCTATGCCGCCGGGCAGGGCGACGGCAAGGAGCGCGGCCTCAACCACCTCGGCCACGACGGCCTCGTCGGCCGCGTGATCGGCGGCCACTGGGGCCTGGTGCCCAAGCTGCAGCAACTGGCGGTGTCGAACCGCATCGAGGCCTACAACCTGCCGCAGGGCGTCATCAGCCACCTGTTCCGCGACATCGCCGCCGGCAAGCCCGGCACGCTCACCCGCGTCGGGCTGGGCACCTACGTCGATCCGCGCTTCGGCGGCGGCAAGCTCAACGCGATGACCACCCGCGACCTCGTCCGCGTGATGGAGATCGACGGCGACGAGTACCTGTTCTACAAGGCCTTCCCGATCAACGTCGGCATCATCCGCGGCACCACCGCCGACCCGGACGGCAACGTCACGATGGAGAAGGAGGCGCTGACGCTGGAGGCGCAGGCGATCGCGATGGCGGCGCGCAACTCCGGCGGCATCGTCATCGTGCAGGTCGAGCGCATCGCCGAGCGCGGCACGCTCAACCCGCGCCAGGTGAAGATCCCCGGCGTGCTGGTCGATTGCGTGGTGGTGGCGGAGAAGCCCGAATACCACATGCAGACTTTCGTCGAGCCCTACAGCGCGGCCTATGCGGGCGAGATCCGGGTGCCGATGTCGGCGCTCGTCGCGATGCCGATGAGCGAACGCAAGATCATCGCCCGCCGCGCCGCGCTGGAGCTGAAGGCCAACGCGGTGGTGAACCTCGGCATCGGCATGCCGGAAGGGCTGGCCAGCGTGGCCACCGAGGAGCAGGTCATCGACCTGATGACGCTCACTGCCGAACCCGGCGTCATCGGCGGCGTGCCGGCCGGCGGCCTCAGCTTCGGCGCGGCCACCAACGCCCAGGCCATCATCGACCAGCCCAGCCAGTTCGACTTCTACGACGGCGGCGGGCTGGACATCGCCTTCCTCGGGCTGGCGCAGGCCGACCGCGAAGGCAACCTCAACGTGTCGAAGTTCGGGCCGCGCCTGGCGGGGGCCGGCGGCTTCATCAACATCTCGCAGAACGCCAAGAAGGTCGTGTTCGTCGGCACCTTCACCGCCGGCAAGCTGCAGATCGCGCTGCGCGACGGCGAACTGGCCATCCTCGAGGACGGCAAGGCGAGGAAGTTCGTCGACCAGGTCGAACACCGCACCTTCAGCGGTGCCCAGGCGGCGAAATGGGGCAAGAAGGTGCTCTACGTCACCGAGCGCTGCGTGTTCCAGCTCTGCGATGAAGGGCTGGAGCTCATCGAGATCGCTCCCGGCGTGGACCTGCAGAAGGACATCCTCGACCACATGGACTTCGTGCCGGTCATGAAGCGGCCGCCGGTGCCGATGGACCCGCGCATCTTCCGCGACGAACCGATGGGGCTGCGCCGCGAACTGCTGGACATCCCGCTCGAGCGCCGCCTGTCGTACGACCCGCAGCAGAACCTCTTCTTCGTCAATTTCGAAGGTCTCGCGGTGCGCAGCGAAGGCGACATCGTGCGCATCATGCGCGCCGTCGATGCCGCGCTCGCGCCGGTCGGCCACAAGGTGGACGCGATCGTCAATTACGACCGCTTCTCCATCACGCCGGAGCTGGTGGATGACTACATCGGCATGGTCAAGGGCCTGATGGACCGCCACTACAACGCGGTCACCCGTTACACCGCCAACACCTTCCTGCGCATGAAGCTGGGCGAGGCGCTGGAGAAGCACGCCATCGCACCACGCATCTACGAGCGGGCCGACGAGGCCGAAGGCGGGCTGCGCGGCGGGTCATAGGACCCTGCCTTGCCAGGCCGGCCCGTCGCGCCGTCGGCAGCGTAGTGGGCCAGCCTCGCAGGCGACGCGGGGCGTCTGCGAAAACGGCCGGAAGGGGGAAATAAGCTCATGTTTAACATGTGAAAAATCGTGGAACATGAGTGCGGAACACTAGGCCGGCGGGGCATCTGCGCGTACAATCCGGAGCCTGCCCCGATCAGGTTTCTTGCGCCGCATCATGCAGCATCAATCCACGCAGTCCATGCTCTACCCCACCCGTTTCGATGTCATCGTGGTCGGTGGCGGCCATGCCGGCACCGAGGCTGCGCTCGCCGCGGCGCGCATGGGCGCGGCCACGCTGCTGCTCACCCACAACATCGAGACGCTGGGGGCGATGAGCTGCAATCCGTCGATCGGCGGCATCGGCAAGGGCCACCTGGTGAAGGAGGTCGATGCGCTCGGCGGTGCGATGGCGGCGGCCACCGACGAGGGCGGCATCCAGTTCCGCATCCTCAACGCTTCCAAGGGACCGGCGGTGCGCGCCACCCGCGCCCAGGCCGACCGCGTCCTGTACAAGGCGGCGATCCGTCGTCGGCTCGAGAACCAGCCCAACCTGTGGCTGTTCCAGCAGGCGGTGGACGACCTCCTGGTGAGCGGCGACCGCGTCACCGGTGTCGTCACTCAGATCGGCCTGCGTTTCGAGGCCCCGGCGGTGGTGCTGACCGCGGGCACCTTCCTCAACGGCCTGATCCACGTCGGCCTGCAGCATTATTCGGCCGGCCGCGCCGGCGATCCGCCTGCGGTGTCGCTCGGCCAGCGCCTGAAGGAGCTCAAGCTGCCGCAAGGCCGGCTCAAGACCGGCACGCCGCCGCGGCTCGATGCGCGCACGATCGATTTCTCGGTGATGACCGAGCAGCCAGGCGACGATCCGGTGCCGGTGTTCAGCTTCCTCGGCTCGGCGGCGCAGCATCCGCGCCAGTTGCCGTGCTGGATCACCAGCACCAACGCCGCCACGCACGACATCATCCGCGCCAACCTCGACCGCTCGCCGATGTATTCCGGCGTGATCGAAGGCGTGGGGCCGCGCTACTGCCCGTCGATCGAGGACAAGATCCACCGCTTCGCCGACAAGGACAGCCACAACGTCTTCCTCGAGCCCGAAGGCCTGGACACGCACGAGATCTACCCCAACGGCATCTCCACCTCGCTGCCCTTCGACGTGCAGTTGCAGGTGGTGCGCAGCATCCGCGGGCTGGAGAACGCGCACATCCTGCGCCCGGGCTACGCGATCGAGTACGACTTCTTCGACCCGCGCAACCTCAAGTCCAGCCTGGAAACGAAATCGATCGCCGGCCTGTTCTTTGCCGGCCAGATCAACGGCACCACCGGCTACGAGGAGGCCGCCGCGCAGGGCCTGCTCGCTGGCGCCAACGCTGCGCTGCAGGTGCAGGGCCGCGAGCCCTGGTGCCCGCGCCGCGACGAGGCCTACCTCGGCGTGCTGGTCGACGACCTCATCACCCGCGGCGTGTCCGACCCCTACCGCATGTTCACCTCGCGCGCCGAATACCGCCTCAGCCTGCGCGAAGACAACGCCGACCTGCGCCTGACCGAGAAAGGTCGCGAGCTCGGCCTGGTCGACGACCTGCGCTGGGCGGCGTTCTGCGCCAAGCGCGAGGCCATCGAGCGCGAGACCGCGCGCCTGAAGGCGACCTGGGCGCTGCCCGACCGCATCCCGGCCGAGGAAGCCGAACGCGTCGTCGGCAAGGCGCTGGAGCGCGAATACCGCTACTTCGACCTGCTGCGCCGCCCGGAAACCACCTATGCCGCGCTGATGAGCCTGCCCGGCGCGCCGGACGCCCCCGAGACCGACCCGCAAGTTGTCGAGCAACTCGAGATCGCTGCCAAGTACCAGGGCTACATCGACCGTCAGCAGGAAGAGGTCGCCCGCCAGGCCCAGGCCGAAGCCACCCGCCTGCCCGAAGCGCTCGACTACACCCAGGTGCGCGGCCTGTCGCGTGAGGTGCAGCAGAAGCTCAACCTGCACAAGCCCGAGACCATCGGCCAGGCCGGCCGCATCCAGGGCGTGACCCCGGCGGCGATCTCGCTGCTGCTGGTCTGGCTCAAGCGCCGCGACCTGGCGGCGCGCGCCGGCACGCGCGAAGAAGCGGGTTCGGCCGCGGCGGCCGAGCAGAGGCGCTCGGCGTGAGCGGCGCGCTCGCCGCTCACGCGCGCCAGCTCGCCGACGGCATCGCCGCGCTCGGCCTGGTGCTGCCGCAGGAAACGGTCGACCGCCTGCTCGCCTTCGGCGAACTGCTGCTGAAGTGGAACAAGGTCTACAACCTCACCGCCATCCGCGACCCGCGCGAAGTCGTCACCCATCACCTGCTCGATTCGCTCGCGGTGCTGCCGCATCTGGCGCAGGTCGAGCGCCTGGCCGACATCGGCTCCGGCGGCGGCCTGCCCGGCATCCCGCTGGCGATCGTGCGCAGCGGCCTGATCGTGAATTCGATCGAGACGGTGAACAAGAAGGCGAGCTTCCAGCAGCAGGCCAGGATCGAGCTGCAACTGGGCAACTTCAGCGTCATCAACGAGCGCGTGGAAAAGGTGACGCCCGACCGCCTGCCCGGCGGCGCGGCCGATGGGGTGATCTCGCGCGCCTTCTCCAGCCTGGCCGACTTCGTGAACCTCTCCGGCCATCTGCTCGGGGAGGGCGGCGCACTGTACGCGATGAAGGGCGTGCATCCGGCCGATGAGGTCGAAGCGTTGCCGGCGGGCTGGGCGGTGACGGCAGTGCATGCGCTGAGCGTGCCGGGGCTGGATGCGGAGCGTCATCTGCTGGTCATCGAAAGGGCATGACACTTCAACCGAAGGCTTTCTCGCGGGCGGGAGAGAGGAAGGCTGCAGGTCTGGTGTCGGGCGAGGCGTGGAGCGGACGAGCACTGTCCGAGTCCCGAGCGCAGCGAGGGCGCGCATTTACGTGGCCTCCGCCGCGCCCTCGGCCGCGTAGCGGCAGGACGTGGAGCGCCTCGCCCGACACCAGACCGGATTCGAGGCACATCGCACCGATCGCCTTCGGATTCAGGCCTCCATCGGGCTGCTGCACTGCCGCATTGAAGTAAACTCCGGGTTCCCCGCTGAGCGCGGCCCCTTTGCAACTGGAACAAGCTGAAGCCACATGGCCCGAATCTTCTGCGTCGCCAACCAGAAAGGCGGGGTGGGCAAGACCACCACCTGCGTCAACCTCGCTGCCGCGCTGCAACTGGCCGGCCAGCGCACCCTGCTCGTCGACCTCGACCCGCAGGGCAACGCCACCATGGGCAGCGGCGTCGACAAGCGCGCGCTGGAAAAATCCGTCTACCACCTGCTCGTCGGCCTCGCCACCCTCGACGAAGTGCGGGTCAAGTCCGAATCCGGCGGCTACGATGTCCTGCCCGCCAACCGCGACCTCGCCGGCGCCGAAGTCGAACTCGTCAACCTCGACAACCGCGAAAAGCGTCTGCGCGACGCGCTGCGCGCCTTCGATGCCGACTACGACTTCGTGCTCATCGACTGCCCGCCTTCGCTGTCCATGCTCACCCTCAACGGCCTGTGCGGTGCCCATGGCGTCATCATCCCGATGCAGTGCGAGTACTACGCGCTCGAAGGCCTGTCCGACCTCGTCAACACGATCAAGAAGGTGCACGCCAACCTCAACCGCGAGCTCAAGATCATCGGCCTGCTGCGCGTCATGTTCGACCCGCGCATGACCCTGCAGCAGCAGGTCTCCGCCCAGCTCGAATCGCACTTCGGCGACAAGGTCTTCCGCGCCATCGTGCCGCGCAACGTGCGCCTGGCCGAAGCGCCCAGCCACGGCCTGCCCGGCGTGGTGTTCGATCGCGGCGCCAAGGGCGCACAGGCCTACATGGCGTTCGCCAACGAAATGATCGAGCGCGTCAAGACGCTCTGAATGCTGGTCAGGACATGAACAAACCCAAACTCAAGGGCCTCGGTCGCGGCCTGGATGCGCTGCTCGCGGCCAACCACGACGACGAAGCCGAGAAGAGCGCGCTGCAGACGCTGGCCACCGCGGCACTGCAGCCCGGCAAGTACCAGCCGCGCACGCGCATGGATCCGGGCTCGCTCGAGGAACTGGCGGCCTCGATCAAGGCACAGGGCGTCATGCAGCCCATCCTGGTGCGGCCGATCGACGACGATCGCTACGAGATCATTGCCGGCGAGCGCCGCTGGCGCGCGGCGCAGATCGCCGGCCTGGACGACGTGCCCTGCCTGGTGCGCGAGATCCCCGACGAAGCCGCGCTGGCGATGTCGCTGATCGAGAACATCCAGCGCGAGGACCTCAATCCGCTCGAAGAAGCCAGCGGCATCCAGCGCCTGATCGACGAGTTCGCCATGACCCACCAGCAGGCGGCTGACGCGGTGGGCCGCTCGCGCCCGGCGGCCTCCAACCTGCTGCGCCTGCTCAACCTCGCCCGGCCGGTGCAGGAACTGCTGATGGCCGGCGACATCGACATGGGGCATGCGCGCGCACTGCTGCCGCTCGACGGCGCCAACCAGATCCAGCTCGCCAACCTCGTCGCCGCCCGGCAACTGTCGGTGCGCGACACCGAGCGCCTGGTGCAGCAGGTGCTCAACCCGCGGCAGAAGAAGGCCGCGGCAGCGCCCGACCGCGACCTGCTGCGGCTGGAAGAGGAAATCGCCGATGCCATCGGCGCCACGGTGAAGATCAAGGCCAACAAGAAAGGCGCTGGCGAAGTCACCATCCGCTTCGGCAGCCTGGACCAGCTCGACGGCCTGCTCGGCCGCCTGCGCTGAGCCCCGGGGCCGCAGCGCCCGCAAGCCGGCGCGCGCGCGACGGCGGCCGATTCAGCGCACGCCGGTGGCATCCTCCCGTTTCGGTGGCAGCGGGGAGAAATAGCCCACCACCAGTAACAGCAGCCCGGCGCCGATGAAGGACACGATGCGCGCCAGCGCGCCGCTGGCCGCCATGTCCACCAGGAACAGCTTGCCCACCACCGCCACCATCAGGCCGGCGCCGGTGAGCCACATCATGCGGCTGGCGCGCCGGTTCGCCAGCAGCATCAGGCCCAGGCCGAGCACAGCCCAGAACAGCGACAGCGCCGCCTGCGTCGTGTCGAGCGCGAGGAGCGCACGCAGATCCCAGCGCGTGCCGGTGTAGCGATGCACCGCGCGCAGCAGCGCGGCGTTGGCGGCGATGAAGGCGAAGGTGGCAAGGACTGCCTGCAGACGCGACAGCGGATCGGCGAAGCGGGCGAGGAGGTCGCCGGCACGTTGCAGCCACAGTGCCACGGCGCCCAGCGCCAGCGCCAGCGTCAGGTCCATCGGGTTGAGCAGCGGCAGGTAGCCCAGCGGATCGGGCGCGCCGGCGCCGAAAGGGTGGATCGCCGCCGACCACAGCGCCAGCGCAGCGGCCACTGGTGCGGCACCGCCGGCGAGGTAGCTCGTGCGCCAGCGCTCGAGTGGCCAGGCGGTGCTGCGCGCGGCCAAGGCCAGTGCGGTCAGCAGCAGCGCGGGCGGCAGGGCGAAGGCGCCCAGCTTCCAGCCGTCGCCCAGCGGCAGGGGCGCCAGCCGTTGGCCCAGCTCCTGCGACAATGCGAGCGCCAGCACCCAGACCCCCGCCGCATGCCCGAACGCGAAGCGGTGTGGCGCGTCGAGCTTGCGATCGGCCAGGCGCAGGCTGGCCAGATGCAGGGCGAGGCCCAGCGGCCAGGCCAGCCAGCCGCCATTGGCGAGGGGCGGCACGCCGTAGCCGAAGACCTGGGTCAGCGCGATCGCCATGCCTGCCAGTGGCAGCAACGCGCCGCGCATCAGCCCCGGCCACTGCAGCCTGGCTGCGATCGCGCTGGCGAGCACGCCGCTGACGGCGAAGGCGAGCAGCAGGGCGGCCGGCTGGGTGCCGGTGGCCAGGTGCGCGACGATCTCGTCCCAGGCGCCGCCCAGCCACCACAGCCAGGCCCATACCAGCAGAGTGTTGCCGCAGCGCTGCGGAGCCGCTCCCACTCCCACTCCCACTCCCACTCCCGCTGCGCTTCGCGCGCCTGGCCGCGCCGCGAACCAGGCGCTGGCGAAGCCTGCGCCGGCGATCATGGCGGTGCCGAGGAAGGCGCTGTTGAGCAGCGGCAGCGTGCGCGGCACATCGTTCTGCATCAGGTCGGCCGCAAACAGGACGCCGGCGCCGGCCTGCAGCAGCAGCGCCGCAGCGCCTGCCAGCCGGCGCTGCTGGCGGATCGCCACCCACCACAGCGCCGCACCTTCCAGCGCCCAGGCCGCTGCGCTCCAGCGTCCGTCGAAGGTGAGCGGCAGCGCCAGGGTGAGGAAGGCGATGCCGATCGCGGTGAAACTCGCCACCAGCAGCTCGAGTCGCGTCTGGCGCAGGCGGTGCAGCACGGCGGCGAGGCCGAGGTAGAAGGTGCCGGCCGCCGCCGCGCTCCATGCCAGCGCATCCGGCATGCCCTGCACCAGCGCCGCCTGCAGGCCGAAGCCCACCACCGGCACGCCGAACACCAGCGTGCCGTCGACCGGGTCGCGCAACGCGGGCTCGCGCTTCCAGGCGTAGGCCACCGCTGCGGCGACGTACATCAGCGCGAACAGGATCAGGAAGGGCTGGGTGCTGGCGTAGTGCCAAGGGTGGTAGAACTGTGCGCCCCAGGCGAGGCCGATCAGGAAGGTGAACACGAAGCCGGTCAGGTTGAGGCCGCGCCAGGCCTTGCGCCAGGCCAGCACCAGCACGCCGGCATCGAGGATGGCGTAGTAGGTAAACAACTGCACATGGTCGCCCGCGCCGGTGGAAGCGAGGATGGGCGCGGCGAAGCCGCCGGCGGTGCCGATGATTGCCAGCACCGGCGCATCCTGCCGCACCGCGAGCCAGGCGGCGACGCCGACCTGCGCCAGCAGGATGCCGAAGGTCGCCTCGGCCGACAGCAGACCGTACAGACGCAACGCGGCAAAGGCGGTCAGGTACAGCACCGCGATGCCGCCGCCCTGCAGGCTCAGCGCGTAGCCGCGGCGCCGCTCGCGCAGCCGCCAGCCCAGGGCGCCGAGCACACAACCGGCGAGCGCAAAGCCCGCAACGCGCAGCACCGGCGGCAGCAGGGCGTGTTCGACCGCGTAGCGCGCCAGGAAGGCGAGACCGAAGAACAGCACCAGGATGCCGACCCGCACCAGCGTGTTGCCGCCGAACAGCCAGTTGCGCAGGCGCATGTAGAGCGCATCGAGGTCGATCTGTGCAGCAGGTGCGGCATCTGCCGATGTTCCATCCCTCTCCGTGCCGCCCGGCAAGGCGCTACCCCCAGCGGCGGGCGCGGCTTGCAGCGGCGCAGGCGGACGAGGTCCCGGCCCGGGCGCCTCCGGGGCGGGTGAATCGGGTGCGGGCTGAGTGACCGTGGCGGCAGCCGAGCTTGCTGCCGAGACCGCGCCGATATCGACGGTTGCCGCCGCGTCAGCAAGGGCGGAGTCCGCCGTGGCGGATGACCGGCGCCGCAGTGTCGCCAGTTCCCGCTCGAGCGCCGTGAGGCGCACCTCGAGCCGGGCGCCGGTTTCCCGCCGCTCGGCGAGCAGGCTCGCCACCATGCCGCCGAGAACTGCGCCCGCGACGGCGCCAGCCGCTCCGCCCATCACGCCCAGTGCGGCGCCCACGACGATCCACAGCACGGTCTTCATCTCTCGCCTCCCGTCAGCGCCAGTCGCCGCGCAGCGTCGCCACTTGCTGCTGCAGGGCGGCCGGCGTGGCGGCCTCGGGCGCCAGCGCTTCGCCCACCACAAGTTCGATGCGGCTGAAGAGGCCTCGGCGCAGCGGCCGCGTCATCGCCGGGCCATCCTTGCGCGAAAAGAAGCTGCCCCACAGGCCGCGCAGGGCCATCGGCACCACCGGCACCGGCGTGCGCTCGACGATGCGGGCAATGCCGGGGCGGAAGGGCTGGAGCTCGCCGTCGCCAGTGATCTGGCCTTCCGGAAACAGGCCCACCACTTCCCCCGCTTGCAGCGCCTCGGCGACGAGGTCGAAGGCGCGCTCCATCTTGCGCAGGTCTTCCTTCGCCGGTGCGATCGGGATGGCACGGCTTTCGCGGAACACGAAGCGCAGCATCGGCGTGCGGAAGATGCGATGGTCCATCACGAAGCGGATCGGCCGCCGGCATGCCGCCATGATCACCAGCGCATCCACGAAGCTGACATGGTTGCACACGATCACCGCGGGGCCGCTTTCCGGCACCTGGCCGATGCCGCGCACGCGCAGCCGATACACGGTGTGCACCAGCATCCAGACGACAAAGCGCAGCAGGAACTCCGGCACCAAAGTGTAGATGTAGATCGCCACCGCGGCATTCAACAGCGCGGTGACGAGGAAGAGCTGCGGCACTGACAGGCCGGCCGCGAGCAGGCCGGCGCCCATGCCGGCGGCCACGACCATGAACAGGGCATTGAGGATGTTGTTGCCGGCGATGATGCGAGAACGGTGCCCGGGCTCGCTGCGGCTCTGGATCAGCGCATACAGCGGCACGATGAAGAAGCCGCCGAAGATGCCGATCGCGACGAGGTCGAACAGCGCGCGCCACGCGCCCGGCTGCGCCAGCACCGTCGCCAGCGGCAATGCGCCGCCCGAGGCGAGCGCGGCGGTCGGGCTCGACCACCACAGGTCGAGCGCGAACAGCGACATGCCGATGGAGCCGAACGGCACCAGGCCCAGTTCCACATGACCCTCCGACAGCCGTTCGCACAGCAGGGAGCCGACGCCGATCCCCACCGAAAATACCGCCAGCAGCATCACCACCGCATGCTCATTGCCGCCCAGCACGTCCTTCGCATAGGCGGGAAACTGCGACAGGAACACCGCACCATAGAACCAGAACCACGACACGCCGAGGATGGACAGGAAGACGGTGCGATTGCCGCGCGTGAACGCGAGGTTGCGGCAAGTCTCGGTCACCGGATTCCAGTTGATGCGCAGATCGGGAGACGCCGCTGGTGCAACCGGCACGCCGCGGCTGGCGAGGTAACCGAGCACCGCCAGTGCCACCACCGCGATCGAAGCCCACAGCGTGCCATGCGGCAGGCCGATGACGATGCCACCCGCGAGCGTGCCGATGAGAATGGCGATGAACGTGCCCGACTCGACCAGCGCGTTGCCACCCACCAGTTCGTCCTCGCGCAGGTGCTGCGGCAGGATGGCGTACTTCACCGGGCCGAACAGCGTCGACTGTGCCCCCATCAGGAACAGGCTCACCAGCATCAGGCCCAGCGAGTCGAGCGCGAAGGCGGCGCACGCCAGCAGCATGACGACGATCTCCAGCAGCTTGGTGAAGCGGATCAGGCGGCTCTTCTCGTACTTGTCGGCGATCTGTCCGGCGGTGGCCGAGAACAGGAAGAAGGGCAGGATGAAGAGCCCTGCGCACAGGTTGACCAGCACGCCCGGCGCCATCGTCGTGTAGCGCACCGACTGGAAGGTCAGCAGCACGACAAGCGCATTCTTGTACACGTTGTCGTTGAAGGCGCCCAGGAACTGCGTCAGGAAGAAGGGCAGGAAGCGTCGCTGCGTGATCAGGTCGAACTGTCGGCTCATGCAGCCATGTTCGCGACACCCCGCTTGCCGTGTCAAACGGCCTTATCCTGTGTCTTATATAAGTCCGTGCTCCGACCGGTTGCAAAAATGCTGTTGCAGCGCAAGATCGGTTTGACTTTGCTGTGGTTAACCCCTAGTATTCGCGGGATTTTTGGCGGTCGCCAGCGCCTCGAAAGTGCTGGTGTCGAACCCGATGCTAAAAGCCGTTCTGCTGCAGTTGGGTGCTACTCTGCTCGCAATCGCGATCTCGGCCATGCTGTTCGGTCTGCGCGGAGCGATCTCGGCAGGTTGCGCGGGGTTCGCGTGTGTGTTGCCGAGCTGGATGTTCGCCATGCGCCTGCGCGCCATCACGCGCAGGACGGGCACTGCAACGGTGACCGCCTTCGTCGCAGGCGAGTTCTTCAAGATCGCCTCGATCGTGGGACTGTTGGTGCTGGCCTGGGCCCTCTACCCCGACCTGCACTGGGGAGCGCTGCTGATTGGACTGATCCTGGCGCTCAAGGCGAATTTGTTTGCATTTTTGGTAAAGACCTGACCATGGCTACAGAAGGGCACGCTCCCACCGCATCCGAATACGTCGTCCACCACCTGACGCACCTGAACAACACCGGCCATGCTCAGCAGAGCATCGTCGATTTCAGCGTCATCAACCTGGACTCGCTGTTCTATTCCGTCACTATCGGCCTGCTGACCGTCTTCCTGTTGTGGATGGCGGCGCGCAAGGCGACTTCCGGCGTCCCCGGCCGCTTCCAGGGTATCGTCGAGATCCTCGTGGATATGGTGGCCGATCAGGCCAAGGGCATCATCCACAGCGCCGAGTCGCGCAAGTTCGTCGCTCCGCTGGCGCTGACCGTGTTCGTGTGGATCTTCCTGATGAACGCGATGGACCTGCTGCCGGTCGATCTGCTGCCGCGCATCTGGGCGGGTGTCTATGGCTCTGCCGGCGGCGATCCGGCTCACGCCTACCTGCGCGTCGTGCCGACCGCCGACCTGTCGGCCACGCTCGGCATGTCGATCGGCGTGCTACTGCTGTGCCTGTACTACAACATCAAGATCAAGGGCGTGTCGGGCTGGGTGCATGAGCTCTTCACTGCGCCGTTCGGCAGCCACCCGCTGCTCTACCCGGTCAACTTCCTGATGCAGATGATCGAGTTCCTCGCCAAGACCGTGTCCCACGGCATGCGACTGTTCGGCAACATGTACGCCGGCGAGCTGATCTTCATCCTGATCGCGCTGCTCGGCAGCACCGCCACCGTGTTCGGTCTGGTCGGTCACGTCGTCGCCGGCACCATCTGGGCGATCTTCCACATCCTGATCATCACCCTGCAAGCCTTCATCTTCATGATGCTGACGCTGGTGTATATCGGTCAGGCCCACGAAGGTCACTAACCCGTTTCATCGCAGTACCTGGTTTTTAAACTCACCTTCCTCACTAAGGAGTCGTCATGGAAAACGTTCTGGGTTTTGTTGCTCTGGCTGCTGGTCTGATCATCGGTCTGGGTGCCATCGGCGCTTGTATCGGCATCGGCATCATGGGTTCCAAGTACCTCGAAGCTTCGGCCCGCCAGCCTGAGCTGATGAACGCCCTGCAGACGAAGATGTTCCTGCTGGCCGGTCTGATCGACGCCGCATTCCTGATCGGTGTCGGTATCGCCATGATGTTCGCGTTCGCCAACCCGTTCATCCTGAAGTAATCGTCTCCTTAATCCTCTAAGGAGCGAAAACCGTGAATCTGAACGCAACCCTGATAGCCCAGCTCGTTGTGTTCTTCATTCTGGCGTGGTTCACGATGAAATTCGTGTGGCCGCCCATCGTGAAGGCACTCGACGAGCGCGCGAAGAAGATCGCTGACGGGCTGGCAGCTGCGGACAAGGCCAAGACCGATCTGGCTCTCGCCGAGAAGAAGGTCGTCGAGGAACTGCGCAAGGCTCGCGAATCCGCGGGCGACGTGCGGGCCTCCGCTGAAAAGCAGGCGAGCCAACTGATCGACGAAGCCCGTGCCGAGGCTTCCCGCATCGTCGCCCAGGCGCGCGAAGCTGCGGAAGCCGAAGCCGGTGCCGCCGCCCAGCGCGCCAAGGAAGCCCTGCGCGACCAGGTCGCCCACCTGGCTGTTGCCGGAGCAGAGAAGATCCTGCGCCGTGAGATCAACACCCAGGTGCATGCCGAACTGCTCGCCAACCTGAAACAGGAACTGCAATAAGTCATGGCCGAGAACGTCACCATCGCGCGCCCCTATGCGGATGCCGCCTTCGAGCTGGCCCGCGGGGCAGGTGCGCTGGGGCCTTGGTCGGATGCACTGGATCGGCTCGCCTCCGTGGCGGCCGATTCCAACATGCGGGCATGCATCAACGATCCCAAGCTCTCCGCCGACCAGCTCGTGAAGCTGGTCCTGGATGTGGCCGGGACCCTGTCCGCAGATCAGCAGAACTTCGTCCGCGTGCTCGTGGATAACGAACGTCTGCAGGTGCTTCCGGAGATCCGTGACCTGTTCGTTGCTCTCAAGAACGAACACGAGGGCGTCCTCGAGGCGGATATCGCCTCTGCCTTCCCCCTCGACGATGCGACGCTGGCCTCGCTCAAGTCCGACCTCGAAGCGCGCTTCAAGGCGAAACTGAACGTGCAGGTCCACATCGATCCCGCGCTCATCGGTGGGGTCCGCATCGCCGTCGGCGACGAAGTCATCGACGCCTCGGTCCGCGGCAAGCTCGCGAACATGGCCGCTGCGCTAAAGAACTAGGAGCATAAAAGCTATGCAACTCAACCCCTCTGAAATCAGTGATCTGATTAAGAGCCGGATCCAGAACCTGCAGCTCGCCGCCACGTCGCGCAACGAGGGCACGGTGGTCTCCGTCACCGACGGTATCTGCCGCGTCCACGGCCTGACCGACGTCATGCAGGGCGAAATGCTGGAATTCCCCGGCAACACCTACGGCATGGCGCTCAACCTCGAGCGTGATTCCGTCGGCGCAGTGGTCCTCGGCGAATACGAGCACATCACCGAAGGCGACACGGTCAAGGCGACCGGCCGCATTCTCGAAGTGCCCGTCGGCCCCGAACTCGTCGGCCGTGTGGTGAACGCGCTGGGTCAGCCGATCGACGGCAAGGGCCCGATCAACGCCAAGCTCACCGACAAGATCGAGAAGGTCGCGCCGGGCGTGATCGCCCGCCAGTCCGTCTCGCAGCCGGTGCAGACCGGCCTGAAGTCGGTCGACTCCATGGTGCCGATCGGCCGTGGCCAGCGCGAGCTGATCATCGGCGACCGCCAGACCGGCAAGACCGCCGTCGCGGTCGACGCGATCATCAACCAGAAAGGCCAGAACATGTTCTGCGTCTACGTTGCGATCGGCCAGAAGGCTTCGACCGTCGCCAACGTGGTGCGCAAGCTGGAAGAGAACGGCGCGATGGAATACACGATCGTCGTCGCCGCCACCGCTTCCGAATCGGCCGCCATGCAATACCTGTCGGCCTACGCCGGCTGCACGATGGGCGAGTACTTCCGCGACCGCGGCATGGACGCGTTGATCGTCTATGACGACCTCACCAAGCAGGCCTGGGCCTACCGCCAGGTTTCGCTGCTGCTGCGCCGTCCGCCGGGCCGTGAAGCCTACCCGGGCGACGTGTTCTACCTGCACTCCCGCCTGCTCGAGCGCGCCGCGCGCGTGAATCCCGAGTACGTCGAGAAGTTCACCAACGGTGAAGTGAAGGGCAAGACCGGTTCGCTGACCGCGCTGCCGGTCATCGAGACGCAGGCCGGTGACGTGTCCGCGTTCGTTCCGACGAACGTGATCTCGATTACCGACGGTCAGATCTTCCTGGAAACCGACCTCTTCAACGCCGGTATCCGTCCCGCGATCAACGCCGGTATCTCGGTGTCCCGGGTCGGTGGCGCCGCACAGACCAAGGTCATCAAGAAACTGTCCGGCGGTATCCGTACCGACCTCGCGCAGTATCGCGAGCTCGCCGCATTCGCCCAGTTTGCTTCCGACCTCGACGACGCGACGCGCAAGCAGCTCGAGCGCGGCCGCCGCGTGACCGAACTGATGAAGCAGCAGCAGTATGCGCCGCTGTCGATCGCCGAAATGGCCATCACCCTGTACGCGGTGAACAACGGCTACTTCGACGATGTCGATGTGTCGCGCGTGCTGGCGTTCGAACATGGCCTGCAGCAATACGTGAAGACCAAGAACGCGGCTCTCGTCTCCAAGATCATGGATTCCAAGGAGCTCGACGCCGACGGCGAGAAGGCTCTGGCTGCCGCGATCGCCGAGTTCAAGAAGAGCTGGGCCTAAGGCCGCGGACGGAGACGGAATATGGCTAGCGGTAAGGAAATCCGTACCAAGATCAAGAGCGTGCAGAACACGCGCAAGATCACCAAGGCCATGGAAATGGTGGCCGCGTCCAAGATGCGCAAGGCGCAGGACCGGATGCGTGCTGCCCGTCCCTTTGCCGAGAAAGTCCGCCGACTCGCCGCGAACCTGTCCCAGGCCAATGTGACCGATTACAAGCACCCCTTCCTGGTCCGCAAGGATCAGGTCAAGCGGGTGGGGCTGATCCTGGTGACCACCGACAAGGGTCTTTGCGGTGGTCTCAACACCAACGTCCAGCGTATCGCGCTGAACGCCATGAAGGACTGGCAGTCCTCAGGCGTGTCCGAGATCCGTGCCTGCTGCATCGGCAACAAGGGTCTGGGCTTCATGCAGCGCATGGGGGCGAAGGTGGTGTCGAACGTCACCCAACTCGGTGACACGCCGCACCTGGAGAAGCTGATCGGTCCGGTCAAGGTCATGCTCGACGCGTTCCAGAACGACGAGCTCGACGCGGTCTACATCGCCTACACGCGCTTCATCAACACGATGAAGCAGGAGCCGCAGCTCGAGCAGTTGCTGCCGCTCTCCGGTGAAAAGCTGGGCACGCCCGACAGCTCGTGGGATTACCTCTACGAGCCCGATCCGCAGGTCGTCATCGACGAGCTGCTGGTGCGCTACGTCGAGGCGCTGGTGTACCAGGCCGTGGCCGAGAACATGGCATCCGAACAGAGCGCGCGCATGGTGGCAATGAAGGCCGCTTCCGACAACGCGAAGAACGTGATCGGCGAACTGCAACTGGTCTACAACAAGACCCGTCAGGCCGCGATCACCAAGGAGCTGTCGGAAATCGTCGGCGGCGCCGCCGCGGTGTAACGGATTATTGATTTAAGGATATGACGATGAGTCAAGGTACGATCGTTCAGTGCATCGGCGCCGTGGTGGACATCCAGTTCCCGCGCGATTCGATGCCCAAGGTGTATGACGCCCTGAAGCTCGAGGACGCTGCCGACTCCTTCGCCGAAGCTGGCCTGACCTTCGAGGTCCAGCAGCAGCTCGGCGACGGCGTGGTGCGCACCATCGCGCTGGGTTCTTCCGACGGCCTGCGCCGTGGCATGAAGGTTTCCGGCACCGGCAAGCCGATTTCGGTGCCGGTCGGTCACGGCACGCTCGGCCGCATCATGGACGTGCTGGGTCGCCCGATCGACGAAGCGGGTCCGATCGAGACCGACGAGCTGCGCGCGATCCACCAGAAGGCGCCGAAGTTCGACGAGCTGTCGCCGTCCGTGGAACTGCTCGAGACCGGCATCAAGGTTATCGACCTGATCTGCCCGTTCGCCAAGGGCGGCAAGGTGGGTCTGTTCGGTGGCGCCGGCGTCGGCAAGACCGTGAACATGATGGAGCTGATCAACAACATCGCGAAGCAGCACTCCGGTCTGTCGGTGTTCGCCGGCGTGGGTGAGCGTACCCGTGAGGGCAACGACTTCTACCACGAGATGAAGGACTCCAACGTTCTGGACAAGGTCGCGATGGTGTTCGGTCAGATGAACGAACCCCCGGGCAACCGTCTGCGCGTGGCGCTGACCGGCCTGACCATGGCCGAGCGTTTCCGCGACGAAGGCCGGGACATCCTGTTCTTCGTGGACAACATCTACCGCTACACGCTGGCCGGTACCGAAGTGTCCGCGCTGCTGGGCCGGATGCCGTCCGCGGTGGGTTACCAGCCGACGCTGGCGGAAGAAATGGGCCGCCTGCAGGAGCGCATCACCTCCACCAAGGTCGGCTCGATCACCTCGATCCAGGCCGTGTATGTGCCTGCGGATGACTTGACCGACCCGTCGCCGGCCACCACCTTCCTGCACCTCGACTCCACCGTCGTGCTGTCGCGCGACATCGCCGCGCTGGGTATCTACCCGGCCGTCGATCCGCTCGACTCCACCTCGCGCCAGCTCGATCCGCTGGTCGTGGGCGAAGAGCACTACAACGTGGCGCGTCAGGTGCAGCAGACGCTGCAGAAGTACAAGGAACTGCGCGACATCATCGCGATTCTGGGTATGGACGAACTGTCGCCGGACGACAAGCTCGCCGTGGCCCGGGCGCGCAAGATCCAGCGCTTCCTGTCGCAGCCCTTCCACGTCGCGGAAGTGTTCACCGGCTCGCCCGGCAAGTACGTCTCGCTGAAGGACACGATCGCCGGCTTCAAGATGATCGTGAGCGGCGAGTGCGACCACATGCCCGAGCAGGCTTTCTACATGGTCGGCGGTATCGAAGAGGCCATGGAGAAGGCGAAGAAGCTGTCATAACCGGCCTGGCTTTGCCTAAACTCCCGCGCGGCGAGTTTCTTGCCGCGCGGCTCTGAAGAGGACACACTATGGCAATGACAGTTCACGTAGACATCGTCAGCGCAGAAGAGCAGATCTTCTCCGGGCTCGCCGAATTCGTCGCGTTGCCGGGCGAAGCGGGCGAACTCGGCATCCTGCCGGGCCACATGCCGCTGATGACCCGGATCAAGCCCGGTGCAGTGCGGGTCAAGCTTCCGAATCAGGCGGACGAGGAATTGGTCTTCGTCGCTGGTGGCTTGCTGGAAGTTCAGCCGGGCTTGGTCACCGTGCTGGCCGATACCGCGATCCGCGGCAAGGATCTGGACGAAGCCAAGGCGCTCGAGGCCAAGCAGAAGGCCGAAGAAGCCCTGCGCAACCAGACGGCCAAGCTCGATTATGCGAAGGCGCAGGCCGAGCTGATCGAGGCGATCGCCCAGCTCGAGGCGATCAACAAGCTGCGCAAGCGCGGCCACTGATCGCAGGGTCGCCGCTGCCGTATGCGGCGGCATTCAAAAAAAAGCAGCCCGAGGGGCTGCTTTTTTTGTGCCGTGATCGCGCGGGCAGGGGGAGGGGACGCCGGATCAGCGCCGCGCCAGCCGTGCGATGCGCTTGTCCATGCGTGCGACCGCGTCGCGCAGTTCGGCCACTTCGGCGGCGAAACCCGGAAGAGCGTGGCGTGAGACGAGCATCGGCTGCTCCTCGACAAGGTATTCGGCGACGTTGCCGCCCGCGCTGGCGAGCGCGCGCCGGCCCTGCTCGGTGAGCTGCCGGCCGGTCTCCACCAGTCGGTGGGCCGCGATGTCGCCCACCACGCGCGACAGATCCTCTTCCAGGTCCCAGCGCAGGTGGCGGAAGACGAAGCCGAGCGCATCGGCGAACTCGGCATTGCCCTCGATCCGCACCTGCCGCATGACGGCTTCCATGCCTTCCCCCAGCGCCTGCGGAAGCTGGCCGAGCGGCACCCGCAGCAGTACGTCCGGCGCTTCATCGGACGTCCATTGTGCGAGATGCCCGTCGCCCGCCACGGAGAAATCGATCGCACCCAGCGGCTGTAGTTCGAGTCGCGCAGTGCGCCCGGCGTGCGGCGCGAGCCGCTTGCGCGCCCATCCCGATTGGGCGAGCAGGTGATTGGTGGCGGACAGGAAAAGGTTGTCGATCATGGCGTCAACGCTGTTCGTGCCCGCCGGTGCGGCGGGCGGTTGTGGCAGACCGGCCGTCGTCGGGACGTTACCGTGTCAGAGCTTGTAGCCGCGGTGCAGGGCGACCACGCCGGCGCTAAGGTTGAAGTAATCGACCCGCGCCAGTCCGGCCTGTTCCATCAACGCCTTCAGTTCTTCCTGCCCCGGATGCATGCGGATGGATTCGGCCAGGTAGCGGTAGCTGTCGGCGTCGCTGGCGACCTTCTGGCCCATCCACGGCAGCACCTTGAACGAATAGAAGTCATACAGCGGCGACAGCGGCTTCCACACGCGCGAGAATTCGAGCACCAGCAAGCGGCCACCGGGGCGCAGCACGCGGCGCATCTCGGCGATGGCGACGTCCTTGTGGGTCATGTTGCGCAGGCCGAAGGCGACGGTGACGCAGTCGAACCAGTCGTCCGGGAAAGGCAGCTTCTCTGCATTGCACTGCGCCACCGGCAGCGGGTAGCCGGCATCGATCACGCGGTCGCGGCCGCGCGACAGCATCGCGTGGTTGATGTCGGTGAGCCATACCTGGCCGCGAGGTCCCACCTTCTTCGCGAAGGCGAGCGACAGGTCGGCGGTGCCCCCGGCGACGTCGAGCACGCGGTCGCCTTCACGTACGCCGGACACCTGGATCGTGAACGCCTTCCATAGCCGGTGCAGGCCCATGGACATGAGGTCGTTCATCACGTCGTATTTCTGCGCCACCGAGGAGAACACCTCGGCCACCTTCCTCTGCTTCGCTTCCTCGGCCACCGTCTGGAAGCCGAAGTGGGTCGTCTTGTCGCTCATGATCTGCTCAGTGATGATGTCCGCAGCCGCCCTTCGGTGCGGGCGGCGGGACTTTCGCCGGATCGCGGGTGCCGCCTTCGCGCTCGAGGCGCGCGAGATACTCGCTCCACAGCCGCTCCTGCTCACGGCCCAGCATGTAGAGGTAGTCCCAGGAATAGAGTCCGCTGTCGTGGCCGTCGGAGAAACCCGGCTTCACCGCGTAGTTGCCCACGGGCTCCAGGCTCAGCACGTCGACGTCGCGCTTGCCCTGCTGCAGGGTCTCCTGGCCCGGGCCATGGCCGCGCACTTCGGCCGAGGGGGAATACACGCGCAGGAATTCGAACGGCAGTTGGAAGCGGGTGCCGTCGTCGAAGGCGATCTCGAGCACGCGCGACTTGCGGTGCAGCGTGATCTCGGTGGGAAGCGGGGTGTCCTGGTCCAGTCCGGCCATGGCAGCAGCCTCGGTCTACGGGGGGTCATCATCATACCCGAATCGACCACCCCCTTCTGCGGCGCGGCGCGGCGCGGCGCATTTCACGCTGATGACGTGTCATCAAATGGTCAAACGGCTGCAATACACTGCGCCAAATGACTGCGGAGCGAGACCATGCCAGCCAACATCCTGCTCGTCGAAGACGAGCCAGCCATCCAGGAACTGATCGCCGCCAACCTGGCGCGTGCCGGGCATCATGTCGTGCGGGCTGCGGATGCGGAGATCGCCGGCCGCATCGTGCGCGAAGCCTTGCCCGACCTCGTGCTGCTCGACTGGATGCTGCCTGGCGCCTCGGGTATCGAGTTCGCCCGCCGGCTGCGTGCCGACGAGCGCACGCGCAACGTGCCCATCATCATGCTCACCGCGCGCGGCGAGGAACAGGACAAGGTCGTCGGTCTCGAGACCGGCGCCGACGATTACGTCACCAAGCCATTCAGCCCGCGCGAGCTCGTCGCCCGCATCAAGGCCGTGCTGCGCCGGCGCGCCCCGCAGGCGACCGAGGATGCCGTCGAGATCGGTGGCCTGCGGCTCGACCCGGTCACGCACAGGGTCAGCGCCGACGACCAGACGCTGGCGCTGGGGCCGACCGAATTCCGCCTGCTGCATTTCCTCATGACGCACCCCGAGCGCGTGCATTCGCGCGCGCAACTGCTCGACCAGGTGTGGGGCGACCATGTCTTCGTCGAGGAGCGCACGGTGGATGTGCACATCCGCCGCCTGCGTTGCGCGCTCGAGCCAGGCGGGCACGATGCGCTCATCCAGACGGTGCGCGGCAGCGGTTATCGCCTGTCGACGCAGGCCCAGCAGGCTTCTCCGGCGCGATAATCGCTGTCGGATCCCCTCCTCGCACGCGCCGGCATGATCATCCGTTCGCTCCGTTATGTGTGGACCAGTGCGCTTGCCGTGCTGAGCCTGCTGTTCTTCGTCTCGCTGCTCGTGCTCGTCATCGTCGGCGTGGGTTGGGGCGTGGCGGTCTGCATCGCCGGCCTGATCGCCTTCGTTCTCCATGACCGCTTCCAGCTTCGCCGTCTGCTGTTGTGGACGCGCGAGCCCATCGGCACTCCCGTGCCTGCGGCGCGTGGCTACTGGGGACGGGTGTTTGCGGAGTTCGATCGGCGTACGCGCCAGTCGTACGAGGTGCGCGATCGTCTCGCGCACGCGCTGGAGCGCTTCCAGAGCGCCAGCCAGGCGATGCCCGACGGCGTGCTGTATCTGTCCAGCGATGACACCATCGAATGGCTCAACGCCAGGGCGGAGCAGCATTTCGGCCTCGACCGCGCGCGCGACCTCGGCGCGCCGGTGACGCACCTCGTGCGCCATCCCGACTTCGTGCGCTACCTGGGTTCGCGCCGCTATGGCGAACCGCTGGTCATGCACGTCGGACGGGGCGCCGGACTGACCCTGCAGGTGCAGGTGATTCCGTTCGGCGACGACCAGTACCTGGTGCTGTCGCGCGACATCTCGCAGCTCGAACGGCTGGAAACGATGCGGCGCGATTTCGTCGCCAATGTGTCGCACGAGCTGCGCACCCCGCTGACCGTCATCGAGGGCTTCCTCGAAACCCTGACCGATGGCCTCGACGACTTCGCCCGTGAGGACGTTCACCGCTACCTGACGCTCGCCCACGAGCAGTCAGGGCGCATGCGCAGGCTGATCGACGACCTGCTGACCTTGTCGGCGCTCGAGACCGGTGCGCCAGCGCCGGTGGAGGAGGACGTCGACGCGGCCGACCTGATGCGAGAGGTGCACAAGGAGACCGAGCTGCTGTCCGCAGGCCGGCATGCGGTCACGTTGAAACTGGAAGGCGGCGGCGTGCTGCACGGCAGCTACAAGGAGTTGCACAGCGCCGTCGCCAACCTGGCGAGCAATGCGGTGCGCTACACGCCTGCCGGCGGGAACATCGAGATGGGCTGGCGCCTGGATGCGGACGGCAGCGGCGAATTCTGGGTTCAGGACGATGGCATCGGCATCGAGGCCGACCACATCCCGCGCCTCACCGAGCGCTTCTACCGCGTCGACCGCGGGCGCTCGCGCGAGACTGGCGGCACCGGCCTGGGGCTGGCCATCGTCAAGCACATCCTCACCCGCCACCAGGCCGATCTCGCGGTCCATAGCCGTCCGGGCGCGGGCAGCCGGTTCACCGTGCACTTTCCGTCCGCGCGCATCACGCAGGATTGACCGCCAAGGGCTCGAAACAGGCCTGATCGAAATTGGCGCCGCGCAATGCGAGCTTGGTGAGCCGCACCCGACGCGGTGTGGCCTCGCCTTCGCGGATCTCGATCTCGCGATCGCGCTGGTACCAGCCGCAAGGCAGGATCAGCGATGCATCCGTCTTCAGCGCGGGGCTGGCTGGAAGCGCGAACCCCTGCTGAAAGGCGGGCAGCCGCCCCTGGGCGACGACCGGTCGTACGGCAACCACGCGCGGAACGCCGGACAGCAGATGCACGCCCGCCTCCAGGCGGCCATCGCTCCTGCACATCAGCCAACTGATCTTGCCCAGCAGCATGAGCTCGCCATTCCGGGGCAGCACGCCGACAAGCCGATGCTGTTCGACGGCCTCCACACGGGTAGCCTGCTCGACGCGAAAGCCGCCGACGGACTGGTCCAGCAGCTTCCACTGTTCGCAGGCGAGGCCCAGGCGCTCCGCCTGTTGCCGGCGGTGCTCCGGCGTGTCCGCCGCGGGGGTGCTGGCGCGCGGGACGCGCTCGCCGAATGTCAGCAGCGAGATGTCGTCGCGCACGCTGCCGTGAGGCCGCGCGGTGCGCGGCTGTTCGAACGTCTTGCCGGCGATGCCGAAGCCGATGGCCAGCCAGTCCGCGGTCATCCCGATCTCGCCGGTGGTCGTGCGGCGTGGGAAACGCCGCCCGGACGACGACAGCCCCCAGGGCCGGTACAGCGAAACCAGCAGCCGCGCACAGACGTCGCGCGAGCAGTCATCGCCCAGGCCGAGCGACGCCGGCTTGACGCCCTGCTTGAATTGCGCAAGCACGCCGCGGATCTGGTTTGCAAGTGCGCTGCCATCGAAGCGCAGCAGACCGTCGGTGCGCGGCAGCAGACCAACTGGACCCAGACCGCGGTCGCCGGCCAGATCCAGCGCATAGACGTTGGCCTTGTGGTCCTCGAGTTCCGCGCTGAGGCTGCAATAGGGTGCGAAACGCTGCGCCCAGCGCAGGATCCAGTTCAATTCGCGGGCATCGCGGCCGTAGGGGTTGGCGAGGTCGAGCAGCAAGATGGAGACGTAGGCTTCGCGGGGGCTCTGCGCCTTCCAGAATTCGTTCGACGGATCGGCGACGCGGATGCCTTCGATGCCGGCCTGCCGGGCAGCCGCGTAGCACTCGTGCACCTCGGCCCAGCAGCCAGGCGGCACGGCCAGGTGTGCGCGGTAATACTCCGCCAGCACCATGCCGGCGCAGTGCACGCGCCGCTGGGCGAGCAGCACCCGCTGGTCTTCAAGCGTGCCCTGTTCGGCATCGCTGCGTGCAATCCGGGCGTACGAGCGCGCCAGATCCCGCCACAAACCCGCAACCCGCGACAGCGTGTCGTGCTCTGCGCTGTCGGGCGCGACCGGGCGCGCGGCGTAGCGCCTGGCCATCTCGGCCTGCGTGAAGACCACGAGATCACGTGCGGCTTCCAGGACTTCGAGATGCTGGTTGGGCGCAGGCATGGACGCGAGCAGGTCCGCCATCATCGTGCACAGCGTCGCGTGGTTCGCGGCGATGTCGGTCGGAGGCAGGCGCCGCAGCAGGTTCAGGCAGTCGGCCGGATTGCGAAAGTTCATGTCTGGGCTCGTACGCGTGGCGGGATCAGCCGTGCGTCAGTGCTGCAGCGATGGATCGGGCGAGCGCGGCCGTCGGCGGCGCGGCATGCACTGCGCCGTTGCGTTGGGGGGCGCCCCAGATCGGCTCGGGAAAGTGCCGATCGTCACGGAAGCGCGGAATGACATGCCAGTGCAGGTGCGGCACCATGTTGCCCAAGCTCGCGAGGTTGATCTTGTCCGGGTTCATCGACTCGCGCAGCGCCTGTTCGGTGGCGAACACGACGTCCATCAGGTGGTGTCGCTCCGCCGCCGCGAGCTCGGTCATTTCGGCCACGTGCCGCTTCCACAGCACGCGGCAGAAGCCCGGATAGGCTTCATCGGCGACGCGGATGACCCGACAGCGGTCATCCTCGAAGAGCAGCGTTTCAGCACTCTCGGCGCGGGACAGCGCAGCGCACAGCGGACAATCCATGACAAGCTCGCGGTGGATGGAGGAGGCAGACTGGCAGGGAACGGCCCATAACTCTAACGTGACGGCGATGCGCGTACGCAGAACATTTACGCAGGCGAGGAGATTCGGCCGCCCGGTGGCGCCGCCACGGTGGCCGTTTCGCCCAGCGCTTCGGGCTCGCCGTCGTGGAATGCCAGCAGCGTGCCCGGTGGAATCTGCTGCCAGGCCTCGTTGTCGGTGAGCGGCGTGGTAACGATGATGGCGACGCGGTCGGTGGGCGAGGTCACCTCGTTGAAGTCCACCGACACGTCCTCGTCGGCGAGGTGGGCGACCGGGAAGGGGGCCTTGCGCACCACGTAGCACAGCCGCGACGAGCAGTGCGCGAAGAGGCGTTCGCCGTCCGACAGCAGGAAGTTGAATTCGCCGTGGCTGCCGATCGTCGTCGCCAGTTCGCGCAGGGCCGAGTGCAGTGCGACGGGTGAGGGCGGGCCATCGGGGAAGCGCTGCGCCAGCGTGTCGAGAATGTGGCAGAAGGCGCGCTCGGAATCGGTGCTGCCCACCGGCAGGAAGCGGCCGGACAGCGCCGGCTGGTAGGCGAGCAGGTTGCCGTTGTGGGCGAAGATCCAGTAGCGCCCCCACAGTTCGCGCTGGAAGGGGTGTGTGTTCTCCAGCTTCACTTCGCCCTGCGTGGCCTTTCGGATGTGGGCGATGACGTTCACCGAGCGGATCGGATAGCTGCGCACCAGCTCGGCCACCGGCGACGAGGCGCTGGCGCAGGGGTCGAGGAAGACGCGCGCACCGGCGCCTTCGAAGAAGGCGATGCCCCAGCCGTCGCGGTGGTGGTCGGTGAGCCCGCCGCGCGCGCGAAAGCCCGCGAACGAGAAGCAGATATCGGTCGGCACGTTGCAGTTCATGCCGAGGAGCTGGCACATCGATCGTCTCCTGCGGAGCGTTGTCCCGAAACGGATTGTAGCTGCGTGCGCTCAGCGGCAGCTTTGGACCGTTGTGGGACCGAGGTCTGCGATATGGGCTTCGAATCCGGTCTGGCGGTGGGGGATGCGTTCCGTCAGGCTGCGCAACTCGACCTCGCTGCGCTCGGGACTCGGACAGTGCTCGCCTGCTCCACGCATCCCCCACCGCCAGACCTGCGTCCTTCGGGACTCAACCGCCCAGCTTCTTCCTCAGCAGCTCATTCACCTGCGACGGGTTGGCCTTGCCCTTGCTCGCCTTCATCGCCTGGCCGACCAGCGCATTGAAGGCCTTCTCCTTGCCGGCACGGAACTCCTCGACCGACTTCGGGTTGGCGGCCAGCACCTCGTCGATGATGGCCTCGATCGCGCCGATGTCGGTGACCTGCTTCAGGCCCTGCCTGTCGATGATTTCATCGGCCGTCGTGCACTCGCCGTTCCACAACGCGTCAAACACCTTCTTGCCTATGGCGTTGGAGATGGTGTTGTCGGCGATGCGCGCCACCAGGCCGGCGAGCTGCGCGGGCGAGACCGGCGACGCGGAGATGTCGAGCTCGGCCTTGTTCAGGCGCGCGGCGAGGTCGCCCATCACCCAGTTCGCGCAGGGCTTGGCCAGCGCAGCGCTCGCGGCCGACACCGTGGCCTGGTAGAAATCGGCGACTTCCTTGGAGGCGGTCAGCGTCGTGGCGTCGTATGCAGACAGGCCCCATTCGTCCATGAAGCGGGCCTTCATCGCACCCGGCAGCTCGGGCATGTCCGCCTGCACGCGCGCCTTCCACTCGTCGGAAATCACCAGCGGGAGCAGGTCGGGGTCGGGGAAGTAGCGGTAATCGTGCGCGTCTTCCTTCGAGCGCATCATGCGCGTCTCGCCGCTGTCGGGGTCGAACAGCACGGTGGCCTGCTGGATCCTGCCGCCGTCCTCGATGGTGGCGATCTGCCATTGCACCTCGTAGTCGATCGCCTGCTGCAGGAAACGGAACGAGTTGAGGTTCTTGATCTCGCGCCGGGTGCCGAATTCGGTCGCGCCTTTGTGCCGCACCGACACGTTGGCGTCGCAGCGGAACGAGCCTTCCTGCATGTTGCCGTCGCAGATGTCGATCCAGCGCACCAGCGCGTGCAGCGCGCGGGCGTAGGCCACCGCCTCGGCCGACGAACGCATGTCCGGTTCCGAGACGATCTCGAGCAGTGGCGTGCCGGCGCGGTTGAGGTCGATGCCCGTCATGCCGTGGAAGTCCTCGTGCAGGCTCTTGCCGGCGTCTTCCTCGAGGTGGGCGCGGGTCAGGCGCACCGTCTTCTCATACGCCTTGTCGCCTTCGCCGACGCGGATCGTGATCTCGCCGCCCTGCACCACCGGCAGCTCGAACTGGCTGATCTGGTAGCCCTTCGGCAGGTCAGGGTAGAAGTAGTTCTTGCGCGCGAACACGCTGGTCGGCGCGACATGGGCGCCAATCGCCAGGCCGAAGCGGATCGCGCGCTCTACGGCGCCGCGGTTGAGCACCGGCAGCACGCCGGGCAGGGCGATGTCCACCGCGCTGGTCTGGCGGTTGGGCTCGGCGCCGAAGGCGGTGCTGGCGCCGGAGAAGATCTTGCTGGCGGTGTTGAGCTGGGCATGCACTTCCAGCCCGATGACGACTTCCCAATCGGTTCTGCTCATGGTCGTTTCCGTTCCTGCCTGCGGCTGCCCGACGGCGGCCGCGCATCAAATTCGGTTGTGCGGCCCGGCCTCAGTGGCACTGGCCGGTGCGGCGATCGACGATGATCGGCCACACGTAGTCGAAGGTGCCGGCGGTGCAGCGGCTGGCGCAGTGGGTGAAGGCGACGGTGACCTGCTCGCCCTGTTCCCACATGCTGACGGTGCAGCCGTCACGCGCACGCAGCTCGACGTGCGGCGTGCGCTTCACCTGGGCGAACTCGCCGTCGATGCGGCAACTGCCGCGCCTGGGCACGTTCACCGTGGCCGAGAAAGCCTTCACCTCGGCGTAGCTGACGTCGAGCATGGCTCGTGCGCCGTAGCCCACCTCGTCGGTGAAACTGCAGTCCGCCCTGACGTCGAGCGGCCGCAGCGGCATCGGCTGCAGCCGACCTCCCGGCCGCGTCACGCCGACGCCAGGCTCCAGTGACGGCGTGGCGCACGCCGCCGCCAGCACGGCCGCGGCGAGGGCGCCGAGCCAGCCGGCGTGCGGCGCGCGGCGCGCAGTCATTGGGCGCACGCCGGCCGCTGCCGATGCCAGTCGGTGGCCTGCTGGAAGCGGTGGGTGGTGGCCAGCAGGCGCGCCTCGCTGAAGTAGTCACCCACCAGTTGCAGGCCGACCGGCAGCCCTTGCGCGTCGAAGCCGCAGGGGTGCGACAGGCCGGGCAGGCCGGCGAGGTTCACCGCGATGGTGTAGATGTCCGACAGGTACATCTGCACCGGGTCGTCGGCCATTTCCCCGAGCGCCCAGGCGGTGTTGGGGACGGTCGGGCCGGCGATCACGTCGCATTGCGCCAGCGCGGCCTTGAAGTCCTCGGCGATGAGCCGGCGCAGGCGCTGCGCCTGCAGGTAGTAAGCGTCGTAGTAGCCGTGCGACAGCACGTAGGTGCCCACCAGGATGCGGCGCTTCACTTCGGCGCCGAAACCTTCCGCGCGGCTCTTGCCGTACATGTCGGCGAGGTCGGTGTATTCGGCGGCGCGGTGGCCGTAGCGCACGCCGTCGAAGCGGCTGAGGTTGCTCGAGCACTCGGCCGGCGCGATCACGTAATAGGCGGGGATCGCCAGCTTCGCATTGGGCAGCGACACCTCGACGGTGGTCGCGCCGAGCGCGCGGTACTGTGCCAGCGCCGCTTCGATCGCAGTGCGCACGCCGTCGGCCATGCCTTCGGCGAAGAACTCGCGCGGCAGGCCGATGCGCAGGCCGTCGAGCGGCTTGCCTGCAGCCGGCGCGGCGAGCGCGGCGGCGTAGTCCTCGGCGGGGCGTTCCAGGCTGGTGGAATCGCGTTCGTCGAAGCCGGTCATCGCCGACAGCAGCAGCGCGCAGTCCTCGGCGCTGGCGCCGAAGGCGCCGCCCTGGTCGAGCGACGAGGCGAAGGCGACCATGCCGTAGCGGCTCACCAGGCCGTAGGTCGGCTTGATGCCGGTGATGCCGCAGAAAGACGCGGGCTGGCGCACCGAGCCACCGGTGTCGGTGCCGGTGGCGATCGGTGCCAGGCGCGCCGCCACCGCGGCGGCGGAACCGCCGCTCGAGCCGCCGGGCACGCGGGTGGCGTCCCAGGGGTTCTTCACCGGCCCGTAGTAGGAGTTTTCGTTCGACGAGCCCATCGCGAACTCGTCCATGTTGGTCTTGCCCAGGCTTACTGCGCCGGCGGCCTTCAGCAGGCTGACGACGTGGGCGTCGTAGGGGCTGACGAAGTTGCCGAGCATTTTCGACGCGCAGGTGGTCAGCACGCCTTCGGTGCAGAACACGTCCTTGTGGGCGAGCGGGATGCCGGTCAGCGGACCGGCGTCGCCGGCGGCGATGCGCGCGTCGGCCGCGCGCGCGGCGGTCAGCGCGCCGTCACGGTCGACGGTGATGAAGGCGTTCAGTTGCGGGTTCAGCGCGGTGATGCGGTCCAGGAACAGCGTGGCGAGCTCGACGCTGGAAATCTGCCTGGCGTCGAGCGCGCGGCGCAGTTCCACGAGGGAGGCATTGATCATGGTGTCGGCGGTGGTGGGGCGCGGAGCCGGCGCAATCAGGTGGCCGGCGCCCGCACGGGCTTCATTCGATGACTTTGGGCACGAGGTAGAGCCCGGCTTCGGTCTGCGGCGCGACCTTCTGGAAGGCTTCGCGGCGGTCGGTCTCGGTGACGATATCGGGCCGCAGGCGGGTGGCGAGTTCCTGCGGATGGCTCATCGGCGCCACGCCGGTGGTGTCGACCGCCTGCATCTGCTCGATCAGCGCAAAGATGTCGTTGAGCTTGGCGCGGGTGGACTCGATTTCAGCGTCGGTGAGCGCGATGCGCGCGAGGCGGGCGATGTGCCCGACCTGTTCGTTGGACAGCGACATGAGGTAACAAAACCTGCTGAGTCTACAAAGATTTGTAGGTTATCATAATCGCTTTGCCCCGTTCGGGGCTGCATTGCGTTCCCGGTCGCCCCGCCGCATTCGCCGGCCCGGATGCGGCAGACATCCCTCATCGGTTTCGGAAGGCTCATGTTCGGTTTCCTGCGCTCCTACTTTTCCAACGATCTCGCGATCGACCTCGGCACCGCCAATACCCTGATCTACGTGCGCAACAAGGGCATCGTGCTCGACGAACCCTCGGTGGTGGCGATTCGTACCGAAGGCGGCCCCAACGCCAAGCGCACCATCCAGGCGGTCGGCCGCGAAGCCAAGCAGATGCTCGGCAAGACGCCCGGCAACATCACCGCGATCCGGCCCATGAAGGACGGTGTGATCGCCGACTTCGTCGTCACCGAGCAGATGATCAAGCAGTTCATCAAGAAGGTGCACGATTCCCGCCTGCTGTCGCCCAGCCCGCGCATCATCATCTGCGTGCCCTGCGGCTCCACCCAGGTCGAGCGCCGCGCGATCCGCGACGCGGCGCTGGCGGCCGGCGCCTCGCAGGTGTTCCTGATCGAGGAGCCGATGGCGGCGGCGATCGGCGCCGGTCTGCCGGTCTCCGACGCGGTCGGCTCGATGGTGGTCGACATCGGCGGCGGCACCACCGAGGTGGGCGTCATCGCGCTCGGCGGCATGGTCTATGCCGGCAGCGTGCGCGTCGGCGGTGACAAGTTCGACGAGGCCATCGTCAATTACATCCGCCGCAACTACGGCATGCTGATCGGCGAAACGACCGCCGAGAACATCAAGAAGGAAATCGGTTCCGCCTTCCCCGGCTCGGAAGTGCGCGAGATGGAAGTCAAGGGTCGCAACCTGGCCGAGGGCATTCCGCGCAGCTTCACCATCTCGTCCAACGAGATCCTCGAGGCACTGTCCGAGCCGCTGAACCAGATCGTCTCCGCAGTGAAGATCGCGCTCGAGCAGACCCCGCCCGAACTCGGTGCCGACATCGCCGACCGCGGCATGGTGCTGACCGGCGGCGGCGCGCTGCTGCGCGACCTCGACCGCCTGCTCATGGAAGAGACCGGCCTGCCGGTGATCGTCGCCGAGGAGCCGCTGACCTGCGTCGCGCGCGGCTGCGGCATGGCGCTCGACAAGATGGACAAGCTCGCTTCCATCTTCACGTCGGACTGAGCGGCCCGAGCCTTCGTCGCCGGCGCGTGCCGGCGACGCGCTGATCCCGGATCCCTCCGATGTCCCTCGTCGGCCACAAGCCGCCTCCGATCTTCCGGCGCGGACCGGCACCGCTGGTGCGCCTGATGCTGTTCGTCAGCGTGTGCCTGGCGATGCTGGTGTCGGATCTGCGCTTTCGCTACCTGGAAGTGTTCCGGCACGCGATGTCGGTGGTCACCTATCCCCTGCAGATGGCGGCGGCAACACCGGCCGACGTGGTGCGCAATGCGTCGGTGTATTTCGCCACCCTGGTCGAAGTGCAGCGCGACAACGCCGAACTGCGCCGCCAGCAGCTCGGTTCGGGCGAGCGTCTGCTGCGCTATGAATTGCTGCAGCAGGAAAATGCTCATCTGCGCAAGCTGCTCGAGATGGCGCAGCGCGTGCAGACGCGCAGCATCGCTGCCGACATCCTGTACAACGCGCCCGACCCGTTCGCGCGCAAGGTCATCCTCGATCGCGGCGCGCAGCAGGGCATCGAGCCCGGCCTTGCGGTGGTGGACGCTGGCGGCGTCATCGGCCAGGTGACGCGGGTGTTTCCGGTGCAGTCGGAGGTGACGCTGCTCACCGACCGCAACCAGGCCATCCCCGTTCAGGTCGAGCGCAACGGCCTGCGCGGGGTGCTGTTCGGCGCCGGCCAGGGTCGCCTGGAAATGCGCTTCGTGATCGGCTCGGCCGACATTCAGCCGGGCGACCGCCTGGTGACGTCGGGGCTGGACGGCGTCTTCGTGCCCGGGCTGCCGGTGGCCACCGTTGTCTCGGTGGACCGCGAGGGCGATGCCTTTGCCGGCATCGTGTGCGAGCCGCTCGCCGGCGTGGAGCGCAGCATGCAGGTGCTGGTGATCGGCCGCGTGGACTTGCCGCCGGCTCCGCCCGCGCCCGCGCCGCCGGTGGAAAAGAAGAAGGGTAAGGGGCGCTGAGCCATGCAGCCGAGTAATCGATCCAGCCGCATCCTGCTGCCGGCCAAGGGCTGGTTCATCTACCTGAGCCTGTTCGTCGCACTCGGTCTGGAATACATCCCGACCGGACGCACGCCTGGCGTGCCCGACTGGGTGGCGCTGGTGCTGGCGGTCTGGTGTATCCGCGAGCCGCTGCGCATCGGCATGGGCACCGGCTTCGTCTTCGGCCTGCTCGTCGATGTCGGCCTCGGCGCCGCGCTCGGGCAACATGCGCTGGCCTATGTGGTGCTGGCCTACCTGGTCAATGGCCTCGCGCGCCGGCTGATGTGGTTCCCGCCGCTGCAGCAGGCGCTGCATGTGCTGCCCATGCTGCTCGCGTCGCAGGTGCTGATGGTGGTCGTGCGCATGATCGCCGGGGCGGAGTTCCCTGGCTGGTCGTACTTCCTGTCGAGCTTCACCAGCCTGCTGCTGTGGGTGCCGCTCACCTACCTGCTGCTGCTGCCGCAGTTCCAGCCGGTCGACCGCGACGACAACCGGCCGATCTGAGCGCCGCGCCGATGGCCGAATTCCGCACTCCCGACCAGGACAGCGCGCGCTTCCGCCGCCGCGTCGCCGTGGCTGCGCTGTTCGTGCTCGTCTGCTTCGGCCTGCTGGCCTCGCGCTTCTACTACCTGCAGGTGAAGCGGCACGATTACTACCTGACCCGCGCCGAAGACAACCGCATCGCGCTGCTGCCCACCGTGCCCAAGCGCGGCACCATCGTGGACCGCAACGGCGTCGTGCTGGCGCGCAACTATGCCGCATACACGCTGGAGATCACGCCGTCGCGCGTCGGTGACCTGGAAGCGACGATAGACGGACTCTCGGAGATCATCCCCATCGAGCCGCGCGACCGGCGCCGTTTCCGCAAGATCCTCGAGGAAAGCCGCAACTTCGACAGCGTCCCGATCCGTACCCGTCTCAGCGACGAGGAGGTCGCGCGCTTCGTCGCCCAGCGCTATCGCTTCCCGGGCGTCGAAGTGCAGGCTCGCCTGTTCCGCGACTATCCGCTGGGAGCGACGGCGTCGCACATCATCGGCTACATCGGCCGCATGAACCAGCGCGACGTCGATCGCATCGAGGAGCGGGGCGACACCGCCAACTATCGCGGCTCGGAATACATCGGCAAGGCGGGGCTGGAGCAGTCGTACGAGGCCGAGCTGCATGGCCAGACCGGCTTCGAGCAGGTCGAGGTGAACGCCGGCGGCCGCGCGGTGAGGGCGCTGGCGCGCTCGCCTGCCGTGCCCGGCAGCGACCTCGAGCTGACGCTCGACATCGAGCTGCAGAAGGTGGCCGAAGCGGCTTTCGGCAAGCGCCGTGGCGCGCTGGTCGCGATCGAGCCGGAGACGGGGGGCGTGCTGGCGCTGGTATCGACGCCGACCTTCGATCCCAACCTCTTCGTCGAAGGCATCTCGACGCAGGACTGGAAGGAGCTCAACGACTCGCCCGACCATCCGCTGCTCAATCGCGCGATCTTCTCCGCCTATCCGCCGGGCTCGACCTTCAAGCCCTTCATGGCGCTGGCCGGCCTCACCACCGGCAAGCGCACGCTGGGCTACGCGATGGCCGATCCGGGCTACTTCAACTTCGGCGGCCACCGCTTCATGGACGATAGGGTCGGTGGTCACGGCATGGTGGACATCCACAAGTCCATCGTCGTGTCGTGCAACACCTTCTACTACCAGCTTGCCAACGATCTCGGCATCGACGCCATTGCCGGCTTCATGGGGCCGCTGGGCTTCGGCGCGCGCACCGGCATCGACCTGCCGGGCGAGGCGGAAGGCGTGCTGCCATCGCCCGAGTGGAAGAGGAAGCGCTTCCGCAAAGCCGAACTGCAGCGCTGGTATGGCGGCGAGACGATCTCGGTGGGCATCGGCCAGGGCTACAACGCCTACACGCCGGTGCAGCTCGCCAACGCGCTGGCGGCAGTCGTCAATGACGGCAAGCTGTTCCGGCCGCATCTTGTGCGCAACGTGCTCGATGCCCACGGCGTGAAACGCCCGGTGGCGCCCGAGCCGCTGCGCACGATCTCCCTCAACCCGGCGCATGTGGCAGCGGTGCGCTCGGCGATGGTCGACGTGAACAAGTCGGGCACCGGCGCGCGCGCCTTCCGCGGCGCCCCCTACGAGGTGGGCGGCAAGACCGGCACCGCGCAGGTGTTCTCGCTGAAGGGCGGCAAGTACGTCGAAGGGCGCGTCAGCGAGCGCCTGCGCGACCATTCCTGGTTCATCGCCTACGCGCCGGCCGACAAGCCGAAGATCGCGCTCGCCGTGCTGGTGGAGAACGGCGGCTTCGGCGCGCAGTCGGCGGCGCCGATCGCGCGCCGGGTGATCGACTACCACCTGCTCAAGAGCCGTGCCGACCAGCCCGCGGACGAGGACGCCGACGCCGTGGAGAGCGACGAATGAGCGATTACTCCGTGCATCTGCTCGAGGTGGTGCGCAGGCTGCTGCGCGCGCTCGATCCCGTCCTGCTGCTGGTGCTGCTGACGCTCATGGGCTATGCGCTGGTGATCATGGGCAGCGCCTCGCCTGAGCGCCTCGATTCCCAGTTGCTGCACGGCGCCATCGCGCTGGTGACGATGTGGGTGGTGGCGGCCATTCCGCCGCAGCGCCTGCTCGGCATGGCCTTGCCGCTTTACCTGCTCGGTACCGTGCTGCTGGTCGGAGTGGATCTCTTCGGCGAGGTATCGAAGGGGGCGCGCCGCTGGCTCGACATCGGCGTCACCCGCATCCAGCCCTCCGAGCTGATGAAGATCGCGATGCCGATGATGCTGGCCTGGTTCTTCCAGCAACGCGAGGGGCGCATCGGCCTGCGCGAGTTCATCGTCGCCGGGCTGATGCTGGTCGTGCCCGTCGGCCTGATCCTGGTCCAGCCCGACCTGGGCACCAGCGTGCTGGTGGCGGCGGCCGGGTTCTACGTGATCTTCTTCGCCGGCCTGAGCTGGAAGCTGATCGTGCCGGTGGCGCTGGTGGGCATCGTCGGCATCGGCTCCATCGTCGCCTTTGGCGACACCATCTGCCAGCCCGACGTGGACTGGAAGGTGATGCGCGAATACCAGAAGCATCGTGTGTGCACGCTGCTCGACCCGACGCAGGATCCGCTTGGCAAGGGCTTCCACATCATCCAGTCGACGATCGCCATCGGCTCGGGCGGCATCACCGGCAAGGGCTGGCAGAACGGCACCCAGACCCACCTGTCCTTCCTGCCCGAGCGCCACACCGATTTCATCTTTGCCGTGCTGTCCGAGGAGTTCGGGCTGGTCGGCACGCTGGTCCTGCTTGCCACGTACCTGCTGCTGCTGGTGCGCGGCTTTCACATCGCGCTGGTGGCGCCGACGCTGGGCACGCGCCTGCTGGCCGGCGCGATCACGATGATCTTTTTCACCTATGCCTTCGTGAACATGGGTATGGTGAGCGGCATCCTGCCGGTGGTGGGGGTGCCGCTGCCCTTCATCAGCTACGGGGGAACTGCGCTCGTCACGCTCTGTCTCGGTGTCGGGATCCTCATGAGCATCCAGCGCAGCCGCATCTCCAAGCAGACCTGAGCCCGCCCTTGCCGCAATGAAGCTCGACAGCCGCCCAGACCGTCCGACTGCCGCCGCCCTGGCCGGCGTGCGGTCGCCGTGGCGGAGCGGAGCATCGCCGCTGGCCGGCCTTGCCGCGGCTGCATTGCTCTCTGCCTGCGGCACCACTGCGACCCCGCCGCCGGGCGGAGCCGATGCCCACCTCACCATTCCCGAAATGCAGGGCAAGCCGTCCGCCGCGGCGCGCGCGGCGCGGCGCGGTGGGGGCTACTACCAGAACGATGGCCCGGGCGACGACATCCCCGGCAATCTCGCAGACATTCCCGATCCCGAGCCCCGCGCCGAGCCGCTGCACCGCTTTGCCAATCGCCCGTACAGCGTGCTCGGCCAGAGCTATGTGCCGCAGACGCGCATCGCGCCCTGGCGCGAGCAGGGTCGGGCGAGCTGGTACGGGCGCCAGTTCCACGGCAACGCGACGTCCAGCGGCGAGCCTTACGACATGTACTCGATGACCGCGGCGCACCCGACGCTGCCCATCCCGAGCTATGCGCGCGTCACGCACTTGGGCAACGGCCGCTCGGTCGTGGTGCGCATCAACGACCGCGGCCCTTTCCACAAGGGGCGCGTCATCGACCTGTCCTACGCCGCGGCGTACAAGCTCGGCTACGTCAATGCCGGCAGCGCCGATGTCGAGGTGGAGCAGATCCTCACCGACGAGGTTCCCCTCGTCGCCTCCGCAAGGCCCGTGCCGCCGATCAGGGGACGCGCCGGTCCGCCGCAGGCGCCCGCGCGCAAGCCCGAGGCGGTGGCCAGCCTCGCGCCGCCGCTGCCGTCGGCAAGCGGCGGCGGCATCTACCTGCAGTTGGGGGCCTTCGCGTCGCGCGTCAATGCCGAGAGCTTCCATGCCACGGTGCACGAGGAGGCCTCCGCGTTCGCCGAGCGTGTCGAGCTGATTCCCAGCGGCGACCGCTTCCAGTTGCATGCCGGCCCCTACGCCACGGTCGAGGAGGCGAAGGCCGCGGCGGCCAGCATGGGCGACAAGCTCAAGCTCAAACCCTTCGTGGTCATTCGTTGATGCATTGCAGCATCAAATCGGTATCATGCGGCGGGAGGGATGAAACAAAGCCTTTCATCTCCAGTCCCTGTTTGTCTCGCGCCCTATAATTCCGGCCCTGCCTCGGAGCAGTCCTTTTCTTCCCCCAGGTTTTTCCCATGCGTTTCGTCATTGCCCTGCTGATTTCCCTGTTCTCGTTCACTGCCCTCGCGCAACAGGTGCCGCCGCCGGCGCTCGCCGCCCGGGCGTGGGTGCTCGTCGACCACGCCACCGGCCAGGTGCTGGCCGAAAAGGACCCCGACGCCCGCATCGAGCCGGCCTCGCTCACCAAGCTGATGACCGCCTACCTGACCTTCGCCGCGCTCAAGGCTGGCACCATCACGCCGGACCAGACGGTGCCGGTGTCTGAGAAGGCCTGGCGCATGGAAGGCTCGCGCATGTTCATCGAGCCGCTGAAGCCGGTGACGGTGCAGGAGCTGATCCGCGGCGTGATCGTGCAGTCGGGCAACGACGCCTGCGTCGCGCTGGCCGAACTCATCGCCGGCAGCGAGGAGGCCTTCGCTGCGCTGATGAACCGCGAGGCCCAGCGCCTGGGGATGACCAACACCCATTTCACCAACTCCAACGGCCTGCCCGATCCGCAGCTCTACACCACCGCGCGTGACCTGGGCAAGCTCGCCTCCGCCATCATCCGCGACTTCCCGCAGGAGTACGCCAGCCTCTACTCGATGAAGGCCTACACCTACAACGGCATCACCCAGCCCAACCGCAACCGCCTGCTGTACCTCGACGCCACCGTCGACGGCATGAAGACCGGCCACACCGCCGCGGCCGGCTACTGCCTGGTGTCGTCCGCGCTGCGCGGCCCGCGCCGCCTGATCTCGGTGGTGCTCGGTGCCAGCTCCGACACCGTGCGTGCGCAGGAGTCGCTGAAGCTGCTGAACTTCGGCTTCCAGTTCTACGACACGGTGAAGCTGTATTCCGCCGACCAGGCGCTGTCGCAGTTCCGCGTGTGGAAGGGCAAGGCCAACGAAGTGGGTGCCGGCTTCACCAGCGACCTGATGCTGTCGCTGCCCAAGGATGGGGCGGCCAAGGTGCAGTCCACGGTCGAGAGCCAGCAGCCGCTCGTCGCGCCGCTGGAGCGCGGCCAGCGCATCGGCACGCTCAAGCTCAGCCTCGACGGCAAGCCGCTCGGGGAATATCCTGTGGTGGCCCTGCAGGACGTGCCGGTGGCCGGCTTCTTCGGCCGCCTGTGGGACGCCATCGTGATGTGGTTCAAGAGCCTCTGAGCCCGGCCGGTCCGCAACGGACGGAACTCGGGATCACCGGCGCCGCGGAGCCTCCCATGAGCATCTGCTACCTCGACGGAAACTACTTGCCGCTGGCCGAGGCGCGCGTGTCGCCGATGGACCGCAGCTTCCTGTTCGGCGACGGCGCCTACGAGGTCATTCCGGTGTATTCGCGCAAGCCTTTCCGGCTGGCCGAGCACCTGCGCCGGCTCGAGCGCACGCTGGCGGCGATCCGCCTGCCCAATCCGCACAGCGCGGACGAATGGGCGGCGATGGTGATCGAAGTCATCGCCCGCAACGAGCCGGCCGACCAGGGCGTCTACCTGCACGTCAGCCGCGGCGTGGATGCGCGGCGCAACCAGGCTTTCCCGTCGCCGGCGGTGGCGCCCACCGTGTTCCTGATGAGCGAGCCGCTGGTCACGCCGGGCGAACCCGAGCGCGAGGCCGGCGTTGGCGCGGTGAGTTCGGCCGATTTCCGCTGGCTGCGCTGCGACCTCAAGACGGTGTCGCTGCTGGCCAACTGCCTGCTGCGCCAGCTCGCGGTGGACCAGGGCTGCACCGAGACCATCCTGTTTCGCGACGGCTTCCTGACCGAAGGCGCCGCCTCGAGCATCTTCGTGGTCAAGGAAGGCGTGCTGTGCGTGCCGCCCAACAGCCACCTGATGCTGCCCGGCGTCACCTACGACGTGGTGCTCGAGCTCGCCGCCCGCCACGGCCTGCCGCACGAGGTGCGCGAGATCCTCGAGGCCGAGGTGCGCAGCGCCGACGAACTGCTGATGTGCTCCTCGCCCAAGGAAGTACTGCCGATCACCACGCTTGACGGCCGCCCGGTGGGCAGCGGCAAACCCGGCCCGGTCGGCCGGCAACTTTACGCCTGGTACCAGGAATTCAAAGACACGGTGATGAGAAGTGGCTGATCCGCAATCCCGCCAGACCCTGCTGGAGTTTCCCTGCGACTTCCCGATCAAGATCATGGGCGCGCGCGTCGATGGCTTCGCCCAGGCGGTGCTGGAAGTCGTGCTGGTGCATGCGCCCGATTTCGACGCCGCGACGATGGAGATGCGCCCTTCCAGCAAGGGCAATTACCTCGCCGTCACCTGCACTTTCCGCGCGGAGTCGCAGGAGCAGGTCGACAACCTGTACCGTGCGCTGACCTCGCACCCCATGGTGAAGGTGGTGCTGTGATCGTCAAGCGCCTCGGCCGCGTCGATTACGCGCCGGCGCTCGAGGCGATGCGCGCCTTCACCGCGCAGCGCGGCAACGACACCGCCGACGAGATCTGGCTGCTGGAACATCCGCCGGTCTACACCCTGGGGCAGGCGGGCCGCCCCGAACACCTGCGGCAGAACCCTGCGGGCATTGCGCTGGTGCAGATCGACCGCGGCGGCCAGATCACCTACCACGGCCCCGGTCAGCTCGTCGCCTACCTGCTGATCGACCTGCCGCGCCGCCGCCTGAAGGTGCGCGAGCTGGTCACGCTGATGGAGCAGGCCATCATCGACACGCTCGCCGACTACGGCCTGTCGGCGGAGCGCAAGGAGGGCGCGCCCGGCGTCTACATCGGCGGCGACAAGATCGCCGCCCTCGGCCTGCGCGTGCGTAACGGCTGCAGCTATCACGGCCTGAGCCTGAACGTGGACATGGACCTGACCCCGTTCACCTGGATCAACCCTTGCGGCTACGAAGGCTTGCGCACCATACAGATGAAGGATTTCGGCGTCGTTGAGACGGTGGCCGGCGCGGGCGAGCGCCTGCTGGCCCACCTGCAGCGGCTGCTGCCACCCCTTGCCGACAGCGCTGATGTGCCGGATCACACCGGGCAGGCTGTCGCATCCGGGCCGGACGGGACATAATCCCGCCCCTAGCCCCCGTTTTCCTACCCGGAACCCACAGAGAGCAAGCGAACATGGAAACCCCAGCGCGCAAGCAGCGCGGCGCCGACAAGACCGCCCGCATCCCGATCAAGATCGTCCCCGCCGAACGCCTGAAGAAGCCGGAGTGGATCCGCATCAAGCTCGGCGCCGGCCAGGAGGCCGAACGCTTCAACGAGATCAAGGAAACCCTGCGCGAGCACAAGCTGCACACCGTGTGCGAGGAAGCCTCCTGCCCCAACATCCACGAATGCTTCGGCAAGGGCACGGCCACCTTCATGATCATGGGTGACATCTGCACCCGCCGCTGTCCGTTCTGCGACGTCGGCCACGGCCGCCCCGAGCCGCTCAACCCGAACGAGCCGGCCGACCTCGCCAAGACCATCGCCGCGATGCGCCTCAACTACGTGGTGATCACCTCGGTGGACCGTGACGACCTGCGTGACGGCGGCGCCCAGCACTTCGTGGACTGCATTCGCGAGACGCGCGCCGCCTCGCCCGCCACCCGCATCGAGGTGCTGGTGCCCGACTTCCGTGGCCGCATGGAGATCGCGCTCGAGATCTTCGACGCCGCGCCGCCCGACGTCATGAACCACAACCTCGAGACCGTGCCGCGCCTCTACAAGCAGGCCCGCCCGGGTTCGGACTACGCCTATTCGCTCAAGCTGCTGAAGGAATTCAAGGCCCGCCATCCCGAGGTGCCGACCAAGTCCGGCCTGATGGTCGGCCTGGGCGAGACCGACGAAGAGATCCTCGAAGTGCTGCGCGACCTGCGCGCGCACGACGTGGACATGCTCACCATCGGTCAGTACCTGCAGCCCTCCACCGGCCACCTGCCGGTGCTGCGCTACGTGCACCCCGACACCTTCAAGATGTTCGAGACCGAAGCGCTGAAAATGGGCTTCAAGAACGCCGCCTGTGGCCCGATGGTGCGCTCCAGCTACTGGGCCGACCAGCAGGCACACGGCGCCGGAGTGGTCTGATCCCGGCCTGAGGGTCGGCTGGATTTCCGCCGGTTCAGGAGCCCTTCCGGGCGCCGTCGCTCAGGGGGTGGTCGGGCAGCCCTTGCACCCCTGCATCTGCGCATTCAGGAAGATCGCCTGATCGATGTCCGCCCCGGTGAGGTCGGCGTCGATCAGCGAGGCGCGGGTGAAGTTGGCGCCGTGCAGCCTGGCGCCGGCCAACGAGGCGCCCTTCAGCTTGGCGGCGCGCAGGTTGGCGCGCTGCAGGTTGGCGCCCTGCAGGTTGGCGCCTTCGAGGCGGGCGTTGCTGAAATCCGCGTTGGCCAGCACCGCGCCGGAGAGGTCCGCCTTGCTCAGGTCGGCGTTCTGCAGGATGGCGTTGCCGAGGTTGGCGCCGGTCAGCTTCGCGTCGATCAAGCGCGCGCCGCGCAGGTTGATGCGCACCATCGAAGCGTTGCGGAAATCGGTGCCGCGCAGTTCGGTGCTGGCGAAGTTCGCTTCGTCGAGCGTGGCGCCGGCCAGATTGGCTTCCGACAGGTCGGACTGGGTGAATTGGGAGTTCGCCAGATTGACCCCGGCGAGGTTGGCACCGTTCAGGTTCAGGTTGGTGCACAAGGTGCCGCGCCGGATGTCGCAGCCGCCGATCATCCCCGCCCGCTGCGCGACCGTCGGGCCCGGCAGAAGCAGCATCAGGGCCAGGGCGGCCAGCGTGGCGAGGCGTGTCCGCGGGCGCCCCGCGGGGCAGTCGGCGCGCGTTGGCGCGCCAGGATTGCGAAGGGGCATGCTCAGGCCGCTTCTGCCAGTAACTGTTCGATCAGCGCGTGCAGCCGGGCGAAATCCGGTTCGCCGAGGATCTTCTGCACGATTTCCCCGCGCTTGTTGAGGATGAAGCTGGTCGGCGTCAGCCGCACGCCCTCGAAGCCGCGCGCGATGCTGCCGTCGCGGTCGAGCACGATGGTGAAGGGCAGGGCGCTGCGCTCGACGTAGGCCTGCACCTGGCTGGGCGGGTCGTAATCCATCGCCACCGCCACCGTCTCGAAGCCGCGTGCGTGGAAGCGGTCGTGGGTGTCCTTCAGGCCGGGCATTTCCTTGACGCAGGTGGTGCAGGTGGTGGCCCAGAAATTCACCAGCACCACCTTGCCGTGCAGGTCGGCGGTGCGGAAACTCTGGCCCTGCAGCGTGGCAAACGCGACGTCCGGCGCGGCCGGCTTCTTCGAGTAGACAAAATAGCCAGCGATGCCGAGCATGACGGCTGCAACGACGGCAAAAATCTTCACTTTCATGCCCTGTGTTCCACTCTTTCCGGAGACTGCAATGCGTTCGATTCTGCGAGCTTTCGCCATCCTTGTCATCTGTGTTCCTGCGTGGGCCGCTGACCTTTCCAGCCTGAGCAATGCCGATGCCGCGGGCGGCCTGAAGGAGGCGCTCAGCCAGGGCGCGGGCCGGGCGGTCGAACTGCTGGGCCACGATGGCGGCTTTCTGAACAACTCCAAGGTCAGGATTCCGCTGCCCGGCGTGCTGGAGCAGGCGGCGCCGCTGCTGCGCATGGCGGGCAGCGGCAAGGATCTGGACCAGCTCGAGACGACGATGAGCCGCGCCGCCGAGGCCGCGGTGCCGGAGGCGAAGACGCTGCTGATGGCGGCGGTGAAGGACATGTCGGTGAAGGACGCGAAGGACATCCTCACCGGCGACGACGACTCGGTGACCCAGTACTTCCGCAGCAAGACGCAGTCGCAGCTCACCCAGCGCTTCCTCCCCATCGTCAAGCAGCAGACCGACCGTCTGTCCGTGTCTTCGCAATACAACGCGCTGGCGAGCAAGGCGGCGGGCGTGGGCCTGGTGAAAGGCGAGGATGCGCAGATCGAGGGCTACGTGACGCGCAAGGCGCTCGATGGCCTGTACCTGATGATCGCCGAGGAAGAGAAGTCGATCCGCCGCAACCCGCTGGAAGCCGCCGGCAGCCTGGCGAAGAAGGTGTTCGGCGCGCTGTAGGAGGCCAGGCCGAACGAAGTCCAGCAGGGGCAGCGGGTTCTGCGATGCGGCAGGTCTGGCTGTGGGGGATGTGTGGAGTGGGCGAGCACTGTCCGAGTCCCGAGCGCAGCGAGGTCGAGTTGCGCAGCCCGACGGAGCGCATCCCCCACAGCCAGACCGGATTCGGTGCCGTGAGTTGATTGCCCCGCAAGCACGCCGCGGCTGCCACGCTCGGGTACACTTGCCCCCCGCCTTCCCTGGAAGGCTGCAGCCTGTGCCCGAAACGATGTCCGCCCTCCTCAACGCGCCCCAGCGCGAAGCCATCCGCTATCTCGACGGCCCCTGCCTGGTGCTGGCCGGCGCCGGCAGCGGCAAGACGCGGGTCATCACGCACAAGATCGCGCACCTGATCAACGAGTGCGGCATCAGCCCCAACAACATCGCCGCGATCACCTTCACCAACAAGGCCGCGAAGGAGATGCAGGAGCGCGTCGCCCACATCATGGGCGGGCGCGCGCCGGGCGGGCTCACCGTGTGCACCTTCCATGCACTGGGGGTGCGCATCGTGCGTCAGGAGGCGGTGCATTGCGGGCTGAAACCGCAGTTCTCCATCCTCGACGCCTCCGACACGGTGCAGATCGTCGCCGACGTGGCCGGCGACAGCGACAAGGGCATCGCCAAGCAGATGCAGTGGCAGATCTCGTCGTGGAAGAACGCGATGATCACGCCCGAGGAGGCCGCGCAACTGGCCGACAACGAGATCGCCTCGGTCGCCGCCAAGCTCTACAAGGAATATGAACGCACGCTGCGCGCCTACCAGGCGGTGGATTTCGACGACCTGATCGCGCTGCCGGTGCGCCTGTTCGAGGAGCACCCCGAGGTGCGCGAGCGCTGGCAGAACAAGCTGCGCTACCTGCTCATCGATGAATACCAGGACACCAACCGCGCCCAGTACCGGCTGCTGCGGCAACTGTCCGGCGTGCGCGGCGCCTTCACCGCGGTGGGTGACGACGACCAGGCGATCTACGCCTGGCGCGGTGCCGACGTCGAGAACCTCAAGCTGCTGCAGACGGACTACCCGAAGCTGAAGGTGATCAAGCTCGAGCAGAACTACCGCTCGTCGCGCCGCATCTTGGAAGCGGCCAACACCGTCATCGCCAACAACGAGAAGCTGTTCGACAAGCGCCTGTGGTCGGAGCATGGCGTGGGCGACCAGATCGTCGTCACCAACTGCCGCGATGCCGAGCACGAGGCCGAGTGGGTGGCGACGAAGATCAACGCGCACAAGTTCGAGCACCGCACCCGCTTCAAGGACTACGCCGTGCTGTACCGCGGCAACCATCAGGCACGCATCATCGAACAGCAGCTGCGTAACCAGCGCATTCCCTACGTGATGTCGGGTGGGCAGAGCTTCTTCGACAAGGCCGAGATACGCGATCTCATTGCCTACCTGCGCCTGCTCGCCAACGAGGACGACGACCTCGCCTTCATCCGCGCCATCACCACGCCGCGCCGCGGTGTCGGGCCGACCACGCTGGAGGCGCTCGGCGCCTACGCCGGCCGCCGCCACATCAGCCTGTTCGCCGCGGTGTTCGAGGAAGGCCTCACCCAGCATCTCAACGCGAAGCAACTGCACGGCGTGCAGGAGTTCGCCGGCTTCATCAACCGCCTGCAGTACCGCGCGCCACGCGAGCCTGCCGCGCAACTGCTCGAAGACCTGCTCGCCGCCATCCAGTACGAAGCCTGGCTGTTCGAGCACTGCGACACGCGCGAGGCCGAGTCCAAGTGGAACAACGTGCGCGACTTCGTCGGCTGGCTGGGGCGAAAGGGCGAGGAAGACGGCAAGAACCTCGTCGAGCTGACGCAGACCATCGCGCTGATGTCCATGCTCGACAAGGAAGACCCCGACTTCGACGGCGTGCAGCTCGCCACGCTGCATGCCTCCAAGGGCCTGGAGTTTCCGCACGTGTTCCTGATCGGCGTGGAGGAAGGCCTGCTGCCGCACCAGAGCAGCATCGACGAGGACAAGATCGAGGAAGAGCGCCGGCTGATGTACGTCGGCATCACCCGCGCCCAGCGCAGCCTCAACATCACCTGGTGCGAGCGGCGCAAGTCGGGCCGCGAGTTCCGCCCCTGCGAGCCGAGCCGCTTCATCGCCGAGATGGGCGAGGACGTGAAGATGAACGACCGCCGCACCGCCGCGCCGGTGTCCAAGGAAGAGGGCAAGGCGCGCATCGCCAACCTGATGGCGATGTTCGAGAACCGCGACAAGGCTTGAGACTTCGCCCGCCGCGCCGTAAACGCTCAGCACGAACAAGGTGCGGGCGGGCAGTCCTTGCCATGCGCCCGGCAATTGCACATCTCTTGATTTGAACCGCCGCGGGCGGCAGGGGGCGCAGCGTCATGGGGTTTACATCCGGCAGGGAGTTGAGCATGCGCCAGAAGGCCCTCGCCACGCTCGCCCTCGCCCTGCTCGCGGTGGCGGGGAATGTTCTCAGCGTGCCGCTGTTCTTCAGCGTGGTGTTCATCTTCGGCTCGGTGGCGGCGATGCTGGCGGTCGCGCTGCTCGGCACGCTGCCTGCGGTGCTGGTGGCGGCCGCCGGCGGGCTCTACACGCTGTTCCTGTGGGGGCATCCCTACGCGCTGATCGTGTTCACCGTCGAGGCGCTGGTCGTCGGCCTGCTTTACCGGCGCGGCCTGTGCACGCTGGTGCTCGCGGATCTCGCGTACTGGCTGGTGCTGGGCGTGCCGCTGGTGCTGCTGTCCTACCACGGCAGGATGGGCGTGGGCTGGGAGGCGGCGACGATGATCGCCCTCAAGCAGGCGCTCAATGGTCTGTTCAATGCCTTGCTTGCCGGACTGATCGTACTCGGCCTGCAACTGTGGTGGCGCGGCGCGGCGCGCCTCGGGCTGGGTGCAGCGCGGCTGTCGGGACTGCTGTTCCACGTGCTGCTGACGACCATCCTGCTCGCCGGTGCGATCCCGGTCATCCTGAAAAGCTACGGTGAGCGCGTGCAGCTGGAAGCCTTCATGGAGGAACGGCTCGCCGAGCGCGCGCGCCATCTGGGCACGCGGCTCGCAGCCGAACCGGCCACAACAGCGTCGCGCCGGGTGGCGCTGCTGGCGGGCGAGCAGGACAACCCCGGCATGGGATTGGCATTGCTGGCTGCGGACGGCAGCGTACTGGCCCGTCAGGGCGAGGTGGCGAGCCTGTCGGGCAACGCGGGGGAGTTGCAGCCGCTGGCAGGCGGCCTGGCGATCTGGGTCCCGGGCGGCGACATGCCGGCCATGGCGCGCTGGAAGCAGGGGCGCTACCACATCGGCGTGCCGGTCCCCGAGGGCGGCGAGGTGGCCCGGCTGGTGATCGAGCAGTCGGCGGCGCCGCTGGTGCGGGCGCTCGAGCGTACCGGGCTGAAGCTCTTTGCCTATCTGGTGGGGCTGCTGCTGATGGGCATCGTGCTGGCGCGCGTGCTCAGCCAGTGGCTCACCCGGCCGATCGCCGCGCTCGAGGCGGCCAGCCGCCTGCTGACTTCGCAGATCGCCAGCGGGACGCAGCCGGTGCTGCCGGCCAGTCCGGTGCGCGAATACGGCAGCCTGGGCGGCAGCCTGCGCGAGATGGCGGAAATGCTGGCCAGCAGCTTCCGCGAGCTGCGCGAGACCCAGGCGGGCCTCGAGGCGCGCATCCGCGAGCGCACCGCCGCGCTGCATGGCGCTACCGAGCTGCTGGAGAGCGTACTGGCGGCGTCGACCTTCTCGATCATCGCCACCGACACCCGCGGTGTGATCAAGGTCTTCAACAAGGGGGCCGAGAAGCTGCTCGGCCATGCTGCGGACGAGGTGGTTGGCAAGCAGACGCCGGCGCCGTTTCACCGTGCGGAGGAGGTGGCGGCGCGCTCGGCCGAGCTGAGCGCGGCCCTGGGCCATCCGGTCGAAGGTTTCCGGGTGTTCGTCGAAGTGGCCGAACGCGAAGGCTCTGAGACGCGCGAATGGACCTATGTGCACCGCGACGGCCGCGCCATCCCGGTGTCGCTGGTGGTGAGCGCCATGCGCGCCGCCGACGGTCAGCTCACGGGCTATGTCGGCATCGCCGAGGACATCACCACGCGCAAGGCCGCCGAGCGCGAGCTGCGCGAGAGCGCGCAGCGCTTCCGCAGCATGCTCGAGACCAGCCCGATCGCGGCGCGCATCGCGCGCGCCGGGGGGCACGAGGTCATCTTCTCCAACCGCCGCTATGCCGAGCTGATCAATGCCGCGGCGGACGAAGTCGGCGGCGTGGACCCGTCCGCCTACTACGTGCGCAGGGAGGACTACGAGGCCATCCTGCAGCGCCTGGGCCGCGGCGAGCAGATCTACGACATGCTGGTCGAGCTGGCCATCCCGGGGGTCGGGACCAAGTGGGCGCTCGGCTCCTATTCGCCGATCCAGTACGAGGGCAGTCCGGCGGTGCTGGGCTGGTTCTACGACATCACCGACCGCATGCGGAGCGAGGCCGCCCTCGCGGAACAGGCCCAGCACACGCAGACGATCCTCGACAACATGGTCGACGGACTCATCACCATCGACGCCAAGGGGATCGTGCAGTCCTTCAACCCGGCTGCCGAGCGCATCTTCGGCTATGTCGCCGACGAGGTGATCGGCCGCAACGTGAAGATGCTGATGCCGAACCCGCACCGTGAGGCGCACGACGGCTACCTGCGCAACTACCAGACCACGGGCGTGGCGCGCATCATCGGCATCGGTCGCGAGGTCGAGGGCCAGCGCCGCGACGGCAGCCTGTTCCCGATGGAGCTGGCGGTGTCCGAGATCACCCAGCACGGGCAGCCCCTGTACGTCGGCATGGTGCGCGACATCAGCGAGCGCAAGCGCATGGAGCGGATGAAGAGCGAGTTCGTGTCCACCGTCAGCCACGAGCTGCGCACGCCGCTGACCTCGATCTCCGGCGCGCTCGGCCTGGTCGCCGGCGGTGCGCTCGGCCAATTGCCGGAGCAGGCGCGGCAGATGGTCGGCATCGCCCACAAGAACAGCCAGCGCCTCACCCACCTCATCAACGACCTGCTCGACATGGAGAAGATTGCCGCCGGCAAGCTGCACTTCGACATGCAGGTGCAGCCGCTGATGCCCATCGTCCAGCAGGCGGTGGAGAGTCATCGCACCTATGGCACCGAACGCCGGGTGGCGCTGGCGTTGAAGGGCGAGGCGACCGATGCCGAACTGCGGGTGGACAGCCAGCGCCTGATGCAGGTACTGGCCAACCTGCTGTCGAATGCGATCAAGTTCTCGCCCGAGGGCGGCACGGTGGAGGTCGTCGTGCGCGCGCGCGGCGGCAAGCTCCGGGTGGCGGTGGTCGACCACGGCCCCGGCATTCCCGCATCCTTCCGCGGCCGCATCTTCGAGAAGTTCTCCCAGGCCGATGCATCCGATACGCGCCAGAAGGGCGGCACCGGCCTCGGCCTGGCGATCACCCGCGAGCTGGTGGAGCGCATGGGAGGGACGATCGGCTTCGACTCGATCGAGGGGGAGGGTGCCACCTTCTGGATCGAGTTTCCGCTGCACGCGGCGGGCGAGCCGGCCGCGCCCGACGGCGCACCCGTCGTCACCGCGGCGGATGCGCCGCGCATCCTGGTGGTGGAAGACGACGCGGACATCGCCCGCCTGCTGAGCCTGATGCTCACGCGCGCCGGCTACCGGGTCGATATCGCCCTCACCGGGCGGGAGGCGCTGGCGGCGCTGCAGGAGACCGCCTACGCCGCGCTGAGTCTGGACCTGATGCTGCCGGACATCGGCGGCCTGGAGATCATCCGCCAGGTGCGCCAGCGCCCGGACACCGCGGACCTGCCCATCATGGTCGTGTCGGCCAAGATGGAAGAGGGGCGGCTCGCGATCAACGGCGATTTTTCCGCCGTCGACTGGCTCGCCAAGCCGTTCGACGAGAGCCGGCTGCTGGCGGTGGTGCAGGGGCTGCTTGCCCAGGCTGGCGCGTCGAATCCGCGCGTGCTGCATGTGGAGGACGACGATGACCTTCATCAGGTGGTCCGTTCCATGGTGGGCGAGCGCTTCCAGTTCGAGCGCGCGACGACGCTGCGCGAAGCGCTCGACCGCGTCTCGCGGGAGCGCTTCGATGTGGTGGTCCTGGACATCGGCCTGCCCGACGGCTCCGGCTGGGATCTGCTGCCGGATATCCGCGCGCGCCAGCCGGATACGCGCATCGTCATCCTGTCGGGCGCCGATACCACGGCGGAGGAGGCACGCCGGGTCGAGGCAGTGCTGCTCAAGTCGCAGGTTTCGCCGAAGGAGCTGATTGACGCGCTCGACAGCCGCATTCGATCATTCAGATCCCGAAGGAGCCAAGCATGAGCACCCTGCAACGCGTCATGTATGTGGAAGACGAGCCCGACATCCAGGCGGTGGCCAAGCTTGCCCTTGAATTGGTCGGCGGCTTCACGGTGAAGGTCTGCTCCTCCGGCGAGGAGGCGCTGCGCGAAGCGGAAGGCTTCGCGCCCGAGCTGATCCTGCTCGACGTCATGATGCCGGGCATGGACGGGCCGACCACCCTGCAGGCGCTGCGTGGCCTGCCCTCGCTGGCCACGGTGCCGGTCGCATTCATGACCGCCAAGGTACAGCCGGCAGAAGTCGCGCATTACAAGTCCCTGGGTGCGCGCGACGTGATTCCGAAGCCTTTCGACCCTATGACCCTGGCGAGCCAGGTGCGGGCCATCTGGGAGGCCTAGGCGAGTGGACGCAACGCAACCGCAGGCGCTGGCCGAGCAACTGGCAAAGCTGCGAGCGGACTACCTGGCGCGGCTGCCGGCCGAGCTCGCGGCGCTGCAGGCGCTGGCCGGGGCGGTGCAGGGCGGCGAGGGCGATCGTGCCTGCCTCGAAGCGCTGCACCAGCGACTGCACAAGCTGGCCGGTTCCGGCGGCACCTTCGGCCTGGCGGCGCTGAGTGCGGCGGCGCGTGGCCTCGAGCAGCGCATCGTGGCCTGGCTGGCGGGGAAGCCGGACCCGGTGGACGCGACGGCATGCCGGGCGCTTGCGGTGGAACTGGCTGGACTGGGTCAATGGGTGGGCCAGACCGCGGGCGAGACGGTGGGCAAGATCGCAGCGCCGTCGTCCGTCATCCCGGCACCGAATGCCCTCCGCTCAGCCGGCAAGGCGATCCGGGTGTGGGTGATGGAAGACGACGCCGCGCTGGGCGAACAACTTGCTCGCCAGCTCGAGTCCTTCAATTATCGGGTGCAGTTGTTCACGCGGATCGACGAAGCCGAGCGCGCTGCGCGGAGCGAAAGTCCCGACATGCTGATCATGGACGTGATGTTCGAGGCAGAGGGCCGCAATGCCACCGAGGCGCTTGCCGATTTTCCCGCGCTGCGCGCCTTGGCCTGCCCGCTGCTGTTCATCACCTCCGCCGACGATTTCGAGTCGCGCGTGCGCGCGGCCCGGCTGGGCGCCGTCGGCTACTTCCTCAAGCCCATCGACATTCCGCGGCTGGTCAATCGCATGGGGCAGCTCGTCGAGCAGTTGAGCGCACCGCCGCAGCGCGTGCTGGTCGTCGACGACGACGCCGATCTCGCCGCACACCTGTGCCTGGTGCTGCGCGCGGCGGACATGGTGGCCGAGGTCCTGCGCCAGCCTGAGACCATCATGGACGAACTCGCCAGCTTTCAGCCGGACCTGGTGCTGATGGACATGCACATGCCGCGCTACACCGGTCCGGAGCTGGCGGGCGTGATCCGCCAGCACGACAAATGGACCGGCCTTCCCATCGTGTATCTGTCGGCGGAGACCGACCTCGAGCGCCAGATCGCCGCCATGCGTCGCGGCGGCGACGACTTCATCATCAAGCCGGTGTCCGACGCCCAGCTCGTGGCGGCGGTGCGGGTCCGCGTCGAGCGCGCGCGTCAGCTCGCCGACCAGATCAACAAGGACAGCCTGACCGGCCTGCTCAAGCACGCCAGCATCAAGGAGGTCGCATCCAAGGAGATCAGGCGCGCGCGCCGCACCGGCAAACCGGTGACGCTGGCGATGCTCGATATCGACCACTTCAAGTCGGTGAATGACACCTACGGCCATGCCGCGGGCGATCTGGTGATCTCCGCTCTGGCCACCCTGTTGCGCCAGCGCCTGCGGCAGTCCGACCATCTCGGACGCTACGGCGGCGAGGAATTCCTCGTGGTGCTGCCGGAATGTGCCGGCGCTGCAGCGCAGCGGCTGCTGGACGACATTCGCCAGCGCTTCGCCAATCTGCGCTTCAGCTACGACGGGCAGAATTTCTCCTGCACCGTTTCCGCGGGGCATGCCACGTCATGCAATGCGGTGCCTGACGATGCGGCGAACGAAGCGGTGGTGGTGGCCGGGGATGCAGATCTGCTGGCGGCCGCTGACGCAGCGCTGTATGACGCCAAGCGCGGCGGCCGCAACCGCGTGTGCGCCGCCGTGCTTGAGGCCAGGCAGGGCGAAGTACCTGCCTGAGCGCTGCGCTCGAAGCTTTTCGATTCTTGCGCCCGGCGGGATCGGTTCCCGCGGGCGCACGTCCCGCCGCGCGGCGGGCGGATGCTTACTGCTCGACCGGCGGCTCCTTGAAGCCAGAACCGGCCTTGCTCGTCAGGAAGGCGACGGCGCGTGCCACTTCGGTGTCGGTCAGGTCGGCGACGCCGCCGCGCGGGGGCATCTGGTTCTTGCCGGCGATCGCCGACTTGGTGAGCGCATCGAACCCCAGCGCAATGCGCGGCCCCCACGCGCCGGCGTCGCCGGTCTTCGGCGCGCCGAGGCTGCCGGAGTCGTGGCACCCGGCACACACCGCCTTCACGATCTGCTCGCCGGTGCGCTTGCCCGGGGTGACCTTTTCGGCCTTCAGCTCGACGCGGGCGACGGGCTGGATCAGTTCGGCCGTCTTTTCCGGATCGACCGTCGCAGTCGGCTTGCCGCAGCCAGCCAGCAGGGCGACTGCAACCATGGCGACGACAGGCATGGCGAAGCGGGTGGGCCGCAGGGCGGGGCGCGGGGCGCGGTGGTTCAGCATGCTCGAATCCTTTGACTTGTGTTATGGCGCGAGACGAAAGCCCGGATTATAGCGGGCGAAAAACCGTTGTGGCAGTGCGGCATGGACTTTGCCTGCGAACCGTTATATCCTCGCCGCTCTCTTGCGCCGGCAACACCGCCGGCCAGCCTCCGCGCCCGTAGCTCAGCTGGATAGAGTACTGCCCTCCGAAGGCAGGGGTCGGACGTTCGAATCGTCTCGGGCGCGCCAGACACATCGATGGGTTAGGTCTTTCCGGATCTAACCCATTTTGTTTTCTGCCCATCCGCCTGAATCAACGCCCGCTGCGGCTGCGAGGCCGTATCGACCGGGGTTCGTATGCGGGCTGAGGCTGCCTGAAGGCCTGCCCCGTTCTGCCTATAATGGGTCCCCGCCACGAGGATCCCGATGCCGCCATGCGCCACAACCTGAAGGTCCCCTTCGCCGAAAAGGACCAGGCGAAGAAGTTGGGTGCGCGCTGGGATGCGGCGCGCAAGCTCTGGTACATCGACGGTGGCCTCGACCTGGGCCTGTTCTCGCAGTGGCAGCCGACACCGCATGATCCCTCGGCGGCGGTGTCCTCGTCCGCGCCCCGACGCAGCGCATCCTCGAAGCTCATGGCGGAAGCAAAGGTTCAGGTGGGAAGCCGCTTCGTGGCACTGCCCCGGGTGTGCAACTGCCTGCCGTGGGACGACTGCGACAAGTGCCGGCTCCAGGCGTGGCCTGAGCTCCAGGGAGGGCGCTGAGCGTGGAAGTGGTGGCGGTGATCGACTTCGAGACCGCGGACCTGTCGCCCGCGCAGGGCGATCGGGCGACCGAGGTCGTGGATCAGTCGGTGTCCAGCAGCCGCGTGCATTCTTCCATCATCGAGCGCGCCAGGTCCGAATCGTGGTTGGGATCGAGCGCTTCCATCATCTCGTGCGCGGTGTAGAGGCCGGCTTCCCGTGACAGCGAGCCGGCGATCTGGCGAGCCAGGCCGTCGCTGAGCGCGGACAACTGGCGGCGATCCGCGAGGGGCAGGCTGCGCTCGCTGCGCGCGAGCCAGTCGGCGACGATGCTCGCGCCCTGAGCCTCGGTCAGCCACTGGCCGTGCTCATAGAAGATCGACAGGCGTTCCGCCGTCAGGGCGAAGATCAGCGCGGCGCGCATTGCCCGGCTGTCTGCGGCAGGGATCGGGGGGGCTTGAGGGGACATGACGTAATTGATTGTCGGGTCAATGAGCCTTCTGCGCCCACACACTCCGTAGCCACGTGCCGATATCGGCGACCTCCTCAATGCTCACCGAATGCGGCAGGTCATAGGTTCGCCACGCAGGCTCGATGCCCAGTTGCCTGACGATCTGGGCAGCCTGCTGCCCGAGCTCGAGCGAGACGACATCGTCGTCGGTCCCATGTGCCGCGAAGATCGGGATGCGTCGATTCGCTTGCGAGAATTCCCTGATCAAGAGCCCGGGACTCGGAATATAGGTCGACAGGGCGATGATGCCGGCCAGCGGCGACGGGTGGGTGAGGCCGGTCAGGTAGGCCACGGCGCCGCCCTGGGAGAAGCCCGCGAGGACGACACGATCGCTGGGCAAGCCCCGATCCGCCTCGCGCTGGATGAGTTGACGAACGATTTCGCGAGACTGGAGCAAGCCTGCCTCATCGATCTGCCGGGCGCCCGGTGCGAGCGACACGATGTCGTACCAGGCGCGCATGACGTAGCCGCCGTTGCAGGTCACCGGGCGGTAGGGCGCATGCGGAAAGATGAATCGAACGGCAGGACTGTCGGGCAGGCGAAGTTCAGGGACAATCGGCGCGAAGTCGCTACCGTCGGCGCCCAGGCCGTGCATCCAGATGATGGCGCAGCGAGGATTCGGCCCGGTCTCGACCTCAAGCGGCGGGGTGTCGAAGAGGGGGCTCGTGGAGGGACGCAGGCTCACGCGGGTCTCCTTGTGTGAGTGGGAGAAGCGGACTCTACGCGTGATCCTGCGGATGTTGCACCGTCAACATCAGCACGTCGTTCGCGCGCAAGGGCGCGTCCTTTACCAGCAGCGCGAGCAAGGCGAAGGAATTGAGACTCCGGGCCGCGTCGGCCGATGCCGAGCGCGAGGCTTCATGACCTTTCCAGTGTCACAATGCGGAACACAGAAACATCCCGACCGAGCAGCCGCGACCGCTGGATAGCTGCGGTGGCTGCTCAGGTGAATTCATTCCGCGCAGCAGCAAGCAATTGTCAGGTACTCCGCAGCCAGGGCGAGAACACGATGACTGATCCACAGCCCAACAATCCTTTGCACGGCCTCACGCTGGAGCGGATGCTGACCGAACTGGTGGATCAGCTCGGGTGGCCGACGCTCGGGCGGCGCATCAGCATCCGGTGCTTCAATCATGAGCCCAGCATCGCCTCTAGCCTCAAGTTCCTGCGTCGCACGCCATGGGCGCGTGCGCAGGTCGAGGCGCTCTACCTCGAGTCCCTTCGGACGCGGGACGTCGCAGCAGGCGCCAGGCGCAGCGGGGTCGGAACACCCACGCCCCGATGACCGGCCATGCAAGCCCGCTTCACGCTCTCAGCCGACGAAATCGAGATCACGGCCATCCGCGCGCAGGGAGCGGGGGGGCAGAACGTGAACAAGGTGTCGAACGCAGTGCATCTGCGCTTCGACATCATGGCCTCCAGCCTGCCCGAGGACATCCGGATGCGGCTGCTCCGCTTGCGTGATCATCGCATCAGCATGGACGGCGTCGTGATCATCAAGGCGCAGAAGTTTCGCAGCCTGGAGAAGAACCGGACCGAGGCGCTGCGCCGTCTGGAAGAACTGATCGAAAGTGTCGCGACACCCCCGAAAGCGCGCCGCGCGACACGGCCGACGCGTGCGTCCATCACCCGAAGACTGGAGGGAAAGGCGCGCCGCGCGTCGGTGAAGACGCTGCGTGGAAAAGTAAACGAATGAGGTGAGCGAATGAGGGATGCCTGATCGACGTGATCGGAAGCGGTGGCAGCCGGCATCGGCCGGGGCGTGGTGACGGTGAGCCCCTGCCCGCAGGAACAGGGTACATTCGCGCTGTCCTGAACCAAAAGTATTTCCTTATGAAGAAGAATCTCTGGCTGCTGGCCATCGCCCAGGGCCTGTTCCTGACCAACAACGTGGTCTTCATCGCCATCAACGGCCTGGTGGGGCTGAGCCTGGCGCCGGTGGCGTGGATGGCGACGCTGCCGGTGATGGGCTATGTGGTGGGCGGCGCGCTGTCGACCGGGCTGGTGGCGCGCAGCCAGCGACGCTGGGGGCGCAAGGCCTCGTTCCAGCTCGGGCTGCTGGTGGCCTTGCTCACCGCGCTGCTGTGCGCACTGGCGCTCTATCTGCGCAGCTTCGGGTTGCTGGTGGCGGGGACGCTAATCGCCGGCTACTACAGCGCCAACGGCCAGCTCTACCGCTTTGCCGCGGGCGAGATCGCGCCGCCGGAGTTCCGCGAGAAGGCGGTGTCGCTGGTGCTGGCGGGCGGGCTGATCGGTGCGGTGATCGGGCCCAACCTCGCCAACCACACGCGCGAGACGATGGCGCTGCCCTTCCTCGGTTCCTACCTTGCGCTGGCGGTGGTGGCACTGATCTCGATGGCGGTGATGGCCTGCATCCGCTTTCCGGCCGAGGCGCTCAAGGCGGCCGGCCGGGGCGGCGGCCGGCCGCTGGGTGAAATCATGCGCCAGCCGGCGTTCATCGTCGCCGCGGTGAGTGCCGCGCTCGGCTATGGCGTCATGAACCTGCTGATGGCGGCGACGCCGCTGGCGATGGACGTGTGCGGCATGCCGTTTTCCGATGCAGCGCTGGTGCTGGAATGGCACGTGATCGGCATGTTCGCGCCGGGCTTCTTCACCGGACATCTGATCAAGCGCTTCGGCGTGCTGCAGGTCATGGGCGCCGGCGTGTTGCTCAACTTCGCCTGCATCGCGGTCGCGCTGTCGGGCCAGGACCTGCACCAGTTCCTCCTCGGCCTGTTCCTGCTCGGCATGGGCTGGAACTTCCTGTTCACCGGCAGCACCACGCTGGCGATGCAGTCCTACCGCGCCGAGGAAAAGGACAAGGCGCAGGCGGCGATCAACTTCGCGGTGTTCGCCACCATGGCGCTGACCTCCTTCGCCTCGGGCGCGCTGGTGACGACCCAGGGCTGGACCTGGCTCAACGTCGGTTCGCTGGTGCCGGTGCTGCTGACCGGCGCGGCGCTCGTCTGGCTGGCGCTGCGCCGGCGCAGGGAGGCGTCTGCCGCCGCCTGAGCGGCGCTGCGTGGCGGACGCTGCAGCCGATGTCTACGCTGAGGAGCGGGCGGCGACACTGATGACGGAGGGCAGCATGGGCTTGAAGATCAAGCGCGTCTATGAGGCGCCTGCCGAGGGCGACGGTTATCGCGTGCTGGTCGACCGGCTGTGGCCGCGCGGGCTGGCGAAGGACAAGGCGGCCGTCGACCTGTGGCTGCGCGACATCGCGCCGTCGAACGAGCTGCGCAAGTGGTTCGGCCACGACCCGGCGCGCTGGGACGAATTCCGCGCGCTGTACCGGGCCGAACTGGATCGCGACGAACCCGCTGCCGCGCTGCGGGCGCTGCGCGAGCAGGCCGCGGCGCATCCGGTGCTGACGCTGCTTTACGCCGCCCACGACGAGGCGCACAACAATGCGGTGGTGCTGCGCGAAGTCCTGCAGTCGACCGGCTGAGCCGATCCGCTGCCTCAGCCCCAGGTCGGCAGCAGCTTCACGCCCAGCACGCTGCCGACCACCGCCAGCCACACCACCGCGGCGGCATAGGCCTGCAGGCAGTAGCGCACGTTGCCGCGCGCGAGTTGCCCGGGCGACAGGCCGTAGCGGCCCTGCAGCGCGAGATGGATGCCCGACATCGGCCCGGCCGCCAGGCCGATCGCCCACGACTGCACGAACACCAGCGCGAGCAGCGTCGGCTCCGGGTGCAGCGGCGCGAGCCAGGCCGACGCCATGGCGATGGTGATCACCGCGTGGATGCCGAGCGCTGCGAGCAGGATCATCACCGCCAGCACCAGCGCCGCTTCGGTTGCGCCGAAGGCGGAGAAGGGCAGCCACAGGCCGCCGCTGTCGATCACCGCGCGCAGCCCGCTGGCGAACACCGCCGCCGACAGGAACAGCACCAGCTCGCCCGACATGCCCGGCAGACGGTCGCGCACGTGGCAGAAGAGCGCATGGCCACCGTCCCGCGGTCCGCGCTGCGCGAGCACCGTGACCCCGACCACTGCGAGCGACGCCAGGCTGATCACTGCCAGCGCCGCCCAGTCGGGCACCAGCCAGTGGCCGGCCGCCACCAGTGCTGCCAGCACCGCGGGGACCTTCAGCGCGGATGTGTGCATCGGATAGCCGACGAAATCTGCTGCGCCGTTGCCGCTGGCGCGCGCGATGTCACGGCCGGCCAGCGTCAGCAGCACCACCGCCAGCGCCAGGCCGGCTGCAGCCAGGCCGAGCGGACTGGCGCCGGGTGCATAGGTCAGCGCCACTGCGGTGGCGGCGAAGAAAGGCGACCACAGCGCCGCGGCGAGGAAGGCGCGCACCAGCGCCGCCGCCTGGTCCCTTCGGGGCTTGCCGTCCGGGCCGATGCGGTCGGCCATGATGAAGACCGCCGACAGGTTGATCACCGCGCCCAGCACATGCACCGCGCCCAGCGTGCGCCACAGCGCGCCGCGGCCCCGTGGCAGGCCGTCGCTGCCGGCTTCGGGCGTGCGCAGCAGGCGCAGGAAGCTCACCGCCGCCAGCATGCCCAGCAGCGCGGTGTTCTGCGTCAGCAGCCCCATCAGGCTCGGCCGCCCGCCGCGCGCCAGCGCGACGCCGAACGCGACCAGACCCGCGCCGGCCAGCAGCAGCGCCTGGCGCTTCTGCGGCCGCGCAAGCTGCGGCCACAGCAACGCGCCCGCCCCCCAGGCCGCCACGCCGGCCGTCCACACCGGCGGGCCGTGCCCCGTGCCGGCCAGCGCGGCGAGCACGGTCATCGCAAACAGCAGCACGGCCGCCAGAGTGTGGCGGCGAGGAGAGGTGGCGGGCAATTCGGGAGTCAATGGAGTGAAGCTTGCTATTGGTTGGTGCGGTCTGCGGCGGCGCATGGAGTCGCGACCGCCGGTTTCGTCAGAGGAAGGTCAGTCGATGACAATCTGCTAGCGATCCTCGAGGCTCTCGAGCCAGTCATCATCCAGATCCAGTGTTTCGGTGGGGGTGTCGTGTCGAGCGAAAAGCGATTGCGAGCGTTCGAAGAAGGCCCAGGCGATTTGCTCGTTGTCGTGCCGGCAGCGGTACGAGAGTCCCGATACCTGATCCGGATGCTGGTGGACGGCTCGCGAGAAGAGCTGGCTGGCAAAATAGGGCTCGATCCAGGAAATCTCGCTGTTGGCGTGATTGGCGGCCAGGCCGTTGTCACGCAGCTTGGCCAGGGTGGCCGGAGCGTCGAGGAAAAGGATCGAGAGCTTGCGGGTCGCCAGGTAGCCACGGCTGATGGTCCTGACGGCGCGCCCCGTGCGCTGGCGCAGGATTGCTTCGACGAAGGCGCCCTCGGGCGTGCTTGCTGCATAGAGCACCCCATAGCCTTGATCTGGTGCGTCGAATCGATAGTTTCCGGTCCGGCCGAAGAAGAGCGGGCTGTAATCCTTGTCGTGAATACGGTACAGGGCGACTGGACTTTCCTCGGTCAACAGTCGGTTCGGCAGGTCGATACCCTCGACGATCATGCAGCCCCCGAGTCACCCAAGGCGCTCGCGCAAGTGAGGGCGTCATCGATGCGGCCTTGCTGCAGCAGCTCCAGAGGCGACGCTGCATATTTCGGGTCGACGCCAAGCAGGGTCTCGAGCGCCATCCAGCCAGTGATGCCGATGCGGGCGAGCGTCTGCAGGAAACGGTCGAGTCCGGGCAGCAACTGCCCATGGGCATCGAACTGGCAGCGCGGGTAAGCACGTGTGCCGTTGTTGTCGACCCACAGGATCTTGTAGGCGTCACCCCAGTCCTTCACCGTCTGCCGCGACTTGCCCAGTTTCTGTGCCAGCTCCGATGGCGTGATGATGCCGCCGGCTTCTCGGGTGAGCGCCTCACGCGCTTCAAAGGCACGCAGGTTGCGCGCGAGCCGGGGTTGGGCGTTGGCCCGCGCCGCACGCTGCAGCAAGGTCATGCAGGCGTCCAGCGGCTCGGCCTCCTTGAGCCGGCGGTAGTCCTGCAGCGGCAATTGCTCGAAGGCAGCGCGCAAGGGTTCGATCATGCGCTCGAAAGCGAGCTGCAACTCATCCTCGGCGCGCGGCTCCGGAGCCGGTTCGGCGAGGTTCTTTTTTGCCAGGCTCATCGAGATCAGGCGGATGCCGAGCGGGCCGCGAGAGACGTTGAAGGAGGGGCGGGGCGTCCAGACGGGGAGAAACCCTCGCGTGACGGGCCCCGTCGTCGCCCGCTCCTTGCGTGAAGCGGAAGATGCGGCCTTGTATCGCTGGGTTATCAGTGGCGTGTTCATGGCTTCGGGCTCCGTGTCTGGTGTCCAGTATAGAGTCCGAGATGTGAATGTCCAATATGTCCAGTTTGTCAGTCTGATCGATGGCGTCGGGATCAGCAGATCCGCGGCAGCGCGTCGCCTGCCAGCCAGTCGACCATGCGCCGGCCGCCGAAGCGGGTCTTCATCTGCACGAAGCGGCGGTCGTCGGCGATGACTTCGCCGATGCGCGCGGCCTCCTGGCCGAGCGGGTGGGCGCGCAGCGCGGTCAGGGTGCGCTCGGCATTCGTTGCCGGGCAGACGACGATCAGCCGGCCTTCGTTGGCGATGTCGAGCGGGTCGAGGCCGAGCAGTTCGCAGGCGGCGGCCACCGCCGGGCGCACCGGGATGGCGGCTTCGTCGAGCACGATGCCGACGCCGGACTGTTGGGCGATCTCGTTCAGCGTGGCGGCGAGGCCGCCGCGGGTGGGGTCGCGCAGCACGCGGGTGTCGGGCACGGCGGCGAGCAGGTCGGCGACGAGGCCGTGCAGCGCGGCGGTGTCGGACACGATGGGGGAGTCGAAGGCGAGGTTCTCGCGCACCGACATGATCGCCATGCCGTGGTCGCCGAGCGGGCCGGACACCAGCACCGCGTCGCCCGGGCGCGCGTTGGCGCCCGACACGTCGACGCCGTCGAGGCGCACGCCCACGCCGGTGGTGGTGATGAACACGCCATCGGCCTTGCCGCGCTCGACCACCTTGGTGTCGCCGGTCACCACCGGCACGCCGGCCTCGCGTGCGGCCGCGGCCATGGACGACACGATGCGCGTCAGGTCGGCCAGCGGCAGGCCTTCCTCCAGCACGAAGCTCGCCGCCAGGTAGAGCGGCCGCGCGCCCATCACCGCCACATCGTTGATCGTGCCATGCACCGACAGGCAGCCAATGTCGCCACCGGGGAAGAACAGCGGCGACACCACGTGCGCGTCGGTCGCCATCACCAGCGGCCCGGCGCAGGCCGGCAGGCGTGCGCCGTCGTCGCCCTGGGCGAGGAATTCATTGCCCAGTTCGCGCGCGAACAGGTCTTCGATCAGTTGCGCCATGGCGCGGCCGCCAGCGCCATGCGACAGGTCGACGTGGCCGTGCTTCAGGTCCAGCGGGCGGGAATGAGCAGATTTCATGCGGAAGTCGTGGTGGCAGGCGCCGCTTCGCGGAAGCGGCCATAGGTGTAATGCGCCGCGCAGGCGCCTTCGGACGACACCATGCATGAGCCGACCGGGTTGTCCGGCGTGCAGGCGGTGCCGAAGATGCGGCATTGCTCTGGCCGCTTCTCGCCGCGCAGGATGGCGGCGCATTCGCAGGCCTTGTGGTCGGGCACTGCGGCGTAGGGCACGCCGAAGCGCGCCTCGGCGTCGAACGCGGCGAATTCTGCCCGCAGCTTCAGCGCGCTCGCCGGGACCGTGCCCAGGCCGCGCCATTCGAAGGTTTCGCGCAGCTCGAACACCTCGGCCACCAGCGCCTGTGCCTTGCGGTTGCCCCCGGGCGTCACCGCGCGGGTGAATTCGTTCTCGACCTCGGCGCGGCCGTCGTTGATCTGGCGGATCAGCATCTGGATGGCGCGCATCACGTCCAGCGGCTCGAAGCCGGCGATCACCACCGGCTTGCCGTAGTCGCGCGCGAAAGGCCCGTAGGGCGCACTGCCGATCACGGTGGACACGTGCGCCGGGCCGACGAAGCCGTCGAGCTGCACCCCTTGCGGCGCGGCGAGGATGGCGTGCATCGCCGCCGGCGTCAGCACGTGGTTGCACAGCAGCGAGAAGTTAGCGAGCCCCTCGGCCTGTGCCTGCTTCACCGCCACCGCGGTGGGCGGCGTGGTGGTCTCGAAGCCGATGGCGAGGAACACCACCTCGCGCCCCGGGTTGGCGCGTGCGACCTGCAGCGCGTCGAGCGGCGAATACACCATGCGCACGTCGGCGCCGCGGCCCTTGGCGCGCAGCAGCGACAGCTTGTCGGAGGCGGGCACGCGCAGCGTGTCGCCGTAGCTGCACAGAATGGCGCGGTGCTCCAGCGCGAGCCGGATCGCCTGGTCGATGCGGCCGATCGGCAGCACGCACACCGGGCAGCCGGGGCCGTGGATCAGCCGCACTTGCGGCGGCAGCAGGTCGGCGATGCCGTAGCGCGAGATGGCATGCGTGTGGCCGCCGCAGAATTCCATCAGGCGGTATTCGCGGCCGGGCTGCACCTCGGCGTGGATGGCGGCGCCGAGTGCGCGCGCCACGTCGCCATCGCGGAAGTCGTCGACGTATTTCATTCCGAATGCGTCATTCCGAATACGTCATTGCAGAGGCTTCACGAAGGCTGCGCCGCGGCGTCGCCGGCCTGCTGCGCCGCGATGTCGCGGAACAGCGCCAGCGTGGCCTCGGCCTCCTCGACATCGAGCTTCTGCAGCGCGAAGCCGACATGCACGATCACGTAGTCGCCCAGCGCGACGTCTTCGACCATCGCCAGCGAGATGCGCTTGCGCACGCCGTCGAGGTCGACGATAGCCTCGTCGCCGTCACACAGTTCCACCACCCGGGCGGGAATGGCCAGGCACATGTCAGGTTCTCTCCAGCAGGCGTCGCGCCACGGCCGCCTGGCCATACGCGATCGTGGTGTCGCCCGGCAGCAGGGCGCGCGGTTCGAGCAGGCGCAGGCCGGCCGCGGCGCAGCGGCGGCGCAGGTCGGCGGCCAGCAGCTTGTTGAACAGGCAGCCGCCGCCGACGGCGACGGTGTCGAGTTGGTGGCGCTGCGCTGCACGCTGCAGCCAGTCGGCCAGCGCCGCGCCCAGCGTGACATGGAACAGCGCGGCGCCGCGGCCCGGTTCGGCGATGAAGGCGGACGCGGCCAGGGCGTCGAGCAGCGGCAGCAGGTCCAGGCGCAGCACCCCGGACGTGTCATCGATGAGGCGCCAGCCGCCGGCCAGCGGCTCGACCGGCCCGTGGCGGGTGGCCGACTGCTCCAGCGTGATCGCCGCCTCGGCCTCGAACGACATCACCGTGCACAGGCCGAGCAGGCCGGCGGCGGCGTCGAACACCCGGCCCATGCTCGAAGTCGGCGGGCAGCGCAGCCCGGCATCCAGCATGCGCGCCAGCCCCGCGGCGGCTGGCAGGATGGAAAAGCGTGTCGCAATCTCGTCGCCGCGCCCGAGCGCATGCAGCGCCGAAGCCGCCATGCGCCAGGGTTCGCGCGCGGCCTTGTCGCCGCCCGGCAGGGCGAGCGGGCGCAGATGGCCGATCCGTTCAAAACTGGCGCCGTCGGCTTTCAGCAGCTCGCCGCCCCAGGCGGTGCCGTCCGTGCCCAGGCCGACGCCATCGAGCGCCAGGCCCAGCACCGGACCGTCGTGGCCGTGCTCCGCGCACACTGCGGCAATGTGGGCATGGTGGTGCTGTACCGGCTGCAGCGGCACGCCGAGCTCGGCCGCCAGCTCGGCGGCGAAGCGGGTGGAGTGGAAGTCGGGGTGCAGGTCGTGCGCGATCGCCGCTGGTTGGGCGCCGGCATCCGCCAGCCAGGCGAGCAGTTCGCGCACCGTGCGCTCATGTGCGAGACAGGCGTCCACGCCGTCGAGGTCGCCCACGGTGCGCGAGATCGCGGCCACGTCACCGACCGCCGCACACACCGTGTTCTTGAACCACGCGCCCACGGTCAGCACCGGTGGGCCGGGCGGCAGCGGGAGGCGGTGCTCGATTGCGTCAACCGTGTTCATCGCCGCACACCGAAATCAGACGCAGGGCTTCTGAGCCTGTCGGAAGTCCTCGAAGTGGCAGGGCTGGGGGCGGGGGATGCGCGGAGCGGACGAGCACTGTTCGAGTCCCGAGCGAAGCGAGGTCGAGTTGCGCAGGACGCGGAGCGCATCCCCCGCCCCCAGACCGGATTCATGGCACTCATACGATCACCTCGCCAGGCGATCCATCTTGCGAACGCTTCGACAGGAGGAAATGGCGTAGCTCTCGCCCTCACACCTGCTCCAACGCGGGCGCAGCAGCGTCGCAAGCCGAAGCGCCCGCGGCAAGCCACTCCATCCATTCGTCCATGCCCAGCCCGCTGGTGGCCGACACGCGGATGATGCGGATGTCCGGATTCACGCGGCGCGCATAGGCTTCGGCCTGCTCGACGTCGAACTGCAGGTAGGGCAGCAGGTCGCACTTGTTGAGCAGCATCAGGTCGGCGGCGCGGAACATGTCCGGGTACTTCAGCGGCTTGTCCTCGCCTTCGGTCACCGACAGGATCACCACCTTGTGCGCCTCGCCGAGGTCGAAGGCGGCCGGGCACACCAGGTTGCCGACGTTCTCGATCATCAGCAGGCCGCCGCGCGCCAACGGCAGGCTGGCCGTCGCGTCGCCCACCATGCGCGCATCCAGGTGGCAGCCCTTGCCGGTGTTGATCTGGGTGGCCGGTGCGCCAGTGGCGCGGATGCGCTCGGCGTCGTTGCTGGTCTGCTGGTCGCCTTCGATCACCGCCACCGGGACACGTCCGGCCAGGCGCTCGATGGTCTTCACCAGCAGCGTGGTCTTGCCCGAACCGGGGCTGGAGACCAGATTCAGCGCGAACACGCCGGCCTCGGCGAAAGCACGGCGGTTTGCGACGGCCTCGGCATCGTTGCGGGCGAGGAGATCCTGCTCGATCGACACTTGGCGCAGATGGGCGGCGGCCGACGCGGCGACGGCCGATTCCGCCGCATCCGCAGTGCGGCCGGGCCCGGTCTCGGCCCCGGGTGCTGCCGCGGCGGCAGGCGCGGCAATGCCGCGACGCCGCGCCACGTAAGGATGGCCGGCGTGGTGATGATCGATGGTGGCGCCGTCGCTGCCGCAACCGCAGGTGGTACACATGCCTCGTGCTCCCGATTATTCGACGTCCAGGTCCTTGACCCGCATTTCCGTGCCGCGCACCACCTTGAGCGGGCGCGACTCGCACTGCGGGCACAGGTCGTAGGCGGTCTCCATCTCTGCGCGGATGCCGCAGGCCGCGCATTCCCCTTCGCCCGGTATCGGCAGGATGTCGAGGCGCGCGCCTTCCGCGCAGGAGCCGTGGCTGGCTGATTCGAAGGCGAAGCGCAGCGCCTCCGGCTCCACGCAGGACAGCGCGCCGATTTCCATGCGTACCACGCGCACGCGGTGAAAGGACTCGCGCCTGCCCGCGTCCTCGATCAGCGCGATCGCGCTCTCGGCCAGCGACAGCTCATGCATGGCAAGCCTCCGTGTCGACGCTCCAGTTGATGCAGGTCACAAGCCTGGCAGCAATTCCGCCGGGATCATTGTAATTCCATGTCGCAGCGCGGCAAAATGGCGGTCAAGTCGATGCACGATTCCCTGCGCATCCCTGGTTCACAGGAGGACAGCGTGGCAGCAGCGAAAATCGCAACCATACTCGACCGGCATGGGCGCGACGGCACCCGTCTCGTGCAGATCCTGCGCGAGGTGCAGGACGTGGAAGGCTGGCTGTCCCCCGCGACCCTCAGCGCGATCGCCGAAGGCATCGGCTGGCCACGGGCGCAAGTGGAAAGCACCGCGAACTTCTACAGCTTCTTCCATACGCGACCGCTGGGCGAGTACCGCGTCCTGTTCTCGGACAACATCACCGACCGCATGCTGGGCAACCAGGACCTGATGCGCTCGCTGTGCCACAAGCTGTGGCTGGAGCCGGGCCAGGCATCGGAGGACGGCCTGGTCAGTGTCGACACCACCTCCTGCACCGGCATGTGCGACCAGGGGCCGGCGCTGCTCGCCAACTATCGCACCATCACCCGGCTAACGCCCGAGCGCATCGACGAGATGGCGCACCTGATCCGCCGCCGCGTGCCCGTGGGCGACTGGCCGTCGGACTGGTTTCATGTCGAAGACAACATCCGCCGCCGCGATGTGCTGCTCGACCACGGTCTGGCGCCGGGCGAGGCGCTGGCCGCGGCGCTGGACCGCGGTCCGGCCGGCCTGCTCGGCCAGATCGAGCGTTCCGCCTTGCGCGGCCGTGGCGGCGCGGGTTTCGGCAGCGACATCAAGTGGCGCTCATGCCGCGACGCCTGGGGCGACGCACACTACGTGATCTGCAACGCCGACGAGGGCGAGCCCGGCACCTTCAAGGACCGCGTGCTTCTCAGCTCCTATTTCGACATGGTGGTCGACGGCATGTGCATCGCCGGCTTCGCCATCGGCGCGAGCAAGGGCTTCATCTACCTGCGCGGCGAATACCGCTACCTGCTCGACCGCCTGGAAACGCGGCTGGCGCAGCGGCGCGAGGCGGGATTGCTGGGGCGCAACATCCTCGGCCGCGGCTTCACCTTCGATATCGAGATCCACCTCGGCGCCGGCGCCTACATCTGCGGCGAGGAGTCGGCCCTGATCGAGTCGCTCGAAGGCAAGCCGGGCAAGCCGCGCATCCGCCCGCCGTTCCCGGTCACGCATGGCTACCTTGGCCAGCCCACCACGGTGAACAACGTCGAGACGCTGGCGCTGGCCGCGCTGATCGCGGTGAAGGGCGGCGAATGGTTCCGCGCCATCGGCACGCCGGCCTCCACCGGCACCAAGCTGCTGTCGGTATCGGGCGATGTCGAACGGCCCGGCATCTACGAATTCCCCTTCGGCGTCACGGTCGCGGAAGTGCTCGCAGCCGCCGGCGCGAACGACACCCAGGCGGTCACCACCGCCGGCGCGGCGGGCTCCTGCCTGGCGGCCGACGAGTTCGGTCGCCACATCGCCTTCGAAGACGTGCCCACCGGCGGCTCCATCATGGTGTTCGACCGCTCGCGCGACATGTTCGAGGTGGCGCGCAACTTTGCCCACTTCTTCGCCCACGAGAGCTGCGGCTTCTGCACGCCGTGCCGGGTGGGCACCGCGGTCAATGCGCGGCTGCTGGACAAGCTGGCCAACGACCATGGCTCGCCCTACGACCTCGACGAGATGGAGAAGATGCATCGCCTGATGCAGGGCGCCAGCCACTGCGGCCTGGGTAACACCGCGACGATCGCGCTGCGCGACATGCTCGCCAAGTTCCGCCCGGCCTTCGACCGCCGCCTGCATTCGCCCGACTACGAGCCTGGCTTCGATCTCGACGCGGCGCTGTCGCAGGCGCGGCGCATGACCGGCCGCGACGATCCCGGCGCGCACCTCACCGACAACCTCAGCGCCCAAGCCGGCGAACATCCGAGCGAGGCCCAGCCATGAACAACAGCTTTCTGCTCGACGGCGAGGACGTCCCCTTCACCCCGGGCCAGACCGTGATGCAGGCCGCCGCCGCAGCCGGCAAGTACATCCCGCACCTGTGCTGGCATCCGGATTTCACCGCGCATGGCTCGTGCAAGCTGTGCACGGTGAAGATCGGCGGCCGCTTCGCCACCGCCTGCACCACCCGCGCGGCGGCCGGCCAGGAAGTCGACAACAGGACCGAAGAGCTGACCGCCAAGCGCCGCACGCTGCTGCAACTGCTGTTCGTCGAGGGTAACCACTTCTGCCCCTCGTGCGAGAAGAGCGGCAACTGTGTGCTGCAGGCCACCGCCTACGAAATGGGCATGCTGAGCCCGCACTTCGACCACTTCTATCCCGACCGCGCGGTGGATGCCTCCCACCCCGACGTGCTGCTCGATTTCAACCGCTGCATCATGTGCGAGCTGTGCGTGCGCGCCAGCCGCGAAGTCGACGGCAAGGACGTGTTCGCGCTGTCGGGACGCGGCGCGAAGTCGCACCTCATCGTCAACAGCGAGAGCGGTCGCCTGGCCGACACCGACTTTGCCGTCACCGACCGCGCCGCCGAGGTGTGTCCGGTGGGCGTGATCCTGAAGAAGCGGGTCGGCTTCACGGTGCCGATCGGGCAGCGCGACTACGACGAGAAGCCGATCAGCGAGAAGGCGGTCGGCAAGGTCGCCGATGGGGTCAAGGAGACCGGGTGATGAGCACCGCAACCCAGGACGCGGCCGTGGGCACGACGCCGCGCAAATTGAAAGTCGCCACCGTGTCGCTGGCCGGCTGCTTCGGCTGCCACATGTCCTTCCTCGACATCGACGAGCGCATCCTGCCGCTGCTCGAACTGGTCGAGTTCGATCGCTCGCCGATCACCGACATCAAGCACTGCGGCGCCTGCGACATCGGCCTGATCGAAGGCGGAGTGTGCAACGCCGAGAACGTGCACGTGCTGCGCGAATTCCGCGCCAACTGCAAGGTGCTGATCGCGCTCGGCGCCTGCGCCGTGAATGGCGGCCTGCCGGCGCAGCGCAACCACCTGCAGATCGCCGACATCCTGCAGCAGGTCTACCGCACCGGTCATGGCCTGGCCGAAGGCAGCCAGATCCCCAACGACCCCGAGCTGCCGCTGCCGCTGAACCAGGTGCATCCGGTGCACGAGGTGGTGAAGATCGACTACTTCCTGCCCGGCTGCCCGCCCTCGGGCGACGCGATCTGGGTCTTCCTCACCCAGTTGATCGAGGGCAGGGAGCCCGCGTTGGGCCATGGACTGCTGCACTATGACTGAGCATCACGCCACGCCCTGCGGGATCGCGCTCCGACGAGGTGGACGGGTGGTGTAGGAGCGGGCTTGACCGCGATTCGTCGGGACCGGTCGCGCTCAAGCGCGCTCCTACAGAATCCGGTTGCCAAACGATCGCCATACTGCGAAGGACTGATGCAATGAGCTTCGAACTCGAAACCGCCACCGTCGCCAGCGACAATCTGCGCCGCGTCGCCATCGACCCCGTGTCCCGCGTCGAAGGCCACGGCAAGGTCACGATCCTGCTCGACGAGCACAACAAGGTGCACCAGGTGCGCCTGCACATCGTCGAGTTCCGCGGCTTCGAACGCTTCGTCCAGGGCCGGCCGTACTGGGAGCTGCCGGTCATGGTGCAGCGCCTGTGCGGCATCTGCCCGGTGTCGCACCACCTCGCAGCGAGCAAGGCGCTGGACGTCATCGTCGGCGCCGACCGCCCGACGCCCACCGCCGAAAAGATGCGCCGCCTGATGCACTACGGCCAGATCCTGCAGTCGCACGCGCTGCACTTCTTCCACCTGTCCTCGCCCGACCTGCTGTTCGGCTTCGACTCGGAAGTGGCCCAGCGCAACATCGTCGGCGTCGCCGCGAAATACCCCGACATCGCCAAGAAGGGCATCCTGCTGCGCAAGTACGGCCAGGAAGTGATCCGCCACACCGCCGGCAAGCGCGTGCACGGCACCGGCTCCATCCCCGGCGGCGTCAACAAGTCGCTGACCGGCGGCGAGCGCGCCGAGCTGCTGAAGGATGCCTACCAGATGATCGCCTGGAGCCGCGACGCGGTGAAGATCATCCGCGAACTGCACGAGCAGAACCCGGCGCTGTACGACAGCTTCGGCAACTTCCCGTCCAACTTCATGGGCATGGTCGCGCCCGACGGCAGCCTCGACCTCTACCACGGCGTGCTGCGGGCCAAGGACGCCGCCGGCAACATCCTGTTCGACCACGTCGACTACCAGACCTACGACACCCTGATCACCGAGGAAGTGAAGCCCTGGAGCTACATGAAGTTCCCCTACTTCACCTCCATGGGCCCGGAGCAGGGCTGGTACAAGGTCGGCCCGCTCGCCCGCGTGCAGAACTGCGACAGCATCCCCACCCCCTTCGCCGAGCACGAGCGCCGCGAGTTCGTCGCCTACGCCGGCGGCAAGCCGATGCACGCCACGCTGGGCTTCCACTGGGCGCGCATGATCGAGATGCTGTTCGCCGCCGAAACCATCAAGGCGCTGCTGCACGACGACGACATCGAAGGCAGCGACCTCGTGGTGACCGGCGAGCGCCGCCGTGAAGGCGTCGGCGTCATCGAGGCGCCGCGCGGCACCCTGTTCCACCACTACCAGGTGGATGACGACGATCTGGTGACGATGGCCAACCTCATCGTCTCCACCACCAACAACAACCAGGCGATGAACACCGCGGTGCGCGAGGTCGCCAGGCAATACCTCGACGGCAAGGAAATCACCGAAGGCCTGCTCAACCACATCGAAGTCGCCATCCGCGCCTACGACCCCTGCCTGTCCTGCGCCACCCACGCGCTCGGCAAGATGCCGCTGGAAGTGACGCTGGTGGACGCCGAAGGCCAGGAACTCGACCGCAAGTACAAGCACTGACCCACCACCCCGGTGGGCGCTGCCTAATCCCGCGGCGCCCACCGGTCCACCTCCGGACGCCCCCATGAAACCCGACACGCTGGTCTTCTCCTGGGGCAACCCCAGCCGCGGTGATGATGCCCTCGGCCCGCTCTTCGCCGACGAAATCGACGCGCTGCAGTTCCCCGGCGTCGAATGCCTCACCGACTTCCAGCTCCAGGTCGAACACGCGCTCGACCTCGTCGGCCGCACCCGCGTGCTGTTCGTCGACGCGTCGATGGCAGCGGACGTTCCGTTCAGCGTCCGTCGCATCGCCCCGCAGCGCGACGCCAGCTTCACCACGCACGCGATGACCCCCGAGGCTATCCTGCAGGTCTACGCCGACACGCAGGACGGCGCCCCCCCACCCGCGTGGCTGCTGGGCATACGAGGGAGTCAGTGGGAACTGGGGGAGGCGCCTTCACCAACTGCCCTGAGCAACCTCGTAGCCGCCGTCCGATGGGCACGACAATGGCTAGCCGGAGACGGCACCGGGCTTCGTGGAGCGGGCGAGGACTGTCCGAGCACCGAGCGTAGCGAGGGCGAGTTCCGCCGCCCGACGGAACGAAGCCCGGTGCCGTCTCCGGCGGGTTGAGCGCAAGGGCATTCGGGCTGAGACCCCTTAGAGCCTGCGCTTCAGCAAGCGCGCGCGAAGGAGATGCGCCATGAAGAAAGTGCGAGCGATGATCCGGGTGCTGACGGTGACGATCCTTTTGCTGTCGAGTCCAGCGATTCGGGCCGAAGCCCCCCAGCTCAACATCTACAACTGGAACGACTACATCGCCCGCGACACCATCCCTGCGTTCCAGAAAGCCACCGGCATCGCCGTCAAGTACGACCTCTACGACAGCAACGCCACCCTGCAGGGCAAGCTGCTCACCGGCCAGAGCGGCTACGACGTCGTCTACCCCAGCGTCGAATACGCCGGCAAACAGATCCAGGCCGGCATCTTCCAGCCCCTCGACAAGACCCACCTGCCCAACTTCAAGAACCTCGACCCCCTCATCCTCAAGGCCATCGAAACCGCCGACCCCGGCAACCGCTACCTCGTCCCCTACATGTGGTACACCACCGGCGTCGCCATCAACCTCGACAAGGTCGAGAAAGCCCTCGGCGGCAAGCTCCCCGACAACGCCTGGGACCTCCTCTTCGACCCCGCCACCGCCGCCCGCCTCGAAAGCTGCGGCATCGCCCTGATGGACGAAGCCAGCGACGTCATCCCCGCCGCCATGATCTACGCCGGCAAGGACACCACCCGGATGGACCCCGCCGACATCCGCGCCGCCATCGACCGCATCCAGCCGGTGCGCAGCCACATCCGCACCTTCATCACCGCCCCCATCGACCAGATGGCCAAGGGCAGCCTGTGCGCGGCCATGATGTTCTCCGGCGACGCCATGATCGCCGCCCGCCGCGCGGTGGAATCCGGCACCGGCGCGCACATCCGCTACCTGATCCCCAAGGCTGGCGCCATGATGTCGGTGGACGTCATGGCCATCCCGCGTGATGCTCCGCACGCCGGCAACGCCCACACCTGGATCAACGCCATGCTCGACCCCGCCACCATCGCGCAGATCTCCAACGAAACCTTCTACCTCAGCGCCAACCGCGCCGCGCTGCCGCTGATGTCGAAGGCGCTCACCGACGACCCGATGATCAACGTCCCTGACGACCTCAAGCGCAAGCTGCACCCCAAACCGGTGCTCGCCAAGGACGTGCAGCGCGACATGACGCAGGCGCTGGGGCGCTTCAAAAACGCGCGCTAGGGCCGAGCCAGCCATGAGTGCGCGCACCGATTCCGCACCTCATTTCCCAGCCGAACCCGACTACCTGCGCATCGAAGGCATCAGCAAGCGCTTCGACGACGCGCTCGCCGTCGACAACGTCACCCTCGGCGTGCGCCGGCGCGAGATCTTCGCCCTGCTCGGCAGCTCGGGCTGCGGCAAATCCACCCTGCTGCGCATGATCGCCGGCCTCGAGCGGCCCACGGCAGGGCGCATCGTGCTCGACGGCGAAGACCTCGCCGAGGTGCCCGCCTTCCGCCGGCCGACCAACATGATGTTCCAGTCCTACGCGCTGTTCCCGCACATGAGCGTCGCCGGCAACGTCGCCTTCGGCTTGCGCCAGGAACGGCCGCGCCTCACGCGCGCGCAGATCGACGCGCGCGTCGCCGAAATGCTGGAGCTGGTGCAACTGCAGCGCTACGCCGCGCGCAAGCCCCACGAGCTCTCCGGCGGCCAGCAGCAGCGCGTGGCGCTCGCGCGCAGCCTGGCGAAGGAGCCCAAGCTGCTGCTGCTCGACGAGCCGCTCGCCGCGCTGGACAAGAAGATCCGCCAGCACACCCAGCTCGAACTGGTCAGCCTGATCCGCCGCGTCGGTGTCACCTGCATCCTCGTCACCCACGACCAGGAAGAGGCGATGACCATGGCCAGCCGCATCGGCGTCATGTCCGAGGGCGTGCTGCTGCAGGTCGGCACACCCGACGAGATCTACGAGCACCCCAGTTGCCGCTTCACCGCCGAGTTCATCGGCGAGACCAACCTGTTCCACGGCCGCCTCGAGGGTGGGCGGCTCAATGGCAGTGATTTCCCGGCCCCGCTGGCGATCGCTGCCGAAGCCATGCCGGCGCCGGGTACCGAAGTCTGGCTGTCGGTCCGGCCGGAGCGCGTCGTGTTGGGCCGCCAGCCGCCCGCAGCGGTCAATGGCAATGTGCCGATCAACGCGGCGCAGGGCGAAGTGGACGAGATCGCCTATCTCGGCAGCCATTCCGTCTACCACCTGCGCCTGGGGGGAGGCGGGCGCCGCATGATCGCCAGCGTGCCCAGCGCGCACTGGGGCGAGGCGAGCGCGCCGGCGCGCGGCGAGCGGGTGTGGGCGTGGTGGCTGGCGCCCGACGGCGTGGTGCTGACGCGATGAGCGCCGAGCCTGCAGCGCCGGCTCCTGCTCCGCCGCGGCGCCCCTTCTTCCTGTTGCGTGGGCGCTTCTGGGTCGCCTGCCTGCCCTGGGCCTGGCTGCTGCTGTTTTTCCTGCTGCCCTTCGTGCTGATCGTCAACGTCAGCCTGTCGACGCCGGATCTGGCGGTGCCGCCCTACGTGTCGCCCTTCTCGCAGCCGCAGGCGGAAGGCCAGCCGGCCCTCCCTCCCGCTTTCAACCCCGATCTCGGCAGCTACCGCCGCCTCGGCGACGAAGTGGCGGACCTGGCGAGGCCGGGCGCCGAGCTGCAGTACCTGCGCGCCTTCGGCAACTCCCTGCTGCTCGCGGCGCTGACCACGCTGTGCTGCCTGCTGGTCGGCTACCCCTTCGCCTGGCACATCGCCCGCTCCGCCGAGGGCACGCGCAACACCCTGCTGATGCTGGTCATGCTGCCGTTCTGGACTTCCTTCCTGCTGCGCGTGTATGCGTGGATGGGGCTGCTCGACAGCAGCGAATCCGGTCTGATCAACCAGGCGCTGCTCGCGCTCGGCGTGATCGACGCGCCGCTGCAACTGCTCTACAACAGCGGCGCGGTGCTGGTCGGCATGGTGTACAGCTACCTGCCCTTCATGGTGCTGCCGCTTTACGCCAACCTGGTGAAGCTGGACATGCGCCTGCTGGAAGCGGCGCGCGACCTCGGCGCACGGCCGTGGACCGCCTTCGTGTCGATCACGCTGCCGCTGTCCTGGCGCGGCATCGTCGCCGGCTCGATGATGGTGTTCATCCCGGCGGTGGGCGAGTTCGTGATCCCGGACCTGCTCGGCGGTGGCGGCGTGCTGATGATAGGCCGGCGCATCTGGGACGACTTCGGCCCCAACCAGGACTGGCCGATGGCGGCGGCGGTGGCGGTGGTGATGGTGCTGCTGCTGATCGTGCCGATCATGGTCTTCCACCGCCACGGCGACCGCGGCGATGGCGCAAGCGAGGCCGGGCCATGACGCGCGCCGCAACGCTCGAGCGGCGCTGGGGCGCCCGCGCCTGGCTGCTGCTCGTCTATGCCTTTCTTTACATACCCATCCTGTGCCTGGTGGTGTTCTCCTTCACCGCCGGCGAGATCACCACCCAGCTCGATGGCCTGTCGCTGCGCTGGTATGTGGCCCTGCTGCACGACGACGAGCTCGGCGCGGCGGTGCGCCTGTCATTGCAGGTGGGCGCGCTGGCGGCGACCGCTGCGGTGGTCGTCGGCACGGCCGCGGCGGTGGTGCTGGCGCGCTTCCGGCCGGGTGCGGGCAGCGGCGTATTCGCCGCGATGGCGACCGCGCCGATGGTGATGCCCGAGGTGGTGGTCGGCCTGTCGCTGGTGCTGCTGTTCACCCACCCGATGCTGCAGCCGGTGCTCGGCGGGCGCGGCGTGACGGCGATCTGGGTGGCGCACACCACGCTGTGCGCGGCCTACGTCAGCGTGCTGGTGCAGTCGCGGCTGCGCGAGATGGACCGCGCGCTGGAAGAGGCGGCGCTGGATCTCGGCTGCCCGCCGTGGAAAGTCTTCTTCGTCATCACCGTGCCGGTGATCGCGCCGGCGCTGGTGGCGGGCTGGCTGCTGGCATTCACGCTGTCGATGGACGACTTCGTGCTTGCCGCGATGCTGTCCGACCCCGGCAGCACGACGCTGCCGGTGCTGGTGTTCGCGCGCCTGCACCACGGCCTCAAGCCGGAGATCAATGCGCTGGCGACGGTGATCGTGGTGGTCGTGTCGATCGCGGTGCTGGTCGCCAACCGCGTCATGCAGCGCGCGCAACGGCGCCGCCGCGCCGCGATGCATGCAGCCTTGCGCGGCTGAACGGGCGCCGGCAAGCCTGCCTCACTTCGCCTTGTTGCGTTCCTTCCAGTGGTCGATGGACAGCAGCAGGCGGTCCAGCATCTGGTGCAGCCGGGTCCATTCCGCCTCGTTGAAGTCGGCGAACATGTCCGTTTCCAGGCCGCGGCCGATGCGTTCTCCCTCGTACCAGGCGCGCATGCCTTCCTCGGTGAGCGTCAGGCATTGCTGGCGGTTGTCCTGCGCATTGGTGCAACGCGAGATCAGGCCGCGACTCTCGAGGAAGGAGATGTTCTTCGACAGCAGCGTCTTGTCCAGCACCAGCCGGTTGCCGAGATCGGTGGCGGTGATGCCGGGAAAGTCATGCACCAGACGCAGCACGCGCAGCTCGCGCACGCCCAGGTTCAATGCCTTCTTGTACGCGGTGTTGCCCGCCTTCATGACGATCGTCTTGATCAGATCGAGCTTGTAGGTCAGGTAGGGCGTTTCGTTTTTTTTCATCTGGGTATCGAGGCCGGTCCGTCCTGTGCAGGGATGGCGGCCAGCGCAGGCGCGCCGCCGGTTGATAGTTGCAGTATGCACCAATCGGCGTGGCCGGGCCAAGATCGTCACCGGGCGCGCTCAGGAACCGTCGGCGGATTTCGGCCCCCACGGCATCACCGGCACGGTGGAAATCGCGTTGGCGGGCGCGCCTTCGATGATCTTGCGGCTGATCGCCAGATACACCAGCGTGCGGTGGGCCTCGTCCCACATGCGCACGATGCGCGTCTCCTTGAACAGCAGCGAGGTGTCCTCCGAGAACACCACCTCGTCCTTGGGCAGCTTCGCCGGCAGCGTGATCGGCCCGGTCTGGCGGCAGGCGAGCGAGAACTGCGAGGGGTCCTGCGCCAGGCCGAACGAACCCTTCACGCCGCCGGTGCGAGCCTGGCTCACATGGCAGGTCACGCCGGGCACTTTCGGGTCGGAGAAGGCATCGACGCAGACCTTGTGATTGGCGCCGATGAGCTTCCAGGTGGTGGTGACACAGCCGACTTCGTCGGCGGCGGCGGGCAGGGAGGCGAGCAGCAGCAGGGCAAGCGCGCCCCGGGTGGATGGCTTCATGGGCGATCTTGCTCCAGCATGGCGGGACCTTGATGGTAGCCGGTCGCGGTGTCGTGTGGCGCATCGACAGTGAGGGCTGCGGCCCGACGCCTCGCCTTGCAATAGGTGCGGCCTGTGCTAGACCGCAGTCATCGGGGCGCGACGTCACGGGGCATATGACGGCGAGTGTGCCCCGGCCCGTGTCTGCGAGGTGTCACCGGAATGGGTGCCGACCCGGCACCGTCGCTCTCCTTTCCGGCACACTGGCGGTGGGCATGCCACGTCGGCCGTCGCGCCGCCCATTCCCCCCACCCGGAGACCAAATTCATGCGCACACTTGAACTGATTCTGGACGGCGAGCTGATGCAGGGTGACGACGTCAGGGCGCTGCAACAGGCCTTGGCGGACAAGGGTTTTCCGCCCGGCAGCATCGACGGCGTCTTCGGCGCCGGCACCGATGCGGCAGTGCGCGCCTTCCAGCGCAGCGAGGGCGATCTGCTGGCCGATGGCCAGGCCGGGCCGCGCACTCTGGCGCGGCTGGGTCTTACGCAGGATGCGGCCCTGCCGTCGGTGGCGGACAAGGTCACGCCGCTGATCGTGGCCCGCATGCTGCCGGACGCACCCATCGACAACATCAAGGCCAATCTCGGGCCGGTGCTCGACGGCCTGCGTCGCTTCGGCCTCACCGACAAGTCCATGGTCCTGATGGCGCTGGCCACCATCGCTGCGGAATCGGCGGGCTTCAAGCCGCTCGACGAGTTCCTGTCGCGCTTCAACACTTCGCCCGGCGGCCACCCCTTCGACCTTTACGACAATCGCCGCGACCTAGGCAACCGGGGCGCGCCGGATGGTGCCCGCTACAAGGGGCGCGGCTTCATCCAGTTGACCGGGCGCAGCAACTATCGGACCTATGGCGAGAAGATCGGCGTCGACCTGGAGAACCAGCCGGACAAGGCCAACGAGGCGGCCATCGCCGGGCTGATCCTCGCCTGCTTCCTGAAGGACAAGGAGCTGAAGATCAAGGCCGCCCTGATCGAACGCGACTTCGCCCGCGCGCGACGACAGGTCAATGGCGGCACGCACGGCCTGGGCAATTTCCAGACGGCCTACCTGCGCGGGGAAAAGCTGATTTGAAGCCGCGCCTGCGTCTCGGCATCGTCTGCGCCGCCGTGCTGCTGGGGTTGCCGGCCTGCTCGGCGGATGCGCCAACGCCCGCACCGGCACGCCCCACGGCGGCGAGCGTCGAAGCGCCGACCACGCCGGCGAGTGTCCCGCCAACGGCCAGCGGAAATGCGGCGGAAGGTGCTGCAGGTGCGGCAAGCTCAGCCGCGTGTGCAGAAGGAGAGCGCAGTGTGTTCGCCTGCCGCAGCGGGCAAAAGCACATCGCGCTGTGTGAGCGGCCCGCCAGCGGCGAGGGCTCCGCCGCGCTGCAATACCGCATCGGCAGGCCAGGGGCGCTGCCGGAGATGGTCTACCCCGGCCCGGGCGAGGGCTCGCCGGTCTTCTCGGCCGGCACCGTGACGCTGGCCGGGGGGGGCGGCGCGTGGGTGGAGTTCACCCGTCCGCCGTACCGTTACGTGGTGTTCTCGTTCTGGCTTCAGGGCAAGGGCGAGACCGCCGGTGTCGCGGTCGAGCAAGGCGGCAAGCGGCTTGCGACCCTGCGTTGCGATGCGGCAGCGCGATCCGAGCTCGGTGCGGACTATTTCGGCGCCGCACGCCTGCCGGCGTCGAACGGCGACTTTCTGCCCTGACGGCGTGTGCCGTCGGGCCGCGCACCGGTCGCTACCACAGCGTCCGCGTATCCAGCCAGGTCACCCGCCCGGTGCGCCGCTTCACTTCGCGGTGCATGTGCGCGGTGCCACCGGGGCCGTCGCCGCCTTCGCCGTTCCACAGGCAGATGAAGCGCACCTTGTCCACGCCCCACGCCAGCGCGGTGTACAGCAGCCACAGGTTGCAGCGCTCGAAGGGGCTGGCGCGCCGGTCGGGGCCGATCTTCGGCGGCGGGCCGAGCTCGGCGGGCATGATGCGCGGCGGATCCTTGAGCGCTGTGCGGATCGCGTAGTAGCGGTCGCGCCACTTCTGGCCGTCGGCGGAGGGCATCACCGAGCGGTCGATGAACTCGGGCTCTTCCAGCGGCAGCATCAGGTGCAGGCGCAGGCCGCGGGCCTGGCAGGCTTCCAGGAACAGGGTGTCGCCGCCGCTGGCGCCCTGCGTCAGCGCGAGGTCGCCGGGGCCGGCGCCGAGCGCGTCCAGCGCCGCGGCGATCTTCTGCGCGGCGATGCCTTCCTTGTCGGCAGGGAAGCGCGGCACCGGCCGCTGCGGGTCGTCGATCATGTGGCCGCTGAACAGGAACACCTGGCGCGGCTCGAAGGGCGGCGTGCTGCGCGCGATCTCGCGGTCGACGATGTCCAGCGCGGCGGCCGTCTCCGCCGGGCGGAACTCGAGGTCGCGCAGCAGGGCGAGCGTCTGGCGGCTGGAATCGAGCGCGAACCAGTCGCGGTTTGCGGCGGCGACGGTGGCGCCGTATTCCTCGCGCACCGCGTCGAGCGGATTCACCAGCAGGCAGAGCTCGGCATAGCTCGCCCGCGCCCAGTAGTCCTTGCGGTCGCGTTCCTGCGCGGTCAGCGCCGCCCACAGCACGCCGCCGATCAGGTTGTCGATGACGGTGGCGCTCGTCTTGCCGCCGAGATGGCGGCGCAGCAGGGCGAGCGTCAGCGCGTTGATGCCCGAGTAATGATGCGAGGGGTCGGCGATGAAGGCCTTGTGATAGGGCTCGATCGCCTCGGCCAGCGCGGCATCCTCGCCGCTCGCCGCCGCGCGCAGCTCGGCACTGGACGCGCTCTCGCGGCGCCAGCGGCGGATCCAGTTGTCCTTCTCGACGCGGCCGAGCAACGCCCACACCTCGGGGTCGACCGGGTAGTCCTCGGTGAGCCGGCGTACCCATTCGCGCGCCTCCTCGTAGCGGCCGAGGCGACCCAGGCAGACGGCCTTCTTCTCGCGCGCGCGCTTGCACGACGGGTCGAGCTCGAGCGCCGCCTCGAACTGCTCGAGGGCGAAGTCGTAATGGCGCAATTTCAGCAGCGCCTCGCCGGCGGTGATCTTGGCCTCGATGCGCAGCGCGCGCGTCGGCGTCTCGTCGGCCAGCACCAGGATGTCGCCGGGGCGCAGCTTCTGGCGTGCGATCTCGGTGCGGCTCGCCCACTCGCGATAGGCGGCGTTGAAGGCGTTGGCCTGCGTCAGCAGCAGGGTCTTCCAGTCGGGCTCGCGCAGATTGGGCAGCAGGCTATAGACGGGGCTCACGCGCTCGTCCACCCATTCGGCCAGCGTCGCCCGCGCCATTGCGGCGAGCGCCTTGCGGTCGTCCTCCAGCCTCGCGCCATCGGGCGCACCGTCCTGCAGCGCGTAGTGCAGCTTGCGATCGGTGTACAGGTCGAAGGGCTGGGTCGGCCGCGGTCCCTGCACGAGGATCACCCCGCGCTTGCGCAGCGCATGGCGCACGCCGAGCTCGTACCACACGTTGGGGTTGTCCAGCGTCAGGTCGGCGACCACCAGGTCGGACATCAGCAGTTCCTGGAACATGTCGGTGCGGATGTCGCCCGCGCGCTGCTCGCGGTCGGCGCGGATGACCTCGAAGCCGGCGTCCGCCAGCGCCGGCGCGATGTAGTCGTCGTACACGCGGTTGAAGTCGATCGGCTGCCCGTCGGGTCCGGGTTTGGTGCCGAAGGGCATCGCGACGAAGGCGTGGGGTTTCATGCAGGGTCTCCCGCAGAGGTGCGACCGCGCGGCGGCGACGCGCCCGATACGTTCAGCATAGACACGATTGTGCCTGCGTCACCCGGCCTCGATCTGCTTCACCAGGGTGAACACGGCGTGGTGCGTGGGGACCTCGGCGCCGTGGCGGGCCGCCATGTCGAGGAAGACGCCGGTGATGGCGTCGATCTCGGTGCGCCGGCCGGCGATCACGTCCTGCAGCATGCTGGCGCGGTTGGCGCCGGTGGCCCGGGCTACCGCAACCACGCGGGCGTGGGCGGCGGCCTCGTCGAGCGCCAGCCCCTCCGCGTGCAGCACTGGCCAGGCCTCGCGCACCAGCGCGTCGAGGTGGACCCGGTAAGGCGGCTCGCACAGCGCGCCGTTGGGCACCCGGAACAAGGCCGCGAGCGGGTTGATCGCCAGGTTCACCAGCAGCTTGGCCAGGCGCGCGGCGGCGATGTCGGGCTCGACGCGGGCGCGGAACCCGGCGCGCGAAAGCAGCTCGGCGACCGCCTCGAAGCCCGGCGGCAGCAGCGTGTCGCCGGCGCCGGAGGGCGTGACGCGGTCGCCGTCGCGGAAGGCACCTTCGGTGGTGATGCCCTGCTCCACCTGGGGCGGCGGGCTGTCCTCGCCGGGCCAGGAGGCATGCACCGCGTCACGCAACGCCTCGCCGGTGAGCCCGTTCTGCAGCGACAGCACGCCCAGCGGGCGCATGGCGGCGGCAAGGCGACCGGCGTCCGCGGTGTCCGCCGCCTTCACCAGCACGATCACCCAATCCGCCTCGGGCAGGGCGTCGGGAGCGTGCGCATCGGCCTGGAACCGCGCATCGCCAACCATCACGCCCGCACGCAATTGTCCGGCGCGGGCGGCGCTGCGCGCGACGACCGCGACCTGCATGCTGGCTGCCAGTCGTGCGGCAAAGCTCAGGCCGAGCGCGCCGGCGCCGATGATGGCGAGCGGGTAGCGCCGCAGCGCCGGCGCGCAGGAGTCTTTCAGCGACAATGACAAGGTCCTCATGTGCGTCGATATTTGTTGAAAATCGCTGCATCTTCTAAAATCCATCCCGTTATAAGGGTCGCGCCGGTGCTTTCACTCGCGGCCCTTCGCTTTTGCATCCCTACGATACCAGCTCCTGCTCTTGCTCCCGCCCATGCGTGACCCTGACTCATTGCCTGTCCAGCTCGAAAGCGCGCTGTCGAGCAAGGCCGGCAATGCCGAGCTGACGCTGGGCGAGATCGTGCGTCCGGACATCCTCGAATGTCCGCCCGGCGTGTCGCTGCGGGAGGCGGCGCGCAGGATGAACGAGGCGCGCGTCAGCTCCATCCTCGTCGTTGCCGGCGACGAAGTCCTGGGCATCTGGACCGAGCGTGACGCGCTGCGGGTCGACTTCACCGATGCGTCCGCCTTCGACCGGCCGATCTCGCGCGCGATGAGCGCCCCGGTGCGCACCGTGCCGCGCAGCATCACGCTGCAGGAGCTGGCGGTGCGCTTCCGCGAGGACCACCTGCGTCACTACCTCGTCGCCGATGACGGCGGCAGGCGTTGTGGCATCGTGTCGCAGACCGACGTGGTGATGAACCAGGGCATCGAGCATTACCTCAAGCTGCGCAAGGTCGACTCGGTCATCAAGGGCAGCATGCAGCCGCTGTCCGAATCGGCGCCCCTCAGCGAAGCGACCCGGCGCATGCGCGAAGGCGGCGTGGATGCGGTGGTGGTGGCCTATGCCGACGGCTACGGCATCCTCACCGAGCGCGACGTCACCCGGCTGGTGGCCGCCGGCACCACCGACCGCGCGGTGGGCGGGCTGGCCAGCCGGCCACTGGTGACGGTCGATGCGCGCACCAGCCTGTATCGCGTGCGCAGCCTGCTGGCCGAGCGCCGCATGCGCCACGTCGGCGTGGTCGATGAGAATGGCGCGCTCGTCGACCTGATCAATTTCAGCGACATCCTCACCGGCATGGAGCTCGTGTATGTGCACGAGCTGCAGAGCGCGCTGGCCGAGCGCGACCGCGCGCTGAGCACCTCGCAGCGCAACCTCTACCTCGCTGAAAAGGTCATCGAGAACTCGCTCGAAGGCATCCTGATCACCGATGACCAGGCGCGCATCATTTCGGTCAACCCGGCCTTCACCCACCTGACCGGCTACACCGCCGAGGAGGTCATCGGCCGCAACCCGGCGATGCTGAGTTCGGGCCGGCAGAATGCGGCGTTCTACGAGCGCATGTGGGCGAGCATCCACGCCCATGGCAGTTGGCAGGGCGAAGTGTGGAACCGGCGCAAGAACGGCGAGATCTTCCCCGAGTTCCTCACCATCAACGCCATCACCGACCACGACGGGCGCCTGACCAACTACGCGGCGCTGTTCAGCGACATCTCGCAAGTGAAGGAAAGCGAGCAGCGCATCCGCGACCTGGCCTACTACGATCCGCTCACTGGCCTGCCCAATCGCCGGCTGCTCGACGACCGCCTGCAGGTGGAGCTGGCGCACGCCAGCCGCCAGCACGGCCGTGTGGCGGTGATGTTCGTCGACCTCGACCGCTTCAAGCGCATCAACGACAGCCTGGGTCACGAAGTGGGCGACCAGTTGCTGGTGGAAGTCGCACGGCGGCTGCGCAGTTGCCTGCGCGAGGACGACACGGTGGCGCGCATGGGCGGCGACGAGTTCGTCGTCGTGATGAGCGATTTCGACGGCCCCGACGGCGCGGTTCACGCCGCCGGGCGCATGGCGGACGCCCTGCGCGACCCCATCGCCGTCGACGGTCGCGAGCTGGTGGTGACCTGCAGCATCGGCATCAGCCTGTATCCCGACGATGGCGCGGATTCCAGCACGCTGATCAAGAACGCCGACGTCGCCATGTACCGCGCCAAGGACGAGGGGCGCAATGCCTTCCAGCTCTACCAGCCGGCGATGAACGCGCGCTCGCTGGAGCATCTGGCGCTGGAGGCGGCGCTGCACCGTGCGCTGCCGGCCGACGAGTTGCTGCTGTACTACCAGCCCATCATCAGCGTGGAGGGGCGCCGCATCGTCGCCGCCGAGGCGCTGCTGCGCTGGCGCCATCCCGACCTCGGCCTGGTGTCGCCGGCGGAGTTCATCCCCATCGCCGAAGAAACCGGCCTCATCGTGCCGATCGGCGAATGGGTGCTGCGCACCGCCTGCACGCAACACGCCGCCTGGCGTGCCGCCGGCCGCCTGCCGATCCGCATGATGGTGAACATCTCGGCGCGTCAGTTCCGCGACCACGGCTTCGTCGATATGGTGCGCCGCGTGTTGCGCGAGACCGGCATGCCGCCGCACCTGCTGACGCTGGAGCTGACCGAAAGCATCCTGATGGACGACACCCGCCAGGGCATCGCGCTGCTCGAGGAACTGCGCCTGCTGGGCCTGCGCGTCGCGCTGGACGACTTCGGCACCGGCTACTCGTCGCTCGGCTACCTGAAGCGCTTCCCGATCGACGAGCTCAAGATCGACCGCCTGTTCGTGCGCGACATCGACCGCAACCCGCGCGATGCCGCGCTCGCCGCCGCCATCATCTCCATCGGCCACAGCCTGGGCCTGTGCGTGGTCGGCGAAGGCGTCGAGACGGCGGCGCAGCTCGACACGCTCGCCAGCCACGGCTGCGATTTCGTGCAGGGCTTCCACTTCAGCCCGCCGGTGGCGGCGGAGGCGTTTCCCGATTGACCGGGCAATCAGCCGACTGGAAAGCGGCTGCGCAGCCCCCCTGCGAAGGCAAGCATGCAGGATGCACCGGCCAGAACGGTTGCCTCGGCCACGTCGCGGCTCGGATCGACTTCGACGAGGTCGAGCACGCGTACCTTGTGGTGCGCGCCGCAGATTCTCGCGGCGGCTTGCACTTCCCACGGGGCGAGCCCGCCTGGGCGGGATCCGGCCGTCGCCGGCGCAAAGGCGCGATCCAGCACATCCATGTCCAGATCCACGTAGATGTGCGAAGTCCTTTCCGCAAGCGAGGCTAATGCGCTCGACACGACCTGCTCGATCCCGCGCCTGCGGACTTCCTCCACCGTGACGACCGTGATTCCCGACTCGCTTGCCAGGTGAGCATAGAAGGGCGCGTTGGCGAAGGACTGGATGCCTATCTGGACGACGTGGGTTCCGGGCAGGCCGTCGCGGAGCAGCGCACGGACCGGATTGCCATTGGTAAGGCCGAGCGCCAGGTCTCGCAGATCGAGGTGGGCATCCAGGGTCAGCAGTCCGCAATCGCGCAGCGCCGGGGTCATGCCGCACATCGCCGGATGGGTGATGCCGTTGTGCCCGCCCAGCACGATAAGTGCGTCCGCGGCCGGCAAGGCGGCCCGCACCGCATTGCCGATGTCCGGGGCAGCGTCCTCTGGCACGGCGTCGCTCACCGGCAGGTCGCCGTGATCCCGCACCGCGATGTCCCGCAGGTCGCAGCCGTGGATCAGGTCCCAGGTGCTGAAGCGGGCAAGGGCGGCGCGGAACGCGGCCGGTGCAAGGTCACATCGCCCCGGTGTGATGGCGCCGTCGCGCAGCGGTACGCCCAGGAGCCCGAGAAGCCCGAGCGGCGGGCGGAAGTGGTCGCCGCTCAGCCAGTTACTGGCCCTCGGCCAGTTGCCATCTTCCGCCTGCGGCTTCATCCCGTTCCTCGATGTTTGCTGTTCCAGGTGATGCGGACGTACTGGCCCGGCAGATGGGCGCCTGGATGCGTCCACACCGGGCCAACCCGCTGCGGGGTGCCTGCCGCGCCGAACACGACGTTCCACTCGTAATCATCGCCCGAACTCACCCTTACGGTGACGCCTTCCGTGAACTGGAGAATGTCCAGGACGTAGAAATAACTGTCCGGATAGACGGTGGAGCGTTCCGTTTCCACCGACAGCTCGCTCGACGGGGGCAGCACTACGTCCTTCGCGAAGCGCACGTAGCCATCTTCTCCGGGCTTTTGCGGGATGAGATCGAAGTCGCAGAGATCGATCGCAGTGCCGGCCTCGTCACTGACCTTCACTCGGCGAATGCGGCTGGACTCGAAGGCCACGTAGGACTTCTCGATCGCACTCTGGAATGGGTAGTGCTGCCTGTCGTCTGTCAGATTGCGCACCGAATATCGTGTTTTCAGCACCAGGCGGACGAAAGCCGTCTTCCCGAGAGGTTCGAGTGCCAGGGTGAGCTCGAAGGCATGGCGCATGTAGGGCTGCCGCAGAATGGCGGCGATGACGTCCTTCAGCTTCGGCGGCACGCTATGGCCGGCAGCGAAGGACAGCACGTCCTTCGTGGCTTCCCGCAGCAGTTCGTGCTTGAGGTAGCGATCGAGGAGAATCGACAGCAGTGCCGCGATGATGAACGCGTCGCCGAGCTTGTGGCGCAGTTCGTGGCCCAGGATGGCGTTGGCCAGGCGGTTGAGCGTCGTGCCGCCGGGGAAGGGCTCGACTGCAGGCGGGTGCAACAGTCCGAGCCCCGCGACGAAGGTCAGCAGCAAGAACCAGAAGAACCGGCTCCCCAGCAACCTGCCCGCTCCGGCCAGGAAGCCGCGATCGCGCCCGGCGGACGCGTCGCCGGCGATGGCGGAAGGACGCGTCCTTGTCGGCGGGGCAGTCATCCGCGATTGGCTCCTTGTCGATCGTGCCGGAAGCAGGGAAGGACATACCCGCAACATAGAAGCTGGGGAGGAGGGGGGCAAGAATGACCCGCGGTGTCTACCCCGTGCCGCTTCCGCGCGTGCCTGTGCCTGCTTGATACGCCGCCCGCACCGCGTCCGCGCCGTAGCGCCGCTCCAGCCGGCGGATGGTGAAGTGGCCGCGGCTGACGTCCTGGAAGTGGCTCATGAACATCAGGTTGATCGACGCGCCGGCGGCGGCGCCGATGCCGGGCACCAGCATGCCGGCCGCCTTCTGCGTGAGCTGCACCTTGTAGCGCGCGGCCACCATCGCCACCAGTCGCACCAGCGCCGGTGCGCCTTCCTGGGTGAGGCCCTTCTGCGCCAGGTGGCGGGCAGCTTCGCTCACCGCGCCGGCGAGCGCCGCGCGCATCGCGTAGTAGCCGGATTCGGCGGCGTCGTCGCTATCGGCACGGCCGCCGAGCGCGAACACCTCCAGCGCCGCCAGCCGCGTCCCTGAATCGGTGGGCGACTCGCCTGCGGCGCGGGCGATGTCGAGGATGGAACGCATGATCAGCACTGTGGAGACGGGAATCTCCAGCGTCAGCCCTGCCAGCCCGAAGGCGCCGCCCACGCCGCCGCTGAGCGTGCCGAGCGCCTTGTGCAGGCGCGGCGAGGCGGGCTGTGGCGCCTCGTCCAGCGTCCTCGCGGCGGTGTCCATGGCGCGGCCGAGGGCGTCGTGCGTGGCCGTGGCGATGCGCTCGCGCCAGCCCGACGGCAGGCGCGCCATGCCTTTTTCCAGCGGGCTGCCGACGAAGTCGCTCAGGCGTGCGGCAAGCGTGGGTTGTTCCAGCAGCGCGCGAGCGTCGGCCAGCGCGCGCAGGTCGGTGAGTTCCATGTCGATCGAGCCCGATCAATTCTTTAGTCAGCGAAATTCGATCACGATCGTGCGGATTGGTTGCAAGGCCTGTGCTTGCCCACCCGCCTGTGCCTTCCCTCCCCACTTCCCGCGCTTTCACCGCGTTTGTGGCGTCGGCCGGCAGTCGGCGATGTCCGGCGGGTCCGGCAGCGCCGGGCAGGTCTTGCGCCAGGGCCTGTCGGGCAGCGTCTCCTGCCACTCGCCGCAGCTCAGGTTGCGCGTCAGGCGGGCGCAGGTGTCGGCGGCGACATCGTCGGGCGCCAGGTGCCACAGCCGGACATTGCCGTCCTCGCCGGCCGTCGCCAGCCAGCGACCATCGCTGCTGAAGGCGGCGTCGGAGAACGACCCGACCTGCGCGCGCGCCGCGCGCTCGATGGCGCTGCTGACGAGCGCGGTCTTGCGCGCGGTCAGCGACCTGAGCCAGGGCCGGTCGGGCGCGCCGGCCTCGCGGTCGACCGTGTAGGCCACCGGCCAGCTTGCCGCCTGCGTAGCAAGAGTGCCGTCGCCGCCCGAGGTCGCGCCCAGCTTGTCGAGCGATTCCTGCGCGGCATTGAAGCTGCCGTAGGGCCCCTTGCGGTCGTGCTCGACATCGAACATCCAGCCCAGTTCGCGGCCATCGGCCAGCGCCCACACGCGGCGCGTGGTGGGCCGGTTGAAGCCGATGCCGCGCGAGAACGAGGCGGCGGTGGTCGTCGCCACGGCCTTGACGTCGGGGCTGAAGGCGACGGTGTGGATCCCGCCTTCGTGCGGCAGCGGGCCGACCGTTTGCCAGGGCTCGGTCGTGGTGTCGAGCAGACGCAGGCCGTCCTCTGCGAGCGCGGCGATCCAGCGGCCATCGGGGCTGAAGGCCAGGCCTTCGGGTGCGGCCGGCAGCGTCAGGCGCGTCGCTTCCGCCCAGTTCGCCGTGTCGAACACGCGCAGCGTCGTGCCGCTGGCGGTGGCGAGTTTGCGGTCGGCGGCGCCGAAGGCGACGGCACGCACGGCAGCGTCGTGCGGCAGCCTGCGCACCGACTTCTCGATCGCCTGCCATTCGTCCACCGTGCCGTCCAGGTTGCCTACCAGCAGCCGGCCCCCGGCGAGGAAGGCGAGCGCGCCGGCGGCACGCGGAATGCGGGTGCGCTCGCGGCCGCCGTCGATATCGCCGACGCGCACTGCGTCGTGGCCGGGCTGGGTGACGGCGACCTGCCGCCCGTCGGTGCTGAACACCGCGGGGCCGCGCGAGGACGCCCGCAGCATGCGCCGCTCGCGGTCGATGACGAGCATCGCCGTGCCGTCGGCGCCGGTCCCGACCTCGACCAGTTGCAGCGTGTTGCCTTCGCCCTGCACCGCGAGCGTGCGCCCGTCGGGGGCGAAGGCGAGCGGTTCTCCCCAGGAGTTGCTGATCTCGAGCGAGGCCAGCGGCTGCAGGCCGTCGGTGCGCCACAGGCCGAGGCGGCCGCTGCCCGAGGTGGCGATGAGCTTGCCGTCCAGGCCGAAGCGCAGCACCCAGGCGGGGGCCGCTTCCATCTCGACCGATGCGCGCTCCTGCCAGGTGGCGGTGTCGTACAGCTTCATGACCGGGGGCCGGAAGCTCACTGCCGCCAGCCAGCGGCCGTCCCGGCTGAAGTCGAGGAAGCTGCGCGCCGGCCGCGGCACCGGCAGGCGGCGGGCGACCTGCCAGTCCGCGGTGTCGTACAGGCACACTTCCACGTCGCAGCGCGCCGCCAGCCATTGGCCGTCCGGGCTGGCGGCCAGCGTGGCGACGTCGCCGTGGCCCGACGGGTTCAGCTTGAGTGGCGCGCTGGCGGCGTCGGGCGACAGCACGAAGGTGCCGCCCTCAGCGGCGACGGCCAGCCAGCGCAGGTCCGGACCGGGTGCCAGCGCGCCGATGCGGCCTGCCTGCAGGCGCCAGGTGCGGCGCGGGGCGTCGGGCAGCAGGTCCATGCGGGCGAGCAGCGCCGCATGCCCTTCCGGCGTCCATTGCGTGCGCAGCGACTCGAGCGTCAGCAGCAGGCTGCGCTGCAGACCCTGCATGGTGTCGTCGGCGGCGACCTCGGCCGACACGTTGAGCTGGCGGGCCAGTGCCAGCGCCGCCTGCGCCTCGGCGTTGCGCCGTTCGACTTCGGCGCGGCGGGTGGAATCGACAGCGGCGTACAGCAGCACGAGGGCGACGAGGGCCAGCGCACCGAGCGCGAAGGACAGCAGGCGGAAGCGCCGGCCGGCGCGCACCTGGGCCTGCAGCCACTGTTCGCGTTCGTCGCGGCGCTGCCGTTCCGCTGCCTCCTTGTCGCGCCGCGCCTGTTCGGCGAGCTCCTGCTCGGTGCGTTGCTGCCCGGCGCTGCGCTCGAGAAAGCGCATCGCCAGCGCGAAGTCGTCGGCCGTGCCATAGCGCAGCGCCCAGGCTGCGTTCGGCGCCTCCTGGGTGCGCCAGGCCAGCGCTTCCTCAAGCTCGGGTGAGCGCCACAGCGCGGCGCGGCCGTCCTGCTCGCGTCGCGCCGAATCCTTCAGGCGGAAGTACATGTCGGCCGACTTGGCCTCGGCATCGACCCAGCCGTTGAGCCGGTCCCAGCGCCGGATCAGGCTTTCGTGGCCGATGTCGAGCACCGTGTCGGCGGCGAGCGGAACACCCGCCGGCGGCGTGACGAAGCTGCGGTCGGGGCGGCGGAAGGCTTCGACCACCGCGATCACCGCCTGCTGCGGCACGCCCGCCACCGCGGCGACGTCGTCCAGCCGCGCCGGGCGGCGGGTGTCGCGCTTGCCGGTGGCGCGGTGGGTCAGCCGGCGGAACATGAGTTCGGCGATGTGCCGGCCGCGCGCGTCGCGCTGGTCGGCAGCATCGAGTTCGTCGCGCTCGTCAAGCTCGTCGAACACCTGATCGGCGTGCGCCGACAGCGCGCGGGCGATGGAGCCGACCGCCGCGTAGTCGGCCATCGTCAGCACCGGCGTGCCGCCGGCTGCGCCGCGGCGGGCCTGCAGGTGCTGCCACATGCGCATCAGCGCGTGCTGCAGGAGCGGCAACTGGTCGGGATCGGTGCCGATCTCGTTGAGCAACTGAGTCACCAGCGCCCGCTCGACGTCGGCATCGAACACCCGCGCCGGGCCGACGATGGCGCGCCGCGTCTGCTCGCGCGTCATGCGCGGCGTCAGGTACTGGCCGTCGTTGATCGCCTCGGGCAGGCCGTGGAACAGCGCGCACTCGCCAAGGAAGTCCGAGCGCATCGTCAGCACCACGTACACCGGGAAGTCGGCCTGCGCCGCGGACGCCAGCAGCAGCGCGACGAAGGCGTCGGCCTCGTCGGCGCTGCCCTCCTGGCGGAAGCGGAAGATCTCCTCGAACTGGTCGACAAGCAGCAGCAGGTTGGCATCTTCAGGCAGCCAGCGGTCCTGCAGCAGTTCGACCAGGCCCCGCGGCCCGCGGCGCAGCGTCGCGTCGGCGAAGGCGAGCGCGGTCGCGCCGCCCTGGCGCTCGATGTCGAGCGCCTCCGGTGCCGCCAGCGCGTTCGCCAGGCGCCATAGCGGCCGCGCGCCGGGGCGCATCTGGGCGATGCGCCAGTGCGCGCCGGTGCCCGACATCAGCCCGGTCTGCAGCGCGGCGATCATGCCGGCGCGCACCAGCGAGGACTTGCCGCAGCCCGACGGGCCGACCACGGCGAGGAAGCGCGTGCGCTGCAGGCGGTCGAGCAACTGGTCGGTCTGCTCTTCGCGGCCGAAGAAGAGCTCCGCCTCGTCCTCGCCGAAGGGCCGCAGGCCGGGGTAGGGCGACGACGCGAAGTCGCCGGGCGGGCTCGCGTTCATGGCGCCGTGCCGCGCAGGTCGCGCACGAAGTCGGTGAGCGCCTGCAGCGCGCTGGCGTCGATGCCGCGGCGGCAGTCGATGACGCGCTGGTTGGGCAGCTTGATGCCGGGGTCCGGCTTGTCGGCGTCGGGCTCGGCCTGGCACAGCAGCACGCGGCCGAGCGGCCGCTCGCGCACGCTCTTGATCTTGAGCGTCTCCTTGAGCTGCTGGCGCACCCACACCGGCTGCGTGCTGCCGTAGACCACGACGAGGCCGTCGCACAGGCGCAGGTTGTCCTCGAGGTCGGCACGCATCGCCTCGGCGCTGTCCTGCGCTTCGGGGCGCAGGAAACCCAGCCCCTGCGCATCGAAGAAATCGCACAGCTCGCCGGCGATGCGGGCATCGCTGCGGTCGTGATCGACGAACACCAGCAGGTCGCCCGCCGCCGGCGCGGGCGGCGGGCGGGTCTGCCGCAGCGCCTGAAGCGCGCCGGCCGCGAACACCTCCAGGCCTTCATTGACGACGTCGGCGGCGAACACCGACTGGCGGTGGACCTCGTCGCGGATGTCCTCCGGGTTCAGTCCGAAGCGCCGCCAGCGCCGCAACGGCACGCCGGCCTGCTGCGCCGTGCGGTACTGCAGCGCCGACAGCGCGACGTCCCAGCCGCGCACCCGCCCCGGGTATTCGCCCAGCAGTTGCACGAACAGCGCGCAGCGGCGCAGGTCCTCGGCCATCGCCGCGGCGTAGGCGTCGGCATCGCTGCGCGGGTAGGCGCGCTCGGGCAGCACGACGAGGCCGGCCTGCTCGAAGCTGCGCTGCAGTCGCTCGTACTCGTCCATCAGCTCGTCGCCCACTTCGGCGAGGAACACCGCCGGACGGCCGGATGAGGCCTCCGCAGCGGGCGCCGCAGCGTGCCCGGGCGGCACATCGCGCAGCCGCGACAGGCCCTCGGCCACCTTGAACGACAGGTCGTTCAGGCGCGCCCAGTAGCTGCGATCCTCCAGCGTCGGCAGCGGATCGCCCAGGCGGCCGGGCGCGGCGCCGTCCGTCTGGCGCTGCCAGAAGCGCACGCCGAGCAGGTCGCCGAAGGCTTCGGGCAGGCGCTCGCGTTCGAGGTCGTCGCATTCGACGACGAACACCGGCCGCCGCAGCGCGCGGCGATCCCGCAGGCCGTCGAGGAAGCCGCCGCGCTCGCGCGCGCACCAGGCGGAGTTGAGGTAGGCCCGCGACAGCACCACCAGCAGCCCCGCGGACTGCCGCAGGCCGGCCATGATCGGTTCGCCGAGGTGCGACTCCGCGACCAGGCGCTGGTCCATCCAGATGCTGGAGCGGATGCCCAGGCGCCGGTCGAGGCGGGCCTTCAGGTTGTCCTTGAAGGTGCTGACCCAGCCGACCGGCTGGCCGACGTCCGGTTCGTCGTCGATGTGCGCGTAGCTGACGAAGAGGTCGAAGTCATAACCCGGCACCCATCCCATCCCGCTCCTCCCGGCGAACGGCGTGTGTCGCCCCGTCGTCGGGCTGCGCACCGCCACTCAAAGCGTAGTCCGGCGCGGCGCGATTCGCGACCCGGCGTCATGCCGGGCGAGTGGGTCAGGGTGGCCGGGGCAATCGCGCAAGAGCTTGTCGAGACCGTCAGGCAGAGGCCGGCAAGCGGCTAGGTCCGGCGGCGGGGAATGCGCGGAGCGGGCGAGCACTGCTCGAGTCCCGAGCGCAGCGAGGTCGAGTTGCGCAGAACGCGGAGCGCATTCCCCGCCGCCGGACCGGGTTCGGCGGGACACCGGCCCGGGGCGCCGGCCTCAGGCGCGCAGTTCCTGCATCAGCTTGCCGACGTCCAGTGTGCGCGCGCGCTGCTCGATCTCGGGCAGGTAGCGCTGCTGCAGACCGCGCGCCTCGCCGACCAGGCCGGAGAAGGAATTCTTCAGCGCCTCGCCGCTCAGCGAACGGCCGCCGGCGTAGTAGCGCTTCGCCACATGGCCCAGCGCCCAGGTACTGGCGAAGGAGAAGGCGGAGCCGGTGGCGGCGCTGCCGATGGCGCGGCCGGTCTTGCCCAGCATCTTGCCGAGCAGGCCGCCGATCAGCTTGCGGCCGAACTGCTCGACGTACTGCGAGGTCAGCCCCACGCCCACGGTGGCGAGAAAGTCGGTGATGTGGCCGCGGTCGAGTTCGTAGCCGTAGGCCTTGCCGATGCGATACACCAGCCGTGTCTGCAGCGGGATGATCGCCATCGACGCCAGCGACTGCGGCAGCAGCTCCAGCGCACCGTTCAGGATCCCGGCGTTGAGGATCATCTTGTCGAGCTCGGCGTCGCTCAGGTTGGCGACGCGCGCGCCGGGGGCGGCCCCGGGTGCCTGCGGCGGCAGCGGCGCCGATGCCGGCCGTGGCGCCGCCGACGGGCCGGCGCCCGCCGCTGCGACGTCCAGCGGCAGGCTGGCGATCTCGTCGGCCTGGCGCGTGTAGCTGTCGGCGCTGGCCGCGGAGAGCCCGAGCGCGCCGCGCAGGCGGTCGAGGAAGGCGGTCTCCTCGGCGTTATGCACGCCGTCGGCATCGCACACCCCCACCGCCATCTCGAACGCGAGTTGGCGCAGCTCCGGCGTGTCCAGCGAGGCGGCGGCCTCCTCCAGCCTGACGCGGCCGAGCAGCACGTCCTGGTAGAGCTTCATCAGGTCGAGCCCGCTGTCGGCCGACAGCGATTCGGCAACGCGGCGGATGTGTTCGCGCTCGCGGTCGTCCTTGTGTTTGTCGGCGAAGGCGGCGAGCAGGCAGAGGGAGACGATGGCGCGGGTCTGTTCGGGGTTCATTCTTGCTTCCTGAAGAGCAGTTGTCGCGTGAGGACGCGGCAGATTGAAATGCGTCGGCGCGGTGGACAGGTGCGGCAGCGATCGGGTTCTCGGCCTTAGCGCGAAAACCCGCAACCGGATGTATCGGATGACAGGCGGCCAAGCGGTGCGAAAGTCACCGCGCTTTCGCCGCCAAGTACACAGTCTTACAAACCCCCGCAAGACGAAGCACGGTGCGCCGGGTCGAAGCAGCACCGATCAACGAAGGGGAATGGCCATGATCCGCTCCACCATCGTGCTATGCACCGCTGCCATGCTCGGCGGGTGCGTCGTGCTGCCGCTGGACTACGCCTATCGCGATTACGACTATCGAGATCGCGGCTATCGGGACTATGGCTATCGCGACGGGGACCGAGACTACCGGGACCGCGGCTACCGGCATCGGCACGACTGGGGCGACCGCGACCGCGGTGACTTGCGCTGGCGTGACGACGATAGGCGTTAGCGTGGCGCAGCGTTCGCGCTGAGCCCGCCCGCTGCACCATCCCTCACGACGGCTTGCCCGTCTCCAGCGACTGCAGGATCGCCGCGCCGAGCACGGCCGTCGTCTGTGCCCCGGACACCGCCAGCTTGCGGTTGAGGATGAAGAAGGGCACGCCCTGGATACCCTGGCGGCGGATGCCGTCGGCCATGCGCAGCACCTTGTCGGTGTCGGCCTTGCTGTCGAGCCAGGCGAGCACGTCGTCGCGCTTTTCGCCGCAGGCGGCGGCGATGTCTGCGAGCACCGCGCTGTCGCCGAGGTCCTGGCCCTGCTGGAAGTGGGCCGAGAACAGCGCCTGCGTCAGCGCCTGCACCTTGTCCTGCGCCCAGCCCAGCGACTGCGCGCGGTAGCACAGGCGATGCGCCTTCAGCGTGTTCGGCCGCGTCTGGATGCGTTCGAAGGCGAAGACGAGGCCGTCGGGCGCGGCGGCTTCGGCGATGCGGCCCAGCGTCTCGTCGACCTTCAGCGGCCCGCCGAACTTTGCTTCGAGGAAGGCGCGGTAGGGCTCGCCTTCAGGCGGCGTGTCCGGGTTCAGGAAGAAGGGCAGCCAGTTGATGCGCGCCTCGATGTCCGGCCGTGATGCCTTCAGCTCGGTCAGCGCCTGTTCGAGGCGGGTCTTGCCGAGGAAGCACCAGGGGCAGACGAAGTCGGAGACGAGATCGATGTCGAGGATCATGGCGAGCGCTGTGCGGGATGCGAGGAAAGGCCGACAGGCTAGCGGAAAACCTCGCCTCTTGCCTTGGTGCGCGCCGCGATTGCGTGTCGGAATTGTCCGACGCGGGTTTCGGATGCGGCCGATGGGGCCGCGGCGGCTCGGCGCCTACAGTGGAATCGAGCGCCGGGCGGGCGTCCCGCCCGAGGGGCCAGCGACACACCGCTCCCGCGGCGCCCTTCCTCAAGGAGACGATCATGCTGCATTACGCCGTGGTGTTCTTCATCATCGCCATTGTCGCCGCCGTGCTCGGTTTCGGCGGCATCGCTGCCGGTGCGGCGGGCATCGCCAAGATCCTGTTCTTCGTGTTCCTGGTGTTGGCGGTGCTAAGCTTCCTCGCCAACATCGCCCGCGGCCGATGAGCGGCCGCCGCGGCGGCCGGCTCGCCCGCACGCCTCTTCGGCGCGGCGGGCGGGCCGCAAGCTCGCCATGCCGGACGTCCGGCTGCGCCGGTACGGAGTTCCCATGTTGCGTATCGCCATCGTCGATGACCACCAGATCGTGCGTGCCGGGTTTCGCGAGCTGCTCGCCGAGGAGCTCGATTTCCGCGTGTCCTTCGAGGCCGCGACGGGCGAGGAGGCGCTGGAGCGGCTGCGCGAGGACGACACGGACGTGCTGCTGCTCGACCTCTCCCTGCCGGGGCTGAGCGGCGTGGACGTGCTGCGCGCCGCGCGCCAGCGCTTCGAGGCGCTCCGCATCGTGGTGCTGAGCGGCTTCCCCGAAGACCGCTACGCGCTGGCGATGATCCGCAACGGCGCCGACGGCTACCTGTGCAAGGACTGCGACCGCGAACAACTGGTGCAGGCCATCCGCACGGTGGCGCAGGGGCGCCGCTACCTGTCGCCGCGCACCGCCGAACTGCTGGCCGAGGAGCTGGCCGGCGGCGCGGTGGGCGCGCCGCACGAGCGCCTGTCCGACCGCGAGCTGCAGGTCTTCCTGCGCCTGGCGCGCGGCGAGTCGGTGTCCGACATCGGCGAGTCGCTGCACCTGAGCGTGAAGACGGTGAGCACCTACCGCACCCGCCTGCTGGAAAAGCTGGGCGTGGCGAGCAATGCCGAACTGGCCGCGTACGCGCTGCGCCACGGCCTGATCGTGGATTGATGCGGGAGAAAAGAGCATGAGCGACGCCGCGCGCACCGCCTTTCGCGTCGTGCTGATCGAGGATTCGCCCAAGCTGCGCTCGATGCTGCGCGACATGCTGGGCGAGCTGCCCGGTGTCGAGGTCGTCGCCGACGCCGACGGCGAGCGCAGTGCCCTCTCCGAACTGGAACGGCACCAGGCCGATCTGGCCATCGTCGACCTCGAGTTGCGCGAAGGCAGCGGCCTGGGCGTGCTGCGCACGCTGCAGGCCGAGCCGCAGCGCTTCGGTGCGCCGCGCGCGGTGGTGCTGTCCAACCACGGCCACAAGGCGGTGCGCGCGCGCTGCGAGCAGCTCGGCGTGGAACGCTTCTTCGACAAGTCCTTCCAGATGGATGAGCTGCTGGACTACATCGAGGCGGCGGTCGCGGGCGACTGAGCCTCGCCAGGCTGGCGCCGCTCCCACAGGCGCGCGTGGCCGTTTTCAGGTCCGCGTGCGGGGGATGCGCGCCTCGATCACCGTCCCCTTGCCCGGTGCGCTCGTCACCTGCAGCCGGCCCGACAGCATCTGCACGCGATGGGCGATCCCCGCCAGCCCGTGCCGTGCGCGCCCGAGCCGTGCCGGATCGAAGCCGATGCCGTTGTCGGCGATGCGCAGCACGAGCGCGCCCGGCTCCACCCGCAGCGCCAGCGTCGCATGCGTCGCCTTCGCGTGGCGGCGCACGTTGGTGAGCGCCTCTTGGGCGATGCGAAACAGCGCCAGCGCGGTGTCCGGCGGCAGATCGGGCGCCTCCTCTGGCAGCTCGAGTTCGATGCGCCCTTCGCGGTCGCCGATCGCGGCGGAGTCGGCCAGCGAGCGCAGCGCCTCGACCAGGCCGAGGTCGGCCAGCAGCGGCGGCCGCAGGTCGTTCACCACCTTGCGCTTGATCGCGATGCCCTGGTTCAGCGTGTCGAGCAGGCGGTCGAAACGTTCGCGCAGCGGCGCCATCACGTCGGCGGGCAGCTTGCGCGCGATCCAGCCGGCATCGAGCTTGGCGGCGGTCATCAGGGCGCCGAGTTCGTCGTGCAGTTCGCGTGCGAGGCGGGCCTGTTCCTGTTCGCGGGCGTTGGTCAGGTAGGTGGCGAGGCTGCTCAGCTCGGTGGTGCGCTGCTCCACCTCGGCCTGCAGGCGCTCGTTCTCCGAGTGCAGCATCGCCGCCAGCTTCTCGCGCAGCAGGCCCTGCCGGTACAGGGCGACGACCAGCGCCAGCAGCAGCACCAGGATGCCGGCGCCCAGCAGCAGGTTGAGCTCGCGCGCGTTGCCGAAGCGTGCGAAGGAGGCGATCAGGGACTGGTCGATCTCGGCCAGCGTGTCGCCGCGCAGCTCGCCGATGATGCGGCGGATGTCGTCCATGGTCTGCTTGCCCGGGCCGCCCTCCGGCGCGTCGATGCCGGGGCTCACTCCCGTTTGCACGGCGCTCGCCAGCACGGCCAGCTTCCTGTCGACCCTCTGCGCCAGCTCTGCCAGCTTCGCGCGCTGTGCCGCGTCGCGCCAGTCGTCGGCGCGCAGCGTGGCCAGCGTTTCCGCCACGCGCAGGCCGCCATCCTGGTACGGCCCCAGATACACCGGATTGCCGCTCAGCAGATAGCCGCGCACGCTGCTCTCGGCATCGAGCAGCTGCAGCAGCAGCGCGTCGAGGTGGTGCAGCCGGTTGGCGTCGGCGCGCAGGCGCTCCAGCGCCGAGCGGCTCGAGCTCGATTGCCACTGGCTGGAAGCGAGCCAGGCCAGGCCGAGGACCAGGCTGACCGCGAGCAAGGCCAGCAGTGCGCGCGCCGGTCGCGGCCGCAGCGGGAGTGCGGGTTTCAGTGACATGGGGGCGCATCCTCGAGTTGCCAGGCCGGCGGCACGATGTTAGCAGCATGCCGGCCGAGTCCGGGCCGCCCGATGCCGCCCGTCCACGCGCGAAAAGGGGATGGCGAACCATCCCCTTGCCTGATGTGACGCGCGGATCTACGGGCGAACCACGATGTCGTTCTTGACGCCCTTCACGCCCGAGGTGCTGCGCGCGATCTTTTCGGCGTGGCTCTTCTCCGTCGCGCTCTTGGCGAAGCCCGAGAGCTGCACCGTGCCGCGCAGCGTCTCGACGCTGATCGCCATCGCGCTCACGGTCGGGTCTTCCGCGAACTTGGCCTTTACCCGCGTGGTGATCGTGGCGTCATCGACGTATTCGCCCACGGTCGATTGGTCACGGGTGACGGCGCAGCCGACGGCGGTGAAGGCGAGCAGGCCGGACAGGGCGAGGGTGGCGGCAGTGTGTTTCATGTCGAGCTCCTTCCTGGTTGTGGATGTCGTGGCGCGGCATGCGCTTCCGCCGCGTTACGCAACCTCAATATAGACCCCGCATCGGCGGCGTCATGTCCGACGGCGCGGATGTCGCTGTAGGATTCGTCCTGCAGCGCGCCCCGCTGTTGCCCATCTCAGCTCCGAGACTTCTTCCCCGATGCGTTTCCTCCACACCGCCGACTGGCACCTCGGCCGTGTCTACCACGGCGTTTCCCTGCTCGAAGACCAGGCCCATGTGCTGCAGGGCTTCATCCGCCTGGCCGCCGACACGCGGCCCGATGCCATCCTGATCGCCGGCGACATCTACGACCGCTCGGTGCCGCCGGCCGAAGCGGTGCGTCTGCTCGACCTGGTGCTGACCGAGCTGGTGCTGGAGCTGAAGATCCCGGTGGTGGTGATCGCCGGCAACCACGACGGCCCCGACCGTCTCGGCTTCGGCTCGGAGTTGCTGACGCGCGCCGGCCTCACCGTGCGCGGGCCGGTCGACTTCGACGCGCCGCCGCTGATCCTGCACGACGCGCATGGTGGCGTCGCCATCCACGCGCTGCCTTACGGCGAACCCGCGGTGGTCCGCGGCGCCTGCGGTGACGAGGCGATCGCCGACCATCACGCGGCGCTCGCCGCGCAACTGCACGCGGCATGCACCAGGCAGCCGGCCGGCATGCGCTCGGTGGTGGTCGCGCACGCCTTCGTGCTGGGCGGCAGCGAGAGCGAGTCGGAGCGCCCGCTGTCGGTGGGCGGCAGCGGCGCGGTCGGCGCCGGCGTGTTCGACGGCTTCGACTACGTCGCGCTCGGCCATCTGCATCGGCCACAGGCGCTGGGCGGAGCGGCCGAAGGTGAGGATGCGGCGCGCATCCAGTATTCCGGCTCGCTGCTGAAGTATTCGTTCGCCGAGGCCGATCATGCGAAGTCGGTGAACCTGGTCGACATGGATGCGCAGGGCCGCTGCACCGTGCAGCGCATCCCGCTCGCGCCGCGCCGCGACCTGCGCATCGTCGAGGGCGAGCTCGATGCGTTGATCGCCGCCGCGGCCGCCGACCCGGCGCGCGACGATTACCTGCTGGCGCGGCTCACCGACCGCGGCGCACTGCTCGACGCCATGGGCAAGCTGCGCACCGCCTATCCCAACGCGCTCGCCATCGAGCGCCCGGACATGGTGGGCGACGGCCCGGGCCGCGCCGCTGCCGACCACCGCCGCATCCGCATGCAGGACCTCTTCGCCAGCTTCCACGAGGAAACCACCGGCCTCGCCCTCGAAGCGGAGGCCTCCGCCGCACTGGAACGCATCATCGACGGCCTGGAACACGAGGAGCGCCACGCATGAAGCCGCTCAAGCTCACGCTGCAGGCCTTCGGCCCCTTCGCCGGGCGCGAGGAGGTGGATTTCACCCGCCTGCCCGCCGGCGCGCTGTTCCTGATCTCCGGCCCCACCGGCGCCGGCAAGACCTCCATCCTCGACGGCATCACCTACGCGCTGTACGGCGACACCTCGGGCGGCGAGCGCAGCGCGCGCGAGATGCGCAGCCACCACGCCGACGACGGGCTGCAGACCGAGATCGAATTCGAATTCGCCCTCGGCGAGCGCCGCTACCGCGTCAAGCGCGTGCCGGAGCAGGAACGTGCTGCGCTGCGCGGCTCCGGTCTCGTCAAGGTGCTGGCCAAGGCCGAGCTGTCGCGCCTGGACGGCGAGACCTGGACGCCGCTGGCGCAGAAGACCACCGAGGTGACGGCGCAGGTCGAGGAGCTGCTCGGCTTCAAGGCCGACCAGTTCCGCCAGGTCGCGCTGCTGCCGCAGGGCCAGTTCCGCAAGCTGCTCGCCGCCGGTTCGGGCGAGCGCGAGAAGATCCTCGAGACCCTGTTCGGCACCGCCACCTACAAGCGCCTGCAGGACGCGCTGAAGACCGAGGCCGCCAGCCTGCGCGAGCGCGGCGAGCAGGCGCGGCTGCGGCGTGAAACCCTGCTGCAGCAGGCCGGCGCCACCACGCCGGAAGCGCTGGCCGTGCAGCAGGCCGAACTGGCCGCCGCGCTCGCCACGCTGGTGGAGGAGGAGCAGCGCGCCCGCGACGAGGATGCCGCCGCGCGCGCCGCGCTGCAGCAGGGCCAGGCCAGCGCCGCGTTGTTCGCCGAGGCCGAGGCCGCCCATGCGGCGCTGCAGGCGCTGATCGCCCGCGCCGGCGAAGTCGAGGCGCAGCGCGCACGGCTGCAACTGGCGCAACGCGCGCAGCAGGTGCAGCCCGCCGAAACCGCGCTCGCCGCCGCCCGGCGCACCGCCACCGAGGCGCGTGAGCGCGAGGCGCAGGCCGCCGCCGACCTTGTCCGCGCCACCGCGGCCCTGCAGCAGGCCGACGCCGGCCTGCAGGCGGAGGCCGCCCGCGCCCCCGAGCGCGAGACTGCGCAGCGCGAGCTGATGCGGCTCGACGCCTTGGGCGACGCGGTCGCACGCCTGGCCCATGCTGAAGACGCACTGCGCGCGCATGAAGCAGGGCGCGCCGAAGCCGGGCGCAGGCTTGCCACCACTGTCGCGCGGCGCGACGAGCTGGCCGCGCGCCGCGGCACGCTCGCCGCACGCATCGACGCGCTGCAGCCGCAGGCCGCGCAGGCCGAAGCCCTGGCGCTGCGCGTGCAGCGCGCCGAGCGCCGCGAGCAGGCCGCAGCCAGCCTCGTCGCCAGCACCCGGCAACTGGCTGCGCAGCAGGCGGCCGAAGCGCGCCAGCAGCAGGCCTTCGATGACGCGCAGCAGGCGCTGCAGCAGCGCCGCGCGCAGCTCGACGCGCTCGACGCGCGCTGGCGCCAGGCCCAGGCCGCCATCCTCGCCCGCCATCTGCACGACGGCGACGCCTGCCCGGTGTGCGGCAGTGCCGAGCATCCCGCGCCCGCCCGCTACGACGGCGAGCTGCCCACCGAGCAGGCGCTGCAGGCTGTGGCTGCTGCGGTGCGCGAGGCGGAAGCCGCCACCGAAGCCGCACGCCGCAAGCTCGACGCCGCCGCGCAGGCGCGCGCCGCGGCGCAGGCCGAGGTGAGCACGCGCGAGGCTGCCCTGCGGGCGGAAGACAGCGCATTGGGGGAGGCGGCGCCGGCTCCGCTCGCCGACCTGCGCACCGCCCTGCATGCCGCGCGGACAGCCGCCGCCGACATCGGCCCGCTGCGCGACGCGCTGCAGGCGCTCGATGCCGACATCGCCACCGCCGGCGCCGCCTTCGAGCAGGCGCGCGAGGCGTCTGTTGCCGCCGCGTCCGCGGCGCAGGCCGCGCTGGGCCTGGCGGAGGAACGCCGCGCCGCCGTGCCGGAGAACCTCCGCGCGCGTGCTGCGCTCGATGCCGCCATCGCCGCCGCTCGCGCGAAGCGCGCGCAACTGGAGGCTGCGCTGCAGTCCGCCCAGGCCGCACAGCAGGCTGCCACGGCCCGCGCCACCGCGCTCGGCGCGCAGCGCGAAACCCTGGCCGAAGCCGCGCAGGCCGCTACAACCCGCGTGGCGGAAGCCGGCGAGCAGTTCGGCGAGGCGCTGCGCGCGGCAGGCTTCGCCGATCCCGCCGCCGATCCCGCCGCCGATTCCGGCGCACATCCGGCCGCCCCGCTCGAAACCGACACGCTGCAGCGGGCCGAGGCCGCCTGGCGCGCCGCGGTGCTGCCGGCGCCGGACATCGAGCGCCTCGCGCGCGGCATCCGCAGCGCCGACGAACAGCTCGCCGCCGCGCGCGAACGCGCCGAGCGCGCCACCCGCGCCATCGCCGGCATCGTCGCGCCCGATCTGGCCGCGCTCGAATCCCGCGCCGCCGCCTGCCGTGAACGCATCGAGGCGGTGCTCGCCCGCATCGCCCACCAGCGCGGCGAGCAGGCCCGGCTCGCGAAGCTCCTCGCCGCGCTCGACGACATCGCGCGCGAATCCGGCGCCATCGAGGCCGAATACCGCGTCGTCGGCCATCTCGCCGACATCGCCAACGGCGACAACGGCCGCAAGCTCACTTTCCAGCGCTACGTGCTCGCCGCGTTGCTCGACGACGTGCTGCGCGCCGCCTCGCTGCGCCTGAAAGCGATGAGCCGCGGCCGCTACCTGCTGCAGCGCCGCGAGGACGTCGCCGACGCGCGCCGCGCCGCCGGGCTGGACCTCGAAGTGTTCGACGACTACACCGGCCGCGCCCGCCCGGCCAGCACGCTCTCGGGCGGCGAAGGCTTCATGGCCTCGCTGTCGCTCGCGCTCGGCCTGTCCGACGTCGTGCAGGCCTACGCCGGCGGCGTGCAGCTCGACACGTTGTTCATCGACGAAGGCTTCGGCAGCCTCGACCCCGAATCGCTCGACATGGCGATGAAGGCGCTGATCGACCTGCAGCAGCGCGGCCGCATGGTGGGCGTGATCTCGCACGTCGAGGAGATGAAGCAGCAGATCGACGTGGCGATCGAGGTGGTGCAGGGGGTGTGGGGGAGCAGGGTGCGAGTGAGGGCGTGAAGGCGACGAGAGACTCAAGGCAGCCGTCGCGAGCGCGTCGCCAACTTGTGGCCCGCGACTGAGGATAAAAGGATATGTGTAGCAGAAGAAAATATTTGTAGAGATCTCTACTGATTTGTAGAGTGCATTCATGAGCACATGGATTGCACTCATCACCAGCCTCCCCACCGAGAACGCCACGGCCCGCATGCGTGCCTGGCGCAACCTCAAGGCCTCGGGTGCTGCGGTCCTGCGGGATGGCGTCTATCTCGTGCCGGAACGTGAAGATTGCCAAAGCACGCTGGATGCTGTCGCTGCGGATGTTCGCGCAGCGGAGGGGATGGCGCTGGTTGTTCGTCTTGAAGAGCCCCATGACGGCAACTTCAAGGCGTTGTTCGACCGCAGTGCCGACTTCGCCAATCTGCTGGCAGACATTTCGGTGGCGCGCGAGGGGCTCAGCCCGGACACGGCCAACGAAGCCGTGAAGCAAGCCCGCAAGCTGCGCAAGGCGTTCACCAACCTGGCGGCCATCGACTTCTTCCCCGGCGAAGCCCAGAAACAGGCCGACGAGGCATTACGCGACCTCGAACAGCGGGCGGCCCGGGCCTTGTCCCCCGATGAGCCTCACCCGGTCGATGAGGCCATTGCCCGCTTGAGTATCCAGGACTACCAAGGGCGACGCTGGGCGACGCGACGCCGTCCCTGGGTGGACCGGCTGGCCTGTGCCTGGCTGATTCGCCGCTGCATCGACCCGCAAGCGAAGCTGCTCTGGCTGGCGACGCCGTCTGATTGCCCGGCCGATGCACTCGGGTTCGATTTCGACGGCGCCACATTCACCCACGTCGGCGCCCGGGTGAGTTTCGAAGTGCTGCTTGCCAGCTTCAACCTGGAGACGCCGCCCCTTCAGAGATTTGGGGCGTTGGTGCATTTCCTCGACGTGGGTGGCGTACAGCCCCCGGAGGCGGCAGGTATCGAGAGCGCCTTGGCTGGCCTGCGCGACACTATCCCCGACGACGATCAGTTCCTCGCACTGGCGAGCCGCATCTTTGACGGACTACTGGCCTCCTTTCAGAAAGGCCCGAAAACATGAATACGACCCTGAGCGCAACAGACGAAACACGCGATGACTGCCCAGCGGACGTCAGCTTCTGGCAAGCCTTCCTGTTCTGGCTGAAGCTCGGCTTCATCAGCTTTGGCGGCCCTGCAGGGCAGATTGCCATCATGCACCAGGAGCTGGTGGAACGCCGGCGCTGGATTTCCGAACGCCGCTTCCTGCATGCGCTGAACTACTGCATGGTGCTGCCCGGACCGGAAGCTCAGCAACTGGCCACCTACATCGGTTGGCTGATGCACCGCACCTGGGGCGGCATCATTGCGGGTGGCCTGTTCGTGCTGCCCTCGCTGTTCATCCTGATCGGGCTGTCGTGGGTCTATATCGCGTTTGGCGAAGTCCCGCTGGTGGTCGGCCTGTTCTATGGCATCAAGCCGGCGGTGACGGCCATCGTCGTCCAGGCGGCGCACCGCATCGGCTCGCGCGCCTTGAAGAACAATGTGCTGTGGGCGATTGCCGCCGCGTCCTTCGTTGCCATCTTTGCGCTGAACGTGCCGTTCCCGGCCATCGTCGCGATGGCGGCGGCGACCGGTTACTTCGGCGGGCGCATCGCGCCGGGAAAATTCAAGGCCGGCGGCGGGCACGGCAAGGCGGGCACGTCGTTTGGCCGGGCGTTGATTGACGACGATACGCCGACGCCGGCGCATGCCTGCTTCGCCTGGAGCAAGCTGGTGAAGGTCGCGCTCATCGGTGGCCTGCTGTGGCTGGTGCCGATGGGGATGCTGAACGCCGGGCTGGGTTGGGACCACACCCTGACCCAGATGGGCTGGTTCTTCACCAAGGCGGCCTTGCTGACCTTCGGCGGGGCCTATGCCGTGCTGCCCTACGTCTATCAGGGGGCGGTCGGCCACTACGGCTGGCTGACACCGACCCAGATGATTGACGGTCTGGCGCTGGGGGAGACGACACCCGGTCCGCTCATCATGGTCGTCACTTTTGTGGGCTTCGTCGGTGGCTATGTCAAAACGGTCTTTGGCCCGGATAGCCTGTTCCTCGCCGGTGCGGTCGCGGCGACGCTGGTCACCTGGTTCACCTTCCTGCCGTCCTTCGTCTTCATCCTGCTGGGTGGTCCCTTCATCGAGACGACGCACAACGACCTGAAGTTCACCGCGCCGCTGACCGCCATCACGGCGGCGGTGGTCGGCGTCATCCTCAATCTGGCGCTTTTCTTTGGTTACCACGTCCTGTGGCCCAAGGGTTTCGAAGGCTCGTTCGAGTGGGCGTCTGCGCTCATTGCCCTGGGGGCAGCGATTGCGCTGTTCCGCTTCAAGGCAAACGTGATTCATGTGATTGCCGGGTGTGCGCTGGTGGGCTTCCTGCTGAAGACCTTCATCCTGTGAAACGCGACATGCGCGCGGCTCGATGGCCCATCGCAGTGGCGACTCTGGCAGCCGCCTTCAACGCGACTGCCGCGGAAAGGGGTTGCGGACAGCCAGCGCTCGCAAGGGAAGCAGCCGGCCTGCTGGCCATCTCAAGGGGGCTGTCTCTGAACTTCACCGATGACCATGAGATGCTCGCCCATGGCATGGTCATCTACGACGCGCTCTACGCCTGGTGTGCCGATATCCCGGTCGAGAAAATGGGGCGGTTCCTGGGGCTGATGTGATTGAACGCTGGTTGCTGCCGGCGGGTACCGACCGAGTCGTGCTGCCGCTCCTGATGGGGAAAGCGCTGCGGGCCTTTGCCGACGGCTATGTGGCGGTCCTGTTGCCGGCCTATCTGCTGGCCCTCGGTTTCGGAACGCTGGACGTGGGCCTCCTGAGTACGGCCACGCTGCTGGGGTCGGCACTCGCGACCCTGGCAGTGGGGGCTTGGGGGCATCGCTTCCATCACCGGCGTCTGCTGCTTGGCGCCGCGCTGCTCATGCTTGGCACCGGACTGTCTTTCGCCAGCCTGTCGGGCTTCTGGCCGCTGCTACTGGTCGCGTTCGTGGGGACCCTGAACCCAAGTTCCGGGGATGTCAGCGTGTTCCTGCCGCTCGAACACGCGCGGCTGGCCGAGTCCAGCCTCGGCGCCGCTCGGACGGGCTTGTTTGCTCGCTATTCCCTATTGGGCGCTCTGTTTGCTGCGTTGGGCGCGTTGGCTTCCGCGGTGCCGCAACTGTTGGTGGTGGCTACGGGGGTCGAACAACTGACTGCATTCAGGGCGATGTTCGCGTTCTATGGCCTGGTGGGCGGCGTGGTATGGCTGTTGTACCGAAGAATGCCCACGCCGGAACGGGAATCAGAAGTCTCCGCGCCACAGCCGCTTGGCGAATCGAAGGACGTTGTCGTCCGGTTGGCGCTGTTGTTTTCCCTGGATTCCTTCGCGGGCGGGCTGGCCATCAACGCCTTGATGGCGCTTTGGCTCTTTCAGCGCTTCGACCTGTCGCTGCTGGCTGCAGGCACCTTCTTCTTCTGGGCCGGATTGTTGTCGGCTGCGTCGCAACTCATTGCTCCGAAGGTGGCCGAGCGCATTGGCTTGGTGAACACGATGGTGTTCACCCACATTCCCGCCAGCATCTGCCTCATCGCGGCGGCGTTTGTGCCACAACTCGAACTCGCGTTTGCAATGCTCTTCTTACGAGCTTTGCTGTCGCAGATGGATGTGCCGGTGCGCAGCGCCTTCGTGATGGAAGTGGTGACGCCGGCAGAGCGGGCCGCTGCCGCGAGTTTCACCGCTGTCCCGCGCAGTCTGGCCTCTGCCATCAGCCCTACGATCGGTGGGGCGCTGTTCGCTGCGGGCTGGCTTGCTGCACCCTTGGTCGCCTGCGGGGCCTTGAAGATAGGCTACGACTTGATGCTGTGGAAGGCCTTTCGACATCGCAGCAAGTAAGCTGCTTGTTGGCCCACCCCCATCCCTGCCCACGAATGCTTTGCCCACGACGGGCATCATGGGACGCGATCGGCGCTCCGCTAACCGTTCAGACGGCAGGTCGTCATGCCTGACCGCGCCTCACGGCTCCATTTGCCTTCACACAGCTCGAAGCGGAGTGCTTCGCGGCACAACAGGCCGTACAGGCCTTCGGCGCAGCGTTCGGCGGCACGCCGGCGGTAAAGCTCGTCGACGGCAGTCGGCGCAGCGGTGCGACGCATCGCGGTTCTCGTGACTTCCTGCTTGCGCGCGTCCTCGCGCGGCGGCGTGCGCCTGTGCGTCGCAGCGGGGGGCGGGACGGGTGGGGTTGCCTGTGCCTGTTCCGCGCGATCGATTCCGGACGCCGGCGATTGCGCGGCGATCAGGAGCGCGATTGGATCGGCCGGCTCGACGGTGGGGACGGGTTCGACCGGCTCGGCAATGGCGACCGGCGCGGCTGGCAATGGCGCGGGGAGGCTGTGCGGGGTGGCGCTGTCGGTCGCCGGTTTGGCTGGCACCGCAGGCGCATTCCATTGCCACGCCGCCAGGCTGACCATGCCCAGCAGCGCCAGGGCGATGGCGGGCCCGTAGCGGCGCGCGGACTGCCTGCCCGGGCGCGCGGCTGGCCGAATGGGCGCATCCGGGCCCGCGCGACGCGATTCGCTTGCCCGCGGAACCTCGTCGACCGGGGAGGTCCGATGCGCGCTGTCGGCGGTCGCCAGTCGCTGACCGCAATGCCCGCAATAGGCTGCGCTGGTCTTGTTCAATGCGTCGCAGCGCGGACAGGCGAACACATCGCCCCTGGCCGACAGCAGCTCGGCCAGATCGGCGCTGCTGGCGCCGAACTGGCTGTGTATCGCCTTTGCCTCTTGCTGCGCCGGTGCGGCCTGGGCCGTGCCGCACGCGCTGCAGAAGCGGGCGCTGGCATGCAGCCGAGATCCGCAGGTGGGGCAGCAGAGCGGGGTGGGCCCGGCAGGTGAAGCGCAGAAATTCCGGCTCAAATTGACTCTCCGACAGCGCACTACAACGGCGGCATGATGCCGCGAGAACGCCCGGTCGGCCACTGGCTGCAGCCTGCCCGGCCCGCAGCCTAGGCCGCCTCGTCCCATCTCGGGTCTTGCGGCGCGCACGGCGAAGCCGCCGGCGCGGGCACGAGGGCAATGCCACGCTCGCGCAGCGCCGCGTCGATCAGGCTGAAGACTTCGTTGCGACAGACCGGCTCGCGGTCGTGCTGGGGGATCCAGTATTTCACCCGATACGTGATTCCCTGGGGCCCGTACTGCACCACCTGCACTTCCGGCGCCTTGCCTGCGACGATGCTTTCCGCCCCGGACAGCGCCTTGCGTATCAGTTCCTTGGCTGCGGCGACGGGCAGATCCACCGGCAGCGTCAATTCCACGTTGTCGCGGTATTCCTTGCGCGGCGCGCTGAGGTTCGTGATGCGCTGGCGCGAGATCTGGCTGTTGGGCAGGATCACATAGGTGCTGTCGCGCGTGACCAGCCGAGTCGTGCGCCAGCCGATCTCCTGCACGCGCCCCTGAGCGAGCGTTTCGATGCGCACCCAGTCACCGATGCGGAATGGCGCCTCGATGCCGAGCGCGATCCCCGACAGCGTGTCGGCCACCACGTTGCGGATGGCGAATCCCAGCACGGCCAGCACCAGGCCCGACCCGGTGAGGATGCCGGACAGGTCCTGGCGGAACAGCAGCGACAGGCTGATCAGGGTGGCCAGCGCGAACAGGGCCACGCTCAGCAGATCCAGCAGCACCCTGGGCACCGGTCGGCGTCCCGTGCGATGTCGCAGGAGCTGTGCGGCAACCAGGGTGTGGATGAGGCGGGCTCCGCTGAACGTGGCCAGGGCAATGGCGGCCTGGCGCAGCGGCCCGAGCCAGCCGTGCACCACGTGATTCGGCCACAGCACCTGCGCCAGCGGCTCCACGAACACGGCAATCAGCATCAGGATGGTGAAGCCCGCCGCAGCGCGCAGCGAAGACGAAATGGGCTTCACCGGATCGGCGGCCTTCATGGCAACTCCCCACGCGAACGACGATCCGGGGCGGCTCGGGCCAGGCGTTGGGCGTGGCGCCGAGCAAGGGTGTCGCCGTCCTTCGTCGCCACAGCCCTGGCTGCCGGATGCAGCAGGCTGCCGGCGTGGAGCTGGGCGAGGCTCCAGCCGTGGCCGAGGAGGATCATGCGGATGTCGAGTTCGTTGGCCCGCTCGGGCGGAACAGTCGTGCCGAGGTCGTGCATGCGCTTGTCGCGCAGGGCGACCCAGCGCAGCGGGTGGCGGCGGGCAAGGGCGCGCCACAGGGCGTGCGCGCCTGCGGACTGGCGGGCACCGCTGACGAGACAGAAGCCGCGGCCGAGCGCCCAGTCGTACACCGCGCTGGCGATGCCGCGGCCGCGGTAGGCGGGTGCGTACTTCGAGTGCGGCGAACGAACATGGCGGTCGGTGCGGCGGTCGACCTCGATCAGGCGGCTGAATACGGTGTAACCGGCCAGGCAGCCGCGAGTCGTGTCCTCCACATACACATAGTGCTCGCCGTCGGCTTCGCGGTGGTGCAGGATCAGGCCGGGCAGCGGCGCGGGCAGGCGGGTGCAGGCGTTCATCGGGTCAGCCGCGGTGTGCAGCCGGCGGTGGAGGGCGTCGAGTTCGACTTCGATGTTTTCGTCCGGCTGGTTCACGTCGATGCGCAGTTCCGTGCGCGTCGGCTGCACCAGCCGGCCAAGGCGGGCGGCGAGCGCGGCACGGAGCACGCGCAGCGGCGGCTGCGGGAAGGCGGGGGCCGAGCGCGGGGAGAAGATGGACGGCTGGCACAGGGCGATGGCGTTCATGCCCGTTCCTCCGCTCGGCATGCCACCGGGCCGGACCACCAGCCGCTCATCAGCGCGTCGGGGCGCTGTGCCGCGCTCACCTGCGCGCAGCGCTCCCAGGCTTCCATGCGCACGTCGAGGCCGGCAAACACGCCGTAGCCGCTGCCTGCGCGGATCGCCTCGCCGGCGCTCAGGCTCTCGCCGGCGCGGATCGCACCGCCCGCCACTATCACCCCGACCGCCTTGACGCCCCAGCCGGCCTCGAGATGCATGCCGACCTCGATCGAGCCACCCGCGACCACGCCCTGGCCGGCGCGCAAGCTGGTCTCGACGCGGATGTCGCCGCCCGCCTGCAGGCCCTTGGCGCAACGCATGTCTTCAGCCACTTGCACATCGAGGCCGACGGTGGCATTGCCGGCAATGTGCAGCCGGCCGCCACAGCGCAGATCCCATCCAGTGCGCAGCCCGCCGTCGCAGTGCAGTGTGCCGGCGCAATCCACGCCCCAGCCGGCGCGCAGGTCGCCACCGACCGTCACGCGAGCCTCGGCACGGATACCGCCTTCCACGTGCACATCGCCGCCCACGCCCAACTCGCCGCCGACGCGCATGCCGCCGCCGACGCGCAGCGAACGGCCGACGCGGACGATGCCGTCGACGTCCACGCCGCCGCGCACCTCGAGCGTGCCGGCGAACACGACCGCATCGGCCTCGATAGCATCGACCACGCGCACCTCGTCGGTGGGGCCGAACTGTTCGAGCAGCCAGCAGGCGTCGCCGACGCGGCCGGCGGCCACCATCGTGTCGAGCAGGTCCTGGTAGTTGCCGCCTTCGCCGAACTGGCGGACGAACCAGCGGAATCCATCGGTGCAGGGCCGCTTCGCCCTGACGAAACTGCGTGTGAGAACCATTGCATCACCCTCGTGCGTTGCACCGCCGCGCATGTGGCGCGGCGCTTCGGATGCAGCCCTGCGGGGGAAATGCCGATGGCCGGGGTGGCCCCGATGGACCGGGGCCGGACCGCGCTGGCGGTCGATGAGCGGGAGTTATGGACCATGGCCCGCGGCGGCTGCACGTTGAACGGGATGCGCGGTGTGCGCGTCCCGGGCAAGGTGCCGTGCGGGGGTGGGGCTCAGCCCCGGTGGTGTCCCCGCACGGCCTGAGAAAGCACGGCGGGAGACCCTGTGACCTTGAATGCGAGCTGGGTCGCGAGGCCGCGCAGTGGCGACATCATGCTGCGCGCACGCACGCGTCCACCCGCGCGCAGCGGTGCGCGGCAGCGGGCGAAGCGGCGGTGGGCAGGCAGGGTCATGCGACGCTCGATCGACGAGAAAGGCAAGACTTTAGCACAAAATACAAGCACTTAGGCCCGCCGTTGCGCGACAGAGATTCGCTTGCTCGATCAACGCAGCGCATCGCCCTGCGGTGAGTTCTACCGCGGTCGCGGACCCGCTGACATCCGGTATGGAGGCCCCCATGGCCAAGCTGGTAGCATCCCGGCTCTTCCGCAACGACAAATGAGGATGGCCGTCGGCCTTTCGTCATCATGAAGCCCGCCCAGCACCCCACCGCCCTCCGCACCCAGCGCCTCCTCGCCGAGGCCGGCATCGACACCCAGGTCGTCGAGTTCGAGCAGCCGACGCGCACCAGCGCCGAAGCGGCGGCGGCCATCGGTTGCACGGTGGCGGAGATCGCCAAGTCGGTGGTGTTTCGTGCCAAGCAAAGCGGCGGTGCGGTGGTCGTTGTCGCGTCGGGGGACAACCGGGTGTGCGAGGACAAGGTGGCGCGCCTGGTGGGAGAGAAGCTGGGGCGGGCCGATGCCGATTTCGTGCGCGCGGCGACCGGCTACGCCATTGGCGGCGTGGCGCCGCTGGGGCACGCCGGGCCGGTGAGGCTGCTGCTCGATGCCGACCTGCAGCGCTTCGCGCGCATCTGGGCGGCGGCGGGGACGCCGTTTTCGGTGTTTCCGCTCACGCCGGGGCCGTTGGCGGCGCTGACCGCAGCGGCCTGGACCGACATCCGGCAGGAGGCCTGACCCGAAGCCGCTGAAATCCGCTCTGGAGACTGAAGGTGGCGACTGTCCTTTCCTGCGCCATGTCCTTGCCCGCCGCTTTCCGGCGCAGGGAAATCCTGGCCTTTCACCGGCGCGATGCGCAGGAGATCGCCGAGGCCGTTGCCGAATCGGAAACCGACGCCTTGCTGCGCAAGGGGCTGGTGTGGAACGGTGCCCCCGCGCATCTGCAGGTGCGTTTCCGTGCGGACTGCGTCGAGGCGTCGATGGTGATCGACGGTGCGGGCGATGCCGCGGGGGCGGAGCGCTTCGAAGCCATGTTGGATCGCATGCTGGGCCTGGCGCAGGATGTGGACGCCTTCGAGCGGCAGCACCGCGACCATCCGCAGATCGGTGTCCTGATCGTGCGCCAGGCCGGCTTGCGCGTGCCGGTGGCGACGACGCCGTTCGAGGCGCTGACCTGGGCCGTCACCGGGCAGCAGATCAGCTTGGGCGCGGCGGTGTCCTTGCGGCGCAAGCTGATCCTGGCGGCCGGCGTGCGCAATGCGGGCGGCCTGATGTGCTATCCGGACGCGGGCCGGGTCGCCGCCCTATCGGTGGATGTGCTGCGCCAGGCGGGCTTTTCCAACGCCAAGGCGAACACCCTGCTCACCGTGGCGCGCCTCGCCGCGGACGGCGGCTTGCCGCTCGACGCCTGGCTGCATGCGCCCCCGGTCGACGAGATCCGCCGGCGGCTGCTGGAGGTGCGCGGCGTCGGTCCGTGGACGGTCGACTACACGCTGCTGCGCGGCTTCGGCTGGATGGACGGCTCCCTGCACGGCGATGCCGCGGTGCGGCGCGGGCTGCAGGCCTTGCTCGGCCGCGAGGACAAGATCGCGGAGAACGAAGCGCGCTCCTGGCTCGCCCCGTTTTCGCCCTGGCGCGCGCTGCTCGCCGCGCACCTGTGGGCGGCAGGGGCATCGGCTGCGCCTTGAGGGGCAGGGGAATGTGGACGCGGAGCAACCATCAATTCGGCACGCTGAATGCCCGTGATGAGCTGACGGTTGTCGGGCTGCCTGTCGTCGGCTGATTTCCCGAGGCGCGTGATATCACACCGACGCTTCGTTCTTCGATTCCTGATGGTTCGATCGAGTCAGGCGTTGGAACCGGATTCTGAGTACCTGGACAATTCGGATTCGATAGCCAAACGCAACGAAGGCAAATGCATCGTGACCACATTCCAGACGAGAATCAGGTCAACGCCAAGATATTGGTGCGCGAGCACGTTACGAAAGCCGGCTACCTGCCGCCATGGAATCGTGGCGTGTCGTGCTGCGAGATCCTCCGCCCCGATGTCCTTCACCGCCTGACCGATGACCTCCAGGTTTCGGATGACGGCGTCCTGAGTCCTCGCGTCCGCCAGGAAGGCGTTCTTGCCGTCGACCGTAAAGTCGGCGATGCGGTCGAGGCAAAGCAGGATGTGCCGCAGGAGCACCGCCGGGTTGCGGCTCACAAGGCGCGCGCCTCACCGAGGATACGATCGCGCAGGAACGGGCTGACGCCATTGGGAGTGACGACGTCTGCACGGCGGCCGAGCATGGCCTCGATGTCCTGCTGCAGCCCGATCAGGTCGAGGAGGGAAGCATCGGGTTCGAACTCGACCAGGAAGTCGATATCCGAGTCGGGGCGGTCTTCGCCGCGGGCCACTGAGCCGAAGACGCTCAGGCTGCGGGCCTTGTGTGCAGCCGCGGTGCTGAGTAGTTCGGTACGGCGGCGACTGAGTTCCTCGTAAGTGGTCATCGGTGTGTCCCCAGCGAAGCTTCGTCTGAAGTGTAGCGACTCGACGGGTGGGGCGCACGCCTGTGATCGCATTGCGTCCTCACGCGTCAGTGTCACTGCTGTGCGTTGCCGTCCTTCTGGTAGTTGGGCGAGCGCGGACCATACAGCATGCCGTTGGGCCGACCGGCGGCGAGCAGGCGGTTGCTGGTGATGCCGGCGACCGGGTGGGACTGGTTGGTGACGCTCTCCACGATCTGGCTCACCACCGCCTGCACCAGCAGGCCGACGAGGCCGCCACTGGAATTGCGGCCCTCGGCGCTGGAGGCGGTGGCGGAGCCCTGCCACAGCAACTGCTCCGAGCGCAGATCGATCAGCCTGGCCTCTGCGGTGACGCGGCTCTCGCTCGCGAACACCGCATAGGTGGTGCCGTACTGCTTGATGTCGATGTACAGCGCGGCATCGGCGCCGAAGATCTCGCGCAGCTTCTGCAGCTTCACGTCGTGCATCTCGGCCGGGTTGTGCAGGCCGTTCTGGTGGAAAGTCTCGTCCACCAGGCTGACCGGAAGCACGTAGTAGCCCGATTCCGCCAGCGGCAAGGTGACCTGCGACAGCATGCTGTAGCTGGCGCCCACGTCCGGCGAGCTGTTGAGCGGCGGCAGCACGAGGATGGAAGTCGGCCGGCTCTGCTTGAAGGCGCTGTAATCGTAGGAAGGCCCGGGTGCGGCGCAGCCGGTGGCGAGAAGGGCGGCGGCCGTGGCGGCAAGGGCAGCCCGGGGAAGGTGGGCCTTGAGGGTCGGGGTTCGCATCATCGAGCGCCTCATTTCTCACGTTTGAACTTGCCCAGCAGGAAGTCCATGTAGGACGCGCCTTCCGGGTAGAGGGCCTTCTCGGCCTCGAAATACTTCAGCATCTGGTCCGTCTGTTCGCCTTCGGCGTAGAGCAGGCCGAGGTGGGCGTTGTAGCCGGGCGGCACGGGCTTGCCGGCGGCGCGCGCCTTCTCGATGCCTGCCTCGAGGGCAGCGATCTGCTCCTGCGGCCCTTTCTCCTTGGTGAAGTGGCCATACAGCGCGGGCTGGTAGTCGCCCCAGTAATACAGCGGCTGCGGCCCGGTGGCGCAGCCGGCAAGGAGCAGGGCGCCCGCGAGCGGAAGGCCGGTCGCGAACCGGGCGAGGGAAAGGCGCTTCATCGTCGGTTTCCGCATCGATCCGTTCAGCGGCCGGGCTGCCAGGCGCCGGACTGGATGCCTTCGACCAGGCGATTCACCGCCTCGCGCATGGCGAGGTCGAGCACCTTGCCGTTGAGCGTGGAGTCGTAGCTGGCAGTGCCGCCGAAGCCGATCACCTCGCGGTTGTCCAGGCTGTACTCGCCGGCGCCCTGGGTCGAGTAGATGACTTCCGAAGTCTCGACGTTGACCACGTTCAGATTGACCTTGGCATAGGCGACCTGCGACTTGCCGCGGCCGAGGAGGCCGAACAACTGCTTGTCGCCGGTTTCCTTGCGGCCGAACTCGGTGACGTCGCCGGTGATGACGTAGCTGGCGCCCTTGATGTTCTGCGCCGACTTGGCGCGCGCCGCCTCCTGCTTGATCTCCTGCATGTTGTCGCGGTCGAGCACGTTGAAGCGGCCGGTCTGCTGCAGGTGGGTGATCAGGATCGTCTTGGCCTGGCTGCCGAGGCGGTCGACGCCGTCGCTGAAGATGCCGCGCATGAAACTCGAGCGGTTGTCGAACTTGCCCACGGCGATGAGGCTGCGCGGTCCGTTGTATGTGGTGCCTGCGGAAGCGACTTTGGCCACTTCCAGCGTGCGCGATTGTTCGGTGGCGCAGCCGGCGAGCAGGGCGGCACTGCCGATCAGGAGGGCAGCGGCGGCGGCGTTTCGGAAGGTCGAGTTTCGGGGAGTCGAGTGTCGGAAGGTCGAAGTGCGAGACATGAGGTGGGCTCCGATGCATGTCGAATGAACATTGACCAATTCTGCCGGAAGGGTTTGGGTGCTGCCATGATCCAGCTCACAAGGGATGCAGTTCGCGTGACCCGGACGGCCGCCGGCGAGGCCTGGCGGACAAAGGTGGTTCCCGCCGGGGGCGACAGTCGTCGTACACTCGGTGCGGAACGACCGATCAATCACAGCAGCCGGAGGATTCGATGGACCAGAGCAATGCACTCACGGATGCGGCCAAGGCGCTGTTCGAGCGCGCGGCGGCGGGTTTCATCCGCGCCGCCGAGGGCGGCCGCTACGACGCCTACTGCGCCGGCCAGTTGCGCGCGCTCGAGGAACTCAAGCTGGTCGAGGCCGCGCGCGTCGAGGCGGTGCTGCGGCCGGGTGCGCACCGGCTGTGCGGGTGCTGGTTTTGAGCGCGGATTTCGCCGCGCTCGATGCGGCCGGGTTGAACCTGCAGGCCGTCCTCGACCTTGCCGACCTTCCGCCGCAGGTTGTTGCCGACTTGCGACGCGACTTCGCACCTGCGCACGCCTGTCGCCAGATCATCCTGATCGGCAACGCCGGCCGTGCGATGTGGACGGCACTGCGGGCGGCGGGCGTCGAGTCCGACGACCCGATCGACGACTTCAGCGTGCGCACGGTCATGCAGTGGTTTGCCGCGCAGTTCCCGGGGCACTGCTGCACGCTGCTGTACCCGGGCGACAAGCCGCTCGGCCTGCAGACGCTCGGCCGGCTCGCCGGCTGGCATCAGCCGACGCCGTTCAAGCTCGGCATCCTGCCGCAGTGGGGCTCGTGGTTCGGCTACCGCGCCGCCTTGCTCACCGACACCGACCTGGCGCCGACTGCGCCGCTGCAGATGGCGTCGCCGTGCGCATCGTGCGCCGGGCGGCCGTGCATCGCCGCCTGTCCGGCGCAGGCGATGGCGGATGGGGAATTCGTGCTCGACAAGTGCGCCCGCTACCGCCTGCAGCCGGATTCGCGCTGCCGCACGGCCTGCGTGGCGCGCGACGCCTGCCCGGTGGGCCGCGAACACCGCTACGACGAGGAGCAAGTGCGGCATTCGTACTCGGTGTCGCTGCGCGCGATCGAGCAGTATTGCCGGCCGGCCTGAGGGTGGCGGGCGACATCCGGCCGACGACATCCGGCCGGCTTAGCCTGCGACTTTCCGGACGATCGAGTCGTTCAGCACCAGCGTGTCGAGATCGGTGCGGGCAAACATCCGCACTGCCTCCGCCGGCGTTCTCACGATCGGAAATCCGCTCTCGTTGAACGAAGTGTTGAGGAGGGCGCCCAGGCCCGAGGCGGCGCCGAACGCGGCGAGGAGGCGGTGGTAGCGGGCATTGTCCGCAGCCGCGCAGACCTGCGCTCGGTTCGTGCCGTCGACATGCATGGCGGCGCGCACCGCGTCGCGTGCTTCGTCGCGCACATTCGCCACCATCTGCATCCATTTCGACGGCGCCGGCAGCGCCGCGGGCAGCTCCATGCAGCGGTGGGCGTGCTCGGCAGCAACGGAGAAGGCATAGGGCCGGAAACCGGCTCGGCTCTTGATGCTCCGGCTCAGGCGGCGCGCCACGTCGACACGGCTGGGGTCGGCGAGCAGCGAGCGGTTGCCGAGTGCGCGCGGCCCGATCTCGTAGTTACCCTGATACCAGCCGACGACCCTGCCGGCTCTCAGATCCGCCACCACCGTGGCGACGAGATCGTCGACATGCCGATGGCGCTGGATGTCCAGCCGCAGGTCGCGCAGCGAGGGTGCGCCAGGCGGGCGGTACGCCTCCCACTGCTCGAGGTCGATCGCCGACAGCATGGCGATCTCCTCCTCCTCGTCATGGCTGCTGCCGAGATAGGGATGCAGCTCGAGCGGTGGCACCGGGTGGTCGCGAAAGGCGCCAAAGGCCGCCGCACCGAGCGCCGCGCCGCCGTCGCCGGGGTCAGGCGGCACGTACAGGCGCGAGAATGGCGAACGTTGCAGCAGGACGCTGTTGGCCACGCAATTGAGCGCGACGCTGCCGGCCAGGCACAGGTTCGTGAGCCCCGTCAGCCGGTGCAGCCGCTGCGCCAGATGAAGCAATGCCTCTTCCAGCGCGCGCTGGATGCTGGCGGCGATGTCGGCGTAGCGCTGGTGGTCCGGCCCGACGGCGACGGGCCCGGTGGCCAGGGTGTCGAACGGGAGTGGGTCGCGGGCGCCGCGCGGACGCCCGAACAGCGCGAGGAAGGCGGACGTGTACGGGACGTCGCCGCACGGGTCGAGATAGCGTGGGTCGATCTCGTAGCTGCCGTCCGTCTGCAGCCGCAGGATCCTGCCGACCTGCTCGAGATGGCGCGGCCGGCCGAAGGAGGCGAGCGCCATGACGCTCGATTCGCCGTCGTCGGGCTGGAAGCCGAGGAAGGCGGTGAAGGCGGAATACAGCAGCCCGAGGGAGTGCGGATGGGGGATGTCCTGCAGCAGCCGCATCTCCAGGGTTTCGCCCTTGCGGCCATGGAACAGCGCGGTGCTCGTGCCCGCGCCGGCCGAATCCACGACCAGCACCGCCGCTTCGTCGAAGGGCGCGCCGATGAACGCCTGGCAGGCATGGCTCAGATGATGCGGGCAGAACGCTACCCGCGACGGTGGGATGTGCAGGCGCCGGCTCAGTTCGTCGCGCAGCCGCAGGCGGGCGAGTGTCCCATCCTCAGCGCGGGTGGCCGTCGGTCCGGTGCGCGTATCGCCGGCCCGCGCTGCGAGTGCGTCATCCGGCACCTCGTGCAAGACCACCGCGTCCAGCTCTTCGCTCGTCAGCCCCGCACGGCGCAGGCAATCGGCGATGGCGAGCGCGGGGAAGCCGCGGTCGTGCTTGATGCGGGTGTAGCGCTCTTCCGCCCCCGCGAAGAGCCTGCCGTCCGCGATCAGCGCGGCCGAGGCGTCATGACAGAAGGCCGAGATGCCGAGGACGTTCATTCTGGGAACTCTGAGTTCGACGCATTCCTGCGGGTTTTCCGCAGCGGCTTTCAATCATATTCTGCTCCGCAGGCGATCGGCCCAAGACAACCTCATCCTGCGCGAGCGGGTCATGCGTTTCGGCGCGCACGAAGACGACTATCCGGGAACCGTCGGGGGGTCGCAGGGCGCCAGCACGATTTCCGGCAGGACCACCCGCCATTCTTCGACCTTCGCCGCGTCGCGCCACTGCGAATCCTGTATCTGCGCACGCGTGCGATGCACGATCGCGGCGACGGTGACGCGCAAGACCTGACCTGGCGGCAGGTTGAAACGAGCGGCGAGCCGGCCCACAACGATGCCGGAGGACGTCACGAGCCGGTGGCGGCCATTGTCGGTGAGCCATTGCAGCGAGTCGCCATGGCGGAGCAAGTCGATGGCGCGGTGCACCGGGTGGCCGGCCGGCTGGCGCCCCGCAAAACCGAGGTCGACGTCGGCAAGACCGGGTGCAAGGTAGAGGCGGCCCAACTCCGGCCGGCAATCGAGCTGCGCCGGCAATGGCGCGCGCAGCAGGCCTTCGCCGCCCAATGCCGGCGAGAAAGGGTTGGTGTCGGCGCTTCCTTCGCACAGGACCAGGTTGTCACGCGCGCGGGTCATGCCGACGTAGTAGAGGCGGCGCTCGTCCGGTGCCGCGCTGCGCCAATCGCCGCCGTCCAGCAGCGCGACATGGCGGAATTCGCGGCCTTTCGCTCCGTGCACGGTCGACAGCACCAGACGGCCGCGCTCGCTGCGGCGGGCCTCGTTGCCGAACTCGTACAGCGCCTCGATGACGATGCCGGTTGGGACGCGGCCTTCGGGCCAGCTTGTGTGCAGTTCGTCAAGGAACTCGGCGAGCAGTCCCAGCCAGGGATCGTCGGCGCCGGTGCCGCCAAAGCGCCGCGCGAACCAGCGCAGCAGCGCTGCCGCGCGTAGCCGCCGGCGAGGCCGGGCATTGAGCAGGTCGAGCAGGGCGCGCGCCTCGCGCGTCTGGTGCAGGCGGGGCTGGCTGGCGTCGCGTTCGCTGGAGCAGTAGGGCACGCCTTCCAGTTCGCACCATGCGCGGATCGGCGCCAGGCTTGCGCGGTTGCGCGCGAGCACGGCGAACTCCGACCAGTCGGCGCCGGAATCGAGCGTCTTCAGCCGCGACAGCGCCGCCATCACGATCGCGGCCTGGGCGCGCAGGTCGCGCGGCACCGCCAGCACCTGAACGCGCCCCCCGGCGATTGCGTCCAGCCGGGCCCAGCGGCCGCCAGGAGCATCATTGCGCCGCGTATGGTTGATGCGGATCGAGTGATCCGCCTTGAGCCGTCCCGGGCTGCCGGCGATCACCGCGTTCGCGGCGGCAATGATGTGGGCGGTGGAGCGGTAGTTCTCCACCAGATAGTCGGTACCGGCCTCGTAGTCGGTCTGGAAGCGCTGGATGAATTCGTTGCTGGTGTGGCGGAAGGCGTAGATGTTCTGGTCGTCGTCGCCCACCGCGAGCAGCGTCAGGCGTGCATCCCCATCCGCCAGTCGACGCCCGGCGAGCGCGGCAATCAGGCCATACTGGCGCGCGTCGATGTCCTGGTACTCGTCAACGAGGATGTGGCGGTAGCCTGCCAGCAGCCGTTCGCGCAGTTCGTCGCCGTCATTGGCGTCTTCGCCGCGGCCTTCGAGCAATGCCAGCGCGCGATCAAGGATGGCGTCGAAGTTCGCTTCCGCGCCGTGTGTTGCCAGCCCGGCGAGGCTGGTGCCGGTCAGGCGCAGCGCGAGCGCATGGTAGGTCAGCACGGTGACGCCGGCGGCGTCGGCACCGGCAAGCGCACGCAGGCGCTGGCGAATCTCGGCCGCTGCTGCGCGGTTGTAGGCCAGCACCAGAATGCCGCGCGCCGGCTCGCGCGCCACGCGCACCAGGTACGCGACGCGATGCACGATGACGCGGGTCTTGCCCGACCCGGGGCCGGCGAGGATCAGCCGGTTGCCGTCGGCCTTTGCCGAGACGATGGCTTCCTGCAGCGGGTGGCGAAGATCCTCGACGATGCGGCGCCAGGATTCCTCGGTGGTGGCACGCTCCAGCATCTCGCGCCGGCCGGCGAAATAGCGGCGGGTGAAGGTGATGCGTGGCAGCGTGAAATAGGCGAGTACGAAGGCCAGCGCGTCGGACAGCTTCCTGAGGCCGAGGCGGGCGTATTCCTGGATCACATGGACCTGGAAGGTGCGCTCGCTGTAGTGCTCCTTGAGCGGCTCGAAGTCGCTCGCCGAGAAGCGCCGCCCCTTTTCCTCGGGGCGGATGCGGATCGTCATCGCCGAGCGGAACACGCTCTTGCCGCGGTCGATGATCAGTACGCCGTTGTCGTGAAGGTATAGAAGCCCCGCCTCGATCGCACGCATTTCATCCTTCAGGCCGGGACCGACCTCGGTGTCGGCGCGCAGCGCGGTGCCCAGTTCGGCCATGCTGCAGGCCACGCGAAGGTCGACACCAGGGGGCTGGCCGTCGAGCCGGGCGAGCAGGTTCTGCAGCAGCACCGCGGCGACGGCGCGGCGGCGCCCGCCGATCTCACGGATGCTGCGCCATGGCCGCAGCAGGCGCACACGCAACAGCTCGCGGCGCAGCAGACGCACATCGAACATTGCTCGGCGGCCTGCCTCCTCGCTGCCGAAGGGGCGGGCCAGCGAGCGCATCAGGGTGAGCAGCTCGTCCGGCCGGAAGTCCAGTGCGGCGCGGGTCTTCAGCTCCTGGCACAGGCCGCGCAGGTTCATGTCCTGCCAGTCCGAGCCGGCCGCGCTACCGGCGTCGGCGTCGGGGGCGAGTTCGGGCAGCAGGTCGAGCAGGGCCGACTCCAGTTGCGCGAGGCGCTCGAAACGGGCGGCCGATGCATCCTTGACGCCCTTGCGCAGCAGCACGGTGAGTGCGAGGTCGTTGGAGACGATGCCGAGCTGTTCGAGCTGGTGCAGCATCCGGATGCAGTCCTGGCTTGGCAGGCCGAGCTGCAACATCAGCGTGTCCGTGCTGATGCCTTCGTCGTCGTCGGCGTTGATCAGCGCGCCGACGAGTTCCAGGTGCCGCCGGCACATGTCGTCCGACAGGTTGGCGCGCGCCAGGCGCTTCTCCGCTTCGGCCAGCGAGCCGATGCGCAGGCTGCCCGGAAAGACGCGGGTGTGGTTCTCGTCGCGCTGCACGAAGCGGGCGCGCTCGAGCCACGCGATGGCAGTGCGGACCTTGGTGTCGGCATCGGGGTTCTCGGCTTCGATGGAGGTGTCGATGTCGTCGTCGGCGAGGATCTCGCCGGGGGTGACGACGACCTCGGTGCTCTTCGTGCGCGCGGAGTAGCGCCGCAGCGCGCGCAGGATGCCGGCGATGTCGCGCCGCGAAAGCTGCGAGCGCGCCGCGAGGCCGAACTGCGTCTCGACGTCTGCCTCGTCGTAGAGCAGCACGCAGCGTGAATCCTGGCGGTCGCGCCCGGCGCGGCCGGCTTCCTGCAGGTAGTTTTCGAGCGAGCCGGGAATGTCGGCGTGGATCACGATGCGCACGTCGGGCTTGTCCACGCCCATGCCGAAGGCGTTGGTGGCGACGATCACGCGCAGATCGCCGGCAATGAAGGCGCGCTGTACTTCCTTCTTCACGCCCGGGTCCAGGCCGGCATGGAAGTGCGCACTTGGCCAGCCCATGTCGCGCAGGAAGCCGTCGATCTCCTCGCAGCGCTTGCGGCTTGCGGCGAACACCACCGCGCCGCCGGGGCTGGCGTCGAGTTCGCGTTGCAGCAGGCGATGGATCTCCGGCGACTTCTCGGCCGTGCCCACCTGCATCACCTCGTAGTGCAGGTTGTGGCGCTCGTGGCCGCCGTCAAAGCTGTCGAGCTCGATGCCCAACGCATCGTGGAAATGCTGGCGCAGATCTTTGACCACCTCGCGCTTGGCGGTGGCGGTGAAGCACCAGACCGGCGCCAGGCGATCACGACTGCGCTCGCGGATGAAGCGCGACACGTAAAGATAGTCCGGGCGGAAATCCTGTCCCCATTTCGACAGGCAGTGCGCCTCGTCATACACCCAGGCGCCGATCTCGCGATGGCGGATGGCCTCGGCGAAGGCCGGGTTGCGGAACTGCTCCGGTGACACCAGCAGGATGCCGACGTCGCCGAGCCGCGTCTTGTCGAGCACGTCGCGGCGCTCGGGCAGGCTCAGCATGCCGTTCAGCGTGGCCGCGCTGAAGATGCCCTGCCGCACCAGGTTGTCGACCTGGTCCTTCATCAGCGATTGCAGCGGTGACACGATGATGGTCAGACTGCCGCTGCGCCAGTGGCGCGACAGTGCCGGCAACTGGTAGCAGATCGACTTGCCGCCGCCGGTGGGCAGGATGGCGAGGATGGAGCGGCCAGCGTAGGCGGCATTGACGATGTCCTCCTGCAGCGAATCGCCGTCCGCGTTCGCCGGTTCGGGGCGGAAGGCGTCGAAGCCGAAATAGCGCGACAGTTCGCGGCGCGCATCGAGATAGGTGCGGCAGTACGCGCAGTCGGGTGCGTCGCATGGCGTTTCGCGCAATTGGCGCAGCAACTCGCGCACCTGCGGGTAGTTCAGCCGCACCCAGGGTGGCAGGACCGAGTTGCCGCCGCTGACCCGCAGCCAGGCGAGCAGGTAAGCCAGTGGCAAGGCCAGCGCGGGCTCGGCAAGGCAGTCATCGACCAGCGTGCCGATGCGGGTCGCACAGACCTTGCCGGCGGTGAGGGCCAGCAAGCGTTCGCGCACTTCGCCGGCGGGTGGCGGAACGGCGCGGCGCACGGTCGCGAAGAAGCTGCCGTAGCCCAGCGCCGGGTCGCGCGTCAGCAGGAAGTGGTGGCAGGCCAGCTCCTGCGGAGACTGGGCCTTCAGCGCGGCGAAAGCGTCGAACTGGTCCTGCCACAGCTTCAGTGCGAGCTGGGCATCCTTCAGCGGGCTGCTGCGCGCGTCGCGCACCAGCTTGTAGTCCTTGACCAGGCTGTGATACGGGTTCTGCGGAAAGGCGATGGGCGACAGGATCAGCGTGTCGACCGCGGGGAGTGCGTGCAGGCGTAGTTGCGGCAGGCGTTGCCTCAGCACCGGCAGGTCGTGCTGCACCAGGTTGTGGCCGAGCACGAAGACGGCGCCTTCGGTCAGCGCATCGAGCTGTTCGGCGAGGTCCGGCGTCCGGCCGAGGTTGGCCACCTCGATTTGTGCGCCGGTATCCGGCCGCCATGCTGCCAGCTTGCGCAGGTCCAGGCGGTCGTCGGCGGCTGTCTCGATGTCGAGGCAGAGCGCTTTTGGTGCGAATTTCGGCAAAGGACCGGCTATGCTCATTCCGGCGCGTGTAATCAATCGGACAGCCGATGATGCCATGCTGAGCCGCGGTCGCCGCGGGCGGATGTCATGGAACTGGCGACATCTCCGGGGCGCGGTGAACGCTATCCCGCCCGGGAACCAAGCCCGGGGTCTCACCTCCAACCCGCCGTGGATACCCTGACTCATGCCCTTTCCGGCGCCCTGGTGGGCCGCCTGCTCGCACGTCGCCAGGCGGCGGCGTCGTCTTCATCTGCTTCTTCGGCTGCCGGATCTTCTTTCGCAGCGCTTGGCGGCGTGGCCGCGGCCGTGCCGCCGGTGTGGCAGTTCGTCGTCGCCGGCACCGTGGCAGCGACCTTTCCCGATCTCGATTTCGTGCTCGGCTGGGTGTCGGAGCTCGCCTATCTGCGCGGGCACCGCGGCGTCACCCATTCCATCGTGCTGCTGCCGCTGTGGGGCCTGGCGATCGCCTGGCTGCTGGCGCGGTTTTTTCGGCGACATCGCGGACGCGGCGGGCGGGAGCAGGACTCGGCCGGGGTGCCGAGCTGGCGCTCGTTCTACCTCGTGGTGTGCAGCGCGATCCTGATCCACATCGCCGGCGACCTCATCACCCAGTTCGGCACCATGATCCTGGCGCCGTTCTCCGACCGGCGCTTCGGCATCGGCACCACCTTCATCATCGACCTGGTGTTCACCGGCATCATCGTCGCCGGCCTGACGGCGAGCGCGATCTGGCGGCGCAGCCGGGTACCGGCGGCGATCTCGCTGGTGATGCTGGCCGGCTGGGTGGGCGTGGGATGGATGGGGCGTTCCGAGGCGATCGATGCGGCGCGCGCCTACGCGGCCGCCAACCACATCCCGGTGGTGCAGGTGGATGCCGCGCCGCGGCCGGCTTCGCCCTTCAACTGGACGGCGATCGTGTTCGACGGCGAACGCTACCACTATGCGCACATCAACACGCGGCGCAGCCAAGCGCTGGTGGCTGGCGCCGATGACAGCTTCATCCGTCGGTTCTCCGCGCCCTACCTGCCGGTGGCGCAGGCGCATTGGGAGGTGCGCGAACGCTTCGGCCGTGACGGTACGCGAGCGCTGGCGCAGACGGTGTGGAACGCCGAGGACTTCGCCTTCTACCGCTGGTTCGCGATGTTCCCGGTGCTGGATCACGCCGAGCATGGTGCCGGCGGCAACGCGTGTGCGAACTTCATGGACCTGCGCTTCCTGACGCCGGGGCGCGACGAGATTCCCTTCCGCTACGGGCTATGCAGTCGTGAAGGCGGGTGGCGGCTGTTCGAGCGCATGGTGGACGGGCGGCGGTGGGTCGTCGCACGATGACGCCGGACGACAGCGAGACAAGCATGCAGCAAGAACGCGTCAGCGCCGCTGCTGCGCCCGCCGCGCCAACGCGCAAACCCAGGCGCCGCTGGCTGGTGGAGCTGGCGGTCTTCGTGCTGGCGCTGATCGCGATCCAGTGGTGGCAGAGCTGGAACGTGCCCGATGGGCCTGCGCCCGCGATCGAGGCGCCCTTCGCCGATGGCCGCCATGGCAGCCTTGACGAGTGGCGCGGCGCCTATCCGGGCCAGCCGGTAGCGGTGTATTTCTGGGCCGACTGGTGCTCGATCTGCAAGGCGCAGCAGCGCAGCGTCGAATCACTGCGTGCCGACTGGCCGGTGCTGACCGTGGCGATGCAGTCGGGCGATGCGCCCGCGGTGGCGAAGGTGTTGCGCGAGCGCGGGCTCGACTGGCCCACCGCGATCGATGCCGATGGGCGGATCACCAGCGGCTACGGCCTGCGCGGTGTGCCGGCAATCGTGGTGATCGACGGCGAGGGCCGCGTCCGCTCGGTGTCGGTGGGCTTCACTACCGAGCTGGGCATGCGGCTGCGGCTGTGGTGGGCGGGGCTGGCCTGATCGTGCGCGTTGCGGCTGTGCGCGGCATGCCACCCCGGCGGCCGGAGGCGTTCAGCGCGAATCGGGCCGGATCACGCGCACATCGATCTGCAACTCGCCCGCGACCGCCAGCCAGGCGCGGTCAGTCGTCAGCACCGGCGCGGCGAGCGATTGCGCCAGCGCCAGGCAGGCGCGGTCGCCGAGCGAAAGCCCAGATGCTCGTGTGGCGCTGCGCAGCCACGCGGCGCGCCGGCACAGGACCGAATCGAAGGCTTGCTGTTCGAGGTCGAGCGCGGCAAACACGGCTTCGACTTCGGCGGGCGACATCCCCCAGTCCAGCAGCCGGCTGAAAACCTCGGTGACGTTGACGGTCGAGATGACGGCCTGCCCGAGCACGGACTCGACCTCGTTTGCGCCCGGTTCGGCATTGAGCAGGGCGAGCACGGCGGAGGCATCGAGGACGACCTTAGTCATGCGCCGCCTCGGTCCGCCGCTCGGCGATCAGCTCATCGGCCAGGGAGACGCCTTCGGGAACGTGGCGCCGCACCAGCGCCTGCGCGCGACGCAAACGCGTCGCCCGTGTCGACAGCCGTGCTTCGCCATCGACCAGCTCCCAGCACACCAGGTCGCCTTCCTTGATGCCGAGCGCCTGGCGGATCTCGGCTGGAATGACAACACGTCCTCCATCTGACATTTTCATCGTTATCACGGGTTGATTTCCATGTGTGGGTCTTCCTGACATTTTAGAATGCAAGGTGCGGTTTGTCATGGACGTGGAGCTGTCTGGTACTCCAGGCGAAGCGGTCACGGCCCGTCGCGATTCGACGCGCGGCGGGCTTGCTGCAACACTGCCGGCTGTGTCCATCTGCCCGGCCGACCTGCCCGACCCGCCGCAATCACGGTGAAGACCATGAACTCCCATGCTGCCGACTGCTCTCCCGAAGACCAGCAAAGCCTGATCCGCAACCTGCGTCGGCCGGATGCCTTTCCGCATCCCGCCGCCGACATCGCCTGCATCGAGACGCACATCTCTTCCGTCGTGCTGGCGGGCGATTTCGCCTACAAGCTGAAGAAGCCGCTGGATCTCGGCTTTCTCGACTTCAGTTCGCTGGACAAGCGCCGCGGCGCCTGCGACGAGGAGCTGCGGCTGAACCGGCGTACCGCGCCCGAGCTGTACCTGGACGTGGTGCCGGTCACCGGCAGCGTCGAGGCACCGCACATCGGCGGCGAAGGCGAGCCGATCGAGTACGCGGTGCGCATGCGGCGCTTCGCGCAGTCGGCGCTGCTGGGCGATGCGCTGGAACGGGGCGCGCTGCCGCCCGAACTGCTCGATCGCCTGGCGCGCCATGTGGCGGATTTTCATGCGGCGGCGGCAATTGCTGCGCCGGGTGATGGCTACGGCGACGCGCAGGCGGTGCACGGCCCGGTGCGGCAGAACTTCGCGCAACTGCGTGAGTTCATCGACGACGCAGGGCTGCTGGCGCAGGCCGCGGCGGCCGAGCGCTGGAGCGAGGCGCAGTTCGCGCTGCTGGCGCCGGTGTTCGAGCGCCGGCTGGCGGAGGGCCGGGTGCGCGAATGCCATGGCGACCTGCACCTGGGCAACCTGATCCTGCTCGACGGCGAGCCGCGGCTGTTCGACGGCATCGAGTTCAGCGCCGAACTGCGCTGGATCGACGTCGCCGCCGATGTCGCCTTCCTCTTCATGGACCTGCAGCGGCGTGGCCGCTCCGATCTGGGCGCGCGCTTCCTCAATGCCTGGCTGGAGCGGACCGGCGACTACGACAGCCTGCGCGTGATGCGCTACTACATCGCCTACCGCGCGATGGTGCGTGCCAAGATCGCCGCGATCCGCCTCGCCCAGCTCGACGGCGAGGCGCGCGCCGACTGCCTGCAGGAATGCCGCGCCTACGTTGCGCTGGCGGTGGCCCAGGGCCAGGCGGCGCAGCCTTTCCTCGCCATCGCCAGTGGCGTATCGGGTTCGGGCAAGACCAGCCAGTCGCAGGGCCTCATCGAGGCGCGCGGCGTGATCCGCGTGCGCGCCGATGTCGAGCGCAAGCGCCTGTTCGGCCTCGCGGCGGAGGATTCCAGCGTTGCGGTGGCGGGTGGCATCTACAATGCGGAGGCGAGCCGGCGCACCTACGCGCGGCTGGCGGAAGTGGCCGCCATCGCGCTCATGACCAGTTGGCCGGTGCTGGCGGACGCCACCTTCCTGCGCCGGGGCCAGCGCGCCGCTTTCGCCGAGCTTGCACGCCGGCTGCAGGTGCCCTTCGCCATCCTTGCCTTCGATGCGCCCGAGGCGACGCTGCGCGCGCGGGTGGCGGCGCGTGCGGCGCGGGGCGGCGATGCGTCGGAGGCCGACGTGGCGGTGCTCGACGTGCAGCTCGCGCTGCGCGAGCCGCTGTCGGATGACGAGCGCGCCATGACGCTGGCGGTGGACACGGCGACGGCGGTGTCGTGGCCGTCGCTGCTGCCGGCCCTCGATGCCCTGGTGGCGCGCCAATCTGCGCGGTTTGGTCATTCCGGCGGCGGTTTGTAGAATCCCGGGTCTCGACGCCGCGCACCAACACGATGCACAGCGCTTCACCCAGGGAGAGCTTCTCATGCAAAAACGCCGCTTCACCGCCCTCATCGCCGGTATGTTCGCGTCCGCCGCGCTCGGTTTGTCGCTGCCCGCGACGTCGGCCACCTACAAGGACGAATACAAGCTGTCCACCGTGCTGGGCGAGGCCTATCCCTGGGGCTGGGGCGCCAAGCGCTGGGCCGATCTCGTCGCCGAGAAGACCCAGGGCCGCATCAAGATCAAGGTCTATCCGGGCGCTTCGCTGGTGTCGGGTGACCAGACCAAGGAATTCACTGCGCTGCGCCAGGGCGTGATCGACATCGCGGTCGGCTCGACGATCAACTGGTCGCCGCAGATCAAGGAACTGAACCTGTTCGCGCTGCCCTTCCTGATGCCCGACCACAAGGCGCTCGACGCGTTGACCCAGGGCCGCGTGGGCAAGAAGGTGTTCGACCTGCTCGCCGAGCGTGACGTGGTGCCGCTGGCCTGGGGCGAGAACGGTTTCCGCGAGGTGAGCAACTCGAAGAAGCCGATCCGCTCGCCGGAAGACCTCAAGGGCCTGAAGATGCGCGTGGTCGGCTCGCCGCTGTTCCTCGCCACCTTCACCGCGCTCGGCGCCAACCCGACGCAGATGAGTTGGGCCGACGCCCAGCCGGCGATGGCCACCGGCGCGGTCGATGGGCAGGAGAACCCGCTGGCCGTGTTCAACGCCGCCAAGCTGCACACGGTGGGCCAGAAGCACCTGACGCTGTGGGGTTACGTCGCCGATCCGCTGATGTTCGTGGTGAACAAGAACGTGTGGAACTCCTGGAGCGCCGACGACCAGAAGGCGGTGCGCGAGGCGGCGCTGCAGGCGGCGAAGGAAGAGGTGGCCCGCGCCCGCGCCGGCATCTCGGCCGGCGACGACGCGCTGCTCAAGGAGATCCAGGCTAACGGCGTGTCGGTGGTGACGCTGACCGACGCCGAGCGCGGCGCCTTCCGCAAGGCCACCGCCGGCGTGTACAAGGAATGGGCCGACAAGATCGGCGCCGACCTGGTCAAGCAGGCCGAGGAAGACATCGCCAGGCGTTGAGCTTCCGGCTCAGACCGTCGCGGTCGCTGTAGGAGCGGGCTTGACCGCGACCTCGCACGGCAGATCGCGGTCAAGCCCGCTCCCACGACACGCTGCGAGGCGGTGGGGGCGGACTGGACCGCTTTCTTGCACCCGCTGCCCGCCCATCAAAACTCGAACATCCTTTCCTGATGAACCCTGAAGCTTCACCCGACGGCGGCGCGCACGATGCCGCACCGCCTTCCTACACCATCGAGCAGATCCTTGCCGGCGTTGCCATGGGTCTGATCGTGCTGATCACCTTCGGCAACGTGGTGGCGCGCTATTTCACTTCGCAGTCCTTCGCCGCGACCGAGGAGTTCTCCATCGCGCTGCTGCTGATCCTCTCCTTCCTCGGTTCGTCGGTGGCTTTCGCGCTGGACCGCCATATCCGCGTCACCTTCTTCATCGACCTGCTGCCCGCCGCCTGGCGTGCGGCGGCGGATTGGCTGTCCTTCGTCGTCACCGCGGCGCTGTTCGGCTTCATCGCCTTCTACGCCGGGCGGCTGACCTGGGACCAGTACCGCTTCGAGGAGACCTCGCCGGCACTGGGCGTGCCGCAGTGGTGGTACACGATCTGGATGCCGGCGCTGGCGGCGGCGATCGTGCTGCGCCTGGTCGTCACGCGGCTGCGGAGGCGGGCATGAACGGCGCGGTGTTGATCGGTCTCTTCCTGCTGACCCTGGTCGCGGGCGTGCCGCTGGCGGTGGGCCTGGGGGTGGCGAGCGTGGCGGTGCTGGCGCTGGCCGGCTTCGACCAGTTGGCGGTGCCCACCAACATCTACGCCGGCATCGCCAAGTATCCGCTGCTGGCGATCCCGATGTTCATCCTCGCCGGCATGATCTTCGAGCGCTCCGGCGTGGCGCTGCGGCTGGTGCGCTTCGTCACCGCCATCGTCGGCGAGTGGACCGGCTCGCTCGCGGTCGTCGCCGTGCTGGTGTCGATGCTGCTGGGCGGCATCTCAGGCTCCGGGCCGGCGGACGCGGCGGCGGTGGCGGCGGTGATGTTGCCTTCCATGGTGAAGCGCGGCTACCCGAAGGGCTTTGCCGCCGGTCTGATCGCTGCGTCGGGCTCGACGGCGATCATCATCCCGCCCTCGGTAGCCTTCATCGTCTATAGCGTGATGGTGCCGGCGGCCACCGTGCCGGCGCTGTTCGCCGCTGGCCTGTTCCCCGGCATCATCGCCGCGCTGTGCTTGCTGGTGCCGGCGGTGGTGATCAGCCGCCGTTACGGCTTCGGCCGCGAATACCGCGAGCCGCGTCCGCCGCTGGGGCAGAGCCTGATCGATGCCATCTGGGGCCTGCTGGCGCCGGTCATCATCCTCGGCGGGCTGCGCACCGGCATCTTCACGCCCACCGAGGCGGCGGTGGTGGCGGTGGCCTATGGCACCTTCGTCGGCATGGTCGTGTATCGCAGCATCGGCGTGCGCGACCTGTTCCGCCTGCTGGTCGATGCCGGCGAGCTGTCGGCGGTGGTGATGATGATCATCGGCATCGCGTCGGTGTTCGCCTGGGCCGGCAACACGCTGGGCATCTTCGACGCGGCGGCGAAGGCGCTGGTCGACATGCATCCCGGGCAATGGGGCATGCTGCTGTCGGTGAACCTGCTGTTGCTGGTGGCGGGCATGTTCCTCGACGCGATCTCCATCTTCCTGATCTTGCTGCCGCTACTGGTGCCGATCGCCATCGCGATGGGCTGGGACCTGGTGTGGTTCGGCGTGATGATGACGATCAACCTTGCCATCGGGCAGTTCACGCCGCCGATGGCGATCGCGCTGATGATCACATCGCGGATCGCCGGCATCGGGATGGAAGAGACCTTCCGCTGGGTGATCTGGCTGGTGCTGGCAATGGGCGCCGGATTGGCGCTGATGGTGGTGTTTCCGGAACTGGCGCTGTGGTTGCCGGGCAGGCTGGGCTACCTGTAGCCGAATCGCGTGGACGACGAAATGGCCCTTTACAACTCATTACCCGGCGTAACACCCTTGCTGAAACGATTGCCCTATCGTGCGCAGGCAGGCACCGGTGCGACTTTTCGCGCCGGTGAGACTGCGCCGTTTCCCGCCAGCCGAGGGCCACAAGCATGAAGTCCGTCATTGCAGGTTCGCGCATCTGGGTTCTTTCCCTCGCGGCTGCCGCCCTGCTCAGCGGTTGCGTGGTGGCGCCGGTCGATCCTTACTATGACGATGAGGTCTATGTCGCGCCGCCGCCGCCGCGGGTGGAATACCGCGGCTATCCGCCGGCGGTCGATTACATCTGGATCGACGGCTACTGGGATCGCGCCGGCCGTGGCTACGACTGGAAGCCGGGCTACTGGGCCCCGCCGGGTGAGCGCTGGCGCCTGCAGCAGCGCATCGAGCGCGAGCGCGCCTGGGAACGTGAGCGCGAGCGCGCGATCGTCCGCCAGCGCGAACACGCGCGAGAGGAGGAGTGGCGCCGGGATCGCGAGCAAGCGCGAGATCGTGAACGCGATCTGGCCCGCGAGCGCGACCGCCAGCGCGATCAGCAGTTGCGCATGGAGCGTGACGGCCAGCGCGATCAGCAGTTGCGCATGGAACGTGACCGTCAGCGCGATCAACAGTTGCGCATGGAGCGTGACCGCCAGCGTGACACGGAGCGCGAACGCGATCAGCAGTTGCGCATGGAGCGTGAGCGGCAGCGTGATGTGGATCGCACACGGCAGCGTGATCTGGAGCAGGAGCGCCAGCGCGCGCAGGACCGCCCGCGCGAGCAGGAGCGGCGGCCGGAGTGGCTGCGCAATCGCGACCGCGACCAGGACGGGAGAGGCGCCGACGACGCTGGCCGCCAGCGGCAGTCGGGTGAGCGCGTCCGCCCGGAATGGGCCGATCGCCTGCGGCAGGTCCAGGAGCGTTGAGCGGCCCGCCAGGCCGCAGACTGGATTTTTCCGAAGCCGCCTCGCCGAGGCGGCCTTTTTGCGCGCTCGTTCGCTCCGCGCCTTCGTGAGTTCAGGGCTGGGTCAGCAACTGGCGGACGGTAGCCTGGAAGCGACGCGCCACGGCGGCGCGATCCATCTGCGGATTGCGGATGCCGCGGATCATCAGCCCCTCGAACATCGCGGCGAGCAATTCGACCATCGTGTCGATCGCGCCTTCGTGGTCGTCGTGGCCGTCGGCGCGGCGGATGGCGCGCAACGTGGTCGCGAGGCTGGCGCGGCAGACACGGTCGGCCTCGCGCACGATCTCGGCCACCTGCGGATTGCGCGCCGCCTCCGCCACCACTTCGAGCTTCAGGCCGGCGTCGTGCGGCTCCAGGCTCCTGCGCACGCCCTCGGTCACGTGCTCGATCATCGCCTCGCGCGTGTCCCGTGCCGCGCGCAACTGTGCGCTCAGCGTCAGCAGGTACTCCAGGTCGCGCTCGACGATCGCGGCGATGATCGCTTCCTTGTTGTCGAAATAGTGGTAGATGTGGCCGGCGCTCATCCCCGCCGCCTTGGAGATCTGCGCGATGCTGGCGCCATGGAAGCCATGGTTGCGGAAGCACGTGGCGGCGGCGCACAGGATCTGCTCGCGCCGGGCTTCGGCACGCTGCTGTTCGGAAGGGCTGCGGTATTCAGCGGACATCTGGGCCAGAGTGATGAGTGATTGAGAATGCGTCTCGACGACCTTGCACCGGGAGAAAGGCTAGCATAGAATGATCGTTCAATCTAGAACCAACATTCTAATGTGAGGTCGCAGGACGCGGACGCCATGAGTGTGCGCTTCCCTGCACCGTGCCCCAATCGCGAGAGGCGAACCATGCAGATTCCCCGTATTTCCGTGCTCACCCCGGCCGCTCTGGCGCTGGCAGGCGCCCTGGTGCTGGCAGGCTGCGGCGGCAGCAAGCAGGGCGGCCCGCAGCAAGGCGGTGCGCCGGCGGCACCCGCGGTGACCGTGATGACGGTCAGGAGCGAGGCGGTGCCGCAGGTGACCGAACTGCCCGGCCGCACCACGCCCTCCCTGATCGCCGAAGTGCGGCCGCAGGTCACCGGCATCGTCAAGCAGCGCCAGTTCACCGAAGGCGGTGAAGTCAAGGCCGGCCAGTCCCTCTATCAGATCGATCCGGCCACCTACCAGGCGACCTACGACAGCGCCAAGGCCAGCCTGGCGCGCGCCGAGGCCAACGTCTACGCAGCGCGCCTGAAGGCGCAGCGCTATGCCGATCTGGTGAAGATCGAGGCTGTCAGCAAGCAGCAGAATGACGATGCGGTAGCCGCGCTGAAGCAGGCCCACGCCGACGTCGCCGCAGCGCGCGCAGCGACGGACAAGGCGCGCATCGACCTCGAATTCACCCGCGTGGCGTCGCCCATCTCCGGTCGCATCGGCCGTTCCGCGGTGACGCCGGGTGCGCTGGTCACCGCCAACCAGGCGACCGCCCTGGCCACGGTGCAGCAACTCGACCCGATCTACGTCGACGTGACGCAATCCAGCGCCGACCTGCTGCGCCTGAAGCGCGAGATCGCGGCGGGCAAGGTGCAGCGCAATGGCAGCGATGCCGTGCCGGTGCGGCTGGTGATGGAAGATGGATCGCTGTACGGGGTCGAGGGCAAGCTGGCCTTTTCCGAAGTCACGGTCGACCAGGGCACCGGCAGCATCACCCTGCGCGCGGTGTTCGCCAATCCGAAGGGCGAGCTGCTGCCGGGTATGTACGTGCGCGCCCGGCTGCCGCAGGGCGTGCAGGGTGCCGCCTTCCTGGTGCCGCACGCCGCACTGAGCCATGATCCGCGTGGCAACGCGCTGGTCATGGTGGTCAATGGCGAGGGCAAGGTCGAGGCGCGGCCGGTGAAGGCCGGCCAGTCGCTGGGCGACAAGTGGGTGATCACCGAAGGGCTGGCCGACGGCGAGCGGGTCATCGTCGAGGGGCTGCAGCGCGCCCGCCCGGGCACTCAGGTGCAGGCCCAGGAAGCCGGCGCCGCGCCTGCGACGCCACCCGCCGCGCCTGCCGCGGCGGCGAAGTGAGGTAGCCCGCCATGGCTCGTTTCTTCATCGACCGGCCCATCTTCGCCTGGGTCATCGCCATCGTCATCATGCTCTTCGGATCGCTGTCGATCCTGAAGCTGCCGGTGTCGCAATATCCCTCGATCGCGCCGCCCGCGGTCGTCATCAACGCCAAGTACCCCGGCGCCTCGGCGAAGGCGGTGGAAGACTCCGTCACCCAGATCATCGAGCAGAAGTTGACCGGGCTCGACGGCCTGCTGTACATGAACTCGTCCAGCGACGCCTTCGGCAATGCTTCGGTCACGCTCACCTTCGATGCCGGCACCAACCCCGACATCGCCCAGGTGCAGGTGCAGAACAAGCTGCAGACGGCATTGCCGCTGCTGCCGCAGGCGGTGCAGCAGCAGGGCGTGCAGGTGGCGAAGTCGTCGCGCAACTTCCTGATGGTGATCGGCTTCGTGTCGGAGGACGGCAGCCAGGAGCAGGTCGACCTGTCCGACTTCCTCGTGTCCACGGTGCAGGATCCGCTGTCGCGCGTCAGCGGCGTCGGCGAGGTCCAGGTATTCGGCGCGCAGTATGCGATGCGGGTGTGGGTGGATCCAGCCCGGCTCACCAACTATCGCTTGGTGCCGGCCGACGTGCGCGCCGCACTGCTGGCGCAGAACACCCAGGTGTCCGCAGGCCAGCTCGGCGGCACGCCGGCCCTGCCAGGGCAGGGTTTTTCCGCCACGATCACCGCGCAGAGCCGTTTGCAGACGGTCGAGGAGTTCGAGCAGATCCTGCTGCGCACTTCGGCGCAGGGGGGTGAGGTGCGCCTGAAGGATGTCGCGCGCATCGAGATCGGTGCCGAGAACTACGGCACCATCGCGCGCTTCAATGGCCAGCCCGCCGCGGGCGTTGGCGTCAAGCTCGCTTCCGGTGCGAATGCGCTCGCCACCGCGACCGCGGTGCGCGCCAAGATCGCCGAGATGGAGCGCTACTTCCCGGCGGGCGTGAAGGCGGTGGTGCCCTACGACACCACGCCCTTCGTCAAGATCTCCATCCAGGAAGTGGTGATGACGCTGATCGAAGCCGTCGTCCTCGTCTTCCTGGTGATGTACCTGTTCCTGCAGAACTTCCGCGCCACGCTGATCCCGACCATCGCCGTGCCGGTGGTGCTGCTCGGTACCTTCGGCGTCATGGCGGCGTTCGGCTTCTCGATCAATACGCTGACCATGTTCGGTATCGTGCTCGCCATCGGTCTGCTGGTGGACGACGCCATCGTCGTCGTGGAGAACGTCGAGCGGGTGATGAGCGAAGAGGGCCTGCCGCCCAAGGAGGCGACCAAACGCTCGATGGACCAGATCACCGGCGCGCTGATCGGCATCGGCCTGGTGCTGTCGGCCGTGTTCGTGCCGATGGCCTTCTTCGGCGGCTCGACCGGCGTGATCTACCGCCAGTTCTCCATCACCATCGTCGCGGCGATGGCGCTGTCGGTGCTGGTGGCCATCGTGTTCACCCCGGCGCTGTGCGCGACCATGCTCAAGCCGGTGGAGAAGGGCCACGAACATGGCGAGGGCGGCCTGTTCGGCGGCTTCTTCCACTGGTTCAACCTCAAGTTCGCGCGCGGCACGCAGCGCTACGAATCGGGCGTCGGCGGCATCCTGCAACGCAGCAAGCGCTACCTCGCGATTTACCTCGCGATCGTCGTGGTGCTGGGCCTGCTGTTCGTGCGCATGCCCACCTCCTTCCTGCCCGAGGAAGACCAAGGCGTCATGTTCAACCAGATCATGCTGCCGGCCGGCGCGACGCAGGAGCGCACGGTCGAGGTGCTGAAAAAGGTCGAGAAGCACTTCCTCGAGAACGAGAAGGACACGGTGCGCGCGGTCTTCACCGTGGCCGGTTTCAGCTTCGGCGGCAGCGGCCAGAACATGGGCATCGGCTTCGTCAACCTGAAGCACTGGGACGAGCGCAAGAAGCCCGGCATGGACGTCAAGTCGGTGGCGGGGCGCGCGATGGGCGCGTTCGCGCAGATCAAGGAGGCGATGGTGTTCGCCTTCGTGCCGCCGGCGGTGATCGAGCTCGGCACCTCGAACGGCTTCAACGTGCAGTTGCAGGATCGCGCCGGCATCGGCCACAAGGCGCTGATCGACGCCCGCAACCAGTTCCTCGGCATGGCGGCGCAGGACAAGCGCCTGGTGGGGGTGCGGCCGAACGGCCAGGACGACACGCCCGAATACCAGCTCGACATCGACCACGCCAAGGCCGGCGCGCTGGGCGTCACCGTGGCGGACATCAACGACACGCTGAGTACCGCGTGGGGCGGCATCTACGTCAATGACTTCCTCGATCGCGGCCGCATCAAGAAGGTTTACCTGCAGGCCGACGCCCCCGCGCGCATGACGCCGGAGGACCTGGGCAAGTGGTACGTGCGCAACAAGGCGGGCGAGATGGTGCCGTTCTCCGCCTTCACCACCGCGAAGTGGGTGTACGGCTCGCCGCGCCTCGAGCGCTACAACGGCCAGTCGTCGGTCGAACTTCTCGGCCAGGCCGCGCCCGGGCTGTCGTCGGGCGAGGCGATGAAGGCGGTCGAGGAGATCATCGCCAAGCTGCCGCCGGGCGTCGGCTACGAATGGACCGGCACCTCGTTCGAGGAGCGCCGCTCCGGAGCCCAGGCGCCGGCGCTGTACGCGCTGTCGCTGCTGGTGGTGTTCCTGTGCCTGGCGGCGCTGTACGAGAGCTGGTCGGTGCCGTTCGCGGTGATGCTGGTGGTGCCGCTGGGCGTGCTCGGCGCGCTGCTGGCGGCGACCGGACGCGGGCTGTCGAACGACGTGTATTTCCAGGTCGGCCTGCTCGCCACCATCGGCCTCTCGGCGAAGAACGCGATCCTGATCGTGGAGTTCGCCAAGGCGCAGATGGAGCAGGAGGGCAAGGAACTGATCGCCGCCACGCTCGAGGCGGTGCGCATGCGTCTGCGCCCCATCCTGATGACGTCACTCGCCTTCGGCCTGGGCGTGCTGCCGCTGGCCATTGCCACCGGCGCCGGCTCGGGCAGCCAGAACGCGATCGGCACCGGTGTGCTCGGCGGCACCATCGGCGCCACCGTGCTGGGCATCTTCTTCGTGCCGCTGTTCTACGTCGCCATCAAGCGCGTCTTCAAGGACAAACCTGCGGAATCGGCTGTGGCCAGCCCCGCACAGGAGCTCAAGTAATGAACCGCCTACGCATCACGACGATCGCGCTCGCCGCCATGCTGGCGGGGGGCTGCTCGCTGATCCCGGAATACCAGCGCCCCGCGGCGCCGGTGCCGGCTGCCTTCCCGAACGCGCCGTCCAAAGCCGCCACCGGGGCGCCGCAGGCCGACGCGCTTGCCTGGCGCGACTACTTTGCCGACGCGCGTCTGCGCCAGTTGATCGAGCTGGCGCTGACCAGCAACCGCGACCTGCGCGTGGCCGCGCTCAACATCGAGAGGGCGCGCGCGCAGTACGGCATCCAGCGCGCCGCGCTGTTCCCGGCGATCGGCGCCACCGGTGCAGAAAACGCGCAGCGCCTGCCGGGCGACCTGCGGCAGGGCGGCGAGGCCGGCATCAGCCGCCAGTTCAGTGCCACGCTGGGCTTTTCTGCGTATGAGCTGGATTTCTTCGGCCGTGTGCGCAGCCTCAACGAGCAGGCGCTGGAGCAGTACCTCGCCACCGAGGAGGCGCGCCGCAGCGCGCAGATCGCGCTGGTGGCGGAGGTGGCCAACACCTGGCTGACGCTGGCGGCCGACCGCGAGCGCCTGGCGCTGGCGCGCAGCACCTACGGCACGCGGCAGAAATCCTACGATCTGACGAAACGCAGCTTCGACGCAGGCGCGGTGTCGGCGCTCGACCTGCGCCAGGCGGAGACCCTGCTCGAAGGCGCGCGCGCCGACGTGGCGCGCTACACCGCGCTGGTCGCGCAGGACGGCAACGCGCTGGCGCTGGTGGTCGGTGCGCCCCTGCCGGAAGAGACGCTGCCGGAAAAGCTCACCGATGCGCTCACCACGGTGGCCGAGCTGCCCGCCGGCGTGCCCTCCGAGGTGCTGGTGCGGCGGCCCGACATCCTGCAGGCCGAACGCGCGCTGCGCGCCGCCAACGCCAGCATCGGCGCGGCGCGCGCCGCGTTCTTCCCCAGCATCACGCTGACCGCCGCTGCCGGCACGGCCAGCGCCTCGCTCGACGGCCTGTTCCAGGGCGGCTCGGGCACCTGGAGCTTCCTGCCGCAGATCCGCATCCCGATCTTCGAGGGCGGGCGCCTGCAGGCCAGCCTGGATGCCGCCGAGATCCAGCGTGACATCAACGTCGCGCATTACGAGAAGGCGATCCAGAGTGCCTTCCGCGAAGTCGCCGATGGCCTGGCGGTGCGCGCCACGGTGACCGAGCAGCTCGACGCGCGGCGCAAGCTGGTGGCGGCCACGGCCGAGACCTACCGGCTGTCCGACGCACGTTATCGCGCCGGCGTGGACAGCTACCTCGGCCTGCTCGACGCGCAGCGCGCGCTGTACGGTGCCGAGCTCGACCTCATCGGCGTGCGTCTGTCGGAGGCGTCCAGCCGTGTGGCGCTGTACAAGGCGCTGGGCGGCGGCTGGAAGTAGGACGGACGATGACGGACGCCGGCGGCGAGGACAGGCGCATCCCGGTGACCCTGCTCACCGGCTTCCTCGGCGCGGGCAAGACCACGCTGCTCAACCACCTGCTGCGCCAGCCGCAGGCCGCGGGCAGCGCGGTGCTGATCAACGAGCTGGGCACGGTCGGCATCGACCCGCAACTGCTCGACCCGCGCCTGCTGGGCGAGGTCGACGAGACGCTCGTCGTGCTCGACTCGGGCTGCATCTGCTGCAGCGTGCAGGGCGACCTGGTGCGCGCGCTGAAGGGGCTCTTCATGCGCGCGCTGCGGCGCGAGATCCCGGCGTTGCGCCGCGTGCTGATCGAAACCACCGGCCTGGCCGACCCGGCGCCGGTGATCCACACGCTGATGGCGGAGCCCTTCATCGCCGAACGCTACCGCTGCGACGGCGTCATCACCGCGGTCGACGCCACGCATGCGCTGCAGCAGCTCGGCGCCCACCGCGAGGCGGTGCGCCAGGCGGCGATGGCCGACCGGCTGCTGATCACCAAGTGCGACCTGGCCGATGACGCCGCGCGCGACGCGGTGCGGCAGCGCCTGGCCGAGCTCAACCCGGCGGCGCCGCAGATCGAGGTGCGAGCGGGCGCAGCCGATGCCGCAGCCTTCTTCGGCTGTGGCCTGTACGACGCGGCCGGCAAGGCGCCGGACGTTGCCGCCTGGCTGGGCGAGGAGGCAGTGCGCGCGCAGCAGGCGGCAGCACAGGCAGGGCGGTGGCGCCGCCCGGGTGCGCTGCCGCAGCGCGCCGCGGCCGATGCCGCCATTGACACGGCGGCGCGTCGTCACGACGCAGGCGTCACCAGCTTCGTGCTGCGCTTCGACGCACCGTTGCCGTGGTTCGAGTTTTCCGATGCACTGGGCCTGCTGCTGCAGCTTCACGGCGAGCGTATCCTGCGCATCAAGGGCTTGCTCAATGTGCTTGGCGATCCGCTGCCGCGGGTGATGCAATGCGTGCAGCATTCCGTCTATCCGCCGCGCAGCCTGCCCGCCTGGCCGCAGCAGCCGCCTTTCGACGACCGCCGCTCGCGGCTGGTCTTCATCGTGCGCGACCTGCCGCGCGAGGACGTCGAGGCGATGTTCGCGTCCTTCCTCGGCCAGGCGCCCACCTGACCGGCGCACCGACGCCATCAACCAGACCTACCGCGGAGGCCCACATGGCCGGATTCGAGAACTACCAGGACGAAATCCGCAACATCGAACTCGAGATCGAGCGCATGGGTGTCGCCTTGGGCGTGGACTGGAATGACGAGGCGCAGGTGCGCGCGCTGGCACGCGAAGCGCTGGAGCATTCCGCGGATCGTGTGCGTCAGGCTGCGTCCGACCCATCGGACCAGCAGCTCGCCGCCAAGGCGACGCTGTTCGGCCTCGCCAACCTGATGCTGCGCGCCATGGAAGAAAGCGCCGAGGTCGGCTTCGAGACCCACGGCGGGCCGGTGTGGAAGATTTTCGGCCGCGCCCTGTGGGCGGAGGCCGCGCTGCGCGGCAAGGCGGGTTGAGCGGCCCCCGGGCGCACGGACGCTGCTCAGTCGGGTAGCGCCTCCAGCCGGGCGAGCCACGGCGCGCGGAGCGCGTCATCGACGAAGGCTGCCTGCAGGCTGTTGCGCGCGATGCACTTGAGCTCCGCGCGGGTCAGGTCCAGCGCCCAGGCGGTGTCGAGGTAGTTCTTCGCCACGTAGCCGCCGAAATACGCCGGGTCGTCGGAGTTGATCGTCACCTTCAGGCCGGCATCCAGCAGCGTCTTCAGGTTGTGCTGCGCCAGCGTCGGGAACACGCACAGCTTGACGTTGGACAGCGGGCACACGGTGAGCGGCACCTGCTCGCGCGCCAGCCGCGCCATCAGCACCCGGTCTTCGGCAGCGCGCACGCCGTGGTCGATGCGCTCCACCTTCAGGATGTCCAGCGCTTCGACGATGTAGGCCGGCGGGCCTTCCTCGCCGGCGTGGGCGACGATGTGCAGGCCGAGCTCGCGGCAGCGCGCGAAGAGGCGCGCGAACTTCGACGGCGGATGGCCCATTTCCGACGAATCCAGCCCCACGCCGTGGATGCGTCCCAGGTGCGGCATCGCCTGCTGCAGGGTGGCGAAGCCGTCTTCCTCGCTCAGGTGGCGCAGGAAGCACAGGATCAGCCGTGAGCTGATGCCGTAGCGGCCGAGCGCATCGGCGCAGGCGCGCTCCAGGCCGGTCAGCACGGTGTCGAAGGCGACGCCGCGCGCGGTGTGCGTCTGCGGGTCGAAGAAGAGCTCCGCATGCACCACGCCGTCCGCCTGTGCGCGGGCAAAGTAGGCCATCGCCAGCTCGTGGAAGTCCTGTTCATGGATCAATGCCGCGGCGCCCGCGTAGTACAGGTCGAGAAAGCTCTGCAGGTCGGTGAAGTCGTAGGCGGCGCGGGTTTCCTCGACGCTCTTCCACGGCAGGGCGACGCCGTTGCGCGCCGCGAGCTGGAACATCAGCTCGGGCTCCAGCGTGCCTTCGATGTGCAGGTGCAGTTCGGCCTTGGGCAGCGCGCGGACGTAGTTGTCGAGTTCCATGGTGGCTTCCTTGGGAGGTGCGGATGGCGACGATCATAGCGAATGCCGGGAAGCTGCGTGGAGCAGGTACCGCAGGAGATGTAATGGACGCCTCCCTCCCGCCTCAGGTATGGGTCCGCAGTGCTCTTCAATGAGAAGAGCCCTCCTGTTACCTGACGGCATCGATGTGCCAAAGTGGAAGTGTCGAAACGACCACAAAC
>NZ_SSXV01000079.1 GCF_009469595.2 Thauera sp. 2A1 | reverse complement strand
GTTTGTGGTCGTTTCGACACTTCCACTTTGGCACATCGATGCCGTCAGGTAACAGGAGGGCTCTTCTCATTGAAGAGCACTGCGGACCCATACCTGAGGCGGGAGGGAGGCGTCCATTACATCTCCTACAAAGGCACGACACGCCGGCGTGGGGGGCGCAGTCAAGCCCCTGCGATCCACCCCTCCAGGCGATCGACCTTATCCGGCAGGCCGAAGTTCGGCGCGCCGGCGCGTAGCGCGGTCGCGGCCTGGACGAGGGCGAGCGTGGCGTCGAGGTGGTCGCCGGAGGCGTCGTAGATCAGCTGTTCGAGCAGCGCTTCCGGGCCTGCCAGCGTTGGCCGGGACGATGTGTCGCTGGCCTGCAAGGCGTGCACTATTGCTTCCCGGCTGTCGCGCCGCGCCGTCGTTTGTTTCGCCTTGTCGTCGCTCTTGTACGGCGCGGCGGTGATGCTGCGCGCGAGCAGGCCGGGATAGGCCTCGAGCGCGATGCGTTGCGGATCGGCTTCCAGGATGCCGGCGACGGTGACGCCGGCGGCGAGCAGGCGCGGTGCGCCCTCGAGGAACATCAGCCCCACCGGCGGGTTCACCAGCTTGAGCGGGCTGTGCGAGCGCGCGGGGAGGTCGGTGGCGCGATGCGCATAGCGTCGGCCGAGCGGTCGGCTTTCGCGATAGGCGTCGAGCGCCGCCCGAAAGCCTTCGCGCCCGAGCGCGGCGCAATGCCGGACCAGCGCCGGCCAGTCCTGCGGCAAGCCCAGGTCGACGACGGCCTCGCGCGGCAGGCCGAAGGGGAAGTCGAAGGCACCCAGCCAGGGGCCGGGCCGCGCCAGCAGCGCCTCGAAACTGGGCCAGTCCGGCAGCGCCTCGACGCGCTGCAGCACCAGTGTGCCGCCGTCCAGCCGGCCGAGCGCCGCGGTGATCGGCTTTTGCCACCGCGGGGCCGAGGTGAAGTCGACGCCGATCAGCGTCCAGTCTTCGCGACCGCTCGCCAGGCTGGAATCAGACATCGATCGCAATCCGGCTGCGCGCGGCTGCACCGAACAGGCGCGCTGCGGTCAGCACGGTCGTGGCGTGGATCGCCACCGTGTCGTCGATTTCGCTGGCGTAGCCGCCCGCCATCGCGATCGCCACCGGCACGTTGGCCGCGCGACAGGTGCCGAGCACGCGCTCGTCGCGCGCGGCCAGCCCGGCCATGCTGAGCGCCAGCCGCCCGAGGCGGTCGCCCTCGTAGGGGTCGGCGCCGGCGAGGTAGATCGCGAGATCGGGCCGGAAGCCGTCGAAGATGCGCTCCAGCGCGCCGTCCAGCGCCTGCAGGTAGGCCTCGTCGCTGGTGTCGTCCGGAAGTTCGATGTCGAGGTCGCTGACCTGCTTGCGGAAGGGGAAGTTCTTCGCGCCGTGCAGGCTGCAGGTGAAGATTTCGGGCTCGGCCGCCAGGATCGCGGCGCTGCCGTCGCCCTGATGCACGTCGCAGTCGATGAGGGCGATGCGCCGCGCGCGGCCTTCGGCACGCATCGCCAGCGCGGCGATGGCGGCATCGTTGAAGACGCAGAAACCCGAGCCGAAATCGCGATGCGCATGGTGCGTGCCCCCGGCGAGGTTGGCCGCGCAGCCTTGCCCGGGCGCCAGCGCGCTGCGGCAGGCCGCGAGCGTGGCGCCCGCCGAGCGGCGCGAGCGCTCCACCATCGCCGGCGACCACGGAAAACCGATGCGGCGCACCTCGGCCGGCTCCAGCGTGCCGGCCGCGACGCGCTCGAGATAGGCGGCATCGTGGGCGCGCAGGATCTCGGTGTCGCTGGCCGCCACCGGCACGTGGAAGTCCGAGGCAGCGAAGACGCCGCTGGCGAGCAGGCGCTCGCGCAGGCGCGAGTATTTCTCCATCGGGAAGCGATGCCCTGCGGGCAGGGGCAGCACGAAGTGGTCGGCGTAGTAGAGATTCAAGGCGGGGGCTCGATGTCGCGGTAGGCGGCGCTGTGATCGGTGAGGGACGAGAAGGTTCGGTAGCCAGGTCGGACTGTGGCTGGCGGCTTTCACCGGCGGAACCGACACCTGTCCGCTGCTGTCATGACTGCGGGCAGCAATCATGCCACGCTGGACTTCATGCGCCACTGCGGGCCATGCGCAGCGGCGGACATGAGGCCCTCGTGTAGGAGATGTAATGGACGCCTCCCTCCCGCCTCAGGTATGGGTCCGCAGTGCTCTTCAATGAGAAGAGCCCTCCTGTTACCTGACGGCATCGATGTGCCAAAGTGGAAGTGTCGAAACGACCACAAAC
>NZ_SSXV01000078.1 GCF_009469595.2 Thauera sp. 2A1 | reverse complement strand
AGAAAGGATCTTATAGAGTTACAGAAGAGTAAACATATACTAAAAGATTTATTAGGAACTATTGAAAATTTAAACAATAAACTTAAAACTTTATCAAATGACATTAGAACAATTTCAGAATCTTAAAATCGGCGACATAGTAGTAGCTAAATTAGTTAACTCAAAACAAAGTCGCGTTAACCCTGTTACTAATATTGACAGAGGAAATCTAAAACTACACATAGGTAAAAGTGGAAAATAGCGTAGCTATTTGCAATTTGAAGTATTAACTGCGGATTACGTAGTTAAATGGATCAAACGAAGAATAGACAGTAAATCATCTCCTCACTTTACTATTGAAATTAAGAGTGACACTGAAGTAATATTTAAAGTTCATAAAAAAGTACAATTCAATCAATGAAAAAGTTAACGGAACAACAAAAATTTAGAAGGCAAATATTATTTAATATGCCTTATTTATTACTTACTTTTCTTATTAAAGAAAAAGTATTAGATAGCTTTTTAGACGGCAGTAGTAAATATGTTCACGATAATAAAATAAACATAGAACCATTTTATACAAAATTAAGAGTTCCTGATATGGCAATTGAATGTACACTTATATGGATACATACAAAAGAAGGACATATTTTTTGGAAAAAACTTAATGATAAGTATAAAAGTATATGGGAAATGAACGATTCTGGCGCATTGTTATTACTATCAGATTATTAATATACTTGTTAATATTATTAGCAATAGTAACGACAATAGTATTTGTAGCAAATAGTATTTAATCAATAAATAATTATTATGCAAAAATTAATGTATTTTTTATTTGGACTCATAACTGCATTATTTGCAGCTGTGATGATTATTGAACATCAAGGAATATATTTCTTTGATGAAGAAGTGTATGGACTGTTATATACCGATTATTGGAATTATTGGTATTACTCTAAAGTAGTGATAATCGCACTATTTATATTCTGCGTATTATCTTTTGTATATACACTTGGCAGTGGATATAAAGATAAAGACAATGGATACAAAGAAATCAAACCAAGCTGATTTAGCAGATATATGGTGGGATAAATTTGAAAACTGGTATGAAACACATCCAGTAACAAGAGTATTAATTGTAATAGATGCAATATTAATAGCATTTATATACTTAGTATTAACTTAAAACATTATCAAAATGAGTGAATTTTTATTATTACATGACAATGAATCAGGAGGAAAGCCAGCCACTGTAAGAAAAAGTATTATTTCTTCAGTTCTTCCATCAGAAGATTATTCAGAAGGATCAGCTATCTTTACTAAACTTGATGATGGAGAAACTATGATTCTCGAAGCAAAAGAATCAGTAGAAGAGATTTATAACATGTTAAAAGATTAAACAACATTTATCAAAAATGAAATTTAAGTATGTATTTTGGCTAATTGCAGCAATAGTAGCATTAGCAATTTTTATCAGTTGTGCAAGACCTCGTAGTCCTAAAGAAAAACAAATCCCTGAAACGGACACAATTGAACAAGTAGTAGCACCAACAGTACAAGAAGTGCTACAATGGCGTGAAAATATGAGATTAGACAAGTATGTAGATAGTGTGTTCTTGGTTATGCCAGAACAAGTACTAACTCAAATACTTGTTACTAAAGGTACAGATTTATCAAATCATGAAATTGTTTCTATTTATATTAGTAACAAAGACTTTTATGATAAATTAATAAAGAGGAGTATGGATATACAAAAAGAATATATACCAGATAGTATGCCAAGGTCCTCATTACCACAAATTAATAGTGATACAATTCACCAAGCCATTAATTATTAGAGTAAAAAGAGAAGGTTACTTTAGTCTGTGAAGATAGAAGTAGCCGTCTTTACTGTGAGAATCAGTGACAAACATGTGGGGCTTATATCTAATCATTTTAGAGGGCAGTATTACTGTCGTCTGAAGGTAGGTGGAGGAGATTAGTATTAGTGCAGACGTTAAAACCATGTACTCCAATAAGATTAGTTTGACAGCTATATCTGCTTATGAGTTAAAAATAAGTGAGAGTCATTTTAATTAGTATTTCAATTAAGCTGTATTAGTGTAGAAGTTACACAACGATGTGAATCGTCAAGCCTGCAATATACTGCAATATATTGTATAAATTGTTACATACCTTCTTTATTTACTGTAAGCGTACAGTAAAAATTGTGTGTTAATATATAATTAAGATTGATAAAACCATCTAGTTGCAGCTAGACGTCCTCAAAATATTGTATAATTAAAACTATTAAATATGAAAGAATGAATATTTTTAAGAAAAT
>NZ_SSXV01000077.1 GCF_009469595.2 Thauera sp. 2A1 | reverse complement strand
GCCTGAGCTGCTTTCTTGTAATCAATTTCTAAGTTGTCCATAATATAAAAACTGTGTTAAACTACTTTTATTGTAGCTTGACACAGTTTAGTTTACACTCTCGCGGAGAAAGACTTCTTCATTTCCCGCTGCCTAGACACTGTTATCACTAAACTCAGAAAGGTCTTGAAATCAGACTCTCTCGTTAGCATCGAGACTATCCGTGGTGTCGGTTTTAAGTTGGTTGAGAGTTGCTAGCTCTTCATCCCCCCCCCAGCCCGTCCGAGAACGGCTGTTTGGGGTGTATCATAGAGGGCAGAACCGCTATCACGACTCCACCTAAGCCCCTCTAAGGGCATATCTTTTTTCATCTTAAAATTTTAGTTTATGTTAAACAATTCGTCATAAGGGCTTAAAAAGACCGATATGAACACTAATAGAGCGTGTTTTTCGATGGTATATGATTCCCTACAGGTCATTATCCAAGAGAAGCAATCAAAGCAGGTACACCTTTGAGAGATATGGCACGACGAAGGTTATAAGATAGGCAAAAGAGGCCCATCTCAGCAGTTACTTTCAGTTTGCCTTTCAGTAAAAAGTAGTATTGCCCAAGTGCTCGCTTCATGGTTCCGAAAGGATGCTCGGAGAGGCATTTGCGATTGTCCATCTTGTTCTGATCTAGATGTAAAACGTAACGGACAACCTTCTTCACGACCTTCATTCTTGGAGTTTTTGGCTTGTCCTTATTCTCTTCTTTGAGTTGCTTGCGTTTTGCTTCGGTTGCCTTTATCAAGGTGTCTTTGTTGAAGTCTGCCTCCTTGAACTTCTGGATGGTACACTTGCACTTGCATTTTTTACATGCAAGCTTGTTGCAGTAGCGGATCATACCATTTCTTTTGATAGACTTTTGCCTCAGGATTTCTCCTTGCGGACAATAGACAAGATTGCGTTCGGCATCCCTCACGAAGTATCCTTCAAGAGCCTTGGCACGCATCTGCTCGGGAGTCATCTTCAGTACAGCAGACTCTGCTACATCAGAAGTGTACTCCTTGACCTCTACAATCTGTGCATCGGTTAAAAAATCCTTGTAGGCTTCCGGTATGACTGCAGCTTCAAGACATGCCTTCAAATCTTCTGGATTAGTACTTGACTTTTGTTCGTCAGTTATGTTAGCTTCGTTATAGTCAAACTGAACCTGCTCCGCGCAGCTGCCATCACGTTGGATAACATTTGGTACGATACCATTAGCCAATGCATCTGCATGATCCTCGGGACACTCGTACCCCTTGTCTGCAGTTGATTCAAGAACGTCAACACCATAATCGGCTTTCACCTCAGATGCTACGCTTGTAAGCTGACCATGGTCTGTTGGACTGTTGGTTACCAGGAAGCCTGCTATCATATGGCTCTCCGCATCAACTGCAGTTTGCACATTATAACCGACACAAAAGCCTTCGTTGGCTTTCATTAGTCGGGAATCAGGATCGGTTAAGGAAATCTGGCTTTCACCACTTTTCTCAAGTGTATCACGGTATCCTTCATAACGATCCTTGCGTTCCTTGCAAACATCAAGCTTACGTTGCAACTCATCTTTAGAGAGCTTGCGTCCTTCCTCATGATCGTATGCTTCAAGTTCTTCCATATAGATTGAAATATGTTCATCAAGACGCTTGATTCGGTCATCGAGTTTGCTTAGAGTAAGGTTGTTGTCTTTAGCATTTACAGCCTTAAACTTGCTTCCATCAATAGAGATGTACGACTTGGAAAAGAGCTTCAGTCCCATACAAAACTTGTTGAACTCTTTAAAAACTTTAGTAATAGCCTTCTTGTTGTCCTTGCGGAAATCGGAGATTGTACGAAAGTCAGGAGTCAGCTTGTTGAGCAGCCACATTACCTCTACGTTACACTTGCACTCACGAGCAAGTTTGCGAGAGGAACGTACCTGATAGAAGTAACCATAAATATAGAGTTTGAGGAGATCGCGAGGATCATATCCAGGAGTACCAGTCTCTGCAGGAGTACTGCGGACGAATCCCAGTTCATTCATTTTGAGATTATCGACAAAAGCATCGAACAAGCGAACAGGGGCGTCAGCCTCTACATACTCGTCAATGCAATCAGGGAAAAGAACCCTCTGTCGTCTATCTTGTCCTTTTTTATATGCCATATCTTTCTTGTTTTTTACTACAAAGATACATAAAATATTTGAGAATCAAGAAGATACGAGGTTAATTAACTATAAAGAGCAAAAGAAAAATGCTCAATTCAGTTGTTTGCTTCCCTAATTAAATTTTCGGACAGCCTCCCCCGAATTTTGCTGCTATCGATTTTTTTTTCTACCTTTGT
>NZ_SSXV01000076.1 GCF_009469595.2 Thauera sp. 2A1 | reverse complement strand
AAGCTATGGCAACAAATAAAAAGCCAATAGATTCATATCACTTGCAGATGTTACAGCTAATTATGTCTGATCCTCGTATTCAAAATAATTTGCTAATGGATGGGAGCAAAACAATTAAAGTTGGATATGATGGAACAGTATTAATAGGACGCCACAAATATGGTTGGGTAAATAAGTGGTTTAATTCCTATTATGTAATAGACTTTTTTAGTTTAGTACAAAGAATAGCTTTTATCATCACAGGTGTAGAAAGTAACAATTGTGATAAGTCAGGTTTGGTTGGGTTTCTGACAGAAGCAATTGATAAAGTACTTAAGAAAGATGAAAAAGAAAAAGTAATCGAGTTATTATTGTATTACTGTACATTACTTGATGAAAACAGTCCATTGAAATTGACCTATGATATTACAAAAGATGACCCAGGCTTTGATAAAAATATGGGTAACAACAGCAAGCGACGCAAAATGGTTGGGGTAGCAAATGCTTGCATAGATTTTGGGTATGAAAGAATACCTGTCAGTTTACATGTTGAAGGAGATTTATAATCGAATATATACATTTGGTTGGGTTCGTATTGAGTAGAAAATAATTGAAAATCAACATAAAATCAGTAAGAGTATATACATTTGGTTGGGTTCGTATATACTCTTACTTACTTGCCTCTGATAATGTTACTAAGGTAACTAAGTGTTGGAAAGCCGAGAGAAGAAGAATCGGATGCCGTATCGAGATGTGACAGAGGCGCTAACTCTTTGATCTTGTCTGTCTTATTTCTTAATTTTATTGTTATTCATATCAGCGGTCTGTGAAGATAGCTGATATTTTAAGTTATTAGACTTTGATCGGTCTATTAACTACACAGGTAGACTTTCTAATATACTATGTAATTAACTAATTGTCAAATTATTAAAATCAAGTATATATGAAAGCAAATAAATTTATTGAACAGCGTGATAAACTATCAGCAGATATTACTAAGTATTGGAATATTATTTCTATTGAGAATGTAGTAAATCGTAATTATCAGCGTACTTACGATTTGAAAGAACTTTATAATACAATTAAAGGTCTTACAGATGATCGAGTAATTGTTAAATTAAAGATACTATGTATCAACATGGGTATAAAGAAATTTAGTGATTTGCCAGCTGATTGTAATCAATTGGATGTATTTAAGCTATGTGAATTGCAAGAAATGAAAGTACATCTAAGTCGTATACGAACTTTGAACCCTGTTCTTAAGTCTAAGAAAGGTAAAAAAGCTCTGAATAAGACTGAAGTTTTAACTTCAAACTGGGTTAAAGCACGAATAAAAGAACTCGATTTAGAGATTCTGAAATTAAAAGAGAAACTTACTAAGTTCAATGAAGAAACAGAATTTGATGATTCTGCTGCTCCAATGTGCTTAGCTGCTTAAAATATAACAAGGAAGCGATAGGGAGAGTACGTACGGGAAATCTTAAAATATTAACCTATTTAGCTTCCTTTAGTTTTTAACTATTAAAATCAATTGTTATGAATCAAGAAACTAGAAATAAGAAAAATGCTAAATACCAGCAAAACTTACAGAAACGTTATGGATTAACTAAGTCCTCAGATTATAAAACTATGTGTAGTAAAGGGATATCTTTGTCAGAAAATATTAAGCCTATGACAAAGGAATTTGTAACTACTCGTCGTCATGATAAGATAGTAAGTAGAGAAGTATATACTTATAAGTGGACTCCTGAAGCTACTAATGCACGAAAGGAGTATCATGAAGCTAAAAAAGGTATAGCTAGTATTCCTAAGAAACCTATACAGGTGTCTGATAAGAAGGATAAAAAACAGTTATTAGAAGAACGTCCTTATTCTGGTTACCATAAAGAACTGGTACAGAATCTATATGGTAGCAATAAAGCAGAACGTATTGCTAAACAACAAGCTTATAAAGCCGCTCATGAAGAGAAAATTAAGAAAGTAGCTAAACAACTTGCAGAGTTCAAGATGTCTAAGAAGCTACAGTATTTAGAACAAAGACCGTATAAAGTAGTTATAGCTACTACAGACGATAAAGAGTTTAAGACAAGCTACTCTAATCTACCTATTGAACAACTTACTGAAGTAGTTACTAAATTGAATACAAAGTTATCCGATAAATATAGTAACTACGAGTCTATTACGATAGTAGATAGAGCAACTTTAGAAAAGAAATGCTTTGCTAAACATTTGCCAGAGATAAAGCAAGCAGCGTAGAGCGACAGACTTTTAGCAGGATAGTCTATAAAGAATCCTGCCTCAAGGGGTGTTCAGCTAGTAGGCAAGCGCAGGGTACAGGGAGGAATATTAGAGAGACTCTAATACACTATTTATAGTGCTGCAACCAATCGGCATCATGGGTTCGATTCCCATACACTCCACTAAATTTATACGCTATGAAGAT
>NZ_SSXV01000075.1 GCF_009469595.2 Thauera sp. 2A1 | reverse complement strand
TATTCTTTTACTTCTTTAATTTCATTATTTTGTTCTGCTGTAGCTTCTCCGAATCCTTTTTCTCCTCTTTCTGTTTCACTCAATTCTTCTACCAAAGTAGGTTCTAATATAGAACAAGGAACAATGACTAACTGAGCAAATGGTTCATCTGTAGTATATACTGTAGGAATAGCATCTGTAGTTACTTTAAATTTAGCCATTAACTCTCCACGATAATCAGAATCAATCACTCCAATACCATTACACATAATAATAGATCTTTTAGAGATAGATGATTTCATACAGATAAATCCAACATATCCTTCAGGAATTTCTACAGCAATATCAGTGTGATATACTAGTACTAACTTGCCACTATTATCTACTTCTTGAGTAATACGAGTAGTATATAGATCTAATCCCGCACTGCTACTAGTAGCTCTAATAGGCAACTTACCTTCAGATTTTTTAATCTCTTCTGTGCCGTCTTCTTTCTTTACTGAGTAATCTAACTTTTTAAATTTCAACTGTTCCATAATTCTTTTTCTACTTTTCTATAACCTTCTTCTAAAACTTCTACTATCTCTTTAATTATTTCATTCTTAATTGTATCAACATTAAGACCTTGTGTAACTTCTTTAGAGTGTACGATTCCGTGAGTAACACCTTCTTCGTTTTTACGTATGAAGTGAACGTATAAAGTAGGATTACCGATACGATTTTTATTTACATCTATATCCTATGTTTCCCACCAAATAGCTTCTAAATTATTCATCTTGTTCAATATCTTTTGTATTAATACTAATTGCTTTACCATGATGAAATCCCCAATCTAAGAATACTGTATTACAAAGTACATGATCTATATGAGGTAGTCCACTTTCAGGATCTATTAATTCTCCTTTATCTATAGCAGTAAGATGTCTTAGTAATGCTGCTTTATATCTTTTCCAAAAATCTGGAAGGTTTTGCCAACTGTTATCTGAGTATTTCTGAGCTCCGTAAGTAAGTACCTTACCAATATTCTCAACTACATCTAATGGAATCAGATCCATTCTTACTTTACCACAATCATATTTCTTACCATCATTCTCCATCTTCAATATACTTATTAGTTAAACAATTGTACAATCCTTTTATCTGTAGCTGTCTAGTTTCAATGCTGTCTGTATCTTTCAACTTAGCTAAACCTTCTAGAATATCATCCATGAATTCATTGTATGTTAAGGAATAGTTATTGATCTTCTTATCTGCAACTTCCATTAACTCTTTTAACTCTTCACTGATCTTAGATCCAAATTGTTTAACGTTGTTTTTCTCAAATTCCCATAGAGCTAATGAATCTTCTTTACTCTGTCTTTCCATATTCTTTCATTACTTTAATAAAACATCCAGCAGCCCAGCCAACTAAATACGCATACCCTTCGTTACCACCACCTGAGAATTCTTCTCCATTCATACCTGTAACTTCAAAGTAATAATCAGTTATGTGAACTGATTCGTGTGCTATATGCGTACCATCTAATTCATCAGGTCTATATATTATGCAAATAATACCCATCTCAGAACTACTGTTTAACATAACCGGTCTACATTCTGCAATAACATCTCCGTCATACGCCTTTAACATTTCTTCTTCAGCTTCTTTTCGTATTTTATCGAAACCTGGTAATAAGTTGTATATAGTGAATTTCTTTAATATTGTGTATACATCTTCTTCCTTTTCTATTATAGCTATCCAAAATGTTCTAGGATATATATTATCAAACTTTCTTAGTATCATATTCTTAATAGTCTACTGTCATTAATTGCTATATACATCTGTATATTGTTAAGTAATACAGGATCAAAGTAAATAGAATCTAACCAGTGAATCTTATAATTAGGTGTTAAGCATTCTTCAATAAACTGTCTCATTTTGTTTCTTTATATCTCTTTTTTAATTTAAGTTTAAATAAGTAAGCAAACATAATATCTTTAGTATCTTCATCATTTGACATTACTTCTTTAGCAAACTTAAATGGACTATTGCATATTACTTCTATAACAGGATAAGGTAAATTATATTTGTTTGCCAGACTTGAGTAAATTGATATCTTTTTTTGCTGTTGCATTTATATAATATTCACTAGTTTCTAACTCTGTTAAAGATTCTCTGATAGTATTAGGTCTAATAGAATTTATTATTACTACAATATCAGATTCATCTAAATCGCGATTTCTATATAATATATCAGATAACTTTTTAATTTCTTTGTTAGAGTAAGGTTTCTTCGGAACGAAAGAAGTTAATTTTAAATTAGAACGTAAGTTAAAAAGATGTCTAAAATATCGTACTAACCTATTACTTCTATTCTCTACATGTACTATATGCCCATTGTCAAAGATCATATAGAAATGTTTATTATTTATTTTATTATTCATTTACTCTTAGTATTAACGTTATTTGCACCCTCTCTTTGATTATCTCTGGAATTCGTATCTTAT
>NZ_SSXV01000074.1 GCF_009469595.2 Thauera sp. 2A1 | reverse complement strand
GTTTCCGGTCCGGGCCGCCTCGCAGGTGTTTCGCGGCAAGTTCCTCGCGCGGCTCGACGCAGCCCGCCGCAGCGGCGAACTGCCCGACGATCCGCAAGGTGCGCCGGATGCATGGCACGCCCGGCGCCGTGCGTTGCTCGCGCATGACTGGGTGGTCTATGCCAAGCCGCCGCCGGGCGGGCCCGCCCAGGTGCTCGACTACCTTGCCCGCTACACGCACCGCGTGGCGCTCTCGAACGACCGCCTGCTCGGCTGCGAGGCGGGTCAGGTGCGCCTTCGGGTGCGCGACAACGAAACCGGCGGCAAGCGCACGGTGAGCATGCCGACCGACGAGTTCATCGGACGCTTCCTGCGTCACGTGCTGCCGGCCGGCTTCAAGCGCCTGCGCCACTATGGACTGCTCGCCTGCGGCCACAAGCGTGCCCGGCTTGCTGCCGCGCGTGCGGCGCTCCAGACGCCGGCACCGCAGCCGGCGGTGATCGAAGCGGCCGCAGACTTCCTCGCCCGCGTGAGCGGTGAGGACCCGCGATGCTGCCCGCACTGTGGGGTCGGGCGTTGGCACACGGTCGAGATCGTCATGGCTCGCCGGTACGATCCGCCCGCGCCGGCGCCGCGCTGTCGGGATGGGCCGCCATGAACGCTCACGCTCCCCCGTCTCGGCCCTTGCCGATGCAACGTCCGCACCGGCAGGCCGTGGCACGTCCCCCGTCTGCTGAACGCGACCGACACCGCACGTCGGATGCACGGCCGGCACCCGATCGCGGCCCATTACGGCGATGGTCGCGAGCGGCTCAGCGGCGTCGGATACGCGTTGCTGACCCGACCCCGCCGCGCGCTATCCGATGTGGATGGACCGCGCGTAGAATCCCCAGTATCACCGCCTGAGCGGCGGTTCAGTTCAACAAGGCTTATCCCTCGCGGCAGGCGCCCGCGCACTGAACGGCGCTTGCGGCGCGAGGGATAAACCCTATTCGCTCAACAAGGCTTATCCCTCGCGGCAGGCGCCCGCGCACTGAACGGCGCTTGCGGCGCGAGGGATAAACCCTATTCGCTAGAGCGCAAATGCTGGACGCCATTTTCTCCATCCTCTTAGAAACCCTGTTCGTTGGCGTTTTCTATTGGCCCGGTTGGCTCGTTTTGAGTGCAATTACACTTGGCCGCTATCCCCCTCAAGCACCAATTCCGCACAATGAGTATTTTGTTGCAACGGTTGGAGCAGCACTACCTTTCACCCTAATAACAATTGCATTGGCATAATTCGGCCGCCTCGCGTAAAACCATTATGTCTAGGCATCACATGACACTTCTCGCGCCATTTGCGCGCCACTATCGCGGGCCCGTTGCGGTTGCCTCCAAAGCGTTAACTGCACGGCTTCTTCTAGTCGCCGCCGCCTTAGTTACTTGTACTGCTAGTGGATGCGCGAAAAGTACTGCTGAGCGCGGGCTGGGCCTTTGGCAGGAGCGCTGCAAGACCTCGGGCGAGTTCATCCACAAAGTCGTCGAAGACGTGGATGGCATCTTCTTGCTCACGCTGCGCACCACGCTCAACTTTGACGATCAATATCGTCTCGATGATCCCTATGGAAGCGACTCCATCGGTACCGACTACATACTGAATTTCCTGCAGGGTTTCTACTATCAGCCTCCCAACGCGAGGCCGCAGGGCTTTCCACCTCGCACGGGCTACCGCTTCGTGGAAGCGCGGGACTCCGAGGATGGCCAACTCTATCGGTATACAGGTCGCTATGAGGAGCCGTGGCAGGCCAACAAGTCTTACTTGAAGGGGTACGTCAGGTTCGTACTCGACAGGACACTGATCAGGACATCCTCGGCCCGATACGGCGTGCGCTTCGATGACATCTCCACGCGAACCGATCGCGAGCACTGGATCGCTGGCAGTTCCTTGAAGGTCGTGGACCTCCAGACTCAAGCCGTCATCGGCGAACGACTGGGGTACATGATCGATCTGGCTCAAGGAAGTAGGGCGAAGCAGCGCTCGCCGTGGCTGCTTGCCGCAAACAACGCCTGCCCCTCCTTCGATCGCAACTATCCCGGGCGGGTGCCTGTACCGGGTGCCGCGCTGCAAGGGGGGCAGACACTCGACTTCGTTGAGAAGGTCTTGAGGCCATCGAAGTAGTCACCGCGGCTGGCGCTGCGTCATCGTACCTCGGTGATGCCTAACCCCTCCCCAAGCGGAGCGGCAACGGCAGGCCACCAGGCCCGGTCTGGCGGTACGCGGTACATTTTCGCCAGCCCGGGCTTGGCGCCCTGCCGTCGTCGCCCGCTTAGCTCAAACGTTGAGCGGCAGCTTTCTTCAAAGCTCAATGACGGCAGTGGGTCGCTATGGATAGATTTGCATAGCGACCCCTATGCATAGCTCTCAACTATGCGTAGGGGCACCCCCCAGCATGGCTGTTCGCTCGGTCGACGGCCGCACTGGGGCGTGGTGTGCTCTGCATAGTTACAGGGTCTGCAAGAACCTCATCAG
>NZ_SSXV01000073.1 GCF_009469595.2 Thauera sp. 2A1 | reverse complement strand
GTAACCGTCCGAGCAACCCCGCCCCCCGGCGGAGCGGAGGGCTTCAAAGGTCGACGACGTGCCTGAGCAGTCCGAACGACACGCGCCAGCCGAGCTCGTTTTCGCAGTCGACGCTGGCCGTCTTCTGGTTGATGCGCACGATGGTGCCGATGCGCGTCTGCAGGTGGCGGTCCTCGAAGCTGACGCGGTCGCCGACGCGGAAGTCTTCGCGGGTGGGGCGGTGGGCGGGCTTGGCTGTTGACACCTGAGGCGCGGCGCGGCTGTCGGCAGGGAGCTCGATCGCTGCGTAGGGCAGCGTCCAGGTCGCACGGGTGGCGTCGTCCTGCACCGTGACCTGAGTGTCCTTCATCGCCACCACGGTGCCGCTGCGCAGTTGCAGCGCGGCGCCCGGTGCTTTCCCGTCCACGAAGCGCACCCGTTGTCCCAGGTGCAGATGCAGCCGGATCTGCACGATCCGCGACGGATCCGACATCAGGCGCTCGATCACGCGCGACAGGTGGAACAGTTCGAGCGAGCTTGCGCGGTTGAGGGCTTCGAGGGTGGCGGGATCCATCAGGGCGCAGGCTTCCAGTTCATCGGCAGCAGTTCGTCGAGCCGGTCCATACGGTGGCCGGGCAGGCGCGTGAGCACATCCTTCAGGTAGGCGTAGGGCTCAATGCCGTTCAACCGCGCCGTCTCGATCAGCGAGAGTGCCACGGCAGCGGCCCGTCCGCCACGTGGACTTCCGGCAAACAGCCAGTTCTTCCTCGAGATCGCCACCGGGCGCATCGCCCGCTCGGCGGTATTGTTGTCCGGCGCGAGCAGGCCGCTGTCGGCAAACACGGTGAGCGCTGTCCAGTTCGACAGCGCGTAGGCAAACGCACGTCCCAGCGGCGAGCGCGGCTGCAGCGTCGGCTGGTGATGGGTGAGCCAGCGGTGGAACGCGGCCAGCACACGTCGGGTGCGCCCTTGGCGCACACGCAGGCGCACGTCCGGGTCGGCCTCGGCCAGGCGACGCTCGATGCGGTAGATCAGCCCGATGAAGCGCAACGCGTCATCGGCCAGCCCCGGCGGCGCCCCCTTGGGGGCGGCCTTGAGCACATCGAAGAACTTGCGCCGCACATGCGCCCAGCACGCCACATGGGTGACGTCCTCGCGGAAGCTGGCGTGGTAGCCGCTGTAGTCGTCGGCCTGCAGGTAGCCGCGCCACGCGCCCAGGATCCGGCGCGGGTGCGTCCCGGATCGATCGGCCGTGAAGTCGTAGAGTGCGGCCGGGGCCACCTGCTGCCACTGGCCCCCATCGTCCTTCTGCTGCCCGCCGGCCAGATACACCCACATCCGGGCGGTGATCGTCTTGCCCGGGGCCTGAAGGGACAGCGTGGTGTCGTCGGTGAAGATCACCGGGCTCGCGAGTACGTGGCGCTGCAGGGCGGGCATCAACACGGCGAGCAACTCGGTCGCATCGAGCACCCAGTCGCACAGGGTCTGACGCGACAGAGCGACGCCTTGGCGCGCGAAGATCCGCGACTGGCGCGCCAGCGGGCAGTGATCGAGGTACTTCGAGACCATCACGTGGGCGAGCAGCCCGGCACCGGCGTTGCTCCTGGGCAGCGGCGAACCCTGGGCGGTGGCGGTGCGCACGGTACTGCGACCGTCGGCGCTCTCGCAGCGGTACTTCAGGCGCACGTTCTGGATCACCTCCAGGCGGGCGGGAATGTACTCGAGCAACTCCGAGACCTCCTCGCCGATGCGCTCGAGCGCGGCGTAGCCGGCCTTCTCGACATCGGAGAGGTCGTGCTCGACGCGCCGGCGCGGCAGATCCGGGCTGATCGCCGGCCGCCCGCCCTTGCGCCGGGTGTGGGCGCCGACCTCGCGACGCTCCTCACTCGGTACGGGGATCTGTACCGGGTCGGACCACAGTTCTGCCTGGCCGAGGTGGATCACCTCGCTGCGGGGCCCGAACAGGCGCCGCCGCAACTCGACCAGCTGGTGACGCAGGGTGTCCAGTTGCGCGTCAAACTGCGCACGCATCGCCTGCACCTGCTGCCCCAGTTTGAGCACCAGATCCTGCAGCGGAACCACCTCCTTAGGCAGGCTGGCGCGATCGATCGGGACAGGCAGGTTCATGGGGCCAAGCATGCCCGTGCAGGCCGTCTCGGTGAATGCGGTGAATCACCGATTGCCCGTGCGGCCGACATTCACCCCACGACGCTGGCCGCCACCGGCGCCAGGCGGCGCGTTCGCGACAGATCGATGCCATCGAGCCAGGCGAGCAACTCGCTCATCGCCAGGCCCTCAGCCGACAGCCGCGCGGGGTCGGTGAAACGCCCGCGCTCCAGGCGCTTGTAAAGCACCCAGAACCCATGACGGTCCCACACCAGGAGCTTGGCCTTGTCGCGGCGCCGGCCGATGAACACGAACACCTGACCCGAGAGCGGGTTCATGCCCATGCAGCGCGACACGATCTGCGCGAGCCCATCGATCGACTTCCTCATGTCCACCGCCTCGCTATAGACGTGGGCGCGGATCGCCGAGGACAGGAT
>NZ_SSXV01000072.1 GCF_009469595.2 Thauera sp. 2A1 | reverse complement strand
CATAGAAGGTCTACCTTGCCTAAAGAAAAGAATACCTACACATGGTATAGGTACTGGTAAGTTCGTTAAGCTTCATATTTCTATATGTGAGAATTGCTGGTGTTCAGCTGAAAATCTTATGATTCGTGCATATACTGCTATGAGAATAATAGATATGCTAGAATCCCAAGGATATCGTGTTCAAATATCTGCATATGCAGATAATGAAGATCCTGGTTATTTTAACGGAGAACCTATAGGATTTCTTGGAGTTGAAGTTATAATTAAAAAGTTTGAAGATCCTTTAATCAAAGGACAAATACTTACAGCAATATCTCCTTGGTTCTTTAGATACTGGATGTTTAAATTCTGGAATGCTAAATTTAAAATGAATTGGGGATACGGACATTCAGTTAGACCAATGAAGAAAGAAACAACTTCTGATATCTACATTCAGACAGGTGAAGCTTTAACTGATGAAGATGCAGAACGAACTATAAAGAGAATATCGAAACTATTTGATAAAGAAGAATAGTTTCAACTACTAGGAGGATCTGTGACAATCCTATATGGCACTATCAATTTAAGGATATTAGATAATTTATGGAAGCGTGAGCCTGCACAGCAGAAATAAAAATCTACCTCTGGATAGGCGTGGTTCGATTCCACGACTAGTAGCAAACTAAAACAGATTGCATATGTATAGTAGAAAGCGAGCAAAACTCCCAGATAACATTACTCTAGATTGGATACTTTCTAAAGTAACAGAATATGATATATATGCAAAATATATAGGTCAATTTAAAGTAGGTATGATATACAATAGTCCATTTAGGAAGGATAAAAATCCATCCTTTGGTATTTACTATAGTAAACGTACTAAACAACTACTTTTTAAAGATCATGGAACAGGTGAATGTGGTAATGTGATTAAATTTGTATCATTATTTACTGGTAAAACAGAATATAATGATATACTATCAGATATAGTAGATAAGTTAAACATTACTAATAACACTAAACTCGTTAGCTCTAAGCAATATATACTGCCAACTGAAACAGTAATTGGTGTAGTACGTCAGGAATTTACTGATGTAGATATCAATTACTGGAAACAGTTCAATATTTCTATAAATACTCTAAAGAAATTCAATGTAAATAGTATTAAATATTATTTATGTAATGGAATAGTAAAGGGTACTTATAAACGAGAAAATCCAATGTATGCATATAAGGTCTATAATAACTTTAAGATATATAGACCACTAGCAGATAAATATACTAAGTGGAGAAACAATCTTACAGACTATGATATCCAAGGCTATGAGCAGTTGCCTCAAAAAGGTGATATATTATTTATCACAAAGTCCATGAAAGATGTTATGTGTTTGCATGAGATGGGTATACCAGCAGTTTCTCCATCTTCAGAGAGTACGTTTCTACCTAAAGACGTATTAGAGCAACTTAAAACGCGTTTTAAGCGTATTATAATACTTTTTGATAGAGATGTAGCTGGAGTAAAAAGAAGTCGCAAATTAAGCCGAGAAACAGGCTTAGAAGCAATGTTTATTAACAAAAAATTCAAAGCTAAAGATGTATCTGATGCTGTTAAAGCAAATAGCTTTGAAGAAATAAAAAATTGGTTAAATGAAACTATTAAAAACTATAGGTAAAGTAATAGCATTACCTTTTGATTTAGCTCTGATACTTGGAAAGTTATTATTAATTCCAATCAAATTAGTAAGTGTATTGTTGCATGGAGAATTTATTGAATGGAATAAAAAATGCAAGTTTATAGGAAATTCGATTAAAGAAATGTTTAAAGCTTTTAAACATAATAAAGATTATTCTTTCTTGCATTCAGTAGGATTTACGGATGAAAATGGTAATTTCTCTGAAAGAGTTGAAACGTTTAAAATAACTAGTGATAGTATGCAACATTATATTAATTATGCTAAAACAAGTCTTAAACAAGAAAGTGCGTAATGCTACTAAACAAGAAATAGATGGAATAGTATTTCGATCTAAGTTAGAAGCTTATACATATTAGAAACTAAAGGAAGCAGGTATATCAGCTGAATATGAACAGCATAGATATACTTTACTTCCTAAGTTTATATATAATAACTCTACAGTTAGAGCTATTACTTATTTACCAGATTTTGTAGGAGATAATTTTGTTATAGAATGCAAAGGATTTGCTACAGATTCTTGGGCAAACAGAGAAAAACTATTCAAGTATTATTTAAGCTTGAATGAACCAGATACTAAGTTTTACTTAGTAAAGAATAAAAAACAAGTTGATGAATTAATCAACAAATTAAAATCTTAAATTTTCAGATTATGGCAAAGAATGAATTTATTAAAATAGGAGAACAGATAATTGCAAAACCTAAAGGTGCTGATTATGATTTGATACCTGGTAAAGTATATGATCTGAGTTGGAATAGATGGGAAGATTCACCTATATTTAAGGAGAATGGTGAATTAAATCTACCAAAGAAAATCTATTCTACTAAAACTGATGACGTATTTAAGAAGCGTATTATAACCTATTTTAATAAAG
>NZ_SSXV01000071.1 GCF_009469595.2 Thauera sp. 2A1 | reverse complement strand
GTTTCCGGTCCGGGCCGCCTCGCAGGTGTTTCGCGGCAAGTTCCTCGCGCGGCTCGACGCAGCCCGCCGCAGCGGCGAACTGCCCGACGATCCGCAAGGTGCGCCGGATGCATGGCACGCCCGGCGCAGTGCGTTGCTCGCGCATGACTGGGTGGTCTACGCCAAGCCGCCGCCGGGCGGGCCCGCCCAGGTGCTCGACTACCTTGCCCGCTACACGCACCGCGTGGCGCTCTCGAACGACCGCCTGCTCGGCTGCAATGCGGGTCAGGTGCGCCTTCGGGTGCGTGACAACGAAACCGGCGGCAAGCGCACGGTGAGCATGCCGACCGACGAGTTCATCGGACGCTTCCTGCGTCACGTGCTGCCGGCCGGCTTCAAGCGCCTGCGCCACTACGGGTTGCTCGCCTGCGGCCACAAGCGTGCCCGGCTTGCTGCCGCGCGTGCCGCGCTCCAGACGCCGGCACCGCAGCCGGCGGTGATCGAAGCGGCCGCAGACTTCCTCGCCCGCGTGAGCGGTGAGGACCCGCGATGCTGCCCGCACTGTGGGGTCGGGCGTTGGCACACGGTCGAGATCGTCATGGCTCGCCGGTACGATCCGCCCGCGCCTGCACCGCGCTGTCGGGATGGGCCGCCATGAACACTCACGCTCCCCCGTCTCGGCCCTTGCCGATGCAACGTCCGCACCGGCAGGCCGTGGCACGTCCCCCGTGTGCTGAACGCGACCGACACCGCACGCCGGATGCACGGCCGGCACCCGATCGCTGCCCATTACGGCGATGGTCGCGAGCGGCTCAGCGGCGTCGGATACTCGTTGCTGACCCGACCCTGCCGCGCGCTATCCGATGTGGATGACCCGCGCGTAGAATCCCCAGTATCACCGCCTGAGCGGCGGTTCAGTTCAACAAGGCTTATCCCTCGCGGCAGCCGCCTGCGCACCGAACGGCGCTTGCGGCGCGAGGGATAAACCCTATTCGTTAGAGCTCTGTCCATTCAGGTTTCCGAATGCCCGATATTGCAACCATTGCTGCTGCACTTAATAGCCTCAAAACCGCGACGGACATTGCGAAGTTTCTGCGCGAGAGTGACTTATCTCTTGAACGTGCAGAACTCAAACTTAAGCTAGCTGATCTTATTGGCGCTCTCGCGGACGCAAAACTTGAACTGATTGAGTTGCAAGAAGCGTTGTCGGAGAAAGACAAGAAAATTGCAGAGCTTGAAGAGGCATTCCAGTGCAAGGATGCGCTTGTACGCCGCTATGACGCGTATTACCAGATCGATGAAGGCGGAAATCCCATTGGATCGGCGTACTGCCTTCGGTGCTGGGAGAACGACCACAAGAGGCGGCAACTTGTCCATGACGCGAAGGACCATTTCGCGCGCGTATGCACAGTCTGTGGTCACCGATATGGAAGCCGTCTAGCTTCGGACATTCAGCCGCCGAAAGAAGAAGAATCAGATCAAGGTTGAATTGACAATGAACGCAACCATTACTCAAGCTATCACCGAAAAGAGAGTTCTTGAGCTGCGCTATCACGGCTATTTCAGAATCGTTGAACCTCACGCCTATGGCAGGGACAAATATGGCGATGAGATTCTTCGGTGCTATCAAAGATCTGGTGGCAGTGAGAGCGGGGAGAGCGTCGGGTGGAAACTGCTTAAAGTTCGAGAAGTGTTCTCACTACAATTGACTAAAGATACGTTTGTGGCGAGACCCGAGTATCGTCGCAACGACAAAGCATTGGCTTATGTCTTCAGTCAGCTTCAAACAGAGTTCTAACACTGCGTTCGAGGCGACTTGCGCGAAAAGCCGCGCACTCGCCTCAACTCAACGTTGGGCATCGAAAGGAGTAACGATGAATCGCATCAGGCACGTCTTCTTGTACGGAATGCTTCTTGCCCTCGCAGGTCCCGCACTGGCGCAGAATTCCTATCTTTGTGCCGAAGACATGATTACTGGTTTCTCCTTCGATCGCGGCGCGCAACGATGGCAGAGAGCCGAATTCAGGGCAGAGGGGAAGTATGTCGTTGCTCGTGCATCGGAGCCCTCGCGAAAATGGGAGGTTAAGGAAACGGGTTCGTCCATCCCGGTCGCCGTCTGCGAAAAGGACTTCGATGAGGATGGAAAGATTCGATGCGTCGGCATCGGCAAGGACTTCCTGTTTAGCCGAAAGTCCATGAGGTTCCTTACAACTTACACGGTCGGTTACTGGAACGAGAATGCGCTTCGGGCAATCGTTCCGGGTCGAAAAGAGGGCGACGACACGCCTGTTATGGCCATCGGACGTTGTACGGCACTGTGACGCCGACGCCCAACCCTGCAATGCACCGGACCTTGCGCATAAAGCCGCGCAAGGCCGGTGATTTTGAATGTTGAACGACAGCTTCCCTCAAAGCTAAACGGCTGCAACGGGTCGCTATGCAAATCTATCCATAGCGACCCCTATGCATAGCTCTCAACTATGTAGAGTCGCGGCTGGCGGGACGGCATTTGATCAGCAATTACGCGGGCAAGCGGCGCGTTCGGGCGTGAGCAGCTACACATAGTTTTCCGGCCCATGTTC
>NZ_SSXV01000070.1 GCF_009469595.2 Thauera sp. 2A1 | reverse complement strand
ACCGCTCTTACTAAAGAATTTGAGTAGAGAGTAAATGAATCTGAGTTATCTATTACTGATCCTAAATCTTGGTTTTATAATCTAGGTCATATTGGTAGTTCTTTGTCTGAAATAGAAATGATGTTCTTACAAACAGGAACTTCAATATTGGCTAATAAAGCAGCTAGAAGTCTAGCTGTTAGAGGTGCTATAACTGCTGTTCCAGGTATTGGTCAAGCAGCTACAGCAATTGCTTTAGGAGAATCAGCTTTTAATCTTTGGTTAGCTAAATATTACAGGCAATCTGAAACAGCTAGTGAAGTGTTTGACAACTATCAGCAAAGAGTATTGCAAAGTGCTAACGATAATAAGACAGATGTAAATAGAGTATTAGAATCTTGGGAACCTAGATTAGGTGAGTTAGGTTATCCTGTAGATTAGATGGACGAAAATGAAAAACTACAAGCTGGTTTAGCTCAAGGTCTGACTACAGATCAAAAAGATTTTGAAGAAATCAGAAACGATGCTTTTGATGGCTTACAAATGGTTAGAGATGTGAATGACGCTTTAAGTTATTCAGATTATTTACAAAGTATGCCGTTTTCCTATGGAGGTAAAATATTATGGAATTAGGCTAGTAAAGCATTAGCAAAAGCTAGAGGTATAGAAAGACCTTTAGATGAAATACCAAGTGTAGTAGACCAGATTGGTTTGGGTAAAGCTATTGACAGAGGGGTGGAAAATATTCTGAACAAAGCGTCTAGACCTGGACAAAATATTACTAGGAAACATTTATTAGAAAACATTGGTAAATTCGCTAAAGCTAATGCTATTAATTTTGTATCTGAACGTAGTGAAGAAGGTGTTCAATCTGTAGTTGGTAGTAGATATCAAAGAGGAGAATACGACTATTTAAAAGACAAAGGAATAAATCCTATATCTGCTGCATACAACGCTGGTCTTCTTGGGTATGAAGCCAATCTTGCTTACTTTGGTTTATCAAACGATAATTATCTAAATACAGATGATGAATTAAAGAAGGCGATGGATATTGGTGGATTCATAGGTTTAGTAATGCCATTTGCTGGTAATGCAGTACAATTGAAAAATGCAGTAAGACAGTATGCTTCAGATAAAGAAGTACAAAAACTTATCGCTAAAGGATATAGTAATGCTGAACAGGATAACAAAATGGATGTCTTCCTCGATGCTTTACAAGCTGGTAAAGATATTAATTATGTTACAGATTATTTAGAGTCTGCTAAAAAATTGAAACAGCCTGGAGTAACAGACGAAATGATAGATGAAGATAAAAATCTAGCTACTAATCTGTGGGCTGAATATCGTAATAAATCTATCGATGAAAATTTAAAAGATTTAGGTATTAAGAGAGGCAGCTCTGAGCATAGAAAAATAGTTAAGAACTATCTACATATTAAAGATAGATTGAATGAGGCAGAGCAATCAACTAACGATGTAGCCAAAGAGTTAGAAAAGATAATAGAGCAAGGTAAAACTAATAAAGATGATGTATTCCTACAAAAAGCTAGAGAATCTTATGATGCATTTGTTGAAAGTAAAAGATAGTCTGATGAAGATTATCAATACAAAATGAACGCTACTCCAGAATATGCAGACGAAATAGAACAAGATTTTTTATCTACTTTACCTACTTTTGATGAATATTCAAATGCTGTATATGATATTACTTATCTAAAATTATAGAATCAAGCTATAACAGATTTGTATAAAGCTCTTACTAATAGAACTAAAACTTTACAACAGTTATCAGAGGATACTGGTTTAGATGTAGATCTCAGAAATATAAATAATATGAGAAACTACATTAAAAGAGAAAAAGAAAGAATAGAAAGAAACGTTCAACAAATAGTAAGTACATATGGTATACAAAATTTAGATTAGGCTCAAGATCCAGTAAATGCTGAATAGATAAAGAATTATGTAACAGCGTTTGTAATGAATAAAGCTGTAAGAGATAGATTGAGAGATCAAGCCACAGCTTATATTACTGGTAAACTTAAAGCAGAATCATATTAGGATATCAAAGGATATTTGTTCAAAGATTTATCTGAAGAGCAATAGGATAATATTATACAAGAATATACAGATAAAGCACTAAGAGAAGGTAAACCTCAACCTAGTAGAAAATCTATTATATCTAAGTATAATCAACAAGCTCAGATGAAGTATAATGATTTACTAGAATTAGCTGATCAGGAACGTGCGTCTAGAATTGTAGCCAATTCGTTATTTGCTGAACATCTAAGTAAATCAGTTAGATAGGAAAAAGTTGCTAGAAAAGAAAAAGAGGAAGCTGGTGAAGTACTACCAGAAGAGGGAGTAATAGAAAATCCAGCAGCTGCTATTGAAGATACTACTAAGAAACAAGAAAAAGTAGAAGTTAAACCAGAAACTCCAATACAAGAAGGAGTACAACAACAGCCTGTAGTACAAGAAACTAAAACAGAAACAGCAGAACCTGTAATACCAGAGTCTATGTCTACAGATGTAGATGAAATTCTTAGAGAAGAAGAGCAAGCTTTACTAAATCAAAAAGGTAGATAGTTAGAAATAGAACCTAGTAGCGAAGATGTTCTGGTGGAAGGTTCTATAGAAG
>NZ_SSXV01000006.1 GCF_009469595.2 Thauera sp. 2A1 | reverse complement strand
CTTGCCGGCGTGAAGCCGCCCGCGCCTGCTTCGCCGCGATCACCTGTTGTTCCTCGACAGCCGGCAGGTCATCGAACAGGCTGGCCGGCGATCCGTTATGACCTTCGGTCTCGTTCATGTCTCGGAGCATGCCAGTCCCAGCACAACCTGGCGAGATTGGAGAAAAACTCTCACGCTCTCAGGCCGTCTTCGCCTCGTCCAGCCCCAGTTCCCGCTTCATCGTCTCGCGGATCATGAACTTCTGGATCTTGCCCGTCACCGTCATCGGGAAGCTGTCGACGAAGCGGATGTGGCGCGGGATCTTGTAGTGCGCGATCTGCCCCTGGCAGTAGGCGCGCACGTCGGCCTCGGTGAGCGAGCCTTCCTCGCGCAGGATGATCCAGGCACACAGTTCTTCGCCGTACTTCTCGTCGGGCACACCGACCACCTGCACGTCGAGGATCTTCGGGTGCGAGTAGAGGAATTCCTCGATCTCGCGCGGGTAGATGTTCTCGCCGCCGCGGATCACCATGTCCTTGATGCGGCCGACGATGTTGCAGTAGCCCTCGTCGTCGATCACCGCGAGGTCGCCGGTGTGCATCCAGCCGCCGGCATCGATCGCCTCCCTGGTCTTGGCCTCGTCGCCCCAGTAGCCGAGCATCACCGAGTAGCCGCGGGTGCACAGCTCGCCGGGCATGCCGCGCGGCACGATGCGGCCTTCGTTATCGACGATCTTCACTTCGAGGTGCGGCTGGATGCGGCCCACGGTGGATACGCGGCGGTCGATCGGGTCGTCGGTGCCGCTCTGGAAGCTCACCGGCGAGGTCTCGGTCATGCCGTAGGCGATGGTCACCTCGCGCATGTTCATGCGCTCGATCACGCGCTTCATGACCTCGATCGGGCACGGGCTGCCGGCCATGATGCCGGTGCGCAGGCTGGCGATGTCGAACTCGGCGAAGCGCGGATGGTCGAGCGCGGCGATGAACATCGTCGGCACGCCGTACAGGCCGGTGCATTTCTCCTCCGCCACCGCCTCCAGCACCGACAGCGGCTCGAAGGCTTCGGCCGGGTAGACCATCGTCGCGCCATGGGTCAGGCAGCCGAGGTTGCCCATCACCATGCCGAAGCAGTGGTACAGCGGCACCGGGATGCACAGCCGGTCGCCCGGCACGAGGCGGATCGCTTCGCCGACGAAGTAGCCGTTGTTCAGGATGTTGTGGTGCGACAGCGTGGCGCCCTTGGGATGGCCGGTGGTGCCCGAGGTGAACTGGATGTTGATCGGGTCGTCGAACTGCAGCTTCTCGCCGCGCAGCGCCAGCGCGGTGAGTTCCTCGCGCGTCGGCGCGGTCAGCAGCTCGTCGAAGTTGAGCATGCCGGGGCTGCGCCCGGCGCCCATGCGGATGACGAATTCCAGCGTGGGCAACTGATGGCTGCGCAGCAGGCCGGGCTCGCAGTGGCCGAGCTCGGGCGCGAGGTCGGCGATCATCTCGAGGTAGTTGCTGGTCTTGAACGCCGGCGACAGGATCAGCGCGCGGCAGCCGACCTTGTTGAGCGCGTACTCGAGCTCGGAGCGGCGGTACGCCGGATTGATGTTGACCAGCACCAGGCCGGCCTTGGCTGTGGCGAACTGGGTCAGTGCCCATTCGGCATTGTTCTGCGACCAGATCCCGACGCGCTCGCCCGGCTCCAGCCCGAGGCGCATCAGGCCGCAGGCCAGCGCATCAACCTTCTGCTTCAGCGCGGCGTAGCTCAGGCGCACATTCTGGTGACGTACCACCAGTGCGTCACGCTCGGCATGGCGCGCGCAGGCCTCGTCGAAGAAGCGGCCGATGGTCTGGCCGATCAGTTGGTTGTCGGATGCACCGTGGACATAGCTCAGGTTGCTCATCGTGTCGTTCTCTCCTCCATTTCTCTTGTATTTCACGCTTACCGCAGGATCGGGGCCGGGCGCGCCTCGACGCGTCGGATCGCGGTCAAGCCCGCTCCTACGGCACCGCCGAACGTTTTGCACCCACCCCGCGACCGCGACGCCGTGTGCGGATCAGCGTCATGCGCCGATCCAGCATCCGCGCCCCGTAGGAGCGGGCTTGACCGCGATGCCTTGCAATACCTCCCAAGGCTCCGCGAATCAGGCGGCCGCGGCCTCGAACTCCACCAGCTCGGCGCCGTCGCCCACCTGGTCGCCGACGCCGAAGCGGAAGGCCTTCACCGTGCCGGCGGCCGGCGCGGTGATGGTGTGCTCCATCTTCATCGCCTCCAGGATCAGCAGCGGCGCGCCCTTCTCCACTTTCGCCCCTTCTGCCGCGACCAGCGCGATGACCTTGCCCGGCATCGGCGCCAGCAGGCCGCCTTCCGCGCCCGCTCCTTCGCCGGTATGCAGCAGCGGATCGACGCGGGTCAGCGGCCAGGTGCGACCCTGCAGGAAGACATGGCGCTTTTCGGCGGCGACGATCACGGTGGCGTCCATGCGCAGGCCGTCGAGCTCGACGCGCAGCAGGCCGCGCGGATTCAACTCGCCGCGCGCGAGCACGCTGCGCCCACCCACCGTCAGCCGGAAGGCGCCCGCGCAATAAGTGACGTCCACCGCCTGCTGCGTCTCGCCCAGGCGGAACACCAGCTCACGCTTCGCGCTCGCATTCAGCCGCCAGCCGTCGCGCGCATGCCAGGGCGACAGCGGATCGCGGTGGCTGCGCGCGGCCTCCTGCGCACGCTGGCCTTCGCGCACCAGCTCGGCGAGCGCGGCCACCAGCCACACGTCCTCGGGCACCACCTCGCCTTCGGGGAACAGGTAGGCCTTCTCGCGCTCGATCAGGCCAGTGTCCAGGTCCGCGGTGGCGAAGGCCGGGCACGCGGTCAGGCGCGACAGGAACTCGATGTTGTTGGCCACGCCCACCACGCGGTAGTCGGCCAGCGCCTGCAGCATGCGCGCCAGCGCGCGGTCGCGGTTGATGTCCCAGACGATGAGCTTGGCGATCATCGGGTCGTAGTGCGGGCTGATCTCGTCGCCTTCCTCGACGCCGGTGTCGACGCGCACATGCAGCCCTTCGGCCGGCGGCGCCAGATGCACCAGCTTGCCGGTGGAGGGCAGGAAGCCCTTGGCCGGATCTTCCGCGTAGATGCGCGCCTCGAGCGCATGGCCGCGGATCTGCAGTTGCTCCTGCGCCAGCGGCAGCTTCTCGCCGGAGGCGACGCGCAACTGCCACTCGACCAGGTCCAGGCCGGTGATCATCTCGGTGACCGGGTGCTCGACCTGCAGGCGGGTGTTCATCTCCATGAAGTAGAAGGAGCCGTCCTGGTTGGCAATGAACTCGACGGTCCCAGCGCCGACGTAGCCCACCGCCCTGGCCGCCTCGACCGCCGCCTTGCCCATCGCCGCGCGGCGCTCGGGGGTCATGCCGGGCGCAGGCGCCTCCTCCAGCACCTTCTGGTGGCGGCGCTGCACCGAGCAGTCACGCTCGAACAGGTACACCACGTTGCCATGGGTGTCGCCGAACACCTGGATCTCGATGTGGCGCGGCTTGGTGATGTACTTCTCGACCAGCACGTGGTCGTCGCCGAAGCTGGAGATCGCCTCGCGCTTGCACGAGGCGAGCAGGTCGATGAAGTCCTCGGACTTCTCCACCAGGCGCATGCCCTTGCCGCCGCCGCCGGCCGCGGCCTTGATCAGCACCGGGTAGCCGATGGCGTCGGCCTGCTGGTGCAGATACGCGGCTTCCTGGTTGTCGCCGTGGTAGCCCGGGGTCAGCGGCACCTTGGCGGCTTCCATCAGCTTCTTGGCCTCGGACTTGGAGCCCATGGCGCGGATCGCCGACACCGGCGGGCCGATGAAGACGATGCCTTCGCGCTCGCAGGCGTCGCAGAAGTCCTCGTTCTCGGACAGGAAGCCGTAGCCGGGGTGGATGGCCTGCGCGCCGGTGGCCTTGGCCGCAGCGATGATCTTGTCGACCACCAGGTAGCTTTCACGCGCCGCAGCCGGGCCGATCAGCACCGCCTCGTCGGCCAGGCGCACGTGGCGGGCGTTGGCATCGGCTTCGGAATACACCGCCACCGTCTTGATGCCCATGCGGCGGGCGGTCTTGATCACCCTGCAGGCGATTTCACCGCGGTTTGCAATCAGGATCTTGTCAAACATGGGTGCTCTCCGCGGTGAAATCGCCTGAGCATGCTGCGCATGCAAGGCGATGTGACTTCGTCGCTGCGGCGCTGCGCACCTGGTCACCCCTGTTGGCGATAAGTATCTTGTCGAACATGTCGTCTCCACCTTCTCTGCTTCGATGTTGTGAATCCCTTGTGCCGCCCAGGCGCGCTCTTCGGCTCATTCGCACAGCGCGACAGGCTAGGGCGCACCCTTCGTCGTAGGGTCGGCTTCAGCCGACCGTTTGCAGCAGCACGCTGCCCGGCCAGGCTGGCGGGCTGAAGCCCGCCCTACGGCCTTGCCCTCCGGGCCTCCAGTTCCTCATGTCGTTCCCGGCCGCACCCGCGGCCGGAACAATCGTCCGATGAAGCGCCACAGCAGCAGGATCAGCGCCAGGGCCAGCAGCAGGAAGGCCACCAGCGCGACCAGGAACCACAGCGGTTGATGCAGCAACATCCACAGCCCGCCGGCGAACAGCGCGTCCTCGCCGAGCGAGGTGCCAACGTTGGTCACCGGCTCGGGCGAGGCGTTGATCGCCATGCGCGCGCCCGCCTTGGCGAAGTGCGTGCCCGCCGCCAGGGTGCCGCCCGCCAGCGCCGCCGCAACCTGCGCGGCACTGCCCTGGTCGCCCATCACCGCCGCGGCCAGCGCCGCGCCGGCGGGAATGCGGATGAAGGTGTGCACCGCGTCCCACAGCGAATCCAGCCAAGGCAGCTTGTCGGCGAAGAACTCGACGAACAGCATCAGCCCCGACAGGCCCAGCACCAGCGGATGCGTGAGCACATGCAGGTCGCCCGGCAGATGCACGCCACCCCATCGCCCGAGCACGCCGAGCACGAACACCAGCGCGTACAGCCGCAACCCGCTCGCCCATCCCAGCCCGGCCGCCAGCGCGGCGAGCGAGGCCATGTTCAGCGGCAGGTCGCGCCAGTCGAGCAAGGGGCTCAGGGAATCGAGCTTGCTGCTCCATGCGTAGATGAAGTCCATGCCGTGCTCCTTGAGCTCCTGCCTCAAATCCGATTCGGGCAAAGCGCCGCACTACCGCGCTTCATTACCGTGCAGAAACGGACCTGGTCGTAATCTCATGCGCCGCATCGCGGTCGAGCCCGCTCCTGCAAGATCAGGCCTGAACGGTGCCCTGTAGGAGCGGGCTTGACCGCGACCTCACGCGTACTGTCGCGGTCAAGCCCGCTCCTACAGTCGCTCGTCTCGGCCTTCTGCCTCCTCAGCCCTGCGGCACCCAAGCCGCCGGCCGTTTCGACAGGAAGGCGTCCAGCCCTTCCTTCGCTTCCGGCGTGGCGCGCAGCCCGGCGATACGGCGCGCGGTGTCTTCCACCACCGCGTCGCCCACCGGCCGGTTGGCCACCGCGCGGATCAGGTCCTTGGCCGCGGCCTGCGCCTTCGGCCCGCCCTGCAGCAGGGCGTCGACCACATCCTTCACCTTGGCATCGATCTCCTCGGTTGCCACCACCTCGTGCGCGAGGCCGATCTGGCCGGCGCGCGCGGCGCCGATGCGCTCGGCGGTCTGGAAGTAGCGGTAGGCCTGGCGCTCGCCGATGGCGCGGATCACGTAGGGGCTGATCGCCGACGGGATGATGCCGAACTTGACTTCCGAGGTCGCGAACACCGCCTTGTCGCCTGCCACGCAGATGTCACAGGCGCTGGCCAAGCCCATGCCGCCGCCAAGCGCCGCACCGTGCACGCGGGCGATGGTCGGCTTTCGCATCTCGGCCAGGGTGCGCAGCATGCCGGCGAGCTTCATCGCGTCGGCGAAGTTCTCCGCCTCGCTGGCCTGGCCGGCGGCCTTCATCCAGTTGAGGTCGGCGCCGGCGGAAAAGCTCTTGCCACGCCCGGCCAGCACCACCGCGCGCACCGTGTCGTCGGCGTCGAGCGCGGGGCAGGCGGCGGTGAGGTCGGCGATCAGTTGCGCGTTGAAGGCGTTGTGCACGTCCGGACGGTTCATCCAGATCGTCGCCACGCCACCGTCGCGCAGGATTTCCAGGGTTTCGTAGCTCATGTCCGCTTCGCTCCCTTCACATCCGGAACACGCCGAACTTGGTCGGCTGGATCGGCGCGTTCAGCGCGGCCGACAGGCTGAGGCCGAGGATGCGGCGCGTCTGCGCCGGGTCGACCACGCCGTCGTCCCACATGCGCGCGGTGGCGTAGTAGGGGTGGCCCTGCACTTCGTACTGGTCGCGGATCGGCGCCTTGAAGGCTTCCTCGTCTTCCTTGCTCCAGGCGCCGCCCTTCGCCTCGATGCCGTCGCGGCGCACGGTGGACAACACGCTCGCCGCCTGTTCGCCGCCCATCACGCTGATGCGTGCGTTGGGCCACATCCACAGGAAGCGCGGGCTGTAGGCGCGGCCGCACATGCCGTAGTTGCCGGCGCCGAAGGAGCCGCCAATCAGCGTGGTGATCTTGGGCACCTGCACGGTGGCCACGGCCGTCACCATCTTGGCGCCGTCCTTGGCGATGCCGCCGTTCTCGTACTTGCGGCCGACCATGAAGCCGGTGATGTTCTGCAGGAACAGCAGCGGGATGCCGCGCTGGCCGCACAGCTCGATGAAGTGCGCGCCCTTCTGCGCCGACTCGCCGAACAGGATGCCGTTGTTGGCGACGATGCCCACCGGGTAGCCGTGGAGCTGGGCGAAGCCGGTGACGAGCGTCGTTCCATAGCGCGCCTTGAACTCGTCGAAGCGCGAACCATCGACCACGCGCGCGATGATCTCGCGGATGTCGTAGGGCTTGCGCGTGTCGGTGGGGACGATGCCGTAGATCTCTTCCGGGTCGTAGATCGGCTCTTCGCCGGTTCCCAGGGCGAGGCCGATCGGCTTCACCCGGTTCAGATTGGCGACGATGCGGCGCGCGATCGACAGCGCGTGGGTGTCGTTCTCGGCCAGATGGTCGGCCACGCCGGAAAGCCTCGTGTGCACATCGCCGCCGCCGAGGTCTTCGGCGCTCACCACTTCGCCGGTCGCCGCCTTCACCAGCGGCGGGCCGCCGAGGAAGATGGTGCCCTGGTTCTTGACGATGACTGTCTCGTCCGACATCGCCGGCACGTAGGCGCCGCCGGCGGTGCACGAACCCATCACCACCGCGATCTGCGGGATGCCCTTGGCCGACATGTTGGCCTGGTTGTAGAAGATGCGGCCGAAGTGGTCGCGGTCGGGGAAGACCTCGTCCTGCTTCGGCAGGAAGGCGCCGCCCGAGTCGACCAGATAGACACAGGGCAGGTTGTTCTGCTCGGCGATCTCCTGCGCGCGCAGGTGCTTCTTGACCGTCATCGGGTAGTAGGTGCCTCCCTTCACCGTGGCGTCGTTGGCCACGATCATGCACTCCACACCCTGCACGCGGCCGATGCCGGTGATGACGCCGGCGCTCGGCGCCTCGTCCTCGTACATGCCGAACGCCGCCATCTGCCCCACTTCGAGGAAGGGCGTGCCGGGGTCGAGCAGGTGGCCGACGCGGTCGCGCGGCAGCAGCTTGCCGCGCGCGGTGTGCTTGGCGCGCGCCGCTTCGCCGCCACCCAGGCTGACTTCCGCCGCCTTCGCGCGCAGGTCGTCGACCAGGCCGCGCATCGTCGCTGCGTTGGACTGGAAGTCCGCGCTGCGGGTGTTGATGGCAGATTTGATCGTGCTCATGTCTCCTCGTCCTCGTGTATTTGCCCCGCGGGGCGCGGTGATCGGGGAACAATACACACGCCCGCCCGACCCTTGGCAGGTTTATGGCGCAAGACTAACTTCTGGCCGCGCGCGACGAGTGCCAAGATGGTCGCAATTCGTGCCAGCCGATTTGTCGACTGCATTGCATTGTCTGGATCAACCATTTCCGCGGAACCGTAACTCCACAGTCTGAGGAGTTGGACACCCTGCTCGGAGTCGAGCGCGTTGCGACAGAAGAGGTGATCGTGACCGGGGCCCTGCATGGAGGTTTTACGACGGAACGCGACGGGCCTTTGATTCGTCTGTGGAGCACCTTGGACTTCGCTCAGCGCTCGCAAAAACCTGTAGGAGAAGCAGGAGCGGACACGGGAGGGGGGCGCCCGTAAGCCACCCGTCAAGCAGGACGAACAAGCCTCTGGATAAGCCGGGCACCACTCACCCGGCGGGCTTCGCATACCCGTGCTGCGCCAGCACTGGAATCCAGCACCGGTCCACCACCTGCTTGAATCCGGCCTGGGTGGGGTGCAACTCGTTGTCCCAGTCCTTCTTGTAGTTGTCCGAGGCGAGGCAGCCGGTTGAACTGATGAAATACACGCGTTCGTGCGTGGCGGCAAAACGCTCGTACATGGCCGCCAGCCGATCGATCAGGATGCGGCAGACCCCGCGACGCAGGACCATTTCCGCCTCGACCCGGCGCGCCTCCATCGCCGGCTGCAGCCACGGACCGGTGATCTTCAGGTCGGCGAGCTTGAAGCCGCGGCCGTCGGGGACGGGGTAATCGTAAGAGTGCAGAAAAATGTCGGGCCGCTGCACCGGTCCGTCGGCGTAGGCGTCGGTGATCCGTTGCAGCAATGCGCTGAGCGCCGCCGAAAGTTTGCCGATGAAGACCCCCATGGTGTCCTCGTCGATGCATGCCTCCGCCGAATGTGCTCTGCTGCAGTTGCGCCTGAGCGCGAGCCGGTAATCGACTGCATCATTACCAGCGCCGCTGATCAGGATCGCCGAATAGACGCCGCGGAAACCTGGCGACAGATGCTTCTCGAGCTGCTTTGCATAACGCCCGAAGACGTACTCTTCGAGCTTGGCACCGTTATTGCCCAGCATCTGGACGAACCGGTACGGATCCTTCAGCCGCTTGTGCTCAACCAAGGCCTGCAAGACGTTGTTGCGCGGATACCAGAACCACGAATCCCCGATCGCCAGCACCGCCGGAAACTCGCCCGGCTCCCAGGAGTCGGTGGGGAGATAGATTCGAGAGGCACTCATGGCAGGCTCCTTGTGGCGCAGCGGAATGCCGCTGCGATTTCGGCTTACGCTATTGGTATAGCAGCGAACCCGGAAGAGGCAAGCAGGCCGTCATGACTTCCACCTCGCATTGACGGCCTCGCCAATCAACAATGGACAAGAAGATAGAGAAGATAAGGGGCAGGTCTTGCATTCAATCATTCACGCAAGAAGCCCCCCTGCGTTGCGCGAGTGGCCCGATTGGACAGCGCATTGATTGTCTATAACATACAAGCTATATTCATCTCATGAGTTACCGCGTCGAGTTCTTCAACGAAGCCGTGGAAGCCGAGGTGATGGAGTGGCCCGCCGGCATCCTTGCCAGCTTCATCCGAATTGCGGAGCGCATCGTTGAACACGGCCCGAACCTGGGCCTGCCCTACACCCGCGCAATGGGTGATGGATTGTTCGAGATTCGCGCCAAGGGGCAGGAAGGTATCGGACGCGCCTTGTTCTGCACTGTTGTCGGCAAGCGTATCGTCATCCTGCACGGCTTCATCAAAAAGACCGAGCAAACCCCGCAGCGTGCCTTGGACGCAGCACGCCGCCGCATGAAGGAGATCCGCTCATGAGTGAGAAATACAACCCTGTCGCCTTCAATCCGCGCGCCTTCGCAGAGGAAGCCGGCAAGCGCGACCCAGTATTTCGTGAAGCCTACGAGGGCATGGCCGATGAGTTCGCCGCCCTTGCCGAACTGCTGCGCGCCCGCCAGCGTGCCGGCCTGACCCAGACCGAGCTGGCAGAGCGCATGGGGGTGTCGCAGCCTGTCGTGGCCCGCATTGAGGGCAGCATCGGCAGTCGCAAGCACGCCCCTTCCCTGGCGACCCTGCGCAAGTACGCTGACGCCTGTGGGCAGCGGCTGGTGATTCGCTTCGAGCCAAAGCAGGAGCACGTTGCCTGACCGAGCATGCCGCGCCTAGCAGCCTGTCGGACTTGACCTCCCCCGCCGGGCCGGCCACCGGGTTAGTTTCGCGGGAGGTTCGGAGTCACTTGGAGAGAAGGATCATGGGGAGAGAAGAGGAGAAATGGGTAACCCCTAAATTCCAGGAACATCAAATCGGGTGACCACACTAAAAGTGCAAGGGCTTGTCAGCACTTACTTGCGCTCTTGCTCTCGAAGCCATCCGATCACCGCGTCGGCTATCTGCTTGTCGTAGCCGCGATAGTCGTGCCTGGCTCCAGGGATCGACACCTGCTTGAAGCGCTTCGACACGAATGGCCTCCGGAATTCGGCGAACCTGGCGTCCTTGTCCTCTTCCGCGTAGATGTCGATCACGGGGATGTTCACCCTGCGCAAGTTCAAGTTCGTATTCAAAGGCTCAGGCCCCCCGGCTGTGAGACCAACGCCAATGAAGCCCGCTACACCGGCGTCGGCGTTGTTGGCGAGGAAAGCGCTCGTCATTCGACCTCCCATGCTGTAGCCCATGAGATATATGCGTTCCACGCCCTTCTCCTTTCTCAGGAAGTCGATTGCAGCTTGAAGCCGCTGGTAGGCTTCTGGAAAGGTCGAGGCATATTGAAGAAATAGCGACTCCGTGCCGACTCTGCCAGGAAGCACCGGCATCTGGAGCGAGAGGGTATGGAATCCGAGTTCCCGATGGACCGCCTTGCGCAATGGCCCGACAACCTGCGAATCAGGATCCAAACTCTGCCCGTGGGCGAGAATGACCGCGGCCCGGGACGCCTTGCCGTCCAGGTACTCGCCCTTCGGCATCTGTGCCCAGACGCTCCCACCGAAGGCCGTCAAGACGAACACCACATAGAGCAGGAACTTCCGCATGGCCGTCTCTCCTTCTCGCCAAGCTAACGAATAGCGCTTACCCGCCGCCTAAATGCACTCGCATCCTGCAGCGGCAATGCGTACTCCGACCTAGCCCAACGCGCCGCTGCTCGGTCCGGTCTGCCCCCGCCTCAGCGCGTCTCGCTGAACAACTCGCGCCCGATCAGCATGCGGCGGATCTCGCTGGTGCCGGCGCCGATCTCGTACAGCTTGGCGTCGCGCCACAGGCGGCCGGCCGCATATTCGTTGGTATAGCCCACGCCGCCCAGGGTCTGGATCGCTTCGCCGGCCATCCAGGTGGCCTTCTCGGCGGTGTAGAGGATCACGCCGGCGGCGTCCTTGCGCAGCGTGCGCGCGTGGTCGGCGCGGTCGCAGGCCTGGCCCACCGCATAGGCGTAGGCGCGGCAGGCGGACCAGGTCGAGTACAGGTCGGCGACCTTGCCCTGCATGAGCTGGAACTCGCCGATCGGGGTATCGAACTGCTTCCTCTCGTGCAGGTAGGGCACGACCACGTCCATGCACGCCGCCATGATGCCGAGCGGCCCGCCCGACAGCACCGCGCGCTCGTAGTCGAGGCCGCTCATCAGCACCTGCACGCCGCGGCCGATGTTGGCCTCGCCGCCGAGCACGTTCTCCAGCGGCACCTCGACGTCGTCGAAGAACAGCGGGAAGGTGTTGGAGCCGCGCATGCCGAGCTTGTCGAGGTGGGTGCCGTGGCTGAACCCTTTCATCCCCTTCTCGATGATGAAGGCGGTGATGCCCTTCGGCCCGGCATTGACGTCGGTCTTGGCATAGACCACCAGGGTGTCGGCGTCGCCGCCATTGGTGATCCACATCTTGCTGCCGTTGAGGATGAAGCGGTCACCCTTGCGGTCGGCGCGCAGCTTCATGCTCACCACGTCGGAGCCGGCGTTGGGCTCGGACATCGCCAGCGCACCGACGTGATCGCCCGAGATCAGCCTGGGCAGGTATTTCTGCTTCTGCGCCTCGGTGCCGTTGCGGCGGATCTGGTTGATGCACAGGTTGGAGTGGGCGCCATAGGACAGGCCCACCGAGGCCGACGCGCGCGAGATCTCCTCCATCGCCACGATGTGGGCGAGGTAGCCCATGTCGGTGCCGCCGTACTCCTCGCTCACCGTCATGCCATGCACGCCGAGGTCGCCCAGCTTCTTCCACAGGTCGGCGGGGAACTCGTTCTCGCGGTCGATCTCCGCCGCGCGCGGCGCGATCTCGGCGGCACAGAAGGCCTGCAGCGTGTCGCGCAGCGCGTCGATGGTCTCGCCAAGATTGAAGTTCAGGCTGGGCACGTTCATGGGCTGTCTCCTCCTCAAGGTTGTCCTGGCGCGTGGGGCGATGTGCGCTGATCCATTATGGACGGCGCATGCCCAAGGTTGGGCGGAGATTAGCCGGACACGCTGCGCGACGAGTGCCATCGAGGTTGCAATTCGTGCCACGCCGGCTAGCATTCCGGCACATGAAGATCCTCGCCCCCCCGGCTGCCGAACTCACCCGCGGCCGCGCCGCCACGCCGATCGCCTTCATCCGCGCGATCGTCCTCGGGTACCGCCGCCGCGGAATGGATCCGGCCAGCGCGCTGGCGCAGGCGCAGATCCCGCCGGCGCTCCTCGACGACGCCGGCGCACGCGTCACCGCGGCGCAGATGGAAGTGATGTCGGGCACGGCGATGCAGGAGCTCGACGACGAGGCGCTGGGCTGGTTCTCGCGGCGGCTCCCGTGGGGCAGCTACGGCATTCTGTGCCGCGCCTCGCTCACTTCGCCGACGCTGCAAGTGGCGCTCAAGCGCTGGTGCCGCCACCACCGCCTGCTGACCGAGGACATCGTCTTCGAGCTCATCCCGCCACGCTCCGGCCAGCGCGGCAGCGCCACCATCCGCGTCGCGGAGCACACCGCACTCGGCGAGCTGCGCGAGTTCTGCCTGGTCAGCACGCTGCGCTACCTGCTCGGCTATGCCTGCTGGCTGGTCGATTCGCGCATCGCGCTCACCGAGGCGGCCTTCCCCTTCCCCGCTCCGTCGCATGCCGAGGCCTACGCCTACCTTTTCGCCGGCCCGGCGCGCTTCTCTGCCGACGCCGCCAGCATCAGCTTCGATGCGCGCTACCTGGAACTTCCGGTGCGCCGCGACGAACACGCGCTGCAGACGATGCTGCAGCGCGCCCTGCCGCTCACCGTGCTGCAATACCGCCGCGACCGCCTGCTGGTGCACAGCGTAGGCCAGATCCTGAACGCCGACCCGGGCGCCGCCCATACCGCCGAGGATGTCGCGGCACGCCTCAACCTGTCGGTGCGCACGCTGCATCGGCAACTGAAGGACGAAGGCGTGTCGCTGCAGCGCCTGAAGAACGACGCGCGGCGCGAACGCGCGATCACGCTGCTGCTGCAGACGAAGAAGCCGGTCAAGCAGATCGCCGCCGCGGTGGGCTTCGACAGCGAGAAGAGCTTCGCGCGGGCGTTTCGCGAGTGGACAGGGGCGCCGCCGAGCGCATATCGATCAGGGGAAACGATCCGATGACGACACTGACGCCACCTTTCACCCTGCTGCTGACCTGGCCGCAGCGCTGGCTCCTGCTGGGCATTCTGCTCGCGCTGGCCGCCCTCGTGATGTTCGGCCGCCTCGGGCCGCTGGACGAGATCCTGAAGACGCGCGAGCCGGGCGGCATCCTGTCGCTGGAATTCGCCTGGTCGGGCGAGCGTGCGGCACGCATCCTCACGGCGTGGGAAGGGCTGGAGGCGGTGGTGCGCGAGCAGACCCGGTGGGATTATCTGTTCCTGCTGTGCTATCCGCTGGCCCTCTCGCTCGCCTGCGCCATGCTCGCCGACGCGCCGGGCAATCCGGTGCCGATGATCGGCGCCTTCGTCGCCTGGGCCGTGCTCGCCGCGATCCCGCTCGATGCGATGGAGAATCTGGCGATGCTGCGGATGCTCGATCACGGCGCCAGCGAAGCATTGGCGAAGCTGGCGACCTGGTGCGCGGGACTGAAATTCACCGTGCTGCTCGCCGCCGTCGGCTACCTGCTCACGGCGGGAACGGCAACGGTCGTCCAGCGCTTCCTGCCGCACTGAGATGCCGGCGGCAGATCGCCGTGGCGGCGCGGATGGGAACGCTGCAGCAAGCCACCGGCCGCTAGCCGCCGTTCATCATCCACGCCGCCCGACCGACACTCGCGCGCCTGGCCGCCGTCGTCGGGTTCAGATCAGCTCGAGCAGTTTGCCCCGCAGGTGCTCGGCCTGGCGGCGGCCGTCCCGGGAGCTGACGATGGCGCGATACCACTCGTCGAACAACTGGCGCAACGCCTCCTGGTGACGAGCGGCGGCGATGCGGTCCTGCAGCGAGCTGGTGCCCAGGGCGCCGACGAAGGTGTTGATCGTGTTGAGCATGAAATTGCGAGCCTGCTGCAGGCGCAGCGAATCGTCGCCCGGCGGATGCTGCCTGAACGCGCTGATCGAAGGCAATGCATCTGGCGGGGCAGCGGTCCCTTGCGGCCCGCTGCTGCCGACGATCTCGATGAATCCTTCCTCTTCGAGGACGCCCAGGGTGTGCTGCAGATCGTCGTATTGCAACATCTCACGCAAATCCTCGACCGCGCGCCTGCCATCGACAAAGATCAGCACCCGCCGGACCCGCGGGCCGAGGGCGGCGGAACGGTTTGCGATCTCGGCCTGGCCCTTGCCCGTCTTCGCGAAAATGACTGCCATGCGCTCTCCTTGATGGGCCGGCATCCGCCCTGCCCAATGCGCCCGTTGCCCCGATTCCGATTGCCTGCCCCTTGTTTCGTGCTCAGCCGCGAGCGCCGCCGCAGGACGCCACAAGGCGTCCCGAGCCGCATCATGGTGCAGCCGCTTTGCCCCCAATCTGCACCTTCATCGGCCGGATCGGACGAGCCTTGAGTCCTGCGCGCGAGCTCGCGCGCTGTGGCACCGGGAAGAAAAACATGGCTTTGCGCCTCCCGTATCCCGCCCCCTGTTTCCGGAAATGCGCGGCGGCAAGTGGATCGTGCCCGGCGTCAGCGGCAACATCGGCACCCGGCTCGGCTACGGCGGAGCGGGGAACAGGAGCCGACACGTTTCCGACCCGATGAAACGTCGCCGCCATCGCGCGGTGCCGGCGGCGTAGCGAAAGCGGGCGGAAATGGGGGACACTGGGTCCCCCCCGCCTGCGCCTCGCCAGAGGCGCCACTTGTTCCCTGCTGCGAGACCCCCTAATGGACCTTCCCGCCCACCAGCTCACCATGACCGTCCTGATGACGCCCGACACCGCGAACTTCTCCGGCAAGGTCCATGGCGGCACCATCCTCAAGCTGCTCGACCAGGTGGCCTACGCCTGCGCCAGCCGCTACGCCGGCCACTACGTGGTCACGCTCAGCGTCGATCAGGTCATGTTCCGCCAGCCGATCCAGGTCGGCGAGCTGGTCAGCTTCCTCGCCTCGGTCAACCACACCGGCAACTCGTCGATGGAAGTCGGCATCAAGGTCATCGCCGAGGACATCCGCGCCAAGGTGGTGCGCCATGTGAATAGCTGCTTCTTCACCATGATCGCCGTCGATGACGCCGGCCGCCCGACCAAGGTGCCGCCGCTGCAGCCGCAGACGCCGGACGAGCGCCGCCGCTTCACGGAAGCCGAACTGCGTCGTGCGATGCGGCGCGAGATGGAGCGCAAGTTCGCCGAGGTGCACGGCGGGGAGTGAACGCTACACATCGCCTACCGCCGGCCAGCGGAACTGATAGCGGGTCGAGCGCCCGCCACCGGGCAGTTTTTCCAGGCAGCCCTTGGCGACCAGGTCAGCCAGATGTCGCGTGGCGGTGGCCTTGGACACCCTGGCGACCGCCTGGTATTGCGCGGCGCTGATGCCGTGCTCGAATCCGCCCCGCCCGGGCTGGTCGCCGTCGAGCAGGCGGTTGAGCACCTTGGCCTGCTCCGGGCTTGCGATCTGCTCGCGATGGCGCTGCCAGAAGCGGCTCTTGGCGAGCACCCGGTCGATCTGCGCCGAGGCCGACTCGATGGCGCGGAGCAGCGTGGCGAGGAACCAGTGCAACCAGGGCGTGAGATCGAGTGGCGCGGCGGCGGCGCTCATCTTCTGGGCGGCTTCGAGTTGGGCGTAATAGGCCTTGCGGTCGGAAAGGATGGCGGCCGACATGGCGTAGAAGCGGGGCCAGCGCCTCGGACTGCCAGGTGAAGCGGGGCCAGTCGGGATCGACGCCCGGCCCACCAACGACAAGGCCGGCCCGCCTGCTTCGGCAAGGGCCGGCCTCGAGCCGCGCTTGGATGACCCTCAGCCCGCCAGCGCGCGCCCGATCACCAGCTTCTGGATGTCGCTGGCGCCTTCGTAGATCTGGCACACGCGCACGTCGCGGTAGATGCGCTCGACCGGGAAGTCGGTGACGTAGCCATAGCCGCCGTGCACCTGGATGGCGTCCGAGCACACGCACTCGGCCATCTCGGAGGCGAACAGCTTGGCCATCGAGGCTTCCTTGAGGCAGGGACGGCCCGCGTCCTTCAGGCTGGCGGCATGCCACACCAACTGGCGCGCGGCTTCCAGTTGCGTCGCCATGTCGGCGAGGCGGAAGTTGACCGCCTGGTGCTCGAAAATCGGCTTGCCAAAGCTCTCGCGCTCCTGCGCATACTTGACCGCCGCCTCCAGCGCCGCGCGCGCCATGCCGAGGCACTGCGCGGCGATGCCGATGCGCCCTGCCTCCAGGTTGGACAGGGCGATGCGGTAGCCCTCGCCTTCCGCACCGATCACAGAGTCCGCCGGGATGCGGCAGTTCTCGAACAAAATCTGCGTGGTGTCGGACGCCTTCTGGCCCATCTTTTCCTCGATGCGGCCGACCTGGTAGCCGGGCGCGTTCGCCGGCACCAGGAAGCAGGTGATGCCCTTCTTGCCGGCGGCCTTGTCGGTGACGGCGAAGACGATGGCCACGTCGGCATGCTTGCCGGTGGTGATGAACTGCTTGACGCCGTTCAGCACCCATCCGTCACCCTCATTGTCGTGAACTCGCACGGCCGAGGTGCGGATGGCAGAAGCGTCCGACCCGACATGCGGCTCGGTCAGGCAGAAGCAGCCCAGCTTCTCGCCGCGCGCCAGCGGCTTCAGCCAGGCCTCCTTCTGCGCATCATTGCCGAAGCGGTTGAGGATGCCGCAGGGCAGCGAGTTCTGCACGCTGACGATGGTCGAGGTCGCCCCGTCGCCGGCCGCGATCTCCTCCAGCGCCAGCACCAGGCTCATGTAATCCATGCCGGCACCGCCCCACTCCTCGGGCACCACCATGCCGAGCGCGCCAAGCTCGGCGAGCTCCTTCAACGCCTCGCGCGGGAAGGTGTGGTTGCGGTCCCATTCGGCAGCGAAAGGCGCCAGGCGCTCCTGCGCGAAGGCGCGGATGGAATCGCGGATCAGTTCCTGTTCAGTAGTCAGAATCATGTGTTTCCCTCTCCAGGGACGGTCATAGCCGTCCCGTGTTCGTGTGTTCTGGACCCCGTAGGGCGGGCTTCAGCCCGCCAACATACGGCTCCCGCGGGTTGCCGGCGGGCTGAAGCCCGCCCTACGGGGATTCGGGAGCAGCGTTCCTGTGCGACGTCCGAAGGCGGGCTGAAGCCCGCCCTACGATCACCTGCCTCAGCCGCCGCAGCCCACCGACGTATCCACCTCGATCGCCATCGCCGTCGCCTCGCCGCCGCCGATGCACAGGCTGGCCACGCCGCGCTTCAGGCCGCGCTTGCGCAGCGCGCCGATCAGCGTCACCAGGATGCGCGCGCCCGACGCGCCGATCGGATGACCCAGCGCGCACGCGCCGCCATTCACGTTGACCTTGTCGTGCGGCAGCTTCATCTCGTGCATCGCCGCCATCGTCACCACCGCGAAAGCCTCATTGATCTCCCACAGATCGACGTCGCCGGTGCTCCAGCCCGCCTTCGCCAGCACCTTCTGCATCGCCCCCACCGGCGCGGTGGTAAACAGCGCCGGTTCCTGCGCGTGCGTCGCATGACCGACGATCGTCGCCACCGCCTTCAGCCCCAGCTTGTCGGCCGTCGACCTGCGCATCAGCACCAGCGCCGCGGCACCGTCCGAGATCGAGCTCGAGTTGGCCGGCGTCACCGTGCCGTCCTTTTTGAACGCAGGCTTGAGCGTGGGGATCTTGTCGATCTGCGCCTTCAGCGGCTGCTCGTCCTTCGTCACCAGCACGTCGCCCTTGCGGCCGGAGACGGTGACCGGCACCACCTCCCAGGTGAAAGCGCCGCCCTCGATCGCCGCCTGTGCGCGGGTGGTCGAAGAGATTGCGAACTCGTCCTGCGCCTGGCGGGTGAAGCTGAAGTGGCCGGCGCAGTCCTCGGCGAAAGTGCCCATCAGGCGGCCCTTGTTCTCCTTGGAGTAACTGTCTTCCAGGCCGTCGAGGAACATGTGGTCGAACATCTGGCCGTGGCCGAGGCGGTAACCGGAGCGCGCCTTGGGCAGCAGGTAAGGCGCGTTGGACATGGACTCCATGCCGCCGGCAACCATCACCTCGTTGCTGCCGGCCAGGATCAGGTCGTGCGCCAGCATCGTGGCCTTCATGCCCGAGCCGCACACCTTGTTGATCGTGGTGCAGCCGGCCGACAGCGGCAGGCCGGCGCCGAGCGCCGCCTGGCGCGCCGGCGCCTGGCCGAGGCCGGCGGGCAGCACGCAGCCCATGATGACTTCCTGCACCTGCTCGGGCTTGAGGCCGGCACGCTCGACCGCCGACTTGATCGCGATGGCGCCGAGCTGCGGCGTGGTCAGGCTGGACAGATCGCCCTGGAAACCGCCCAGCGGCGTGCGGGCGACGGAAACGATGACGACGGGATCAGACATGGAGCTCTCCTGTTGAATTGATGTACGGGTCGCGCTCAGGATCCGAGCGCCTGGAGCGCCGAGGCATAGCGCGGCATGAGATCTTCAGTGCGGCTGAGGTTCAGCCCGAGGTCGCGGATCAGGCCATCCTTGAGGCCGTAGATCCAGCCATGCACGGTCAGGCGCTGACCGCGCCGCCAGGCATCCTGCACCACCACCGTCTGCGCGACGTTGGCCACCTGCTCGAGCACGTTGAGCTCGCACAGGCGGTCGTGACGCAGTTCGGGCGGCAGATCGTCGACCATGCGCAGGTGCTTCACGTGCACGTCCTGCACATGGCGCAGCCACAGGTCGACCAGGCCGACGCGCTCGCGGTTGAGCGCCGCCTTGACGCCGCCGCAGCCGTAGTGGCCGACCACCATGACGTGCTTGACCTTGAGCACATCGACGGCGAACTGGATCACCGACAGGCAGTTGAGGTCGGTATGCACCACGACGTTGGCCACGTTGCGATGCACGAACACTTCGCCCGGCAGCAGGCCGATGATCTGGTTGGCCGGCACGCGTGAATCGGAACAGCCGATCCACAGGTATTCCGGGTTCTGCAGATGCGACAGCTTCTCGAAGAAGCCGGGGTCGATCTGCTGCATCTGGCGCGACCACGCCAGGTTGTAGTCGAAGAGATGGAACAGGTTCTCGTTGCTGACCTCGTCCTCGGACCATTTCGCCAAGTCGAGGGTCAGGAAGATCGTGCCCTCGACCGGCGACGGGTAATAGGCCGGCGCCTCGGTGAAGCCCAGCTCGCGGTAAAGCTTCACCGCGATGCGCATGGTCGGCAGCGTGTCGAGCAGGATGCGCCGGTAGCCGAGCGCCTGCGCCGCCTTGATCGCCGCCAGCGCCAGCTTGCGCCCCAGGCCCTGGCCGCGCTGATCGGGATCGACGTACAACCGCTTCACCTCGCACACGCCCTCGGAGAAGCGGCGGATGCCCACGCAGCCGGCCGGGCGGCCATCGACCTCGGCGAAGAACAACCGACCGTCGGCCTCGCCGTAGGCGCCGGGCAGGTTCGCCACCTCGTCGCCAAATCCCTGGTAGCTCAGGTCCACGCCCAGCCAGGCAGCATAGTGGCGGAAGAACTGGCGCACCTGCTCCAGTTCGGTGGTGTCGGATGCGGACAGCACACGCAGTCGGGTCGTCATGTCGCAGGCCTCTTCGGGGGGACGGTCAGGGGCGGCACAAAATGCCGGCGCGGGAGGCGCTGCATCAGCCCTCGCGCTCCTTCTTGCCGTGCATGGCCATGATGGTCTGCTGCATGATCGCGCACAAGGTCCATTGCTCGTCGCGAATGGCGTACACATCGGCGCGCGTGACGATCAGCGTGCGGCCGGGACGTACCACCTCGCCGCGCGCCACAAGACGCTGGCCGTCCGCCGGGGCGACGAGGTTCATCTTGTATTCGACCGTCAGCACGCTGGCGTCGGCCGGCGTCAACGTGTTGGCGGCGTAGCCCGCGGCCGAGTCGGCGATCATGCCGACCACGCCACCGTGGATGTAGCCATGCTGCTGGGTGACCTCGGCCCGGTGCGGCAGATGGATCTCGACGTAACCCGGCTCCACCACCGCGAGCTCGGCACCGATCAGCGCCATCGCCTGCTGCAGGTCGAAGCTGGCACGCACGCGTACGGCGTAGTCGGGGTCGCGTGGCTGGAACTGGGGCATTTCAGGTCGCATGAGTCGTCTCCTCGAGGCCTGCCACCTTGATGGCGGATCATCGTTGTAATTACGTTTACGTTAACGTAAATTAACCACGAAAAAAATCAAGCGTCGCTGCTGCTGTTGATGTGCTTCTCGAGCTCCTCGCGTGCCGCCTCCGCGCCTTCGACATTCTTGCCGAGCAGCGCGTGGCATTGCTGTTCGAGCATGTCGATCTCGAGCAACACCGCCTGGATGTCCAGCCGCTGCTGCTCGAGCGCGGCACGACGCGTGGCGAGCACGCCCAGGAAACGCTGCAGTTGCGGAACGGAATCATGCACACCACCGTACATCTCGATCAGTTCGCGAATCTCGGCCAGCGACAGCCCCAGCCGCTTGCCGCGCAGGGTGAGCTTCAGCCGGGTGCGGTCAGCCTTGCTGTAGACCCGCGTGCGCCCGGCGCGGGCGGGCGTCAGCAGCCCTTCGTCCTCGTAGAAGCGGATGGCGCGTGGCGTGATGTCGAACTCGCGCGCGAGCTCGGTGATCGTGAAGGTCTTTTCGTCGCCCATAGTCGCCGTTATGCGTCAGAATTTCGAAATTCTAGCCCCAAAGCTCTTCAACCGCCCGCCCTCCATGCCAAACCGCTGATTCGCGGCCGCCTCGCGCTGCGCATGCGATCAGCGCACGCCTCGCGGCACGGCGCGTGCCTCTGAGCCGAAAAGAGATCATGAACGCACTCGACAGCATCCTGGATTACCCCTTCCCCGACCTCCCCGCCGAAGGCACGGCGGTGACCATCGCACCCGGCCTGCGCTGGGTGCGCATGCCCCTGCCCTTCGCGCTCGACCACATCAACCTTTGGCTGCTCGACGACGGCGACGCGCTGGTGGCGGTGGACACCGGCTACGGCAACGACCGCACGCGCGACGCCTGGACGCGCATCCTCGGCGAGGAATCGCGGCCGCTGCGCCGGGTCGTCGTCACCCATCATCATCCCGACCACGTCGGCCTCGCCACCTGGCTCGCCGCGCGTGACGACGGCGAGATTCACATGACGCTGGGCGAGTTCCTCGGCGGCCAGGCCATCTGGCACCAGTTGCCGGGCTACTCGATCGCCGACATGGTGGCGCAGTTCCGCGCCCACGGCCTCGCCGAAGCGCGCGCCGAGGCCCTGGCGAGCCGCGGCAACGCCTACCGCCACGGCATCCCGGCGATGCCGGCGCGATTCAACCGGATGCTGGAGGGCGAAACGCTGCGTATCGGCGGCAACGACTGGCGCGTCATCGCCGGCTACGGCCACGCGCCGGAGCACGCCAGCCTTTACTGCGAGACGCTCGGCATCCTGATTTCGGGCGACATGCTGCTGCCGCGGATCTCGACCAACATCAGCGTGTATGCCGCAACGCCACATGACGACCCGCTGGGCCGCTTCCTCGACTCAATCAGGGGATTCTGCAGCTTGCCCGACGACACGCTCGTGCTACCATCGCACGGTAAACCTTTCAAGGGGATACGCGCGCGAGTGGATCAGCTCGCCGAGCATCACCGCGACCGCTGCGCCGCACTGCTGGCCGAGTGTGGCGTGCCGCGCTGCGCGGGTGAATTGCTTGGCACGCTGTTTCCGCGCGAGCTCGACACCCATCAGAGCATGTTTGCCATGGGTGAGGCGATTGCCCACCTCAACCACCTCGAAAAGCAGGGCGCGCTTCGTCGAGTGGTCGGCAGCGATGACCTGATCCGGTTCATCCGGACAAGCTGAACGCCCAGAACGATCGCAAAACAGGAGTTCCTGACAACATGGCTGCACCCACCCCCGAAACCCAATACGCCGAACTGCCCGATCCGCAGGAAGTCGCCAAGACCTACGCTGAAGTCGCCCGCCGCGCTTCGCACCTGATCAGCGACCATGTCCAGCGCCAGTTGAAGAAAGGCGTCAATACCCCGGCCGACGAGCTGGGCATCGCCCAGGCCTTCATGGACATGATGGCCAAGCTGCTCGCCAACCCGTACAAGCTGGCCCAGACCCAGATGAACCTGGTGTGGGACTACTTCTCGCTGTGGCAGCACTCGATGATGCGCTTCGCCGGCATGAGCGCCGCACCGGTCGCCGCCCCCGAGAAAGGCGACAAACGCTTCAAGGACGAGGAGTGGGAGCAGCACTTCCTGTTCGACTTCATCAAGCAGTCCTACCTGATCGCCGCGCGCCACATCCACGACACCGTGTGCTGCGTGGACGGCATGGACGAACAGGCGCAGAAGAAGGTCAATTTCTACACCCGTCAGTACATCGACGCCCTGTCGCCGTCCAACTTCGCGCTGACCAACCCGGAAGTGTTCCGCGAGACGGTCAAGAGCCACGGTCAGAACCTGATCAAGGGCCTCAACAACCTGCTGCGCGACGTCGAGGATGGCGGTGGTCAATTGCGCGTGCGCATGACCGACACCACCGCCTTCGAGCTGGGCAAGAACGTCGCCACCACGCCGGGCAAGGTCGTCTTCCAGACCGACATGATGCAGTTGCTGCAGTACACGCCCAGCACCGACAAGGCGTACAAGCGCCCGATGCTGATCGTGCCGCCGTGGATCAACAAGTTCTACATCCTCGACCTGCGCGAGAAGAACTCGTACATCAAGTGGTGCGTGGACCAAGGCCATACGGTGTTCGTGATCTCCTGGGTCAACCCGGACGAGAAGCTGGCCGAGAAGACTTTCGATTCCTACGTGCAGGAAGGCATCGTCGCGGCGCTCGACGCGATCGAGAAGCAGACCGGCGAGAAGACCGTGAATGCGGCGGGCTACTGCCTGGGCGGCACGCTGCTCGCCACCACGCTGGCCTACCTGGCCGGCAAGAAGCAGGCCGACCGCATCGGTTCGGCGACCTTCTTCACCACCATGACCGATTTCTCCGAGCCGGGCGAACTGGGCGTCTTCATCGACGAGACCCAGGTCTCCAGCCTCGAGAAGAAGATGTTCGAACGCGGCTACCTCGAAGGTTCCGAGATGGCCGGCACGTTCAACATGCTGCGCTCGAACGACCTGATCTGGTCCTTCGTGGTGAACAACTACCTGATGGGCAAGGACCCGTTCCCGTTCGACCTGCTGTACTGGAACTCCGATTCCACCCGCATGCCGGCCAAGATGCACAGCTTCTACCTGCGCAAGCTGTACATGGAAAACAAGCTGTCCGAGCCGGGCGGCATCGAGATCAACGGCGTCAAGATCGACCTCGGCAAGATCAAGGCACCCTGCTACTTCATCTCGACGATCGAAGACCACATCGCACCGTGGAAGAGCACCTACATCGGCGCGCGCAACTTCGGTGGGCCCGTGCGCTTCGTGCTGGGCGGATCCGGCCACATCGCCGGCATCGTCAACCCGCCGGCAGCCAACAAGTACGGCTACTGGATCAACTCGGCCGCCAAGCTCCCCGCCACCTCCGATGCCTGGTTCGAAGGTTCGCAGCAACACGCCGGTTCCTGGTGGACCGACTGGCAGTCCTGGGTGACGGCGCACGACAGCGAGCAGGTCGAGCCGCGCGATCCCGCCAAGGGCAAGCTCAAGGTGCTGGAAGACGCGCCGGGCTCCTTCGTGAAGATCCGCATCGACGCCAAGAAGGCCGCCTGACCGCAGCCTGCGCATGATGAAAGAGGGAAGGGGTGACCCTTCCCTTTTTTCTTTTTCCTCACCGATGAATGCTCCAGTGCGCCTCGTCCTCGACACCAACACCGTGCTGGCGATCTGGATGTTTCGCGATCCCGCCCTGCAGTCGCTCGAGCGCCTGATTGCCGGCGGCACGATCACGCTGCACAGCCGCGAAGACGCGCTGGAAGAATTGCGCCGCGTGCTCGCCTACTCGCAGTTCGGCGTGGCCATCGAAGCGCAGGCCCAACTGCTCGCCGCCTACCGGGCGCGTGTGATGGTGCTTCCCGCCGCCACGCCAGGCACACGCGAGGCCGCGCCGCCGCAGCCGGCGTCGATCGACTTGCCGCCCCTGCTCCCGCAGTGTCGCGACCGCGACGACCAGAAGTTCCTCGAGATCGCCGCGCAGGCGATGGCGACACATCTCGTCACGCGGGACAAGGCCCTGCTCAAGCTCGCCCGTCACCGCCTGGTGCGGGAACGCTTCGCCATCCTCACGCCGGAACGCTTCGTCGCCGCAGCGCTGCCAGATAACGCAGCCCTGCGATGACGCGGCTGCCGTACCATGACGCCATCTCGCCGTCGATCAGCATCGCCGCCCGGCCGACGAGCGCCCGTACCTCGGCGACATGGGCCTCGCGGAAGCGATAGGGCTCGGACGACAACAGCACGCGCTGCACCGCCGCCAGCCAGGGCGCGTTCCAGTCGAAGGCCGGATAACGCGCCGCGCCGGCCGCGCCGCCGTCGACATCCGGCAGCGTCCGCCAGCCCACTTCGGCCAGCATCGCCGCGATGTAGGTATCGCGCGCCACCGTCATCCACGGCTCGCGCCAGATCAGGTACAGCACGCGCTCGGGCGGCTGCTCCGCCGCCACCGCAGCCGCCTCGTCCAGCGCCGCCAGCAGATCCGCCTCCAGCGCAGCCGCGCGTTCCTCGCAGCCGAAGATGGAGCCGAACAGCCGGTACAGCGCGAGGTTGTCGCGCGGCGCGCAAGGGTGGGTGACGATCACGTGCGGCACGAAGGCCGCGAGCTCATCGACGGTCTCGCGCCGGTTCTCGTCGATGTTCACGATCAGGTGGGTGGGCGCCAGCGCGCGCACCACGTCGAGCTTCACATCCTTGGTGCCGCCCACCTTCGGCACGCTGCGCAATGCCTCGCGCGGATGGATGCAGAAGCCGGTGCGCCCGACGAGCTCGTCGCGCAAGCCCAGTTCGCACACCAGCTCGGTGAGTGACGGCACCAGGGAGACGATGCGCACCTCGCCGCGCGCAGGCCCATGCGGGGTGCCCGCGGCGTCGACGCAGGCCGTGCCGTCGCGCGCGCCTTCGCACTCGGCACCCGCCATGCCACGCACACATTCGCGCGGGCTCTCATCTGCGACTGCAGGCATTGCATTCATCTCCGCGCCCCATTCAGCGCCCTGGATGCGCCGCCCGGCGCGGCCGGCGCAACCGGGCGGAAGATCCACTCGGTGTAGCTTGCAGCCCCCTTGGCTGCTTCATCCAGCGCCGGCGGCAGCTCGTGGCGGCGGATGGGTGTGAGCTTCGACAGGCTGTGAACGCCGACGATGGCCTCGCCTTCTCGAACCAGCCCCCACTCGGCACGACCGGTGAGCGGATCGCGATAGACCCGCCGCAAATGGCGCCGTGTCGTCGGGAAGCGTTTATCCTCGACGAGCTGTTCCAGCCGGCCGGGCCACGGCGGCTGGCCCACCGGCGTCTGGTCTCGATAGCGCGCCAGCGCCCGCGCCATCTCGCTGCCGATCGCCAGCAGCTCGGCCTCGCGCTCGCGCTGCGTCGCCGCCTGCCACACCACGCCGGCCTGCGCCGCGAACAGGCCCAGTCCGGCAACCAGGAACAGCACCAGCAGGTAGGTATATCCGCCCTCGGCGTGCCTCTCGCTACCAGTCTGCATAGGCCCGCCCGTCGTGTGCAGTGCCCGCCGCGCCACTGCGCACATCGGCCATACCGCCCTCCTCGCCTTCGCGCGGCGGCACGAGCTGCCAGGTGCTGGCCGCGTCGGTGATGGGGTCCACCGGCACTGCGCGCAGATAGCGACGGCTCACCAGTTCGTCAAGATCCTTGGGGTAGGCGCCCGTATCGGCGCGAAACTTGTCGATCGCGTCGCGCATCACGGCCAGCGACTGATGCAGCGTGTTCTCGCGCGCACGGTCGAGATGGTTGAAATAGCGCGGTGCGGCGATCGACAGCAGCGTGGCGATGATGGCCATCACCACCAGCAGCTCGATCAGCGTGAAGCCGCCGCGCGCGGTCCGTCCCTGCGCCATGCTCACCACTCCCGATAGGGCACGCCGTTGAGGCCCACGCGCTCGGAAAGCGAATACACGTCGAACACGTCGGCGCCCTCGCGCGGCGCACTGGGCGGACTGGCATAACTGCGCCTGCCCCAGGTCTTGTCGGCCGGTGCGCTGGCGTCGGCGAAGAAGGGGTCGCGGGGGAGGCGCCGCAAAAAGTAGATCTTGCGGCCGTCGGGGTCGGTCGCATCCGTGACGCCATTGACCAGGGTCCCAAGATCGGGCGGGTAACCCGAAGCCCCCGTCCTGACTTCGATGCGCAGGGCGTCCACTGCGGCCTTGTAGGCATCGAGCCCGTCGCGGATCTGGCGCAGCGCGGTGCGCAGTTCCGATTCCTTCATGCGCTGTGCGGCGAGCTCGGCCAACGGCATGGCGCCCGCAGCAAGGATCCCGACGATGGCCACCGTGACCACCAGCTCGATCAGCGTGAAACCGCGCCGCGACCACATCATGGCAAGACGTTGATCGTCGTCGAGCTGCTCGCCGGGCTCGCCATGCGCTGCCCGCCGACCTGCAGCGTGACACCGGTCACCGCAATGCTGGCCATCCCCTGTCCCTCCGCCTTCACACGGAAGGAGAGCGGCAACTGGCTCGGCAGCGTGCCCGGCACCAGCGCCACCGAGGCCTGGCCCGCCACCACGGCGGCGAAGCCCACCGGCTCCAGCAGCGCCGGATCGTAACCGACGTCGATCACACCGCCGTCGTGGCGGCCGCTGCCCCCCAGTTCCAAGGCCAGCGTCACCGTACTGCCGGGCTTGGCCGTCTCCGGCCCCGTCAAGCGCACCACAAGGTCGCGAAGGCCCGCCCCGGCGGCCCCCGGCGCAGTTGCCGGTCCGCTCGATGAAGCGGCCGGCGGCGGCAAGGCCACAGGCAGGCCGCCCGCAGCGGACATCGCCGGCCCTGCCGCGCGCAGGCTCAGGCTGCCCTGCGCTCCGCCGGCCATGCGCAACGGCAGCGCGCCGATGCTGGCCTCGGTGCCTGCCGGCAGATCGTCGCGGGCGGAAACCGGCGGCACCACGTTGCGCACGATGCGCGGCGTGATCAGCAGCACGATCTCGGTCTTCGAGCCGTCGTCGCGCTGTGACGAGAACAGCCGCCCCAGCACCGGCAGCTCGCCCAGCCCGGGCAGGTGGCGGGCGGTGACGCGGTCCTGGTCGTTGATGAGGCCGGCGAGCACCTGCGTCTCGCCGTTCTTCAGCCGCAGCGTGGTGGTCGCGCTGCGCGTGCCCAACTGGTAGGCGAGCGAGCCTTCCGGCCCCGGCACTTCGCGCACGATGTTGCTGACCTCCAGCCCGACCTTGATCGCCACCTGGTCGTCGAGGGTCACGCTGGGCTCCACTTCGAGCTTGAGGCCGACATCCAGGTAGCTGACCGACGCCGCCACGCCGACGTTGGCGGTGGAGGTCGTGGTGAACACCGGCACTTTCTCGCCGATGTGCACCTTGGCCGAGGCGCGGTTCTTGACCCGGATGCGAGGATTCGCCAGCGTGCTGCTGTCGCCGTCCTCGCTCAGCAGGCGCAGCACCGCCGCCGGGTTGGCGGCGAAGGGCGCCAGCTCACCGCCGCGCCGCAGATTGACGTTGCCCTGCACCAGCGCGCCGCCATTGCGGCTGGCGAGCAGGCCATAGCCGATCTCGTCGGGAAACTCGAGACCGATATCGCGCAGCTTGGTGCGCGCCACCTCGAGCACCTCGACCTCCAGCATCACCTCGGGCTCGGCCACGTCCAGCGAGGCGATCAGCCGCTCCGCAAGGCGCACCGCCTCCGGCGTGTCCTTTATCACCAGCAGGTTCAGCTTCTCGTCGATGAAGATGTCACGCGTCTTCACCACCTGCTTCACCAGCGCCTGTGCCTGCTTGGTGTCGGCATGCACGAGATAGAAGCTGCGCGACACCAGGTCCTGATAGTCGCGCTGCTTGGCTGGCGTCGACGGGTACACCAGCACCAGGTGCGGGTCGATCAATCGCGTCTCGATCTGTTGCGTGGTGGCGAGCAGCTTGAGCACCTCACCCACGGTGCGGTCGCGCACCACCAGCGTCACGAGGGCATCGTCACGCATCTCGCGGTCGAAGACGAAACTCAGCCCGGCGGCATGCGACAGCGCCTCGAACACCGCACGCAACGGAGCCTCGCGGAATTGCAATGACACCTTCCTGTCCATCGGACCGCCCGCCAGGCTTGCCGACCGCAATCGCTCCGCGGTCCGCCCTTCGTCGGCCTCGCGCAGCAGACGCTGCGCGTGCGCATTCGCCGGCACCTCTGCCAGCACCGAACGCGCAAGCCGCTCCGCGCCCGCCGCATCGCCCCGTGCCAGCGCGACTTCGGCCTCCGACAGCCGCACCTGGCGGCGGCGCTCGTCGGCGAGCGACTCGATGCCCGCTGCCGCACGCGGATGCGTCGGGTCGATGCCCTGCGCGCGGCGGTACAACTGCTCGGCGCGGTCGAACTCCCCCAAGGTTCGCGCGTGCTCGGCCGCCGTCAGGTACTCGCTCGCCAGGCGCTCGCGCTGGCGCAGATAGAAGGCGCGCAGTTCGAGGTTGCGCGGCTCGTCGCGCACCCGCTGCTCGAGCGCGGCAAGCGCGGCGAGCGGATCGCCGCTGATGAACTCGGCGCGGCTGCGGTCGAGCGCAGTGTTGGTCCCGCACGCGGCGAGCAAGCCGGCGAGCGCCAGCGGCAACAGGCGACGCAAGGGTCTATTGAGTGGGTTCATGATCGGACACTTGGAGCGACTGCTGCTGGCGCAGCGGCAGATAGGTGAATTCGATGCGCGTCGGCGTGATGCGGTCGACACGGTAGCGCTCGTCGATGCGCTCGCCGGCGCGCAGTATGCGGACTTCGCGCCCCTCCAGTAGCACGACCGAGCGCTCGCCGCGCTCCTCGATCAGTCCCGCAAAGCGGAACGGCAGCGGCGGCAAGCCAGCCTCGGGCGGGGGTGCCGGGGGCGGCGCCTGCACTACCGGCGCGGGCGGGGCCGAACTGGCCATCAGCGTACCCCCCTCCGCCGGCCAGGCGTGACGGCTCACTGCCAGGGCCGCTGGCGCTGCGCCGCGGGCGCGAGCAATGGGAGTGCGCAATGCCGCCGCCGACGTTGCCGCCCCCCGCGTCGCAGGCGACGCCGCCCCCGGCCGGGTCGCCGGCGGCGCGACCGTGTTCTCCAGCATCGCCGCCCACCAGGTGGCAGCGAGCGTCGCGAGCAGGGCGGCGCCAAACAGCAGCGGGCGTCGGTTCGCAGGTCGAATCCTCATTCGCCCTGCCTCACGAACACCACCAGCCGGATGTCGGCGTGGACCAGGTCCGCGCCCTCTTCAACGCGGCGTATGGAAAATGATTCCAGGCCCACCGCGGGCGTACTCCCCAATACCTCGCCAAGCCACGTGTAGAGCGCACCGTAGCTGCCCTGCACCGGCATCTGCAGCGACACACGCGCCAGCGGCGTGCCAGGCTCGTCGGCACGGCGGTAGGCTGTGCGCTCGACGTTCAGCCCATGCGCGTCGGAGAGCTCATAAAGCCGCGCCAGCACCCGCGGCAATTCGCTTGCTGCAGGAAACGAAGCAAGAAAGCCCGCCACCGACGGCGCGCCCCGCGCGCCTGCGGGCGCCTGACCGGATAACTGTGCTCGCTGTGCGGCCAGATCGGCGCGCCGCGCCGCCGCCCACTCGCCCGCCGCAACCTGGACCAGCGCCGCCGCAAGCAGCAGCCCCGCGCCCAGCAGTCCGGCCCAACCGGCGCGGCGCAGCATGCGCAGGCCCCCTTCGAGAAGCGCACCCGGACTCAAGCCGCGCTCGCGAAACCCTTCCGTCCGCATCATCGTCCCGCCCCCCACGACGCCGTCGCGTTGATGCGCACCGCCGCGCCACCCTTGCCCTCGATCCACGCATGGCTGTCGAGCGAGGCCGCGCGCAATGCACCGTCAGCCTGCTGCAGGCGCTCGACCCAGGCAAAGGCTGCGTCCAGATCCGGCGTATCGGCAACGATGCGCAGGCTGCCACGCGCGGCATCGCCGTGGAGTTCCATCAAGGTGACCCCCTCGGCCTGCGCGCGCGCCACGTCGGCAAAGACTCCGGCCCAGTCGGCGTTGAGCCGGGCCGCCACCGCCTGCGCCGCGCCGGCATCGAGGCTGCCGTCCGTGCCTGCAGGGACTGCAACCGGCGTCGCGGCCGCACGTGTCTGCGCGCGCAGGCGCTCGACGATCCGGGTGCGCTCGTCAACATCGACGTAATCCGACCATGCGCCGACCAGCGCGGCCACCAGCGCAACGGCGCCGATCAGCAACGTCAGCCAGCCGAGCCCGCCCGGGCGCCGCCGGCGCGGCCCGAAATCCAGCGCCAGCAAGGCCGGCGCATTGCGCAGCGAAGACGGGCGACGCATCAGCGTTCCTCCGTGCGCACGATGCGCCAGCCGGGCAGCGCAGCCGGTGCGATGCCGCAGGCGTAGAGCGTGCCCTCGCCGGCCGGTGCATGCTCGGTGTGCCAACCCTCGAGCATGCGTGCCAGGTCGCCCATGGCATCGGCGCCGACCGCGCGGCTGCGCACGGCAAGCCAGGCCCCGTCACGCCACACGCCTGCCGTCAGGCGCTCCCCGTCCAGGATCGCCAGCGCACCCAGGGTACCTGCGGCCTCGTCGAAGCTGCGCTGCAGGCGGTTGTAGCGATCAACGAAATCGCCCACGACCTCGCCCAATCGTACGCCCGGCGCACGTCCAAGCATGTTGATCGCAGTGATCAGCGCCGCTGGCGCCGCACACGCGAGCGACGGGAAACGCACCGCATCGCGGTCGGCGGCGAACGCCCAGTCTGGCGCAGCGATGTCGTGCACCGTGCGAAAGCGATGCAGCATGAATGCCTGCCGCTCCTCGGCGGTGCGCACGCCTGCGGGCCAGCGCAGCACCAGATAGCGCAACCAGCCGTCGCCCAGCACCACCTTCAGCCGAGCGCCGCCGCGCAGGCTTGCGCCCAGCGCTGGCAGCACGGCAGCCGGATCGCCTCCATGCGGCTGGCGACGTTCGCCATCGGCATCGCGCAGCAGCCAGGCGTCGGACTCGAGGCGCAGCAGGCGCTCAGCGGAGCGTGACACGGTTCAGTTCCTCCACGGTGGTGTCGCCGATAGCGACGAGTTCGATCACCGCCTCGCGCAGGCTGCGGAAGCCGCGCCGGCGCGCCGCCTCGCGCACTGCGCGCACCGGCGCGCGCGCCAGGATCAGCTCGCGCACCTCGTCGTCCAGCAGCAGCACCTCGGCCACCGCACGCCGCCCCTTGTAGCCGGAGCCGCGGCAGTGGCCGCAGCCGGTGCCGGCGCGGAAGGCGAAACGCGACACGTCGCCCAGCGCGGATTCGGCGATGAGCGCCGCATCGGGCGTCACCGCCACGCTGCACTGCGGGCAGTTCATGCGCACCAGGCGCTGTGCCACCACGCCGTTGAGCGCCGCCACCAGGTTGTAGGGGTCGATGCCCATGTGCATGAAGCGGCCGATCACATCGAACACGTTGTTCGCATGCACGGTGGTGAACACCAGGTGGCCGGTCAGCGCCGCCTGCACCGCGATCTCGGCGGTCTCGCCGTCGCGGATCTCGCCCACCATGATGCGGTCCGGGTCGTGACGCAGGATGGAGCGCAGGCCGCGCGCGAAGGTGAGGCCCTTCTTCTCGTTGACCGGGATCTGCAGCACGCCGGCCAACTGGTATTCGACCGGGTCCTCGATCGTCACCACTTTCTCCAGCCCGCTGTTGGTCTCACCCAGCGTGGCGTACAGGGTGGTGGTCTTGCCGCTGCCGGTGGGACCGGTCACCAGCAGCATGCCGTAGGGTTCGCTCGCCAGGCGGCGCAGCACCGCGCGCGAGCCGGCATCGAAGCCGAGCGACTCCAGCGTCAGCCCGCTCATCTCGGCGCTCAGGTGTTCCTTGTCGAGCACCCGCAGCACCGCGTCCTCGCCGTGGATGCTGGGCATGATGGAGACGCGGAAGTCGATCTCGCGCCCCCCGGTCTGCGCCTTGAAGCGGCCGTCCTGCGGCACGCGGCGCTCGGCGATGTCCAGTTCGGCCATCACCTTCAGGCGGGAGATCGCCTGCTCGGCCAGCTCCGCCCCGGCCGCGCCCCCCACCCTCGAGAGCACGCCGTCGATGCGGTAGCGGATCACCAGCCCGGCCGGCACCGTCTCGAGGTGGATGTCGCTGGCGCCCTGCTTCAGCGCATCGTACAGGGTGGAGTTGACCAGCTTCACCACCGGGCTGGCGTCGGCGCTGATGCGCTTGAGCGACAGCTCCTCCACCGCCTCGCCGCCTTCGAGGGCTTCGCCCGCATCGGTGAGGCCCACCGCACGACGTACCTCGTCCTCATGGCGGGCGAGGCAGGCGGTGAGGTCGTCGCGGTCGGCCAGCGCCAGGGCAAAAGGCTCGGGCAGGCGTGCGCCCAGTCCATCGAGCAGGTCGCTGTCGAAGGGGTCTGCCACCACCACCAGCAGGCGCCCGGACTCGTCGCGCAGGGCGACGCATTCCCGGCGCAGGGCGGTTGCGAAAGGCACGGCGTCGAAGTCAGGCGCCAGCGTCATGAGCCGCGCATGACCCACGAGCGGAAACCCGCAAGTCGCGGCAAGCCTTGGGGCGCGCAATTGCGCCACCGGCTCGAGTTCCGCCAGCGCGTCGAGCAGGCGCCCCCCTGCCGCACGCGCGGCAGCCAGGTCGGCAACACTGAAAGGGGGTGCCGCGACGGGCGCGTTGGCCTGCGAACTCAACCTATGGTCTCCGCCAACTGGAAAATGGGCAGGTACATGAGCACCACGATGAGGCCGATCGCGCAGCCGATCACCAGCATGAGCACCGGGCCGAACAGCCGTGTCAGCCACTCGACTTCGCGCGCGGTCTGTTCCTCGTGGAATTCGGCCGAGCGCGTCAGCATCTCGCCCAGGTTGCCGGCGCGCTCGCCCACGGTCAGCATGTGGCGCGCCACCGGGGTGGTCAGCCCGCATTCGGCCAGCGTCGCGGCAAAGCCGCGGCCTTCGCGGATGCGGGCGATCGCGGTGGCGAGGCTGTCACGCAGCAGGGGCGACAGCAGGCCCGACACCATGCCCAGCGCCGGCACCGCGGCGATGCCGCCAGACAGCAGCATGCCCAGCGTGCGATAGAAGCGCGCGAGCTGGAAGATGCGCAGGCGCGCGCCCACCATCGGCAGGCGCCACAGCGCGCGCCCCACTGCCGCCCACAGCGCCGGGCTGCGCGCCGCCAGCACCGCCGCGGCGATCGCCACCAGCAGCCCCACGCCGAGCAGCACCGCGTTGGCCTCCACCAGCCGCCCCCAATCCAGCAGCAGGCGCGACAGAAAAGGCATGTCGCCGCCCATGTCTTCGTAGATGTGCGAGAAGCGCGGCACCACGTACCCCAGCAGGAACAGCACCACCAGCCCGCCCACGCCCAGCAGCAGCACCGGATAGATCGATGCGCTCACCAGCTTGCCGCGCAGCGTGTCGATCTGTTGCTGGTAGGCGATGTAGCGCTCCAGCGCGCGGTCGAGATCGCTGGTGCGCTCGGCGGCGCGGATCGTCGCCACGTAGAGGTCGGGAAAGGCCTGCGGCTCGGCCTCGAGCGCGCTCGACAGGGTCCGGCCCTCGCGCAGCGCTGTCAAAATATCCGACAAAACCACCCGCACCGCGCCACGGTGCTCCTTCTCGGCCAGCGCCGACACCGCCTCGGCGAGCGGAATGCCGGCACGCAGCAGCGCGAGCAGTTCCTGGTTGAAGAGTTGCAGCGGAAACCGCGACCCGCGCCGCACCGCCACGCTGCGCAGCGACAGCACGGCCAGTCCACGCGCCGCGGCCAGCGCCCGCGCCTCGGCCTCGCTGCCGGCATCCAGCTCCGTTTCGACGACCGCAGCATCCGCGCCGACGGCCTTCACGCGATAACGCATGCGGCGCGGCGCCTCACCAGTTGCCGATATCCGCGGCCGGCCCTTCGCCGCCGGGCTGCCCGTCGGCACCGAACGACAGGATGTCGTACTCGCCATGTTCGCCCGGCTGGCGGTATTGATACGGCTGGCCCCAGGGATCGGCGGGAACCGCCTTCTTCAAGTAGGGTCCCGACCACTGCGACACGCCCGCCGGCGCCGTCATCAGCGCCTGCAGGCCCTGTTCGGTGCTCGGATAGTGCCCGACATCCAGCCGGTACTGGTCCAGCGCCTTGCCGAAGGCATCGATCTGCGCATGCGCCACCTTGATCTCCGACTTGCCGATCTGGGCAAAGAACCGCGGCCCGACGTAGCCGGCGAGCAGGCCGATGATGACCATCACCACCAGCAGCTCGAGCAGCGTGAATCCCCGCGACCGCCCGCGACCGCCCGCGCCACACCCCCGCCGACTCACCATTCCGGCCATGCCCTTCCTCCCGTCACAAGCAAGGGCAGAATTGTGGCACAAGCGCGCAGTGCATGACCGCGCGCAAGGCTCGATCCCGACGCAGCCTGCTCCGTAGGGTCGGCTTCAGCCGACCTCCGCCTTCAGCTCTCTGCGAACACGTCGTCGAGCGTCGCGGCGTCGAGCACCCGCTCGGCCCAGCGCTCGAGCAGGTCAGGTGCCGCCTTGGCGAGGCGGTTGGTGGTGGCGGCGGAAAGCGGTCCGAAGCGGCGGTTCAACTGGCGGGCGAGCAGGACTGCGATGCCCTCTGCGCGACCCTCCATTCGACCTTCCTGGCGCCCCCTTGCGAGCCCTTGTTCCAGTTGCGCTCGTAGAGCAGCCGCACGAGGCGGCGCTTGGCCTGGAAGCGGTCGTACGGCGCGTCGTGGGTGCGCCGCGTGAGCAGGTGGGCGGCAGATGTCTCTTGCCGTCATCGCTAGTGCTTCGAGCGAAGCAGATTACGTGCGATCGTGTAACAGTGCAGCGCCACCGGAACGAAGTCGACCGGAACTCCGTCGAGTTCAGCCTGGCCCGTGTAGGTCCGCGTTGTGACCAGCGGATGGCGAGCCAGCGCGTGCCTGGCCGCCAGTTCCTGGAGCCCTTTCAGCTCCTGCAACTGCTTGGAAATGCGGTCGGACCACTTGATCTCAACGGCAAAGCGGGGCTTCCGTGTGCGGACGTCGATGGAGACGATATCCACCTCGAGGGTCTGACGGCCTGACTTCCAGCGTGCATAGTGGAGCGATCGACTGATGACCGTATCGTGCAGCCACTGGCTCCAGACTGCCGTCTCCGCGAGATTGCCCATCGCTTCGTCCTCACTGCGCACAAAGCCGAAAAGTGCCGCGCGCACGGAAGGGTTGGTCAGATAAACCTTGAAGGTACGCGCGCGTTGCATGCGCAGGGCATTCTCGTCGATGCGGTGCACGCGGCGGATCAGGAATGCGGCCTCCAGGTATTCGAGGTAATCGCCGAGTTTCTGCTTGGTGATGTTCGAGTGCTTCGACAATGCCTCCAGACCGACTTCGTCCCCGGTGTTGAAGGCGAGGACATTGAAGAAGCGATTGAGCTCCTGTGTGTCCGATATGCCATAAAGGCTGGGAAGATCCTTGAGCAGAACCTTGTCGATGATGTCCTGGCGCAGGAAACGGGAGGGATTCTCACGCACCACCGGGTTCATCACCGCTTCGGGGAAACCCCCGTAGTTCAGATAATTGAGAAACTCTTCGTTGAGCGCATCGATGTCGGTGGCAAGGTAACGACTATTTCCGCTGCCCTCGTCCTCGCGCTCGACAATCAGTTCATCCTCCCGCTGCGCGAAGGTGAGGTACTCGGCGAAGGTCAGCGGCGGCAGGACGAACTCGGTGAAGCGGCCGGCGCCGGACTCCCTGCTCTTCATGCGCAGCGCGGCGGCGGCCGAGCCGCTTGCGATGAAGCGAACGCCCGGATAGCTGTCGACGAGGGACTTGAGATGAACCTCCCAATCCTTCAGGTACTGCACTTCATCGAAGATGACCCAGAGTTGCTGCCCGGCCGGGTGCTGATGCTGTTCGATGAACAGGCGCACCAGACCTTCGAGGCTGCGACCGGAGTACAGCGGCGTGTCCAGCGATGCGAAAAGGATGCGGACACCCGCCAGGCCGTCATCCAGCAGTCGCTGGACGAAGTGCTTGAGCATGACGGTCTTGCCCACGCGACGCGGGCCGATGAGTACGACGGCGCGCCGAACGCGGGTTTCGAGCGCCAGACGACAGAAAGGGCCGAAGTACGCTCGACGCGGCCAGAGTGCCTCTTCCGGGTCAATTCCACCCCCCGCGCGCCACCAGGGGTTGTCGAGGCCGAGTCGGCGCTGAACCTCCTGGAGCGGGATTTCGAGCCTTGACACCATAAGCTGCAAACCCCTCATCTAAATCGTCACAATAGAGGCCATGAACATAGCTTAATGCAACGCCAATGGCAAACTTATGGAAAATCAGATGGTTGCAGAGGCACATTAGCTTCGCATCGACGCTTGCGTCGTTGACATCGGCTTGGCCGTCGATCAACACCTACACCGGGTCGCCAGTCATTTCCGATGTCGATCCCACCTTGCGTGGGGCGCCGAGACCGGAGAGTGGCAGCCGACATCCGCGACCAACTCCTCCGCACCGGCCAGCCGATCGGCGAACTGGACATGATGATTGCCGCCCATTCCCTGTCGGCGGGAGCAGTGCTGGTGACCAACAACCTCCGCCATTACGAGCGGATCGACGCCCCCTTGATACTGGAGAACTGGGCGTAGCTGCCCGCGCGGCAGCGGATCGGCTGCTCGCAGGAAAATAGAACAGAAGAACAGCGCCGTGGTACCGGGCGAGGTCGGCTTCAGCCGACCTCCGCCTTCAGCTCTCTGCGAACACGTCGTCGAGCGTCGCGGCGTCGAGCACCCGCTCGGCCCAACGCTCGAGCTGGTCAGGTGCAGCCTTGACGAGACGATCCGTGACGGCGGCGGAAAGCGGGCCGAAGCGGCGGCGCTTGGCCACCAAGCGGTCGTAGGGCGCATCACGCGTGCGCCGCGTGATTAAGTGGGCGACAGTGACGAGCGCGAAGGGTTTGGGTTCGGCCGGCAGTGCGGCGAGTTCGCCCTCGCGATCGATCAGCTTGGCCACCGGGTAAGTGGGGCGATGGCAGCAGCCGAGCCGTTCGAACCCGAAGCGGTCGGGACGCCAGCCCGGATCGTCGTCGCCGAGAACGGCGAGGCTGGCGACGGGGCGGTCGTAGTGGTCGAAGATGCGGTGAACATACGCCGCGCGAGGGCGCTGTCGTGCTGGTCCTGGACTTCGACATGGACGCAGGTCCAGTCCTCGCTGCCGTCGTGCATGAAGACGCGCACTAGCTTGTTGAAATGGCGACGATCCAGAGGGCAAGCCACATTTGCATATGTCCTATAAGGGGGCGCTAAGTTGCGGGCATTGGGGCTCCGGGCGGATCGACGCACTATTGGGTCTTGCAAAATCGAGCACAGCGGCCAAACGGGAGAGATGGGAGAACTGCCCCATGATCACCACCACAAGGGGAAACGGAGGAACCGGGAAAGCAGCAAACATGGTCTGCCTGTTGTCCGCGAGGAAGATTTAACCACGTGTCGGCCAGTTTTACACTTTTGATCTTGACGGACAGCACGAAAGACAAACATTTTTTATTTATCAATACTTTGCTGAATATGGTACAAATCATGCTAGAAAGTCCGCAAGCGCGTCGTATCGATGCAGCCCGAAACGTGAAGCATTGGAGACCTATCATGAAAGTGCTAAAGAATGCGGTGGCAGCCGCTATCGGCCTCGGCTTAATCGGTGCTGCGCACGCTATCAATGTACTGCAAGTGGGCGCACCTGCCGGACTTGGCGATGCTGGAAAATATGCCGATTACCAAGCGAACACGACTAATCCGACTGAAACAGATACAGCAATTACGTCCAGCGGGACCGTCTACGTCGCGGGCACTTATCAGAACAATAGCGTTCTCAACCTTGGCGGGCAGTTCGGCACTGGCGGGGACTGGTCGTCGATTCAGATTTCCAACAACCCATCTGCCTTTTTCCCTACGGAGTTCAATGGTAAGGGTGCCATATTGGTCGTGTCTGTGCCTGATGGCTCGTTGGCAACCGTAGGGCTCAAAGTCGGAGGCGTCTCATACTTTTACAGCAGTGCGACACTGAGCAATCTGTTCCCAAATAACCATGACCCGTTAAAGGACGGCATTTCAGACTTCCTTTTCTACGATATCGGGAGCTTTACGAAAACCGTAGGTGCAGTACCGAATCTAGCAGACGAAACCGGTGCTGCGGATGGAGAAATTAAGACGTTGACGCTTTCGGACTTTGGCAGTTTGGCATGGGCTCACTTCGATGCCATGGCCATTGAGACGTCAGAGCAAGGCGGAGGAAGCAACGTTCGAATCGTTACCACATGGGAGAATAACCCCGGCTCACACGACCTAACTTGGAAGAAGCCGGGCGGAGGCGGAGGCGGAGGCGGCGGAAACGCTCCGGAACCCGGCTCTCTGGCACTACTCGGGGTTGGTCTTGCAGGACTTGCTGCACGTCTGCGCAGTCGCCGTACTGCCTGAAGACGTCTCCCGCAACTGCGGTGTAAGCGCAAAGGCCCCAAGCAGACATTCTGCAGGGACCTTTTCCTCGTCTACGAGGTTGCGATCACCGCGCAACCTGAATCGTCTGAGTACCGACATTGCCGGCTGCATCGATCGCGTCCAGCCGGACCGAGTGACCGCCGGCCGCAACTTTGCGCGTATTCCACGAATAGGACAGGCTGGCGCCGGAGACGGTGCTCACCAAGTTATTGTCGATGTAAAGCCGCATCTGCGTCACACCGACATTGTCGCTGCCGGCACCCTTCACGCTGACCGTACCGCTCACCGTGGCACCTGCACCCGGGTTGCTGATGGTCGACACCGGCGGCGTCGTGTCGGCCGCTGTCGACTTGGACGTGCTGTTCGCCGTGCTATTGGCCACCGTCACCGAAACCGCCTTTGTCGAGTAGTTGCCTGCCGCATCGTAGGCATAGGCCGTCAGCGTCGCCGCGCCGTCAGCCACCGCCGTGGTATCCCAACTGAAACCGTATGGTGCGGTCGTATCGCTGCCGACGCTCTTGCCATTCACCATCAGATCGACCCGGCTGACACCCACGTTGTCGCTGGCACTGACGTCGACCGCAACAAGGCCACTCACCGTGCTCCCGCTCGCCGGGCTGGCGATGCTCACGGTCGGCGCCGTCGCGTCTGCGGGGGTCGCAAGGCGGGCAGCCTGCACCGCAGCGACCGCATTTACGCGACCATAACCGTAGTAGGCATCCCAACCCGCCGTACCCAGATCCACCGCTGTCGAGAAAAGCAGCCTTTCCAGATCGCCCGCTGCCAGGGCCGGATTGGCCGCTTTCATCAGACCGACCACGCCGGCTACGACCGGACTCGCGAGCGATGTCCCCCACCATTGCTGGTAGCCGCCACCACGCACCGTCGTCCAGATGTTCATGCCGGGCGCGGCGACATCGACGTACTGCCCGTAACTCGACCACGACGTCTTCACGTCATTGGCGTCGGTCGCCGAGACGCTGACCATCGTACTGCTCGCGGCGATCAACTCCTCGGCGCCGCTGTTGCCTGCCGCCACGACCGTGACGCCGCCCTTGTTCTTCAGGTACTGCGCGGCGCTCTGCACCGTCGAACTGCCCGATACGCCGTTGTAGCTGATGTTCGCCACATTTGCGCCCTTGTCCGCAGCCCAGGTCAGACCCTGTGCCACCGTGCTCCAGTACGCGTAGGCATTCGCGTCAGCGATGCGGATCGGCATGATCATCGAACCGCCCGACACCGACGCCACGCCGACTCCGTTATTGGACGCCGCCGCTGCCGCGCCCGCCACTGCCGTACCATGACCGTTCACGTCCGAGGCGTCGGCGTTATTGTCCAGAAAATTCCACCCGCCAACCATCTTGGTGGCGAGATCCGGGTGCGTTGCATCGACACCCGAGTCGAGAACCGCAATCACCACCCCTGCGCCGGTCGACGCATCCCAGGCTGAGTTCGCCTGGATCTTGCTCAGATGCCACTCACTGGCCGCATAGGGATCGTTCGCGGTTGCGGCGCCAGAGACGATCATGTCCCGCTCGGCGAACTTCAGGTGCTTGTTCTTCTTCAGCAGCGCCTCGACCGCCTTTTCGGACGCCTGCGCCGGCAACTGCACGATGCGGACGTTGATCTTGTCGATCTTGCCAACCTGCTTCCCGCCGTGCGGTTTGAGGATCTTGTCGAGCTCGGTGTCCGACAGCCCGGGGCGCGGCTGCACCAGCAGGCGGCCCGGCGCCCACTGCGGTTGTGAAGAATTAACCTGCGCGACCGCAGGCAGCGACAGCGTGCCCAGCGCGATCGCCAGGCAGGCCAGCGCCGGGGCGCGACGGAAAGAACGGGAGGTGCGGCGGTGCGGTGCGTTCATTGCGGACTCCATGCTTGAGATCTCCGGCCCGCGTGCCACGGGCGAGGATTGCATGGACCAACGACGCACCCGTCCAATACGGACGATGCTTGCCTGGCAATCCCGCTGTCATGGGGCGCGAGCCCTTTAGACCGGTAACTTTGCGTCCCCGCCTTTCGACGGGTTTGCCCTGTTTCAGGACGCGACGATCAACTCGATTACGAATGCCGACGCGAATACTACTTTTGGACTAACTTAAATCAAGACCGTGTAACTGGACGTTACCTTTTCACGATCCGATGCCTGTGTCTACGGCCCGGCCGCCGGTTTCTTGAGGGCACCGTGAGAAATGCCCGCCTTCGGCCCAGAAACCGACCGGACGGCCACTTACACCAGCGAGCGCCCCTGCACGATCATCACCGCATCCTTCTCTGAGATGCGGACAGTGGCGCTCATGATCACATGGGTGACGAGCCATTCCTGCAGGCGATCGGCGTTTTCGGGCGACAGGCCGACGAAGCGGCAGCCGGAGGCTGGGCCGCAAGGGCCTGGCACCTGGTTGACGACGATCGCAGTGCAGTGGATTTCGTCGGGCACGCCGTCGCGTTGCAGCACGACGGCGAACTCGCCCCGGGGCGGCGGCGCGAGCGAGGCGGAGAAGCCCTCCAGCGAAAGGTCGTTGAGCGCGATGCGCTCGCCGCCCATCGCCAGCCAGAAGCAGGACCGACCATGGCGGCGCGCGATGAAGCGCTGGCGCACACGACGGTCCGCGTTGGCCGGTTCGGCCGTGGCCTCGCCGCCGCCGGTGTTGGTTTCGTCACTCATGAATGCTCCCTGTCCCCGTTCGCGCCGTCGCCGCGGCGCTCTTGATCATCGACGTCTTATTTTGCGCGCTCCCGCCGTGCGCGCGCGATCAACTCGTCGGCCTTCTTGAGTGCTGCCTCGTGGCTGCCGGCCATCGACGCGGAAGTCAGGAACTTGCCATCGATCGCCAGTGTCGGCACGCCCTGGATCTTCATGTCGCGCGCGCGCTGGTCGGCGCGCTGCAGCATCGAATTGACGCCGAAGGACTTGTAGGCGTCCATGAACTTCTTCGGATCGACCACCTTGCCCTGGATCCACTCGCTGACGCCAGCCTCGGTATGCAGCGGACGCTTCTCGTCCTGCACCGCGGCAAACACCTTGCCGTGCAGGGCATGCAGGTCGCCACTAACCTCGGCGGCGTAATACAGCCGCGCCAAGCCTGCAAGTTGCTGGTTGTTCCAGATCGCCGGGATGCGGCGGAAAGCAACATCCTGCGGCAGCTTCTTCAGCCAGGACTCGAGCAGCGGATCGAAGTTGCGGCAATGCGGGCAGCCGTAGTGGAAGAACTCCACCACCTCGATCTTCGACGGGTCGTCCGTCGCCTGCGGCGGATTCAGCACCTGGAAGGTTTCCTCCGCGGCCCACGCGCCGGCGACGGGCGAAGCGAGGGCGGCAAGCGCGGCGAGCTGTTTCAGGGCGTCACGACGATTCATGCGGTACTCCTTGGGTGTTGGGAACTACGAGGAAACGGCCGTCAGACGTGCTTCATGCCACAGACGTTCCCGCGCCGCGGGTAAGGAATCATTGCGCGGTTGCAGCGCGGCTCACGGTCGCGTTGAAGCCGGACTCGGCCAGCCGCGCGCGCGCCGGGTTCATCTCTTCCGGGCTGGAGAACGGACCGATGCGCACACGATGCACCGTGCGACCATCGGCAAGCTGTACCCGCTGTCCGCTCGCCTCGATGCCCGCCAGCGCGAGGCGCGCCTTCAGGTTGTCCGCTTCGGCGGGATTCTCGAACGAGCCAATCTGCAGGTAGAGGCGCTCGACCGGCTTCGGCGTAGCTTCCTTCACCGCAACCGGCGCCTTGTCGGCCGCCGGCTTGTCGACCTGCGGCTTCTCGGCGGTCTTTTCCGGCGCCTTCTCGACCGGCGCCGGCCGTTGCGCGCTGCTCTGCGTGCCATCGCCTTGCGGCAGGATCTTGTAGAACTCGAAGTCCTGCTTCACCACCGGGCGGTCGCCGGGTTTGCCGGGCAGGGCCGCAGGCGGCTGGGCCGCCGTCGACGGGCGCGGCGAGGCGCTCGGCACCGACTGGAAGGGGTTCGCACGGGTGAAATACCAGGCGGCACCGGCGGCGATCAGCGCACCGAAGATCAGGCCGATGAAGATGCCCATCAGGGTGCCGCCGCCGCTGCGCGCGGGCGGACGGGCGGGTTTGCGGACGGGCTTGCGATCACGACTCACGGGACTCTCCGCTGCTCACATCGATTCGGGCGCCGACACGCCCAGCATCGCCAGGCCGCTGACGAGCACCTGGCGCACCGCGGCGGCCAGCGCCAGGCGGGCGAGCTTGACCGCCTCGTCGTCAACCAGCATGCGCTCGGCGTTGTACCAGCTATGGAAGTCAGCAGCGAGGTCCTTCAGATAGAAGGCTATCTGGTGCGGCGCATAGTCGGCTGCGGCGTTCTGCACCAGCTCGGGGAACGTCCCCAGGCGGGCGCACAGCGCCAGCTCGCGCTCGTTCTGCAACAGGCCGAGGTCGGCCGCTGCGAGTTCGGCCGCCTCGCCCCCCCACTGGTTGAGCACCGAGCACACACGGGCATGCGCGTACTGCACGTAGTAGACCGGGTTCTCGTTGCTCTGGCTCTTGGCGAGATCGAGGTCGAAATCCAGGTGCTGGTCGGACTTGCGCAGCACGTAGAAAAAGCGGCAGGCGTCGTTGCCGACTTCCTTGCGCAGCTCGCGCAGGGTGACGAATTCACCCGAGCGGGTGGACATCGAGGTCTTCTGCCCGTCGCGGTAAAGCACCGCGAACTGCACCAGCGCCACTTCCAGCTTTGCCGGGTCGAGCCCGAGCGCGGTAATGGCGCCCTTCACCCGCGGAATGTAGCCGTGGTGGTCGGCGCCCCAGATGTCGATGATGCGCTCGAAGCCACGCTCGTACTTGTTGAGGTGGTAGGCGATGTCGGATGCAAAGTACGTATACAGGCCGTTCTCGCGCTGCACGACGCGGTCCTTCTCGTCGCCGAAGGCGGTGGAGCGGAACCACTTGGCGCCGTCCTGCAGGTAGAGGTGGCCCTGCTTCTCGAGCTGCGTCACCGCGCGCTCGACCAGGCCGGTGTCGAACAGGCTCTGTTCGGAAAACCACTTGTCGAAGCGCACGCCGAACTCGCCGAGGTCGTCGCGACCGTCGCCGAGCTGTTCGTTGAGCGCGAAGCCATGCACCCAGCCGTAGTCGTCGCCGAGCAGCTTCTTGGCGTTGGCGATCAGCGCGTCGAGATGTTCCTCGCGCTGCTGCTTGGCCTCGTCGTCCTTGCGCTCGGCCAGCGGCAGGCCGGGCGTGCCGGCGAGGATCTGATCCGCAGTGACCCTGGCGAAACGGTCCTCGTGGGCGTCGCGCATGTCGCGGCCCATGTCGATGACGTAGTCGCCCTGGTAGGCGTTGGGCGGAAACGGGATCTCGATGCCGAAGAAGGCGAGGTAGCGCAACCAGGTCGACAGCGCCAGGATGTCCATCTGGCGGCCGGCGTCATTGACGTAGTACTCGCGCGTCACGTCATAGCCGGCGAAGGCCAGCACGTCCGACAGCGACGCACCGTAGGCGGCGCCGCGGCCGTGGCCGACGTGCAGCGGGCCGGTCGGGTTGGCGGACACGAACTCGACCTGCACCTTCACGCCCTTCGTCGCGCCGCGGCCGTAGTCAGCGCCCCGCGCAAGCACGTCGCGCACGACCGCCGTCTTGGCATCGGCGGCGAGCGTGAAGTTGATGAAGCCCGCGCCTGCGACCTCGGTCTTCGCGATCAGCTTCGAGGCCGGCAGCTCGGCCAGCAGCAGACCGGCGAGTTCGCGCGGATTGCGCTTCAGCGGCTTGGCCAGTTGCAGCGCCAGGTTGGTGGCGAAGTCGCCGTGGCTCGCCTGTTTCGGGCGCTCCAGCAGGATGGCGGTGTCGGCGTGATCCGGCGCCACGCTCTTCAGCGCAGCCTTCAGCAGATCGGTCAGCAATACTTTGGGGTCGGCGCTCATGGCACTCGGCAGGGAAACTAAACGCGCGATTATAGCGGATAGGCTGCCAGCCTCCTCTTTGCCCACGCGCGGCTTTCCGGCTAAAGTCCGCGCTTTCCCGCAGCCGAACTCCCTCCGCCGTGCGCCTCCTCCGCCTCGCCAAGATCGTCTCCGTCGGCCTGCGCTTCGGCCTCGATCGCATGATCCTCGACGCCGACTCCAGCGGGCGGCTGGCGCGCGCGTGGCATGCGGTGTTCTTCTGGCGCAGCTTCGCCGAGCCGCGTGGCGTGCGCCTGCGCCGCGCACTGGAGTCGCTGGGCCCGATCTTCGTCAAGTTCGGCCAGATGCTGTCGACACGGCGCGACCTGCTGCCGCCCGACCTCGCCGACGAGCTCGCGCTGCTGCAGGACCGCGTGCCGCCCTTCCCCACCGAGCAGGCGCTGGCCTTGCTGGAGAACTTCTACGGCAAGCCGGTCGACGCGGTGTTCAACAACTTCGAACGCACGCCGGTCGCGTCCGCCTCGGTGGCGCAGGTGCATTTCGCCGAACTACCCGACGGCACGGAAGTCGCGGTCAAGGTGCTGCGCCCAGGCATCGAGCGCGTCATCGAGCACGACCTCGCGCTGCTGGAAGTCGCGGCGACGGTGCTGGAAAAGATCTGGCCCGAAGGCCGCAGGCTGAAGCCGCGCGAAGTGGTGGCCGAATTCAGCAAGTACCTGCATGACGAACTCGATCTGATGCGCGAGGCGTCGAACTGTTCGCAGTTGCGGCGCAACTTCACCGACTCGACGCTGCTGATCGTCCCGGAAGTATATTGGGACTGGTGCGGCAGCAAGGTGATGGTGATGGAGCGCATGTACGGCGTGCCGATCTCGCAGACCGGCGTGCTGCGCGCGCAGGGCACCGATCTCGCGGCGCTGTCGCGTGCTGGCGTGGAGATCTTCTTCACCCAGGTGTTCCGCGACGGCTTCTTCCACGCCGACATGCACCCGGGCAACATCTTCGTGCATGGCGACGGGCGCTACATCGCGCTGGACTTCGGCATCATGGGCACGCTCGACGAGGTGGACAAGAACTACCTCGCGCAGAACTTCCTCGCCTTCTTCAAGCGCGACTACAAGCGCGTGGCGATGGCGCACATCGAGGCCGGCTGGGTGCCGCCGCACACCCGCGTCGACGAGTTCGAGGCGGCGATCCGGACCGTGTGCGAGCCCATCTTCGACCGTCCGTTGAAGGAGATCTCCTTCGGCAAGACGCTGCTGCGCCTGTTCCAGACCGCACGGCGCTTCGAGATGGAAGTACAGCCGCAGCTCGTGCTGCTGCAGAAGACGCTGCTCAACATCGAGGGCCTGGGCCGCCAGCTCGACCCCGACCTCGACCTGTGGAAGACCGCAAAGCCTTTCCTCGAGCGCTGGATGGACGAACGCATGGGCTGGCGCGCGCTGGTGCGCAGCGTGCGCGAGGAGGCGCCGAACTGGGCCGGCACGCTGCCGCAGTTGCCGCGGCTGACGCACCAGGCGCTGGCCGAGGCCACCCGGCATCGCGCCGAACAGAAGGACAGGATGGCCGAGCTGGCGACCCTGCAGCGGCGCCAGGGCTGGCTGCTGCTGCTGGTGGGGCTGCTCGCCGCCAGCGTGCTGGCGCTGGAAGTGCACCGCCTGATGGGTTGAGCCCGCCCGGCCGAAGAGCTCAATCCGCCATGTAGCGGGCAAGCAGAGTCGCCATCGGCTTGGCCGAGCTGGACAGCGGGATGCCGCGCAGGCGCAGCAGGCCGAGCGGCATCGGCGGCGGAAGGGGTTCGACCTCGATGCACTGGATGCCGTGGCCGACGAGCTCGTCGCGAAACAGCGCCGCCGGGCCGAGGCCGATGTAGTCGGTGCGCTGCATCAGCTCCAGCATCAGCATGGACGACGCGCAGCGGATCAGGCGCGCCGGTCGTGGCAGGTGCTGCTGCTCCATCCACTCTTCCAGCGCGCTCCCCAGGCTGCCCTGGCTGAGGTTCATGATCCACTTCGCCTTGGCCAGCTCCGCCCAGGTGGTGCGGGTGCCGAGCGGATGCCCGGTGCGACCGGCAAGGGTGATTTCCACGCTGCCGATCGGCTCGAACGCGACCTCGTAGGGAAGGTTGTCAGGATTGGCCACCGCGATGGCGAAATCCAGCCGGCCTTCGACCAGATCCGGGAGGATCTGGGTGAGCAGGCCTTCGGTCAGTTGCACTTCGGCATCGGGGCGCAGGCGCTCATATTCGCGCAGCACGCGCGGCAGCACGCGCGCGCCCACCATCGGCGTCACGGCGAGGACGACGCGCGAACGGGCACTGCCGCTCAGCAGCCTCACCTCCTCCGCGCCCTTGTCCAGGATGGACAGGGCCAGCCGCGCATGCGTCAGCAGAGCAGCGCCCGCAGGGGTGAACTCGATGCCCTTGTAGCTTCGCGTCAGCAGCTCGGCGCCGACATCTTCCTCCAGCTCATGCAAGGCCTTGGTCAAGGCGCTCTGGCTCAGGTTCATTGCCCGCGCCGCGGCGCGGATCGATCCGCACTCCGCCACCCGCAGCAGCGCCCTCAACTGATGGTCTTTCATCGCGGCAACCCAAGGACTCGCGAGGCTCCATGCCCCGCCACAATGCACTCATGCGGCACGCGGATTCGCGCCGACACGCAGTGTGCCCACCTTCGGCAGCGCCGCCAAGCGTACCCATGCCGCCAGCAGGGGCTTGTGATTCCGATTGGTTGTCACCCCCGCCAATACGGCGTCTTTTGGATTTCACCAGAAAGCATAGGATGCGCCCCGTAGCCCCCATTCAACCGGTTTTCTTCAGGAGATAACCATGAGCACAACCGCCGTTCAGGCCCCTGCGTACCAGGGGACGGACAAGCTGCTCTACGGCATCATCATGGGCGTCATCGCCTTCTGGATGTTTGCCCAGACCACGCTCAACATCGCCCCCGACATGCAGCGCGAGCTCGGTCTGGATTCGAGCATGATGAACATCGCCGTGGCGATCACGGCGCTGTTCTCGGGCATCTTCATCGTCGTCGTCGGCGGCCTCGCCGACCGTGTCGGCCGCGTCAAGGTCGTCAATATCGGCTTCTTCCTCAACATGGCCGGCTCGCTGCTGATCGGCCTCGCGCCGATCGGCGACCTGGCCGCGCCCTTCCTGCTGGTCGGCCGCGCGCTGCAGGGCCTGTCGGCGGCGTGCATCATGCCGGCCAGCCTGGCGCTGGTGAAGACCTACTGGGATGGTCCGGCGCGCCAGCGTGCGGTCAGCCTGTGGTCCATCGGTTCGTGGGGCGGTTCGGGCGTGTGCTCGCTGTTCGGCGGCCTGGTGACGGCGAACTTCGGCTGGCGCTACATCTTCTTCGCCTCCATCGTCGTGTCGGTGATCGGCCTGCTGATGATCAAGGGCACGCCCGAGAGCAAGGTCGAATCCAAAGGTGACTACAAGTTCGACTTCGCCGGCGTGGTGACCTTCATGATCGCCATGGTCGCGCTGCAGATCGTCGTCACCCAGGGCAACAAGCTGGGCTGGACGAGCCCGCTGATCCTCAGCCTGATCGCGGTCACCGTCGTCTTCGGCTCGCTGTTCTTCCGCATCGAAAGCACGGCTGCGCAGGGCTTCGTCGATTTCAAGCTGTTCCGCAACTCGACCTACACCGGCGCCACGATCTCCAACTTCCTGCTCAACGGCGTCGCCGGCACCCTGCTGGTCTCCCTGCAACTTGTGCAACTCGGCGGCAACATGACGGCCCAGGAAGCGGGTGCGCTGACCCTCGGCTATGCGGTGGCGATCATCGCCTTCATCCGTGTCGGCGAGAAGCTGCTGCAGCGCTTCGGTGCCCGCAAGCCGATGATCTGGGGCTGCCTGATCACCGGTCTGGCCATCCTGCTGCTGTCGCCCGCCAACCTGCTGCTCGCCGACTACAAGATCCTGGCGATGATCGGCTACACCCTGTTCGGCGTCGGCCTGGCCTTCTATGCCACGCCTTCCACCGACGCAGCCCTGTCCAGCCTGCCCGCCGCCCAGGCCGGCTCCGGTGCCGGCATCTACAAGATGGCCTCTTCGCTCGGTGCCGCCTTCGGTGTGGCGATCTCGGCGGCGATCTTCACCGCGCTCAGTGCCAACCCGGAAAGCATCTCCTGGGTGGAAGGCGTGATCACCTTCGTCGGACGCCAGGACAACCTGGCAGTGCGCGAGGCCGCGATCATCGCCCTGATGTTCAACGTCTTCATGGTGGCCGTGGCGATCATGTCGATCATGCTGACGGTGCCGAAGGCGGGCGCGAAGAAGGCCTCGTAAGACGGCCGGCCACAGACTCGACGCCAGGCCCGCACTCACATCGCCACCGCCAGGACCGGATCCCTGGCGGGACGCAGCAGACGCGCCCGGCGTACCGCACCCCGATTTCAGATTCCAGAGGATTCAAGATCATGAACACCCTGCTCACCGCACTGACTGAAGACCAGCCGCAAATCGAAGCGTGGCGGCATCACATGCACCGTCACCCGGAAATCGCCTTCGACGAACACAACACGGCCAGCTACATCGCCGGGCTGCTGCGCGGCTGGGGCTACGAAGTCACCGAAGGCGTCGGCAAGACCGGCGTGGTGGCGACGCTGCGCGCCGGCGACGGCTCCAAGGCGATCGGCCTGCGCGCCGACACCGATGCGCTGGCCGTGCAGGAGATCAACGACACCGACCACAGGAGCACCATCGAAGGCAAGTCGCATACCTGCGGCCACGATGGTCACAGCGCGATGTTGCTGGGCGCCGCCCAGTACCTGGCACGCACCCGCAACTTCAACGGCACGGTGCACCTGATCTTCCAGCCCGCCGAAGAGGTCATGGGCGGCGCGCCGGCGATGATCCGCGACGGCCTCTTCGAGCGCTTTCCGATGGACGCGGTGTTCGGCATGCACAACATGCCGACGCTGGAACGCGGCAAGCTGTATTTCACCACCGGCCCGATCATGGCCGCAGTCGATAACTGGGAGATCGTGCTGACCGGCAAGGGCAGCCACGGCTCCATGCCCGAGAAGAGCATCGACCCGGTGGTGGCCGGCGCCTCGCTGGTGATGGCGCTGCAGACCATCGTGTCGCGCAACGTCGCCGCCAAGGATTCCGCCGTGGTGTCGGTCGGCGCCTTCCTCGCCGGCGACGCGGGCAACGTCATCCCGCAGACCGCGACCCTGCGCCTGAGCATCCGCAGCAGCGCGCCCGAGACCCGCAAGCTGGTGCTGGACAAGGTGCGCGCGATCACCGCGGCGCAAGCCCTGTCGTTCGGCGTGAGCTTCGAGATCCGCGAAGGCGCCCCCGGCGCGGTACTGGTCAATGACCCGCAGCAGACGGCCGAAGCCGCCGACGTCGCGCGTGCCCTGCTCGGGGAAGACCAGGTGGTGATGCCCGGACCGACCTTCATGGGCAGCGAGGACTTCGCCTACTATGCGCAGCACAAGCCCGGAACCTACTGCTTCATCGGCAACGGCGACACGCCGATGGTGCATCATCCGGAATACGATTTCGACGACCGCAACCTGCCCATCGGCGCGGCCTACTGGGTTGCGCTAACCGAGCATTTCCTCAAGTAAGAACCACCGGCGACCGGCGCCGGCACCGCGCGCACATGAAACTTTCCGCCCTGTTCATCGCCATCGAAGTCGGCGGCACCCTGGCCTTTGCGATGTCCGGCCTGCTCGAAGCCACGCGCAAGCGCATGGACATCGTCGGCGTGTTTTCGGTCGCCTTCGTCAGCGCGTTCGGCGGCGGTACGGTGCGGGACGTCCTGCTCGACCGCCGGCCGCTGTTCTGGATCCAGCACGAGGTCTATCTCTGGCTGGTGCTGCTGCTGGTGCTGTCGGCGCCGCTGTGGCTGATGACCCTGCGGCACAAGCTGGGCGGCTGGCTGATGGAGCTGGCCGATGCCTTCGGCCTGGGGCTGTTCGCGATATCCGGCACCTCAATCGCCACCGCCGCCGGCATGCCGCCGCTGGTCGCCCTGTTGATGGGCGCGATCACCGCCGTCTTCGGCGGCGTATCGCGCGACGTGCTGTGCAACGAGATCCCCAAGGTGTATCGCGACCATCAGCCCTACACGCTGTGCGCGCTGGCCGGCTGCGGCGCGTTCCTCGCCATGCATTCGTTGGGCATGAGCGCCGAGAGCGCCAGCCTCATCGGCATTGCCACCGCGACAGGGTCGCGGCTGCTGTCGGTGGCCTTTGACTGGCGCCTGCCGTCCTGGCTGTCGACCTCGAAGTGAATCGCCGCACGGCCGGTGCGCACGCCGGTCGAGAATAATTTCCCCTTCCCCTGAACACCTTAGGCGGCGTTGCGCACCTTTCGCAGCGCTGCGCGATGGGGCAATATTCGCGCCCTGCGGCTGTGCAGCAAAACAGCCGCCAACCCGGTGGGCGGCAAGCGAGGCCGCCCGTATTGCCCCTGCGTCTGCCCGAGGACTGCCCGCGCCATGCTGATCGGCTTCGTCATCGCCTATCTCCTCGTTTCCATCGGCGTCGGCCTGTACGCGGCCACGCGGGTGAAGAACTCCACCGACTACGTCGCCGCCGGCCGCCACCTGCCGCTGTACATCGTCACCGCGACGGTGTTCGCGACCTGGTTCGGCTCGGAGACCGTGCTCGGCATCTCGGCCACCTTCATCGACAAGGGGCTGCGCGGGCTGTGGTCCGACCCCTTCGGCGCCTCACTGTGCCTGATCCTCGTCGGCCTGTTCTTCGCCCGTCCGCTGTACCGCATGAACCTGCTGACCCTGGGCGACTACTACCGCATCCGCTATGGCCGCACGGTGGAAGTGCTGTGCTCGATCGCCATCGTGATCTCCTACCTCGGCTGGGTGTCGGCGCAGATCACCGCGCTCGGGCTGGTGTTCAACATCCTGTCGGACGGCGCCATCTCGAACAACGCCGGCATGCTGATCGGCGCCGGCATCGTGCTGGTGTATACGCTGTTTGGCGGCATGTGGTCGGTGGCGCTGACCGACTTCATGCAGATGACGATCATCATCATCGGCCTCATCTACATCGCCTGGCTGGTCGGCGACATGGCCGGCGGCGTGGGCACGGTGGTGAACCATGCGAACGCTGCCGGCAAGCTCAACTTCCTGCCGGCGCTGGACGCGAAGGACATCGTCGCCTTCCTGGCCGGCATCCTGACCATGGGCTTCGGCTCCATCCCGCAGCAGGACGTGTTCCAGCGCGTGAACTCGGCGCGCAACGAGCGCACCGCGGTCACCGGCACGCTGCTGGGCGGGTCGGGCTATTTCCTGTTCGCGTTCGTGCCGCTGTTCATCGCCTATTCGGCCACGCTGATCGACCCGGAGCTCGTCGCGAAGTACCAGCAGAGCGACAGTCAGCAGATCCTGCCGCAGCTGATCCTGCAGCACACGCCGATGTTCGCGCAGGTGATGTTCTTCGGCGCGCTGCTGTCAGCGATCATGAGCACCGCCTCGGGCACGCTGCTGGCGCCGTCGGTGACCTTCTCCGAGAACATCCTGCGCAGCACCTTCCGCCGCATGAGCGACCACCAGTTCCTGTGGCTGACGCGCTTCGTGGTGGTCGGCTTCTCGCTGCTGGTGACCTGGTACGCCACGCACACCGACGAAAGCATCCACGGCATGGTGGAGAACGCCTACAAGGTGACGCTCGCCACCGCCTTCGTACCGCTCGCCTTCGGCCTCTACTGGAAGCGCGCCACCACCCAGGGCGCGCTGGCATCCATCTTCGTCGGCCTGGTGGTATGGGTGGTGCTCGAGATCCTCACGCCCGAGGCGGACGTGCCGCCGCACTTTGCCGGCATGCTGGCGGGGGTCGCGGCGATGGTGCTGGGCTCGCTGCTGCCGCAGAAGCTCGCCCGCCCGAGCCACGGCCACACCGCCCACCTGCAGATCCAGCCGGAGCACCCGGGGCGCTGAGGAGCGTCGCGGCAGGCGGACCGCTTTGACACCCGTCAAAGCTCCCGCCAGACCGCTCGACTATCCTTCCCGTTTGCTCAGCACGCGGCGGGAAGCCATGCACCGGATCGAACTCGTCTGCCCCGCGGGTAGCCTGCCCGCCCTCAAGACCGCCGTGGACCACGGCGCCGACTGCGTCTATCTCGGCTTCAAGGACGCGACCAACGCGCGCAATTTCAGCGGCCTCAACTTCGACCCTGCGCAGGTACGCGAAGGCATCGCCTACGCCCATGCGCGCGGACGCAAGGTGCTGCTGGCGCTCAACACCTATCCGCAGGCCTCGAACTGGCCGTCATGGACGGCGGCCATCGACCGCGCCGCAGAATACGGCGTCGATGCGGTGATCCTCGCCGACCCCGGGCTGATGGCCTACGCGGCGCAGAACCATCCGCAACTGCGCCTGCATCTGTCGGTGCAGGGCTCGGCCACCAGCTACGAGGCGATCAACTTCTACCGCGAGCGCTTCGGCATCCAGCGCGCGGTGCTGCCGCGGGTGCTGTCGATGGCGCAGGTCGAGCAGGTCATCGCCAACACGCCGGTGGAGATCGAAGTGTTCGGCTTCGGCGGCCTGTGCGTGATGGTCGAAGGCCGCTGCGCGCTGTCCGCCTACGCCACCGGCGAATCGCCCAACTGCAACGGCGCCTGCTCGCCGGGCAAGCATGTGCGCTGGGAAGACACGCCGCGCGGCATGGAGACGCGGCTCAACGGCATCCTGATCGATCGCTTCGCCGACGGCGAGCGCGCCGGCTACCCGACGCTGTGCAAGGGCCGCTTCGACGTCAACGACGAGACCTACTACGCGCTGGAAGAGCCGACCAGCCTCAACACGCTGGAGCTGCTGCCCGAGCTCGCGCGCATCGGCATCCGCGCGATCAAGATCGAAGGCCGCCAGCGCAGCCCGGCCTATGTCGCCCAGGTCACCAGGGTGTGGCGCGCTGCGCTCGACAGGCTGCAGGCCGCGCCCGACGCCTTCCAGGTGACGCCGGCCTGGATGGCCGAGCTGAACAAGGTCTCGGAAGGCCAGAGCCACACGCTGGGCGCCTACTACCGGCCATGGAAGTGACCCCGTCGCCGGCCGCGCTCCGTCAATTTCTCGTGAGAACCTCTGCATGAAACTCGCCCTCGGCCCCCTGCTCTACTACTGGCCGCGCCAGAGCGTGCTCGACTTCTACGCCGACATCGCCGACAGCCCCATCGACAGCGTGTATCTGGGCGAAACCGTGTGTTCCCGCCGCCATGAGCTGCGGCTGGAAGACTGGCTCGAGGTCGGCAAGGTGCTCGCCGCCGCCGGCAAGGAAGTGGTGATGAGCAGCCAGGGCCTGGTGGAATCGGAATCCGATCTCAAGACCCTGCGCCGCATCGTGCGCCAGTGCGCCGACGGCGAGCCCGGGTTCCGCGTCGAGGCCAACGACATGGGCGCGGTGCGCCTGCTCGGCGAGGCCGGCGTGCGCGACTGGGTGGCGGGGCCGACGCTGAACATCTTCAACCCGACGACGCTGCAGATGATGATCGACGCCGGCGCGACGCGCTGGGCGGTGGCGCCGGAGATCTCCGGCGCGGCGCTGGCGGAGGTGCGCGCCGCGCTCGCCGCGCCGATCGAGACCGAAGTGTTCGCCTACGGCCGGCTGCCGCTGGCGCACTCGGCGCGCTGCTTCACCGCGCGCCACTTCAACCTGCAGAAGGACACCTGCGAGTTCCGCTGCCTCGCGATCAACGACGGCATCACGCTGCGCACGCGCGAGGGCGAGCCCTTCCTGACGCTGAACGGCGTGCAGACCCAGTCGGCGCGGGTGCACAACCTGCTGGGCGACCTCGCCGGCGTGCAGGGCAAGGCCGAGCTGCTGCGCATCAGCCCGCAAGGCTCGCACACGCGCGCCATCGTCGAACTGTTCCGCGCCGTGCTCGCCGGTGCTCGCACCCCGACCGCAGCGCTGGACGACTGTCGCCCGCTGATGGTGGAAGCGCCGTGCAACGGCTTCTGGCACGGCCGCGCCGGCGTGGAGCAATACGTCGCCGCTTGATGGAACGGAGAACGAACATGCCTGCCCTGCCCGCCTTGCCCCGCTTGCCTGCGCTGTCCGAGCTGCTGCCCGGCAACCTGCGCCAGCGCGTTGCCGAACGCCTGCAGAACGCCCGCATTCCGGCGTTCACCGTGCCGCGCCCGGTCGCCCGCCTGGTCGCGCGCCTGCCGCAGCAGCCGCCGACCCATGCGCTGACGCTGGCGCTCAACCTTGCGCTCGACCGCATCCTGCCGCGCGACACGCTGTCACCGCTCACCGGCCGCCATCTGCAGATGCGCGTGCTGGACGCCGGCCTGACGCTGGACTTCACCCTCGCCGACAATGGCTTCCGCCGCGCCAAGGCGGCCGCCGGCGTGCGCCCGGACCTGATCATCTCGGCCACCACGCGCGACTACCTGGCGCTGGCACTGCGCGAGGAAGATCCCGACACCCTGTTCTTCAGCCGCCGCCTGCGCATGGAAGGCGACACCGACCTGGGGCTGCTGGTGAAGAACACGCTGGATGCGGTCGACTGGGATGCGCTGAAGGCGAAGCTCACCGGCCGGCGCGGGGGCTGAATCGAACGCTGGACCCCGTCCCGGGGAGCGGGCCTGACCGCGATCGCGGGCGTGAATCAGGACTCTGCGGTAAGCTTTTGGCCCCACATCCTCGTGGCTGCCTGCCGCACCGCCTGCCATGCCTTCGGAATTCGACCTGATCCGGCGCCACTTCGACCGCGCGGCGACGCACTGCGACCTCGCGGTCGGCGACGATGCCGCGCTGATGCGGCCCAGCCCGGGCATGCAACTGGCGGTGTCCACCGACATGCTGGTCGCCGGTACGCACTTCTTCGCCGACGCCGATCCTGCCCTGCTGGGATGGAAGACGCTCGCTGTCAATGTGTCGGACATCGCGGCGATGGGTGCCTTGCCGCGCTGGGCCCTGCTGGCGATCGCGCTGCCGGCGGCCGACGAGGCCTGGATCGCCGCCTTTGCCGGCGGCCTGTTCGATTGCGCACGCGCTTACGCGGTGGATCTGGTCGGTGGCGACACCACCCGCGGACCGCTCAACATGACGGTGACCATCATCGGCGAAGTGCCGGCCGGGCAAGCGATCACCCGCGATGGTGGCCGGGCAGGCGACGACCTTTGGGTGTCGGGCCAGCCCGGGCAGGCCGCGCTGGGGCTGGCCGCGCTGCAGGGCGAAGCGAGCCTGAACGACGAAGGCCGCCGCCGTTGCCTCGACGCCCTGCACCGGCCACAGCCCCGCGTCGCGCTCGGCCTCGCGCTGCGCGGCGTCGCGAGCGCGATGCTGGACGTTTCCGACGGGCTGCTCGGTGACCTCGGCCACATCCTCGAGCGCTCGCACGTCGGCGCCATCGTCGACATCGCCGCGCTGCCCCTCGCCCCCTTGCTCGCCACCGGCGCCGCAGCCACCACGGCGCGGCGCTGCCTGCTGTCGGGCGGCGACGACTACGAACTGCTGTTCTCTGCGCCACCTGCACGACGTGAAGTGATCCAGGAGATGGCACGCCGACTCGCCCTGCCGCTGCACCGCATCGGCAGCCTCACCGGCGACACGGGCGTCCTGCTGCTGCGCGAGTCGGATGGCACCCTTCACCCGGGCGCCGCCGCCGGCTACGATCACTTCGGCTGAGCGCCGCGCCCACCCCAACGTCCGCCCCGAACCTGCCCATGCGCCCCACTGCCCGCTTCATGCTGAGCCACCCGGCTCATTTCATCTCGCTCGGCTTCGGCTCGGGCCTGTCGTCGTGGGCACCCGGCACGATGGGCACGTTGCTGGCGTGGCTGCTGTATCCGCTGATCCGCACGCCGCTGTCGGAGTTCGTCTTCCTCGCGCTGCTCGCCAGCCTGTTCGCTGCAGGCATCCTCGCCGCCGAGCGCACCGGCCGCGCGCTGGGCGTGCCGGACCACGGCGGCATCGTGTGGGACGAGATGGTCGCGACCTGGCTGGTGCTGGTGTTCGCCCCCAAGACGCTGCTGTGGCAGGGCATCGCGGTGGCGCTGTTCCGCTTCTTCGACATCGTCAAGCCGCCGCCGGTGCGCTGGGCCGACCGCAGCTTCAAGGGCGGCTTCGGCGTGATGTTCGACGACCTCGTCGCCGCCGGCTACACGCTGCTCGCGCTCGCCGTCCTCGTGTCGATCTTCCGCTGATGATGACGTCCACACTCGACGCCCTGTCGGTCGCGCTGGGCGAGGCGCTGGCCGCGCGCGGCTGGATGCTCGCCACCGCAGAGTCCTGCACCGGCGGCTGGATCGCCGAGGCGGTGACGGCGACGGCGGGCAGCTCCGGCTGGTTCGACCGCGGCTTCGTCACCTACTCGAACGAGGCCAAGATCGAGATGCTGGGCGTGTCTCCCGCAACGCTCGCGCAACATGGCGCGGTCAGCGAGCCAACGGTGTGCGAGATGGCCTCCGGCGCCCTCGAGCGCAGCCGCGCCGACGTATCGGTGGCGGTATCGGGCGTCGCCGGTCCGGCCGGCGGCAGCGCGCAGAAGCCCGTGGGCATGGTGTGCCTCGCCTGGGCGCGGCGCGACCTGCCGCCGCGGGCGGTGACGATGCAGTTTGCCGGCGACCGCGAGGCCGTGCGCCGCCAGACGGTGGAGCATGCGCTGCGCGAGCTGATCGGGCTTGCGCGCTGATGGCCGCATCGCCGCTCGTCGCGCGGGATTGCTGTAAGAATTAACAGGTCTTACACTGCGCGCATCAGGGATCGGTGACAGCATCCCTGCAATCTCTGTGCCATAATCCGGACATCACTCAGGAACGACTCTCATGGACGACAACAAGGCCAAGGCCCTCGCCGCCGCGCTCTCGCAGATCGAAAAGCAGTTCGGCAAGGGCTCGATCATGCGCATGGGCGACGGCAACGTCGAACGCGACATCCAGACGGTTTCCACCGGCTCGCTGGGCCTGGACATCGCGCTCGGCCTCGGCGGCCTGCCGCGCGGCCGCGTGATCGAGATCTATGGCCCGGAATCGTCCGGCAAGACCACGCTGACGCTGCAGGTCATCGCCGAGATGCAGAAGTTGGGCGGCACCGCGGCCTTCATCGACGCCGAGCACGCGCTCGACGTCGGCTATGCCGAAAAGCTCGGCGTGAACATCGAGGACCTGCTCATCTCGCAGCCCGACACCGGCGAACAGGCACTCGAGATCGCCGACATGCTGGTGCGCTCGGGCGGCGTCGACATCGTCGTCATCGACTCGGTGGCGGCGCTCACGCCCAAGGCCGAAATCGAAGGCGAGATGGGCGACCAGTTGCCCGGCCTGCAGGCCCGCCTGATGTCGCAGGCGCTGCGCAAGCTCACTGCCAACATCAAGCGCACCAACACGCTGGTGATCTTCATCAACCAGATCCGCATGAAGATCGGCGTGATGTTCGGCAGCCCGGAAACCACCACCGGCGGCAACGCGCTCAAGTTCTACGCGTCGGTGCGCATGGACATCCGCCGCACCGGCACGATCAAGAAGGGCGACGAGGTCATCGGCTCGGAGACCCGCGTCAAGGTCGTCAAGAACAAGGTGTCGCCGCCGTTCAAGGAAGCGCACTTCGACATCCTGTACGGCGAGGGCATCTCGCGCGAAGGCGAGATCATCGACCTCGGCGTCGAGCACAAGATCGTCGACAAATCCGGCGCCTGGTATGCCTACAACGGCGACAAGATCGGCCAGGGCAAGGACAACTCGCGCGAGTTCCTGCGCGCCAACCCGGTGCTGGCGCGCGAGATCGAGAACAAGGTGCGCGTCGCGGTCGGCCTGCCCGAAATGCCGCCGCTCGCCACCCAGGCGCCAGCGGCTTCAGCCGCCGCCTGAAGCCTGCATCTGCCGAGGCCGGCATGGGCGACACCAGCCTGCGCGAACGCGCGTTGCGCTACCTGGCGCAACGTGATCACTCGCGCGCCGAGCTGGCGCGCAAGCTGGCGGGCCACGGCAGCGACGCGGAGATCGCGGACATCATCGACCGCATGGGCGAACTGGGGCTGCAGTCCGACAGGCGTTTTGCCGAAGCCTGGGTGCGCAGCAAGGCCGGTCGCTTCGGCGCCGCGCGCATGCGCAGCGAACTGGCGCGACGTGGTGTGGAACGCGAACTGGTCGACGAAGCGCTCTGCGGCGAGTGCGTAGAATCTGAACTCGAACGTGCGCGCATGGTGTGGCGCGCCAAGTTCGGTGCGTCGCCGGCAGACCCTCGCGAGTGGGCCCGTCAGGCCCGTTTCCTGCAAACCCGCGGCTTTGCGACCGACGTGATCCGCAAGCTGCTGAAAGAGCAACCCGATGAGTCTGCTTAAGGTCACCGGCCTGCAAAAGCGCTACAAGGCGCGCACCGTGGTGCACGACGTCGGCTTCCAGGTGGACGCCGGCGAAGTCGTCGGCCTGCTCGGCCCCAACGGCGCCGGCAAGACCACCTGCTTCTACATGATCGTTGGCCTGGTGCGCGCCGACGGCGGCGAGATCCTGCTCGACGACAGCGTCCTGACCCATCGCCCGATCCACGCCCGCGCGCGCCTGGGCCTGTCCTACCTGCCGCAGGAAATGAGCGTGTTCCGCAAGCTCACCGTGGCCGAGAACATCCGCGCCGTGCTGGAACTGCAGGGCCTGTCGCGCGACAAGATCGAGGAGCGGCTCGACGAACTGCTCGAGGAACTCGGCATCGCCCACCTGCGCGACAACACCGCGGTCTCGCTGTCGGGCGGCGAACGGCGACGCTGCGAGATCGCGCGCGCGCTGGCGACCAGCCCGCGGCTGATCCTGCTCGACGAGCCTTTCGCCGGCGTGGACCCGATCGCGGTGCTCGACATCCAGAAGATCATCCGCTTCCTCAAGGAGCGCGGCATCGGCGTGCTGATCACCGACCACAACGTGCGCGAGACGCTGGGCATCTGCGATCGCGCCTACATCATCAGCGAGGGCCGCGTGCTGGCCAGCGGCCGGCCGGCCGAGATCATCGAGAACGAACAGGTTCGCCAGGTCTATCTGGGCGAGCATTTCCGCCTCTGACTGCTGCTCGTCCATGAAACCCAGCCTCCAGCTCAAGCTCTCCCAGCACCTGACGCTCACGCCTCAGTTGCAGCAGTCGATCAAGCTGCTGCAGTTGTCGACGCTGGAGCTGAACCAGGAGATCGAGCGCTTTCTACTCGAGAATCCCATGCTCGAGCGCGAGGACGGCGACGGCAGCGACTTTGCGCCCGCGGCCCTCCCGGCCGGCAGCACCGCCGCCACCAGCGAGCGCAGCAGCGAGACAACCGACAGCCCTGAAAGTGGCGACAGCCGCACCGAGGGCGACGCCGCCCCCGGCCTCGACGAGGGCATGGACTGGTCGAGCGTGGGCAGCGGCAGCTCGTCGAGCCGCGACGATGACGACGATGTCGACTACCAGGAATTCCAGGCCGCGGGCATCTCGCTGCGCGATCACCTGGACCTGCAGGTCGCGCTGTCGCCGCTGAGCGATCGCGATCGTGCGCTGGTGCGCTTCGTCATCGAGGCGCTCGACGACGACGGCTACCTGCACCAGACGCTCGAGGAGCTCCTCGAACTGCTGCCGCCCGAACTCGAAGTGGACGTGGACGAACTCGCCATTGCCCTGCGCCACGTACAGAACCTCGAGCCCGCCGGCATCGGCGCGCGCACGCCGCAGGAATGCCTGTCGCTGCAGTTGCGCGCGCTGCCGCCCTCGCCCGATCGCAGGCTCGCGCTGGAGATCGTCGACAAGCACCTCGAGCTGCTCGCCGAACGCAACTTCGCCAAGCTCAAGCGCCTGACCGGCTGCGATGACGATGCGCTGCGCGCTGCGCAGACCCTGATCAGCCGGCTCGACCCCCATCCCGGTTCGCAGCATTCGACCGAGGAGACGCGCTATGTGCTGCCCGACGTGGTGGTGCGCAAGGTACGCAACCGGTGGACGGTGTCGCTCAACCCGGAGGCCATGCCGCGCCTGCGCATCAACCAGCTCTACGCCAGCATCCTGCAGCAACACCGCGGCCAGGGCGGAGGCCTCACCGGCCAGTTGCAGGAGGCGCGCTGGCTCATCAAGAACGTGCAGCAGCGCTTCGACACCATCCTGCGGGTGTCACAGGCCATCGTTGACCAGCAGCGACAGTTCTTCGATCATGGGGACGTGGCAATGCGGCCACTCACCCTCCGGGAGATCGCAGACCAGCTCGAGCTGCACGAATCCACCGTTTCGCGCGTGACCACGCAGAAGTACATGGCGACACCGCGCGGTGTGTTCGAACTCAAGTATTTCTTCGGCAGTCACGTCTCCACCGACACCGGCGGAGCGGCATCCTCGACGGCGATTCGCGCGCTGATTCGCCAGTTGGTCGATGCCGAAGACCGGAAGAAACCCATGTCTGACGCGAAGATTGCCGAACTATTGGGCCAGCAGGGTATCGTGGTCGCAAGGCGGACCATCGCCAAGTATCGCGAATCCCTCAATATCCCGCCGGTCAGTCTGCGCAAAACGCTTTGACAACAAGAGGAGTTGCCATGAATCTCAACATCACCGGACGTCACATCGAAGTCACCCCGGCCATTCGCGACTACGTGTCCTCCAAGCTGGACCGCGTTGTCCGTCACTTCGACAACGTCACCAGCGTGAGCGTGATCCTGTCGATCGAGAAACTGAAGCAGAAGGCTGAAGTCACCGTGCATGTGCGCGGCAAGGACATCTTCGTCGAGAGCGAGGACAACGACCTTTACGCAGCGATCGACGCCATGGCCGACAAGCTCGACCGCCAGGTCCAGAAATACAAGCAGAAGCAGAACGACCACCATCACGACTCGTTGAAGCATCAGAGCCCCGAGGCCTGAGGCCCGGCGCTTCCGTCCTCCTTCCGGGGTGAGCGTATAATCGGCGCGTCTTTCGCACGCGCCCTCGCCCCGAACCGCTACCTCCCCTGCGCGGCCCCCGTTCATGCAAAACGGTGCGCGCCTCCCGACATGAGCCTCATTTCCCGACTACTGCCACTTTCCAACGTGGTCGCCGATCTCGACGCGAGCAGCAAGAAGCGCGTTTTCGAGCAGGCGGGACTTCTGTTCGAGAACAACCAGGGTATTGCCCGCAGCACGGTATTCGACAGCCTGTTCGCGCGCGAGCGGCTCGGTTCCACCGGACTGGGCCAGGGCGTTGCGATCCCGCACGGCCGCATCAAGGGCCTGAAGGAAGCCGCTGGCGCCTTCCTCAGACTTTCCTCGCCGGTCCAGTTCGACGCGCCGGACGGGAAGCCGGTCAGGCTCATCTTCGTGCTGCTGGTGCCGGAGCAGGCTAACGAGACGCACCTGCAATTGTTGTCCGAACTTGCGCAGATGTTCAGCGACCGCAGCTTCCGGGAGAGCCTGACGGACGCGCCGGACGCAACCGCACTCCACGAGCTGTTCGCCAACTGGGGCTCCGATGCGCCGGATCAGCGTAGCGCAACTGTTTGACGCCCAGCGCGACAGACTTCAGCTCAAGCATGTCAGTGGGAGGCTCGACGCGCAGCTTGCCGTCAGCGACGAGTCGATCTGGGGAGCCGACCTCGTCGGCCACCTGAACCTGATCCATCCCACCCGCCTGCAGATCCTCGGCACCGCGGAGCTCGCCTGGGCACGCCGCCAGCCGGACGACAAGGTCACCCATCACCTCACCGAGATCCTGTCGGCGCGACCGCCGGCGATCATCGTCGCCGACGGCTGCGAACCGCCACCCTCGGTGCTCGCCGCCTGCCAGTCGCGCGACGTGGCCCTGCTCACGACACCGCAGGCGTCGGCCAGCGTCATCGACCATCTGCGCCTCTTCCTGTCGCGCAAGCTCGCCGAACGCATCTCGCTGCACGGCGTGTTCATGGACGTGCTCGGCGTCGGCGTGCTCATCACCGGCGATTCCGGGGCCGGCAAATCCGAGCTCGCGCTCGAGCTGATCTCGCGTGGTCACGGCCTCGTGGCCGACGACGTGGTGGAGTTCGCCCGCATCGGACCGAACGTACTGGAAGGCCGCTGCCCAGAGATGCTGCAGGATTTCATCGAGGTCCGCGGCCTCGGCATCCTCAACATCCGCACCGTGTTCGGCGAGACGGCCTGCCGGCGCAAGATGCGCTTGCGCCTCGTCGCCCACCTCGAGCGGCGCCAGCCGGGCACCAACGACCCGCTGCGCTTGCCGATGCAGCAAGAACGCCAGAGCATCCTCGGGGTGCCGGTGCAGCGCGTCGTGCTGCCGGTGGCCGCGGGACGCAACCTCGCGGTGCTGCTCGAGACCGCGGTGCGCGCCGCCATCCTTCAGTTGCGTGGCATCGACTCGACCCAGGATTTCATCGAGCGCCAGACGCGCGCGCTCGAACACGGTGCCGATCGCGGCGACGGCGACGTCGGCGACTGATCGCGGCCTTGCCGCAGTGCGGGATCGGCTGATACCCTCGGAATCTTTACCGCAGAGCAGCAGCCGCCATGACCGCCACACCGGACTACCTGGAACGCATCCTCAACGCCCAGGTGTATGACGTGGCCGAGGAAACCCCCCTCGACCTCGCAGCGAACCTTTCCGCCCGCATCCACAACCGCCTCTACCTGAAGCGGGAAGACATGCAGCCGGTGTTCAGCTTCAAGATCCGCGGCGCGTACAACAAGATGGTGAAAATGTCGCCGCAGGCCCTCAAGCGCGGCGTGATCTGCGCCTCGGCCGGCAACCACGCGCAGGGCGTGGCGCTGTCGGCGCAGAAGCTCGGGGTGCGCGCGGTGATCGTGATGCCGAGCACCACACCGCAGATCAAGATCGACGCAGTGGCGGCGCGCGGTGGCGAGGTGGTGCTGGCGGGCGAGTCCTACTCCGATGCCTATGCCCATGCGCTGGAACTCGAGAAGGCCGAGAAGCTGACCTTCGTTCATCCCTTCGACGATGCTGACGTCATCGCCGGCCAGGGCACCATCGGCATGGAGATCCTGCGCGACCATCCGCAGCCCATCCACGCAGTGTTCTGCTGCGTCGGCGGCGGCGGGCTGATCGCCGGCGTCGCGGCCTACATCAAGCGCCTGCGCCCGGAGACGAAGATCATCGGCGTCGAGGCCGTCGATGCCGACGCCATGACGCGCTCGCTGGCAGCCGGCAAGCGCATCACGCTGGACCAGGTCGGCATCTTCGCCGACGGCGCCGCGGTGAAGGAAGTCGGCGCCGAGACCTTCCGCCTGTGCCAGCAGTATGTGGACGAGATGATCGTGGTCGACAACGACGCAATCTGCGCAGCGATCAAGGATGTGTTCGAAGACACGCGCTCCATCGTCGAGCCGGCCGGTGCGCTCGCCGTGGCCGGCGCCAAGGAATACGCCAAGCGCCACAAGCTGCGCGACAAGCACCTGGTGGCCATCGCCTCCGGCGCCAACATGAACTTCGACCGCCTGCGCTTCGTCGCCGAGCGCGCCGAATTGGGCGAACAGCGCGAAGCCGTGCTGGCGGTCACCATCCCGGAAAGACCCGGCTCGTTCCGCAAGTTCATCGGCGTGCTCGGCAACCGCAACATCACCGAGTTCAACTACCGCTACGCGGACCCGCAGCAGGCGCACATCTTCGTCGGCGTCACGGTGCACAACCGCAACGAAGCCACCAAGCTGGTCGACATGCTCGGACGCCACGAGCTGCCGGCCATCGACCTCACCGATGACGAGGTTGCCAAATCCCATGTGCGCTACATGGTCGGTGGCCACGCGCCGCAGGTCGAACACGAACAGGTCTACCGCTTCGTGTTCCCGGAGCGTCCGGGCGCGCTGATGCACTTCCTGACGCGGCTGCGCTCCGACTGGAACATCTCGATGTTCCACTACCGCAACCATGGCTCGGATTTCGGCCGCGTGCTCGTCGGCATGCAGGTGCCGCCCGAGGACAAGGCCGCCTTCGACGATTTCCTGAAACGGCTCGGCTACGACTACGTCGCGGAAACCGACAACCCGGCCTACCGGCTGTTCCTCGGCTGATCCGCCGGCGTGTGGCGCGGCTGCGGCCGTGCCACGCCCGCCTCGGTGACGATCCAGTCCATGGCGATGTCGTGTGGCTGCGGGAGGACCGACGCCACGCGCCCCAGCTCGAAGCCCACCCCGACGGCGAGCGGCTGCATGCGCGCCAGCGTGCGATCGAAGTAACCACCGCCGTAACCGAGGCGAAACCCCTCCGCATCGAAGGCGTTGAGGGGCACCAGCACCACGTCGGGCACGACGAATTCGCCCGCGACCGGATGCGGGATGCCGTGGCGATCGGGCTTCATCGCGCAGTCCGGCGTCCACGGGCGGAACGCCATGGCCTGCCCCTTGTCGATCACCACCGGCAAGGCAGCGATGCGCGCACCGCCTTGTGCCAGCCAGCGGGTGACGCAAGCGCGCAGGTCTGGCTCGGCGCGATAGGGCCAGCAGAAGCCCAGCACTGCCGGCGTCAGCCGGACGAGCAGGCCGTCGAGGTGGCCGACGAGGCGCTCGTTGAGGTCCGCGCGCGCTTCGCCGCTCAGCGCCTGGCGCGCCTTCAGGGCCTGGTCGCGCATCGCGCGGCGCGCTGCGTCGACGTTGGCGCAGGCATCGGCATCGGACGTCGGGTAGGGAAATGACATGGCTGCTGTGGTATGTTTTGTTGCTGTTCGCGAGGATGTTAAGGCATGAAGAAGAGGCTGTGGGCAGCGGTCGTGGCGGCGGGGCTGCTGCTGTCGGGCGGCGCCATCGGACAGGTCGGCGATGCACGCATCTTGGCCGCGCGCGACGCGCTGCGCAGCGGCGACCGCAACACCCTGGAGCGGCTTGCCGCCACGCAGGACGGCCACGTGCTCGACCCCTACGTGCGTTACTGGCTGCTGACGAACAAACTGGCGCGCCCGGAATCGCCTCCCGCCGCCGAGCTCGCCGAGTTCCTCGTCACCGAGGCGGGTAGCCAGCTCGCCGAGCGCCTGCGCGGCGACTGGCTGCGCCGGCTGGCCAAGGACGGCGACTGGACCGGCTTCATGCAAGTCTATCCCGACCTGCAGGTGCCGGACACCGAGTTGCGCTGCCACGCCCGCACCGCCCGGTTGATGAGCGGCGATCGCAGCGTGCTGAGCGAAGTCGCGGCGCAATGGACGGAGCTGATCGACAGCCCGGCCGCCTGCGAGCCGACCTTGCGCGCCGCGGTGGAACTCGGGATGGTGGGTGAGGACGACGTCTGGTGGCGCGTCCGCCGGCAGGTCGAGGGACGCACGCCAGCGACGGCCCGCACCACGCTGACCTGGCTGCCGTCGGGCATGCCGGCCATGGGTGAATTCGATCAGGCGGTGCGCTCACCCGCGCCGTACCTCGACCGTCTGCCGGCCAACTTCGCGGTGACACGGGCGGGGCGCGAAGTCGCCCTCGCAGCGCTGGCACGCATGGCACGCGACGATGCGCGCGGCGCCTATGTGCGTTTGCTGCGCATCCAGGATCGCCTCGAGGCTGGCGACCGCGCCTACGCCTTCGCCGTACTCGGCTGGCAGGCCGCGCTGGACCTGCTGCCGGAAGCGAACGAATGGTTCCGCGCCGCAGGCAACGTGCCGATGAGCGCGCAACAACGCGCCTGGCGAGTGCGCAGCGCACTGCGCGCGCTCGACTGGCCCACGGTGCGCACCGCCATCGAGGCGATGCCCGCAGCCGAGCGTGATCTCCCGGAATGGACCTACTGGCTGGGACGCGCGCTGGCCGCCACGCGCAAGCGCACGGAAGCCGAAGCCCAGTATGCGCGCATCGCTAGCGAGCCGAGCTTCTACGGCATCCTCGCCGCGGAGGAACTCGGCCGCGCGTTCGCCCCCCCGCCAGCCGGCGATGCCGCCAGTGCAGAACACGTGCGCCAGGCAGAAAGCGATCCGGGGCTCGCACGCGCGCTGGCGCTGTTCCGCCTCGACATGCGCACCGAAGGCGTGCGCGAGTGGAACTGGGCGCTGCGCGGCCGCGACGACGGCTTCGCCGCGGCCGCGGCGCGCATCGCGCTGAAATACGACATCTACGATCGCGCCATCAACACCGCCGAGCGTTCCAGCCCCAATGCCAATTTCGAGCTGCGTTACCTCACGCCCTACCGCGGCATCATCGAGCCGCAGGTACGCAACCAGGGCCTGGACATGAGCTGGGTGTATGGCCTGATGCGACAGGAGAGCCGCTTCGTGATCCCCGCGCGCTCCAGCGTCGGCGCGCAGGGCCTGATGCAGGTGATGCCGGCCACCGGCAAGTGGGTCGCGAACAAGATCGGCCTGCGCGACTACCACGCGGGGCGGCTGGGCGATCCCGAGACCAACGTGCTGTTGGGCACCAGCTACATGCGCCTGATTCTCGAAGGCCTGGACAACCACCCGGTGCTCGCCAGCGCCGGCTACAACGCCGGCCCCGGCCGCGCGCGCCGCTGGCGCGACGACAAGCCGCTGGAAGGCGCCATCTACGCCGAGACGATCCCCTTCGACGAAACCCGCGACTACGTGCGCAAGGTCATGACCAACACCGTCATCTACGCCGCCATGCTGGAGAAGCGGCCGCAATCGCTGAAGGCCCGCCTCGGCACCATCGCGCCGCGCACCCTCGAGGGCGTGGCTACATCCAACGACAGGGACCTGCAATGAAACCCAAGCGTGTCGTACTCATCGGTGGCTCCGGCTTCGTCGGCAGCGCCATCGCCAACCGGTTGTGCGAAGAAGGGGTCAATGTCCTCGTTCCCACGCGGCGGCGCAGCCGCGCCGGCCACCTGCTGCTGCTACCGAACGCCGAGGTGGTCGAGGCCGACGTGCATGATCCCGCCGCGCTCGAGCGCCTGTTCACCGGCGCCGACGCGGTGGTGAGCCTGGTAGGCATCCTGCATTCGCGTTCAGGCGCCCCCTACGGCCCGGATTTCGCGCGCGCGCACGTCGAGCTGCCGAAGAAGATCGTCGCCGCCTGCCGTGCCGCCGGCGTCAGCCGGCTGGTGCATATCAGCGCACTGGGCGCCGACGTCAACGGGCCGTCGGAATACCAGCGCTCGAAGGCGGCCGGTGAAGCGGCGATCCGCTCGACCGGCGCCGATCTGGCGTGGACCATCCTGCGTCCGTCGGTGATCTTCGGCCGCGGCGACAGCTTCCTCAATCTCTTCGCCGATCTCGCGCGCAGCGTCCCGGTGCTGCCGCTGGCGGGCGCCAACGCTCGCTTCCAGCCGGTCTATGTGGAGGACGTCGCCGAGGTGGTGTGGCGCAGCCTGCAGGACCCCGGCGCCGCGGGGCAGATCTTCGAGCTCGCCGGGCCCACCGTCTACACCCTGCGCCAGTTGGTGGAGTACGTCTCGGCGCAGGTCGGCTGCCCGCGGCCGGTCATCCCCTTGCCCGAATCGCTGGCGATGGTTCAAGCCACGCTGATGGAGTTCGCGCCGCAACCACTGATGAGCCGCGACAACGTGCGCTCGATGCGCGCCGACAACATCGCCAGCGGCGTGCCACTGCCCTTCGGCCTGCACCCGACGCCGCTGGAAGCTGTGGTGCCCACCTGGCTGGGGACGAAATCCAGCCGCGCACGCTACTATCCCTTCCGGCGGCATGCGCGCCGCTGAGCGCATGCCGCTACCGCCCCAATTGACACGGAGCCCGCGATGAAGCTGATCATCGGCAACAAGAACTACTCTTCATGGTCGCTGCGCGCGTGGATCGCCGCCCGCGCCGGCGGCTTCACCTTCGAAGAGATCCGTATCCCCCTGTTCATCCCCGGCAGCCGCGAGCGCATCCTGTCGCACTCGCCCTCGGGCAAGGTGCCCTGCCTCATCGACCATGGACTGGCGGTGTGGGACTCGCTGGCGATCGGCGAATACCTCGCCGAGAAGGCGCCACAACTGTTGCCCGCCGATGTCGCGGCGCGGGCGACGGCGCGTGCGGTGACGGCCGAGATGCACTCCGGCTTCCAGAACCTGCGCAGCCGCATGACGATGAACATCCGCAAGGATTACACCGGCCACGGCCACACGCCCGAAGTGGATGCCGACATCGCGCGCGTGGTGGCGATCTGGAACGACTGCCGCAAGCGCTTCGGCGGCACCGGACCTCATCTCTTCGGCAGCTTCACGCTGGCGGACGCGGCCTTCGCGCCGGTGTGCTTCCGCTTCAAGACCTACGGCGTGAAGCCCGACGGCGCGGCGGGCGAATACCTGGCGACGATGCTCGCGAATCCGTGGATGAAGGAATGGGAAGCGGCCGCGCTGGCGGAAACCGAGTCCATACCGGCCGAGGATCTCTACGGCTGATGCGGGCCTACATCGTCGGCGGCGCCGTCCGCGACGCGCTGCTCGGACTGCCGGTCAAGGACCGCGACTGGGTCGTGGTCGGCAGCTCGCCCGAGGACATGCTGGCGCAGGGGTTTCGCCCGGTGGGCAAGGATTTTCCGGTATTCCTGCATCCGGCCACCGGCGAGGAATACGCGCTGGCGCGCACCGAGCGCAAGAGCGGCAACGGCTACACCGGCTTCGTCTGCTACGCGGCGCCGGAGGTCACGCTGGAGGAAGATCTTGCGCGCCGCGACCTGACGATCAACGCCATCGCACGCGATGAGGACGGCACGCTGATCGACCCGTACGGTGGCGTCGCCGACCTGCAGGCGCGGGTATTCCGCCACGTGTCGCCGGCCTTTGCCGAGGATCCGCTGCGCATCCTGCGCGTGGCACGCTTCGCCGCCCGTTTCACCGACTTCCATATCGCGCCCGAGACGCTGGCGCTGATGCGCCACATGGTGGCGCTGGGCGAAGTCGATCACCTCGTCGCCGAACGCGTGTGGCAGGAGTTCGCGCGCGGGCTGATGGAGTCGCACCCGTCGCGCATGATCCGGGCGCTGCGCGAATGCGGCGCGCTCGCCCACATCCTGCCAGAACTGGAGCGGCTCTTCGGCGTGCCGCAACCGGCGCGGCATCACCCCGAGATCGACACCGGCGAGCACGTGCTGATGGTCATCGACCAGGCCGCGTCCATGAGCCTGCCGCTGGCTGCGCGCTGGGCCTGTCTGCTGCACGACCTGGGCAAGGCCGACACGCCGGCCGACATCCTGCCTCACCACTACGGCCACGAGGCGAAGAGCGCCGAACACGCGCGCGAGGTGTCCGAGCGCTTGCGCGCCCCCACCGATTGCCGCGACCTCGCAGTGATGCTCGCGCGCGAGCACGGCATCCTGGGACAGGCCGACATCCTGCGCCCCGAGACGATGGTGAAGGTGCTCGAACGCTGCGACGCGCTGCGCCGGCCAGAACGCTTCCTGCTGATGCTGGAGGCGGCCACCGCCGACCATCTCGGCCGCGGCGGCCAGGACGGCAGCCGGCGCGACTGGCATCCGTCGCTGCGCTGGCGCGCCGCGGTGGGGGCGATACGCGCCGTGGATGCGGGCGCGATCGCACGCGCCTGCGCCGACAAATCGCAGATTCCCGCGGCGGTCCATGCGGCGCGGGTCGCTGCAGTGCGCGCACTCGCGCGCCCACAGCAGGAAGCGGCTGATGCGCCAGGCCGTGATGGAATCGGCTGACGCGCGCCTCAGATCGACCGCAAAATGATCCAGGCGATCAGGGACAGCAACACCGTGGTGGCGAAGGGGAAATGATATGCTCGCCCCCGGTAGCGAAAGGCGAAGTCGCCCGGCAGCCGGCCCAATCCCAGGCGCTGCGACACACCGGGCCGCATGAGGCCGGCCAGCAGCACCATCAGGACGATGACGAGCAGCCACTTGAGCATGGTCCAACCCTTCGCAAAGCGCCGATTAGAGACGCAAAGCGGGGCAACGGCAAGCCCGGTCCTCAATCCCAAGGAAGACGCATCAAGATGATCACCCTACAGAACTGGGGCAGCCCGCACGCATGCGGGCAGGAGAGCCATCGATGAACCGCAGCCGCTTCGGCGAACTCGAGGTGCTGTGCCACGCACCGGCATGCCGCACGCACGACCATCCCATCCTGTTCATCCACGGGGCCTACGTGTCGGCCTGGTGCTGGGCGGAGCATTTCCTGCCCTGGTTCGCGGCGCGCGGCTGGGAGGCCTACGCGCTGTCGCTGTCGGGGCACGGTGGAAGCAGGCGGCGCGACCATCTCGATTCCTACTCGCTGGACGATTACGTGCGCGACGTCGCCGAAGTGGCCGCGCGCCTCTCGGCTCCGCCGATCCTCGTCGGCCATTCGATGGGCGGCATCGTGGTGCAGAAATACCTGGAACAGCACGACGCGCCGGCCACCGTGCTGATGTCGTCGGTGCCGCCGCAGGGGCTGATGGGCTCGGCGGTGGGCCTGATGTTCAAGAAGCCGGGGCTGCTGGTGGACCTCAACAACATCATGAACGGCACCGACGTGGACATCCGCAGCCTGCAGGACGCGCTGTTCCATCAGCCCGTCGATCCCGTCGCGCTGCGCCGCTACTATCGCCTGTGCCAGCCCGAATCGCACCGCGCGCTGTGGGACATGACGCTGTTCAACCTGCCGCAGCCTGCGCGCATGCACCGCCCGCCGATGCTGATCCTGGGTGCGCAACATGACCACCTCATCCCGCCCGACCAGGTTCACATGACCGCGGCCACCTACGGCCGGCAGGCGGAAATCCTCGACGACATGGGCCATGGCATGATGCTGGAGCAGAGCTGGGAGACAGCGGCCGCACGCATCGCGAGCTGGCTCGACGAGCGCGACCTCTGAGGGACGCGATCGTGCCCGCACGGTCGGGGAAAACCCGAATTCGTGCGTTTTCCCCTGGCCAGTGGCGACCGCGTTCTCCATTATGAAAAAAGGGCGCACCAGGATGGTGCCGGCAATGCCGGCGAACGCTTGAGCCTGCGCCCCGATCCACCACTGCAGGCGTATTGCAGCGGCGCGATCGAAGGGCGCCGGTCATGCCGGCGATGGTCGCGAAGTCCCCAGGGTGATCGCCATGAACATGAGCCCCGACACTGAAATCGCCAGCCACGACGACGAGCGCTATGACGATGAGGTGCTCAACGCCGGCTGGCTGCCACCCGGCCTGATCCCGCATCTCGAGGAACTCGTCGCGCCAGCGCATCCACCACGCAAGCCGCCGCCGGAAGACGTCGACGCCTTCCTGCAGGCGATCTACCGCAACCAGGAGTGAGCGCGCGCTACAGCGCGTGCAGCCGGTCGCCGCGCAGAAAACCGAGCAGCGGGCCGGACAGGCCGCGGCTCACCGCGAGCACCTTGAACAGCTCGCCCATCTCCTGCGGCGTGGTCAGCCGCTGCACCGCGCGCGCAGCGCGGATGTAGTCGGCACTTTCGCGCGCGCCCCGCCGTTCCAGGCATTCGAGCACCCCGCAATTGAACAGGAACTGTGCCTGGCTGGTGTAGCCCTGCACGTCCAGGCCGGCCTCGAAGGCCGCTTCGGCCACCGCGGTGAAATCGACGAAGGCGGTGATGTCGTTGAGCCCCGGCCAAAGGAAGGGGTCGCCGTGCGCGTGGTGGCGGTAGTAGCACAGCAGCGTGCCGCTCGAGCGCGACGGCAGGTAGTACTCGGCGCGCGGATAGCCATAGTCGATCAGCAGCAGCGCGCCCTGTCGCAGCCGTTCTGCCCAGGCCGCCACCCAGGCGCGCCCGGCGAGGTTGATCTCGGTGACGTATTCGCCCTGCTGCGCCTGCGGCAAGTCGAGTGCGCGCGCCGCGTCGGCCACCGCGCCAGAAGCCGGCGTGTCGGCCCAGCGCAGGGCCTTGTGGCCGGCTGCATCGGCGGCGAACACCACGCCGCGCTCGAACAGCCCCTCGGACCGCGACACCACCAGATGCACCGGCATCACGTCCAGCACCTCGTTGGCCACCACCACGCCTGAGAAGGTGTCGGGCAAGGCGTCCAGCCAGCGCACACGCGAGGCGAGCTGCGGCACCTTCTGCGCCAGGGTGTCGAACTGGCGCTCGCGCAATTCCCCCGACAGCTCGAGAATGTCGTAGCGTTCCGGCAGCGCGCCGCGCCGCTCCAGCTCCTGCAGCAAATCGGCGGCGAGCAACCCGGTGCCGGCGCCCACCTCGATGATCTGCGGCGCGCTCGCGCGCATGACCTGCTCGACCTGGTTCGCCAGCGCCTGCCCGAACAGCGGCGTGAGCTCCGGCGCGGTGATGAAATCCCCCCCCGGACCGAACTTGCGCGCCCCGCCGCTGTAATAGCCGAGGCCGGGCGCATACAGCGCAAGCTCCATGTAGCGCGAGAACGGAATCCAGCCCCCAGCCCTGTCGATCTCCGCCGTGACGTGTTCGAGCAGGCGGGCGCTCTGTTCGAGCGCATCGGGAGAGGGCGTGGGCAGCGAGGACATGGGTGCAAGGCGGCGGATTGGGCGAGGCGGCATTGTACCGGCGCCGGGCATGCGCACGCGCGAATGCGATGGCCGGGGATCCGTCGGCCGCGGCGATCGCGGGCGCGACGGAACCCGCACCTATAATCCGGCTCTGATGCCCAGCGTCGCGGACTTCGCATGCCGTGGCGCGCGCTGCAACCCTGAACTCCACCGAATGCCCCTGCCTTGCATCCCGACATGAAAGATCCGGTACAAGCCCCCGTCGTCCTCGTCACCGGCGGCGCGCGCCGCGTTGGCGCAGAAATCGTGCGCACGCTGCATGAGGCCGGCGCCCGCATCGCGCTGCACTACCGGCAGAGCGCCACCGCGGCCGAGCGGCTGGCCGCCGAGCTCGACATCGCACGCCCTGGCTCGGCCTTCACCGTGGGCGGCGATCTCGCCGTCGACGGCGTGCCGGAGCGTGTCGCGCAGGCGGTGCTGGCGCGCTACGGCCGCCTCGACGGCCTCGTCAACAACGCCTCCAGCTTCTTCCCCACCGAAGTCGGCCGCATCGACCGCGCCGCCTGGGACGATCTCATCGGCTCCAACCTGAAGGGACCGCTGTTCCTGAGCCAGGCCCTGGCGCCGGCGCTGCGGGAAACGCGGGGCGCCATCGTCAACATCGTCGACATCCATGCCGAGCAGCCGCTGCGCCACTACCTGCTGTATTCGGTCGCCAAGTCGGGTTTGGCCGGCCTGACGCGGGCGCTGGCGCTGGAGCTGGCGCCCGAGGTGCGGGTGAATGGCGTGTCTCCGGGGCCGATCGACTGGCCCGAGGACGGCCAGTTTCCGCCCGAGGAGCGCGCGCGCATCGTCGCCCACACCCTGCTGCAGCGCACCGGCAGCCCGGCCGACATCGCCCGCACGGTGCGCTTCCTGCTGCTGGATGCGCCCTACATCACCGGCCAGATCCTCGCGGTGGACGGTGGCCGCAGCATCCACCTGTGAGGCGGTTTGGCGCGGTAAATGTATAATTCCGCAACATTTTCCAGCTCGAGCCCGCACGTGACCGTCGCCCTCGCCCCCGCCCAGCCCGCCGACGCCGCCGGCAACCGCCACTCCAACACCTTCCTGCGCCTGAAGAAGAAGCTCGAGCGCAATGTGGGCGAGGCGATCGCCGACTACAACATGATCGGCGATGGCGACACCGTGCTGGTTTGCGTATCGGGCGGCAAGGATTCCTACACGCTGCTGTCCATCCTGCTGGCGCTGCGTGAGCGCGCACCGGTGGACTTCCGCATCGTGGCGATGAACCTCGACCAGAAGCAGCCCGGCTTCCCCGATCACATCCTGCCGCAGTACTTCGAGTCGATCGGCGTCGAGTACCGCATCGTCACCGAGGACACCTACTCCATCGTCAAGGACAAGATCCCCGAGGGCAAGACGACCTGCTCGCTGTGCTCGCGCCTGCGCCGCGGCATCATCTACCGCACCGCGAAGGAGATCGGCGCCACCCGCATCGCGCTCGGCCACCACCGCGACGACATCTTGGAAACGCTGTTCCTGAACATGTTCTTCGGGGGCAAGATCAAGGCCATGCCGCCCAAGCTGGTGAGCGACGACGGCGAGAACGTCGTGATCCGGCCGCTGGCCTACTGTGCCGAGAACGACATCGCCCGCTTCGCGCGCGCCATGGACTACCCCATCATCCCCTGCAACCTGTGCGGCTCGCAGGAGAACGCGCAGCGCAAGCAGATCAAGGCAATGCTGCAGGGCTGGGCACGCGACTATCCGGGCCGCATCGAATCGCTGGCGACCTCGCTGAAGAACGTCGTGCCCTCCCACCTCGCCGACGCGAAACTGTTCGATTTCGTCGGCCTGACGCAGCAGACGCGGGTGGAGGAAGGGGACACCGCCTTCGATCCGCCCGAGTTCCCGCGCCCGGCGGGCGAAGCGGTGCGCTTCTTCGGGCTGCATCCGAGCGACGACTGAAGCGCGTGGCGAGCCCTTGCATCGGCGGGGGCGTTTCATCATCATTCCCCGGTTTCCCGAGGCTTTTCACGCCAACCGACGCCCTCCCGATGTCCGAGCGCAAGAATCTGTGTGTCCTCGCCGCGACGCTTCCCAGCGATGCGCGCCTCGCTGCGCGCCTGGGTGCGGACGAGGCCGCACACGCGCTGGATCGCTGCATGCGGCGCATCGAGCGATCCATCGACAGCCATGGCGGCACCGTCATCGACAGTCGCGCCGATTCCGTCCTCGCCGGCTTCGAGCGCTGCGACAGTGGCATCCTGGCCGCCTGCGAGATCCTGGACCGAGTGCGCAGCCTGCCGCCCCTGAGCGGCACGCGGCAGACGGTCTGCATCGGCCTGCACTACGGCATGGTGGAATCCGATCCCACCCAGGGCCACGGCCCCGCGCTGGCGCAGCGGCTGGCCAAGCTCGCGCGGCACGAACAGGCCCTGGTCAGCGGCCCGGCGGTGCTGCTGCTCACGCCGGCCGCACGGCACGCGGCAAACCCGCAGGAGATCCGCAGCGCTGAAATCGATGCGCTGGGCGTGCCCGTCCATGCGGTGGGGCAGCGCGCGGGCATGGTCACCTCGCTGCCGCCGACCGTGCGTCTGTCGCAACGACTGCGGCTGCGCCACCAGCAGGACGTCCTCTTCGTCGAGGAGCAGCGCCCGGTGCTGCTAATCGGGCGCGAACTCGGCAACGATGTGGTCATCATGGATCCGCGGGCCTCGCGCCAGCACGCCCGCATCGAACGCCGCCGCGACGGCTTCATACTGGTCGATGACAGTTCCAACGGCACCTACGTTTCGGTCGACGGTGCGCGCGAGACCTGCGTCAAGCACGGCGAGATTCCACTGCGTGGCCCCGGCCGCATCGGCTGTGGCTTTTCGGCAGGCGAGATCGAGCGCGACCTGGTGTTCTTCGACATCGTCTGAACCGTCATTCACCTGGCGGAGATCCGCCTGAGAAGGTGCGTCCTCAGCACCCCGGCTCCGCCGCGGCTCCTTCAGGGGCGGCCTGCGCCGCCCCCGAGCCGCGACCTCACGCGCTCATGCATTCCTCCATGAAGGTCTTGCGCTTTGCCCCGCGCAGCGTCTGCTCGGTGGCGGCCTGGTTGCAGGCCTTGCGCTTGGCGGTATCGGCGCGCTTCGCCGGGGCTTGAGCCGTGGCCTGTGCCTCGGTCGCGGGCGCCGAGGCCTTGCGCTCGGCGGCCACCGGCGCCGCTTCCGCACCGGCCTCCTGCGCATGCTTGCCCTTCAGGCAGGTGCTCATGAACGCCTTGCGCGCATCACCCTTGAGCGTCTGCTCGCGCGCTTCCTGGCTGCAACGCTTCATCCTTTCCTGCTGCGCGCCGGCGAGGGCGTCGGCCGGGGCGAGCGCCAGCAGGGCGCAGGATGCGGCAACCGCGGACAGAACCTTCTTCATCATTTCGGTCTCCATTGATGTGGATGTCGTCCAGAGGGACGCCGAGATTCTGCGTTCGTCATATTTTAATGTCAAAGAAATATTCGAGAGAGCCGCTCCGAGTGGCGCTGCACCCCTCAACCGAACCCTCCGCGGACCGCGGAACGGCGCGGATCTCCCCTACTTCGTGCAAGGTCTTGATTTCCCCGCATGGTGCACTGCGTTTGCTAGAATCTGGAGTTCCCAAGCCGTCGTTTCAGCTACGCCCATGACGCAACGCCTGCGAGAAATCCCCTACAACTACACCTCGTTCTCCGACCGCGAGATCGTGATCCGCCTGCTCGGCGCCGAAGCCTGGTCGGTGCTCGACGAGCTGCGCGGCGAGCGCATCACCGGGCGGTCGGCGCGCATGCTGTACGAGGTGCTGGGCGACATCTGGGTGGTGCGCCGCAACCCCTACCTGGAAGACGACCTGCTCGACAGCCGCGAGCGGCGCGAGGCGCTGATCGGCGCGCTGAACCACCGCCTCAACGCGATCGAATCCCGCCGCCAGGGCAACGACCGCGTGGCGCTGCTGATCGCCCGCGCGCGCGAGGCCATCGGCGAGTTCGAGCGCTGGTTCGACGCCACCGCGCGCCGCCGCAAGGCCGCGCTGAAGGCGCTGGCACGTCACACGCGGCGCGACAACATCTGCTTCGACGGCCATGCGCGCGTGTCGCACGTCACCGATGCCACCGACTGGCGCGTGGAATACCCCTTCGTCGTGCTCTACCCCGACACCGAGGAAGAGATGGCCCCGCTGGTGCGCGAATGCATCGCGCTCGGGCTGACCATCATCCCGCGTGGCGGCGGCACCGGCTACACCGGCGGCGCCATTCCGCTGGATGCCAGTTCGGTGGTGATCAACACCGAGAAGCTGCTGGCGATGAGCGCGGTGGAAGAGATCGTGCTGCCCGGCATCGACGGGCCGATGGCCCAGCCCTACGCCACCATCCGCACCGGCGCCGGCGTCGTCACCGAGCGCGTCGCCGAAGCGGCTGCTGCTGCAGGCCGCGTGTTCGCGGTGGACCCGACCTCGGCCAGCGCGTCCTGCATCGGCGGCAACATCGCGATGAACGCCGGTGGCAAGAAGGCGGTGCTATGGGGCACCGCGCTGGACAACCTGGCGTGGTGGAAGATGGTCACGCCGGACGGCAACTGGCTGGAAGTCGAGCGCCTCGACCACAACTTCGGCAAGATCCACGAGCAGGAAACGGTCCGTTTCCGCCTGCGCCGCTTCGACGGCCTGAGCTACAAGCCGCTGGGCGAGGAAATTCTGTCGCTGCCCGGCGCGAGCTGCCGCAAGATCGGCCTGGGCAAGGACGTCACCGACAAGTTCCTCGGCGGCGTGCCGGGCGTGCAGAAGGAAGGCACCGATGGCCTCATCGTCGCGGCGCGCTGGGTGCTGCACAAGATGCCGCCGCACACCCGCACCGTGTGCCTGGAGTTCTTCGGCCAGGTGCGCGAGGCGGTGCCGGCCATCGTCGAGATCACCGACTGGTTCAAGCCGGGCGGTGCCGGCAACGCCGCCGGCGTGCTGCTGGCCGGCCTCGAGCACCTCGACGAGCGCTACGTGAAGGCGGTGGGCTACGCCACCAAGGCCAAGCGCCATGGCCGTCCCAAGATGGTGCTGATCGGCGACATCGTCGGCCACGACGAGAACGCGGTGATGGCCGCTGCCTCAGAGGTCGTGCGCATGACCAACGCACGCGGCGCCGAAGGCTTCATCGCCGTCAGCCCCGAGCAGCGCAAGCGCTTCTGGCTCGAGCGCAGCAAGACGGCGGCGATCTCGCGCCACACCAACGCGTTCAAGATCAACGAGGACGTGGTCATCCCGCTGCCACGCATGGGCGAATACTGCGATGGCATCGAGCGCATCAACATCGAGCTGTCGACCCGCAACAAGATCGACCTGTGCGACGCGCTCACCGAGTTCCTGCAGGGCGATCTGCCGCTCGACGCCGGCGATGCCGATGTCGCCAAGGAAGAGCTGATCGGCGACCACCGCCAGGCGGCGCTGGAGCAGATCGCCGCGGTGCGCGCGCGCTGGCAGTGGCTGCTCGACAACCTCGACCTGCCGCTGGCCGAAGCCGAGCCGCAGTTCGCCCAATACGGCATCGAGGCCGGCCCGCTGACCAACCGTGCCGACAACCCGCGCCTGTTCCACCGCCTGCAGGACTACTCGATCCGCGTGTCGTGGAAGAAGGAGCTGCGCCCGCTGCTGAAGAATAGCTTCGACGGCGCGGTGTTCGCGCCAGTGCTGGCGCGCATCCAGGACGTCCACCGCGAGCTGCTGCGCGGCCGCGTCTTCGTCGCGCTGCACATGCACGCCGGCGACGGCAACGTGCACACCAACATTCCGGTGAACTCCGACCACTACGAGATGCTGCAGACGGCCAACCGCGCGGTCGATCGCATCATGGCGCTGGCGCGCAGCCTGGATGGCGTGATCTCCGGCGAGCACGGCATCGGCATCACCAAGCTCGACTATCTCAGCGACGACGAGATGGCCAACTTCTGGGCCTACAAGAAGAAGGTGGACCCGGAAGGCCGCTTCAACCGCGGCAAGCTGATGAAGGGCGGCAATCTCGACAACGCCTACACCCCCAGCTTCAACCTGATGGGCCACGAGTCGCTCATCATGGAGCAGACCGACGTCGGCGACATCGCGCACGACATCAAGGACTGCCTGCGCTGCGGCAAGTGCAAGCCGGTGTGCTCCACCCACGTGCCGCGCGCCAACCTGCTGTACAGCCCGCGCAACAAGATCCTCAGCACCTCGCTGCTGATCGAGGCCTTCCTGTACGAGGAGCAGACCCGCCGCGGCGTGTCGCTGGCGCACTGGGCCGAGTTCGAGGACGTGGCCGACCACTGCACGGTGTGCCACAAGTGCGAGAAGCCCTGTCCGGTGGACATCGACTTCGGCGACGTGTCGATCAAGATGCGCAACCTGCTGCGCAAGCAGGGCAAGAAGTCGTTCAACCCTGGCAAGGCAGCAGCGATGGCCTTCCTGACGATCAAGGATCCAGCCACCATCAAGCTGATCCGCACCGGCATGATCGACTGGGGCTACAAGGCACAGCGCTTCGCACACGACCTCGGCAAGAAGCTCGGCCTGATTCAGCCGCAGGTGAAGACGCCGCCGTCCACGCTGGGCAAGGCGCCGATCAAGGCACAGGTGATCCACTTCATCAACAAGCCGATGCCCGGCAACCTGCCGAAGAAGACCAGCCGCGCGCTGCTCGACATCGAGGACGACAAGGTCATCCCGGTGATCCGCGACCCGCAGAAGGCCAACGGCGAGTCCGAGGCGGTGTTCTACTTCCCCGGCTGCGGCTCCGAGCGCCTGTTCAGCCAGGTAGGCCTGGCCACCCAGGCCATGCTCTACCACGTCGGCGCGCAGACGGTGCTGCCGCCGGGCTACCTGTGCTGCGGCTATCCGCAGACCGCCGCCGGCGAGGAGGACAAGGGCCAGAAGATCACCACCGACAACCGCGTGCTGTTCCACCGCGTCGCCAACACGCTGAACTATCTAGACATCAAGACGGTGATCGTGTCCTGCGGCACCTGCATGGACCAGTTGCAGAAGTACGAATTCGAGAAGATCTTCCCCGGCTGCCGCCTGCTCGACATCCACGAATACCTGATGGAAAAGGGCGTGAAGCTCGACGGCGTGCAGGGCGTCAAATACATGTACCACGAGCCCTGCCACACCCCGATGAAGCAGTACCAGGGCATCAAGGTGGCCAACGAGCTGATGGGCACGCGCGTCGACCTGTCCGACCGCTGCTGCGGCGAGTCCGGCACCCTGGCGGTCGCGCGCCCCGACATCTCGACCCAAGTGCGTTTCCGCAAGCAGGAAGAAATCGAAAAGGGCGCGGCGAACTTGCGCGAGGACGACCCGAACGCAAAGGTGAAGATCCTCACCTCCTGCCCGAGCTGCCTGCAGGGCATGCACCGCTACGCCAACGACGCCGGCGGCGTGGAGCCCGACTACATCGTCGTCGAACTGGCAAAGCACCTGCTGGGCGAGAACTGGATGCCGGAGTATGTGAACAAGGCCAATAACGGCGGTATCGAGCGCGTGCTGCTGTAATCGCCGGCGATCGCGCTCAAGCGCGCTCCTACAGCGGGGCGCAGTGTTGTAGGAGCGCGCTTGAGCGCGACTTGGAGCGTCGCCTGCCCCTCCCGAGTCGCCTCTCCCAGGGGCTGCCGCGTATCAGTCTTCCGCCGGCTCCGGCGGATGCATGCGGCGCCACAGCTCCGGCATCGCATCGGCGGCGCGCATGCGCAGGTGGTGGGTGACGATGTGGCTGACGTCGGTCACGCCGGGATTGATCTCGATGGTGGGGACGCCGGTGCGGCGCGCCCACACCACCGGGCCGGCGATATAGGGGAAGACGCTGGTGGTGCCGATGGACACGACCAGGTCGAGCCCGTTGGCGAGGATGCCTTCGAGCCGTTCGATGCCGCGCGCGGGCAGTTCCTCGCCGAACAGCACCACGTTGGGGCGCATGATGCCGCCGCAGGCCGGGCACAGCGGCGGGATCTGCATGCCGGCAAAGTCGGGGATGCTGCGCGAATGCGGGCATTCGGTGCAGCGCAGACGGTGCAGGCTGCCGTGGATCTCGATCAGGTTGCGCGAGCCGGCGAGGTGGTGAAGGCTGTCCACGTTCTGCGTCAGCACCCAGGTGCCGGGCTTCTCGCGCTCCAGCGCGGCGATGATGTCGTGCGCGATGTTGGGTCGCGCGCCGCGGCAGTTGGCCTCGATCTCGGCCAGGTATTTCCAGGTGACTTCCGGATGCGCAGCCATCATCTGGCCGGACAGCGCCTGCTCGATCGTCAGGCCTTCGTCGGTGAGCCGCTCATGGTAGAGGCCGCCGATACCGCGGTAGGTGGGCAGGCCGGAGTCCGCCGAGATGCCGGCGCCGGTGATGAACAGGATGCGCCGCGCGTCGGCCAGCAGCGCCGCCGCGGCACGCAGTTGCGCCTCGTCCCTCATGCGCGCGCGACCTCGACCAGGCAGTCGTAGAAGATCGGCCCGCCGCCCATGTCGGTCGGCGCGGACGACGTCACCGCGTTGGCGTTGTTGCCGTCGCCGGAGAACTTCTGCCACCACACCGACGGGCTCACCACCACGCCACGCCGCACGTCGGTGGTGACCTCCGCCTGCGCCTGGAACTCGCCGCGGTCGTTGTGGATGCGCAGCCGCGCGCCGTCGGCGATGCCGCGCGCGGCAGCATCGTCGGGATGGATCTGCAGCCTCGGCCCACCCTCTTCGTCGCGAAAACGCGGCAGGTTGGCGAAGCTGGTGTTGAGGAAGTTGCGCGCCGGCGGCGTGATCAGCGCCAGCGGGTAGCGTGCCGCCAGCGCCGGATTGCTGACCGGCGACTCCGCCGGCGGATGCCAGGCCGGCAACGGATCCTGCCCCATCGCGGCGAGCAGACTGGAATGAAATTCGCACTTGCCCGAGGGCGTCGGGAAACCACCTTCGGCGAAGGGCGCGAAGGGCCGCGGCAGGTTGAGCCGCCCCCAGCCGCGCTGCGCCAGCGCCGCCGGCGTCACGCCGAGTGCACGGCGGTCGCCGAGGCGGAAGGCCGCTGCGGCGATCTTCTCGTCGGGTTCGAACAGCGCCGGCTCGGTAAACCCCATGCGCTCGGCGAGCAGGCGGAAGACTTCGGTGTTCGGCTTGGCTTCGCCGAGCGGCGCGATCGCCGGAAAATTCGCCACCGCATACAGGTGACCGTAGGTGCCATGGACGTCACGATGCTCGAGCTGGCTGGTAGCCGGCAGCAGGATGTCGGCGTAATCCGCGGTGTCGGTCTGGAACAGCTCGTGCACCACGCAGAACAGATCCTCGCGCGCGAAGCCCGCCTTCACCCGGTTGCTGTCGGGCGCCACCGCGACCGGGTTGGAGTTGTAGACGTAGATCGCGCGGATCGGCGGCTCCTGTGCCTCGAGCAGCGCCTCGCCGATGAAGGCCATGTTGATGGTGCGCGGCGGGCGCCCTTCCTGGCGCGGATACAGGTCCGGCCGCTGCAGCGCCTTGTGGTCGATGGGGAAATTGCCCGAGGTCGATAGCAGCGCGCCACCGGCGGCGTGACGCCAGGCGCCGGTCAGCGCCGGCAGGCAGGCGATGTTGCGCACCGCCATGCCACCGCCGGCGCAGCGGTTGAGGCCGTAGTTGAGCCGGATCAGCGAGGGACTGGCCGCACCGCGGCAGTCACCATATTCGCGCGCCAGGCTGCGGATGACGTCGACCGGCAGGCCGGTCAGCGGTGCGGCCCACTCCGGCGTGCAGCCGCGCACCCGCTCGGCGAGTTGAGGGAATCCAGTCGTATGGCGGGCGATGTAGTCGTGATCGAGCAGGTCGTCGGCGATCAGCACCTGCATCATCGCCAATGCGAGCGCACCGTCCGTTCCCGGCCACGGCGCCAGATGAACGTCGCACTTCGCCGCGGTTTCCGAGCGGCGCGGATCGATGCACACGAGCTTGGCACCGCGCCGCTTCGCTTCCTGCAGGTAGCGCCAGCCGTGCAGGTTCGACACCACCGGGTTGCCGCCCCAGATCAGGATCAGCTTCGCATCGACCACCGCCTCGGGGTCGGTACCGATGGATGCGCCGATCGTCGCTTTCCAGCCCAGCGCGCCGGCCGAGGCGCAGATCGTGCGGTCGAGGAGCGATGCGCCCAGGCGATGGAAGAAGCGCCGGTCCAGGCTCTCGCCCTGCACCAGGCCCATGGTGCCGGCGTAGCTGTAGGGCAGGATGGCGCGCGGATCATCGGCGGCGATGTCGCGGAACCTGGCGGCAATGGTGTCGAGCGCCTCGTCCCACGAGATGCGCTCGAAGCGCCCCTCGCCCTTGCGTCCGACACGTTTCATCGGATGCAGCAGGCGCTGGTCCGAATACACGCGATCGAGATAGTGCGCGACCTTGGTGCACAGCGCGCCGTTGGTGAAGGGCATGTCGGCCGCGCCGCGGATCTTCACCGCGCGGCCGTCGGCCACGGTGACTTCCATCGCGCAGGTGTCGGGACAGTCGTGCGGGCAGGCGGCGCGGACCACGCCTTGCGATGCAATGCTCATCGATCGATTCCGCAAATGGGCTCTGGATGGATGCCGCGGCGCGCGGCAAGCGGCGCTGCAGTGGCCGATCAGCGCCGCATCGGCTGTGGCGTCGCCGAGCGCGACGACGGCTGGGTCAATTCCACATAGCGGCGCCGATCCTCCTCGAAGCGGCTTCGCACCGCCTCGCGCTCGCGCTGCTTGACGTCGATGACCGTGCGCTGCGCGACGATCTCGCTGTCGAGGCTGCGGATGTCCTCGGCGATGTCCTGCCGCCCCTGGCGCGAGTCGCTCAGCGAGGACTCGCGGATCAGGTCACGCTGGCGTTGAATGAGATCGGCTTCGCGCTGGCGCAGGGTTTCGATGGAGTGGTCGAGCTCGGCGAGTGCCCGGCCGCGCCGCGCGTCCAGATCGTCCAGGCTGCGATAGGTCTCGAGCAGGGCGCGGTCGATGCGCTGCTGCTTGAGCGCCTCGGCGTCGGCCAGCCGCCGACGGCGCAATTCATCCTCGCGCCGCGCGACTTCGTCTGCCGAAAGCGGCGCCTGCACTTCGCGCCGGATCGTGCCCTGCGGGCTGAGCTCGCGGTATCCACGCCCATAGCAGGCCGGCGGCAGCACGTCGCCGCAGATCGGCTGACCGCCCACTTCGCAGCAGTAGATGCTCTTCGCCGTCACCTGCGCGGCGGCCGGCAGAGCCCAGCCAAGCGGCAGGATGAGGCCGGCGGCAAGCGCGAAGTCAGCGAGTCGACGCGATCCCATAGGTTTCCCGATAGGCCTTCACTGCGTCGAGGTTGGCGGCGAGCTCCGGGCTGTCGGCCAGGAAGGAGATCAGATCCTCGAGCGTTGCGACGGCGATGACTGGAATGCCGAAGGTTTCCGCCACTTCCTGCACCGCCGACAGCGTCCCCTTGCCGCGCTCCATGCGATCCAGCGCGATCACCACGCCCGCTGGGCTGGCGCCCGCGGCGCGGATGATGTCGACCGATTCTCGCACCGAGGTGCCCGCAGAGATGACGTCGTCGAGGATCAGGACGCGGCCGGCCAGCGGCGCGCCGATCAGGGTGCCGCCCTCGCCATGGTCCTTGGCTTCCTTGCGGTTGAAGGCGAACGGCAGGTTCACGCCGTCCTCGGCCAGTCGGATGGCGGCGCCCGCCACCAGCGGAATGCCCTTGTATGCCGGCCCGAACAGCATGTCGCAGGCGACGCCGGACGCGCGGATGGAGCGCGCGTAGAAACCGCACAGCTCGCGGAACGACTCCCCGTCGTCGAACAGGCCCGCATTGAAGAAATAAGGCGAATTGCGCCCGGCCTTGGTGACGAAGGCACCGAAGCGGAGGACGCCCTTGCGACAGGCGAGTGCGATGAAATCCCGGCTAAAATCCACGATTCAGGCTGCAGTGCAGCAAAGAATTGGAAACCCGTCCATGTTACGCATCATCTCCCTCAACCTCAACGGCATCCGCTCCGCCACCACCAAGGGATTCCTCGACTGGCTGCCGGCGCAGGACGCTGACCTCGTCTGCGTGCAGGAACTCAAGGCCCAGGCAGGCGACATGAGCGAGGCGATGCGCGCGCCGGCCGGCTACGAAGGCTGGTTTCATCACGCCGAGAAGAAAGGCTACAGTGGCGTCGGCATCTACAGCCGGCACACACCCGACCGGGTGGTCGAAGGCCTCGGCATCGCCGACATCGACGCCGAAGGCCGCTACCTGCAGCTCGACTTCGGCCCGCTGTCAGTGGTGTCGCTGTACCTGCCGTCGGGCTCCAGCTCGGAAGAGCGGCAGCAGATCAAGTTCGGCTTCATGGAACGCTTCGCGCCACACCTCGCGGACCTGCGCGCCAGCGGGCGCGAAGTGGTGATCTGCGGCGACTGGAACATCGCCCACCGCGAGATCGACCTCAAGAACTGGAAGAGCAACCAGAAGAACTCGGGCTTCCTGCCCGAGGAGCGCGCCTGGCTGTCGGGGCTGTTCGATGGCCAGGGCTGGGTGGACGTGTATCGCCAGCTTTATCCGGACGCGAGCGGCGACAGCTACACCTGGTGGTCCAACCGCGGCCAGGCGTGGGCGAAGAACGTCGGCTGGCGCATCGACTACCACCTGGCGACGCCCGGCATCGGCCACAGCGCGAAGACAGCCAGCGTCTACAAGGAGCAGCGTTTCAGCGACCACGCGCCGCTGACGGTCGATTACGACTGGTCGCTGACCTGACGGCCGGCCGCCCTGGCGGCGCCCGGCCGGCACGCACTCAGCTCGGCCCCAGCCCGACCGGCGCCGGGGCGATGTTGACGATCTTCGAGAACAGCTTCTGGTATTGCCCTGCCTCGCCCTGCCACGGGTTCTGGTTGGACAGGAAGGCCGCGTCGATCGCCGTCCAGTCCTCGTCGGCGAGGTGCTTTTCGGCGAGCGGGAAGACCTCGTGCTCCTCCCGGTTCATGTGCTTCCACTCGGCCTCGACGTATTCGTTCACCGCCGCCTTGAAGCCCGCAAAACCTGCCTGGCCAGCCTGCTCGTACTGCTGCATCGCGGTCTCCAGGGCACGGATGCGCGCATCGCCGATGCGGTGCTCCGCCTCCAGCGCCTCGATCACCGGCAGCGCGTCGGCGCAGCGGGTGCGCAGCCGCGCGAACAGGTACTGGTCTTCCTTCGGGTGATGCACCCGCTCCGGCACCTTGTCGATGTATTCGACCATGTCGCGGAACAGCGCAAAGTCGGGCTTGAGCCGGCCCGCCTCGATGCCGGCGACGATCTGGCGCAGGCCGTGCATCATGGCCGCGATCGCGCGGTGTTCATCGTGGATGATGGACAGTGACTTCTTCATGCCGATTCTCCTCAGTGCCCCACGCCAAGGTGCTTCTGGATCAGGTCGGGGTTGGCGCGGATCTCGTCGCTGGTGCCGTCGAAAACCACCTCGCCTTTCACCAGGATCATCGCGCGGTCGCAGATGCTGGTGACCGCCGTGTGGTTCTTGTCGACGATCACCGTGGCGATGCCGGTCTTGCGGATCTCCTTGACGATGCGCCAGATCTCCATCGCGATCAGCGGCGCCAGGCCTTCGGTGGCCTCGTCCAGGATCAGCAGGTCGGGATTGGTCATCAGCGCGCGGCCGATGGTGAGCATCTGCTGCTCGCCGCCCGACAACTGCCAGCCGCCATTGTTGATGCGCTCGCCCAGCCGCGGGAAGGTCTCCATCACACGGTCGAAGGTCCAGTTGCGCTGGCCATCCACGCCGACACGCGCCGACATCAGCAGGTTCTCGCGCACCGTCAGGCTCTTGAAGATGCCGCGCCCTTCAGGCACGTAGGCGATGCCCTGCTGCGCGGTGCGATAGGTGGGCGCGCGCGTGTAGTCGTCGCCGCGCACCAGCACGCGCCCGTGCCGAGGGCGCACGAGGCCGAGCATGCTCTTGATCAGCGTGGACTTGCCCATGCCGTTGCGCCCCATCAGGGCGATGCCCTCGCCCTGGCGGATATGGAAGTCGATGCCGTGCAGGATGTGGCTGGCGCCGTAGTAGGTATGCAGCTCCTTGCCTTCGAGCAGCATGTTAGACATGGAAGCTCTCCTCCGTTCCCAGGTAAGCCTGCTGCACCGCCACGCTCGCCCGGATCTGGGCGGGCGGGCCGGATTCCAGCATCTGGCCATTGACCATCACCGTGATCACGTCGGCGACCGCAAACACCGCGTCCATGTCGTGCTCGACGAGCAGGATGCCGCGCGTGGCGCGCAGCTTCTTCAGCAGCTCCACCATCTTCGCCGACTCGTCCGAGCCCATGCCGGCGAGCGGCTCGTCGAGCAGCAGCACCTGCGCATCGGTCGCGAGCACCATGGCGATCTCGAGCTGGCGCTGCTCGCCGTGGCTCAGCACGCCCGACACCCAGTCCGCGCGCTTGCCCAGGCCGGCTTCCTCGATGCAGGCGTGGGCCTTGTCCAGCGCCCACTTCTGCTCCATCGCCTTGCTGAAGATGCGCCACGGTTGCTGGTTGCGCGATTGCGCTGCAAGGCGGACGTTCTCCAGCACGGTGAACTGAGGAAAGATGTTGGTGCGCTGGTAGCTGCGGCCGATGCCCACCCGCGAACGCTGCGCGGCAGACAGGCCGGTGATGTCGCGGCCCATGAAGGTGATCGTGCCTTCGCTCGGCGGCAGGTCGCCCGACAGCATGTTGATGCAGGTGGACTTGCCGGCGCCGTTGGGCCCGAGCAGCACATGGATCGCGCCGCGCGCGACGGTGACGCTGATGTCCTGGTTGGCGACCAGGCCGCCGAAGCGGCGGGTGAGCTTCTTCGCCTCGAGCAGCACTTCGTTGGTCTTCGCTGCGCTCATTTCGCCTCTCCTCCCTGCAGCGCGCGGCGGATGCGCGCCGGCAAGCTCGACAAGCCGCCCGGCAGGAACAGCACCAGCGCCACGATCACGCCGCCCATCAGCAACTGCCAGTGTTCCGTCCAGCTCTCGAACACGCCGCGCATGCCCTCGAAGGCGAAGGCACCGACGACCGCGCCCACCAGATTGCCCATGCCGCCCAGGATCACCATCAGCAGCACATTGCCCGACTCGTGCCAGGACAGCAGCTCGGGCGTCACGAAGCCGAACAGCACCGCGTACAGGAAGCCCGCCACGCCGCCCAGCGCACCGGCCAGCGTGAACGCGCCCAGCTTGTAGCGATAGGTCAGGTAGCCCATCGACTGCATGCGGTGCTCGTTGCTCTTGATGCCGACCAGCACCCGGCCGAAGGGCGATTGCAGCACCCGGCGCAGGAACAGATAGACCAGCACCATGAGCGCGAGGATGAAGTAGTACTGGTGGGTGCCGTTGCCCAGGTCGAACGGCTCCCAGCCGCCGATCGCCGCCGACGGCTTCACGTTCAGGTAGATGCCGTCCGAGCCGCCGCCCACCGGCGTGTCGTGGAACACGAAGTACGCCATCTGGGCGAAGGCGAGCGTCACCATGATGAAGTAGATGCCCTTCGTCCTCAGCACGAAGAGCCCGATCACGAAGGCCGCCAGCGCCGACAGGCCGACCGCCCCCGGCAGCAGCAGCCACAGGTTGCCGGCGTCGTACTTCGGGCTCAGCAGCGCCGCCGCGTAGGCGGCGATGCCGAAGTAGGCTGCATGGCCGAAGCTGACCAGGCCGGTGAAACCCACCAGCAGGTCGAGGCTCATGGCGAAGATCGCCATCACCAGCATCTTGGAGATCATCTCGACGTAGAAGGATTCGCCACTCAGCGGCACGCAGGCCAGGACGGCCAGCGCCACCAGCTTGAAGATCAGGGAAGCTTGCGCGTTCATCGTCTCAGCCCTTCTTCAGGATGCCTTCGGGACGCCACAGCAGCACCACCGCCATCACCAGGTACACGATCATTCCCGAGATCTCCGGCAGCAGCACCTTGCCGAAAGTGTCGGCAAAACCGACGATGAGCGCGGCCACCAGCGCGCCCCACACCGAGCCGATGCCGCCGATGACGACGATCACGAAGGAGATGATGAGCACCTGGCTGCCCATGTTCGGGAACACCGACGACATCGGCGCGGCCAGCATGCCGGCGAGCGCGGCGAGCGCGACGCCAAGCGCGAACACGACGCGGTAGATCATGTTGATGTTGATGCCCAGCGCCTCGACCATGGTGCGGTCGTCGTTGCCGGCGCGGATCATCATCCCCAGACGGGTGCGCTGGATGACGAAGTAGAGCGCCACGGCCAGCACGACGCACACTGCCGACACGGCCAGCCGATACACCGGATAGGTCATCACCTCGGTGAGCCGGATCGATGCATCGAGGAAGGCGGGAATGTTCACGCCATGCACGTCGTTACCCACGAGCAGGCTGCGCAGCTCCTCGAACACCAGGATCAGGCCGTAGGTGAGCAGCACCTGCTCGAGGTGGTCGCGTTTGTAGAGGTGCGAAAACAGCAGCCATTCGAGGAAGGCGCCGAAGAGCAGCGCCAGCGGAATGCCGAGCACGATCGCCAGCACCAGGCTGCCGGTGGCGCTCGTCAGCACGAAGGCGAGGTAGGCGCCGATCATGTAGAAGCTGCCGTGCGCCAGGTTGATGATGCCCATGATGCCGAACACGAGCGTCAGGCCGCTGGCGACGAGAAACAGCAGCAGGCCGTATTGCAGCGCGTTCAGCGTCTGGATCAGGAAAGTGGCGAAATCCATCACGAACTCCGAGCCGGCAGGCATGCTTCATGCGCGCCGGGGGACAGAATGAGGGAATGCGGCGCCCGCAGGCGCCGCTGGCGCGCTTACATCTTGCAGCCGCGTGCCGGATCGGCGAGGCCCTTGATCGCGGTGGAAACGACCTTGTTCTGCGTTCCCTCGGCCTGGCGCAGATAGACGTCCTGCACCGGGTTGTGCGCCTTCGACAGGGTGAAGGCACCGCGCGGGCTGTCGATCTTGGCGGCCTCCATGCCCTTGATGACGGCCTCCTGCTTCGAAGGGTCGCCGCCAGCGGCCGCGAGTCCTGCCTGATAGAGCTGGGCGGCGTCATAGCCCTGCACCGCGTAGACGTCGGGCTGCATCTTGTAGGTCTTGGCGTAGTTCAGGCGGAAGGCCGCGTCCTTCTTGTTATCGAGACCGTCGGCGTAGTGCAGCGTGGTCAGCAAGCCCTTGCCGGCATCGCCCATCGCCTCCAGCGTGCCATCGGTCAGGAAGCCCGCGCCATAGAGCGGAATGGAGGCCTTCAGACCCGCCGCCTGGTAGTCGCGCACGAACTTCGCCGCACCGGCGCCGGCAAAGAACACATACACCGCGTCAGGCTTGAGCGCGGCGATCTCGGTCAGGAAAGGCTGGAACTCGACGTTCGGGAAGGGCAGCGTCATTTCCTTGACGACCTTGCCGCCCGCCTGCTCGAACGCTTCCTTGAAGCCGTCGGTCGACTGCTGGCCTGCGGCGTACTTCCAGGTCAGCGTCACCACCTTCTTGTGCCCCTTCTCCGCCGCGACCTTGCCCATCGCGTAGGCCGGCTGCCAGTTGGTAAAGGAAGAGCGGAACAGGGTCGGCGCGCACAGCGGGCCGGTGAGTTCGTCGGCGCCGGCGTTGGGCACGATCATCAGCGTCTTGTTGTCGCGGGCCACCTTGGCCATGGCCAGCGCCACGCCGGAATGCACCGTGCCGACGAGCACATCGACCTTGTCGCGCTTGACCAGCTTGTTGGCGTTCTCCGTCGCCTTGGCCGGATCGGACTCGTCGTCCACCGCGTAGTACTCCACCTCGCGGCCGCCCAGCTTGCCGCCGTTCTCGGCGACGAACTGCTTGAAACCGTTGGTGATCGCCGCGCCGAGCGCCGCGTAGGTTCCGGTCGACGGCAGCATCAGGCCGACCTTGACCTTGTCGTCCGCCTGCGCGCTGCCGAACGCGGCGCCCAGCGCCAGGGCAAGAGCGGTGGCGCCGATGATGTGCTTGGTGGGCTTCATGGGATTGTCTCCTCGTCTCGTTGAACGATGGTGTTGAAATGCGTATTCGAAACTCTGTCGCCGCTGACTCGCTTCTTGTGGGCGATGCTGCAGGACCAGAATTTCGAGATTATAGGATTTAATCATTAAATTATCGTAACTTATTCACGCCGCCACCCGGGATTCCCCTCGGCCTTTCCATGCCACCGCCCCCACTGCTTCACGGCGAGCGGGAATTGCCTTCGCGGGCCAATGGGGTTAGCGTTGACCTGAAACGCCCGCGCAGCTCAAACGTCATAAAACCAGGTTATGGAGAATGTCATGAGTGAAACCAACAATCCGTCCAGGGACAAGCTCGTCAGCGACCTGAAAGTGGTCGTCGCCGATGCGGAAGAGCTGCTCAAGCTCACGGCCGGCCAGGCAGGCGAGAAGCTCACCGACGTGCGCAGCCGCCTCGGCGATCGTCTTGCCGTGGCCAAGGAACGCATCGCCGACGCCGAGGCCGCGCTGATCGACCGCAGCAAGAAGGCGGCGCGTGCCACCGACGACTATGTGCACGATCACCCCTGGCAGTCGGTCGGCGTCGCCGCCGGCGTTGCCTTCCTGCTCGGCCTGCTGGCCGGCCGTCGTTGATCTGCTCGATTTTTTCCAGCGGCATCCCTGCCGGCTGCACGAGCCGACTCAAGCATGAGTGACGCGCCGAGACCTCGCCTGAGCGAGAGCCTTCACGGCCTCCTCGATACCGGGCTGCACGCCGTGCAGACCCGGCTCGAGTTGCTTTCTGTCGAGGTGCAGGAAGAAAAGCTGCGCATCGTCAGCCTGCTGTTCAACACCTTGTTGTCGGCGGTTTTGCTGGGCTTCGGCCTTGTCTTCGTGGCGGTGTTCCTCACCGTGCTGTTCTGGGAAGCGCACCGCCTGCTCGCGCTCGGGCTGGCCTGCGCAGTGTTTCTCGGCGGCGGCCTGTTGACGGCGACCAATGCCGCGCGCGAGCTGCGACGCGGCAGCCGGCTATTCGCCGCCAGCCTGGCCGAACTCGCTCGTGATCGCGACGCAGCACAGCACAGGGAATGAACCCGCGCATCCTCGAACTTGCGTTGCGCAAGCAGCGGCTGCAGATGCGGGCAGATGCCGAGCGCAGCGAGCTGCAGCGACACCTGGCGACGGTCGATTCCGTCCTGGACACGGCCGACCGCCTTCGCGACCACTTCCACAGTGGAGTGCAATGGGCGCGCGAAAAGGCGCCGATGCTGTCGATCGCCGCCCTGGTGCTGCTCGCCACACGGCCGCGCCGCGCTTTCCGGCTGGTCCAGCGCGCGTGGGTGGGCTGGCTGCTGTGGCGTCGCCTGCGCGGCGCCCGTGGCGCCGCCCTCAATCCCGCCATCGCCTCGGTGCTGCTGCGCCTGCTTGGGCGCCTGCGCGCCATGCTGGGCTGAACCGACCAGGACACGGAAACAAGGCTGACATGCCCATCAATCTCGAAGAAGTGGAGCGCGCGCTGGCCGAGGCCGACTGCCTCGCCGATGCCGCGAGCGTCGAAGCCGCGCTCGACCGCATGGCGGGCGAGATCACCGCGCGCCTCGCCGACACCAACCCCATCGTCTATACGGTGATGAACGGCGGCCTGATCCTTGCCGGCCGCATCCTGCCGCGCCTGCCCTTCCCGCTCGAAGTCGGCTACCTCCATGCCACCCGCTACGGCCACGCGCTCAAGGGTGCGATGCTCGACTGGCGCGTGCGCCCGACGCTGGATCTGCGCGACCGCACGGTGCTGGTGCTGGACGACATTCTCGACGAAGGCCACACGCTGGCCGCGATCATCGATTACCTGAAGGCCGAAGGCGCGCGCGAGGTGCTATCCGCGGTGCTGGTACACAAGGAGCACGGACGCAAGGCCTACCCCGGCATGCGCGCCGACTTCACCGGCCTGGACATCGCCGACCGCTTCCTGTTCGGCTGTGGCATGGACTACAAGGGCTACTGGCGCAACGCGCCGGGCATCTACGCCGTGAAAGGACTGTGAGGGGAAGAGACATGCTGGTCACGTTCAAATCCGCTGCCAGCGCCGACGTCATCATGTTCGGCGACACCGCGAAGAAGCTCATCGCCGTCCTCGGCAAGGACCCTGAGGACGCCAAGGGCATCGTCACCGTCGAGCAGTTGCCGGCCGCCATCGCCAGCCTGCGCGCCGCCATCGACGAAGACCGCGCCCGCCAGGCCGCGCGCACCGAAGCCAGCGAGGCCGCCGACCGCGAAGCCGGGCGCACCGGCATGGCCGCGCCGGTCGGCTTCGCTCAACGCGCCTGGCCGCTGCTCGACATGCTCGAGGCGGCGCAGAAGGAAGGCGTGCCGGTCACCTGGGGCGTCTAGGCGCGGGGAGCGCATCCTTCGCGCCCCTTCGCGCCCTCGCCTGCGCGACCTGCTCCACCCTCCCCCTATTCGGCATCCGGCTGATTGGCCGGCGCCGCCTTGCGGAAGGCCTCCAGCGACTCGCAGCGCGCCGCAATGCGCGTGATCGTCGGATACGGTTCGAGGCTGCAGTCGAAGCGCCGCGCGTTGAACACCTGCGGCACCAGGCAGCAATCGGCCAGCGTCGGCGTGTCGCCATGGCAGAACGCGCCGGTGCGCGCATCGTCCGCCAGCATCGCTTCCACCGCCGCAAGCCCGACCTCGATCCAGTGCCGGTACCAGGCGTTCTTCTGCGCGTCGTTCGCCCCGAGTTCCCGCTGCAGGTACTGCAAAACGCGCAGGTTGTTGATCGGGTGGATGTCGCAGGCGATGGCCTGGGCGATGGCGCGGATGCGCGCCCGATCGGCCGGCGAACCGGGCAGCAACGGCGGCTGCGGGTGAGTTTCGTCCAGGTACTCGATGATCGCCAGCGACTGCGTCAGCACCTGCCCGTCTACCTCCAGCGCCGGCACCAGGCCGGCGGGGTTCAGCGCCCGGTAGCCGGGCTGGTGCTGCTCGCCGCCGCCGCGCGCCAGATGCACCGGCACCGCGTCGTACGCAAGCCCCTTCAGGTTCAGTGCGATGCGGACGCGAAACGCGGCCGAGCTGCGGAAATAGGTGTAGAGCTTCATCGCCTCAGCCCTTGATCGCCGCCACCCGGTTCTCGATCGTGCCGAAGACGTTGCGTCCCTCGCGATCGAACATCTCTATGCGCACAACGTCGCCGTCGCGCATGAAGGGGGTGGCCGGCTTGCCCTGCTCGATCGTCTCGTAGGTGCGCACTTCGGCCAGGCAGCAGTAGCCCACGCCGCCATGCTCGATCGACGAGCCCCACAGGTCGCCCTGCTTGTTCGACACCGTGCCCGAACCGATGATTGAGCCCGCTTCCAGCTCGCGCGTCTTCGCCACATGGGCGACGAGCTGGCCGAAGTCGAAGGTCATGTCCACGCCGGCCTCCGGCTTGCCGAACAGCGTGCCGTTCAGATGCACCACCAGCGGCAGATGCACCTTGGCCTCCTTCCACGCGTCGCCCAGTTCGTCCGGCGTCACCGCGACCGGGCTGAAGGCGGAGGCCGGCTTGCTCTGGAAGAAGCCGAAGCCCTTCGCCAGCTCGTTGGGGATCAGGTTGCGCAGGCTGACGTCGTTCACCAGCATCACCAGGCGGATCGCCTTCGCCGCCTCTGCGGGCGTGGCGCCCATTGGCACGTCACCCGTCACCACCGTGACCTCGGCCTCGAAGTCGATGCCCCAGGCCTCGTCGGCCACCACCGCGTCGCGCGGGCCGATGAAGCTGTCGGATCCGCCCTGGTACATCAGCGGGTCGGTGTAGAAGGACGGTGGCATCTCGGCGTTGCGCGCCTTGCGCACCAGCTCCACATGATTGATGTAGGCCGAACCGTCGGCCCATTGGTAAGCGCGCGGCAAGGGGGAGGCACAGGCAGCCTGGTCGAAGGGTTGGGCGTGGCGGGCGTGGCCGTTGTTGAGCGCCTCGTACACCTCGCGCAGCTTGGGCGCGGCCGTGTCCCAGTCGTCGAGCGCGGCCTGCAGCGTGCGGGCGATGTCGGGCACCGCCTGGCATTGGGTCAGGTCGCGATTGACGACCACCAGCGTGCCGTCGCGGCCGCCTTGCTTGAGCGTGGCGAGTTTCACTTGAACATCTCCTTGTAGCTGCCGTCGTGCATCCAGGCCGCGTGCTTGGGCGCCTTCTTGGTCCGCCCCCACTCTTCCAGCATGTCCCACTTCACCTTGTCGAGCGCCTCCAGCATGCCGGGGCGGTGCGTGTTGCAGGCGAGTTCCAGGCGGTGGCCGTTGGGGTCGAAGAAGTAGATCGACTGGAACAGCGCATGGTCGGTCGGCCCGACGACGTCGATGCCCGCAGCCTGCAGGCGCGCCTTGGCCGCCTGCAGCGTGTCCATCGAATCAACTTCCAGCGCCAGGTGCTGCGTCCAGGCCGGCGTGTTCTCGTCGCGGCCCATCGGTGCGCGCGTGGGCAGCTCGAAGAAGGCGAGGATGTTGCCCATGCCCGCATCCATGAAGATGTGCATGTAGGGATCGGGCTCGCCGGTGGACGGCACCGCGTCCTCGGCGATCGACAGCACCAGCTTCATGCCCAGGTGCTGCTCGTACCAGCGCGCGGTTTCGAGCGCGTCCTTGCAGCGGTACGCGACATGGTGGATCTTCTTGACGATCGGATTCATTGCAGTCTCCTTGTCCGGTGCGTTCGCTCAGACGCCTTCGCGCGCGATCCGCATCGCCTCGCGCAGCACCGAGATATCGCCGACGTGGTTGGCCAGCAGCAGGATCAGGCGCGCGTTGACCATCGCGCTCTGCTCGTCGCTGAGGTCGCGGTGGGTCTCGATCAGCGCTTCGTAGAAGTCGTCGCCGGGGCTGAAGGCGCGGAAGTAGCGCTTCCCAGGCTCGGACAGGTTGGGTTGGGTGTTCAGCGGCATGGCGCTCTCCCTCAGGCGTTGCAGGTCGCGCGCGCGACGGCGGCGTGGACTTTGACGGCATCGAGGCTGCGCCAGCGCGCCGCCACATGCTGGTCGGGGCGCAGCAGGTAGGTGGTGCCCGGCTGCAGGTCGTAGCGTTCGCGGATGCGGCCCTTGGCATCGGTCAGCGTCTTCAGCCCGCCCGGCGCGGTGCCGCGCGCGGCGACGACGATCGCTTCCACCGGAATGGGCGCATCGGCCAACCGCGCGAACACAGCGGCGGTGGCGCCATCCAGTGCGGCAGCGTCCTCCATGTAGTGCAGCACCTGGAAGCGGTTGCCCACCGCCTCGAGCAGCCAATGCAGGCCGCCGGCCGCCTCGATGGGCGCGTCATCCATCGGCGCGCCGGGGATCATGTTGCCGGCGAAGGCCGCCTCGTCGGCGGTGTTCAGGCGAGAGTCGGCGAGAAAGCTCGGCACCGACAGGCGGCCGGAATTGACCAGCGCGCGGGCGAACGGATAGTGCTCGGCCAGCCCCAGCACCGCGTTGCGGAAGGTCTTGCTGACGTTGCTCTTGGGCGTGATGAAGTCGGTGGAGCGGGTCGAGTTCATGATGTTCTCGTCCGCCGCGTAGCCGCGCTCGTCAGAATAGGTGTCGAGCAGCGTGGCCGGCGCCTTGCCGTCCATCACCAGCTTGAGCTTCCACGCCAGGTTGTCGGCGTCCTGGATGCCCGAGTTGGCGCCGCGCGCACCGAAGGGCGAGACCTGGTGCGCCGAATCGCCGACGAACAGCACACGGCCGTGGTTGAAGCGGTTCATGCGCCGGCACTGGAAGGTGTAGACGCTGACCCACTCCAGGTCGAATTCCCTGTTGTCTCCCAGCATCGCCTTGATGCGCGGGATGACGTTCTCGGGCTTCTTCTCCTCTTCCGGATCGGCCTGCCAGCCCAACTGGAAGTCGATGCGCCACACGTTGTCCGCCTGCCGGTGCAGCAGCACCGACTGGTTGGGGTGGAAGGGCGGGTCGAACCAGAACCAGCGCTCGGTCGGGTATTCCGCCTTCATCACCACGTCGGCGATGAGGAAGCGGTCCATGAAGATCTTGCCTTCGATGTCCAGCCCCAGCATGGTGCGGATCGGACTGCGCGCGCCGTCGGCGGCGATCAGCCAGCCGGCGGTGAGCGAATAGGGGCCGGCTTCGGTCTCCACCCGCACGGTGACGGCGTCCTCGCCCGGCACCACCGAGATCACCTTGTTGAGGAAGTGCATCTCCAGGTTCGGCAGCGCGCGGGCGCGCTTCACCAGCTCGTCCTCGAGGTAGTACTGCTGCAGGTTGATCATGCCCGGGCGGTGATGGTCGGGTTCGGGGCAGAGGTTGAAGCTGAACACCTCGTCCTCGCGGAAGAAGGTGCGGCCCACGTTCCACGACACGCCCTTCTGCACCATGGGCTCGCCGCAGCCCAGGCGGTCGAGCACCTCGAGCGTGCGCTTGGCGTAGCACACACCGCGCGAACCGATCGACACCGTGTCGCCATCGTCGAGCAGCACCACGCGCTGGCCCTGCTGCGCAAGGTCGATCGCGGTGGACAGACCCACCGGGCCGGCACCGACGATCACCACAGGGAAATGTCCCGCGTGCCGGTCGTCATCAAGCGGCGGGCGCGAAAAGTCGAACTTCGGATACTGGAACGTGCTCAGCACGGGTGTCTCCTCCTTGTGTTTGATCGTCGCTGCCGGTCGGCTGAAGCCCGCCCTACGACGGGCTCCCCCCGTAGGGCGGGCTTCAGCCCGCCAACCGAACCTCGGACCTGCTTGCCGCTGCTGGCCGGCTGAAGCCGGCCCTACGATGAAGCCTCACCACCCCGTAGGGCGGGCTTCAGCCCGCCAGCCCGAGCTCACTCCTGCAGCGCGTGCCACATCTGCTGATCGCGCTCGGCTGTCCAGATGCGCGGGTCGCGGATACCGCTGGCCTCGTCGTGCGCGCGCGTCACGTCGAACGGCAGGCAGTGCTCGTAGATGAAGACCTGGCCGAACTTCGGGTCCATGTTCTGGCGCGTGTGCGCCATCGTGCCCTTGAGGTCCAGCCCCTGCGCCACCGCCTCTTGTGCGCTGCGATACAGCGTGGATACGAAGTCTCGGGTGTAGGCCAGGCCCGCCTGCACACGCTCCGGCGACATCAGCGCCGGGCCGCGGCCGGGGACGAGCTTGTCGAAGTTCATCGCGGCGAGGTTATCGAGCGTCTGCGGCCAGTCGGCCAGATAGGCGTCGCCGGTGTAGCAGGCGGCGTCGGCCTCGACCAGGTCGCCCGAGAAGCAGATCTTCTGCGACGGCAGATAGACGATGGTGTCGCCCTTGGTGTGGCCGCGGCCGAGCTGCTTGATCTTCACTTCCAGCTTGCCCATCCACAGCGTAATCTCGCCGCTGAAGGTCAGCGTCGGCCAGGTCAGGCCGGGCACGCTCTCCACCGCCTGGAACAGGCGCGGGAAGCGGCCGATCTCGGAATCCATGTCCTGCTGGCCGCGCTCCACGATCAGGTCGTACGTGTCCTGGCTGGCGATGATCTGCTCCAGGCCCTCGCCCTTGTAGCCGGAGGCGCCGAGCACGCGCACCGCGTGGTAGTGCGTCAGCACCACGTACTTGATCGGCTTGTCGGTGATCTCGCGCACCTTGGCGATCACCCCCTGCGCGGCCACCGGGGTGGCGGTGGCGTCGATGATCATCACGCCATCGTCGCCGATGATCACGCCGGTGTTGGGGTCGCCTTCGGCGGTGTAGGCGTAGGCGTTGTCGGACAGCTTCTCCCAACTGATCTTCTTCTCTTCGAGGTCGGCCTGGGAGGCAAATTTCTTGGTGTTCATGGGGTCTCCATTTGCTGCTTCGGGTGGACGCTGCGAATCCTAGACACGAATTTGTCTATCGTCAATTTATTTTCTATTGTTGAATTTTAGACGATCCAGGCGCCGTGCCGCCGCCTCGGCCGCGCCGCCATTGCTGCTAAGATTCCGGCCCACCAAGGAGATGCCATGCAGGAAGAAGACGCACCGGGCGACCCGACCCGGCGAGGACGTGGCAGACCGGACGGCAGCGCCGCCGCTGCGGCTGTCGAGCACGAAGCCGACGGGCAGGACGCCACCCGCCGCGCGGCCGATCGCAGCGACCGTCGCGGCATCCAGTCGATCGAAGTGGGCGGCCTGCTGCTGCAGGCGCTGGTGCGCAACGGCGGCCCGATGATGCTGAAGGATCTCGCGCGCGAGGCCGGCATGCCGCCGGCCAAGGCCCACCCTTATCTCGTCAGTTTCGGCAAGCTCGGCCTCATCGAGCAGGATCCGCTCACCGGCCGCTACGGCCTGGGCCCCTTCTCGCTTCAGATGGGCCTCACCGCGCTGCACGCGCTCGACCCGGTGAAGGCCGCCATGCCCGAAGTCGCGCGCCTGGCCGACGACATCCAGCTCAACGTCGCCATCGCGGTATGGGGCAACATGGGGCCGACGGTGGTGCACATCGAGGAATGCAACAAGCAGATCCACGTCAACATGCGCCCCGGCACCGTCATGATGCCGCTCATGCTGTCGGCGACCGGCCGCTGCTTCGCCGCCTTCCTGCCCGGCCGCGTCGTACGCCCGCTGCTGCAGGACGCCCTCGCGCGCGAAGCCGCCGCCTCCGGCCAGGCACCCACGGAGGACACCGAAGCGGCCCTTGCCGAAGTGCGCCGCCACCGCCTCGCCCGCGCCCTCGGCTTTCCCATCCCCGGCATCAACGCCTTCTCCGCCCCCGTCTTCAACGACAGCGGCAAGCTCACGCTCGCCCTCACCGCCATGGGCCCCGCCGGCACCTTCGACACCGGCTGGAACGGCAACACCGCCCGCCGCGTCAAGGCCTGCGCCGAGGCGATCGCGCGACGGCTGGGGAATACGGAGGGGATGGGCTGAAACGGGCGACGCAGGAGGGTGTGCGCAGGTCAGACCGATCGCATCTATCGCACCCGCGCACTGCCTATCGCGATCAGACCTTGACTTGGAACCGGGCAAAGTCGGTCAAGCGGCGCGATTCAACAACTTCATCGTGAGGAACGAGGAGGTACTGCCACTGCTTCGTACCAACAGTCGCCGAGTGGGTCGTCGCGTGCTTACACCAACGTGCCGCTGCCGCTGCCTTGGCCTGCACCTCCTGCGTGTTGATGTCGGCACGTGCCTTGGTCTCCACCATGAAGATGGTCACGTCCGTTTCGGCGACGAAGTCGGGGATGTACTCCGGCTGCTCGGTGCCGAGCTTGTAGTAGATCTGGAACTGCCCCTTCGCGGGCTTCAGCCACTTCGTCGCATCGCGCTCCAGGATGATGGCGAAGCGACGTTCGGTATCCGAATCGAACTTCTGCAGCGGGTACAGGCAACGCGCGAAACCACCGAATAGCATCTGCTTGATGCGACTGGTCTCGGTCACGGTCTCCCGGAAGTGGTGGGCCGTCTGGCCTGCCGTGGCGGTGTAGTTGCACGGTTTGAGTTCCGTGAAGCCGCGACTGACCTGCACCTCGTACTCGGTCGCCTCTTCCCAGAAGTGGGCCATCATCTGCGCGTGGATTTCGCGTGCGATCAGGCGGCGGTCACGATCCAGCACGCTGATGGCCTCGTCCTCGGACAGATAGCCGCGCAGGTGCTGCACCATCTGGCCTGCGAGGTCGTAGAGCAGATCGGCGTGGGTGAAGTAGTCGATGTCGTCGAAGTCCACAAGCGCGTGGACGATGTAATCCTCCGGGCGCTGTTCCTTGAGCCCGACCTCGGCGGCCAGGGTGAACTGCTCGTTGGTGCGCAGCATCTGACCGACGATCTCGCGCTGGCCCGGCTGAAGATGGAGCTGGCTCACATCCAGCTTGAAGGCGTGGAAGCCCGTCGTTACCTCGCCGGTCGGCACCACCGCGATGCGTGGGATGTCGATGTGCTGCTGCACCACGATCTCGGTGGTCTTCGCCACCACAACGGACAAGTCGAGAGCGGGGACTGATTCGTCGACTCCAGCCAGCAAATCGCCTTGCAGCGGCCTCAAACGCTCCGCCACTTCCGCCAGGATCTCCTTTTGCACCTCAGGCTTTAGCAGCGCGCTGCTGGTGGGCACCAGATCACGCTTGATCTCGTACTTGCCGATGACGTCCATGACCACGCGTGCGGCTTGCTTCTCCGCCTCCGTGGTGAACACCGGTTTTGGCGCGAGGACTTCCGCTCCGCCGTCAGTGGCTGAAGCCCCTGCAATCACGGCCGGTGCTTGCGTAAAACCCTTAGTCAGCCCAAGCAGCGCCGCCGCCCCCGACTCGACCTGTACGCTGATCTTCTTGTCGTCGGCGCTCGGCGCATCGAGGATGACCTGCTTCAGGCGAATCGGCGAGTCACCGCGGTTGGCCTCGTCGATGATCTCCTGGAACTTGTCGTGCGCGACGATGTTCAAGCGATCCACCGACGCGACGCCCGTGCGCTTGCCGTAAGGCAGACGCAGGCCGCGCCCGATGGACTGCTCGATCAGCGTGCGGGCATTGGCGGCGCGCAGCGGCACGATGGTGTAGAGGTTGGTCACGTCCCAGCCCTCCTTGAGCATGTTGACGTGAATCACGATCTCGGTCGGCTCGTCCACGCTCTCCACCGCCAACAGGCGCGTGATCATCTCCTCTTCTTCCGCGCCGGTGCGGCTGGAATCGACCTGAATCACCTTGCCCTGGTAGCGCCCCTCGTAGAACGCTTCCGACTCCAGCAGCGCCAAGAGTTGCCCGGCGTGTGTGGTATCGCGAGCGATGACGAGCATGAAAGGCTTGACCGGTTTGACGCCGTTCTCGCGGGCGTAAGTGAGCAACTCGACCTTGGTCGTTTCGTGCAGGCGCACGCCGTCTTCCAGCTTCGTCTTCTCGATCTCCTCGGGCGTGTGCGCCTTGGCGTCGAAGTTGCGCTGGGTGACCACGGCCGGCTCCTTGATGAAGCCATCCTCCATCGCCCGCGCCAGCGGGTAGTCCATCACCACGTTCTTGAACGGCACCGGCCCGCGGCTGGACTCGACGAACGGCGTCGCCGTCACCTCCAGGCCGAATAGCGGCTTGAGCTCGTTGATGGAGCGCACGCCGGCGCTGGCCCGGTAACGGTGCGATTCGTCCATCAGCAGCACGAGGTCGGGAAGATTCGCAAGATGATTGAAGTAGCTGTCGCCCAGCACTTCCTTCATGCGCTTGATGCGCGGCTCCTTGCCGCCGCGCACCTCGGAGTTGATCTTGGAGATGTTGAAGATGTTGATGCGAACGTCGTGGGCGAAGCCCATCGACTGCTCATCCACCGCCGCGCCGGTCTGATCGTAGTTGTCGCCGGTGATGATCAGGGGCGGTTGCTGCGCGAACTCGGCAATGCCTTTGAACACGTACTTCGACGTATTGCGCGTGAAGTCCGTGATGAGCTTGTTGTAGATCGTGAGATTGGGCGCGAGCACGAAGAAGTTGTTGATGCAGTGCGCCAGATGCAGGTAGGCGATGAACGCGCCCATCAGGCGCGTCTTGCCCACGCCCGTGGCCAGCGCGAAGCACAACGAGGGGAAGTCGCGCTCGAAGTCTGCAAGCGTCGGAAACTCGGCCTTCAGCGTCGAGAGAATCGCCGAGACATCACGCTCGTGGCCCAAGAGTTCGGGCGCGGCATCCAGGGATTTTTTCAGCCTGGCAAGCGACTCGGCCTGCGGCGGGCGTAGCGACAGACGGCCCGTGATGTGGTTCTGTACGCGGGCGTTCATGCTTGTTCCCCTTTTTTCTTGTTCGGCAATGCCTTCCTGCTCTTCTGAAGCTGCTTGACCGGTTGCGCGATGGCGTCCTCAAAATCCTTGTCCGCCCGTGTCGGCAGATCGCGAACCCGGGTCCGGTATTCGACGTACGCCGCCTGCGCCTTCGCCAGCGCCGTCTCGGCCGACACCTTGCCGGCGTGGGTCAGAATGTCCTTGCGCGTCAGGCGCAGGAAGTTATCCAGTTCCTGCGCCCAATCGCGCATGGTCATCGGCTGGCGTGCCTGGGCCTGTAGCTCCGCCACTTCGATGTAAGCGGTGACGATACGGTTGAGCGTGTCCAGCTCATCGGCGTTGAGGTAGTTCTTCGCAATGCCCACATCCGCTTTGCGCACCGGCGCGCCTCGATTGGCCCCCGTCCAGTCCGTCAAACCCATGTTGGGCGCTTGTGCATCCACCCGCTGCACGATCAGCTCCGCCGCCGTATGGCCGTGCGCGGCCCAGTGCATCTTGTTCTGCACGGTGGCGAAGAACTGCTTCGAGGTTTCCGTGTTCGGGTCGTAGTCCATGCTGGTGGCGTAGATGTCCAGCACCTTGCGCCAGAACACCTTTTCCGAAGAGCGGATGTCACGGATGCGTGCCAGCAGCTCTTCAAAATACTCGGCGTCATCGCCCCGCTTGAAGCGGTCGTCGTCCAGCAAGACCCCTTTTGACAGGTAGGTCTTGAGCTGCTCCGTGGCCCAGCGGCGGAACTGCGTGCCTCGATGAGACTTTGCCCGGTAACCCACTGCCAGCACCATCTCGAGGTTGTAGTGCTTGAGGCTGCGACTAACCTGCCGTCCGCGCTCCTGGCGAACTTGTAAGTACGGCTTACAGGTTGCCTGCTCCACCAGCTCCCCGGACTCGTAGATGGCGCGGACATGCTGAGTGATGTTCTGCGATGAACATTGGTACAACTCGGCCAGTTGCGCCTGCGTAAGCCAGATACCGCTGTCCTGAAAACGCACCTGCACTCGGGTCTGCGCATCTTCCGTCTGATAAAGCAGGAACTCGCCTTGCCCGGTCACTTGTGCAGCAGATGGCTGCGCCATTTCGCCGACGGGAAAGGGCTCTGACGCCATGGATTTCTTCGCCATCACGCCTCTCCGCCAGCATCGTCGAACAGATCGGGTTCGCGTGCAGTTCCTCTTCCTCTCCCGCGTGCCGAAGCGGGTCGGGCAGCGGGCGCTTTCGGTGCAGGCTCCGGTTCCGGTTCCGCCATCGGCAGGTTGGCTACGTTCAGGCTGTAGTCGTCATGGCCCCACTCGCACCGGGCAAGCACCATCTTAGGAATCTTCTTCAACGTCAGGTTGGGCCAGCGTTCTGCCGCTTTGGTCGTCCCATTGGTCCCGAGGCCGTGGAAAGCGGCGCAGCACACCAGCAGGCTCCGCTCCGGGCCGACCTCATCGGACAGCGCTTGCAGTTGTTCGGCGGACAGGTTCTGCGTAGTGACGTAGATGAAATCGCGCTCGCTGGAGTGGCCGTGCTGCCACCAATGTGTTTCCGATGGCGCGTAGGTGAAGCCTTCCAGCTTGGCCAGCGCCTCGGCCAACATCGCCGCGTTGAGTTCCGGGTTGATGATCGGGTTTCCGCCAGCTTTTCAGCCTCGATCTTTATCTCGCCTTGCTTCGTAGCCAACTCGGTCGATTTCTCGTCCAGAACGGCGGTCTTGATGTCGATGGCAGCAAGATCGGTCCAAGCGAAGCCGAGAAGTTTGAGATCATCGGAGACGGTCTTTTCGGCTTGATCAAAAGAACGTTGCAGCAATCTCAACTGCTCGCGAATATTCCCTATGGCCTTCTGACGTTTGGCCAGATCAGTGGTCTCGCCAGCGATCTCTTGGCTGCGCTTTCTGGCGACTTCCGCCTGTTGACTTGCTGCCGCCAAGCCTTCAGCTGCTTGTTTTTGCTCGGGGCTCATTGCTTCGGTCGGCGTCGCGACCTCCGCAGGCTTCAGCTTATCGTGTTCCTCGATCTGCTTGCCCTTCAGCAAGAGCAGATCAGTGAGTTTCTTCAGCTCAATGGGTTGAAGCTGCTCCTCGATGCGAACGATGGCTGCGTTGGTCGATGCCAATTCCTTGCGGTATTCACCCAATCGATTCCTGAGCGACTGCTCCTGCTGCTCGGTCAATTGATCGAAGTCGAGCGCGCCAAGCCTCATTTCTTCGCTCGCATGGGAGAAGATCACTGACCTCAGCTCCTTCTCAAATGCATTCGACTTACCCGATACGTGCTCATTGCAAAGCTCTTCGAAGTAGCCCTGCGGGATGTAGCGAACAAGCTCCGCCTTCTCCTCTGAAGGCGACTCATTCAACGGCCTGGACTCGGTGCTTTCGTCTCGCCAGGTCAGCGTTCCGGTGAAGTGGCGTGCGGGTTCGCCGGTCTTGCCCCAAAAGCGATCCTTCTTCAAGAAGCTGAAGTGCTTGGATTGCTTGGAGTTGCCGAGCGTCGCGATGACATCCGCCAAAGCGCTCTTGCCGCTTCCCTTGTTCCCAATGACGGCGACAAGATCGGGATTCAGCGGGATGTCACAGCCGTGCAGCCACCGCCCGACGCCGGCCTTGTCACCTGTTTTGCTGATCTCGATCGACTCGATGTAGAAGGTCTTGTTGGAGTCGACTTCTTGAACCTTTGGCGGCTTGTCACCAATGAAGGAGCGCTTCGCCGGCTCAAGAATGGCTTGCTTGAGGCCATGGAACGTTGGGTCGGCTTTGATCCACGTCCTTTTCCCGGAGGGGAAGTCGCCATAGCCTCGCTTGTTGTTGTCGCCAGGTGTTCCAACGAAGCAGTGGGCGTCGCTTCCTGAGACTGCCAAGCGCGGAATATTATTCAGACCCGTTTGAAAGTTCTTGAACCACTTGGCGTTGCCGGCCGTCTGCTCGCCAACAAATGCGCCGCGTAGGTCAGCGTCTCGTGTCTCGAAGATCGGAGAGGTTTGAAAGAGGTTCATGGCATAGGCGTAGTGCTCTTGCCATCCGACCTCTGCCAGTCCGTCATTCGTATCAAACGGCATAAGGCCGATCGCGTGCTCGTTCGGAACCTTCCGAATCGCTTCCCTGTATGAGTCAGCGTTGATCTCCGCAATCACCACCCCGGCGAGCAGAGCCTTCTCGTCGGAAGCATCTACATCGACTTTTTTGAAGCCGTGATGCTTCAACTTGTCCTCGCCGACCTTCCTGGCAAGCTCTCTCAACGCAGGCTCAGAAAGCGGCCTGTCCACCAACTCAATGCGCAAGGCAGATATGAAATCCCTGAGCACTTGTTCATCGACCTCGTTCGAGAACAGTACGTGTGCGTTCAGTCGTCCCTTCATTGGCGCGGCAAGCCGAAGCTCAATCCCTGGAAGGACGAGCTTTTTTAGGGCAGGGGCGTCCTCGTCCTTGAGGCGCCTTCGCAGTGCAAGCCAGCCGTCAAAGGTCCAGTAATCCATGATCGCGAACACAGCCGGTTCGGCACTGTTCATCGCTTCGATCATTTCATCGACCAGCTTCTTGCTTTTTGCTGAAGAGAGATCGACATCGAACCTGTCTCCCGACCAATGGAACGATGCGGGCGTGTGGACATGCAGGTCCCATTGCCTCCAGATTGCCCCCCGAGAAATCTCTCTTTTTGTCATCATTTCAGTTCCCACTCGATGGTGAACAGCATGTGCTCCTCCACTTGCTGCTGAAGCTGCAATTCCAACTGGCTGATGAGGTCGTTGCGCTGAGCTTCCACTTCGTCCTGCCGGGCAAACAGCTCGCGGCGCAGCTTGCTGCGCTTGCCTTCCAGTTCGCGCTGCTTCTTCTGCCATGACAGCTTTTCTTCCAGCGTCGGCGAGGTCGCGGCGGTTCGGCGCACCTCCTTGATCTCGCGGTCGATCTCCTTGATCTCCTGCTCCAGACCGAGCTTCAGGTCGTCCGCCCAAGCATCCAGCTTCTGGACTTCCTGCTCGAAGTAGCCGAGGTTGCGTTGGTTGACGTCGCGCAGGAGCGCGGTCTTGCGGGCTTCCAAATCGGTCAGCAGGGCGGCGTCAGGGGCGTTGAACAGGCTCGCTGCCTGCATGGTCGCGGGCAGGCGCAACAGTTTTTCCGGGTCTTCTTCCGCGAGCACGACGCCGTCGGTCGTGCCCGCGGCAACCAGCAGATGTTGTTCCTGGGTGCCGAGTGACTCGACCGAGATCAGCTTCACGGTGAGCCATCCGGCCTTGCCGCGATAGGCCTCGAGGGTGCTGACCTTGGAACCGTAGGCGTTGTAGTCGAACACAAGACGCGCCCCGTCAAGTGCGCGAGCCTTGGCCTGCTCGATGCCCCATCGTGCCAGCGGATGATTGATGCGGTACAGGTGGGCGTCGCCGGAGCGGCGGGGCAATTCGTAGCGCCCCAGCTCGATGCCCGCGGGGCGGCTGTGCTCGACTCCAGTCGGTATGTGGCGGAGATCGAAGCCGTCGTCATCGAACGCGGCGTACTGGACCAGTTCGGCACGGGTCAAGTCCATGAGCATCCTCTCGAAGCGGTTGCGTGCCTTGCGGCTGTCGTCGGCGCGCATGCGCAGCTTCTCCTGCACCTCCTCATCAAAGTTCTCAAGCAGCACCTGGCGTGTCTTGACCATCGCCTCGTTGATCTCGCCGGAGAGGTCGAGCTGGAGTTGCTCGAAGCTGGACTTGATTTCCTCGGGCTCTCGGCAGTTCTGGTAGATGTCGGCGATACGCCGCTCGAAATCGACACCGGAGCCGATGGCTCCCAGCACTTCGTCGCTGGCCCCGAACACGCCCTCGAAGAGCTGAAACTTCTGCGACAGCAGCTCATACACCCGTGCATCGGCCTCATTGCTGCGGTCGACGAAATTGACCACCACCACGTCGTGCTTCTGACCGTAGCGGTGGCAACGCCCGATGCGCTGCTCGATGCGCTGCGGGTTCCACGGCAAGTCGTAGTTGATGACGAGCGAGCAGAACTGGAGGTTGATGCCTTCGGCTCCGGCCTCGGTGGCGATCATGACCTTGCCCCGCTCCTTGAAGTGCTCGACCAGGGCCGCGCGAGTGTCGGCTGTTTTGGAGCCGGTGATGCGGTCGGTGCCTTCGTGGCGCTTCAGCCAGTCCTTGTAGATCGCCTGCGCACGCTGGTCGCTATTGGTGCCGTTGAAGAGCACGATGCCGTCGCCGTATGGCGTGGCGGCCAGTAAGTCGAGGAGATATTCCTGCGTGCGCCTGGACTCGGTGAAGATGATGGCCTTCCGGGCCGCGCCCAACCGATCCAGTTCGGCGAAGGCACGATCCAGCGCGGTGAGCAGCGCCTTGCCCTTGGCGTTGTCACGGATGTTGCTTGCCAGCGTCTTGAAGTGGCGCAGCTCCTCGATCTCGTCCGCGATGGCGTCGCGCTCGCTACGGCTCGCTGCTTTTGCGCCCGGCTCCTGGTCTTCCCATTCGTCGGCGGTCTCGTCGAGCGATTCGTAGTCCTCGTCCAGCTCTTCGGCGAGATCGGCAACCACGGGAGCTTCATTCAGTACCCCCTGGAGACGCTTCGCCATTGTGTCCAGCGCGCCCGCAATCGCGTGCGTGCTGGAGGCGAGCAGCTTCCACAGCACAAGCGAGATCAGTTGGCGCTGCCCGTCGGGCAGGGCCTTGAGGTTGGGGCGGCGCAGATAATCGGCGACGAGCCTGGAAAGTTCCTGCTCTTCGCTCGATGGCGTGAACTCCTCGACGATGGCTCTGCGTGCTGTGTACGAAACGTAGGGCTGAACCTGTTTGCGCAGTGTGCGCTTGCAGATGGGGGCCAGTCGGTCACGCAGGTTGCTGAAGGATTGCTCCCTGCCAGTGAATTGCGAGCGGAAGCTGTCAAGGTCTCCGAACACGCGGTCATCGATGAAGCTGACCAGTCCATAGAGTTCGAGCAATGAGTTCTGCAACGGTGTCGCGGTCAGCAGCACCTTGGAGGGAACGCGCGACAGCGCCTCCTTGAGGGTCTTGGCGATGACGTTGCTGGTTTTGTAGACGTTGCGCAGGCGATGCGCTTCGTCGAGCACGACCAGATCCCAGTCGATGCCCTTGACGTCGTCGGCCTTGGCCTTTGCGAACTGGTAGGAACAGATGATCGGGCCGGACGCGAACAGAAACGGGTTCTGCCGCTCCTGCTTGCGGATCGCGTTGTAGCTCTTGGCTTCGAGGATCAGCCCTTGCAGGCCGAACTTGTCCTGCAGTTCCTGGTGCCACTGTTTGCGCAGGTTCGCCGGAACGATGATCAGGATGCGCCTGCGGCGCTCGGCCCAACGCTGCGAGATGACAAGGCCTGCCTCGATGGTTTTGCCCAAACCAACCTCGTCAGCCAGAATCACCCCGCGCGAGAGGGGGTTCCGGCAAGCGAAGAGCGCCGCCTCAACTTGGTGGGGGTTAAGGTCCACTTGGGAATCAACGAGCGTTGACGCCAGGGATTCGACTGAGTCCCCCGCAGCGCGGCGGGTTAGAAGCCAGGCGTAGTATTGGCTTTGGTAAGGAGTCAGGGTTGGCGCATTCACTGCTGTGGCCTCCCACTCCGCACGGTTGAATCAACGAAGCACAGGCGTTCCGTCCGCAGCCGACGGGCCGGCCGAAAATGGGGGACATCAAGCGCCCTTCGGATTTTGTCTTGGGGTTGTGTTTCTCTCGTCATCGTTGTTGCTCACCTCGAGCGCTGGTCGAGGCGTCGTCGTGGATCAGGAGTCCGACAGCATTTGCAGGGATTACGGCGCGCGCGTCGGAGTTGAGCGTGGACCGAGCTTTGCTCGGATAGCATTCGCTCGCACGAAGGCCACACAATGCAAAAGTGCCCTACGGGCGACCACGCGGGAATGTAGATTTCATAAAGCGCATTCTCGCACAGCGCGAACGAACATGACCGCGACGAGGAAGGCCGTGCCTGCGCATGACTTTCACGCCGTGCCACCACCAATTCGCGCGCGCCCCGCGGCGATCACGTCATCAACAGGTGTCGCGGACGTGTCACCACGCTCGAATGCATCGATACGCCGTTCAACCTCCTCGGCCCACGCCCGCGCAATTTCATCGTCACTTTCCAGGCTGGACATCAACCGTTCAACTAACCGCCAGCGATCAGCAGCAGGCAGATTCATCGCCTCGGCCGCTATACGCTCCAAAGTGCTCATCGCGAGTCCTTTCCTGATTGCACTTCAACCATCAATCATTGCCCGCAGAGCGTACCGCACGCCAAGGCGCTTGCGCCGCAGGAACATGCCATTTGAGCATCCGTGACGCGTGCATGCCGCAGGCACGAACTCGATCGCCCTCGCGGCTGCGCGCTACACCCTCCCTCGCCTCAACCCCCTCACCAACGGCACCACCCCCAGCGCCGCCGCCACGTGCTTGAGCGCATGTCCGGCGATCAGCTTGTCGGTCAGCGCCCACAGTTCCCGATCGAACACCTCGAACCCCTTCGCCACGACGTAGGCGGCGAGCAGTATGCCCCACGGCAGGCGCAGCGCACCGGGCGCGGCGGGCAGGGGCAGCCACAGCAGCACCACGGCGAAGCCGCCGAACTGCGACAGGCCGTACAGCCGCAGATCGCCGGTGACGACCCACACGGCGATGGAGACGAGGCCGAGCGCCAGCCAGCCGAGCAGCCAGCGCAGACCGGCGTCGGCGCCGCGCCGTTCGGCGGCGACCGCGCCGACGGCGCCGGCGAAGGCGACGGTCATCGGCAGGCGGTCCCACACCAGCGACTGGTCGGTGGGCTGCAGGTGGTACCAGACGCTGCCGAGGCCGGTGAGCGCGAGGCCGGAGAAGAAGACCCGCAGGGCGCTGCGCTGCGCGGACGGCAGGCGGCCATCGAGACACGCCAGGCCGGCAAGGCCGACGACGGTGAAAGGCAGGCTGGACAGCACGTCCACCGCATTCGGCAACACAAAGGCGCCGAGCACGAGCGAGCGCATGTCGGACAGCCGGTGGTATTGCTGCGGCTGCGGGATCGGCGGCATCAGCAGCAGGGCGATCGCCAGCACTGCGAGCAGCACGAAGGCGAGGCGCTCCGCGCACCGCGGATGAAGGCCGCCATGCGAATCGATGTCCGTGTCCAAATCCCGCCTTCTCGCCACCTGCCCCTCACCCGCCGTGCCGCTGCCGCACGAATTCAGCCGCCACGTCCCGCATCCGTGGACAGCCGATCAACCCGAGCGTGCGCTCCATCTCGCTGCGCAGGATGTCGATCGCGCGCGAGGCGCCGGCCTTGCCACCGGCAGCCAGCCCGTACAGCGTGGCGCGGCCGGACATCGCGGCATCCGCCCCCAGGGCGCGCGCCTTGACGAAGTCGCTGCCGCGGCGCAGCCCGCTGTCGACGATGACGGTCATGTCGGGACCGACCGCGGCGCGGACGGCGGGCAGCATGTCGATCGGCGCCGGGCAGGTGTCGAGCTGGCGGCCGCCGTGGTTGCTGACGACGATGCCGTCGGCGCCCGCCGCCTGCGCGCGCAGCGCATCTTCGGGCAGCAGGATGCCCTTGATGAGCAGCTTGCGCGGCCACAGGTCGCGCAGCCAGCGGATGTCGTCCCAGGTCAGCGTCAGATCCATCTGCGACGCCAGGAAGGCGGCGGCGTTGCGCGCGCTGTCCATGCCCGGGGGCAGGAAGTCGCCGAGGTTGCGGAAGCGCGGCATGCCGTGCGGCACCAGCACGTCGAGGATCCAGCGCGGGTGCAGGGCGACATCGAGCAAGTTGCGCGCATCGAGCTTCATCGGCGCGCGGTAGTTGCGGCGGTCCCAGGTGCGATTGCCGAACACGCTGGCGTCGGTGGTGAGCACGATGGCCTCGGCGCCGGCGCGCTCGGCGCGCTTGACCACGCCGGCGAGGTTGGCGCGGTCCTTGAACGGGTAGATCTGCATCCAGTGGCGCACACCGGTGGCGGCGATCTCTTCCAGCGCGACGGTGGACACCATGCTCTGGCAGAACGGGATGCCGGCGTCGCGCGCGGCCTCGGCCAGCAGGCGGTCGCCGTCGTGCGCCAGCAGGCCGTTGAAGCCGGTGGGCGCGATCAGCGCCGGCATGGCGATCGGTGCACCGAACAGCGTGCAGCCCAGCTCGCGGCGCGACACATCGACCAGGGTGCGCGGCAGCAGGTCGATGGCATCGAACGCTTCGCGGTTGCGCGCGAGCGCGAGCTCGTCGTCGGCGCCGCCTTCGAGGTATTCGAGGCAGAAGTTGGGCAGGCGCCGCGTCGCCATCGCTCTTAGATCGGCGATGTCCTGGGCGCGGGAAACGTGGCGCCCGCAATAGAGTTTGCGCGTCAGCATCGTGCCTGCCCGGGCCTCGGACTGCGGAATGTGGGGCACCGATTCTAGCGAAGGCGCACCGCCGGGCGCTCGCGCCTTCAGCGCGTTTCGCCCAGCAGGCGCCTGCCGGCGTCGATCAGGTCCTCGGCACTGCCGCACACCGGGCATTCCCAGCGCAGCACGGCGCTCCTCGTCAGGATCAGGACTTCGCGCCCGCTCGCATCGAAGCGCACCGCGCGCGGCGTCTCCGGCGGCCGCATCACCGCGAGCTGGCGGCCGGTGTCGGCATCCCAGACGCGCACCGTGCCGTCGTAGCTGCTGGTCGCCAGCATCGTGCCCTGGTCGTTGAAGCGCAGGTCGTTGACATCGGTGATCTGCCCGCTGAAAGGCTGGGCGATCTCGATGCCGTTGCCTGTCTTGCCGTCCTTACCCACGAGGTCGGCGACGACCACCGTCTGGCTGTCGAGGGCGAGCGCCAGACGTTTGCCTTCAGGGTCGAAGGCAGCGAGCGTGGCGCGGTACTTGAGCGGCAGGCGTTGGGTTCGGGCGCCGGCCTCGTCCAGCCGCACGACATCGATGTAGTGGAAGCGCTCGCTCTCGCTGCAGACGAACGCGACCTGTCGGCCGTCGCGCGACAGCGCCGCGGGGTCGCAGATATCGGCCCGGTACTCAATGCCGGCACGCGGCACCGATGGCGACGGCGCGGCGGCCGCCGTCAGGGCGTGCAGGCCGACCAGCCTGCCGCGGTCGAAGACGGCGAGTTGCTGGCCATCGGCCGCGATCAGATGCTCGAAGCGGTGGTCGGCCGTCGCCGCGCCGCTCACCGCGGCGACCACGTTGAAGCGCCCCGCGCCGACGTCCCAGCGCACGACGCGATCCCCCGCGCCGCGCAGCGACAACTGCAGGCCGTCGGGCAGCGGCGAGCCTGCGGCCGGCAGATCGGATGCCGTGGCGGGGCCGGCGGGTGCGGCGCCCTCCGCGCGCTGACCCTCGAGTCGCAGCCGGTTGCCGCGCGCGAGCAAGGGCAGCAGGGCCTGCGCCGAGGTGCCCGCGGCGATCACCGTGGCGGCGACATCGCCCTGGCGATCGTCATAGGCGAGCAGCGGGGCCGCCGGCGTCAGGGTCCACAGGCGTGCTGTGCCATCGTCGGCGGCCGACAGCACGTAACGGGCATCGGGCGAGAACACCGCCGAACCCACCGCCCCCTTGTGCCCGCGCAGGACCAGCAGTTGCACCGGCCCGCTGCCTTCACCCGTGCCCAGCGTCCACAGCCGCACCGCCCTGTCGCTGCTCGCGGTGAGCAGCACGTCCCGGTCGTGCGGATGAAAAGCGACCGACAGCACCACCTCGGGGCGCCGCGGAAAGACCCGCAGCCGGTCGCCGCCTTGCACATCCCAGACCTGCACCACGCCGTCGGTCGACGCGCCGGCGATGCGCGTGCCGTCGTGACTCCAGTCGAGCGCACAGAACCGTTCGTCGGCCGGCAACTGCCAGCGCGCGCGCCTCAGCGTCGCGGCGTCGAACAGCGTCGCCCTGCCATCCTGATCGAGCAGGGTGATCCACTTGTGGTCGGGGCTGTAGGTCACCCCCGCCTTGACGAACACGAAGTCCTCGCAATGCGCCGAGCTGGCGCGCGGGTCGCGCGTGCCGGCGCTGTCGGCATGCACCAGCTCGAGTTCGCGCACGGCGCGGCCGGTGGCGGCATCCCATACCGAGGCGTGGCCGGTGCGACCGACCGCGAGGATGCGGCGGCCATCCGGGCTGAAGCCCGCGTAGCGCACATCCTCGGCGGTGTATTCCATGGCCTTCAGCGGCCGACGCCTGCCGCTGGCCACATCCCACGCCACCACCTCGCCCTTGCCGCTGCCAGCCGCAGGATCGGTCGCGGTCACCAGGCTCTGGCCGCTGCGATCGAACACCGCGCTATTCACGGCGGCGGCGTGCTGCAGCACGTGCAGCAGGCCGCCGGAAGCCGCATCCCACAGCCGCGCAGTGCCGTCGCCGCTGGTGGTGACGATCAGCCGACCGTCGGGGCTGAAGCGCGCCGAACCGACGATGTCGGTGTGGCCGTCCAGCGCAATGTCCGGCCGCCCGAAGATGTCGTGGATCACCGCGCCCTTCTCGGTGGGAATCACCACCCGGCCGCCATCGGGGCTGAAGCTGTCGGGGCCGAGGGCGAAGCCCAGCCAGAACTCGCCGGACGCACTGATGTTGAGCAGCCGCTGCACGCCACGGTAGGTGACGGACGACACGTTCGCCGCCACCGCGGCACGCAGGGCCATCACCGCCCGCTCGTTCTCGGGGTCGTCGCGCACGACGTCGAGCAGGTCGGCGAGCGCGAGGTCGGGCTGGCGGAACAGACTCGAGCGGGCCTGGGCCAGCACCTTCTCCATCTTCTCGGCGGTCGCCTTGCGCTCCGCCTCGCGCTTGCTCACGAATGCGGAGAACGCGATGCCGCCGACGATGAGACAGGCCACCAGGGCGACGCCGAGCACGCTCGACAGGCGTCGCAGGTGGCGGGCGGTGGCGGCTTCGCGCTCGAGCGCCTCCTGCCGCGCACGGTGCAGGCGGCGGTCCTCGCGCTCGCTGTCGCCGATGAAGCTCAGCGTGGCGTCGAACTCTTCCGCAGCGGCGTAGCGCATTGCCCAAGCCTGGGTCGGCTGCGCGCGTTCGCGCCAGTCGAGCGCGCGCAGCAGGTCGCGCCCGCCGAGCAGCTCGCCCTCGCCCGCCCTCCAGCGCAGCGCCTCGTCGCGCAGGCCGAGGAAGTCGCGCGCGTCGGCCGATTCGTCCTCCACCCAGCGGTGCAGGCGCTGCCACTGGCGGATCAGCGATTCGTGCGAGATGTCGAGCTGCGTGTCGGGACCGAGCGGGACCGCGAGCGGCGGCATCAGGAAATGCCGCCCCGGGGCGCGGAAGGCTTCGACCACCTCGATCAGCGCGGCCGGCTCGACGCCGGCCACCGCCGCGGCCTCGCCGACGGCGACCGGGCGGCGGATGTCGCGGCGCCCCGGCTGGCCGCCGGTGAGGCACTTGAACAGATGCTCGGCGACATGCTGCTGCGTCGACGACAAGGCCGCGTGGATCTGCTCGGCATGCTGGTCGAGCGCGCCGCGAAAGCCGCCCAGTTCGCGGTACAGCGTCAGGGACAGCACCGGCGCCGCCGTCCCCGGCGCGTGCTGCCACAGGCGCAACAGCAGGTGCTGCAGCAGCGGGAGCTGGTCGGGATCGTCGCCGACCTCGTTCTCCAGCTCGGCCACCAGCAACTCCTCCACATCGCCGCCGAACACCCGCGCCGGACCGCGGATCGCCATGCCCACCTGCTCGCGCGTCAGCCGCGGGGTGAGGAACTGGTTGTCGTTGAGCGCTTCGGGCAGGCCGCGGAAGCGCGCACAGGCACCGATGAAGTCCGAGCGCATGGTGAGGACGACATGGATCGCCAGCTCGCGCTGCGCCGCCGCGCGCAGCAGCAGCTCGACGAAGGCGTTGGCCTCGTCCTTGCGCTGCACGGTGCTGTAGCGGAACAGCTCCTCGAACTGGTCGACCACGACCAGCACGTTGGCGTGCGCCTCGAGCCGCGCATCGGCGACGAGTTGCACCAGGCCGAGCGGACCGCGGCGCAGCTCGGCGGCGGCGAATTCACGCGCCGGGATGCCGCCCGGCCCGCTCAACACGCCGGGCGCCACCAGTTCCGCGGCGAGCGCATCGATCGGCGCGCCGCCCGGCCGCATCAGCACCACGCGCCAGTCCGAGCCCGCCACGGCGAGAAAGCCCGCCTCCAGCGCCGGCAGCAGGCCCGCACGCACCAGCGAGGACTTGCCGGCACCGGACTCGCCCACCACGGCGACGAAGCGAGAGCGGCCGAGGCGCTCGAGCAGCGCGTCGATCTGCTGCTCGCGGCCGAAGAACAGGTGCGCCTCGCCGGCCTCGAAGGGCCTCAGACCGGGATAGGGCGATCCGGACAGCCAGGCGAGATCGGAGGCCGTCGCCACGTCAGCCCCCGAGGAACTCGCCGATCCGCGCCAGCTCGGCCGGATTCACCCCGCTGTCGCAACGGAAGTACTTCATCGGCGCGTAATGCAGGCTCAGCTCTTCGAGCTTGTCGTGGTCGGGCGCCGCCGGTGGCGGCGGACCGACGCAGATCGACAGCAGCTCGATCGGCACCTCGCGCTGCGCGATGATCTTGCTGCTCTGCAGGAACTGCTGCGTCACCCAGCACGGCCGCGTCTTGCCATACACCAGCATGAGGCCCTGGCACAGGCTCAGATTGGTCTCCCACTCCTCGCGCCACGCCGCCGGATCCGCGGCGGCCGGCGGTTCGAGCACGATGTAGCCCTGCCCGGTGAGCCAGTTGGCGATCTCGGTGGCGAAACCGCGATCGAGCAGGTCGGCATTGACGAACAGGCACTTGGGGGCCGGTGCGGCGCGCTCGCGCGGCTTGTGCTGCAGCAGCGCGGCGACGGCCTGCTTGAACTCCTGCAGGCCGCAACTGCGCACCGTCGGCAGCGCCAGCAGGTCGCGCGCATCGCTGTCGGCCACCTGCCCGACGTCGAGCTGCGGGTCGCGCCACTGCACGATGCGCGCGGTCGGCAGCACCGGCAGCGCGGTGGCGTAGCGCAACCAGGCCATGCCCTTCGGATAATCGGTCCTGTCGCCGGCGAGCGGGCCGAGGAGTTGCACGAACAGTTGCGACTTCTCCAGATCGTCGCGCAGTTGCCGGCAATGCAGGTCGAGGTCGTCACGCGAATAGCGCTTCTTCGGCAGCACGTCGAAGCCGAGCTGCTCGAGGTAGGCCTTCACCTCTTCGCGCCGCTGCACCAGATCGTCGGTGACTTCGGCGAGCACCAGGGTGGCGGCTTCTTCGCCACCCGGCCGGGCGCGCGCGCCGCTGCCGGGTGGCGGCGGACGTTCGCCGGCGGGCGGGGGCGGCACGACGCCCGGCACCGCGATGGGCGGCGAGGACGCCCGGGTGATCCGGTTCAGATGGTCGGCCACCTTCTGCACGAGCTGCGACAGGCGGTCGTAATAGAGCTCGCGGTCGGACGGAAAATCGACCCGCAGCGGTCGCGAGGTCCGGTCGTCGGAGAGCTTCTTCCAGAAGTTGTGCGGAATCAGGTCCTGGAATTCGGGCGGCAGCCGGCTGCGGTCGAGATCCTCGATGGCGACGATGAACACGCCGCCGCCGCCCCCGCGTGCGTTCAGCGCCGCAAGGAAGGTGGAGCGCTCGCGCCCGCACCATTCCGAGCGCAGGTAGGCGAGCGACACCACCATCAGGATCGCCGCTGCACCGGCGGCCGCCTGCACGATCTCGGGCGTCACCGGGCTGTCGCCGGCGAGCTTGTGATGGTCCCACCACACGTCCAGCGCGCTGCCGACCTTGCGCCCCGCCTCCTTCCTGAGGTCGGACACCAGTTGCGACACGAAGCCCTGCTCCGCTCCCGCCACCGGCTCGTCGTCGGCATGCGCGTAGCTCACGAACAGGTCGTGAGTGAATCCGCCCGCCACCCCCATGGTCGCATCCGTCCCCTTCGGCGATACTTCCGGCTTCACGCCAGCGGCGCGTGCCGCGCGGCGAGGCGCGCCGGCCCGCGCTGCGGTCCCATTTACATTGGCAGCATAGTCAATATTTCGCCCCGCGCGACGCCAGCCGCGGCGCGGCGGACGCGACCGCTGCCCTACCCGTGGAGAACGTTCGACATGACGACGCTGTTCGACCCCATCGACACCGGCGAGCTGCATCTCGCCAACCGCATCGCGATGGCCCCGCTGACGCGCAACCGCGCGCCCAACGCGATCCCGCAACCGATCACCGCCACCTACTACGCGCAGCGCGCCAGCGCCGGCCTGCTGATCACCGAGGCCACCGCCATCAGCCAGCAGGGCCAGGGCTATGCCGACGTGCCGGGGCTGTACGCGCCCGAGCAGGTCGCCGGCTGGAAGCGGGTGACCGACGCGGTGCATGCCGCGGGCGGCAGAATCGTGACGCAACTGTGGCATGTCGGCCGCGTGTCGCACACCTCGCTGCAGCCCGGCGGCGGCGCGCCGGTGGCGCCGTCGGCGATCACCGCGAAGACCAAGACCTACATCATCGATGCCGACGGCAACGGCGGTTTCGTCCCGACCTCGCAGCCGCGCGCGCTGGAACTCGCCGAGATTCCGGGCATCGTCGCCGACTACCGGCGCGCCGCACGCGCGGCGATGGAAGCCGGCTTCGATGGCGTGGAAGTGCATGCCGCCAACGGCTACCTGATCGACCAGTTCCTGCGCTCGGGCAGCAACCACCGCAGCGACGCCTACGGCGGCAGCATCGAGAACCGCGCGCGCCTGCTGGTGGAAGTGATGCAGGCGGTGGTGGATGAGATCGGCGCCGGCCGCAGCGCGATCCGCATCTCGCCGGTGACGCCGGCCAACGATGCCTCGGATCCGAACCCGCAACCGCTGTTCAACTACGTGGTGGCGCAGCTCGCGCGCTGGCCCCTGGCCTATGTGCACGTGATCGAAGGCCAGACCGGCGGCGCGCGCGATTACCAGCAGGGCGACACCCCGTTCGACTACACCGCGTTGCGCGTGGCCTATGCGAAGGCGGGCGGCAAGGCCGCCTGGATGCTGAACAACGCCTACGACGGCGAAATGGCCGAGACCGCCGTCGCCAGCGGCCGCGCCGACATGGTCGCGTTCGGCAAGGCCTTCATCTCCAACCCCGACCTGGTGCGCCGGCTGCGCGAGAAGGCGCCGCTGAATCCGTGGGACACCACCACCTTCTACGGCGGCGGCGAGAAGGGCTACATCGACTATCCGACGCTGGGCTGATCCACATCCGGGGAACGCGCGGCGCAATGCCGCGCACCACACCGCCACGCCGCTTCGCCCAGCCGTCCGGGCAACGCGGCGGGCGGGCCCGACCGGCGCTCGACCCGTCGCACCACCGCCCGCGCCCATGCAGATGCGTTCGCATATCTGCAATCGCCAGTCGCAGTTTTGATCTGTATCAAAAAAAAGTCATCTCGTAGAGTCGGTCCGCGCCCAATCCAAAACAAAGCAACAGGCGCAGACAAACAAGCCTACCGATACGGAGGAGACACTATGAGCAAGAAGTTCATCGAGCAGCACGGCCTGTGGACGGACGAGCAACGGGAAGCCGCACAGCGCGTGCTCGAGCGCATCGAGAGCGAAGGCATCCAGATGGTGCGGCTGTCGTGGCCGGACCAGTACGGGCTGTTGCGCGGCAAGATGCTGTCGGTGGCGGCGCTCAAGTCGGCGTTCGCCAGCGGCTCTGAAATCACCATGGCGCCGTTCTTCTTCGACACCGCCAGCGCCATCGTCTTCAACCCCTTCGAGGCCGGCGGTGGCTTCGGCACCTCGGAGCTGTCGGGCAGCCCGAACGTGGTCATGGTGCCCGACCCGAGCACCTTCCGCGTGCTGCCCTGGGCCGACCGCACCGGCTGGATGCTGGCCGACCTCTACATGCGCAGCGGCCGGCCGTTCACGCTCAGCCCGCGCGCCATCCTCAAGAAGGCGATCAAGCAGCTCGCCGAAGCCGGCTACGAGCTCAAGGCCGGCCTGGAAGTGGAGTGGTACCTGACGCGCATCGTCGATCCCTGCCTCGAGCCCGCCACGCTCGGCGGCCCGGGCACGCCCGCCGCACCGCCCAAGGTCATGCCGGTCGCCAAGGGCTACTCCTACCTGCTGGAAAACCACCTCGACGAAGTCGAGCCGATCATGGCCGAGATCCGCCACCATCTGCTGACGCTAGGCATGCCGCTGCGCAGCATCGAGGACGAGTGGGCCCCGAGCCAGATGGAAACCACCTTCGACGTGATGTCGGGCATGGACGTCGCCGACACGATGGTGCTGTTCCGCAACGCGGTGAAGCAGATCTGCCGGCGCCGCGGCTACCTCGCCAGCTTCATGTGCAAGCCCGGCATTCCCGGCTTCTATGCCTCGGGATGGCACCTGCATCAGTCGCTGGCCGACCGCGAGACCGGCCACAACCTGTTCATTCCCGACGGCGACGAGCCGCTGTCGCCGCTGGGCCGGGCCTACGTCGGCGGGCTGCTGGAGCATGCCTGCGCCGCGTCCAGCTTCACCACCCCCACGATCAACGGCTATCGCCGTCGCCGGCCCTATTCGCTCGCCCCCGACCGCGTCACCTGGGCGGTCGATAACCGCGCCGCCATGGCGCGCGTGATCTCCGCCCCCGGAGACCCGGCCAGCCGCGTCGAGAACCGCGTCGGCGAGCCCGCCGCCAACCCCTACCTGTACCTCGCCTCGCAGATCTTCGCCGGCCTCGACGGCATCCGCCGCAACGTCGACCCTGGCGCGCTGCAGGAAACGCCGTACGCGGCCGACGTCACCATCCTGCCGACCAACCTGTCGGCCGCGCTGGACGCGCTCGAACCTTCGACCCTGTATCGCGAGAGCTTCGGCAACGCCTTCGTCGACTACTGGCTGCACCTGCGCCGCAGCGAGTGGAAGCGCTTCGTGACGGCCGAAGGGGAAGCCGGCATGGAGTCGGAGGCCGTCACCGAGTGGGAGCATCGCGAATACTTCGAGCTGATGTGATCCAGAGGGCGGCCCGCACCGGGTCCGCCCTGCCCTTTACAGGACAAGGACAATCACATGAAGAGATTCGCGCTCGTCTGGTGTTCGGAGCGTCTGGGAGCCCCTTTCCAGCAGATGTTCCTGGACACCTTTCGCCAGCCGGGGGAGCAGTGGGACGTCCTGTCGCCGGCCGACCCGGCGTTCGAGGCAGCGGCAGCCGGCTACGACGGCTACGTGCTCAGCGGCAGCGAGAAGTCGGTCGTCGATGACGTGCAGACGCCCTTCGTGGCGCGGCTGCTCGCATGGCTGCGCCGCACCGCGGAGACATCGGCCAGCCCGGTGCTCGGCATCTGTTTCGGCGCGCAGGCCTTGGCGACCGCCCTCGGCGGCAAGGTCGGCCGCAACCCGGGCGGTGGCTTCAGGCTGGGCGTGGAGCAGCTCGCATGGGACGCCGCCGTCGACCGGCAGCGCTGGCCGGAGCTCGATAGCGACGCGGTGCTGGTCGCGAGCCACGGCGAATGCGTGCAGACGCTGCCGGCCAACGCGACGCTGCTGGCCTCATCGAGGACCATTGCGCACGAAGTTTTCCTGGTCGGGGACCGCTTCCTCGGCATCCAGGGCCACCCCGAGATGAGCATCCGCGACCTGCAGGAAGGTTTCATGCCGCTGCATCGCGCCGAGTTCAGCCCGGAGCGGTGGCGGGGCGTGGAACAGGAATGTGAGCTGACGTTGAGCCGCGCAGGCCTTGTCGCCCTCTCGCAGCGCCTGCTGGCGCAAGGCCGGCTGTAGCCCAAGCCCAGCCGACTCACGCAACATGAATCGACGGTGACGAACATGAACGACCCTCTACCGCTTGCAGCAGGCAGCCCGTCATGGGACTGGCTGATCCAGGATGATCGCGTGCATCGCACGATCTACACCGACCCCAGCATCTTCGCGCGCGAGATGAACAACATCTTCGCGGCGACCTGGGTTTACCTCCTACACGAAAGCGAGCTCCCGGAGCCGGGCGACTTTCGCCGCGCCTGGATGGGGACGCGCGAGCTGATCGTGACCCGCGACGAGGCGCGCGCCCTCCACGTCTTCGCCAACCGCTGCTCGCATCGCGGCGCCACGGTGTGCCGGGAACCCGGCGGCAAGGCCTCGAGCTTCACCTGCCCGTATCACGGCTGGAAGTACGACAACCGCGGCCAGCTGTTCGGCATCCCGGGCAAGACGGCCTATGGCGCCGAATTCAAGGCGCGCGACATGCATCTCGCCCGCCCGGCCCAGGTGGCCTCGTACAAGGGTTTCGTGTTCGCGACGCTCAACCCCGACGCCCCGCCGCTCGAAACCCACCTCGGCGCTGCCGCACCTTTCCTCGACGAGTGGATCGAGCACCAGGGCGGCGCCGACAACATCATGGTCGGCGGCGCGCAGCGCTTCCATCTCGAATGCAACTGGAAGATGGTGTTCGACAACGCCGGCGACGGCTATCACGTCCCGTTCTCGCACCAGTCGCTGCTGCAGATGACCAACGCACGTTACGGCGGTGGCGACATGTCCTACTTCGCCGATGCCGACCGCTCGCGCATGAAGCTTTACGCGCTGGGCAATGGCCACACCGTCATCGACCAGCGCCCGGACATGTACGGCAACTCGGCTTGGGAGCAGCAGCGACCGCAGCCCGGACGCGAAGTGTTCGAGGCCCATGTGCGCGCCACGGTGGCCGACGCGGACGCCAAGCGCGTGCTGGAGAGCGCGGTCGGCGCCGGGATGAACCTGAACATCTTCCCCAACCTGCTGCTGATCGGCAACCAGATCCAGGTCGTCCAGCCGCTGAACGCCGGCGGCACGACGATGCACTGGCATGCGACGCGGCGCCGCGATGCCGACGATGCGCTCAACACGATGCGCATGCGCACACAGGAAGACTTCCCGATCATGGGCGAGATGGACGACGCAGGCAATTTCGAGGAGTGCCACCGCGGGCTGGTGAATTTCCCCGAAGACGAATGGATCGACATCAGCCGCCACCATGAAACCGGCCAGGATGTCGCCGACGAAGAGGGCCGCATCGTCGGGCCGGTCACGTCGGAGCTGCATTTGCGCGCCTACTACGCGCAGTGGAAGCGCCTGATGGCCGCCGAACCCACGCTGCGGGCGAGCAAGTCGAGGATTGCGCGATGAAGAACGACACTGCCACCGCGGCAAGCGCCGCCCCCCGCTACCAGCCGGCCTCGAACTACGTCGACGACGCGTTCTATGGTTGGTTGAACGAGGTCTCGCTCGACCTCGATGCCGTGACCACCCAGCGCACCGGACGACCGGATGCCGCGCTGGCCGCCGAGATCGAGCGGCTGCTGACGGTGGAGTCGCGCCTGCTCGACCAGCACGCCTACGCCGAATGGCTCGACCTCTACACGCCCGAATGCGCGTACTGGATTCCCGCCACCCGGCCGGCGGGCGACCCGCGCGCGCAGATCACCCTCGAGTTCCACGACCGGCGGCGCCTGCTCGACCGCGTGGCGCGCCTGGGCACCGGGCTGGCGTATTCACAGTTGCCCGCGTCGCGCACCGCGCGCCAGCTCAGCGGCCTCGAAATCTGGGCCAGCCCGGGGCGCAGCGACGAATGGCGTGTACGCTGCAACTTCCTGATGGCCGAATCGCGTGCGGGCAAGCGTCGCGTGCTCGGCGGCTGGTACGGCTTCGTCGTGCGCCGCGTCGGCGACGCGCTGCGGCTGGCGTTCAAGCAGGTCAACCTGCTCGACCCCGACGAGCCCCAGGGCAACAACTCGTTCTTCCTCTGAGGGACCGGACCGATGAAAAAGGCCCATGAACTGCGCCTCGGCGACGTCATCCCGCAGGGGTCGGATGCCGTGCTGCTGCGCTTCCAGCCCGATGCCGGGCTGGCCGAGGATTTCCGCTTCGAGCCGGGGCAGTATCTGACGCTCGCGGCGGGCCCCGTCGACGCCCGGCAGTGGCGCTGCTATTCCCTCACCAGCGCGCCGGGCGCCCCACTCGACGTGCTGGTGCGGCGTGTGCGGGGCGGCCTGGTGTCGAACTGGCTGTGCGACCACGCGCGGCCCGGCGACAGCCTGACGGTGCTGCCGCCCGCAGGCCACTTCACGCTGCGGCGCGAGGGCGAGCCGGTGCTGCTGTTCGCCGGTGGCAGCGGTATCGCGCCGATCTTCTCGCTCGCCCGGCAGGCGCTCGAGAAGGGGGCGCCCCGGGTGTCGATCTTCTACGCCAACCGCAGCCGCGCGTCGGCCATGCTGGTGCGCGAGCTGGAGGACCTGCAGACCCGGCACGGCGAGCGCCTGGAAGTGCGGTACTGGCACGACGACGAGGACGGCCTGCCTTCGGCCGGGCAGCTCGCGGCCTTCGCAACCGCCCGCGCGGATCGCGACGTCTACCTGTGCGGCCCCGAGCCCTTCATGCGCGGCGTCGATGAAGGGCTCGCGCAGGCCGGCTTCGACGCATCCCGCATCTACCGCGAGGAGTTCGACAGCGCGCCCGATGAGCCCGCTGGCGACGCCGGTGGCGAACGCCTGACGCAGCTCACCGTACAATTCGGCGGCAACACGACGACGCTGCCGGTGCATGGCAAGGAATCGCTGCTGGCCGCAATGCTCAATGCCGGCCTCGCGGTGCCATATGCCTGCAAGGCCGGCGAGTGCGCCTCGTGCATGTGCCGCCTGGTGAGCGGGGAGGTCGAACGCCTGAACAATGCAGTGCTGGACGAGGACGACGTCGCCGACGGTTGGCTCGTCGCCTGCCGCACACGCGCGCTCGGCGACACGCTGGAAGTGCGCTTCCCCTGAGCGGTCGAGGCGCCGCCACACGCAGACAGGAAGGCCGATGACGGATGAAGGCGTAAGCAAGCTTCCCTGGGATCTGATCCGTGCCTTCCTGGCACTGGATCGCCATGGCGACTACGCGGTCGCGGCGGAAATGGAACGCATCGACGATTCCACGCTGCGGCGGCGCATCCGCACGCTGGAACAGCGCATGGGCCGTGCCTTGTTCGTGCGCACCGAGCGCGGCTGGAAGGCGGCCCCCGACCAGCTAGAGCTGGTCAGGGCCGCGCAGCGCATGGACGAAGCGGCGCGCTGTTTCTCGCGCCCCCATCAGGAAGAGACGGGCGTCATTTCGATCACCATGCTCGACGCCTTCGCACACCTGTTCAGCGACGTGTTCGGCAACTTCCAGCGAAAGTATCCGCGCATCATCCTCAACATCACCACCGAGTCCCACTTCGTCGATCTCGAGCAGGAGCAGGTCGACATCGCCATCCGGCTCGCCCGTCCGCTGCGCAGTGGCGCCACCTTGCGTATCTGCAAGATCGGCGACCTGCAGATCAACGCCTACGCCAGCCAGGCCTACCTGACACGGCTGGAGGAACACGGCCTGAACCCCGCAACGGCAAGGCATCGCTTGCTGGCGATGAACCTGCGCTTTTCCCACAGCGACCACAATTTCGCCTACGGCGAACTGAGCTGGGACGATCTCGGCCTGAGCGGAGACGTGGCGGTGTGGTCCGACAGCATGCTGATGCTGGCGCGCATGTGCGAACAGGGCCAGGGGGCGGCCATAATGCCTGCCATCATCGCGAGCGACTATCGCGACCTGCGCCCGGTGTGCCCGGACCGCCCGGGCCCGGTCGGTGAGCTGTGGATGATCAGCCGCTTCGACCTGCGCGCGCCCTGGCAGCGCGATCTCGCCGACATGCTGCGTGCGGCCCTGAGCGCGCGGCAAGGAGAACGCGAAATGTCGGTCTGAAGCCGCTCAGCCCTGCATGCTCGACGCGATCACGTGCGCGAGCGGGCTGCGGCGAACACCACGAAAAGAGGAAGAAGCCATGTTCGATCCGGGCTACGTCGTGAGGGACATTCCGCTGGCCGACACCCACCTGCACGTGCGCCTGCGGCTCGACGCCGCCAAGCCGCCGCTGGTGCTGCTGCACGGGTATCCGGAAACCCATGTGATGTGGCACAAGCTCGCGCCGTTGCTCGAATCGCGCTTCTCGCTGGTGATCCCGGACCTGCGCGGCTACGGCGACTCCGGCAAGCCACCGTCGCAAGCGGATGCGGCCAACCAGTCCAAGCGGGCGATGGCGCGCGACATCGCCGAGCTGATGGCCTCCCTGGGCCTGCCGCGCTACCACGTCGCCGCCCACGACAGGGGCGCGCGGGTGCTGCACCGGCTCTGTCTCGACCATCCGGAGCAGGTGCAGAGCGCGTGCTTCATGGACATCGTTCCCACTGCGACGACCTTCGCGCTGACCGACCAGGCACTGGCGACGGCCTACTTCCACTGGTTCTTCCTGATCCAGCCGGCGCCCCTGCCCGAACGCATGATCGCGGCCGATCCTGAGACCTGGCTGCGCGGCTGCCTGCAGCGCTGGAGCATGGGCAACGACGCGGCCTTCGACCCGGCGGTGGTGGCCGAATACGTACGCTGCTTTTCCCGCCCGGACGCGATCCGCGCGTCCTGCGACGACTACCGCGCGGCAGCCGGCATCGACCTGCGCCACGACGCAGAGGACGCGGACAAGCGCATCCGCTGCCCTGTGCTGGCGCTGTGGGGCGCGAAGGGCTTCGTCGGACGCACCTACGACGTGCTCGCCCTGTGGCGCGAAAAGGCGATCGACGTCATCGGGCACGGCCTGGACTGCGGACATTTCCTTCCCGAAGAGATGCCCGGCAAGGTCGCCGACGCCCTGCTCCGTTTCATCGACGCAGAAGCCGCTTAGCACGCCTGGCAAGCGCCCCTCGCCCCTCCTTGCTCCTCCCCATTGCCTGAAGCCGCACGCTAGGTAATTCCTTTAGTCCGCTCGGGAATCGCTCCCGATGCGGCTGCCGAGCGCGACTCCTAGACTTCGACCGTCTGCAGTACCCGGTGCCCACACCGGCTGAAAAATCCAAGTCGAAGCGAGGAGACAAGCATGCAAACTGGCGCAGCAACGGTGCCGCTCGGCGTATCGCCGGCGGTGTTCCCCAACCGGACGGAGCAGGATGCCGTCTGGTCCAAGATCAACTGGCGCGTCGTTCCGGTGATCCTGATCGCCTACATGACGGCGTTCCTGGACCGCATCAACGTCGGCTACGCCAAGCTGACGATGCAGCACGACCTGCAGTTCTCCGATGAGGTGTACGGCCTGGGCGCCGGCATCTTCTTCATCACCTACCTGCTGTTCGAAGTGCCGAGCAACCTGTGGTTCGAGAGGATCGGTGCGCGCCTGAGCTTCCTGCGCATCATGGTGCTGTGGGGCCTGACTTCGGCCGCCACCGCCTTCGTCGCCACGCCGACGCAGTTCTACATCCTGCGGCTGCTGCTGGGCATCTTCGAGGCCGGCTTCTTCCCCGGCATCATCCTTTACCTGACCTACTGGTATCCCAGCACCCGGCGCGGCCGCGTCACCGGCCTGTTTCTGTTCGGCATGCCGATCACCGGCGTGATCGGCGGGCCGCTGTCGGGCTGGCTGATGAAGACTTTCGACGGCGTCGGCGGCTGGCACGGCTGGCAGTGGATGTTCCTCATCGAAGGCATCCCCACCGTGCTGATCGGCGTGCTGGTGTATTTCCTGCTGGCCGACAAGCCGGAACAGGCGAAGTGGCTCAGCAGCCGCGACAAGGCAATCGTCGCCCGGGTGATGGCGGCCGACCACAAGGGCGACACCGCGCCGTCGCATCACGGCCGCCTGCGCGCCGCGCTCACCGACGGCAAGGTGTGGCTGCTGGCCTTCATCTACTTCACCTGCGCCTGCGCGGTGTACACCATCACTTTCTGGCTGCCGACCATGGTCAAGGCCCTGGGCATCACCGACGTGGCGCAGGTGGGCTGGTATTCCGCGATCCCGTTCAGCTTCGGTGCCATCGGCATCCTGCTGATGAGCCGCAGCTCCGACCATTTCAAGGAGCGCCGCTGGCATGTGGCGAGCACGCTGATCATCGGCTCCGTCGCACTGTATGCGACCACCTTCACCGCCGGCGCCTTCCTGCCGTCGATGATCCTGCTGTCGATCGCGTCGTTCTTCATCTTCTCCTGCGCGCTGTTCTGGTCGATCCCGCCGACCTACCTGAGCCGCGAAGCGTCCGCCACCGGCATCGCCGCGATCAGCTCGATCGGCATTCTCGGCGGCTTCATCAGCCCGACCTTCATCGGCTGGGTCAAGACCCTGACCGGCAGCATGTCTGCCGGCCTGCTGGCGATGACGGTGGTGATCTGCCTGGGCGGCGTCACGCTGCTGGTCGCCGTGCCGAAGAGCGCGCTGCGGGTCGGCGAGACCATGCCAGAAGGCGCGCACTGAAGCGCCCGCCCCTCGATCACACAGGAACGCCCCCATGAGCCCGAACAAGGTCATCGTGACCATCGCCCCCACCGGCGGCATGGCCAGCAAGGAACAGAACCCGCACCTGCCGACGCAGCCCGACGAGATCGCGCGCGACGTCTACGACTGCTACAACGCCGGCGCCAGCGTGGTCGCGGTGCATGCGCGCCGCCCCGACGGCGGCGCCACCTGCAACCCGGCGATCTACCGCGACATCAACCGGCGCATCCGCGACAAGTGCGACATCGTCATCAACAACTCCACCGGTGGCGGGGTGCATGGCGACATGGTGCGGCAGATGCCGAACGGCTACTGGGAGATCCTGTGGGAGGAGCGCATCAAGGGCATGGAAGCCGGCGCCGAGATGTGCACACTGGACCCCACCACGATCAACGCCAGCTTCGGCGGCCGCGAGCTGCTGATGAACACGCCGCCGTCGCGCTGCCGCGAGCTGGCCGAAGGCATGCGAGCGCGCGGCATCAAGCCGGAGTGGGAAGTGTTCAGCCCGACCCACATCGTGCAGGACGTCGCCACGCTGATCGAGGCCGGGTTCGACGAACCGCCCTACTTCATCAACATCGTGCTCAACGTGCACCGCGGCTTCCAGAACGCCATGCCGTATTCGCCGCGCGTGCTGCAGCAGATGGTCGACCTGCTGCCCCAGGGCAGCATCTTCTGCGTCAGCGGCATCGGCCCGGCGCAACTGCCTGCGGCGATGAACGCGCTGCTGCTGGGCGGCCATGTGCGCACCGGCCTCGAAGACAACCTGTACTACCGGCAGGGCGAACCCGCCACCAACGTGCACCTGACCGAGCGCGCGGTGCGCCTGGTGCGCGAGATGGGGTTCGAGCCGGCAACGCCGGCCGAGGCCCGCGAGATCATGGGGCTGCCGCTGAAGAAGGCGCCGGTGCGGCCCGAGTTCGCGCTCGGCTGAAGGCCCGCGACACCATCAAGGAGGAATGGAAAGTGGTGAAATTCATCGAATCGAAGGACGTTCCCGGCCTCATCAAGGACGGCGACACGATCTACAGCACCGGCATGATGCTGGCCGGCCTGGCCGAGGAAGCGTTCATGCAGATCGAGCGCAGCTTCCTCGACAGCGGCCATCCGCGCGACCTGTCCTGGTACTTCCCGGCGGGGCAAGGCAACTTCAAGGACAAGGGCATGGCGCGGCTGGCCCACGAGGGGCTGGTCAAGCGCATCGTCGCAGCGCACTACGGCGTGGGCGGACCCAAGCTGTCCGCCTTGGTGCGCGAGAACAAGGTGGAGGCCTACAACTGGCCGCAAGGCGTGCTGTCGGTGATGCCGCGCCAGGTGGCCGGGCGTCGCGGCGGGCTGTTCACCAAGGTGGGCCTGGGCACCTTCGTCGATCCGCGCGAGGAAGGCAGCAAGCTCAATGCGCGTGCCGCCGAGGATCTCGTCGAGGTGCGCGAGCTCGACGGCGAGGAGTTCCTGTACTTCAAGCCGCCCAAGGTCAATGTCGGCCTGATCCGCGGCACGGTGGCCGACGAGCGCGGCAACATCACGCTGGACAAGGAAGGCGTGCTGATGGAGGCGATCAACATCGCCCAGGCGGCGCGCGCCTGCGGCGGCATCGTCATCGCCCAGGTCGAGAGCATCGCCCAGGCCGGCACGCTGCATCCCAAGCAGATCAAGGTGCCGGGCATCCTGGTGGACTACATCTACGTGGCCGAGCCCGAGTACCACCGCCAGTCGGAGAACGCCTACTTCAACCCGGCGCTCAACGGCGACCTGAAGATCCCGCTGCACGGCCTCGAGCCGCTGCCGCTCGACGAGCGCAAGATCATCGCCCGGCGCGCCGCCACCCACCTGACCCGCGGCAGCGTGCTGAACCTGGGCATCGGCATGGCCGAGGGCGTGGCCGCGGTGGCGGCGGAGGAAGGCGTGGCGGACCAACTGACGCTGACGCTGGAGACCGGGCCGGTCGGCGGCCTGCCGGCGTCGGGCCATGAATTCGGCCATTCGATCAACCCCGAGGTGATCGTCGAGCACTCGCTGCAGTTCGATTTCTACGACGGCGGCGGCATCGACATGGCCTTCCTCGGGCTGGCGCAGGCCGACCGCCACGGCAATGTGAACGTGAGCAAGTTCGGCGGCCGCGCGGTGGGCTGCGGCGGCTTCATCAACATCACGCAGAACGCCAAGCGGGTCGCCTTCCTCGGAACCTTCACCGCGGGCGGGCTGGAGGTGGCCGTCGAGGACGGCAAGCTGAAGATCATCAAGGAAGGCAAGAACCGCAAGCTGATCGACCACGTCGAGCAGATCACCTTCAGCGGCCACTACGCGAGCACGATCCGCCAGCCTGTGCTGTACATCACCGAGCGCGCGGTGTTCCAACTCGGCGCGGACGGGCTGGAACTGATCGAGGTCGCGCCGGGCATCGACATCGAGCGCGACATCCTGGAACACATGGACTTCGTGCCGAGGATGGACAACGTGCGCCAGATGGACTCGGCGCTGTTCCAGGCCAACTGGGGCGGCCTGAAGGCCCTCATCGACAAGCACGCCAGCACCTGACGGGCGCCAACTGAACCTGGAACACGGAGAGACACATCATGCGTTTGCTCGACAAGGTCTGCATCATCACCGGCTCCGCCAACGGCATCGGCCTCGCCGCCGCACACAAATTCGCCGCGGAAGGCGCCATCGTCATCGTCTGCGACCTGAATGCCGAGCAGGTCGCCGAAGCGGTCAAGGGCCTCGCGGCGAGCGGCGGCAAGGCCGCGGGCTATGTGGTCAACGTCACCGAGCGCGCCACCGTCGACGCCATGGTCGCCGATGTGAAGTCGAAGTTCGGCCGCATCGACGTTCTGGTGAACAACGCCGGCATCACCAAGGACGCGCGCCTGGTGAAGATGACCGAGGCGCAGTTCGACGCCGTCATCGCGGTCAACCTGAAGGGCGTGTTCAACTGCACCCAGGCGGTGGCGCAAACGATGCTGGCGCAGGGTTCCGGCTCGATCATCAACACTTCGAGCATCGCCGGCACGCACGGCAACTTCGGCCAGGGCAACTATGCGGCGTCGAAGGCGGGCGTGATCGGCCTGACCAAGACCTGGGCGAAGGAACTCGGGCCGAAGAACGTGCGCGTGAATACCGTGGTGCCCGGCTCGGTCGCCACCCACATCCTCGACACGGTGCCCGAGGACGTCATGAACCAGATCAAGAACGCGTGCTGGATGCGCCGCGTCGGCCAGCCGGAAGAGCTCGCCAACGTGTATGCCTTCCTCGCCAGCGACGAGGCCAGCTACGTCAATGGCGCCACGCTGGAAGTCAGCGGCGGCGTGTCGCTGTAAGTAGCCGCCCCTTAAAGAACACCAAGAGAGAAATCCATGAAAAAGGTTGTGATCACCAGCTACGCGCGCACCGCGGTCGGCGCCTTCCTCGGCGCGCTGAAGGAAGTCCCGGTCGAATCCCTCGCCGCCGCCGCCATCACCGAGGCGATGAAGCGCTCCGGCATCGAGGCCGAGCAAGTCGATGAAGTCATCCTCGGCCACGTCATCTCGAGCACCGATGCGCCGCAGGTGGCGCGCGACGCCGCGCTGCTGTGTGGCATGGTCAATACGCCGGGCTTCACCGTCAACCGCATCTGCGGCTCGGGCCTGCAGGCGGTGGCCTCGGCGTGGCAGGAGATCGTCACCGGCGCGGCCGACATCGTCGTCGCCGGCGGCGCCGAGGCGCTGTCGCGGGCACCCTTCTACCTGCCACTGTCGGCGCGCTACCAGGGCTTGCGCAACGGGTCGCAGCAGCTTAAGTGCGCCAACGAGCAGTCGCACTTCAACGCCGCGCCCAACGAACTCTACCCGCCGGTGTGGATGGGCAACACCGCCGAGAACGTCGCGGTGCGCTACGGCCTGTCGCGCGCGGACCAGGACCGCTTCGCCTTCGACAGCCAGATGAAGGCGAAGGCAGCGCAGGAGCGCGGCCGCCTGGCGCAGGAGATCGTCGGCTACGAGATCAAGACGCGCAAGGGCTCGATCGTCATCGACACCGACGAGCACCCCAAGGGCGACGTCACGCTCGAAGGCCTGGCGAAGCTGAAGCCAGCCTTCCAGAAAGACGGCAACGTCACCGCCGGCAACGCTACAGGCATGAACGACGGCGCCGCCGCGCTGGTCATGATGTCGGAAGACAAGTGCCGCGAACTGGGCCTGAAGCCCATCGCCTACGTGGTGGACTGGGCCATCGCCGCGCTCGACCCGATGGTGATGGGCCTCGGGCCGGCCTACGCCATCCCGAAGGTGCTGAAGAAGGCCGGCCTCGCAATGGACCAGGTCGACCTGTTCGAGATCAACGAGGCCTTCGCCGCGCAGGTGCTGGGCTGCATGAAGGAGATGGGCTGGGACATGAATTCGCCGCTGTACCAACGCCTGAACGTCAATGGCGGCGCAATCGCGCTCGGCCATCCGCTGGGCTGCAGCGGTGCGCGCATCACCGGCACGCTGGCGCTGGAACTGCAGCAGCGCCAGGCGCGCTACGGCGTGTCGAGCGCCTGCATCGGCGGCGGCATGGGCATCGCGGTGCTGCTCGAGCGGGCCTGACCGGACGAACGTGACTGGTGTCCCCCGCACCGGGACACCCCATCCAGACCCGGCGGCGGGCCCTCATCGGGGCTCGGCGCCGTTTTTTCCCTTGATTTACCATTGCGCGACCGCCAACCAACGACAAGGCGCAGCCCCATGCCGGACCACGAAGCCGGACGATTCTCCTTCGACGGCTACGAGTTCCCGTACGAGCTGGTGCTCGACAACGCGCTGGTGGGGATCTGCTTCGTCGCCGATCGGCGCCTGTTGTGGACCAATGCGCGCATGAACGAGATGTTCGGCTACGCCGACGGCGAGCTGAACGGCCAGAGCGTGCGGGTGATCTACGCTTCTCAGGACGCCTTCGACGCCGTGGGCCGCAATTACGCGGCCATCACCCGCGATCGTCGCTACACCCACAACCTGGAAATGCGGCGCCGGGACGGCGAGACCTTCTGGTGCACGCTGTCCGGCCAGCGCATCGATCCTGCCGACCCTACGTCGCCCACCGTCTGGGTGCTGCAGGACGTCAGCGACCGGCTGCATGCGGAGGAGCAGTTGCGCCGTGCCAACGCGCGCCTGGAACAGACGGTGCAGGCCCGCACGCGCAGCCTGGAGCGCAGCAATGCAACGCTGAGCGCGGAGATCGAGCGTCGGCGCGCGGCGCAGCTCGCACTGACGGAGAGCAGGGAAAAATACCGCACGCTGTTCCGCAAGCTGCCGCTCGGCCTGCTCGTCGCGGATGCGCAGGGCTGCGCCATCGAGGTCAATCGCGTCCTGCAGCGCAGCATCGCGGCGCGCTCGCGCAAGCACGCGATGGAGATGCTCGAGAACGATGCCTACGTGCTCACCGACGACGGCACGACCTCCTTTGCCAGCCTGCTCGAACGCCATGTCACCGGCGACCTGCAGGGCGAGGACCGCTTCGAGTTCCGCTGGCTCACCACCGCCGGCAAGGTGCGCGAGATCGCGGTGACGGCGGCGCCGCTGCGCAGCCATGGCCTCGGCGCCATCTTCGCCTTCACCGACGTCACCCGGCAGCGGCGCGCCGCCGAGCGCGAGCGCCAGCAGCAGGAAGCGCTCGCCCACGCGTCGCGCCTGTCGCTGATGGGGCAGATGACGTCGGCGCTGGCGCACGAGCTGGGGCAGCCGCTGAACGCCTGCCAGAGCTACGTGGGCGGCTTGCACCTCAGGCTGCAACACGGCAGCGCCACCTTCGCCGACGTGCAGATCGCCGTCGACAAGATTGCCGGACATCTCGAGCGCGCCACCGAGATCATGCGCAGCGTGCGCTCCTTCGTGTCGCGCAAGCCGGTACCGCAGGTCGAGACCGACCTCGGCGCACTGTTGCGCAAGACCCTGGCGCTGATGGAGCCGCAACTGCGCGCGGCCCAGTTGCGGCCGGAGGTGCATGCCGACGCGGATCTTCCGCTGGTGCGCTGCAATGCAGTGGAGATCCAGCAGGTGCTGGTCAACCTGCTGATGAACGCGCTGGACGCCATGCAGGACACGCCGGTCGATGAGCGGCGGCTGGAGATTCGCCTCGAACGCGACAAGCATGCAATGCTGGCAGTCGTCGTCCGCGACACGGGTTCCGGGATCTCGCCCGATGCCGCGGCACGGCTTTTCGAGCCCTACTTCACCACCAAGCCGACGGGGCTGGGGATGGGGCTGATGATCTGCCGCAACATCGTCGAGTCGCACGGCGGCGCGCTGCGCCTGGTGCCGTCGCGTTGTCGCGGGGCGTCCTTCAAATTCACCCTGAGAACGGTGGAGCGCTGAATGAGCGACACGAGTGTCGAAGTGTTCATCGTCGATGACGAGCCGGAGGTGCTGGAAGGCCTGGTCTGGCTGCTCGATTCGGTGAAGATCCGCGCACGCACTTTCACTTCGCCGCAAGCCTTCGTGGACGCCGCGCGCCAAGCCGAAGGGCCGTTGTGCGCGGTGCTGGACCTGCGCATGCCGGAGATGAGCGGGCTGGAACTGCAGAAGCGGCTCGTCGACGAGGCGCTCGACATTCCGCTGTTCTTCCTCAGCGCACACGGCGACATCCCGGCCGCGGTGAACGCGATGCAACTGGGCGCGGCCGATTTCCTGCAGAAGCCGTTCAAGCCGCAGGACTTTCTCGACGCGGTGAACAAGGTCATGCGCATCGCCCGCGAGCGTCATGCGCGCCGCCTCCAGCAGGCCGCCTGGCAACAGCGCATCGGCAAGCTGTCGGCGCGCGAGATCGAGATTCTGGACGCGATCAAGGAGGGCCTGACGAGCAAGGAGATCGCCCGTCGGTACGGCATCAGCCCGAAGACGGTCGACGTGCACCGCGCCAACGTGCTGCGCAAGATGGACGTGAGCACCACATCCGAACTGCAGCGGCTGATCGCTCGGCACGACGCCGCTGGCGGGGAACGCAGCCCCGCGAGCTGAGGCAGGGGCACCCTGCGGAAGGGCCCAAAAAATTGGCTGCCGGCCCGTGAAGGGCGGCAGCCATGAAGGGAAGCCTGTCAGAGGGTAGAGGGAGAGGGACAGGCTCCCGAAGATGCGCCGAAAAATCCTCGCGGCAACTGCCGGCCTGCAGCCGGCAGTGCGAAGGGATCACTTCGCCGTCTGCAGGAAGCGGTCGATGTTCATCTCGGCCACGCTGAACCAGGCGTTGGAGCTGCGGCGGAATTTGTCGTAGGCGGTGAAGATCTTCTTGAAATCCGGATTCTTCGCGGCTTCGTCGTTGTAGAGCTGGAACGCCACCTTGTACGCCGCCTGCATGACGTCGTCGGGAAACTTCTGCAGCTTGACGCCCTTCTGCAGCAGACGTGCGAGCGCAGCCGGGTTCTTGGTGTCATAGGCGCTGATCATCTTCGCCGCCGCCTCGTAGCTGGCGACCTCGAACGCGGCCTGGTACTCCCTGGGCAGCTTGGCCCACTCGTCCTTGTTGACGAAGAAGTGCGAGAACGAACCCGGCTCCCAGAAGGCGGGGTAGTAGTAGTTCTTGGCGACCTTGTCGAAACCCAGCTTCTCGTCGTCGTAGGGACCGATCCACTCCACCGCGTCGATGGCGCCCTTTTCCAGCGCGGCATAGGTATCGCCGGCCGGGATCTGCTGCGGAATGGCGCCGAGCGCGGCGAACACCTCACCGCCATAGCCGGCAATGCGGATCTTGAGGCCCTTGATGTCGTCCAGGGTCTTGATCTCCTTGCGGTACCAGCCGCCCATCTGCGCACCGGTGCAGCCGCCCAGGTAACCGATCACGTTGTACTTGGCGTAGAACTCGTTGAGCAGCTCGTTGCCGCCGCCCTGGTACAGCCAGGCGGTGGCCTGGCGCGTGTTCATGCCGAAGGGCAGGCCCGAGAAGGCGAAGGCCTTGTTCTTGCCGTTGTAGTAGTTGGAGATGGTGTGGCAGCACTCCACCGTGCCGGCCTGCACCGCGTCGAGCGCCTGCCCCGCCGGCACGATCTCGCCACCCGGGAACACGCGGATGTCGAATTTGCCGCCGGTCAGCTCGCGCACGCGGTTGGCGAGGATGTCCGCGGAGTTGTAGATCGTGTCCAGGCTCTTCGGAAAGCTGGAGGTCATGCGCCACTTGACGGTCGGCTGCGACTGGGCGATGGCGGGTGCGGCCAGGCTGACGGAAGCGCCAGCCACGGCTCCCACGGAAGCTTTCTTCAGGAAGTCGCGACGCTGCATGGTGTCTCCATTGTTGTTCAAGGTCGTATCACGGGACTACGGAAAGAGTCTCGAGATTCTGTGGTGTCATGCAAAAAGACACAACAATGGAAAAACACTGTTTGGCGATCGCGAACACTGGCCGCGCGCCGCGTGCTTTCAGAATTCGAATTCGACAGCCAGCCTCAGGGTATGGTCCGGTGTCGCCCGGGTGAGACCGACCAGGTAGGCGGCGTCGTACTTGATCGCCTGGCGACCACCTGCCGGCAGCCTGCCGAAGATGGCCGGGCCGATCTTGTGCTCCTGTCGCTCCGAGCCTTCCCAGTTGTTCCACTTGCCGACTTCGCCGAAGCCCTGCAGGCCGAACGCAAACTCTGGCCGCCAGCGGTACTTGGCCTGCCACTCGTAGCCCAGTTCCGTCACGCTCCGCTCTTCGGCGTCGAAATGGCGCTCGCCCATCAGGTTGAAGTTCACCTGCAGCTTGCCGAAATCCTTCTGCGTCAGCAGCCCGAGCTTGAGCTCCCAGCCTTCGGCGTGATCCCGCGCACGCTCGATCTCGACCAGCACGCCCAGGTCGACCGGAAATTCGCCCGGTTCGGTGAGCTGCAACTTGTTCTCCCATTCGAACGATTCATAGCCGAAGCTCTCGCCACGTTCGCGCTTGAATTCCACCGCAAGCTCGGTGAACCACGACTGGGTGACCCCCACTCCGAAGGCGAGGACGCCGGCAGTCGCCGCTTCCTTGCCACGATCGCGCTCCGATCCGGCCCTGAACTCGATTTCGCGCTCGCCATATTCGACGTGCGGCGTATGGACATAATCGGCAGGGCCGGCCTGAACGAGGCTGCTTGCAAGGGCGGCCATTGCCGCAAGGAGGATGCGCTTCTTCATTCCGGTTCTTCGCCTGGACGTGATGATGACGTGACTGAGGACGCACGGACGCCGCCGTGTCCGGCAGCGCGTGCATCGATAGGGGGGGGGGAATTCAGGTGGCGGGACGCGCGCTCGGCGCCCGCGTCGAGCGCACGGCGAACATGCCGAGTGCGATCAGCCCGAGCGTGCCGAGATAGAAGATGGCCTGCATGGCGCTGGGCCGCGGGTCGTAGCCGGCCAGCACGTGCAGCAGGGTGCCGGCGGCCGAATTCAAGGGCAGGAGGCGCGAGGTGTCCCACAGCGGATTGGCCAGCGGCGGCAGCACATCGCCCTGGATCAGGAAGCGCGCCATCTGCCCCGCCATGCCGGCCGCAAGCAGCAACACCAAGCCGGAGGTGACGGTGAAGAACCAGCGCAGCGGCACGCGCACCAGGCCGGCGTACATGCCGCAACCCACCGCCGCACCTGCGGCCAGGCCGAGCGCACCGCCGCCCAGCACCCGCGCCAGCGAGTCGCCCTGCGTGATCAGCCCGAAGAGGAACAGCACGCTCTCGGAGCCCTCGCGCAGCACCGCCATCGCGACCACCACGGCAATCGCCGACAATTCGCGGCGCCCTTCGGCGACGGCGTTCAGCACACTGCGCGTCTCGCTCACCATCTCGCGTGCGTGGCGTGCCATCCAGATGTTGTGCCAGCCGAGCATGGCGACGGCGAGCCCGAGGACGATGGCGTTGAGCAGCTCCTGGCCGATGCCGTCGACCGCTTCGGCGATCGACCCGGCCAGCGCGGCGATGAGCAGGGAGCCGGCCACGCCGGCGGCGATGCCGCCGGCCAGCCAGCGGTTGCGGTACGGCAGCGCGCGCGCCGCCGCGGCGACGATGCCGATGAGCAGAGCAGCCTCGAGCGCTTCGCGAAACACGATGATGGCGGCACCCAGCACGAGCCTTACTCCGCGATCACCACGCCACGCGCGGTCTTCTCGTTGAACTCGCCGTAGAACGGGTACTTGCCCGGTTGCAGCGGCCCGATGAAGACGTTTGCCGTAGCACCGCCCGGAATGACCTTCTCGCGGTTGAGCTCATGGCTTTCGAACTCCTCCGGCGTCGCATCCTGGTTCTGGATGACCAGCTTCACCTTCTGTCCGGCCGGCACACGCACCTCCTCCGGCTGGAAGCGGTGATCCTTGATCGTCAGGGAGATCTCGGGCGGCGCGGCGACAGCCAGCGCAGGAAAGACGAGCAGGGCAAGGAGAAGGCGCGACATGGGAAGCTCCGGTTTTCGGTACGCTAATGATAACAATTCGCATTCGTTTGTGTGCGAATTTTTGTAGCGGCTCGCCACGTCCTGCCACAGCGACGATCTTGATCTCGCGCGGACCGCCTCCATCTGCGCTGCAATGCCATGACCGGAGCCCGACCGTGACCGACGCCCTGCACCTCGTCTGCCCGCACTGCAACGCCGTCAACCGCGTGCCGCAGGCGCGCCTGGCGGAGAGCCCCCGGTGCGGCCAGTGTCACCAGCCGCTGTTCTCCGCGCGCCCCGCGGACCTCAGCGCCGCCAGCTTCGACCGCCATATCGGCCGCAACGACATCCCGGTGCTGGTGGATTTCTGGGCGCCGTGGTGCGGGCCCTGTCGCATGATGGCACCGGCCTTCGTCCAGGCGGCAGGCATGCTCGAGCCGCACTTCCGCCTGGCCAAGGTCGATACCGAGGCGGAACAGGCGCTGGGTGCGCGCTACGGCATCCGCAGCATCCCGACGCTGGCGCTGTTCCGCGGTGGGCGCGAGATCGCCCGCCAGGCCGGTGCGATGGGCGCGGCCGACATCGTGCGCTGGGCACGCTCGCACACGGCCTGACAGCGGCACGCGCGCAGGGTCGCTTCGCCACGGAAGACGAGGCCGCCCCGGCGTCCGTGCGACTCAGGCGCGCAGGCGCCGCGCCGTATCCACCAGCGCCTTGGCCACGCCATCGAGCGTGGCCTGCTGCTTCGGATCCAGCAGCAGGTGGTCGGGCCCGATCGCCTCATGCGCGCGGCCGACGGCGAGTTGCTGCGGAATCACCTGCATGCCGAGATAGCCGAGGATGTCGCGCACATGGAACAGCACGCGCATGCCGCCGAGCGGCCCGGGCGAGGTCGCGAGCACCGCCGCGGCACGGCCGGCATACACCGCGCCGCCGGAGCGCGCGGGGTCCTCGGGGTTGGGACGCGAACACCAGTCGAGCGTGTTCTTGAGCAGCGGCGTGATCGACCCGTTGTATTCGGGATTCACCACCAGCAACCCGTCGCACGCGGCCAGTTGCTGCTGCAGGCTGACGATGCAGTCCGGCAGGCCCGACGCCGCCTCCAGATCGCCGTGGTAGAGCGGCGCCGGGTAGTCGCCGAGCTCCAGCAGGTTCACCTCGGCGCCGGCATGCTGCAGCGGCGCGACGCAGGCCTGCGCCAGCCGGCGCGCAAGCGATTCGCGCCGGGCGCTGCCGGCCATGACCAGGATGTTGGGGCTGCTCATCGTGTTGCCTCCTTGGGCGGTTGGGTGGCGTGCATCCGGCTTTGGCGGCATCATCCGTCCCCTGACCGATACATCCAGATTGGGGAGAGGCTCGCGATGACTGCCAATGCCAGACCGAAAGTGATCGTGACCGGACGGCTGCCCGCAGACGTCGAGCGCGAGTTGCTGGCGCGCTTCGATGCGCAGCTCAACCCGGACGACCGCCCATACACCGCACGCGAGCTGCAGCAGGCGCTGCAGACTGCCGACGGCGTGCTGACCACCGTCGCCGACCGCATCACCGCCGACGTGCTGGACGTCCCTGGCCGGCGCGCGAACATCATCGCCAACTACGGTGTCGGCTACAACCACATCGACGTTCAGGCGGCGAAGGCCTTGGGCATCACGGTGACCAACACCCCCGACGTGCTGACCGACTGCACCGCCGACCTCGCCATCATGCTGATGCTGATGGTGGCGCGCCGCGCCGGCGAGGGCGAACGCCTGGTGCGCGCCGGCCAGTGGCTGAGCTGGCGGCCGACGCACATGATCGGCACCCGCGTCAGCGGCAAGACGCTGGGCATCATCGGCATGGGCCGCATCGCCAAAGCCACGGCGCGGCGCGCACAGCAGGGTTTCGGCATGAAAGTGGTGTTCTTCAACCGCAGCCGGCTGTCACCGGAACAGCTCGAGGGCGTGGACGCGCAGCAGTGCGACTCCCTCGAGGAGGTGTTGGCGCAGGCCGATTTCGTGTCGCTGCACTGCCCCGGCGGCGAGGAAACGCGCCACCTGATGAACGCCGCGCGCTTCGCCGCGATGCAGCGCCACGCCTTCCTGATCAACACCGCGCGCGGCGACGTGGTGGATGAGGCCGCGCTGGTCGAAGCGCTCGCACAAGGCACCATCGCCGGCGCCGGGCTCGACGTCTACGAGCACGAGCCGCGCGTGCCGGCCGCCCTGCTGGCGATGGAAAACGTGGTGGCGCTGCCCCACCTGGGCAGCGCCACGCACGAGACGCGCAACGGCATGGGATTGATGGCGGTGGACAACCTCAGCGCCTTCTTCGCCGGGCAGGTGCCGCCTAACAAGGTGGCGTGAAACGAGCCACCCACAAGCGGATGCCGTAGGAGCGGGCTTGACCGCGATTCTCTGTAACTCGGTCGCGGTCAAGCCCGCTCCTACGTCAGGTTCCCAGCAAGACCACTCCGACTCCTGCGATGCACGCACCCGCAGCACGCTTGACGCCTTGTGCCAGCGTACTTTCCGGCATCCAGCGCGCCAGCAGATAGCCGCAACCGTGCAGCGCCGCGGTGGCGAGCGCAAATCCCGCGGCGTAGGTGACGAGCGCTGCGCCGCCCATCTCGGCGTGATGGGCGAAGCCGTGGAACAGCGCGAACCCCGCCACCAGCGACAGGCTGGCGGGCAGCGGCAGGCGCGCGGCAAAGGCGATCAAGAGCCCGAACACCAGCACTGACAGCGCGATGCCCGACTCCACCGCCGGCAACACGAGCCCCGCTGCGCTGACGCCGGCGCCGGCCAGCATCGCCGCGACGAACCCGGCCGGCAGCGCCCAGCGCGCGGCGCCCGGCTGGCGCGCCGCGTAGAGCCCGACGGCGAACATCGCCAGCAGATGGTCCACCCCGCCGAAGGGGTGGGCGAAGCCGGTGGCGAAGCTCGCGGTTTCATGCCCCGGGTGGGCCAGGGCGGCGCCCGATGCGGCGGCCAGGGTGGCGGTAGCCATCAGTCTGTGGATCTTCATGATCTGTCCTCGACAGCGGTTTGCAATTCAGCGACACCGGCGGGAGGACCCGCCAGGCGGGATGGTCAGGCGGCGGCCGGGGCGGTGAGCAGGCCCTGGCGCTCGATGAAGGAGATGATATCCGCAAGCCCCTGCCCGGTCTTCTGGTTGGAGAAGATGAAGGGCCGCTCGCCGCGCATCTTGCGCGCGTCGCGGTCCATCACTTCCAGCGACGCGCCGACCAGCGGCGCGAGGTCGATCTTGTTGATGACGAGCAGGTCGCTGCGGGTGATGCCGGGTCCGCCCTTGCGCGGGATCTTGTCGCCGGCCGACACGTCGATGACGTAGATCGTCAGGTCCGACAGCTCGGGCGAGAAAGTCGCGGCCAGGTTGTCGCCACCGGATTCGACGAAGATGATGTCCAGCCCCGGAAAACGCGCGTTGAGCCGGTCGACGGCCTCGAGGTTGATCGAGGCGTCCTCGCGAATTGCGGTGTGCGGGCAGCCGCCGGTCTCGACGCCGATGATGCGCTCGGGCGCCAGCGCCTCGTTGCGCACCAGGAACTGCGCGTCCTCCGCAGTGTAGATGTCGTTGGTAACGACGGCGATGTTGTACCTGTCGCGCAGCGCCAGGCACAGCGCCAGCGTGAGCGCCGTTTTGCCGGAGCCGACCGGGCCGCCGATGCCGACGCGGAGCGGGCCGCGATGCATTGAAAGTGTCGTGCTCATGATCTGAACAGCCTCGTGTATTGGGTTTCGTGCCGGCTGCTGGCAATCGCCAGACCGGGGGTGTAGTTGCTCCAGCGTGCCTCCGGCAGATGCAGGGCAAGCTGCGCCAGCGGCGGAATGCCGGCGCCGAGCGTGGCGAGCAGGCGCTGACCGGCGCTCTGGCCGAGCGGCACCGCCTTCACCGCCGCCATCACCTGGTTCTCCGTCCAGGCCCACAGATAGGCCGCCACCGCCTGCTCCGGCGCCACCTGCCAGGCCGCAGCCGCGGCCGACCACGCGGTCGGGAAGCACGGCGTGTCGACCGCCAGCAGCCGCGCGCGCCAGCCCGGCAAGGCGGCGAAGGCATCGAGCTCGGCCAGCAGCTTCGCCATCGACCAGCCCATCTGTACGGTCTCGGCGCGCAACTCGGCGGTCTCGCGGCTGGCGAGGAAATCTTCGTTGAGCCGCGCCACCTCGCCGTCGTCGGCCGCCGTCCAGGCGCCGAGCTGGCAGGCCATCAGCGGCGCCTCGAAGCGTGCCAGGTTCCACTCCAGCAGGTCGCCGATCCACGCGGCGGCGTCCGCCTCGGTGCGCACCGTGCCGCTCTCCACCGCCCATTCCAGGCCCTGCGAATAGGTGTAGGCCCCGACCGGCAGCGCCGGGCTCGCCAGTTGCAGCAGGCGCACCAGCGGCAGCAGGCCGGCGCCGGACGTGACCTCGCGGCTTGCAGGTGCGCGGTCGGCGGCGATCATGCCGGCCGCCGTCCCCGGAGCAGCGACAGCCGCTGGTCCCACGGGGCGCAGCAGTCCAGTGGCGTCGGCGCGCATGCTCACTGCCCGGCCATCATGTGGATGCGCGCGCCGCTGCCGTCGCCGGGATGCTGGTGGCCCGGCGCATAGGCGCCGGCCTCGGGCTCGAAGGGCGCACGCAGTGCACGCACGCGCGCGCCCAGCCCGACCAGCATGCCTTCCAGCACGTGATCGGCCTGCAGGCGCAGCCAGTCGCCCTCGGCGTCGTGGCCGACCTCCACCGCGACGTGGCGGTTTCCGAGGTGGAAGGCCGCGCGCGCCAGGTCCACCGCCGATGCGCAGCGCGCCTCGAGCAGATCCTCGGCCGCCGAGGCCACCGCGATGATGCGCCCGTCGTTCGCGCGCAGCTTCTGCCCGCCGCGCAGCACCGTGCCGCGCGGCAGGAACAGTCCCACCTCGGCGCCGGAGGCAAGCCTGGCGCGCAGGCGGCTCTTGGTGCGGTAGTTGAAGTCGAGCTCGAGTCCATCGGTCGCGGGCGCATCGCCCTCGTAGAGGGATTCGATCAGCAACAGTGCCGGTGCGGCGGTGGAGGCAGTGGAGATCATGTCGGCTTCGGTCGTCATGGCATCGATATGAAAAAATGGTCTGAGCATGCGTTGCGTAGAAGCGCGCTTGAGCGCGATATCAAGCCAGCCACAGCGCACGGATCGCGGTCGAGCCCGCTCCTACACCGCCCCCGTTCAGAACAGGAAATAACGCTGCGCCATCGGCAGCACCGTCGCCGGCTCGCAAGTCAGATGCTCGCCGTCCGCACGCACCACATAGGTTTCGGGATCGACCTCGATCGCCGGCGTGGCGTCGTTGAGCACCATGTGGGACTTCTGCACCTTGCGGCAGCCGCGCACCGCCACCAGCGTCTTCTGCAGCCCGAGCGCGGCCACCTCCGGGTTGTGCAGCGCGGCCTGCGACACGAAGATCACCGACGTTTTCACCGCCTTGCCGAAGGCGCCGAACATCGGCCGGTAATGCACCGGTTGCGGTGTCGGAATGGAAGCGTTGGCGTCGCCCATCGCCGCCGCCGCGATCATGCCGCCCTTCAGGATCAGGCTCGGCTTGACGCCGAAGAAGGCCGGCTTCCACAGTACCAGGTCGGCAAGCTTGCCCGGCTCGATGGAGCCCACCTCGTGCGCGATGCCATGGGTGATCGCCGGGTTGATCGTGTACTTGGCGATGTAGCGCTTCACGCGGAAGTTGTCGTTGGCCGCGCTGCCCTCGACGGCCGCGACCGCCTGCGGCACCGCTGCCGCGGCGCGGCGCGCCGGCGCCAGCCAGCCGCGCTGGACCTTCATCTTGTGTGCCGTCTGCCAGGTGCGGATCACCACCTCGCCGACGCGGCCCATCGCCTGCGAATCGGACGACATCATCGAAAACGCGCCGGTATCGTGCAGGATGTCCTCGGCGGCGATCGTCTCGCGCCGGATGCGCGACTCGGCGAAGGCCACGTCCTCGGCGATGCTCGGATCGAGGTGATGGCACACCATCAGCATGTCCAGATGCTCGTCGATGGTGTTCACCGTGTAGGGCCGCGTCGGGTTGGTCGACGACGGCAACACATTGGGCCGGCTGATCGCGCGGATGATGTCGGGCGCATGGCCGCCACCCGCGCCCTCGGTGTGGAAGGTGTGGATGGTGCGATCCTTGAACGCCGCGAGCGTCGTCTCGACGAAGCCGGATTCGTTCAGCGTGTCGGTGTGGATGGCGACCTGGATGTCCATCTCGTCGGCCACCGTCAGGCAGTTGTCGATCGCCGCCGGCGTCGTGCCCCAGTCCTCGTGCAGCTTGAGGCCGATCACCCCCGCCGCCACCTGCTCCTTCAGCGGCGCCGGCAGGCTGGCGTTGCCCTTGCCGAAGAAGCCCAGGTTCATCGGAAACGCCTCGGCCGCCTCCAGCATGCGGTGGATGTGCCACGGCCCCGGCGTGCAGGTGGTGGCGAAAGTGCCGGTCGCCGGCCCGGTGCCGCCGCCGAGCATCGTCGTGACGCCCGACATCAGCGCCTCCTCGATCTGCTGCGGGCAGATCCAGTGGATGTGGCTGTCGATGCCGCCCGCGGTCAGGATCATGCCCTCGCCCGCGATGACCTCGGTACCCGCGCCCACCGGAATCGTCACCCCCGGCTGGATGTCCGGATTGCCGCCCTTGCCGATGCGCCAGATGCGCCCGTCCTTGAGGCCGACGTCCGCCTTCACGATGCCCGCCACCGCATCGACGATGAGCGCATTGGTGATGATCGTGTCGGCCACATCGGCGGACACACCCTGCCCCTGCCCCATGCCATCGCGGATCACCTTGCCACCGCCGAACTTCACCTCCTCGCCGTAGATCGTGAAGTCGTGCTCGACCTCGATCACGAGTTCCGTATCGGCCAGCCGCAGCTTGTCGCCCACCGTGGGGCCGAACATCTCCGCATATGCGCGGCGCGAGATCTTCGCCATCAGAGTGCTCCCATCACCAGGCCATTGAAGCCGTACACCTCTCGCTCGCCATCCAGCGCCACCAGTTCCACCGTGCGCGACTGCCCCGGCTCGAAACGCACCGCCGTACCCGCCGCGATGTTCAGCCGGAAACCACGCGCCGCCGCGCGATCGAAGTCGAGCGCGGTGTTGGTCTCGGCAAAGTGATAGTGCGAGCCGACCTGGATCGGCCGGTCGCCGGTGTTGGTCACCACCACCGTCAGCGTGGCGCGGCCGGCGTTGAGTTCGATGTCGCCGTCGGCGACGAAATATTCTCCGGGGATCATCAAATCCTCTCCCAGTGGCAGCGAACCGCGTCGAATAAGCTACGCGGTAGCAATCGGCATGTCGGGTGTTTGCAGAGCAGGCGAGGACTGTCCGAGCCCGAAGGGCGAGTTCCGCAGCCTGCGGCGCAAATACCCGGCGTGCCGATTGCGGGCACCCCGCACGAATCGAGCATTGCAAATCCTCTCAAACGATGGGGTTATGCACGGTGACCAGCTTCGTTCCATCCGGAAACGTCGCCTCCACCTGAATATCCGGAATCATCTCCGGCACCCCCTCCATCACCTCCTCGCGCGTCAGCAGCGTCGCCCCGAAGCTCATCAGTTCCGCCACCGTGCGCCCATCCCGCGCCCCCTCCAGAATCGCGCAGGTAATGAAAGCCACCGCCTCCGGATAATTCAGCCTCAACCCGCGCGCCCGCCGGCGCTCCGCCAGCAAGCCGGCGGTAAACACCAGCAACTTGTCCTTCTCGCGTGGAGTCAGTTCCATCGTTCCCTCCGCAACGCCCTCGCGCTGCCAATCCCTTCAGGTATTCCAGATGCGAGGCACCTGCGCCTCGCGCCCCGCCACCACCGGCCGCGCCGCCGCCCACAGCCGCGCGAACCACGCCCGCCCCGGCTCGCATGACGGCCCCAACCAGCGCGCCACCAGCAAACCCGGCAACAAGGTCACCGCCCCCACGCCCGCCACCGGCTCCACCCCGCGCCACACCTCCAGCAGCGCCGCATCGCAACCTGGCCAGGCCACCAGCAGGCTCCCGCTCACCGGAAAGCCCTGCAAACCCACCTTCGACCCCAGCAGCGCATCTCCACCCTCGACGACACCCCGCTCCAGCCAAACCGGCCGACCATCGCGCTCGATCCGCGTGCGCATCGCCAGCTCCCCGCGCGCGAAGCGCTCGCCCGAACCCGTGCGCCCGAAGCACACCATCTCCGCGCCGATGAAGCAGGCGTCACCCTGCAGGCTCACCTCGGTCGCCAGCTCGCCCAGCGCCCCATCGAACACGATGCTCTCCTGCGGCAGCCACTCGCAGACGCCGCCGCCCGCCACCTCGATGCGCTGCACCAGCTCGCCCCGCGCCCCCGCGCTGCGATACCACTTGCCCGCGCCGGGGGTCGTCAGCAGGGCATGCGCCCCTGCCCCCACCGACACGTCGACACGCAGCCGGTCGCCACCGGCAATGCCGGCAGGCGGATGCACCAAAATGGTGTGACAAACCGCCTCACCCTCCGGGTACAAGGGCCGCTGAACCACGAGGGGCCCCACATGCGACCTCGCCGCCAACACAGTTCGCTCCCCTCGTCCTGCATACGACAGGCGCAGCGCAGCACGCCACGCACCGGGCGTGGGCGCAGACGTGGAGACAGGCAATGGGGTCAGTCCAGCGACGCTCATGCCACACTCAAGCATTTTTCAGGCCAATCTAGAATATAAAACGCTAAAATCCTGTTTTAAAAATGATTTACTAGATCAGGCAGGCCTTGGAAGGATGACATGAGCCACTTCCTGCCCCGGCAGGACACGGAAGACGCACCACGCTGGTGCAAGCACTTGCCTCCGCCTCCATGTCGGAAAACTTGACAGCACGGAGGCCCAAGTTCACCAGCCAGCGACCGACTCGCGGCACTCGAATGAACGACCCTGGGCAACCTCCGTGACAGGAGTCACGAAATACAAAACCCCGCTTATTGACTTAGTGACTTAAGTCCTCGCCCGCCAGGCCAGGTCAAGGCGGAATTACGTTTCAATAAATTGTTTTTAAACGTTTTTTCTGAATTATTTTACATGGACGGCCAGAGGAGCCCTCCGCCGCCGTAAAAGATCATATAAATCAGTTTGATAAGAACTCTGGCACGAAGCCTGCTGACCGCAGCAGCAAACAACCCTCCGCGGACATTCAATATGAAACTCACCCAACTCCTCCTGTCGGCGTCACTCATCGCTGCGGCTGGCACGGCTCAAGCCACAAGTCTGCTCCCCTGCAATCTGAACGACGTGAAAGTCACCAGCGTGGCTCAGTACAGCGACACCACCGCAGGCGCCACGCTGACCACGATCGCGTCGAACCTGTCGCTCAACGCAGCAGCCTGCGCCGGCGCCTATTCGGGCAACGACGGCTACTACCCGCAGGACAACCTGGGCTGGCAGAACGATGGGCTGCTCAACGGCGGTTTCCAGGTCAGCACCGGCCGGATCATTTTCCCCAGCGGAGCCTTCATCACGGACGCCCACCCGCTTTCCGACCTCGACAACGACGGCGCGGCGGACGATCCGGGCTGGATCATGCTCGGCAAGTTCGACCCCTCCAAAGGCACATTCACGCCTTCTGCCGTGGGCGGGGACACCAGCATCGTGCTGAGCTCGTTCTTCACCGCGACGGTCGACAGCGCGGGCAAGGGCTCCTGGGCGCTGACGCCCGATGCCACCGTGGCCCAACGCGCGAGCACCGTTCTCGGCAAGAACTACTTCGACCAGTTCGCCCTCGTTTTCAAGTCAGCCAACGCCTTCGCCGTCTACGACTTCACCGCCGAGCAGTTCGGCGTAACGCACCCGACAGCGGCGACGCCGGTGATGAACTGGGCGGGAACGTATGACGTTACGGGCACGTTGCGCGCGGGCGGCAAGGACGGACTCAAGAACCCGGCCGGCCTGTCGCACATCACCGTCTGGGCGCGGGATCCGGCCAGCCCGGAAACGAGCGTTCCCGAGCCGGGCACGCTGGCACTGCTGGGCATCGCCGCCATCGGCGCCCTGGGCGCCAGCCGGCGCCGCACGCGCTGAACGGGCCACTCCATACGCGCAGCGCGCCCTCCGCCGGCATGCTCAGGCCGGCGGAGGGCGCTTGCGCATCAGCACCACATCCTTCGCCGGAATTTCGCACGACCAGCCGTATTTCCGCGCGATGACGCGGAACGTCGCCTCGCGGTAGAACACCACATGCGTCGGATCGCGGCGGTAATGCCAACGCGCGAAGCGGGCATCGTCGGTCTGGAAGCAGGTCATGATGCCCAGCCAGCCACCGGGGCGCAGCAGCGCATCGAGCCGGGCGAACTCCTGGGCCGGATGGTGAAAGTGCTCGACGACCTCGGTGCAGGTGACGAAATCGTAGCGGCGTTGCAGCACCGACCGATCGGGCTCGAAGAAGGGGTCGTACAGCGCAACCGCATGGCCGGCGTTCCGCAGCATCCGGGCCAGCACAGGCCCCGGACCACAGCCGAAATCCAGCCCTTCGCACGCCGGCGCGAGCCTCGCCAGCAGCGGCGCCGAGAGGCGCGCGAGAAAGCTGAGGTAGCCCGCATCATCGGCTTCGTTGCGATGCCGCTCGTATTCGGCGCGCTCCCGCTCCGCCGTCGGAAGCTGGTGTGGCAGCAGGAAGGTGGCCTCGCACACGTCGCAGCGCCCGTAGTCGGACGCGCCGACACGCATGAAATGGCGCGGCGAATCGGCGAGACAGACCGGACAGGCGGGCGGCAAGGGCGTGGGGGCTTCGGCCATGCCCGCATTCTAGCCGCGAGCTCCGCCCACCAACCGCGCGCCAGCCACGCGTCGCGTGCGGCCCTCCGCTACCGTCCCTGACGCTCGCGCCCGTCGTGGCGGCCGCTCACCAGGTCGCCAGCGAGATTCCGGAGAACGGGTCGTCGTCAGACGAAGAGGAAGACGACGAGGAAGACGAAGACGATGACGCGGGCGCGCCCGTGTTTGCCGGGGACGGGGTCGCCTGCCACGCGTCGCGGTTCTGCCAGGTGGCGAGCGTCAGGCCCAGTTCCGCAAACACCCGCTCGGCAACCACGATGCTCGTCTGCCGCGAGTCGGTCTTGCCGCCGCCCATGGAGATGAAGCCGACGAGCTGATGCGCGGGGGTGAACACCGGCCCGCCGGAATCGCCGGCGCGCGAGGTGCGCTCGCGCATGGTCACCATGTTCGCCTGTTTCGTGCCGAACGCCACCGCCCCGCGTTCGCCCCCCTTCTTCTGCAAGGCCGGCGGATCGACACGATTGGACTTGAAGCCGCTGTGGCGAACGGGGATGCGCACATTGTTCGCCCACCACTGCTCCTGCCGCTGCGTCCGGCTTCCCTCGATCAGCTTCCAGTAGTCCGAGAACGGAAAGACGCCGGTCAGCGGCGCATTGAAATCGACGACGCTGAAGTTGTCCTCGCGCAGCGCCGCATTCACCGCCCGGCCTATCGTCACGAGCGCGGTATCGAGCTTCTTGTGGATTTCAGTGACGACGCCGAACACGTCGCCGTCCCCGAAACTCACCGGGTTCTGGAGCGTCGCCGCATGCGCGGCGATGACCCCATACAGCTCATTCTTCCTGGAATGACGGAAGGCGAAACAGCCAAGGCTTGCAGGCCCATTCCCGCTGCAGAGGATCAGTGCTCCCGGTGCCAGCATGAAATAACCTCCCTGACCTTGCCCACGCCATCCTGTGCCGCGCTGCCCCGTCGCGCCCACGCGACTGCTCGTTGCCCAGGGCACCGTCCACCACGAAGTTCCGCCAGGCACAACCGGCGCAGCGTCGAACCCCGTCGAACTGAACAATAGCCCACGCCGATCCCGCTGCAAGCCCCGTCGGCGCACAGTCGCCGCGAGGGTTTGCCGCCATTCACCCGAGCAGCGCCACGCTCTTGATCTGCGCCCACATCGGCCGCCCCGCCGCGATGCCCAGTTGCTCGCACGAGCGCCGCGTGATGCGCGCCAGCAGCGGCGTGCCCTGCGCGTCGACGCGCACCAGCACATGGGCGGGCGTGTCGGCGTCGCCCACATCCAAAACCGTGACCGGCAGCAGGTTGAGGATGGTGCTGCCTTCCAGCCTCTCCTTCGCGAGGCTGACGTCGCGCGCATTCACGCGAAAGCGCAGGCGGTGGCCGAGCGGTTCCGGACGGCGGGCGACGAGCACGCTGCCGCCGGTGAAATCCAGCCGCGTCAGGTGGTAGTGCTCGTCATGCGCGGCGACGACCGCCTCCACCACCGCGCCGGCGTCGTCGCTGAACACGGCGGGCAGATCCAGCCGCGCCAGCGTGTCGGTGAGCGGCCCCTGTGCCACCACCCTGCCCTGGTCCAGCAGCACGACGTGGTCGGCCAGGCGTGCCACTTCGTCCGGCGAGTGGCTGACGTAGATCACCGGGATGTCGAGCTCGCCATGCAGCCGCTCCAGGTAGGGCAGGATCTCGCGCTTGAGCCGCAGGTCCAGCGCCGCCAGCGGCTCGTCCATCAGCAGCAGTCGCGGGCTGGTGAGCAGCGCGCGGACCACGCCCACGCGCTGGCGCTCGCCACCCGACAGCCTGTCCGGCATGCGTTCGAGCAGATGGCCGATGCCGAGCAGTTCCACCGCCTGCGCCCACGACACCTTGCCCGCGCCCGCGCGGCGCATGCCGTATTCCAGGTTGCGCCGCACGGACAGGTGCGGAAACAGGCTTGCCTCCTGGAAAACGTAACCCAGCGACCGCTTGTGGGTGGGCACGAAGACGCCCGCCGCGCTGTCCTGCCAGAGTTCGCCATTCACCTCGATGCGCCCCTGCGCGCCCTGTTCCAGTCCGGCGATGCAGCGCAGGCAGGTGGTCTTGCCCGAGCCGGAATGCCCGAACAGCGCGGTGACGCCGCGCGCGGGAAGTTGCAGATCGACGTCCAGCGCAAAGCCGGGGTAGCCGACGGCAAAGCGCGCGCGGATGCCGCCCTCGATGGCAGACGCCGCAGCGGCCGGTTGGCCCCCCTGACGCTCCATGCGCATCGACCTCAGCCCAGCCCCGGCCGCATGCGCCGGCTGGAATACAGGGCGAGCAGCACCACGAAGGAGAACAGCAGCATGCCGCCGGCGAGCCAGTGCGCCTGGGCGTACTCCATCGCCTCGACATGGTCGAAGATCTGCACCGACACCGTGCGAGTCTTCCCGGGGATGTTGCCGCCCAGCATCAGCACCACGCCGAACTCGCCCACCGTGTGGGCGAAGCCGAGGATGGACGCGGTGACGAAGCCCGGCCGCGCCAGCGGCAGCACCACGCTGAAGAAGCTGTCCCAAGGTCCGGCGCGCAGCGTGGCGGCCACTTCCAGCGGGCGCTCGCCGATCGCCTCGAAGGCGTTGTGCAGCGGCTGCACGACGAAAGGCAGCGAATAGAACACCGAGCCGACGACCAGCCCGGCGAAAGTGAAGGGCAGCACGCCCAGCCCCAGCGCCTCTGTCAGCCGGCCGACCGGCCCGTGCGGCCCCATCGCCACCAGCAGGTAGAAGCCGATCACGGTGGGCGGCAGCACCAGCGGCAGCGCCACCACCGCGCCCACCACTCCCTTCAGGCGCGAGCGCGTGCGCGCCAGCCACCAGGCGATTGGCGTGCCGATCAGCAGCAGCAGCACGGTGGTCAGCGACGCCAGCTCCAGCGTCAGCCAGATCGCGGCGAGGGCGGACGCGGGCAGGCTCAACGCGCCGCCCTCAGCCGGGCGCGCCGAGTCCGCTCAGTGGTCGTAGCCATAGGCCTTGATCACCGCCGCGGCCTTCGGCCCCTTGAGGTATTCCAAAAACGCCGCCGCCGCCGCGTTGCTCCTGCCGCGGGCGAGGATCACCGCGTCCTGGCGGATGGGCTCGTACAGCGCCACCGGCACGATCCAGGCCGAACCGCCGGTGATGCGGCCGTCCTTGTACACCTGCGACAGCGCGACGAAGCCCAGCTCGGCATTGCCGCTGGCGACGAACTGGTAGGCCTGGGTGATGTTGGTGCCTTCGACCAGCTTGGACTTCACAGCCTCGGCCAGGCCGAGCTTGTCCAGCACCTGCGTCGCGGCCAGGCCATAGGGCGCCGTCTTCGGGTTGCCGATGGACAAATGCCTGAACGCGTTCTTCTTCAGCACCTCGCCCTTGTCGTCCACATAGCCCGCGGTGGCGGACCACAGCACCAGTTTGCCGATGGCGTAGGTGAAGCGGGAACCTGCGACGGCCTCGCCCTCGCGCTCCAGCCTGGCCGGCGTGGAGTCATCGGCCGACAGGAAGACCTCGAACGGCGCGCCGTTCTTCACCTGGGTATACAGCCCGCCGGTCGGCCCGAAGGCGGCGACCAGCTTGTGGCCAGTGTCCGTCTCGAAGCGGGCGGCGATCTCCTTCAAGGGAACGGCGAAATTGGCCGCGACGGCGACCCGGACTTCCGCCGCGTGCGCCGCAAAGGCCAGCAGGGTTGCGCCGAGGACGGCGGTCAGGCGGGAAAGGCTTCGCTTCATGGGGGGCAGGAATGGGCTGTTCTGGACGGGAAGAGCCGATGACCTCCGGGCGCCTGCCCCACGACTGGGGCCAGGCTCGACGCCGTATCTGGCTCGCGGGCCATTATAGGTGGCAAACACCCCGCGGCAGCCCTGCCGCCCCGCTTCACACCGCGAGCGCCTGCCTCACGCCGTCGGCGTCCATGTCGGCGCCGCTGCCGCGCATGACGATCTCACCGCGCTCCATCAGCAGGTACTGGTCGGCGAGCGCGCGGGCGAAGTCGTAATACTGCTCGACGAGCAGGATGGCCATTTCGCCGGTCTCGGCCAGGCTGCGGATGGCGCGCTCGATGTCCTTGATGATGGAGGGCTGGATGCCTTCGGTGGGCTCGTCGAGGATGAGCAGCTTCGGGCCGAAGGCGAGCGCGCGGCCGATGGCGAGCTGTTGTTGCTGGCCGCCGGAGAGGTCGCCGCCGCGCCGGCCCATCATCTGCCGCAGCACCGGGAACATGTCGAAGATGCGCGCCGGGATGGCGGTGCCGCGCGGCTTCGTCGCCAGGCCCATGAGGAGGTTTTCCTCGACGGTGAGGCGCGGGAAGATCTCGCGCCCTTGCGGCACGAAGCCGATGCCGGCGCTCACCCGCTTGTAGGAGGGGGCGCGGGTGATGTCGTGGCCGTCGAAGTGGATGCTGCCGGTGGCCGATGGTACGAGGCCCATCAAAGTCTTCAGTAGCGTGGTCTTGCCCACGCCATTGCGGCCCAGCAGGGTGGTGACCTTGCCGACAGGCACCTCGAAGGACAGGCCGCGCAGGATGTGGCTGCCGCCGTAGTACTGGTTCAGGTTCTCTACTTTCAGCATTTTTTCTCTCTTGATCGGCGAGGGTGCTGCTAACCGCGGGCCACACCGGGTGTTTGTTCCGAGGGCTGCGGAACTCGCCTTCGCTGCGCTCGGCTCAGACAGTCCTCGCCCTCTCCACAAACACCCAGCATGGCCCGCTTGACGTCCGCGGTTATCCGCTTCCCGAGAAGCACGACGCAGCTCAATTGCTCATCCATCTAGCTGGGTTTACTAAACGTTCTTCCATTACCCAAGCCAAGCCGGCTGTGCGGGGTATTCCTGGAGAAGGCGAGGACTGTCTGAGCCCGAAGGGCGAGTTCCGCAGCCTTCGGAAGGAATACCCTGCGCAGCCGGCGGTTAATACCCCCAACTCCCAACCCCGAACCCAAACAAAAACTACCGCCCCAGATAAACCTCGATCACCCGCGGATCCGCCTGCACCGAAGCCAGATCCCCTTCGGCCAGCACCGAGCCTTCGCACAGCACGGTCACCTTGCCGCCGAGTGCCTCGACGAAGGCCATGTCGTGCTCCACCACCATCAGCGAATGCTTGCCCGCCAGGCTCACGAACAGCTCGGCGGTGCGTTCGGTCTCGTCGTCGGTCATGCCTGCCACCGGCTCGTCGAGCAGCAGCAGCCGGGGCTCCTGCATCAGCAGCATGCCGATCTCCAGCCACTGCTTCTGGCCGTGCGACAGCAGGCCGGCCGGGCGGTCGGCCTCGTGGGCAAGGCGGATCTGCTTCAGCACCCCGGCGATGCGATCGCGGTCCTCGTCGAACAGGCTCGCAAACAGCGTGCGGCGCGCACGCTTATCGGCCTTCATCGCCAGCTCCAGGTTCTCGAACGCGCTCAGGCGCTCGAAGATCGTCGGCTTCTGAAACTTGCGCCCGATGCCGGCGTGGGCGATCTCCGGCTCGGTCAGGCGGGTGAGGTCGATCGTCTGGCCGAAGAAGGCCTTGCCCGAGTCGGGCCGCGTCTTGCCGGTGATGACGTCCATCATCGTGGTCTTGCCGGCGCCGTTGGGGCCGATGATGCAGCGCAGCTCGCCGGCGTCGATGGTCAGCGACAGCTTGTTCAGCGCGCGAAAGCCGTCGAAGCTCACCGTGATGTCGTCCAGGTACAGGATGACGTTGTGCGACAGGTCGAGCTCGCCCGACCTCACCAGGTGGCTGGTGGTGGCCTCGCTCTCCCATTGTTCGCGCTGCTCGTTGGCCAGCAGCGCGGCCTGGGCGACGGCGGCGGACTCGGCGCGGTCGAGTTGGCTAAGGTTGATCATGCGGTGGCTCCCTTCGGAACGGTGACGTTGGCCGGCCCAGCATCGGCCTTCTCGGCGGCGGAACTCGACCCGGCAACACTCGACTCGGCCGCATCCGGCGCAGCGGCCAGCGCGCGCCGGGCGCGCAGCTTGCGCCACAGGCCGACCACGCCGTCGGGCAAATACAACGTGACGGCGATGAACAGGAAGCCGAGGAAGAAGGGCCAGTACTCCGGCACGGTGACGGTGAAGAAGCTCTTCGCCAGGTTGACGATGCCCGCGCCGAGCACCGCACCGATCAAGGTGCCGCGCCCACCGACCGCGACCCACACCGCGATCTCGATCGAGTTGGCCGGGCTCATCTCCGACGGATTGATGATCCCCACCTGTGGCACGTAGAGCGCACCGGCCAAGCCGCACAGCATGGCCGACAGCGTCCACATGAAGAGCTTGTAGTGCAGCGGGTTGTAGCCGATGAACATGACGCGGCTCTCGGCGTCGCGGATCGCCGCCAGCACGCGGCCAAAGCGCGAGCTGACGAGGTAGCGGCCCAGCACCAGGCAGGCGATCAGCAAGGCAGCGGACAGCGCGAACAGCGTCACCCGCATCTCGGGCGACGTGATGTCATGACCGAGGATGCGCTTGAAGTCGGTAAAGCCGTTGTTGCCGCCGAAGCCGGTCTCGTTGCGGAAGAACAGCAGCATCGCGGCATAGGTCAGCGCCTGGGTGATGATCGAGAAATACACGCCCTTGATGCGCGAACGGAACGCGAACCAGCCGAACACGAAGGCGACGACGCCGGGCAGCGCGACGACCAGGAACAGCGCCCACAGGAAGGAGTCCGACCCGGCCCAGTACCAGGGCAGCTCCTTCCAGTCGAGGAACACCATGAAGTCGGGCAGTTCGGCGCCGTAGCTGCCGTCGCGGCCGATCTGGCGCATCAGGTACATGCCGAAGGCGTAGCCGCCGAGAGCGAAGAACAGGCCGTGACCGAGGCTCAGGATGCCGGCGTAGCCCCAGATCAGGTCCATCGCCACGGCGACGACCATGTAGCACAGGATCTTGCCGAGCAGGCCGACGGTGTAGGCCGACAGGTGCAGCGGGCTCGACTCCGGCAGCGCGAGGTGGGCGAGCGGCACGCCGATGAGCGTGATCGCGGCGAAGACTGCGATCGCCAGCCAGCCGGACTTCGGCGTGCTGCGAAGCAGTCTGACGGTGAAGGGGGTGCGCATGGCGGCCTCAACTGTCGGCGAAGCGGCCCTTGAGGGCGAAGATGCCCTGCGGACGCTTCTGGATGAAGACGATGATGAAGACCAGCACCAGGATCTTGGCGATCACCGCGCCGGCCCAGCCTTCGAGGAACTTGGAGACGATGCCCAACCCGAGCGCCGCCCATACCGCACCGGCCAACTGGCCGACACCGCCGAGCACGACGACCATGAAGGCATCGACGATGTAGCCGGTGCCCATTGCCGGGCCGACGTTGGCGATCTGCGACAGCGCCAGCCCGCCCAGCCCGGCCACGCCGCAACCGATGGCGAAGGCCAGCGTGTCGACACGCGCGGTGGGCACGCCGACGCAGCCGGCCATCGGCCGGTTCTGCGTCACCGCGCGCACGAACATGCCCAGCCGCGTCTTCTGCATCATCAGCCAGATCAGCACCAGCACGAACACCGCGAAGCCGATGATGACGATGCGGTTGTACGGCAGCACCACGCCGGCGGCCAGCTCGACGCCGCCCGACATCCACGAGGGGTTGGCCAGTTCCAGGTTCTGCGGGCCGAAGATCACGCGCGCGGCCTGGATCAGCACCAGCGACAGGCCCCAGGTGGCGAGCAGGCTTTCCAGCGGACGGCCGTAGAGGTGGCGCAGCACCAGCCGCTCCATCGCCACGCCGACCAGTGCGGCCGACAGGAAGGCGACCGGGATCGCCGCCGCCACGTACCAGTCGAGGTATGCAGGCAGGTAGCTGCGGAACAGTCCCTGCACCAAAAAGGTGGCGTAGGCGCCGACCATCAGCAGCTCGCCGTGCGCCATGTTGATGACGCCCATCACGCCGTAGGTGATCGCCAGGCCGAGCGCGGCCAGCAGCAGGATGGAGCCCAGCGACAGGCCGGAGAACACGGTGCCGACACTCTCGGCGATGGCGATGCGGCCTTCGATGTCGTCGATCGCCAGCTTCGCCGCAGTGCGCACCTCGGGATGCGGCTCCACCCAGTTGCCGTCGCGCTTCTGCAGCAGGCCCTCGAGCAGGTTCTTGACCGCCGGATCGGACGATTCGCCCAGCGCCCGCACGGCGCGCAGGCGGGTCAGCGGATCGGGCGAAGCCAGCTTGATGCGCGCGGCGGCGCGCGCCACGATGCCGCGGATCTCTTCGTCGGTCTCTGCCGCCAGGGCGCGGTCGAACACCGGCAGCAGGGTTTCATTGGGATTGTCGCCAAGCGTGATCGCGGCACTCAGGCGTTCGGCACGGTCGGCCGAGGTCAGTGCCAGCGCGGCGCGCGCATTCGCCAGCGTGCGGCGCACACGGTTGTTGAGCGTGACGAGTTCGATGTCGCCGGCGCCCTGGTCCAGCGCCTCGCCGCTCGCGGCATCGCGCACGGTGTCGCCGTCGACGATCACCGCCCGGCCGGCGACGACGCCCAGCCTGCCGGCCTCGAGCGCGTCGAGCACGCGGCGCGCATCGTCGCCCCCCGCCACGCCCAGCGCCTCGATGGCCGCCATGCGGCCCTGGAAATCGCCCGCAAACCCGGCCAGCAGCGACGGGTCGAGCGCGGCCCGCGCTGGCGCGACAAGCAGGGTCAGCAACAACGCGACCCCGAAAATTCGCTTCATCAGTGTCAGTCGAAACATCTGGATTCCCATCCGTAGGGAAAGACGGGCCGGCCGGAGCCGGCCCCAAGGCGCTGCACGGGAGGAGAGAAACGGTCTGCGCACACACGGTGGACTCGCCCTCCACCGCGGGGCCGGGCAGACCAGCCGGCCCCGAGAAGAAACACGTCAGGCCCGCAGGTCGCGACTCAGATCCCCTGCTTGGACTCGTTGCCCGGGATGAACGGGCTCCAGGGCTGGGCGCGGATCGGCTCCTTCGTCTTCCACACCACGTCGAACTGGCCGTCGCCGCGCACTTCGCCGATGTACACCGGCTTGTGCAGGTGGTGGTTGGTCTTGTCCATGGTCAGCGTGAAGCCGGACGGCGCCTTGACCGTCTGGCCGCCAAGCGCGGCGATGACCTTGTCGGTGTCGGTGGACTTGGCCTTCTCCACCGCCTGCTTCCACATGTAGATGCCGACGTAGGTCGCCTCCATCGGGTCGTTGGTGACCACGGTGTCGGCGTTGGGCACGCCGTTCTTCTTCGCCCAGTCGCGATACTTCTTCACGAAGGCCGCGTTCTCCGGGTTCTTCAACGACATGAAGTAGTTCCACGCCGCCAGGTGGCCGACCAGGGGCTTCGTATCGACGCCGCGCAGCTCCTCTTCGCCGACCGAGAACGCCACCACCGGCACGTCGGTGGCCTTGAGGCCGGCGTTGCCGAGTTCCTTGTAGAAAGGCACATTGGAGTCACCGTTGATCGTCGAGATCACCGCCGTCTTCTTGCCCGCCGCGGCGAACTTCTTGATGTTGGCGATGATGGTCTGATAGTCGGAATGGCCGAAGGGGGTGTAGTCCTCCATGATGTCCGCATCGGCCACGCCCTTGCTCTTGAGGAAGGCGCGCAGGATCTTGTTGGTGGTGCGCGGATACACGTAGTCGGTGCCGAGCAGCACGAAGCGCTTGGCGGCGCCGCCCTCCTCGCTCATCAGGTACTCCACCGCCGGGATCGCCTGCTGGTTGGGCGCGGCGCCGGTGTAGAAGACGTTCTTCTCCAGTTCCTCGCCTTCGTACTGCACCGGGTAGAACAGCAGGCCGTTGAGCTCCTTGAACACCGGATTCACCGACTTGCGCGACACCGAGGTCCAGCAGCCGAACACCGCCGCGACCTTGTCCTGCGCCACCAACTGGCGCGCCTTCTCGGCGAACAGCGGCCAGTTGGACGCCGGATCGACCACCACCGGCTCAAGCTTCTTGCCCATCACGCCGCCCTTGGCGTTGATCTCCTCGATCGTCATCAGCGCCACGTTCTTCAGCGCGGTCTCGGAGATCGCCATCGTCCCCGACAGCGAATGCAGGATGCCGACCTTGATGGTGTCGGCCGCGTGCGCCCCGACGGGCAGGCCGATGGCGGCGATGGAAGCGGACAGCGTGAGCGCTTTGACGAAATTGCGACGGTTCATGGACGACCCCTTGTTGTGAGCTGAGAGATGCACAACGGCAAAACGCGTTGTCGGTCAGCTAACAGCAAAGGGCGTGCCACGTGTCGCAGCGAGCACGCCAAAGATCCGGAACGGATATAAAACCACCGGCAACACAGCCACTTGGGCGGCAGCACCCGTTTTCAGCGCGGATGCACCACGGCGGATAGAGGATCGCACCGGCGACCGACCGGCGCCCAAGCTTGATGCGGTGCGGCAGACCAGGCGCACCGCAACAGTGCAGTGTCACTCCGAAGAAATACAGGGCGCCTGAAGTCGCACCCATGCCAAGCCGGGCGTGCCGGGTATTCGCGGAGAGGGCGAGGACTGTTTGAGCCAAGCGCAGCGCAGGCGAGTTCCGCAGCCCTCGGAGCGAATACCCGGCGCGCCCGGCGCTTAGCGCCCCCAAGCCACAACGGCAAACCGCGACTCAAACGAACACCGGCTCCGGCTCGATCCCGACCCCAAAGCGCGCCAGCACCTCGGCCTGAATCGCCGCCGCGATGCGCCGTACGTCGGCCCCGGTGGCGCCGCCGCGATTGACCAGCACCAGCGCCTGGCGCTCGAAGCAGCCCACCGGCCCGAGATCGCGGCCCTTCCAGCCCGCCTGCTCGATCAGCCAGCCCGCCGCCAGCTTCACGCTACCGTCGGCCTGCGGATAGGCCGGCATGCCGGGGTGTGCCGCTGCCAGCCGCGCATGGGTCGCCACATCCACCACCGGATTCTTGAAGAAGCTGCCCGCGTTGCCGATCACCGCCGGATCGGGCAGCTTGCGGCGGCGGATCGCGATCACCGCATCGGACACCTGCAGCGCAGTCGGCTGCGCGATGCCCTGCGCTTCCAGCTCGCGCGCCACATCCGCATAACGCGTCACCGGCGCCCAGCGCTTCGGCAGCCGGAAGCGCACCGCCGTCACCAGCCAGCGCCCGGGGTTGCGCTTGAACACACTGTCGCGATAGCCGAAGGCACAGTCCGCCGCAGTAAAGACGCGCGCCGCCCCGGTCGCCAGCTCCATCGCATCGAGCGACTCGAAGCGCTCCGCCATCTCCAGACCATAGGCGCCGATGTTCTGGATCGGCGCCGCGCCTACCGTGCCCGGAATCAGCGACAGGTTCTCCAGCCCGGGCCAGCCCTGCGCCAGCGTCCAGCGCACGAAATCGTGCCAGTTTTCGCCGGCGCCGGCCTCGACGATCCAGCCCTCTTCATCCTCGCCCACCAGCCGGCGGCCGCCGATCTCCACCTTCAGCACCGTGCCGGCAAAATCGCCGGTGAAGATCAGGTTGCTGCCTCCACCCAGCACCAGCCTCGGCGTCGCAGCCCAGCAGGTTTCAGCGGCCAGAGCCCGCAGTTGCTCGGCGGTCGTCACACGGACGAGCCTCCCCGCATGCGCGGGCAGGCCGAAGGTATTGAGCCGTGTGAGGTCGGCATCGGGCACGGAAAAGGGTAGAGCAGTCACTGGAGGGTCCGGGCAATGATGCGGCGCAAGTCAGGCGGCGAGGAAGGAGATTGCAGCGCTGGCTGCGCGCTGCCAAACCGGGAAATCGATGCTGAACACGGGATCAGTCGCGTGGCCTCGCCTCTGCCCCGGGCCGCACCGCCGGCGTTATCGGGAAGATGCGGTCGTAGCCCAGGTTGAACACCAGGGCATACACCGTGTAGCCGGCCGCCAGGCCGATGTCGGCCACGAGCGCATCGACCCAGCCCATGCCGGTCCACCACACGATGACCGGCAGCGTCATCAGCAGCAGGCCGGTCTCGAAGCCCACCGCATGCAGGCAGCGCAGGCGGAACGGCCGGCGGTCGGCCGTGCGGCCGGTGAGCCGGCCTTCGAACCAGTCGAAGGCGGTGTTGTAGGCGCCGTTCCACACCGCCGCCATCAACGCCAGCACCGCCAGCAGGCCGAGTGATTCCGTCACCGGCACACCGCTCAGCAACGCGAAGGGCGGCGTGATCAGCAGCAGGCCGCCGATCTCGAACAGCGCGATCTGGCGCAGCCGATCGGGCAGCGAGCGGAGCCTGGGCTGGATGGCCAACGCTCAGGACGCAGCAGTGCGCGCCTCAGCGCCGCAGCACCGCCACCGCCTTGATCTCGATGAGATAGCCCGGCGCGCCGCCGAGCGAGGCCGCGCCAATGGCCGTCCACGCCGGGAAGTCCTGCGTCAGGTAGCGATCCCTGACCTTCATGAACAACTGCAGGTCGCGCATGTCGGTGTGGAACGTGGTGAGATCGACGATGTCGCTCAACTGCGCACCGGCCGCCGCGAGCACCTTCTTGAGGTTCTCGAAGGCCTGCACGATCTGCGCCTCGGTGCCTTCCACCAGCTGGCCGTCGTCGTCGCGGCCGATCTGGCCGGACACGTAGATCGTGTCGCCCACGCGCACCGCCGGCGCGTAGTGGATGCGGTCGTACACGTATTCCATCCCCTGCGGGATGATGGCTTGGCGTTCAATCATCTTTGATCTCTGTCGTTGTGGCGGGGAGCGCCGGATTATTGCCGGCCGCGCCCGCCGGCTCAAGCCTCGGCGCCGCGCAGCCGCCGCTGGCATGCGGCTCGAGATGAGGCAGCAGCATCGACCCCATGGACTTCAGGATCTGCACCGGCAGACCGGACGTGAAGCGGTAGCCTGACGCCTCGGGGCCGATCACGTAGGCCGTCAGCGTGCCGAAATGGTTCTCGCCGATGTAGAACACGAAGGTCGCGGTGCGGTTGAGCGCCAGCCCCTTGGCGCCGCCGCGGCCGATGGCGATGCGGTTGTCGCCGGTGCCGGTCTTGCCGCCCACCACCAGCGCAGTGCCGTCGGCGAGCTTGAACGCGCCCGACAACCGCCGCGCGGTACCGCCCTCCACCACCTCGGACAGCGCATTGCGCAGCGCCGCCGCCACTTCGGGCGCCATCACCCGCTCGCCCTCCGCGGCGCGGCGCGCAAAGCGCGTCTCATACGGCGTGTCGGCAGCGAAGCGCAGGCTTTCGATGCGCGCAGTGGGCAGGCGCACGCCGCCATTGACGATGATGCCCATCAGGTCGGCCAGCGCCGCCGGCCGGTCGCCCGAACTGCCGAGCGCAGTGGCATAGGACGGCACCAGGTGGTCGAAGGGATAGCCCAGGCGTGCCCAGCGCCGGTGGATGTCGAGGAAGGCTTCGACTTCCAGCATGGTGTAGATGCGCGAATCCTGCGCCCCCTTGAAGCGGGTGCGGAACAGCCAGCGATAGACCTCCTGGCGTTCCTCGGCGCTCGCGTCCACCGCCTCCTGCCAGCTCGCCTCCGGTTTGGCCGACAGATAGCCGACCAGCCACAGCTCCAGTGGATGCACGCGGGCGACATAGCCGCGATCCGGCAGGTCGTAGGCTTCGGGCGCGGTGCGCTTGTAGAGCTGCTCGACACGCGCGGACGTCAGCTCGGCATCGTCCAGGCGCTTGCGCAGGAAGGCGGCCAGCTCGTCCGGCGAGGCCTGCGGCGACAGGTAGCGGAACACCGCGGCGAGGCGCTCGGCGCCGGGGCGCAGGCCGTCGAGGAAGGCTTCCTGCACCTCGTCCGGCGTCTTGCCCTGGTATTTGCGCCAGAAGCGGCGCAGGAAGACCTGGCCTTCGCGGTCGGCGAAGCGGGCAAGGTATTCCATGCGCCGCGGGTCGTCGGCGTCGTCGAGCAATTGGGCGGTGCTGCCCGGCACCTGGTACATGGTGTGGCGCACGACGTCGCGCATCAGGCGCACGAAGGGCAGGTTGATCGACCCCTGCAAGGCCTCGCGCATCGTCGGGCTGCGACCGTCGTCCGAGGCGTTGAAGTTGCTGAAAGTGTGCACGCCGCCACCGGTGAAGAAGCTTTCGCCGGGACTGGCCGAATAGTGGCGTTCGAGGGCCGCTTCGAGCATCGCCGGCAGGCTGCGATCGGCGGCATGGGCGAGGTAGTCGATCGCCCAGCGTGAGATGTTGTCGCGCTGCGCGACCTCGACGCGGCGCAGGTCCGCAGCCGACTGGCCGGCAAAGCGGCCATGCAGTTCGGCAACGATCTCGAGATACGTGGCCAGCACGCGCAGCTTGGCGGTGGAGCCCAGCTCGAGCTTGCTGCTCTCGTTGATGTCGAAAAGCTGGTCGGATGTGTCGGTCTGCACCCGCACGCGGTTGCCGCCGGGCGTGCGCTCCACCAGGTTGAAGCTGTAGCGCACGGCGTCGATGCGCTCCGGCGTGAGCATGCGCTCGCCGATCAGGCCCTGGCTGCGGGCGAACGCGGGGTCGCGCAGCTTGCCGAGGAAGTCGCTCACCGCCTGCTGCAGCGGGCCATCCAGCGTCGCCGTGGCGTCGAGGTCGAAGCGGTCCAGCTCGTACAGCGAGGCGTCGAGCATGCCCGCCAGCCGCGTGCGGATCGCCGTCGCGCCCTTGCCGAGGTCGGCCGGCAGCACCGCCGGATCCTTCACCAGATCGCGGAACTTCAACGGCTCGGCGAGCGCCGCGTCGCGCAGCGCGGGCGCGACGAGCCTCGCCTCCGCAAGCAGGCGCACGTAGCTGTCGGTGAGCTGGGCGAGGTCGTCGCGGCCACTGCGCGAAAGATAGAAGGACGGCCGGCGGTGCGCGATCATCAGCGCCACCACCTGGCGCAGCGCACGGCCCTGCGCCGCCAGCGTGCTGCCGTCGGCAGGCGGCGCGGAAAGCAGTGCGTTGACCTTGTCGAAATCGGCACCGAACCACACCCACAGGCCGTCGCCCAGGCCATTGACTTCGCCGTGGCCCGGCGCCGCCGACAGCGGCACGGTGTTCAGGTAGTCGAGCAGCAGTTCACGGCGCACCGGCAGCGTTTCCTCGCCATTGCGGTAGGCACGCACGCTGGCCGACACCATCTGCCGCAGCTTCTCGCGCGCGTCGTAGGTTACGCCGTCGGGCGAATGGCGATATTTCTCGATCTGCGTCGCCAGGGTGCTGCCGCCGGGGGCGTCGAGGTCCTGATTGACCATGCGCCCGATCTGGCCCAGCACCGCGCGCGAGAAGCGCACCCAGTCCACCGCCGGGTTGAGCCGGGGGCGCGATTCGTCCAGCAGGTCGCGGTTCTCGATGAACATCAGCGCCTGCCCCACCAGCGGCGGCACGGCAGCGAAGCCGTCGTAGTGCCGGTACGGGTAGCGGAACTGGTACAGCGGCTCGCCGCGGCAGTCGGCCAGATCGAGGCCGGCATGGGTCTTCTCGCGATAGGGCGGGAAGAAGCCGCGACCGGTGTATTTCATCAGCTCGTCGGAGAAGCGCACCTGCTGCGTGATGGCAAAGCCACGCTCGGTCAGGCGCTGGGCGATGACCGGGAGATCGGCATACCCCATGCGGCGGTCGAAGGGGCCATGCGTCGGGAAGCGGATCGCATCGCTCGCGCCTTCTACCAGACCGTAGTCCAGGGTGGCGGCATAGCGGCTGATGTAGCGCGCCTGCAGCCGCGAGCTGACGACTTCGTCGGTGATCAGGATGGCGACCGCGGTGAGGCCGACGAGCAGGACGATGAGGGTCAGCCAGCGTAGCAGGCGGAAGAAGCCGGGGCGCGGCCGGCCGCGCGGCGGCGGCGCCGATGTCGGGGGGCTCCCGTCGGTCGCTGCGGCGGGGGCGGGTGCGACCGGGTCGATCGGGGCGGGATCAGGTTCTGCTTGTGGAACGTCGGGGGTCACGGACAACAATCTTCTAGTTTTTGCGCTGCATCAATTATCCGGCATTCCGTGACAGGAATGCCATCGGCGGCTGACGAGGGCCGCGTTGGCGCCGCCTTCCCGTGCGGACCTGATCGCGGCCGTCGGCGCTCCCACGGGAGGGGCTGCGGTGGGCGCGGACCTGGCCGCGGCTCCAGGGGAAACCGGGCGCCTGCGCTTCAGGCCGCCAGCGAGGCAAGCGCCCGACGCACCTCGTCGGCATGCACGCCGTCGGCCAGGTCGCCGATGCGCGCCCCGTCCACATGCATGCCATCACCCTCGATGTGGAACGGCGTGCCCTGCTTCAGGGCGGCGACGCAGCGCCCGGCGTCGCGCGGCGAGTCGAAGCCCGCGCCCTGCACCAGCAGGCGCCCGTCGCCGTCGACGAACTTGAAGTAGAAGCGACCGTCGGCCTCGCGGTACTGCTTGAACTGGGGCAGTGCCACCTTCGGCTTGTCGGCGGCCTTCGCGGCAAAGGCCACGGCCAGGTTGCGCAGGCCGACCGCGTGTCGTAGTTCAGCCATGAAGGACGTGGCGATCGCGCGTGCCTTTTCCGCACCTTCCTGCAAATGGCGCTCGATGACGTGCGGCTCGGCGATCAGCGCCTCGTACTTCACCCGCATCGGCGCGACCGCGGCGTCGACCCGTTCGAACAGCGCCTGCTTGGCCTCGCCCCAGGCGATGCCTTCCTCGAACGCGGTGCGCATCGCGCGCGTCTCCTCGGCGGTGGCAAAGGCCTGATAGAGCTGGAACAGCGCCGAGCCCTCGGCCTCCTTGGGTTCGCCGGGCGCCTTCGAGTCGGTGACGATGGAAAAGATCAGGCGCTTCAGCTCGGCCGCGGGCGCGAACAGTGGGATGGTGTTGTCGTAGCTCTTGCTCATCTTGCGGCCATCGAGGCCGGGCAGCGTCGCCACCGAGGCATCGACCTCGGCTTCGGGCAGCACGAAGTGCTCGCCGTACAGATGGTTGAAGCTCGCCGCCATGTCGCGCGCCATCTCGATGTGCTGGATCTGGTCGCGGCCGACCGGCACCTTGTGCGACTTGAACATCAGGATGTCGGCCGCCATCAGCACCGGGTACATGAAGAGGCCCATGTTCACGCCGGCATCCGGGTCCTCCTCGGCGGCGACGTTCTTGTCCACCGCAGCCTTGTAGGCGTGCGCACGGTTGAGCAGGCCCTTGCCCGCGACACAGGCAAGCAGCCAGGTCAGCTCCGGGATCTCGGGGATGTCGGACTGGCGGTAGAACCACACGCGCTCGGTGTCCAGCCCGGCAGCCAGCCAGGATGCCGAGATCTCCAGCGTCGAGCGCTGCACGCGCGCCGGGTCGGTGGTCTTGATCAGCGCGTGGTAGTCGGCCAGGAAGTAGAAGCTCTCCACGCCCGGCTGGCGGCTGGCGGCGATCGCAGGACGAATCGCCCCCGCATAGTTGCCGAGGTGGGGCGTGCCCGACGGGGTGATCCCGGTGAGGACGCGCTGGACGGACGGATGGCTGACGGACATGGATCGCTCCGGCGATGCGTGGGCAAGGGATGAAAGGGCGCAAGTTTAGCGCCTGCGAGGCCAGGCTGTGGACCGCGCCCCCGCCCCGCGCCACCGTGGCCGGCCGCATGTGCGCCGCGCTGGGAAAAATGTCGCAACAGCATGTGTTCTTTGGACGGCATCCGTTGCGGCACGCACTATCATTCAGATCAGCGCGCTGCAGTACCACAACAACCCGCCGCACCGCCCCGCAGCGCGGGCATGTGCGCGTAGGACCGGGACCGTCCCGGGCAAGCAGGCATGAGCAGACATAGCTCCCACGAGAGACGTTCCGGCGCAGAGCGCCGCACCGGCATCGATCGCCGTCAGGTGGATTTCGGCCCGAGGCCGGGCGAACGCGAACGGCGCAGGCAACCGGATCCCCGCAAGCCGGAGGTCAGCGAAATTTTGCTGTCGGACGCCGAATGGGAACGGACTTTCGGCGGGCAGGGGGGGCCGACCCGCTAGACGGGCAAGGGGTCTTCTTGGCCCCCGCGGCGATGCGCTAACGCGCTACCATTGCGGCCGCGCCGCCCGAAGCGCAGGCGCGCCCGCTCATCCGCCCCGAATCCGCCCCGCATCCGAACCACATTCCCATTCGCCGTGAATCGTCCGTTCTCCGACCTGCCGCCCGCGCCGACCATCACCGTCGCCCTCTGTCCTCACTCCACCAGCCCGGCCACCACGGTGAATGGCATCCGGCTGTCGGCGCGCACCCTGGCCGACGGCAGCTTCGCCTTCGCCTTCCGGCTGGAGGGCGACGTTTCCGGACTGCGCGTGCCGACGCCGCAGCCACCGTCCGCGGCGGACGACCTGTGGAAGCACACCTGCTTCGAAGTCTTCGTCGGCGTGCCGGGTGAAGAGCATTACCGCGAATTCAACTTCTCACCTTCCGGCCAGTGGGGGGCCTACGCCTTCAGCGCCTGCCGCGTGCGCGCCCCGGCCAGCGATCCGCGCATCACACCGCAGATCGTGTTCCAGCAGGAAGCCGACGGCCTCCGCCTGGACGTGGTGCTGCCGCCCTCCGCGCTGCCCGCCTGCGACCCCGGCACCAGCCTGCCGGTGGGCGTGTCCGCCGTGATCGAGACGGCCGAAGGCGGGCTCGCCTACTGGGCGCTGCACCACGCCGCGCCAGTGCCCGACTTCCACCAGCGCGCCGCGTTTGCGATGGTGATGACCACGGCGCAAGCCAAGGGCTGAGCGCACATGTCCGCGCCACTGCATGCCGACACGTTGCAGTTCGGCCTCGACCGCCTGCTGGAAGACGCCGCGCTGCGCCGGCCGCTCGCGGGGCGCCGTGTCGCGCTGCTCGCCCATCCGGCATCGGTGACGCGCGACCTGACGCATTCGCTCGATGCGCTCGCGGCGCTGCCCGACCTCACGCTTTCCGCCGCCTTCGGCCCGCAGCATGGTCTGCGCGGCGACAAGCAGGACAACATGGTGGAGTCGGCAGACTACGTCGACCCGCTGCTGGGCATTCCGGTGTTCAGCCTGTATGGCGAGGTGCGTCGGCCGACGGCGGCGATGATGGACAGCTTCGACGTGCTGCTGGTCGACCTGCAGGACCTCGGCTGCCGCATCTACACCTTCATCACCACGCTGCGCTACGTGCTCGAGGAAGCTGCCAAGCACGGCAAGTCGGTGTGGGTGCTGGACCGCCCCAACCCCGCCGGCCGGCCGGTGGAAGGCACGCTGCTGAGGGAAGGCTGGGAAAGCTTCGTCGGTGCCAGCCCGCTGCCGATGCGCCACGGCCTCACCATGGGCGAGCTGGCGCGCTGGTTCGTCGCCACGCTGAAGCTCGATGTCGATTGCCAGGTCGTCACCATGCAGGGCTGGCAGCCCGACGCCGCACCAGGCTACGGCTGGCCGCTGGGCGAGCGGACGTGGATCAACCCCAGCCCCAACGCGCCCAACCTGTGGATGGCGCGCGCCTATGCCGGCACGGTGATGCTGGAAGGCACGACCTTGTCCGAGGGCCGCGGCACCACGCGCCCGCTGGAGCTCTTCGGCGCGCCCGACGTCGACGCGCGCGCGGTGATCGCCGAGATGCGCACCCTCGCGCCGCATTGGCTGGCCGGCTGCGTGCTGCGCGAGTGCTGGTTCGAGCCAACTTTCCACAAGCACGCCGGCAGGCTGTGCCACGGTGTGCACATCCATGTCGAAGACCCGGCGCACTACGACCACGCCGCCTTTCGCCCCTGGCGGGTGCAGGCGCTGGCGTTCAAGGCGATCCGCCGGCTGCAGCCGGACTACCCGCTGTGGCGCGAATTCCCCTATGAATACGAGCACGACCGCCTCGCGATCGACCTGATCAACGGCTCGCCGCTGCTGCGCGAATGGGTGAACGACCCGACAGCGTCACCCGCTGAACTCGACGCCATTGCTGGCGCTGACGAAGCGGCATGGCGCGACACGCGCAGGCCTTTCCTGCTTTACGCCTGACGGGGTAAAAAGGCAGTTCCCGGCCCCACCCGCTAAGCCCGCCATGAGCAAACACGCCCTACAGATCTTCGCCTGCAGCGCCAGCCGTGACCTTGCCACCGAGATCTGCGCCCGCCTCGGCCGGCGCCTCGGCCGGCTCGACATCTCGCGCTTCTCCAATGACAACCTGCGCGTGCAGATCGGCGACAACGTGCGCGAGCGCGACGTCTATGTGGTGCAGTCCTTCACCGAGCCGGTGAGCGACCACATCATGGAGCTGCTGATCACCCTCGACGCGCTGCGCAGCGCGTCGGCGCAGCGCATCACCGCGGTGATCCCCTATTACTCCTACGCACGCTCGGACAAGAAGGACGCACCGCGCATCTCCATCACCGGCCGCCTGATCGCCGACATGCTGAAGACCGCCGGCGCTCACCGCGTGCTGACGATGGACCTGCACGCCGACCAGGTGCACGGCTTCTTCAGCGTGCCGGTCGACCACCTGACCGCGATCCCGGCGATCGCCGAGCATTTCCGCAACAACCACGACACCAGCAACATGGTCGCGGTGGCGACCGATGCCGGCGGCGCCAAGCGCGCTGGCCGGTTCTCGGAGCGGCTGGGCATCCCGATGGCGATCATCGACAAGCGCCGCACCAGCGACACTTCGGTGAAGCACGGCGAGATCGTCGGCGATGTGGCCGGGCGCGATGCGGTGATCTTCGACGACGAGATCTCCACCGGCGGCACGCTGGTGTCCTCCGTCGCCACGCTGAAGGCGGCCGGCGCGCGCAGCGTGCATGCCGGCGCCACCCACGGCGTGCTGTGCGGCCCGGCGATCGAGCGCCTGCGCGATGCCGACATCGACTCCATCGTCGTCACCAACACCGTGCATCTGCCGGCCGACAAGCGCCTGGACAAGATCACGGTGCTCAGCGTGGCGCCGCTGTTCGCCGCAGCGATCGAGCGCATCCACAGCGGCGAGAGCGTGGGCGCGCTGTTCGAGTAGGGCCTGCGACAACGACCACCGCGCCGTCCGGAACGGCGCGGTGGTCGTTGTCAGTTGAACCGGCCTGCGGCCGCGCGGCCTCCCCACTTCTCCAGCGCCCGCCCGAGCACGTACACCTCGGCTGCCGTCTCCACGCCGTCGGCGCTGGCGATGTCCTGCATCGCGTGCAGCAAGGCGCGCTGCAGTGCCGGGTCGGCGATATCCTCGAGCAGCAGGTCGAGCACCTCGCCCGCGACGTTCAGCCGCAGGCCCCGGGAGCAGTGCGCGCTGGCCAGCAAGTCATCGCAGTGTTCGCGCAGGATGCGCTCGAACTCGACCCTGCCGATTCTCAGCCGGCGGGCAAGATCCGCCTCCATCAAGACCTCGATCTCGCTGCATCCCAGCCCGCCGTCGGCGAGCGCGGTGAGGGCGAGCAAGCGAGAAACGGTGTGAGGACTGTCGATTTCATAGTGGCGCATGATGCAGTCTCCTTGTCGTGTCAGGGTCGCTGCAGGGTCCTATGCCGCCGGGTGAGCGGCTCTCGGTGAAGCTGCAGACAGGGGCAGACTACAGGAGAAGGTTGCGCATAAAAAGTCGATTATGAGTAGTATTTCAATCGATTTTTTCGAGCAAATGGCGGGACCCGAATCATGACCGAACTCAACTTCAAGCACCTGCGCTACTTCTGGACCGTGGCCCGGCTGGGAACGATCGCCGAGGCGGGTCGCGTGCTGAATCTGGCACCGCACTCGATCAGCGCCCAGCTCGCCACCTTCGAAGCCGCGCTGGGGGTGAGTCTGTTCCGCCGCAGCGGGCGCCGGCTGAGACTCACAGAGGCGGGCGAGCGCATCCTCGGCCACGCGGACGAAATCTTCGCGCTCGGCGACCAGATCGTCGAGGTGGTGCGCGACGACACCCTGCGCCGCAGCCTGCCCTTTCGCATCGGCTTCCCCGACTCTCTGCCGAAGTCCGTCGTCCATCACCTCATCGAACCAGCGCTGCGCGTCGAACGCCCGGGCCGTCTCGTCTGCCGCGAGGCGCCACTCGCCGAGCTGCTCGCCGAGCTCGCGGTGCATCGGCTCGACCTCGTGCTCGCCGATAGGCCCATTCCAGCAGAGGTGAGCGTGCGCGGCCACAGCACACTGCTCGACGAGAGCACGCTGACGGTGTTCGCCGCTCCCGTGCTCGCGGCACGACTGAGGCCGGGTTTCCCGGCCTCGCTGAGCGGCGCCCCTTTCCTGCTGCCGCGCGAGGGCGTCGCCTGCCGCAACGCACTGCTGCAATGGTTCGATGCCCTGCGCGTGCAGCCCTCGATCGTCGCCGAACTGGACGATAGCGCACTGATGGAGGCCTTTGGCCAGAGCGGCGCGGGCGCTTTCGCGGCACCCACCTCGATCGGCGACCGCGTCTTGCGCCAGTACGGTCTGGAAGCAGTCGGCGAGATCGTCGGCGTGAACAGCCAGGTGTACGCGATCACCACCGAGCGCCGCCTGGCGCATCCTGCCATGCAGGCGATCCGCGACCGGGTCGGAACGCCGGGCTGAACGCGCCGGCTCCGGAACGGCCCGTCGGCTGCGCGCACCCACGTCGCTGGCAGATCGCACTGCCGGCCGCGCCGGTGCGGCGGGCGGCCGTGTCGGGGCAGGAGTCGAGGCGCCCGGGCAAGGATGCGCCGCCGCGGCACGCTCAGTTGAGAATGAACTCGGCGTCCGGCACGGGCACCGGCGGCAGCGGGTCGCCGATCATTTCGCGCAGGCTGGCGTCGATGCCGGCGACGATGGCGTCGAGCGCGAGGTCGTTGGGCATGGTGCCGAACGGCTCCTCGATCTCGTCGCTGAGCGCTTCCAGCGCGAAGAAGGTGTAGGACACGAAGGCAACGACCAGCGGCGTCATCCAGCCGATGGTGTCCACCAGGCCGAAGGGCAGCAGCATGCAGTAGAAGTAGGAGCTGCGGTGCAGGATCACCGAATAGGTGAAGGGCAGCGGCGTGTTGGCGATGCGCTCACAACCGCCCAGCGCTGCGGACAGCGCATCCAGCGATTGCTCCATGTGCTGCGCCAGCATCGGCGACAGGTGCCCCGCCTCGCGCACACCGCGCAGCCACTGCGCCAGCCACAGCAGCACCAGCGCCGGCGCGAAGCGCGCCTGCCCGATCCGCTCGACGAGCTCCGCCGGCAACAAGCCGGCGAGACCATCCTCGCGCGGACGCCCGCGCAACTGGTTGCGCATCGCGGTGGCAAAGCCGATCAGCCCGAGCACGAAAGGCCGCGCATCGACGCCGCCGCCGGTCAGGCTCAGGGCATGGCGCGCCAGGTTGCGCCCTTCGACCAGCACCAGCCCCCAGAACTTGCGCGCTTCCCAGTAGCGGTCGTAGCTCGCGTTGATGCGGAAGCCCAGGAAGATGGCGAGCGCCACCCCCATCAGCGAAAACGGCGCGGAGGTCAGCGTGACCTTCCAGTGGAACAACTGGCCATGGGCGAGTACCACCGCGCACGACAGCAGAAAGACGAAGATCTGCTGCGACAGGATGCGCCGCACCAGCGAGCCGCGGCGAACGAAGATCAGGCGAATCCAGTGGGGGCGGGGACGGACGATCAATTGGGCATGGAGCGTGTTGACGCCACGGCACGGCGGAAGGCGCGATTCTGCCAGCAGCCGCGGCGCACGGCGCACCCGAGCGCAAATTAAAATTCTGTATGGAACCTGATCCGGCGCAAGGCACAAGCGCGTGCGCATTGCCATACAATTGAATCTTCCGGTCCCGTTTCATCGTCGGTACAAAACAATAACCGCCGCACGGCGGACCCTTCGATGTCTAGGCTTGCCCTGGCAGGGAGACAGTCGGCACGCCCCGGATCTCATTGCAACTTCTGGAGATTCGCGTGAAGTCCAAATTGGTGTGGTTGCTCGTCGCCCTTGTGGGCGCAGCGGGCTTTGCCATGCTCGCCCTGAGCCGCGGCGAGCATGTGAATGCGGTATGGCTGGTGCTGGCAGCAGTGTCCTGCTATGCGATTTCCTATCGCTTCTACAGCAAGTTCATCGCCGAGAAAGTGTTCGAGCTCGACGACCGGCGCCTGACGCCGGCCGAGCGCTACAACGATGGCCTGGACTACGTGCCGACCAACAAGTGGGTGCTGTTCGGCCACCACTTCGCCGCCATCGCCGGCGCCGGCCCGCTGGTCGGCCCCATCCTGGCGGCGCAGATGGGCTTCCTGCCGGGCACGATCTGGATCCTGGTCGGCGTGATGCTGGCCGGCGCAGTGCAGGACTTCCTCGTGCTCTTCATCTCCACGCGGCGCGACGGCCGCTCGCTGGGCGAGATGGCGAAGCAGGAGCTGGGGCCGCGCGCCGGCGTGATCGTGATGCTGGGCGCGCTCGCGGTGATGATCATCATCCTGTCGGCGTTGGCGCTGATCGTGGTGAAGGCGCTGGCGGAGAGCCCCTGGGGCACGTTCACGATCGCCGCGACGATCCCGATCGCGCTGTTCATGGGCATCTACATGCGCTTCATCCGTCCGGGCCGCATCGCCGAAATTTCGGTGCTCGGCTTCGTGCTGATGATGGCGGCCATCATCTACGGCGAGGACATCGCCCGCAGCGAATACTGGGGCCCGCTGTTCACGCTGACCGGTCCGCAGCTCACGCTGGCGCTCGTGGTGTATGGCTTCGTCGCCTCGGTGCTGCCGGTGTGGCTGCTGCTGGCGCCGCGCGACTACCTGTCGACCTTCCTCAAGCTGGGTGTCATCGTCGGCCTGGCGATCGGCATCGCCATCGCCCTGCCCGACCTGAAGATGCCGGCGGTATCGCGCTTCATCGACGGCAGCGGCCCGGTGTTCTCCGGCAGCCTGTTCCCCTTCCTGTTCATCACCATCGCCTGCGGCGCCTGCTCGGGCTTCCATGCGCTGGTGGCGTCGGGCACCACGCCCAAGCTGGTGGAACGTGAGAGCCAGATGCGCCTGATCGGCTATGGCGGCATGCTGGGCGAGTCGCTGGTGGCGATCATGGCGCTGGTGTGCGCATCCATCCTCGATCCGGGCGTGTATTTCGCGTTGAACTCGCCCGCCGCGGTGATCGGCAAGACGGTGGAATCCGCCTCGCAGGTGATCTCCGGCTGGGGCTTCATGATCACCCCGGAGATGTTGACGCAGATCGCGAAGGACGTTGGCGAGCACAGCATCCTGTCGCGCGCCGGCGGCGCGCCGACGTTCGCGGTGGGCATGGCGGTGATCGTCACCGACCTGTTCAACAGCAAGGCGATGATGGCCTTCTGGTACCACTTCGCGATCCTGTTCGAAGCGCTGTTCATCCTCACCGCGGTCGACGCCGGCACGCGCGCTTGCCGCTTCATGGTGCAGGACCTCGCGGGCACCTTCATCCCGGGTCTGCACCAGACGCGCAGCCTGGTAGGCAATCTGATCGGCACCTCGGTGGCGGTCGCCGGCTGGGGCTACTTCGTGTACCAGGGCGTCACCGACCCGCTGGGCGGCATCAACACGTTGTGGCCGCTGTTCGGCATCGGTAACCAGATGCTGGCGTCGATGGCACTGATCCTGGGCACGGTCGTGCTGTTCAAGATGAAGAAGGAGCGCTACGCCTGGGTCACGCTGCTGCCCACCACCTGGCTGTTCATCACCTCGATGAGCGCGGGCTGGGAAAAGATCTTCAGCGACAACCCGAAGGTCGGCTTCCTCGCCCTGGCGAACAAGTTCAACGACGCCGCGGCGCAAGGCACGGTGCTGGCGCCGGCGAAGTCGATCGAGGAGATGAGCCGCGTCGCCTTCAACAACCAGATCGATGCGGTGCTGTGCGGCTTCTTCATGCTGGTTGCGGTGACGATGGTGATCTCGGCCTTCAGCGTGATCCGCGAGGCGCTCGCCAGCCGCACGCCGACCGCTGTCGAGGCGCCGGTGGAATACCGCACGGCGGCGGCCAATGCTTGACCTGAGCCTCCTGACCGGCCGCGGCAAGGCCGGTGCCGCCGCGGCACCGGCCGAAGTCGACCTCGACGACGCCTATGCACGCTACGTGGCCGAGACGCGTGCTCGGGACCCGAATGCGGTGCCGATGCCGGAAGCCGAGTTCGAGCGCTACAGCCTGGGCTCGAACTGGCTGAGCGGACTGCGCGACGTGGCGAAGAAGGTGGTGCAGACCTGTCGTCTGGTGGTCGGCATCCACGACTACGAGTACTACCTCGACCACATGCGCTCGCGCCATCCGGAAGCGACGCCGTTCAGCCGCGAGGAGTTCTACCGCTACTGCCTCGAGGCGCGCTTCCCCAGCGCCGAACGCAGCGGCAGCCGCTGCCCCTGCTGAAGGCGGACCGCGGCAAGGCAGAGAAAAACGGCGGCCCCGGGAGCGATCCCGGGCCGCCGTTTTCTTTCGCCTCGCTGCGGGAGATTGTTCGCCCGCCGCGGCCTACGCCTATTGCTGTTGCTGTTCCTGCTGCTGCCGGGCGATGTCGGCGCGCACTTCATCCATGTCGAGCGCGCGCACACCGTCGATCACCTGGTTGAGCGCGTTCGCGGGCAGCGCGCCCGACTCGCGGAACACCATGATGTTGCTGCGGATCACCGCGATGGTGGGAATCGAACGAATCTGGAAGCTGGCAGCGAGTTCCTGCTGGGCCTCGGTGTCGATCTTGCCGAACACGATGTCCGGATGGGCATCGGCGGCCGCCTCGTAGGTGGGCGCGAAGTTGCGGCAGGGCCCGCACCACGCCGCCCAGAAGTCGAGGAAGACGATGTCGTTCTTCTCCACGATATCGTTGAAGTTTTCTGCGGTGATCTCCACGGTGGGCATGTCAGGCTCCGGCTGGTCGGCAAAGCGGCATCATACGCGAGGCAGGGGTACGGACACTCGGCGGTCTCACAACAGCGGCGCCAGCCAGCGCGCCGCCTCGTCCACCTCCATGCCGGTGCGGCGCGCCCAGTCTTCCAACTGATCGCGCCCGATCTTCGGAATGGCGAAGTAGTGGCTCTCGGGGTGGGCAAAGTAGAAGCCGCTCACCGCCGCCGCCGGCGTCATCGCGTAGCTTTCGGTCAGCCCCATGCCAATGCGCTCGGTGACGCCGAGGAGCTCGAACAGCGGCCCCTTGACGGTGTGATCCGGGCAGGCCGGGTAGCCGGGCGCGGGGCGGATGCCGCGGTATTCCTCGCGGATCAGCGCCTCGTTGTCGAGCGTCTCGTCGGCGACGTAACCCCAGCATTCGCGGCGCACGCGCTCGTGCAGCCACTCGGCGCAGGCCTCGGCGAGGCGGTCGGCCAGGCTCTTCAGCATGATTGCGCGGTAGTCGTCGTGCGCGGCCTCGAACTCGGCCAGCTTGGTCTCGATGCCCAGCCCGGCGGTCACCGCGAAGGCGCCGATCCAGTCGGGCACGCCCGAATCCCTGGTCGCGACGAAGTCCGTCAGACACCAGTGCGGCTTGCCCGCCGGGCGCTCGTGCTGCTGGCGCAGGCCGTGCCAGACCATCGCCAGGTGCTTGCGGTCCTCGCCGGTGTAGACCTCGATGTCGTCGCCCACCGCGTTGGCCGGAAACAGGCCGAACACCGCCTTCGCCTGCAGCCACTCCTCGGCGACGATCTGCTGCAGCATCGCCTGGCCGTCCGCGAACACGTTGCGCGCGGTCTCGCCCACCACCGCGTCGTCGAGGATGGCGGGGAAGCGGCCGGCGAGGTCCCAGGTCTGGAAGAAGGGCCCCCAGTCGATGTAGCTGACGAGCTCGCCGAGCTCGACGTCGATCGCCTGCACGCCGAGCACGTTGGGTTTGGGCGGTCGGTAGTCGGGCGCAATGCGGAATGAGTTGGCGCGCGCCGCCTCGATGCCGACCAGTTGCATGCCCTTCTTGTTGGCGTGCAGCGCGCGGATCTTCTCGTAGTCGGCGGCAACCTCGGCCTTGAAGGCCGCGCTCTGACCCTCGGAGAGCAGCGCGGTGACCACGCCCACCGCGCGCGAGGCGTCCGGCACATACACCACCGGCTGGTCGTAGTGCGGCGCGATCTTGATCGCGGTGTGGTTGCGGCTGGTGGTGGCGCCGCCGATCAGCAGCGGCACGGAAAAGCCCTGGCGCTTCATCTCGGCGGCGACGTGGGCCATCTCCTCCAGCGAGGGCGTGATCAGGCCGGACAGGCCGATCGCCTGCGCGCCATGCTCACGGGCCGCGTCGAGGATCTTCGCCGCCGGCACCATCACGCCGAGGTCGATGACCTCGTAGCCGTTGCAGCCGAGCACCACGCCGACGATGTTCTTGCCGATGTCGTGCACGTCGCCCTTCACCGTGGCGACGACGATGCGGCCCTTGCTGCTGGCGCCGGTGCGCAGCTTCTCGGCCTCGATGTAGGGAATCAGGTGCGCGACCGCCTGCTTCATGACGCGCGCCGACTTCACCACCTGCGGCAGGAACATCTTGCCGGCGCCGAAGAGGTCACCGACCACGTTCATGCCCGCCATCAGCGGGCCTTCGATGACCGCCAGCGGCGGGCGGCCTTCGGCCTCCAGCCTGGCGCGCACCTCCTCGGTGTCGGCAACGACGAACTCGGTGATGCCCTTGACCAGCGCGTGCGAGAGACGCTCCTCGACCGGCCACTCGCGCCAGGCCAGGTCCTGCGCGGATTCCTTCGCCTGCCCTTTCACCGTCTGCGCGAACTCGACCAGCGCCTCGCCCGCCCCCGGCCTGCGGTTCATCACCACGTCCTCGACCTTGTCGCGCAGTTCGGGGGCCAGCTCGTCATACACGCCAAGCTGGCCGGCGTTGACGATGCCCATCGACAGCCCGGCCTTGATCGCGTGGTACAGGAACACGGTGTGGATCGCCTCACGCACCGGGTCGTTGCCGCGGAAGCTGAAGGACACGTTCGACACCCCGCCCGAGGTCTTGGCGTGAGGCAGGTTGTCCTTGATCCAGGCCACCGCGTTGATGAAGTCGACCGCGTAGTTGTCGTGCTCCTCGATGCCGGTGGCGATGGCGAAGATGTTGGGGTCGAAGATGATGTCTTCGGGCGGGAAGCCGGCGCCGCCCTCGGCCACCGGCTTCGCCAGCAGCTTGTAGGCACGCTCGCAGATCTCGGTCTTGCGGCGGAAGGTATCGGCCTGGCCCTGCTCGTCGAAGGCCATCACGATCACCGCGGCGCCGTAGCGGCGCGCCAGCCGCGCCTGGCGCAGGAACTCGGCCTCGCCTTCCTTCATCGAGATCGAATTGACCACGCCCTTGCCCTGGATGCACTTCAGGCCGGTCTCGATCACCGACCACTTCGACGAGTCGAGCATGATGGGCACGCGCGAGATGTCGGGCTCGGAGGCGATCAGCTTGCAGAAGCGCTCCATGGCGGCGACCGAATCCAGCATCGCCTCGTCCATGTTGATGTCGATGACCTGGGCGCCGTTCTCGACCTGCTGGCGCGCCACCGCCAGCGCGTCGTCGAAGCGGCCCTCGAGGATCATGCGTGCGAAGGCCTTGGAGCCGGTGACGTTGGTGCGCTCGCCCACATTGACGAACAGGCTCTCGCCGCCGACGTTGAAGGGCTCCAGGCCCGACAGGCGCAGCTTCTTCTCCAGCACCGGCACGGCGCGCGGCGCGAGGCCCACCACCGCCTGCGCGATCGCCGCGATGTGCGCCGGCGTGGTGCCGCAGCAGCCGCCGACGATGTTCACCAGGCCGCTCTGCGCCCACTCGCGGATCTCGCCGGCGAGGTGCTCGGGCGTCTCGTCGTAGCCGGTGGGCGACAGCGGGTTGGGCAGGCCGGCGTTGGGGTGGGCGGACACATGGGTGTCGCAGACGTTGGACAACTCGTCGACATACTGGCGCAGCTGGTCGGCGCCGAGCGCGCAGTTGAGGCCGAAGCTGATCGGCTGCGCGTGGCTGAGCGAGTTCCAGAACGCTTCCGCGGTCTGGCCCGACAGCGTGCGGCCGGAGGCGTCGGTGATGGTGCCCGAGATCATTACCGGCCAGCGGCTGCCGAGGTCCTCGAACAGCTTCTCGATCGCGAACACCGCGGCCTTGGCGTTGAGGGTGTCGAAGATGGTCTCGATCAGCAGCAGGTCGGCACCGCCTTCGAGCAGGCCCCTGGCGGAGTCATAGTAGTCGTCGACCAGCGCGTCGAAGCTGATGTTGCGGTAGCCGGGGTCGTTCACGTCCGGCGAGATCGACAGCGTGCGCGAGGTCGGCCCCAGCACGCCGGCGCAGAAGCGCGGCCTGGCGGGATTGCGTGCCGTGTATTCGTCGCACAGTTGGCGCACCAGGCGCGCGCCCTCGACGTTGAGCTCGTAAGCCAGCGCCTCGAGCCCGTATTCCGCCTGCGACACGCGGGTGGCGTTGAAGGTGTTGGTCTCGATGATGTCGGCGCCGGCCTCGAGATAGGCGCGGTGGATGCCGGCGATGACCTGCGGGCGGGTCAGCACCAGCAGGTCGTTGTTGCCCTTGAGGTCCTTCGGGTGGTCGAGGAAGCGCTCGCCGCGGTAGTCCGCCTCGCCCAGCTTCTGCTGCTGGATCATGGTGCCCATCGCACCATCCAGGATCAGGATGCGCTCGGCGAGAAGCTGGCGGAGTTCGGTGCTGCGGTCGGCTTGCATGGCGTGTTCCTCGGTCGTTCGACGATCGCCGGGCAACGCCACGCACAAATGCGAACGGCGCCACAAACCGGCTGAAGGTTTGTGAGCGCCGTTGATCGGTTGCCGAGCCTGGCCCCGGGCTATTCACGGGGTCGCAGCGCTCCTCGGCAGTGCCTTGAATTCTATCGGCTCAGGGTGGCGTCTGCCAATCCCGCATTGCTGCTAATGCGGTCTGGCGGCGGGGGATGCGCTCCGTCGGACTGCGCAACTCGACCTTGCTACGCTCGGGACTCGGACAGTGCTCGTCCGCTCCACGCATCCCCCGCCACCAGACCTGCCGCACCAAGCGGACGTGCTCAGCACTCACCACCAGTACGGCCACGGCCCGTAGCCGGGAAAGCGCGGATACGGGTAACCGAAAGGCGGCGGATAGCCCCAGGGGCCGAACATCGCCCCGTCGCGCGGAAACACGTAGGTCTGGCTGGTGCGCACCACCTTGCCGTCGATGAAATGCACGTTGAACAGCGTGGCGATGCCCGGACCATCGTTGTGGATGTTCCAGTCCCACACCTCCTCGCCGGACAGCTTGAAGAACTGCTCCGAGCGGTGCTCGCCCAGCAGGCGCGCCACCTCTTCCCGCGTCATGCCCTTTCTGACCCGCGCCAGGTTGTCGTCGTCGAGCGCATCCCACTGCCGCAGCACGATGCCGCCGGCGTCGACCTGCACCATCAGGCAGGTGTGGCCGTAGGGCTGGGTGGCGTATTCCAGCGTGGTCGTCCCATCCTCGTTCTTCCAGCGCCGGCTGGGCTCGCCGCGCGCGGCCAGCGCCTCGGCCTCGGTAGTGAAGGGCTTCGGCGGGGCGAATGCGGCACAGCCTCCGAGCAATGCGGCTGCAATCAGCAGCAACAGGGCGAACAACGCTCCGCGCCCTGAACCGGAGGCAGAGCGGACTGCGGCAGACATGTCGACCTCCCGGTCAATTCCTGTGCTTGGTGTAGCGGCCGGTGCCCACCACACGGCCGTCGGTGTTGAACGACACGGTGAAATAGGTGGGTTCGCCGCCGGTGGCCTGACCCTGGTCGATCTTCCATTCCCACACCGTCTCCTGCTTGAGCTGGAAGAACTGGCTGGACGCGGGCTTGCCCAGCAGGCGCCGCACCTGGTCGCCGTTCATGCCACTTTCGACCCGCGCGAAGGTCTTCTCGTTCAACACCTGGTCGATGCTGCGCAGGATCTGGTCGGGGCCGATGGTGATCATGAAGCACTCGACGCCCTCGGGCTGGCGCGTGTACTCCCAGGTGACCGAGCCGTCGCCGTTGCTCCACTCCATCTGCGGCGGCCCGAAGCGGTCGCGCACCTCGAGCGCGGATGAGACCCCGGGCTTGAGTTCGCGGATGTTGATGTAGTCGCAGGCAGTGATGCCGATTGCGGACAGCAGGGAACACAACCAGGCCATGAAGCGTTTCATCAATTGCTCACCCACGTCTCGTTTGCGGTGCAGCGCCCCGCCCACCCATCTGCATTCCTGCGAAAGCTCAAATCCCGGCCATCGGCGCCTGGGCTAGAATCGGCGAACACCGGGCGATTTGCAATGCCCGCGCGGTGATCGTTTGCGACATTTCGGAGGTTTCACATGCTCAAGAAAACCCTGGTTGCCCTCGCCCTCGCCGGCGTGGGTCTGACGGCAGCGCATGCCCAGACGGTGGTCAAGATCGGTCACGCCGGCCCGCTGACCGGCCCGGCCGCGCACTTCGGCAAGGACGGCGAAAACGGCGCACGCCTCGCCGTCGAGGAAATCAACGCCAAGAATCCCAAGATCGGCGGCCAGGCAGTCAAGTTCGAACTCGTGAGCGAGGACGATCAGGCCGACCCCCGCACCGCAACCACCGTGGCGCAGCGCCTGACCGACCTCGGCGTCAAGGGCGTGGTCGGCCACGTCACGTCCGGCGCGGCGATCCCGGCCTCGCGCATCTACGAACAGGCCGGCGTGCCGGTGATCACCGAGTCGGCGACCAGCCCGAAGCTGACCCAGCAGGGCTTCAAGGTCACCTACCGCGTCATCGCCAACGACATGCAGCAGGGCGAGGCGATGGCGAAGTACGCGCTGGGCACGCTCAAGCTGAAGAAGGTCGCGATCATCGACGACCGCACCGCCTACGGCCAGGGCCTGGCCGACGCCTTCGCCGAGAGCCTGAAGAAGGCGGGCGGCGAACTCGTCGGGCGCGAATTCACCACCGACAAGGCCACCGACTTCACCGCCATCCTCACCAAGATCAAGTCGAAGGCGCCGGACGCAGTGTTCTACGGCGGCATGGACTCGCAGGGCGCGCCGCTGCTGCGCCAGATGCGCCAGCTCGGCATGAACGCCACCTACCTCGGCGGCGACGGGAGCTGCACCTCCGAGATGATCAAGCTCGCCAGCGGCGCCATCGACGACAAGGTGCTGTGCACCCAGGCCGGCATTCCGGCGACGAAGATGCCGGGGGGCTCGGACTTCCTCGCCCGCTTCAAGGCCCGCTTCAAGAGCGACGTGCTGCTGTACGCGCCCTATAGCTACGACGCCACCACTGCGCTTTACGAAGCGATGAAGCTCGCCGACTCGACCGAACCGGCGAAGTACCTGCCGGCGCTGCAGAAGGTTTCGTTCCGTGGCGTGACCGGCAACATCGCCTTCGATGCCAAGGGCGACATCAAGGAAGGCGGCGTGACGATGTACCACTTCGTCAATGGCAAGTGGGAGCCCTTCAACTGACCACGGTCGCGGTCGCTGCCCCGCAATGGGGGGAGACCTGGGCTGAGACGCACCCGCCTGGGGCACCGGCCCCACGGCGAGGCGGACGCAGTCGGCGTGGCATGATTTGTGCATCGCAACACCCGTCGCAACGTGCAATGCTCGTGCGTACAGCGCTCCAGATCCGCTTTTTTGGGCACAATACGGGCGCGTTTCGGCTTCAACCCCACGCCACCACCCCATCTGGGAGGAGATAGCATGAAGAAAACCGTCGTCGCATTCGCAATCATGAGCATCGGCCTGGGCGCCGCCCAGGCTCAGGAAGTTGTCAAGCTGGGCAGCGCCGCGCCGCTGACCGGCACCATCGCCCACCTCGGCAAGGACCTCGAGAACGGCACCCGGATGGCGGTCGAGGCGCTGAACGCGCAGGGCGTGACCATCGGCGGCAAGAAGGTCAAGTTCGAGCTGATCGGCGAAGACGACCAGGCCGACCCGCGCACCGGAACCACCGTGGCACAGCGCCTGGTCGATGCCGGCGTGAAGGGCGTCATCGGCCATCTGAACTCCGGCACCTCCATCCCCGCCTCGCGCATCTACGACCAGGGCGGCATTCCGCAGATCTCGCCCGCCTCCACCAACCCGAAGCTGACGCAGCAGAACTTCAAGGGCGTGTTCCGCACCATCGCCAACGACGTGCAGCAGGGCGGCGCGCTGGGCAAGTTCGCGGTGAAGTCGCTGGGCGCGAAGAAGGTCGCCATCATCGACGACCGCACCGCCTACGGCCAGGGCCTCGCCGACGAGACCGAGAAGGCGGTGAAGGCATCGGGTGCCCAGGTGGTGGCGCGCGAATTCACCACCGACAAGGCCACCGACTTCAACGCCATCCTGACCAAGATCCGCGCCACCGCCCCGGACGTGATCTTCTTCGGCGGCATGGACGCGCAGGCCGGCCCGATGCTGCGCCAGATGAAGCAGCTCGGCATCAACGCCAAGTTCCTGACCGGCGACGGCGGCTGCAGCCCCGAGATGATCAAGCTCGCCGGCGAGGCGATGAGCGCCTCCACCTACTGCTCGATGGCGGGCCTGCCGCTCGACAAGATGCCCGGCGGCGCCGCGTTCCGCGAGCAGTACAAGAAGCGCTTCGGCGGCGAAGTGCAGTTGTATGCGCCGTATGCCTACGACGCCGCGACCGCGATCGTGAAGGCGATGGAGAAGGCCGGCTCGCCCGAACCGTCCAAGTACCTGCCCGAGCTGAAGAAGATCAACTTCAACGGCGTGACCGGCAACGTCGCCTTCGACGACAAGGGCGACATCAAGGAAGGCGCGGTGACGATCTACAGCTTCAAGGACGGCAACTGGGTTCCGATGTAACCCGCCCCCTTCGCACCTGACCCGGTGCGAAGGCAAGGGCCGGCATGACGCCACGCTCGGTCGTGGGCGTCATGCCGGCCCGGCTCATGGACCCGACGGCCGCGCCCGACTGGCGGCTCGTCAGACTCGGCAGAGGCATCATGGAAACCCTCATCCAGCAACTCATCAACGGCCTGGTGATCGGCAGCGTCTACGCGCTGATCGCACTCGGCTACACGATGGTCTACGGCATCCTCGGCCTGATCAACTTCGCACATGGCGACGTGCTGATGGTCGGCGCGCTGGTCGCCCTGCAGACCATGACCTTCCTCATGGGCATGGCGCCCGGCATGTCGCCGCTGGTGATGCTGAGCATCGCGCTGCTGGTGGCGATCGTCGTGTGCATGCTGCTCGGTTTCACGATGGAGCGGCTGGCCTACCGGCGCTTGCGCAACGCGCCGCGGCTGGCGCCGCTGATCACCGCGATCGGCGTCTCCTTCCTGCTGCAGACGATCGCGATGATCATCTGGGGCCGCAACTACCACACCTATCCGCAACTGATTTCGACGACGCCGCTGCAGCCGATCGAGGGCGTGTTCATCACTCCGGTCCAGATCACCATCATCTTCGGCTCGGCCGCGCTGATGATCGGCCTGCTGCTGCTCGTCAACCGCACCAAGATCGGCCGCGCGATGCGCGCCACCGCCGAGAACCACCGCGTCGCCAGCCTGATGGGCGTGGACACCAATGCGGTGATCGCCTTCACCTTCGTCATCGGCGCGGGGCTCGCCGCGGTGGCGGGCGTGATGTTCGCCAGCAACTACGGCATCGCCCACTACGGCATGGGCTTCATGCCCGGCCTGAAGGCCTTCACCGCGGCGGTGCTGGGCGGCATCGGCAACCTCGGCGGCGCCATGCTGGGCGGGCTCGTGCTCGGCGTGGTCGAATCCTTCGGCGCGGGCTATATCGAAAACCTCACCTTCGGCTTCCTGAACTCCTCGTATCAGGACATCTTCGCCTTCCTCATCCTCGGTCTGGTGCTGATCTTCCGCCCCACCGGCCTGCTGGGCGAACGCGTGTCGGATCGGGCATAAGGGAGCGACGACACCATGAACGAACTCGCTGCCGCCGTCCCGTGGCTGGGCAAACGCAACCCGCTGGCCGCACGCTGGCTGATCATCATCCTGGCCATCACCGCTCCGCTCGTTGCCTGGCAGTTCGGCAAGAGCTGGGTGCGCATCCTCGACTTCGCGCTGCTCTACATGCTGCTGGCGATGGGCCTGAACCTGGTGGTGGGCTTCGCCGGCCTGCTCGACCTGGGCTACATCGCGTTCTATGCGGTGGGCGCGTACACCTTCGCCTTCCTCGCTTCGCCGCATTTCGACGTGCATCTGCCGTTCTGGACGATCCTGCCGCTGGGCGCGGGCTTCGCCGCGATGGCGGGGATCATGCTGGGCTTCCCGGTGCTGCGATTGCGCGGCGACTACCTCGCCATCGTCACGCTCGGCTTCGGCGAGATCGTGCGCATCTTCATGCTGAACCTGAACTACCCCGTCAACATCACCAACGGGCCGCAGGGCATCAACATGATCGACCCGATCAACCTGTTCGGCTGGGACCTGTCGCGCAACCTGCAGATCGGCGAGAACTTCAGCATCAACTCCTTGTTCCTCTACTACTACTTCTTCCTGCTAGCAGTGGCCGGCTCCATCGTCTTCGTCCACCGCCTGCAGATCTCGCGCGTCGGCCGCGCCTGGGCGGCGATGCGTGACGACGAGCTCGCCGCCAAGGCGATCGGCATCAACACGCGCAACATGAAGCTGCTGGCGTTTTCGCTGGGCGCTACGTTCGGTGGGCTGTCGGGCTGCCTGTTCGGCGCCTTCCAGGGCTTCGTCAGCCCGGAGAGCTTCAGCCTGATGGAATCCATCGCGGTGCTGACGATGGTGGTGTTCGGCGGCATGGGCAACATCGCCGGTGCGCTGGTGGGTGCATTCGTGCTGGCGCTGCTGCCCGAGATCCTGCGTGACGTGGCGGTGCCCCTGCAGCAGACGTTGTTCGGCCATGTGCTGCTCGACCCGGAAGTGCTGCGCATGCTGCTGCTGTCGCTGGCCATGATCCTGATGATGCTGCTGCGGCCGGCCGGCCTGATCCCGGCGCGCGCGCGCTATTCCCACGACCACCACCTGAGCAACAAGCTGAAGCAGGAGGCCGCGAAGTGATCACGCTGCTCGAAGCCCGCAACATCGGCAAACGCTTCGGCGGCCTGCAGGCGCTGTCCGACGTCTCGCTGACCATCCGCAAGGGCGAGGTCTATGGCCTGATCGGCCCCAACGGCGCCGGAAAGACCACCTTCTTCAACGTGCTCACCGGCGCCTACACGCCCGATGGCGGCGAATTCGTCTTCAACGGCAGCGAGCTGCCCACCGGCAAGCCGCACAAGGTGGTGGGGCGCGGCATCGCCCGTACCTTCCAGAACATCCGCCTGTTCCGCGAGCTGACCGCGCTCGAGAACGTCATGGCGGGGCACCACATCCGCACCAAGGCGGGCGTGTGGGGCGTGCTCACGCAGAACCGTTTCACCCGCGAGGAAGAGCGACTGACCACCGAGCGCGCCTACGAGCTGCTCAAGTACGTCGGCATCGAGCGCTTCGCCGAGGTCGTGTCGAAGAACCTGTCCTACGGCGACCAGCGCCGGCTGGAGATCGCCCGCGCCCTGGCCACCGAACCGCAACTGCTGGCGCTGGACGAGCCCGCGGCCGGCATGAACGCCACCGAGACCGCGCAGCTCAAGGCGCTGATCGAGCAGATCCGCCGCGACGGCATCACCGTGATGCTGATCGAGCACGACGTGAAGCTGGTGATGGGCCTTTGCGACCGCGTCGCGGTGCTCGACTTCGGCAAGAAGATCGCCGAGGACGTGCCGGCGGTGGTGCAGAAGAACGAAGCGGTGATCGCCGCCTACCTGGGCGGAGGCAAGCATGCACACTAATCCGGTATCACCGCTGCTGCAGTTGCAGAACCTGCAGATCGCCTATGGCGGCATCCAGGCCGTTAAGGGCATCAGCCTCGAGATGTATTCCGGCGAGCTCGTCTGCCTGATCGGCGCCAACGGCGCCGGCAAGACCACCACGCTGAACGCCATCGGCGGCGTGCTGCCGGTCGCCGGCGGCGAGATTCACTACGCCGGAGACAAGATCAACACCGTGCCCGCGCACAAGCGCCTGCGCCGCGGCATCGCGCTGGTCCCCGAAGGGCGCGGCATCTTCACCCGCCTGACGGTGGAAGAGAACCTGCGCATGGGCGCCTACACGCGCAACGACAAGGACGCCATCGAGTCCGACCTGGAGCGCGTCTACACCATGCTGCCGCGCGTCAAGGAGCGCCTGCCCCAGGTCGCCGGCACGCTGTCGGGCGGCGAGCAGCAGATGGTGGCGATCGGGCGCGCGTTGCTGTCGCGGCCGAAACTGTTGCTGCTCGACGAGCCGTCGATGGGCCTCGCGCCGCTGGTGGTGGAGAAGATCTTCGAGGTGGTGCAGACGGTGGCCAAGGAAGGCGTGACCATCCTGCTCGTGGAGCAGAACGCCAACCTGGCGCTGGAGTTCGCGCAGCGCGGCTACGTGATGGAGTCGGGCAAGATCACGCTCACCGGCACCGGCGAGGCGCTGCTGGCCGACCCGAAGGTGCGCGCCGCCTACCTGGGCGAGGCGGCCTGAGATCCGCCACCGCCCCCCCAGCGCGCCGGAGCGGGGCGGACCGCGCGCCCTCATGCAGCGGATCGCGGTCGAGCCCGCTCCCACGCGCCAGCGCCGGGTGAATCCAGGGGTTTTGCCGTCGCTCCGCCGATGACGGCGAAGGGGCGTGGCTCATGGTGACCGTCGCCCCCTGGCGCAACATCAGAAGCGGTGCAGCACACCCAAGTTCGCACCCCGCTGGTAGCCGTCGCCGCCGGCGGTGCCGTTGCTCATGGCATCGCCGATGGAGGAGAACAGGCCGCTGTCCCTGGCCGTGCAATTGTTGTTGATGTCCGCATACACCGCGTACAGGCTGGTGCGCTTCGACAGCGCATGCTCGTAGCCGAGCGCCCACTGGCTGACCTTGGCGTCGGCGCCGCTGACGGCGACTTCGGTCTTGCGGTGGACGTAGGAGGCACGCACGGTGCCGGCGACGCTGACCGGCACGGTCACGCCGACGAACCACTGCCTGGTGTCCTTGCCATCAACGGCGGCGGTGTCGGGGCTGAAGTCGGCAGCGCTCGCCTTGCGCAGGCCGTACGACGCGGCGAGCTTGGCCACGCCGAAGTCATAGGTGCCGGCGAGGTCATACACGCGGATCTTCTCGCCGTCGAAGGCACCGGTCGACCTGGCGCGCATCTCCTGCAGGTTGAGGCCGATCAGCAGCGGGCCATTCACGTACTGCGGCACGACGGACCAGGCGCGGATGTCGCCGCTATCGCCGGCGCCACGGTTGCCGGCCGATTCATTCGCATAGTTGGCGTTCATGGTGAACGCCGCCGACACCGAGAGCCCGGCCCAGCTCGGCGACACATAGGTCACCGCGTTGTCCCAGCGGTACTCGGTCAGGTACACGCTGTTGTACTGCCCGGCCGTACCGCTGCCGAAGGGATCCACCGTGGCGGTGAGGTTGTAGCCGGCCGGATACTGGCGGCCGAGGCCGACGGTACCGAAGCTGCCCGACAGGCTGACGAAGGCCTGGCGGCCGAAACTGCGTCGCCCCTGCCCGGACTCGCCGGTATCGGCGGCAATGCCCTGCTCGAGCACGAAGCCCGCCTTCAGGCCATTGCCCAGATCCTCGGTGCCCTTGAAGCCCAGGCGGCTGCCTGCCGCCATGCCCGAGTCGATGGCGGAGCGGTTCGACACTCGGTTGTCGATTTTGTCGCCGGTCCATTTGTAGCCCATGTCCACCAGGCCGTAGAGGGTGACGTTCGATTGCGCCAGCGCGGGCGCGGCAACCAGGCCGGCGATGGCCAGGGCAATCAGTTTCTTGTGCATGACAGCTCCTTTCACTTGGGTCGTAAGACTCGGTCCGGGCAACGCCCGATGCGTGAAAGGATGATGCGCAGCCGTGATGAACGGCGGGCACAGAAAGGTAAACCGGGCTGCATTCATTCCGTACCCGAGCTCCCGCCACTTCCCATTCATATTCAATGACTTGCATTTCGACCGCAGCGTTTTTGACGGCCTGCAGCGGCAACCATGTGAATCGCCATTAACGAACGGCGCAAGGAATCGAACAAACCCGATCAGTCTGTTCATCGTCGGCCCCTAGCATGGCATCAGGTCAAGAACTTGTTACGAACCGGATTGCTGCGGAGAGCCACATCATGAACATGACGAGAAGAAATTTCCTGAAGGCGTCGGTCGCTTCTGCGATTGCGGCCAATGGCCTGACCTGGTTCAGCGCCAGCGAAGTCTTCGGTGCCGATACGGTGCTCATTCCCAGCGCCAGCCACTGGGGCCCGTTCAAGGCGGTGGTGAAGAAAGGCGTGCTGGTCGGCATCCAGCCACTGACCGACGTCGACGCGATGCCGACGACGATGCTGACCAAGGGCCTCATCAGCCGCGTCTATCACAAGACCCGCGTCAAGTACCCGATGGTGCGCAAGTCCTATCTCGCCAATCCGGGCGGCGACACCAAGCGCCACCTGCGCGGCAAGGAGCCCTTCGTGCGCGTGAGCTGGGACGAGGCGCTGGCGCTCACCGCCAACGCGATCCTCACCACCGCCGAGAAATACGGCAACGAGGCGCTGTTCAGCAGTTCCTACGGCGGCTGGTCGCACGCCGGCCTGCTGCGCCCGCAGGTGCTGCAGGGCCGCCTGTTCGGCCTCATCGGCGGCCATTCGGTCACCACCGGCGACTATTCCGGCGGCGCCTCGCAGGTGAGCCTGCCGCACATCATCGGCGACATGGAAGTGTATTCGCCGCAGACCGCCTGGGAAGTGATGGCCGACCACACCGAGGTGATGGTGTGGATCGGCTGCGACCCGTTCAAGAACAACCGCATCGAATACACGGTGGCCGACCACCAGATGTTCCCGCGCTGGCAGTTGATCAAGGAGCGCGGCGTCAAGTTCGTCTCGATCAACCCGCAATACACGCCGACCGACGTCGCGCTGGGCTCGGAGTGGGTGAAGATCGTCCCCAACACCGACACCGCGCTGTTCCTCGCGATGTCCTATCACGTGTATACGACGGGCAGGTACGACAAGGCCTATCTGGACAAATACACCGTCGGCTTCGACAAGTTCCTGCCCTACCTGCTCGGCAAGGATGCCGACGGCACGCCGCCGAAGACGCCCGAATGGGCGGCGAAGATCACCGGCATCCCGGCGAAGAAGATCGTCGAGCTGGCCGAGCTGTTCGCCAGCAAGCGCACCCAGTTCGCTGGCGCATGGGCGCTGCAGCGCGCCCACCACGGCGAGATGACGCACTGGGCGATCATCAACTTCGCCGCGATGCTGGGCAAGATCGGCAAGCCGGGCGAAGGCGTGGGCTTTTCGTGGCACTACGGCGGCGGCGGCATGCCGCAGTCGGGCGCGGTGATGCCGGTGGGTCTGTCACAGGGCCGCAACCCGGTGAAGACCCGCTGCCCGGCGTCGCGCATCAGCGAGATGCTGATGAACCCCGGCAAGCAATACACCCGCGACGGCGCGACCCACACCTACCCCAGGGTCAAGCTGATCTACAACGCCGGCAACAACTTCATGTCGCACCAGCAGAACACCAACGAGTTGCTGCGCGCGATGAACGAGAACGTGGACACGGTGATCTGCCAGGATCCGTGGTGGTGCGCCTCTTCCCGCTTCGCCGACATCGTCCTGCCGGCCACTTCGGCGCTCGAACGTGACGACATGAGCACCGGCGGCACCTACAGCAACGACAAGATCTACGCGATGCGCAAGGTCATCGAGCCGTATGGCGAGAGCCTGGACGACTTCGAGATCTTCCGCCGCCTGGGCGAGCTGATGGGCGTGGGCTACCAGTTCACCGAAGGCCTGACGGTGATGCAGATCCTGGAAAAGTCGTACAACGCCACCAACCCGAAAGTGCCGTTCGCCGAGTTCTGGGAGAAGGGCATGGTCAGGATCGACGTGCCCGACAAGATGCGCCGCTGGGTGCGCCACGGCGACTTCTACACCGACCCGGCGAAGCATCCGTTGCACACCAAGTCGGGCAAGATCGAGCTGTACTGCTCCGAGATCGACAGCTTCAAGATCCCGGACTGCCCGCCGATCCCGAAATACCTCGAGCCGGCCGAATTCCTCGGCAACGCCAGGCCGGGTCAGGTCCATGTGGTCAGCCCGCACCCGTACAACCGCGTGCATTCGCAGATGGCGCAGGCCGACGTGCGCTTCGAGCAGAACGTGAAGGGCCGCCAGCATGTGCGCATCAGCGTCGAGGATGCCAAGGCGAAGGGCATCCGCAACGGCGACCTGGTGGAGCTCTACAACGAGCGTGGCGCGCTCATCGCCGGCGCGGAAGTCACCGACCAGATCATGAAGGGGGTGGTCAGCCTGGAGGAAGGCAACTGGATCCAGCTCGACTCGCGCGGCCGCTGCAACAGCGGGGCGATCAACATCATCACCACCAGCGTGGCCTCCAGCGGCCTCAGCCAGGCGACGAGCGCAAACACCTGCATCGCCAACCTGCGCAAATGCACCGATGCCGAGTCCGAGAACCTCGCCTACGAGCCGCCTGCGATCGAGCAGGCCGGCAAGCTGGGGCTCGACATCGCCGGCATGAAGCTGATGGAACGCGCGGCGACGATCAAGGGCTCGACCATGGCCAGCATGACGCCGGGTGAGAAGCTGTTCTACGAGCGCTGCACGCTATGCCACGTGCCACGCGAACCGGGCGACTTCACCAAGAACCAGTGGCATGGCATCACCCAGAGCATGTTCCCGCGCGCCGGCCTGGACGACGCGCAGCGCAAGCTGGTGCTGGAGTTCCTCGAGAAGAACGCGAAGGACGCCGCGGCGATGTAAGCGGGGTCTGCAGCTCCACGCGTGAGACGGATCCGGCCTGAGCGGCCGGATCCGTCATTGCTTTGCGGGCGGCAACTGCGGCTTGTAGAGGAAGGTCGGCACGAAGCCGCTGGGCGGGATCGACTCGTCGACGGCGATGTGCTTCAGCGAGGCGGGATCGACGATGCGGATGACGGGACCGAAGTCGCGCGGAAACGGGCGTTTTTCCAGCAGGTCGACCGCCTGCCCCACCGACAGCCGTCCCTGCAGCACCGGGAAATCCGTCGGCGCGGCAAGGATCCGGCCGCGCGCGATGCCACGCAGCACTGCCGGCGTCAGGTAGGTGGACAGGATCGACACGCGCTGCTGCAGCTCGCGCTCGCGCAGCACGCTGACCGCAGCCTCGGCCATCAGGCCGTTGCCGACGAGGTAGCGCACCTCGGGATGGGCGTCGAGCGCGGCCTGCACCAGGTTGCGCTGGATGCTCTTGCCGGTATCGCCCCAGGCCGTCGTCGCGACACGGACGCGGCTGCCGGCGATGGCATCGCGAAAACCCTCGTCCACCACTGCACTGACGCTGCGCGGGCCGGGAAACCAGGCCACCGGCACCGGCTCGCGCGAGGGCGGCAGGTGGGCGACGAGGTAGTCGCCGGCGGCGCGGCCCATCTCGTACCAGTTCACCCCGACGCGCGCCGCGATGCCGCGATCGTCGATCGCGTTCACCGTGGCGAGCACCGGCATGCGCCGGGCGATGTCCTCCAGCAGGGGCGACAGGCCGTCACGCGACACCGCGCCGACGATCAGTGCATCGACCTCCGGACTCGCCGCGCAGGCGCGAACCTGCTCGGCCTGGATGTCGAGATTGGGATAGCCCGCCGCTTCGCGGAAGCGGATCTCCACGCCCAGGCGGCGCGCCTCCTCGATCATGCCGAAGTTGACGCCCAGCCAGTAGGCATCCTTGATGTGCGGGAAGACGGCACACAGGGTCCATCGGCGTGTCGCGGGTCGCGTCGGCGAGTGGCGCACGATGCGCGGCGCGCCGACCGGAGCCGCATCGCGGATGGCGAGCGCCGGGGGATCTGCGGCGCGTGCCGCGCCGGTGCCTGCGCATATCGCCGCCAGCGCAGCGGCAGCGGTCAACAGACGAGGCACGAAGCGGGATCGTGTTGGCATCGGACCTGTGGCATGAAGTGGACGAATGGCGTCACGAACGAAACGCTGCGACGGGGCGGAGGAAAACGCGGCGCATCGCCGGCCCCGCCAGCGTTGCCCGCGCAATGACGCAACGGCAGAATGCTAGGCCAAGCACCGGGCGCGGACAACGCTGACGGCCGGATGCCGGCGGCGCCCTCCGGCGCCACGCCTTCTCCCCCTGCATTCGTGCCCCGCGCCGAGGGTCCTGCCCGCAATGGCCAACTGGATGAAGCAGTTCGACGCACGGCTCGGCCTCATCGGCAAGATCCTGCTCACCCTGGGCGCGTCGGCGCTGCTGACCTTCGCTGTCGCGACGATGGGGTGGCTGAGCTTCCGCGAGGTCGTGTCCACCCAGCGCGACATCGTCGAGGATGCGGTCCCCGCAGTCGCCACGGTACAGGCGATCGCGCGGCTCAATACCCGCACCGCGGCGCTGGTCGCCCAGCTCGGCCGCGCCGATTCAAGCGAAGAGCTGGACCGCCTGTTGCGCTCGGGCAAGGAGCAACTGGCGGAGCTGCGCGCCTTGCTGCCGCGCCTGGACTCCCGCCGCATCGACCCCGGCCTGAAGTCGACGCTGGAAGCGACGATGGACGGCATCGAGCGCAACCTCGAGCGACAGGCGCACGACGCAGGCCAATGGCTGCAGATCCGCGAGCAGGAAAGATCTTCCCTCGCCGGCCAGGAGCGCGCGGTGGCCGCGCTGATGCGGCTGGCCGACTCGCTCGCGGCGAACGCATCCACCGCCACCACGGCGACCGTTTCCAGCCTCTACCCGCTGCTCGAGCAGGCTTCCGCACGGCAGCGGGTGCTCGAATTGCTCGACCGTCTGATCGAGGTCGACGTCGATCGCGCCGAACGGATGTCCGAACTGCAGTCGGTGTGCTTCGCCCTCAAGACGCAGCTCGAGCGGCTCGGGCTCGAGAACAGCATCGAAGAGGCGCAGGCGCTGCGGGCCGACTTCGCTGCCAACCTCGAGGTGTTGCGCCGCCGCCTGCAGGACATCATCGACCCGGGCCGCCGCGAGGAAGGCCTGGCCCATCACCGCCTGCTGACCGACGGCCTTGCGGCTGGCGGGCTGTTCGACCTTCACGTGCGCCAACTCGGGCTGGGCGAGGAGCGCCTGGCCTTGCGCGACGAAGGCAACAAGCTCGCGCGCCAGCTCGGCGACGCCGGCGACACCCTCGTCGCCGCCAACAACCTCGCCATCGGGCAGGCCGGCGAGCTCGCCAACCGGGCGGTGGACCGCGGCACGGCCGGCTTCTTCGCCGTGGCGACGCTGCTGTTCTGCTCGCTGATGGGCACCTTGTGGGTGATCTTCCGCTTCGACGTGCTCGACCGCCTGAAGGATCTCGAAGCCGCGGTGCGCGCGCTCAACAGCGGCAAGCTCGACATCGAGATCCGCCGCGCCGGCCGCGGCGACCCGCTGGCCCCGCTCGTCGAGGCGCTCGAGCAGTTCGCCGACAATGCGCGCGCGCGGCAGCGCCTGGAGCAGGCCCTGCTGCGCCACCAGCAGGAGCTGGAGCAGCAGGTCGCGGCACGCACCAGCGAACTGCAGCAAAGCAACGCCCTGCTCGAGCACGAGGCGGCGGAGCACGCGCGCGCACGACAGCGGGCCGAGGAAGCCAGCCGCGCCAAGGACGAATTCCTCGCCACCCTGAGCCACGAGCTGCGCACCCCCTTGAGCGGCGTGCGAGGCGTCGTGCAACTGCTGCAGGACACCCCGCTCGACAGCCGCCAGCAGGAATACCTGCACATGATCTCCTACGCCAGCACCACGCTGCTGGAGATCCTGGAGGATATCCTCGGCTTCTCGCGCCTCGAGGCCGGCAAGCTCCACCTCGAGTCCGAAGCCTTCATGCTCGATGCCGCCATCGACGACATGCTGGTGCTGCAGTCGGTGTCCGCGCGCAGCAAGGGCATCGCGCTGGTGCGCGACATCGCCACCGATGTTCCGCACCACGTTGAAGGCGACCGCCGCAAGCTCAACCAGATCCTCCTCAACACCATCGGCAACGCGATCAAGTTCACCGACGAAGGGGAAGTGAGCGTCGCGGTGCGTCGCGTGAGCGACGGGGAAGACGGGACGGTGCGCCTGCGCTTCACCGTCCGCGACACCGGCATCGGCATCCCGGAAGCGCAGCAGCAGGCCGTGTTCAAGCCTTTCGTGCAGGTCGAGGACACCGCGCACCGGCGCCACGGCGGCACCGGGCTGGGCCTCGCCATCTGCCGTCGCCTGGTCGAGCTGATGCAGGGCCGCATCGGGCTCTCCAGCACGCCCGGCGAAGGCACCGAGGTGTGGTTCGAGCTGCCGTTCCGCATCGTGGCCGCGGTCGCGGAGGCGACGGCGGGCACCCCTGAGGCACGACAGGCGGGCGAGGCGCTGTCGGTGCTGGTGGTCGAAGACGACGACATCAACCGCCTGGTGTGCCTGCGCTACCTCGAGGCGCTCGGCCACACCGCGCTGGCGGCGCCCGATGGCGAGACTGCGCTGGCGCTGCTGCAGCGCCCAGATGTTCAGGTCGACGCGGTGCTGCTGGACGTGAGCCTGCCGGGCCGCTCGGGGCCGGAAGTGGCCAGCGAGATCCGCGCGCTGCCCGATGAACGCTGGCACGGCCTGCCCATCATCGCCATGTCGGCGCATGCCTCGCCCGCTGCTGCGGCGCTCTTTCCGCCCGCTGTCATCAACGGCTTCCTGGCCAAGCCTTTCGACCGCGACAACCTGGGGCGGGCGCTGGCGTCCGTGCGCTCCGCGCCACCGCCCGCCGCAACGCCCGCAGCCAGCCAGCCAGGGGCCACCGCGGCGCCGGCGGCCGCGCTGCCACCGCTGCTCGACGAGGACTATCTCGCAGGCGAGCGCGAGACATTGGGCGACGACACGCTGCGCGAGCTGCTCGCCCTGTTCCGCGCCGACAACGAGGAAGCGCTGGCCGACATGCGGAGCCTCGGCGCGCAACAGGACTGGGCAGCGCTGGGCAAGCGCGCCCACCGCCTGCGCAGCGCCGCCGGGAACCTCGGCTTCCTGCGCGTGATGGCACAATCGCGTGCACTCGAACAGCGGGCTTCCGAAGCGGCAGCCGAAGGCAACTCCGTCGCCGCGCACGCGGCTCTCGATGCCGCCCTCGAGGCCCTTGCGCAGGCATGCAAGCAGAGCGGGCAGGCACTCGACGCGCTGCTCGCCCCGGACGCCGCCGGCGAGGAGTTGCCTAAGCCCGCTCTGGGTTGATCTCGCCGGCGAACAGATAACCTTCACCGCGCACGGTGAGGATCAGCTCGGGATTCTTCGGATCGTCCTCGAGCTTGTCGCGCAGGCGCGAGACGAGCACGTCGATGGTGCGGTCGTTGGGATCCCAGGACCGATGGCTGACGACCTGCATCAGGCGCTCGCGCCCGAGGACGACGCCGGGATGGCGCAGCAGCATGGACAGCAGGTCGAACTCGCCGCGGGTGAGGCTTTCCCGGCGCCCCTGCGGACCGCTCAGGCGGCGATGCGAAATGTCCAGCACCCAGGCCCCGAAGCGGCATTCGGTGCGTTCCTGCCGCGCCGGCCGGTCGCGTACCCCGCGCAGCACGATCTTCACCCGGGCAAGAAGCTCGCGCGAATTGAAGGGCTTGGTGACGTAGTCATCGGCACCCGACTCGAGGCCGACGATCTTGTCGATGTCGTCACTGCGCCCGGAGACCAGGATGATGCCCAGATGCGCGTCGTGTGCGCGCAGTTCGCGCGCGAGTTCGAGCCCGTCCTTGCCCGGCAGGCCGACGTCGAGCAGCACGACGTCGATCGGCCCGGCGCGGAGTGTCCGCCACATGTCGTCGCCATTGCTGACGACCGCCACCGCGTAACCCTCGCCGGCAAAATAGGATTTGAGCCGGGCGCAGGTCACGGGGTCGTCGTCGACCACGAGGAGGCTGAAGGGACGGTTCTCGACCACGGCAGAAGCGGCACTCGCGCGGAATGGGGAAGGATGGAGGGCCAGGGACGGCCCATGACCGTCAGGCCGGCGCGATTATAGCGTGTGGCCTATGGGGCCGGACGCGACCGAAGGTCCCTCACCGCCCATCCAGGCTGCGCCGGTACTGGATGGCCTCGGCGACATGCACCCGCCCGGGGCGCTCGGCGCCGGCGAGATCGGCGAGCGTGCGTGCCACGCGCAGCACCCGGTGGTAGGCGCGCGCCGACAGGTTGAGGCGGTCCATCGCCTGCTTCAGCAGGTCGGCGCCCGCGGCGTCGGGCGCGCACATCGCGGCCACCCGGCCGGGTTCGAGGCGGGCGTTCGGCACGCCCTGGCGTTCGCGCTGCAGCGCGCGCGCCTGCGACACACGTGTGCGCACCGCCAGCGAAGCCTCGCCCGGCGCTGCGGCGGCGAGTTCCTCATGCGCCAGCGCCGGCACTTCGACGGTGAGGTCGATGCGGTCCATCAGCGGCCCGGACAGCCGGCCGCGGTAGCGCGCCACCTGGTCCGGCGTGCAGTGGCAGGCGCGCGTCGGATGGCCGGCGTAGCCGCAGGGACAGGGGTTCATCGCCGCGACGAGCTGGAAGCGCGCCGGGAACTCCGCGCGCCGGCGCGCGCGCGACACGGTGACGATGCCGGACTCCAGCGGCTCGCGCAGCGACTCCAGCACGCGGCGATCGAACTCCGGCAGTTCATCGAGGAACAGGATGCCGTGGTTGGCGAGCGAGATCTCACCGGGGCGCGGCAGCGCGCCGCCGCCCACCAGCGCTGCGGCGGAGGCGGAATGGTGCGGCGCCCGGAATGGCCGTCTCCCCCAGGCCGCAGGATCGAAGCGGCCCTCGAGCGAGAACACCGCTGCACTCTCGAGCGCCTCGCTCTCGTCCATCGGCGGCAGCAGCCCGGGCAGGCGCTGGGCAAGCATGGACTTGCCGGTGCCCGGCGGACCGAACATCAGCAGCGAATGGCCGCCGGCCGCCGCCACCTCCAGCGCACGCCGCGCCTGCAACTGGCCGCGCACGTCGGCGAGGTCGGGCGCCGCCTGCGCGTCCGCCGGGGGTGGCGCCGCATCGAGCCTGTGCAAGGCTTCGTGGCCGTTCAGGTGGGCGCAGACCGCCAGCAGGCTGGTCGCCGGCAGCACCTTCGCTTCGCGCGCGAGCGCAGCCTCGGCACCGTTCTCGGCGGCGAGGATCAGGCCACGCCCCGCGCGCGCCGCCGCGAGCGCCACCGCCAGCACGCCACGCACCGCGCGCAGCCCGCCAGTCAGCGACAGCTCGCCGCAGAATTCGGTGTCGTTGAGGCGCGCGGCATCGATCTGCCCCGAGGCGGCGAGGATACCCACCGCAATGGCCAGGTCGAAGCGCCCGCCTTCCTTGGGCAGGTCGGCCGGCGCCAGATTGACGGTGATGCGGCGCTGGGGAAACTCGAACTGCGAGGTGAGGATGGCCGCACGCACACGGTCGCGCGCCTCGCGCACCTCGGTGTCGGGTAGGCCGACGAGATTGAAGGCCGGCAGGCCGTTGGCCAGATGGACCTCGACCGTGACCTCGGGCGCGTCGAGGCCGTCGAGTGCGCGCGTGCGCACGAGCGCGAGCGACATGCGGGTCTCCGGGCTGGGTAGGGCGCCCAGTCTAGCGGAGACCGCCGATCAATGACAAAAGAATAATAGGGCGTCGCCGACGCCGCGCTGCGCTCAGGCGGGCTTGTCGCCGCCGGCTGCGAGGCGGGCTTCGAGTTCGGCGACACGCGCCTCGAGCTCGCCGAGCTTCTGCCGCGCCTGCGCGAGCACGTCGCGCTGCACGTCGAATTCCTCGCGCGTGACCAGGTCGAGGCGGCTGAACGCGCTGCCGAGCAGGGCCTTCACGTTCTTCTCGATGTCGCGCGCGGGGCTGTTGGCAGCCAGTTCGGAAAGCTTGGAACCGATTTCGTCGAGGAAGCGGGGAGTGCTCATGGCGGAGGATTCACGACCGGTTGGTGGATGGCCGCGAGTTTAGCACGCAGGTTTCGAGGCGGTTTCCAGCCCTGCGATGGGTTCGGCCGGATCAACGCCGCTCGGGCACCGAATCTGGTCTGGCGGCAGGAAGCGCGCACCGACATGGTGCATCCGCACCACGAGAAAGCACCCATTCCTGTGCTGCACCGCATCACGGCGCCCCGCCCGAGACCCGGCACAGCCCCGAAACCCTTCATCCGCGCGCCTTGCACGAAGATGGCACGGCGCCTGCTAAGGGAAACCCGTCAGCACTGTCACCCTTCACAGGAGAAAACAATGATCACCCGTACCCTGACCGCAGCCCCCTTCGCCGCGCTGCTCGCCGCCCTGCCCCTCGCCAGCTCGGTGCACGCCGAGGAAGCCAGCCCCTTCACCGCCAACGTGGGCATCGTTTCCGACTACGCCTACCGTGGCTGGAGCCAGACCGACGAGAAGCTGGCGCTGCAGGGCGGCTTCGACTATGCGCACTCCAGCGGTCTGTATGCCGGAGTGTGGGGTTCGAACGTGTCCTGGCTGAACGACATCAAGGCCTCGAAGTCGCCGGGCAACAGCCTGGAACTGGATCTCTACGCCGGCTACAAGGGCACGGCGGGCCCCATCGGCTACGACGTCGGCCTGCTGCAGTACTACTACCCGGGCAACTACAGCGCGAGCTGGCGTGCCGACTCCGGCCTGAAGAAGCCGCACACGCTGGAAGGCTACATCGGCGTGTCGTGGGAATTCCTCACCTTCAAGTATTCCTATGCCTTCACCGACCTGTTCGGCGCGCCGAACTCCGACGGCAGCCAGTACTTCGACCTCGGCGCCAGCCACGAAGTGATGCCGGGCCTGAAGCTGTCGGCGCACATCGGCCGCCAGAAGATCGAGAACGGCGTGTCGTACAACGACTGGAAGCTGGGCGCCACCCAATCGCTGGGCGGCTTCGACATCGGCCTGTTCTACGTCGATACCGACGTCAACAACGCCAAGCTCGCTCGCGAGCGCGTGATCCTGTCCATCAGCCGCGCCTTCTGACCCTGACCCGAACCCCTTGCGGCCGCCCGGAAGGCGGTCGCTGCCAAGGAGAACGCAATGAAATTCATCGCCGCCATCATCAAGCCTTTCAAGCTCGACGAAGTGCGTGAGGCGCTGTCCGCGATCGGCGTGCAGGGCATCACCGTCACCGAGGTCAAGGGTTTCGGCCGCCAGAAGGGCCATACCGAGCTGTACCGCGGCGCCGAGTACGTCGTCGACTTCCTGCCCAAAGTGAAGATCGAAGCCGCGATTTCCGACGACATCCTCGACCAGGCCATCGAAGCCATCGAGAAGTCCGCCGCCACCGGGAAGATCGGCGACGGCAAGATCTTCGTCTTCGACCTGGAGCAGGCCATCCGCATCCGCACCGGCGAAACCGGCACCGATGCGCTGTAAGGGAGATTGAAAAAATGAACAAACTGCTTGCAATCCTGCTGCCGGCGCTGGGCCTCGCCCTGGCAGGCAGCGCCTGGGCCGAGGACGTCGCCGCCCCGGCAGCGCAGGCCGTCGCGGCCGCGGCCGCCGTCGCGGCGCCGGTGGTCAACAAGGGCGACACCGCCTGGATGCTGGTATGCACCGCGCTGGTCGGGCTGATGAGCATCCCCGGTCTGGCGCTGTTCTACGGCGGTCTGGTGCGCGCGAAGAACATGCTGTCGGTGCTGATGCAGGTCTTCGTGATCTTCTCGCTGATGATGGTGCTGTGGTTCATCTACGGCTACTCGCTCGCCTTCACCGAGGGCAACGCCTTCTTCGGCGGCTTCTCCAAGCTGTTCCTCAACGGCGTCACGGTGGATTCGGTCGCGGCCACCTTCAGCAAGGGCGTGGCGATTCCGGAATACGTCTACATCATCTTCCAGGCCACTTTCGCCGCCATCACCCCGGCGCTGATCGTCGGCGCCTTCGCCGAGCGCATGAAGTTCTCCGCGGTGCTGCTGTTCATGGTGATCTGGTTCACCTTCTCCTACCTGCCGATGGCGCACATGGTGTGGTTCTGGGCCGGCCCGGATGCCTACACCGATGCCGCCGCGGGCGAGGCGGCGGCTGCGACCGCGGGCTTCCTGTTCCAGAAGGGCGCGCTCGACTTCGCCGGCGGCACCGTGGTGCACATCAACGCCGCTGTCGCCGGCCTGGTAGGCGCCTTCATGGTGGGCAAGCGCATCGGCTACGGCCGCGAATCGATGGCGCCGCACAGCCTCACGCTGACGATGGTCGGTGCCTCGCTGCTGTGGATCGGCTGGTTCGGCTTCAACGCCGGCTCCAACCTCGAAGCCAACGGCCTCACCGCGCTCGCCTTCCTCAACACCATGGTCGCCACTGGCGCCGCGACGCTGTCCTGGATCTTCGCCGAAGGCCTGATCAAGGGTAAGCCCTCGCTGCTGGGTGCGGCCTCCGGTGCGGTGTCGGGCCTGGTCGCCATCACCCCGGCCTGCGGCTGGGTGGGCCCGATCGGCGCGCTGGTCATCGGCCTGCTCGCCGGCGTGATCTGCCTGTGGGGCGTGAATGGCCTCAAGCGCCTGCTGGGTGCGGACGATGCGCTCGACGTGTTTGGCGTGCATGGCGTGGGCGGCATCCTCGGTGCGCTGCTGACCGGCGTGTTCGCCAACCCGGCGATCGGCGGCGTCGGCGTGTATGACTACGTCGCCAACGCCGTCGCCCCGTTCGACACCGTCGCGCAGGTCACCAGCCAGGCGTGGGGCGTGGGCGTGGCGATCATCTGGTCGGGCGTGGTCTCCTTCATCGCCTACAAGATCGTCGATCTGGTGATCGGCCTGCGCGTGCCGGAAGACGAAGAGCGCGAAGGCCTCGACATCACCTCCCACGGCGAAACCGCGTACCACATGTAACACACCGGGAAGCGGCAATCCACGGACGGGCGCCCTGCGGGGCGCCCGTCTTGCGTTCACTGACGTCAGTTCCCCGGCTCAGCCCGCACACTTCCGACCGCCTCGAGCGTATCGCCCTTGACGTGCATCACCACGATCTCGCCCGGCGCCGGATGCACGCCGCTCAAGGCGGTGATGTTCACCTGATGGGTGACCAGCACCAGCGCGCGCCCGGGGCGGGATTCGCGCGCGACAAGCGCGCGCACGGCGTCGCTGCTGGCGGCCTCACGACCGCCGTCGCGGAACAAGGAGTTGAGCCCGGCGAACGGCGTCACCTCGCCCAGGCCCAGCAGCCGCGCGGTGTCGAGGCAGCGGCACCACTGGCTGGAAAACACCGCGGCACGGCTGATGCCGTTCGCGCGGAAGCGCTCGCCGATGGCCTCCGCCTGCCGGCGCCCGGCCTCGGACAGGTTGCGCTGGGTCGAGCAGTCATCGACCCGGAAGTGTTCCGGGTCGCCGATGCCGGGCGCCGTGGCGTGCCGCATCAGCGCGACATGCCGGCCATCGAGCAGCGCGGCCCACAGGTGCGAAGGTTCAGGCCCATGGACGGCGCTCCTCGCCGACACCGGCAGCAGCACAAGCATGAATAGCGTCGTCGCCAGCAATCTCATCACGGGCCTGCCCGGTCGGTTGATGATCTGCTCCGACCATGAATGTAGCGATCGGGTTCATCGGGCAGGGACGAGGTCAGCGGAACACGATCGTCTTGTTGCCGTGCACCAGCACGCGGTCTTCAAGGTGGTAGCGCAGGCCGCGGGCGAGCACGGTTTTTTCGATGTCCTTGCCGTAGCGGACCATGTCGTCGACGGTGTCGGAGTGGTCGATGCGGATCACGTCCTGCTCGATGATCGGGCCCTGGTCGAGGTCGGCGGTGACGTAGTGGCAGGTGGCGCCGATCAGCTTGACGCCCTTGGCCCAGGCCTGATGGTAGGGCCGGGCGCCAACGAAGCTGGGCAGGAAGCTGTGGTGGATGTTGATGATCTGGCCCGGATAGGCGGCGCACAGCGCGGGCGACAGGATCTGCATGTAGCGCGCCAGCACCATGGTGTCGCCACGCACTTCCTCGAAGATGCGCTGCACTTCGGCATAGGCGGCGGCCTTGTTGTCGGCGGTGACCGGCACGTGATGAAACGGGATGCCGTGCCACTCGACGAAGCCGCGGAAGGTGTCGTGGTTGGAGATCACGCACGGGATCTCGATGTCGAGCTCCTTCGACTGCCAGCGCGCCAGCAGGTCGTACAGGCAGTGCTCCTGCTTGCTGACCAGCAGCACGACCCGCTTCTTCACCGCCGAATCGGTGATCTTCCAGTCCATGGCGAGCTCTTCGGCCAGCGGCCGGAAGCGCTCGCGCAGCTCGGCGAGGTGGAAGGGCAGCGAGTCGGCCTTGATCTCGACGCGCATGAAGTAGCGGCCCGTCCCATCGCCGTTGTCGGGCCGTTCGGCGTGCAGGGACGTCTCGAGGATCCAGCCGCCGTGGCCGGCGAAGAAACCGGAGACCTTGGCGACGATGCCCACGCGGTCGGGGCAGGAAGCGGAAAGCGTGTAGAAGCGTTCGCGGTGCATGTTGGGGAGTGAAGCGGCAGATGTGAGGCGTCGCGTGCCAGGCGACGGGCGCGGGGCGACGCTCAGACGCGTGCGAAGACCTTGTCGATCTCGGCGCGCAGCCCGGCGTAATCGCGCACCACCGGGAACTGCGGGAATTCGCGGATCACGTTCTCGGGCGGATGGAACAGGATGCCGCCGTGGGCTTCGCCGAGCATCGCGGTGTCGTTGTAGGAGTCGCCGGCGGCAGCGACCTTGAAGTTGAGCTCCTTGAAGCGCCTGACCGCCTCCTGCTTCTGGTTGGGCATGCGCAGGTGGTAGTTCACCAGGATGCCGTCGGCGTTGGCCTCGAGGCTGTGGCAGAACAGCGTCGGCAGGCCGAGCTGCTTCATCAGCGGCTTGGCGAACTCGTAGAAGGTGTCGGACAGGATCACCACCTGGTAGGCGTCGCGCAGCTCGTCGAGGAATTCGCGCGCGCCGGGCATCGGCCCCATGCTGGCGATGACTTCCTGGATGTCGGGCAGGCCGAGCTTCCTTTCCGCCAGGATGTTCAGGCGGTACTTCATCAGCGTGTCGTAGTTCGGCTCGTCGCGCGTGGTGCGACGCAGCTCGGGAATGCCGGTGCGTTCGGCGAATTCGATCCAGATTTCGGGGACGAGCACACCTTCGAGGTCGAGACAGACGATACGCACCGCAGGCTCCTGGGGCAGATTCGGGGAAGGCGCGATTCTATCAGCCCCCCGTCCGCCACGCGGTGTCGCGTCCGCTCGATTGCCGCAGCGGACCGGCCGTGAAGGAATTTCCGGCTCGGCGCGCGAACGTGCGCACAAGGCGCCGCGGCCGAACCATAATCCGCGCACTCACCAAGGCTCACAGGGCGCCCGTGATCAAGCTGATCCCCATCGGCCGGCTGCGGCCCGGCATGTACATCCACGACCTGAACTGCGGCTGGCTGCAGCACGACTTCGTGCGCAACCGCTTCCTGGTCGAGGGCGAGGACGATGTGCGCAAGGTTCGCGCGATCGGCGTGCGCGAGGTCTATGTCGACACCGCGCGCGGGCTCGATCCCGACGCCCTGCCGCTGGCACCGGCGGCGGCCCCGGCAGCCGCGCCTGCAAGCGGCGAGGCGCCGGCCGTGCGCACGGGCTCGAAGGCCGCCAACGCCTTCGAGCGCGCCCGCGCACTGCACCGCGAGGCGACGCAGATCGTGCGCGACATGCTGGTCGACATCCGCCTCGGCAAGCAGATCGAGCTGGAGAAGGTCGAGCCGCTGGTCACGCGCATTGTCGACTCGATCTTCACCCAGCAGGACGCGCTGCTGCCGCTGGCGCGTCTCAAGCAGCACGACAACTACACTTTCCAGCATTCGGTGTCGGTATGCGCGCTGATGACCGCCTTCGCGCGCACGCTGGAGCTGCCGCGCGAGATCATCCGCGAGATCGCGATCGGCGCGCTGCTGCACGACGTCGGCAAGGCCAGGGTGCCGGACGAGATCCTGAACAAGCCGGCCCGGCTGACCGACGCAGAGTTCGAAAAAATGAAGAACCACGTGGTGCAGAGCAAGATCATCCTGCAGGCGACGCCGGGCATCAGCGACATCGCGCTGGACGTCGCGGCGCAGCATCACGAGCGCCACGACGGCACCGGCTACCCCAACAGGCTCAAGGGCGAGGCGATCAGCCTGTATGGCCAGATGGGCGCCATCGTCGATGTCTATGACGCGATCACGTCCAATCGCGTATATCACAAGGGCATGCCGCCCACCGAGGCGCTGCGCAAGATCCTCGAATGGTCGGCGATGCACTTCAAGCCGACGCTGGTGCAGGCCTTCATCCGCTCGGTGGGCATCTACCCCACCGGCTCGCTGGTGAGGCTGGAAAGCCGCCGGCTGGCGGTGGTGCAGGCGCAGCACGCCGACAAGCCCATGCAGCCGACGGTGAAGGTGATCTTCCACACCGCCGGCCACTACCTGCAGCCGGAGGATGTGGACCTGCGACGCTCGCAGGACCAGATCGTCGGCTACGAGGACTTCGCAGTCTGGAACATCGACACGGCGCGCTGGCTGCCAAGCTGAGCGGGTCGAGGCGATGCGCGCGTCCGGCGGGCTGAAGCCCGCCCTCCGCCACTCCCCATCGCGGTCAAGCCCGCTCGTACAGCAACATCGCTGTCCCGCCGTAGGAGCGCGCTTGAGCGCGACTTCGCGCGCCGGTCGCGGTCAAGCCCGCTCCTACACGGCACTTCGATCAATCGGCCGGGATCGCTTCCAGCGCCTCGTGCAGTTCCAGCCAGCGCAGCTCGGCTTCGTCGATGCGCTCGGCCAGCTCCGCCTGGCGCTTGTTGAGCGCGGGCACGTCGCCGGCCTGCGGGCCGGTGTAGAGCGCCGGGTCGGCGAGCTTGCCGTCGATCTCGGCCTTCTCCTTGTTCCACGCCGCGAGGCGCTTGTCGATCTGCTCGATCTCCTTCACCAGCGGCCGGCGCGCGGCGAGCCGTGCCTGGCGGTCGGCGGCGGCCTGGGCGCGGTCGGCCTTGCGCGCAGCCTTGTCGGCCGCCTGGTCGGGACAGGCCGCGGCGGCGGCGACTTCGGCGCGACGCGTGGCAAGCCAGTCGCGGTAGTCGTCGAGATCGCCGTCGAAGGGCTGGATGCGGCCGCTATCGACCAGCAGGAAGCGGTCGCAGGTGGCGCGCAGCAGCGCGCGGTCGTGCGACACCAGCACCATGGCGCCTTCGTAGTCCTGCAGCGCCATCGTCAGCGCGTGGCGCATTTCCAGGTCGAGGTGGTTGGTGGGTTCATCGAGCAGCAGCAGGTTGGGGCGCTGCCAGATCAGCAGCGCCAGCGCCAGGCGGGACTTCTCGCCGCCAGAAAAGGGGCCGCAGGGCGTCGTCGCCGGGGTGGAGGTGCCACCCACGCCGTCGCCGCGGAAGTCGAAGCCGCCGAGGTAGTCGCGCAGTTCCTGTTCGCGCGTCTGCGGGTCCAGCCGCACCATGTGCTGCAGGGCGGATTCGTCCGGGCGCAGGGTCTCGAGCTGATGCTGGGCGAAGTAGCCGGTGGCGAGGCCCTTGCCTTCCAGCCGGCGGCCGCTGGCGAGTTCGAGTTCATGCGCCAGCAACTTGATCAGCGTCGACTTGCCCGCGCCGTTGCGCCCGAGCAGGCCGACGCGCTCGCCGGGACGCAAGGTGATGCCGATGTGCTCCAGCACGAGCTTATCGCCATAGCCCACCGCGCCATCCTCGATCTGCAGCAGCGGATCGGGCGCCGGTGGCGCGTCGCGGAAGGCGAAGCTGAAAGGCGTGTCCACATGTGCCGCGGCGATGCGCTCCATGCGCTCGAGCGCCTTGATCCGGCTCTGCGCCTGGCGGGCCTTGGTGGCCTTGGCGCGGAAGCGGCGAATGTAGTCTTCCATGTGCGCGATCTCGCGCTGCTGCTTGTCGAACATCGCCTGCTGCTGCAGCAGCCGCTCGCCGCGCTGGCGCTCGAAGTCGGAGTAGCCGCCGCTGTAGAGCGTGAGCTTCTGCTGCTCGATGTGGGCGATGTGCGTCACGCAGGCGTCGAGGAACTCGCGGTCGTGCGAGATCAGCAGCAGCGTGCCGCGGTAGTCACGCAGCCAGGCCTCGAGCCAGATCACCGCGTCGAGGTCGAGGTGGTTGGTGGGCTCGTCCAGCAGCAGCAGGTCGGAGCGGCACATCAGCGCCTGCGCCAGGTTGAGCCGCATGCGCCAGCCGCCGGAGAAGTCCGCCACCGGCCGCTCGATGTCGGCCTGCAGGAAGCCGAGGCCGTCGAGCAGCGCCGCGGCGCGGGCGCGCGCCGCGTAGCCGCCGATCTCGTGCAGGCGGGCGTGGAGTTCACCGATGTGGCCGCCATCGTGGGCCGCTTCGGCCGCAGCGAGGTCGGACTCGATGCGGCGAAGTTCGGCGTCGCCGTCGAGCACGTAGTCGATCGCCGGCTGCGGCAGGCCGGGCGTCTCCTGCGCCACATGGGCGATCACCCAGGCGGGCGGCATCTCCAGGTCGCCCTGGTCGGGGTGCAACTGGTCGCGCAGCATGGCAAACAGGCTGGACTTGCCGCTGCCGTTGGCGCCGGTGAGGCCGACCTTCCAGCCGGGGAAGATCTGCAGGCTGGCGCCTTCGATCAGGGTCTTGGCGCCACGGGCGAGGCGCAGGTTGCGGAGGCTGATCACGTCTTGAAACGAGCGCACAGGCGCGCCCGATGAAATAAAGGCGGTATTCTACGCGCCCAGCCGAGCTCTTCGCCCGAACCCATTGGAGTTGCCGCGCATGTCCCGCCGTCTCGCCGCCCTGCTGCTGACCCTGTCTGCCTGTTGCGCCCCGCTGGCTCCAGCCTGGGCCGGGGAGCCTGCGTCACAGGACGCCGCCGCCCCAAGGGATGCGGATCCGGCAGCGCAGCGGCCCGGTGCTACCGAGGAGACCCCGGCACAGCAGGCCGCACGCCTCAAGGAGCAGGGCCAGGCCCTGCGGCAGGCGGCGGAGGCGACCTACCTGCGCACGGAAGCAGGCTGCTACAGGAAGTTCCTCGTGAACGACTGTATCGACAAGGCCAAGACCGAGCGACTGCAGGAGATTCGCAAGGCACGGGAAATCGAAGCCGAGGCACGCCGCATCGAACAGGCCGAGCGCCAGCGCGCAGCCGACGCCGCCGGCCACGGCGACGTGACCACTGCGCCGACCACGCCCGCAGGCCCGTCCTCCACCAGCGAGGCGACGGTCAAGCCGACCCCCGAGGCCGAGCGCATCCGGGCGCAGCGCGAAGCCGGCCTGGAGAAGGCCGGCAGCGACGCCGCGGCGGCACGCGCGGAAAAGGACGCCGTCCGGGCAAGCCAGCGCGCCAGGGCCGAAGCCGACGCTGCCAAACGCGCCCGCCAGGCGGAGGAAGACCGCGCGCGCTACGAGAAGCGCATGCGCGAATACGAGGAACAGCAGGCACGCGACGCCGCAGGCAAGCGCTGAGCTCAGCCCGCTGGCGGCAGGCGCTGCCCGCCGCTCGCCCAGGCCAGCGCATCCTCCAGACGGTCGTTGCCCCAGAACAGTTCGCCATCGACACGGAAGCTGGGCGCGCCGAAAAGCCCCAGTTCCACCGCGCGCTCGGTCTGCTCGCGCAGCGCGGTCTTGTTGGACTCGGCCTGCGCCCGCTGCAGGATGTCGTCCGCCGGCAGACCCAGCGCATCCAGGATGGCGGTGATCACCGTCGGCTCGGAGATCTCGCGATCTTCGGCGAAGTTCGCCGTCATCACCGCCTTCGCAAACGGCTCGACCCAGCCCTCCCGGGCGCCGACCAGCGCCACCCGCGCCGCCAGCAGCCCATTGCGCGGGAAACGGCTGGGCAGGCGCAGCGGCAGGTCATACTTGTGCGCCAGCCGCGCGAGGTCGCGCCACATGTAGCGCCCCTTGGGCGGGTAGATGTTGAACGGCGAGTCGTTCCAGCCCAGCGCGAGGAACACCGGGCCGAGCAGGAAGGGCTTCCACTCGAGATCGACCCCGGCCTGCCGCGCCGCCTCGCCGATGCGCATCACGGTGAGATAGGAATAGGTGCTGGCGAACTCGAACCAGAACTCGATGGTGGGACGGGGCATGGTCGGCAGCCGGAAAAGTTGACGCTGCCAATATAGTCGATGCCTGACGGCATCGCGTTCGGATGTACGCTCGCCCCATGATCGCGCGCAAATACCTCTACCTCATCGCACTCGCCCGCGAGCGCCACTTCGGCAAGGCGGCGGCAAGCTGCCATGTGTCGCCGTCCACGCTATCGACCGCGATCCGTGACCTCGAGCAGGAGCTGGGCGTGGTGCTGGTCGAGCGCGGCCAGCAGTTCGCCGGCTTCACGCCCGAGGGCGAGTGCGTGGTGGCGCACGCCAAGCGCGCGGTAGCCGACGCCGAGGACCTGCGCCAGGCGCTGGACGTGATGCGCGGCGGACTCAGCGGGCAGTTGCGCATCGGCGTGATCCCGACCGCGTTGGCGGTGATCTCGGCGCTCACCGCGCCCTTCGCGCGCAGCCACCCGCGGGTGAACATCGAGGTGCGCTCGGCCAGCACGCAAAGCATCCTCGCGCAGTTGCGCAGCTTCGAGCTCGAGGCCGGCATCCTGTATGTGGAATCGGGCAGCGCGGGTGACCTGCACTGCCTGCCGATCTGGGAGGAAGACCTCGCCTTCCTGACGCGCAGCGGCGGCCCGCTGCAGGCACAGGCCGAGATCGCCTGGCGCGACGCGGCGCAGCAGCCGCTGTGCCTGCTGTCGCGCGACATGCAGAACCGCCAGACCATAGACCGCGTGTTCGGCGAGCTGGGCTGCGCACCGCAGATCAGCCTGGAGACGAACTCCATCCTCAGCATCCTGGCCCACGTGCGCGCCGGACCGTGGGGCAGCATCCTGCCGCGCAGCGTGCTGGAACTGATCGGTGCGCCGAGCGGCTTCCACGCGTTGCGCCTGGTCGGCCCGGCGGTGAAATGGCACACCGGCCTCGTCACGCTGGCGCGGGAGCCGCGTCCCACCATGATCGCCGCCTTGCTCGAGCAGGCTGGCACGCTCGTCAATGCATTCTAAAAAACCAAACACCTCTTCTAAATAATTCGCTTGGCACGAACACGGTGCCGGCCTATCGTCATGTCACACAACACTTGCGCAAGGTGTGAAGACAATGACGAAGGAGACTCCCTCGGCGGCGGGGCTTGCCGCACTCATAGACGCGCGCCGTGATCTGCCCGGCGCCACGCTGCCCATGCTGCACGCGATCCAGGACGCCTATGGCTACGTGCCCGACGAGGCGTTGCCGATGATCGCATCGGCGCTGAACCTGTCGCGCGCCGAGGTGCAGGGCGTGGTCAGCTTCTACCACCACTTCCGCCGCACGCCGCCCGGCCGCCACGTCGTGCAGGTGTGCCGCGCCGAGTCCTGCCTGGCGATGGGCGCCGAAGCCCTCGAAGCCCACGTCAAGGCGAAGCTGGGCGTCGATTTCCACGAAACCACTGCCGATGGCGCGGTGACGCTGGAGCCGGTGTATTGCCTGGGCAACTGCGCCTGTTCGCCGGCGATGCGCGTCGACGACGACATCCTCGGCCGCATGAACGGGCGCCGCTTCGACGCGGTCTTACATGAGCTGCAGCAGACGGAAGGAGCGTCGGCATGAGCATCCGCATCTACGTCCCGATCGATTCCAGCGCGCTGTCACTGGGCGCCGAGCAGGTCGCGCGCGCGATCCGGCATGAAGCGGCGGTGCGCGACATCGCCGTCGACATCGTGCGCAACGGCTCGCGCGGCCTGTTCTGGCTCGAGCCGCTGGTGGAGGTCGACACGCCGCAGGGCCGCATCGCCTACGGGCCGGTGCAGCCGGAAGACGTGCGCGGCCTGTTCGATGCCGGTTTCCAGCAGGGCGCGGCGCATTCGCTGTGCCACGGCCCGACCGACCAGATTCCCTTCCTCGCCCGCCAGGAGCGCCTGACTTTCGCCCGTGTCGGCATCACCGACCCGCTGAGCCTGGACGACTACCTCGCGCACGGCGGCTTCGACGGCCTGCAGCGCGCGATCGTGATGGCGCCGGCCGAAGTGGTGAAGGAAGTCACCGATTCCGGCCTGCGCGGCCGCGGCGGCGCCGCCTTCCCGACCGGCATCAAGTGGAAGACCGTGCTCGACACGCCGGCGGCGCAGAAATACGTCGCCTGCAACGCCGACGAAGGCGACTCCGGCACCTTCTCCGACCGCATGCTGATGGAAGGCGACCCCTACTGCCTGATCGAAGGCATGGCCATCGCCGGCCTCGCGGTGGGTGCGACGCAGGGCTACATCTACGTGCGCTCCGAATACCCGCACGCCTTCCGCACGCTGCAGGCCGCCGTCGAGCGCGCCCGCGCCGCCGGCTGGCTGGGCGCGAGCGTCGCCGGTTGCGGCCACGCCTTCGACATCGACGTGCGCCTGGGCGCCGGCGCCTACATCTGCGGCGAGGAGACCTCGATGCTGGAGAGCCTCGAGGGCAAGCGCGGCGTGGTGCGCGCCAAGCCACCGCTGCCGGCGGTGTCCGGCCTGTTCGGGCAGCCGACGGTGATCAACAACGTCATGAGTCTGGCCACGGTGCCCATCATCCTGGCGCGCGGCGCCGCCTTCTACCGCGATTACGGCCTGGGCCGTTCGCGCGGCACCCTGCCCTTCCAGCTCGCCGGCAACCTGCGCCACACCGGGCTGGTGGAAAAGGCCTTCGGCGTCACGCTGCGCGAACTGCTCGAGGACTACGGCGGCGGCAGCTTCAGCGGCAAGCCGCTGCGCACCGCGCAGGTGGGCGGGCCGCTCGGCGCCTATGTGCCGGCGTCGCAGTTCGACGTGGCGCTGGACTATGAGCAGTACGCGGCGATGGGCGCGATGGTGGGCCACGGCGGCATCGTCGCCTTCGACGACACGGTGGACATGGCGAAGATGGCGCGCCACGCGATGGCCTTCTGCGCGGTGGAATCCTGCGGCAAATGCACGCCCTGCCGCATCGGCTCGGTGCGCGGCGTGGAAGTCATCGACCGCATCATCGCCGGCGAGGAACGCGGGCGGAACATCGCGCTGCTCAATTCGCTGTGCGACACCATGCTGGCCGGTTCGCTGTGCGCGATGGGCGGCATGACGCCCTACCCGGTGCAGTCCGCGCTGAAGCACTTCCCCGAGGACTTCAGCATCGACAAGACCGCAGCGGCCTGAATGGCACGAGCGCGGCGAGGAGACAGAGCAATGACGATCTTTCGCGAACCCGACTACGGCACGCCCAAGCGCACTTCCAGCGAGATGGTGACGCTGGTCATCGACGGCGAGCGCGTGACCGTGCCGGCAGGCACCTCGGTGATGCGCGCGGCGGAACTCGCCGGCAACCGCATCCCCAAGCTGTGCGCCACCGACAGCCTGGAGCCCTTCGGCTCGTGCCGGCTGTGCCTGGTCGAGATCGAAGGCCGGCGCGGCTATCCGGCGTCCTGTACGACACCGGTCGAAGCCGGCATGGTGGTGCGCACGCAGAGCGCGAAGCTCGCCGAGCTGCGGCGCGGCGTGATGGAGCTCTACATTTCCGACCACCCGCTCGACTGCCTGACCTGCTCGGCCAACGGCAACTGTGAACTGCAGGACATGGCCGGCGTGGTCGGCCTGCGCGAAGTGCGCTACGGCATGGATGGCCGCAACCACTTCGACAAGGCCAGCGCGGTCGCGCCCGACGTCTCCAACCCCTACTTCGCCTACGACCCGGCCAAGTGCATCGTCTGCAACCGCTGCGTGCGCGCCTGCGAGGAGATCCAGGGCACCTTCGCGCTGACGATCTCCGGCCGCGGCTTCGACTCGCGCGTGGCCGCCGGCACCAACCAGCCCTTCCTGGAATCGGAATGCGTGTCCTGCGGCGCCTGCGTGCAGGCCTGCCCGACCGCGACGCTGATGGAGAAGAGCGTCATCCAGATGGGCCAGGCGGAAAAGAGCGTGATCACCACCTGCGCCTACTGCGGCGTCGGCTGCTCGTTCAAGGCCGAGGTCAAGGGCAACGAGGTGGTGCGCATGGTGCCGCACAAGGACGGCAAGGCGAACATGGGCCATTCCTGCGTGAAGGGCCGCTTCGCCTGGGGGTATGCCACCCACCCCGACCGCATCACCACGCCGATGATCCGCAACAGCATCGACGAACCCTGGCGCAAGGTGAGCTGGGAAGAAGCGATCAACCATGCCGCCAACGAGTTCCGCGCCATCCAGGTCAAGTATGGCCGCAACGCGGTGGGCGGCATCACCTCCTCGCGTTGCACCAATGAGGAAACCTACCTGGTGCAGAAGCTGGTGCGCGCCGCCTTCGGCAACAACAACGTCGATACCTGCGCGCGCGTATGCCACTCGCCCACCGGCTACGGCCTCAAGCAGACGCTGGGCGAATCGGCCGGCACGCAGACCTTCGAATCGGTGCTGCAGGCCGACGTGGTGATGGTGATCGGCGCCAACCCGACCGAAGGCCACCCGGTGTTCGGCTCGCTGCTCAAGCGCCGGCTGCGCGAAGGCGCGAAACTGATCGTGATCGACCCGCGCACCATCGAGCTGGTGAAGACGCCGCACGTGCAGGCCGACTACCACCTGAAGCTGATGCCCGGCACCAACGTCGCCATCGCCAACGCGCTGGCGCACGTCATCGTCACCGAAGGGCTGGTCAATGAAGCCTTCGTCGCCGAGCGCTGCGAGGACGCCGCCTTCCGCCAGTGGAAGGACTTCGTCGCCCGCCCGGAAAACTCGCCCGAGGCCACCGCGGCGATCACCGGCGTGTCGGCAGAAGCGGTGCGCGGCGCGGCGCGGCTGTATGCGACCGGCGGCAATGCCGCCATCTACTACGGCCTCGGCGTCACCGAGCACTCGCAGGGCTCGACCATGGTGATGGCGATCGCCAACCTGGCGATGGTCACCGGCAACGTCGGTCGCATGGGCGTGGGCGTCAATCCGCTGCGCGGCCAGAACAACGTGCAGGGCTCGTGCGACATGGGCTCCTTCCCGCACGAGCTGCCCGGCTACCGTCATCTTTCCGATGTCGCCACCCGCAGCCAGTTCGAGGAGGCCTGGGGCGTGTCGATCGATCCGGAACCCGGCCTGCGCATCCCCAACATGTTCGAGGCGGCGCTGGACGGCAGCTTCCGCGGCCTCTACATCGAGGGCGAGGACATCGCCCAGTCCGACCCCAACACCCAGCATGTGGAAGCCGCGCTGCGCGCGATGGAATGCGTGGTGGTGCAGGACATCTTCCTCAACGAGACGGCGAAGTACGCCCACGTCTTCCTGCCCGGCTCGTCCTTCCTCGAGAAGGACGGCACCTTCACCAACGCCGAGCGCCGCATCTCGCGCGTGCGCAAGGTGATGCCGCCGCTGGCGGGCATGGCGGACTGGGAAGTGACCTGCGCCTTGTCGAAGGCGCTGGGCTACCCGATGGACTACGCCCATCCGTCCGAGATCATGGACGAGATCGCGCGCCTCACACCCACCTTCCACGGCGTGAGCTTCGAGCGCATCGACGAGCTGGGCAGCATCCAGTGGCCGTGCAACGACGAAGCGCCCGACGGCACGCCCATCATGCACGTTGACCACTTCGTGCGCGGCAAGGGCCGCTTCATGCTCACGGCCTACGTGCCCACCGACGAGCGCGCCAACAAGCGTTACCCGCTGCTGCTCACCACCGGCCGCATCCTCAGCCAGTACAACGTCGGCGCGCAGACGCGGCGCACCGCCAACATCGTGTGGCATGCCGAGGACAAGCTGGAAATCCACCCTCATGACGCCGAAGAACGCGGCATCGCGGACGGCGACTGGGTGGGCGTAGCGAGCCGCGCCGGCGAAACCGTGCTGCGCGCCACCGTCACCAAGCGGGTGCAGCCGGGCGTGGTCTACACCACCTTCCACTTCCCGGAGTCGGGCGCCAACGTCATCACCACCGACAACTCCGACTGGGCGACCAACTGCCCGGAGTACAAGGTCACCGCGGTGCAGGTGGTGAAGGTGAGCCAGCCCTCGGCATGGCAGCAACGCCACCGCGATTTCGCGGAGCGCCAGCAGGCTTACCTGAAGGGCCAGCGCCAAACCGGCAAGGATCGCGTCGATGCTTGAGCCGCGCACCCGCCCCGTCGACTTCACGCTGCCCGACGCCGACGACGCGGCCGACGCGGCGCTGCCGCCCGATCATGTCGTCGTGCCGGCATCGGCCTGGTCGGGTGGCGGGCAGCAGCGGCCGCATGCGGTGGACGACACCCTGATCGAGGAGACGCCCGTCGCGCTGGTGTACAACGGCATCTCGCACGCGGTAATGCTGGCCACGCCGTCCGACCTGGAGGATTTCGCCTACGGCTTCAGCCTCACCGAGGGCATCGTCCCCACGCGCTCTGACATCTACGGCATGGACATCGTGCCGACCGGCGAAGGCATCGAGATCCGCATCGAACTCGCTGCGGAGCGCTTCGCCCACCTCAAGCTGCGCCGCCGTTCGCTCGCCGGCAGGACAGGCTGCGGGCTGTGCGGAGTCGACAGCCTGGCCGCCGCGATGCGGCCGGTGGCGCGGCTTCCCCATCGCTTCGCGCTGTCGCGCGCCGCACTCGCGCGCGGACTGACAGAGCTGAACGACGACCAGCCGCTGCACCGCCGCACCGGCGGCGCCCACGCCGCCGCCTGGGTGGCGGCCGATGGCGAGGTACTGCTGGTGCGTGAGGACGTCGGCCGCCACAACGCGCTCGACAAGCTGATCGGCGCGCTGCTGCGCTGGGGTGGCGATCCGCGAACCGGCTTCGTGCTCGTCACCAGCCGCGCCAGCTACGAGATGGTGCACAAGACTGCCTCGGCAGGCATCGGCGCGCTCGCCGCGGTGTCCGCGCCCACAGCCCATGCGGTGCGGCTGGCTGAAACCGCCGGGCTCACGCTGATCGGCTTCGCCCGTGGCGAGCGCTGCACCGCCTACACCTTTCCCGAATCCCTCACTGCGTAGACGCCCTCATGGACCTCGACAACCTCGTGCGCATGGCCAACCGCATCGGCGACTACTTCGCCGCATACCCCGACCAGGCCGAGGCGCAGGCCGCGATCGCCAAACACATCCAGATGTTCTGGACGCCGCAGATGCGCCGCGAACTGCTCGCCTGCGTCGCCAGGGGTGGCGACGCAGGCGAAACGCACGGCCTGCACACGCTGGTGGCCGACGCGGCACGCAAGCACCTCGCACAGCCTACAACCGCCAGGGAATGACGCCCCTCTACGTCGACGAATCGCTCGTGTAGGAGCGGGCTTGACCGCGATTCCACGGCCCGGTCGCGCTCAAGCGCGCTCCTACACGAGACTGCAGCGGGAGGAGGCCGCACCTCAGCCGCGTGGTGGACGGTTGGCGATGAAGATGCCGGCGCCGACCAGCCCCAGCGCAATGAACACCGCCGGCGTCAGCGGCTCGCCCAGCAGCAGGCCGCCGGCGAGCACGCCCATGACCGGCGTCAGGAAGGAAAAGGACGACAGGCGCGTCGCCGGGTAATGGCGGATCAGCCAGAACCAGCCCACATAGCTGGCCGAAGCCACCACCACGATCTGAAACGCGAGGCTTGCCCACACCGCAGGCGTGGGCGCGAACACGCCGGGCTCGCCGAACAGCCACGACAGCATCGGCAAGGCCAGCGCCGAGACGCCGAGCTGGTACAGCAGCATCTTCTCCGCTGAGGAGCGCCCCAGCGCCGAGACCTTGATCGTCAGCGTGTTGGCCGCCCAGAACACCGCGGCGCCCAGCATCATCAGGTCGCCGATCCACGCCTGCCCCGCCGGGCGCAGCAGGTTCTCGCCGAACAGCGCCACCACGCCGGCGAACGCCAGCCCCATGCCCACCCATTGCACGCGCCGCATGTGCTCCTGTGGCAGCAGCCACACCGCGCCCAGCGCGACGGCGAAGGGCGCGGTGTAGAGGAAGATCACACCGCGCGACGCGGTGGTGAACTCCAGCGCCCAGAACAGCAGCGCGAACTCGCCGGAGAACAGCAGCCCCGCGATCAGCCCCGGCCACAAGGTGCCGTCGCGCTCGAACAGACGTATGCCGCGCGCCATGGCCCACGCCCACACCAGCACTGCGGCGCCGATCGAACGCAAGCCCGCCTGCCACACCGGTGAGATGCCGGCGTTGGCGATCTTGACCGCGACCTGCTGCACGCCCCAGATCGTGCAGAACAGGATCAGCAGTCCGATGGCGAAGCGGTCGAGGTGGGTTCTGGTTGGCATCGATGCGGTTTTCCTTCGCCTATTTGCGCCAGTTCAGGATGACGAGCGCGATCGCCCCTGCCACCACGCCCCAGAACGCCGAGCCGATACCGCCCAGCGACAGACCCGACGCGGTGACGAGGAAAGTGACGAGCGCCGGTTCGCGCTGCGCCTCATCCTTCATCGCCGTGGCCAGCCCGCCGCCGATGGTGCCGAACAGCGCCAGCCCGGCAATCGCGAGCACCAGCTCGCGCGGAAAGGCGGCGAACAGCGCGCCCACGGTGGCGCCGAACAGCCCCACCAGCAGGTAGAACACCCCGGCGAACACGCTGGCGAAGTAGCGCTTCGCCGGATCTTCGTGCGCCTCGCGCCCCGTGCAGATCGCTGCGGTGATCGCCGCGAGGTTGATCGCGTAGCAGCCGAACGGCGCCAGGATGAGGCTCACCGCCCCGGTCCAGCCGATCACCGGCGACACCGGCACGCCGCCATAGCCGGAGGCGCGCAGCACCGCGACACCCGGCACGTTCTGCGACGCCATGGTGACGATGAACAGCGGCACGCCGACGCCGATCGTCGTACGCAGGTCGAACTCCGGCATCGTGAACACCGGCGCCGCCATCTCCAGCCGCAGCGCGCCGAAGTTCAGCAACCCCTGCGCCGCCGCGATCACGCTGCCCAGCGCCAGCACCAGCACCACCGCGTAGCGCGGCAGCAGCCGGCGCGCGATCAGGTAGGCGAGGAACATCGCCAGCACCAGCCCGAAGCGCTGCCCCATCGCGACGAACACCTCCATGCCGAAGCGCACCAGCACGCCGGCCAGCATCGCCGCCGCGATGCCGGGCGGGATGCGGTCCATGACGCGTTCGAAGCCGCGCGTGACGCCCGCCAGCAGGATCAGCACCGCACAGAGGATGAAGGCCCCGGTCGCCTGCGCCAGGCTCACCCCCGCCAGCGCCGTCACCAGCAGCGCCGCCCCCGGCGTCGACCATGCGGTGACCACCGGCGCGCGATAGCGCAGCGACAGCCCGATGCAGGTCACCCCCATCGCCAGCCCCAGCGCCCACATCCATGAGCTGATCTGCGCCGCCGTCGCCCCCGCCGCCGCCGCGGCCTGGAACACGATGGCGGCGGAACTGGTGAAGCCGACGAGGACGGTGACGAAGCCCGCGGAGATCGGAGCGAGATAGGTGCGCATGGAGTGGATTGGAAACCCTTGGCGGAGAACGTCCCCCGCCCGCTCGGGCTCATCGGAGGAACATGCCCATCGAGCAAATCAGGATGAGCGTCGGCCAGGATTATAGAGGCGTCCGGTCGACAGGCATGGGCTGGGCTATATTCAAGACGATTTCTCGGGCCCGGGTTTTCTCATGCCGAATCGCAAGGAGCGCCGATGACCAGTCCGACCGCCGCCGCGCCCGTCGACTTCAGATTGCTCGATGAGGCCTCCCGGAAGCTGCTGGGCTATTACGTCCATCGCAAGTTCCACAACCATCTGTCGTCGATCGTGGCCGCGCTGAACCAGCAATACCGCGACGGCATGAACGAGGGGCTGACGCAACCCACGCCGCTGGGCCGCGCGATGCTGATCGATTTCCGCGCCCTCGACTACAACGCGCTGACAGATGTCGTTGGCGTGTGCCTGTACGTGCTTCTGTGCCACACCACCGCAAACGCGCGACTCCAGCACCGCGACGATGCGAAGCGGGTGCTCTATCTGCGGGGCTACGACTTCGAGGCGGCGTTCACGACCGGCGGCGGCGTGGCGGCGGGGATTTCGACCTGGGATACGACGGGTTTCACGCTGGATCTGCCGGCGCTGCTGCAGCGCCCGCTGTTCAAGATCCTCAGCCCCAAGGAGGTCGATTCGGAGACGGTGACCGCAGAGCGGTACTACGAAAACCTGGACAAGATGATGCGGTGGATCAGCCAGCGCCCGGCCGCCCTCTACCTCAACGCGCTGCATTGGCGACGCGGGGTGCTCGAACTGATTCCGCGGATGGACCATTTCATCGTCTACGTGTCGTCGATCACCGAAAGCGCCCTGTGGGAACTCGAACAACTGCGCGACGCGCGATACCGCGACCGGGTGACAGTCGTATTCGATGAGCAAGCGCTCGAGAAGAAGGCGTCGCAGCTCGACCTCCAGCAAGCCATGGACGGGAAGGCGGGCAGCACGATCTGGAGCAAACCGGGCGGGGCACCGTCGCTGACCGCCGCACAGCTCCGTGAAGCCCTGGCCGACGTGTTCACCGTGATGCGCCCCGACGAGTTCAAGGCGAACATCGAAGCCGTCAGGCAGCGCATCGATGACAGCCATTCCGAACTCAAGCCCGGGGAACGAGAGACCACGCTCGACTTCGCGTTCTACCCCGCCGCCGAAGGAAGTGAGCTCGATCGACTGCGCGAGATGTCGCACGCGCTCGCCAAGCTCGTCGAGGCCGGCCAGACCGGCCCGATCGACAGCCTGCCGCTCTTCGTCGCGCACATTCAGCTCCTGATTCACGTGAGCCTGCTGCTCGGCGACCATGAAGCGACCGGTCGCGCCCTGGCCGCGTATTCGGCCGTGATGTGGAGCGCATCCAATCACTACGAGCCGATGGGCGATCGGGCGGATGAGCTGCCCGAGGAAAATCGGGAACGGTTGCTGGGCATGCTCGACAGTAACGGGGGATTTGCCGAGTACGCAGGCCGCCGACTGCTCGCCTACGGCCGGGTCAATGAACTTGCGGACCCGACGGGGCAGGCGGATGCCACGTGGAACGCGATCTTCGAGGCCACTGCAAAGTCCGTCGACAAGGCTTTCGCGGATCGCCGCCGAGCGGCTGAATGAGCTTGCCGCTAACGCGACCGCAGCGGTGAGGTCGTGTGTCCGCTATCTGGCGGTAGGGCGAGGGAGTACTAGCGGCCAGAAGGCGCCAGTCGCAACTCGACCCAGATAGCGGCCATCCGCACGAGGAGGTATGCTCGCCGCCTACGTGCCACATGGATCGGATCAATCCACTATGCCGACAGTTGATGCTTTTACTGTCTTGTTGCTCTGCCTTGCGCATAGTTTCTCCCTTGAAACAGTAACTTGTAGAGCAACTTATCCTGCATTCTGATGTTCTGCCGTAGAACCGTCACCAGAAAACAAAGTTGGGCATCACATGCCGCTCGCTGATTTCCTTGAATCGACTCTAGCGAAACTGGCGGGTTACTACGACCAGATGGGACGCGCCATTGAGGCCCCGATCCGAGCAAAGGTCGGGAACCAGATGTTCTTTCGGCATCAACAGTATTCCGACGTGCTGCTGTGCTATCTGAAAGGTGTGAAGCTCGTAAGCACTCTAAACGCCTCACTAGTTCTTTTTCGGCGTGGGTACGTGCAAGAGATTGGCGCCCTATGCCGAATGGCGGACGACTTCTTCTTCGAGATCATGTTCTTTGTAAAGCCTCTTGGGACGGATGCGCCGAGCAAGGATCAGCAACGAATGTTTGACGACTTCTTTCGCGAAGAATTTGAAGACCCCGACAATCCTTTGGGAACGGCAAAGGATCGAGACAACGTGCCTCGTCGAAAGATCAATGCAGCATTCGGGCAAATCGCAAAAGATGAACTAAACCCGCACGATGCCCAGCATACGGTTTCCACCGTGCACAAGGCGTTTTCGGGATACGTTCATGGGGCCTATCCGCACATCATGGAAATGTACGGCGGGAATCCGCCGTGTTTTCATATGTCCGGCATGCTTGGCACTCCTCGCATGGCGGAATGGGCCGATCAACTCGTCACTTACGTTTATCGGGCAATCATGGCCACTGAAATTATCTCTCGAAGGCTTGCCCTGCCTGACTGCGAAAAGGAAATTAGAAGCTTGCTGGTCGAGTATGAAAAGGCGCTTAACTGCAAGCCAGCAGAGAGTGCGGAGGCCATGTTGCGGAGGGCGAAGAAGAAGTGATGCCCAACCCATCAATCGAGCGGACCTCGCGCGAAAAGCCGCGCGAGGCCGCTCATTTCAAATGTTGAACTAAACCGCTGACGCGGTGGCCGCGAACCCAAGCGCCACCGCGTTTTTCATGACGTCTGCGACGACGACCTACCTTGAAACCGGGGATGTCCCCGCGTTCAAGGAGAAGTGTCATGAGCCC
>NZ_SSXV01000069.1 GCF_009469595.2 Thauera sp. 2A1 | reverse complement strand
TTTAGTAGCAGATATCTTCCACCTATATTGATAATGACCACCTGATAAACCTTGTTCACCCCAATTAGACCATAGTGCTGGTGTACTAAAGTTAGACCATACTCCATCAGTACGTACACGTTTACAAGTCCACTCTGCCTTATAGTCCTCATTTACTCCTTTTGGATCATCGGACCAGTTATAGTCTTTAGAACCACCATTAGATATAGTGGGAATATAATCATTCTATTGAATAGACGAGGGAGTTTGAGGTACTCTATCAACATCAGCGGTACGAGTAAATATATATTCATATCCGTCACCATCCATACCTTTTTCACCCCACTTAGACCACAAAACTGGTTCTGAGAATTCTCCCCAAACACCTTCACCAATTTTAGCAGCTTTCTTTTCACGTTGTGATACCCATTCATACATCATATCTTTAGATACTCCTTGAGGACTATCCCACCAACCAAATGGTATATAATCATCTTGCTAAGATGTATCTGGTTTATCAGGAGCATCACTTGCACTGGTTACTTTGTAAACGAATTCTAACTTAGTTCCATCAGAACCATCTTCACCAGTTTCACCAGTAAGTCTAATAGGATTTGTCCAACCAGATAATGATTTATCTGCATATACAGTAGCTTGAATCATCCAAGTAAATACTTCCTTACTTTCTCTAGTAGGTGGATACATATACCAAGTATAGTTATCATCTACAGGAGGTATCTGTGAACTAGTAGGCTTAGGTGGTTGTGCACTAGAATTAGTATAACAGAATACTGTATATTGCCCATCTGCTCCTTCTACTGAAGCACCACGGAATCTATTAGGATCACCCCATTCCCCTTCATCTACTTTACGAGAACTCTTAGTAGACATCCAGATTGCTGAAGCTGTATAGTTTCTATGCCATCCATAAGAAGTACCATCACCAACAGGTCTATCTGGTGTAGCATCATTATCATTATAAGTTACCCACAATCCGTTAGCTTCAAGTTGATAACTCATATTGTATCTTCTATTTACTGATATAGCTCCTTCACAGTTAATAACTAAATCAATACGCATATCATTGATATTAGTTATCTTAGTTATTTTGAATACACCATCTTGCATAGTACATTCTACACCTGTTGGAGTATACTCTACAAAGTAACTACCTTCATTATATACTGTACTATATGTTAGTTCTGTTTTACCTTTCCAAGCCTGTACAGCAAAAGTAAGAGATTTAGTTTGATTATAATCTTCAATAATATTGAATTCATTATCTACAATTACTGTACCAAACTCACTGCTAAGTGAAACAGCATAAGCGTCTTGCCCATGCAATTGATCTAACTATTCTGGTGTAAACTCGATGATAGAACCAGTCATATAGACATTAGTTAAGTATGCACCATCACCTTGTAATTGACCATTATTAGGAGCTCCTGGTATAGTAAGACCGTTTAAGTTACCAAACTGTGAAGCTATGTTAGTATAGTTAAGAGCCCAAGTATTTACACCTTTTAAATATCGTTTATATGTACGAGTAGCATAAGCACTAGATCTTCTAGTTTCATCAGTAAAGTTACCATAAACAGCAAACTTCATTGACTTACAAGGATGCTATGTAGTACCTTGTTTCAATGAATACCTAAACTGTTTACCTCTAGCATCTAGTACTTCTATAGGTGTAAAATAAGCTGTAGAGAATCCTTGTACTTTATCAAAACCACAATCGTCAGTACCAGTTTCAGTATTATTAACTCCATCAAAATTATGGAATATACCTCTACATATATCATTTACATGTATACCACTATATTCACCTTCTTCTAGCTTCAATGTAACTATCTGATTAACTAAGTCTACATCTTCAATAGTACCAAATGCTATTGAATTCCATAGTTCACCACTTACTACATCTATTTTATTAAATCTTAATTCTGGTACTTCTAAGAACTCTCTAAGAATAAGGCTGGTCATTTCTCCTCTACCATCTTTATCTATTTGAGCACCTGTACCACCAATCATACCAGTAACAAAAGTACCCATCTAAACTCCTTGATTTAGATAAGTCATCTTATTACTTCTTAAACCACCGTTGAAAGTAATTATACCTGAAGATACATCATCATATAGTTTACTTATAAACAGCTTACTACCTTCAGATTTAATCAAAGCTTTTACTACAGAAGTATCTACTACACCACCGCCTTCACCACCACCAATACCTAATGCTGATGGTTGGATATTGTGCCATGTACCATCACTAGCATACTACAGTAAATCTCCTTCTGTAATATAAGTAATAGTAACATCTTTAAGAGTAGCTAAATGATTAATTCTTTCAACTAATGTATCAAGCTCACCAACGCTAGTATCTAGAGTCTATACATTACCCTACAATGTTCTTACTAATCCTGTGAGTTCATTTAATTCATCTTTAGTTGCGTACTATGCCATTACTTTAATAGTTTATCTATTACTACTAATAATTTCATTCTCTGTTCCTCATCTATATTAAACGCGTATCCTTGAATTAGTATATCATATACGTAATTAACACACACGTAGTTTAATATTTGAGTTCTATCATAAGCAATATTATACTTTACTTTATTGCTTATTGTTTTACCTATTTTATAGTTATTCTCTATCATAGTGCACAACAACCATTATTGCAGCTCCT
>NZ_SSXV01000068.1:1489-2669 GCF_009469595.2 Thauera sp. 2A1 | reverse complement strand
GGGGCACAAATGGAAAAATGAGCCTAATAACAATGAATTAAACATTCCTATTACTAAAAGAACTTACTGTGAAAGATGCGGTAAGTACTATAGCCAAGAAATTTATAAACAACTTTAAATTCATATCAAATGAAATCTTTAAACTTTGTAATTATTGGAATTCCTGCATCAATTAATCAGGAAAGTGTTGTAACAGCAGTAGCTCTTATGGCTAAAAAGCTTGGTTTATCAGAAGTACATACAGAAATACTTGAAACAAGTAAATTTGCAACTAGCTCTTCAAATAAACAAATGATTGAAAACATATTAAAAGATGTTATTACTGTATGTACAGCAGCTGGTCTAATGAATATTGCTGCAATCAATGCTAATTTTTGGAAATTGATTGAAGATGGCAAATTAACTAGACCACAAATTGAGATGATGCTGGATGAAAAAGAAGTTACAATTGAGTATCTCAACAAAAAGGGATGCGCTTATATCTTTGATCTTTTAGTACAAGCAATTAGAGTGTTATAATTATGGGAAAGACCTATAAAGAATCTCATTTTCCAGGTTCTAAGCAATCAGGAAAAGCAGCTGAATATCAGTCTAAAAAGAGAGTTAGACATTCTAAAATGCAACCGTATAAAAGGGAAAGAGCTATTGTTTAACTAAGAATTACTAATTAAGTAGTTATGATAGAATCCAATCAACACAGAAGGTTATAACGCCAGACCCCTAAAGGTGATTAATACCTACGGACTATACAACGGTCAACCTTATTTAAGGTCAGGAGAAGGAAAAGGGCTAGCTATCAAATAAGGCGTACGAATAGATAGTATAACTTTCTATTTCTTTATTATTATGTGGACAAAAGAAGAACTAGAAAAGAAAACAAAAGAAGAACTGATAAATATTATTATTAAAATGCAGATAGATATTCGAGAAGAAAGAGATGAAATCTATCGCAGACATTTATCAGATACTTTATGGGGTTAATTCATTCACTTAAATAAATCAATTATTAACAATTAAAATCAAAAGAATTATGAAGAATTTTATGAATTTTGTAGGAATTATGTTAGGTGCATCAATGTTGTGTGACAAAGTAACTGATGGAGGTTATAACTTTGAAGCTGGAATGAAACATCAAGAAGAAAAAGATGGTAAAGTTGAAGCATCAGCAGTTACTGAAGCA
>NZ_SSXV01000068.1:0-1403 GCF_009469595.2 Thauera sp. 2A1 | reverse complement strand
AAAACAAGAAGAAAAAGACGGTAAAGTTGAAGCATCAGCAGTTACTGAAGCAAAGAAACAGATCCAACAAGAACAACTTGAACGTGAATCTCGTGAAGTAAAACGTAGAATTCAGGATTGTGAAAAAGCTGTTTCTAGAGCAGAAAGATACGGACGTTTTGCATCAAAACACAAGAACATTATGAAAGACTTTTCTGAAGGACTGAAGAAAGCTCAAGCTGAATTTGAATCTACAGGTGATTACAAAGCTTGGGACAAAAAGTATTCAGAACTTACAGATAAGAAAGATGACGCTATCGCAAAAGCGAAAGAAGAAATCTTTGGTTCAAGATACGAAAATATCTATCTTTAATCAACATCCAAATTCTAAATGCTTTTATGCTAAATAGAATAAATGTGAACCCTGCAAACTATATAAGTCGCATTGTCGCATTGAGGAGTTCGGGGCAACATGAACTGAATTGACAGTTCTATTCAATGCTTTTATGCTAGTAATAGGATATTATGCCTACTGATCATGTGCTATAAATAGATCATTCTTTATTTAAATGCTTTTATGCTAACAAATAAAGGATAGTCTCATAGACGAAAAACAGTAAGTATATCAAAATACATATACATATAGTACTTTTATGTCTATATTTCAATCGAGTCTCTAGCTTGCTAGATGAGCACTTGGTATAATATGTATTCTGTCAAAGACTATAAATTCTAAAGTAATAGCGGCTTTATGCTATTATATACTAGATTTAATGCTTTTATGCTCATAATCAACAGTGTATACTATTACTTTAGAATTACATATTAAGTATAGAGAGTTTGATCGCTCTCTATACTACTAAAAGAGTATATTGCACTATTATATCAACCCAATGATATATGAAAACTCGTGTATGATGTATATCTCTCTAATTGAGGCGTTATCCGGTCTGCTAGGATATGAAGGCGCAGAGGTGTGCAAAACTCTTTATATTTACAACTTAAAATTATTTATCATGAGCTATATTGCAGCAGATATGTGGGGTGAACATCTATTCTATAATAAACCTGTTAGATATGTTCATGAAACAACAAAAAGAAGTTGGTGGATAGATCCAAAACATAATAATTCTATTAGTGTACCAATAGGTACGGCTAAACTATTTAATGATGCAGGATTCTTATATACTCATTATGTACCATTTGATAAAAGAAATATGTGTTTTGGAGATAATCCTATAGAAATAAAAGTATATTGACTGTTAGGTCATTGGATGAATCGTTTGGACGAGGGTTCGACTCCCTCATGCTCCACGTTGGAAATTATGATAATACAATACGCCCATGCTCGTTTTAACACCCTGCTATAAGTAATTGTTATTACGTAGACGCAATAAAGGTATGTGTTTATTGGGTTCTAAAGT
>NZ_SSXV01000067.1 GCF_009469595.2 Thauera sp. 2A1 | reverse complement strand
ATATTATCTACTAATAAATCAGCTATAACATTTATACCTAATTGCTTACTATCACTAACTAATTGCTCCTACATTACTACTAGGAGCATCTAATAGATGCCCTCTAGTAGTTCTCTATCACTCAGTTGTTTGATCTGATTGTGTAATTGATTGTTCATTCTTAATACTGTTTAAAGCATCTATAAAGAAAGGAGTACCATATTGATTAGCGTATTTAGCTATTAACTCTATTTCTAGATCATTATAATCTTCCTCACCTGTAGAATTATATATTTTTAATGCTAAAGCGTGACCATCTATACCTTGTGCAGTCTTGTATAAACCGTTAGCTAACTCTTTAGATATATCTAATATAATAGGTGTTGTTTTATCTAAAGTATCGTACACTTTAAATTTCTTAAAATCAATATTCATAATAAATACTATTTAAAATTATTGTCCTGCATAATCTGTTTCTACCCATCTAAAACTTGGATAATTAGTAACCAAGAATCCCATAGAGTTACCTGGATGTAAATATACAGATTGATTTACAGTATTATTTGGTCTAAAGTAACCAGATATAGTAACACCAGAAGTATCTGGGTGAATCATAATTCTAACATGTATTGCAAAGTATGTAGGTAAGCTATTGTACCCAAACATACTAGCTACTGCATTAGCATTTGGAAGGTTAACGGTATATTCTCTATTGGCTCTAATCATTATTATATTACCTTTACTCATATCTAATTTATAAGTACTACCAGTAATATTTACTACATTTATAGTATCGCCATATACAGCAGCTGCTCTAACAGCAGCATTTGGTGAATATAATGCATAATTTTTAGTACCATTTGCAACATCTACATATAAACCATAATTAGCTGAATCGAAACCATAAGCCGTAGAAGCATTGTAATTATGATTTACAAATCTACCTGTAGCTGTAAAAGCACCACCAACTGTAGCAGGAACAGTATCGCTACCTATCATAACATATGATGTACTATTACCAACTCTAATGAAATCTGGATTTATACTGAGACCACCACCAGAACCACTTGCTGTTGCACTACTACCAATATGATTTCCACTTATTTCAAATCCAGCAATCTGACCACTATTTATTTTTACAGAACTAAAATTACCACCAGATGCATTTACAGTACCATTAAATGTACCAGAAGTAGCTGTTATGCTACCAGTAATATTAACGTCTGTACAAACAAACCTACCAGTATTACTATTCATTGACAGTTTACCATTATTAGAAGTAAATACACTTCCACTAAAGTTAAAGTCACCTAACTTAGCATTGTTAGCTAGTAAGTTATTTACTGTTAGTATTTCTTGCTTAGAAGATATATTCCAATAACTGCTAGTCATACTGGGTGTCTAACTAGTATTATTCTGTTTAGCTAAGTACACATTACCTTGATATACTACATAGTCTATAATAGTTAAATTACTATAGTTCTAATACTGAGTATAATCATTCTAATACTTAGCTATTGCCTTCTTAGTAGAATTAGTACTAGTGGATTGAGAATCACTATTAACATAATTAACAGTAAAATATCTAAATAAATAAGGTTTATCTTTATTTAATGCGGGCTTGTTAGTAGACCAGCCTTCACTAGGAACAGATGTATTAGTTGAATTTGCAAAGTATTGTGTAATAGATGTTACTCTAGAATCAGAATATGTTAATAATACTTCAGGTATTGTTTTGGTAATAGTACCATCTGAATATGTTATCTTACTATAAGAGTATAATTTACCTTGATCGTATGTATTTGTAGGTACATTAGTAGACCAGTTAGTAGTATCATAAGATACACTTTGATCTGTTGAATATAAGTAATAATTAGTTACACTAGATACATCTTGACCTTTTATTGCATTTGATGCTTTATCATGATAGTATTGTACTCCAGATCTCCATTGACCTCTATCTCTCATGATGGTATAAGTTTCATCTATATCAGATACATCTCCATCAAATACTACTGGAACTTCAGCTGACCATACTTTATATTGACTAGTAGGACTTAACGAACTGTAATCGCTACTATCTGTAGTAAATCCAAACCAGAACTTTGTAGTAGATAATGATGAATTCCATGTGGAAGTAAACGTATTACCAGATGTACTGTTGATCTATTGCCATGAACCAGAACTGTTTAAATAATAGCTTTTCCAATATCCTGATACAGAACTAGTAGCACTATCATCAACTCTAACTTTTATGGCACTTAGTTTTACATTTGTAGTTTGTAGGAATCCCTTTGAAGACCTAATGGCAGAAGGACAACCATTAACGGTTATACTATAACCGTTAGATCCTGGCTTACCTGGTTCTCCAGGTTCACCTGGTTTACCATCTTGACCTGGCTTACCTGGCTCACCATCCTTAGACCATTTAGCCCATAGTGCTCCAGTTTTCCAAGCTTGCCATTTACTATTCTCTTTCTTTCTAGTCCAAACATATTCATAAGGTATAGATTCAGTAGGTCCAGTTGGGTTATCATCCCATCCACTAGGTACATAATCATCAGCTTGGTATTCACTAGAATCTACATTTGCTGGAGGGTAATCAGAACCACCTGGACCTAAACTATCTCCACCAACATAATTAGAGAATCTCTTATAGATGTATTCATATCCATCACCATCTTTACCTCTTTCTGAGTATCTAGACCATAT
>NZ_SSXV01000066.1 GCF_009469595.2 Thauera sp. 2A1 | reverse complement strand
CTCTACTCAAATTCTTTAGTAAGAGCGGTAGGATCGTACAACCAATTACCTTTCTTTAAAGTATTCTATCTTTTTACTATCTTAGCTGTTTTATCTTCGTATTCATCATTAGCATCAGATAACACTTTCTAAATAGCGTCTAATCTTTCTTTATCAGACATTTGTTGCTATTTATTGTTCCATAAGAAATCTTGTTCTTCCTAGTTTAATGCATTATCTTCTAACGCTGTAGCTATATTATCTAGCGGATTTACGTTGAATATATTATTATCTTTAAAGTCATTTAGCAAAGCTTTAAAGTTTATAGCTATACTACCATTTACATTCGTAGGATCTGTATCGTAGAATAAATCTCTTAAGTACGGATTAGATTTAGCATACTCTTTTATATTAGGTTCTAACTAATTAACAGTTTGCACTGCCATTTTCTATTCATCTGTAAGTATATTATTAGAGATATTATCTACAATAGACTTAGCTTCTAAATAGTTTTGAGCTTCCTATATCTGTGGTATCCATTTAGATTCTGTTTCCATTAAATTGTCTTGTAATTTAGACAATCCAACACTAAGTCTTTCTTTTTGTATATACTGATATAATGGATTAGCATTATCTAATACATTAGTTATTAGTTTTCCAGTATTCCATACAATATCTTCAGCTAAAGATCTTTTATTATCTTTAGCTTCTTCTACTACTGGCACTTCTTGTTCTGTAGTAAATTCATTTATTCCATATGACTATGGTAGTTGCGATATATCAAACCCTTCGCTGTACGGAGTCATAGCTTCCCTCACTAGCTATTGTCCTAGTGAGGGGGAATTCAAATTAAATTTATTTTTCTTAGCCATTTTTTATGCGATTTTATTTTTCTTCTTCTCCGGCAGAATAACCAATGCCGTAAGCTTCCTGTTGTGTACTTGGATATAATTCAGATCTAAATGCATCTGTCATAGATAGCTTCCATGCTTGTTGATCTAAGTATTCAGTATTTAATTTATCTTGTGGATCTGGAAGTTTATTTAGTAATTCTATCTACCAATATACATCTTCTGTAGGAACGTTGTAAGATACCTTTCCTTTATAATTATATTTACTGCTGTACTCTCCTTCTTCTAAATATCTTTGAAATGGTAGTTTACGTTTATCTCCTTCTTTTATTTCTGTAGATAGAGATACCTTGCCAGAGCGATCGTATATTCTTTTAGCTCCAGATATAACCATATCTGCATCTGTTATACCTAACGCATCTAATTGACTTTGGGGTATAGCTACTGTAATTACCTAACTAGAATTAGGCTGCACTTGTCCATTTTTATTTACAGGTAAAGTAAGAATATTACCTCCCTATTGAAGAATAACATTAGTAAGCTTACCGTTTTTAAGGGCATCTCTAAACTTATTCTTTCCAGATTCTACGTGTTTATAACCAGCTATTTCAGATATAACATCTGTAGCTAAATCTAATTGTCTAGGATTAGCTATTATTCTATATTTACCTAATGGAGTAGTAACCGTTTCAGATGTAACACCTGGTATAGTAGTTTGTAACAAATCATTTACAGAAGCTATAGGAGATGGAGCTGCAAATCTATTCAAAATATCATTAGTAGCATTTGATAAATCTATATTAGTCAATTTACCATCTGTAGCATATTCTTTGAATATTTCATTAAATAGTTTGTTTGGTGTGTAACTGTTAGATTCATTATATATTTTTCGTAATTGCTCCTTAAATATATTTGCAGATAAAGTGTCGCCTGATTGAGTAGCATTATTATATTGATCTGTTAAAGAATTTATCTGATCTCTATATTTATTAGCTATGTAAGCTTGAGTTCCTAATTTAAATGCATCTCCACCAGTAGTTGCAATAGATTCTGTCAATCTAAATGGTTTTTGAGCAGTTTGTTGTCCTGTTCTAGCCCTCTTTAATCTATCTTCTTCGTATATCTTAGATAAAGGATTAAGTTCTCTATCTTCATATGCAAATTCTCTACCAGCTCTATATATACGATTAGCAAATAAAGCATTGGCTTGTTCTGGAGTATATCCTTGCTGTATTAATACTTGTATATGTTTCTGTGCTTCAGGAGTGTTATATATAGCAGAAATATTGTTAGCTATTTCTTGATCTGTTCTTTCAGATGAAACTCCTCTCCAATCATAAGCACCTTCTTGTCTAATAAATCCAGGCTTTAGATTATCAACATAAGGTTTTACTAAATCTACTTCTGACTTATAAGCTAATGGAGCAACGTCATTAAATACTCCACTATCTAAAGTACTATAATTAGTAAAATCAACTTCATGCCATAAAGGATTATACTTACCAGACAGCATAAGTTGTTGATTTACTTTCTATCTCTAAAGTAATCCTTCTCTACTCTGTTGTAACTAACTTAGCTCATTATAAGGTCTAGTATTAATAAACGATTGTATTAAGGATCTACCTTCTGCTGTTTTAATCAAATCTGGATTAGCTGCTAATTTATTTACTACATCTTGTCCAGCTCCAACCGTTAAATCATACCATCTCTTAGTATCTACAGCTGATGGTGATCTAAACTCTGACCACTTAGTAAACTGATTACCTAAATCCTAATAAGCTTTATCTACTCTTTCGTTATTTGCTTTACCTATGGCATATAACTATTCAAAGGGTATTGGTGTATACTAACTAATATACTCACTTTCTATTGGTTTATCAAATCTATTCGTTGCCATTATCTTTTCAAATTATTATATAATTTAGTTAATTGATCTGATGTCATACCATATTCCAAATAAGGTAACATAGCTTCTACTAC
>NZ_SSXV01000065.1 GCF_009469595.2 Thauera sp. 2A1 | reverse complement strand
ACTATACGTACAGAGTACAATAAAAGAAAAAACAAATGGTTATCAGAACATTGTGAAAGAAAATATACTCCTGAATACTATGAACTATTTAACAATCTATCACCTTTAGCTGCTGATGCTAGAGAATTAGTACAAATCAAAATACACAAATTACTAGATACTGTAAAAGACGCTAATGGATTCTATGACACAAGTAAGTTATCAGAAGAAAATCAAAGTAAACTAAAGGATTTATATTTAGAAAAAAAATAGTTAGCTAGTATATATGGTATAGATGGAAAATTAAAACAAGGTGAAGAATATGAAATAGCTGTAGAACTAGCTGCATTAAATGATAAGTTGTCTAAAGGTATGGTTTTAAAATCAAATAAAGCATTATTTGATAAAATCAAGGCTGAAAAAAAAGCAAATTTATCTGAAGCTCAGTATCAAAGATGGTTATAGTATAATTCTAGAGATGAATATACTCAAGAATTCTATGATGATCTTGCTAAAGTAGAAAGATCTGAAATAAACAATGAATCAGATAAAAAGCTATATGAATAGTTGCAAGAAAGAAAAAGAGCTATACTTAAACAATTTAGAGATGATAAGATACATGAAATTGAAAAGTTAATACCAGGAGTTGCTCAAGCTGAATTAGATAAAATAGATGTAGATTTATATAGGATAAGAAAAAGAAACGGTAAAAAGAAAACTACTGGATTAAAATTTAACGATATAGCTAAAGTGATACCGTCTAAGCTGTTCTATAAACTTAGAGCTGATGCCATTGCTAATGGAACTTTAGCAGAATTTGAAATGACACATTGTAATAGAGATAGTCAAGGTAATATATATCCTAAATCTTATCTTACAACAGTTGTTCCAGTGAAAGAAAAATATATACTTAAAGAACAGCCATCTATTTACTTTTCAGAGGTAGATTAGAATTCTCCATTTGTTAATAAGAACTACAAACCAGAAGTTGAAGACTAGGGAGAATACTATTTGCCTAAATTAGAACTATACGATAATTCAGAAGCATTTAATAAAGTATCTTCAAATGAAGATTTACATGAATTATACAAAGAATGTGTGAATACTCTTAAAGAATCAAATAGCAAACTTACTAATCTTACTAATTTAAGTTCATATAGATTGCCACAAATATCAGGTTCTATGTGGAGATATGTTAGAGCTAGAGGTTTTGAAGGTTTTAAAGAATATTGGAAAGATAAAGTATCTACTAGAAATGACGATACTGGTTTAAACGATGAAACAGTAGATACTGGCACAGATAAATTATATTTTGTTCCACAGAATTATGTTAAAAGTCTGGATGATCCTTCTACTATTACAGCTAATACTGTTGGCTCTATAGTAGAGTATTTTAAAATGGCTGAAAACTTTAGAATAAAAAGTGAACTCAAACCTAAAACCGAAGCTATCTTACAATTTATAGGCAATCGAGACGTCAAAAGTAAGTACAGAGGAAGGAGTAAAAAAGGGCAGGAATCTAATATATATAAGTTTGCTAAAAGTTTCGTAGAGATGAATATATATGACATTAAGACTAAATCTGCTATATGGGATATCAAAGAAAGAGATTATTCTATACTAGGATTTAAAGGTCATATAAAACCTAGAAAAGTTAATTTTACTAAATTAATGCTAGGTTTAAAAGCATTAGGAACTACTGTAAATCTAGGTTTAAACATTATATGTGCTACTACGGGTTTTTTTACAGCAGTCTATAATGATATAATTAATTCGCTTTCTGGTAGATATTATAGTTTTAGTGATAGTCTTAATGGAACAAAAGCATTAATTGTAGACTTATTTAAAAACAATTTTAGTTTACTTAGTGATTATCATAATAGTACATAGATGAAGCTAATGGAATATTTTCAAGTGGGCGCAGAAATAAAAACAGACAGACTTAATCTATCTACTTTTCAAAAACAAATAGCTAGAAACTGGGCTTTTGGAGTATACTCTTTAAGTGATTATGTTGTAAAGGGTCATATACTAAATTCTGTTATGTACAACTATAGATACGTAAATGGAGAGTTTCTTAGTAGAGAAGAATTTAAACGTAAATATAGTAATGATGAAGTAATGCTAAATCAATGGAACACATTTAGATCCTCTAGAGATTTAGTAGAGTATAAAAACGGTAATATTGTAACTAAAGATCCTGCTCATCAAAAAGCTTGGGATGCTAAAAAAGAAACTATTGGTAATACTGCTAGAAATTTAGCTCAATCTGCTGATGGTTAGCTTACTCCACTATAGAAAACTATGTTAAGTAGTAATATTATAGGAAGTTTAGTAATGATGCATAGACAGTTTATGCCTATTATACTTCAAGAAAGATGGGTATAGAATAGACAATGGGATTATAGTTCTCAAAGATATAAAGAGGCTTTGTTTAGAGTTCCTTTTAGTATTATTTCTGCAATAAGAAGAGATACTAGGAATATTAGTTTATGGTAGAAGTATATGTAGAATTCTACATACGATTAGCGTAGAGTAATAAGACAATTATCTTTAGAACTAATAGGTGTACATATATTGCATTTCTTCTTAATGCCAATAGCAAAGGCTTGGGCAGATGATGATAAAGATAATATATTAAAACAATTATTAGCTTTTGCTTTAGTAAGAACAGATTTTGAAACTATGATGTCTTCTACCCCTTGGGCAATCCAAGACGCTATCTCAACTATCAAAACTCCATTCCCCATTTATAGTTATTATGATAACTTTTCTGGATTAATTTCTACTGTACCAGCATGGGTACATAATCTGATTAATAATGAAGATGAAAAAATAGATAGAGGCGCTTATAAA
>NZ_SSXV01000064.1 GCF_009469595.2 Thauera sp. 2A1 | reverse complement strand
TAGAAGATGTAAGATAGTACGAAGGTGGTATTGAAGCATCTGAAAATATACTTGGTACAGCAGTAACTAGGTGGTACAATTCTACTAAGAAGATAGTAGAAGAATGTGGTATAGTAGTTACTATGGAATTGTATGAAGGAACTTATATTAATAATATATGGGCTATAACTGATTTCAACAGTATTAAACCTACTTGGACTTTAGTAGTATCTGCTGTTATGAATCTAGTTAATAAAGTAGCTATCGTTACTAATTATGAGTCAGATAAAGTAAGTAAGATATATATATCTGATGGAACTTCTTCTATTAAATGCATTAATATATCTGCTCAATATAAGACAGATAAAACTAATCACATAGAAGATGATACTTACTTTGATCTATTACCTAGTTCTACTATTGCACCGTTTAAGTTTATTGAATTGACATCTGGTAATTTACCAGCTGGTATGATACAATATTGTTATCAGTTATTCAGTGTACATGGCGGAGAAACATCTACTTCTTCATTAAGTTCTATGATACCTATATCATCTAGTAATTCAAATTCATCTAAAACATTTAAAGGTGATAGACAAGGTGAGAGTACAGATAAAGGTTGTATGTTACAAGCTACTTTGTTTAATGATGGTAGATTTGAAAAAATAAGAATCATTAGTATTCAGTATACTAGCAATACTCAAACTCCTAAGATATATGTAATTAATGAATTAGACTTACCTAAATCTGAAGATAATGTAATAACATTTAATTACAATGATGTTGGTAGTAGTTATGTTAACGAATTAAGTATAGAAGAATTTAACGATCTTGTTCCATTTGAATTTAATGCTAAAAGTATAGCAAAAATGGACAATAGGTTGTTTGCTTCTAATGTGCAGGAATTAACTTGGGATGTAGATTATGATGCTAGAGCATATAGATGTAATAGTAATGGTATTATTAAATTAAACTCTAGTATAAGTAATCAAGATATTACTACTACTTTTCAAGAACTAACTAGTCCAGAAACAGATTTAGTTATACCAGAAGAACACGATTGTATAAACCCAATGAATAGTTCAATGGTATATCCTAATAATTCAACAGATGAATATGCATTTGGATATGATGATAATGGAATTGTTAGAGGTGGTAGAGGTCTAAATATTAGCTATAGATTTATTATAACAGATTTAATAGAGTCTGACAATACTCCAGTAGTTGACGATGAAGGTGATAAATTTGTACCATATAGTATGAGCTTATCATCATCTAAAAAATCTTATAATACTATTAAGTTAGTATGTCCTGAAACAAAAGAATTAGTACATACATTTAATAGTGATGGTAAATCTAGAATAAGAAACTATTGCGATCCTTACTATGTATCTAATTTCTTAAGTCATCAAAGAGATGAAGTATATAGGTATGGTATAATATTGTATAATAATAAGAATATACCTTCACCTGTACACTGGATTGGAGATATTAGATTCCCTTCTGCTGATGTTGAAGGTTATGAACCTTTTACTTTTGGCGGAACTGTAGACGGATCTGGTAATTACGAATTAGTATCTCATCCACTTGGTATAATGTTCTATGTAAATAATCTTCCTACTGATGTAGTAGCCTATGAAATAGTAAGATGTGATAGAACATTAGCCGATAGAACAATAGTTACTTAGGGGTTACTAAATAAAACTATTAGATTCAACGGGTGGTATAATAATACTGAAGATTATAGAGCAGAATACTCTATAGGTAGCATAGATAGAAGACCTACTATTATGCCTACTTTTAAAGAAGGCGTAGCTCCAGAATTTGTACAAGGGTTCTATAATTCAAGTAAGAATCTGTTTGTACAACAAGATGCTTAGGATTAGAATCCGTTTGACACATACGGTATATTTGATTTAGTGACAGCTGATATATGTTTTAATAAAGAGAAATCAGATCAGATTGTTACTAGTGGTATGAGTATTGTGCCATTATATTGTGCACACTCTGCTACATACTGTAATGACGCTAACAATAAGCATTATAGATTAGGTATACCGTTTACTAAAGTATTAGGAAAAAGTACTAATAATGTACAAAATCCATTTGGTGGACCTGTAGAATATTCTGAACATACTGGTAATAAACCTAGTGCTTCTTAGGGAGTATTCGATGGTTATGAACAAGATGGTGATATGGTAAGCGGTGGTATATGTAAATACTATCAATTCTTTGGTAAGAATTATGCTCACAAAGATAATTCTAATTTGCGTCAATCTTTCCCTATAAAAGATGTAACTAAGCCAACTAACATATCTCCATATCAAGAAGCATTTGATGCTAAACAAATAGTAGATTACATAGATAGATTTGGTTTTATAAACTATAGTATTGGCTCTAGAGAAGCACTTGGTCCTCATGGAGTATGTTTAGCTATTAGTGCTCCAGATGTATACTCTGGTAATTATACAGGAATTCGTACCACTCCTTTATTAAGGAAATATAGACACAATGCTGTATTGTTTGTTAACATAAAGAAAAACACTACACAGTATGGTGGTAACACTTTTATGAGTAGAAGCTATTCTATATATAACAGTACTAATACTTATGTTAAAACATCTTGGGAAGGATACGATAAAGCAATGTGTTTTGGTGGTGATACATATTTAGGAGTATTGGACTATACTCATACTATGCTATTTACTAGAAATGACCCTGATGATAGAAATGGTTTTAAGAGATATGTTGGAGCTTACATTCCACTAGAATCTAGTATAAACCTGTACTATAGAAATGATGAACATTACTCTCAAGATATAGTAGAATCATCTGGAAATGGTCAAACTGGTGAAGCT
>NZ_SSXV01000063.1:652-3002 GCF_009469595.2 Thauera sp. 2A1 | reverse complement strand
CTATTTAATGTCTCTTCTACACCAGTAGCTCTTTCTACTTCATTTGCTATAGCTGTAGCATTAGCAGACTCAGCACCTTTAGCTCTAGTTACTTCACTAGCTAAATCACTAGTTAGTTTCTATTCTGCTTTCTCTGCTCTAGTCTATTCAGCTGTTACAGTTGTATCTGTATATGACTTAGCCTGTTTAATAGCATTAGCTATAGAACCAGTAGTAGATTCATTACCATTAATAATAGTAAGTTTATCTTCATTCACTTTTACTCTATTAGTAAGTGAAGACACATTATTATTAATAGTAGTATCAGCTTGAGTTCTATCAAGTATCTCTTGAGCTAAGTTATCAGCTACTTCTTGAATACTACTTTCAATAGCAGTAGTATCAAATGAACCTGATAAAGCATCCCAACCTTCTTCAGTCCATACTACATTAGTACCAGCATCATAATGCTTACCACTCAAGTTAAATGCATTAGTAATATTATATACATCGCCAACTACATTGTTGTCTTTAGGTAGAGCTTCAAACGTACTAGATCCTTTTACTTTATAAGCACCAGATAGTTTAGCATCTACTTGTGCCTTAGTATAAGTGTCAGACTTATCTGCTTTTAATGCTAATGCAGTATTAGTTGCAGCAGTATGATCTGTAATCTTATTATCAAGTTCTTCTTCTTTAGCCTTAGCTCTATTAGTTTCTACTAAGATAGCTGCATTTCTATCACTAACTTCTGTAGCGATAGCTTCTTTTCTATCCTGTACTTCCTTGTTTATAGCATTAGTATGTTGAGTATCTACTTGAGTAGATCTATTAATTTCATTCTGTAAATTAGTACTAATAGTCTATTCAGCAGATTGAGCTCTATTCTTCTCAGTAGCTATATCATTGCCTAATTTAGTTTCAGCAGCACGAGCAGTAGCAGCTTCTTTATCTATATTACTTTGTAAAGTAGTTAAAGACTGTTCTAATGAATCTGAATCAATAGCAATACTAATTACATTATCTTCACTAATACTAACATCTTTACCTGGTTTTAACTTATTAATTAAGTCATTATAATCACCAGATGTAGCTACTGGTTTAAAATCTGGTTTACCAGTAATATTATTCCATTGTACAGCTAGATCACCAGATGCACTAATTACATTAGTTTCTTGATCAATTTCAATGTTCAAACCTGCAATGAGTTTCTTCTAATACTTTGCACGTATATCAGCAAAGGTATCAATCATCTCAGTATGAAGTTCCTATAACTGATGTTGTTTAACAAAGTCTAAGAAGTCTTTAGATGTGACAATACCAGCTGATCCAGTAGATGCTATGGGTAAAGATATAGAATCATTACTTCCATCATACTTAAACATTACCATAGTAATGCCATTAGGATTTGAAGTATTAAACTGTATATCTTTTATTACGTCTTTTACCTCTTCATCATCTACTTTACTATCTACATCACTAATGTTTGCTTTATCATTAAGCAATTTGTTTACTTGTGTTTTAGTATAGTAGTTGCTAAAGTCAGGTGTACCACCAGAGGCAGCTAGCCTTACCCATTCGGTTCCATTGAAATATTTAATGCTACCACCGTAAGGATTATCAGATAAGTCAACCCAATAGTCTATTTCTTCTGGATTAGGTTGAACAGATGTTGCAAAAAATATTATCCTATTTGTTACCATATGTATTTGTTATATTAAGCTGCTGGAGTTTCTAATGCAGCAACTCTTGTAGTTAATGCGTCAATTAAATCTTTTAAAGCTTTACCTTGTGCAGCAGCTAAAGCTTCTGTAGTACTAGTACTTGTTAAAGTGTTATTTATAGTCACTTTAGTATCTGCTGTAGGAGGTGTATATCCTAATGCACTAGTCACATTAGCTTTACTAAGACTAATTGTACCGTTACTATAAGAAATATTTGTTCCTACCTTTACTCCACCAATAATTTCAGCTGTAGCTGTTGGTAAAACATATTTATTTGCTTGTGCAGCAATACCATCTAGTTTAGTTTTATATGCATCCGTAAAGTCATTACTGGATAGTTCTTTTCCTTCTACCTTATCTACTTTACCTGATTCAAGTGCAGCAATCTTAGCACTCTGATCATTATCTGTATCATCATTTATTGGTAGCCATTTGCTACTACCTGCATAATACTTAATTACATTACCTTTTGGATCTGCTGCTAAGTCAACCCAGTAATCAAACTCTTTGGGATTTGGAGCTATATAGCTTCTTGTTATTCTTGTCATATACGTATATTTTAATTATTAATTCTAATGTATTACAAACTGTAATAACTTATGAGTTCCAGTAGGATCACTTATATTTAAAGATACTCTAGCCTATCT
>NZ_SSXV01000063.1:0-574 GCF_009469595.2 Thauera sp. 2A1 | reverse complement strand
GGATCTAATGTAATATCTATTCTATCCTACTTTACATCTATGTGCACATAATCTGATGAACTAAATCCTTTTATAATATACAGAGTACGATTAATATCAATAGATACAGTTTCACCAGATTTAATAAATCTATGTGGAGTAAGATTCCAAGCATTAACTACTTCAGGAATAATTGTTCTTGCTTTATTATCCACATATAATATATTATATAAAATAGTTTCTTTTTCCATAACGCATTTTAAGGCGTTTTAAGCCATTTTCTTTATTAAATGATGCATTTATAAGGAAGGAGAGTTAAAAGACCATTTAAAGCCTCTTGCGTAGCAATTATTATGATTACAGCTAAGATATATTCCACTACTGTGCTTTAAACCCATTTCTTTAGTAGCTTCTTTTACAGATTCATATTCTTTAATGAATGCTCCATCTTTTGTATATTGATATACTTTCCTTCTATTTTTAGGATTTGCATTAAACGTTTCTAAACTTTTAGCTAATCTATTTTTCCAAACATTATTGTGTTGATAAGTACACCATTCTAAATTATCTACACAATTATTTAATTTATTCTCAT
>NZ_SSXV01000062.1 GCF_009469595.2 Thauera sp. 2A1 | reverse complement strand
ATACTAATAGTAAGCCTAGATCATTAGTAAGTAGGATGAAACCATTACAGTATATGTATATTGTAGTATGGTATAGACTTGAATTAGCATTATCTAGAGATAAAGGTAAAGTAGCAGTAATGGATATTACTTAGATACCTAAATCTATGAATATTGATGTTAACAAGTGGATGCATTACTTAAGTGCACTAGGTGTAGCTTTTATTAATCCATATGATGAAGGGTGGGATATACCAGGACGTGAAGGAGGTAAACCATCTCAATTCAACTAGTTATCTTCTTGGGACTTAACTATGAGTAATGTAATAGCTGAGTATATTCAATTGATGCAAAAGATTGAAGACATGGTAGCTAAGCTTACTGGTATTACTCCACAAAGACAAGGGTAGATTGCTGCTAGTGAATTAGTGGGTAATACTAATACTGCTGTTAGTATGTCTTATCATATTACTGAACCTTGGTTCTGGAATCACAATTAGGTAAAAAGAAGAGTATTAACTATGCTGTTGAACACTTCTAAAGCTGCTTGGAAAGATAGTAAGAAATACTTGAATTATATATTAGATGATGCTACTAGAGCATTTGTACAATTATCTGATAATTTCTTCTACGAAGATATGGATATATTTGTAGATGATAGTACTAAGAATCAACAGTATATAGATCAATTAAAGCAATTGCTACAACCTGCTATGCAGAATGGTGCCAGTCTGTTAGATATTGCTGAAATCATTACTTTAGATAACATGAGTATGATTAAGAATAGGCTTGAGGAAATTGAACAGAAAAGAATGGAACAGATGCAGCAACAGCAGCAAGCTGAACAACAAGCACAACAACAAATGGCAGAACAACAGAATCAGCTTAAAGAAGAAGAGCTTATGCTTAAGGAAGCAGAAATGGATCTTGAAAAATATAAAGTAGATCAAGACAATGCTACTAAAATTACTGTAGCACAACTTAATGCTTATCGTGGTGCTGAGAATATGGATCAAGATATGAATGGAATTCCTGATCCAATTGAAATAGGAAAACAGGCTCTAGAACAGTAGAAGATAAATTCTGATATTGCTACTAAACAATTAGAACTCAACAATAAGCGTAGAGAAATAGAGCAGAAGAGAGAAGCTGAAAATAAGAAGATACAGCTTGAAAAAGATAGAATGAAGCATGAAACTGAGTTGCAACGTATGTCTGATAAAGCTGCTATGGATAGAGAGAAACTAAAGGCAAAAACTGCTATTCGCAATAAAGTAACAGGAGAGAAGTGATATGAAAGTAATACAGAACAAATTTATACCATTTAAGGGTTATAAATATATCAATATATTTGGTTTGATATTTACTAGAGATAAATCTAAAATAACAGATATTGAATATAATCACGAAAAGATTCATCTCAAATAGATGCAAGAAATGTTGTGGTTGCCTTTCTATATTTGGTATGGTATTGAATATTTAATAATATCTATAGCTAGATTATCAGATAAACAAGGAGATCGGTATCATGATGTATCTTTTGAAGAAGAAGCGCATAATAATGATACCAATCTTGAATACTGTAAGCAAAGAAAACATTTCGCTTGGTTGAAGTACATTAAGATTAAAAGTAATAAGGAGAATTAATTATGGCTTGTAAAGGTGGAAAGAAGAGCTCTAAAAAGGGTTCTAAGAAAAGTAAATAATTATGGAACGTGAAGCATTTAGATAGAGAATGCAACAGTATAAGTAGGCTAGGGAAAGCAATCCCTAGCTGAAATACTGGGATTGGAAGAAGTATGCAGATGGTGGTACTATAGATGAAGACCCACCACAAAATACTAGTGAAAGACCTATTACTAACTTTGACCCTAAAGGAGATCCATATAATCCTACATATGGATATAACCCAGGTGCAGGCTATGTTTCAAATTCAGATCCATTAGGCAGTCTATATGTAGAAGGAGCTCTACTTAATCCAGTATTTAAATTAGCAGGTAATGCAGTATCTAATGTAGCTAGAGGATTAACTAAATACTCTTCTAAATATGTACCAGAAGTAAAAAGAACTGTATAGGATAAGATAAACAGTTTATTCCGTAGAGAAGCTGAAGATAAAGCTCGTACATTTAAATTATATGACGATGCTATAGAATCTAGAAATAGAATAATTGAGGATCTATATTCTAATCCAGCTTATATGGAAAGAGCTAGATAGATTTAGAATACTTATGGTGATAATTATGCTCAAGTATACGAAGATATAATTAATTAGTATAACACTAATTATTGGAATTTGCCTAATCCTGTTATAAAACAATTAGATGCTAAGGCTAAAATGCAGGCTAAGGATGCAGCTGTAAATAGGTATATTACTAGAAGACAACCAGCAGGATATGATGATTTTGAATATTAGATAAATAGAAATCTTACAGAGATAGATTATCCTACTACTAGACATGAATTAGGACACTATGTAGATTTCAATTTAGCTAAAAGTTCAAACCCCGATTATAGCAACTCTATGTTTGCAGAGTTAAAAAGAGATTTATCAAAATAGAAGAATCCATTATTTCCAGATAAAACTGATTATTATAGCAAAGGTACAGAATAGAAGTCTTATATGAATACTCTTAGAGAGTATATGTTTAAGACTGGTATGATTAATAATATAGGAGATAAGGTAACTTCTAGATAGATTAAGAAAGCTATAAGATCCTTGCCTAAAGATATGAGATCTATTGAAGCTGCTTATCTTCAATTTGCTACACCTGGATAGTATACAAAATGGTTTAACAAGATACCTTTACTTGGTACTTATCCAATAGTAAATAAACAATTTTAGAATTATGAAGAAGATAAAGATAAAGCCAGAGAATAGAGGTAAGTTCAATGCAACTAAAAAGAAAACAGGAAAGACAACTGAAGAGCTAACTCACAGTAAGAATCCTGTAACAAGAAAAAGAGCAATATTCGCTTAGAATGCTGCTAAATGGAATAAAGGTAAAAAGAAGAAAAAATAAATCTAATTAAATATTT
>NZ_SSXV01000061.1 GCF_009469595.2 Thauera sp. 2A1 | reverse complement strand
TGTATCTCTCATGTAAAGATTGGGGAAAAACAAAAAAGCCTCAGAAATCTTTCGAAATCTGAGGCTCTTGATAAAAGAAGGCGGCTACCTACTCTCCCGCATTGCATTGCAGTACCATCGGCGCAAGTGAGCTTAACTTCTCTGTTCGGAATGGGAAGAGGTGGGACCTCACCGCAATAACCACCTGATAATGGGGTATGACGTATTTGCACACAAGCAAAACAACATAATGAACTGAAAATACAGTTGAAACTATGAACTTTCCTAAAGAAAGTGTTCGGGCAATTAGTAATGCTCGGCTTTGACATCGCTGTCTTTACACCTGCATCCTATCAACGTCATCGTCTTTGACGACCCTCAATGGAGTTCTCATCTTGCGGCTGGCTTCGCACTTAGATGCTTTCAGCGCTTATCCAATCCAGACTCAGATACCCAGCGGTGCGCCTGGCGGCACAACTGGTAAACCGGAGGTCTGTCCATCACGGTCCTCTCGTACTAGTGACGGCACCACTCAAAACTCCCACGCCCACGATAGATAGAGACCGAACTGTCTCACGACGTTCTGAACCCAGCTCGCGTGCCACTTTAATGGGCGAACAGCCCAACCCTTGGGACCTTCTCCAGCCCCAGGATGTGACGAGCCGACATCGAGGTGCCAAACCACCCCGTCGATATGAGCTCTTGGGGGGGATCAGCCTGTTATCCCCGGAGTACCTTTTATCCTTTGAGCGACGGAGTTTCCATACACATCCGCCGGATCACTATGCCCCAGTTTCCTGCCTGCTCGGCATGTCTGCCTCCCAGTCAAGCGCCCTTATGCCATTGCACTCTTTGAGGTCGGTTACCAATCGACCCGAGGGCACCTTTGGAAGCCTCCGTTACGCTTTTGGAGGCGACCACCCCAGTCAAACTACCCACCAAGCAGTGTCCGCGTATCACGCGTTAGACCTCAGACAGCCAAAGGGCCGTATTTCAAGGATGGCTCCACGAAAGCTGGCGCTCCCGCTTCAAAGCCTCCGGCCTATCCTACACATCGGATGACCAAGGTCAATGCTAAGCTGTAGTAAAGGTTCACGGGGTCTTTTCGTCCCATCGCGGGTAATCGGCATCTTCACCGATACTACAATTTCACTGAGCTCATGGTTGAGACAGCGTCCGGATCATTACACCATTCGTGCAGGTCGGAACTTACCCGACAAGGAATTTCGCTACCTTAGGACCGTTATAGTTACGGCCGCCGTTTACCGGGGCTTCAATTCAATGCTTCCTCTTGCGAGTGACATCTCCTCTTAACCTTCCGGCACCGGGCAGGTGTCAGGCTGTATACGTCATCTTTCGAGTTTGCACAGCCCTGTGTTTTTGTTAAACAGTTGCCTGGACCTATTCTCTGCGCCTCGCTCATCACGAGGACCCTTTATCCCGAAGTTACAGGGTCAATTTGCCTAGTTCCTTAACCATGAATCTCTCAACGCCTTAGTATGTTCTACCCGACCACGTGTGTCCGTTTGCGGTACGGGTGCCGCATGGGTTAAGCTTAGCGGATTTTCTCGGGAGTATGATTACCCACACTATTGGATTCTTCCGAAGAAGACTCCATACTATCAAGTTCAGCTCGGATGGTGGATTTGCCTGCCATCCTCAACACCTACACTCTTCAACGGGGACTTCCGTCGCCCCGCGGTGGTTTCACTGCTCCGTCTCCACGTCGCCCCATGCGGCAGTGACGGAATATTAACCGTCTCTGCCATCGCCATCGCCGTTCGGCTTAGACTTAGGACCCGACTGACCCCGGGCTGATTGGCATTGCCCGGGAAACCTTGGTCTTACAGCGGGAGGGAATCTAACCCTCCTTATCGTTACTTATTCCTACATTTGCTTTACTCACCGCTCCAGGATAACTTACGTACACCATTCGACGCTGTGAGTATGCTCCCCTACCGATACTTTTATAATTGCTATCCCGCGCCTTCGGTGTCTGCCTTATACCCGATTATTATCCATGCCCGGACCCTCGACTAGTGAGCTGTTACGCACTCTTTGAATGAATGGCTGCTTCCAAGCCAACATCCTAGCTGTCATAGGGACCAGACTTCGTTAGACTAACTCAGGCAGAACTCCGGGACCTTAGACGGCGGTCTGGATTCTTCTCCTCTCGGGGACGGACCTTAGCACCCGCCCCCTTACTGCCGGACTGCAAACCGTGAGCATTCGGAGTTCGTCAGGACTCGATAGGCGGTGAAGCCCTCTTGTCCTATCGGTCGCTCTACCTCTCACGGTGACCATCCGACGCGGCACCTAAATGCCTTTCGGGGAGTACGAGCTATCTCCAAGTTTGATTGGCCTTTCACTCCTACACTCGGCTCATCCAGAAGCTTTTCAACGCTTATTGGTGCGGACCTCCATCCCGTGTTACCGGGACTTCATCCTGGCCAAGTGTAGATCACTTGGTTTCGCGTCTACCCCCACTGACTGTGCGCCCTATTCAGGCTCGCTTTCACTGCGGCTACGTGTCTCATGACACTCAACCTCGCCAGTGACGGTAACTCGTAGGATCATTATGCAAAAGGCACGCCGTCACATCGTAAGATGCTCCGACCGCTTGTAGGCGCATGGTTTCAGGAACTATTTCACTCCCCTGCTCGGGGTTCTTTTCACCTTTCCTTCACAGTACTCGTTCGCTATCGGTCTCACGGGAGTATTTAGCCTTACCGGATGGTCCCGGCAGATTCGCGCAGGATTCCTCGTGTCCCGCGTTACTCAGGATACCGCTATGCCGCATTTCGCTTCACATACTGGACTATCACCGTCTATGGTCACATTTTCCAAAGTGTTCTGTTCACGATTTGCATACAATGTCGCGGTCCTACAACCCCAGCCACGCCTTGCGACGCCACTGGTTTGGGCTGTTCCCCGTTCGCTCGCCACTACTGGGGGAATCATTCATTTATTTTCTCTTCCTGCAGGTACTAAGATGTTTCAGTTCCCTGCGTTAGCTCTCTTACTTGGTAAGAGTAACCGTCCTTCAGACGGCTAGG
>NZ_SSXV01000060.1 GCF_009469595.2 Thauera sp. 2A1 | reverse complement strand
ATAGATGAACAATCTATATACTTAGAAAACCCCAATGTATGTATATCATGCCGCTTACTCTAATCCTAGTACTAGTAAGAATTATATACAGAAATCTATATATGCTGAGGATGATGTTAAAAGCATGAATAGAATCACTTGTTCAGAGTTAAAAACAAATAATGAACAAACAGATAGTTGGACTAAATTTAAATTTGCTAATTATTTAGATACAGATAGTACATATGGACCAGTTACTAATCTTAAAGTATTTAAAAACAAATTGTATTTCTTCTAGGATAGTGCTGTAGGTATAGCATCTGTTAACGATAGGTCCTTGATCACTGATAATAATGCTGGAGCTTTAACATTAGGTACTGGTGGTATTCTTACCAGATACGATTACTTAGTTACTTTAAATGGTGATAGTATCATTAATGATAAGAGTATTACTAATTCTGAAACTACTTTGTATTGGTATGATTTAGATAAAAATGTTATATGCTCACTTAGCAATGACTTTAATGAGTTATCTAAAGTAAAACAAGTATAGACGTATTTAAATAGATTACCAGATAATGCTAGAAAGAATCCAGTATCATTCTATGATAAGAAATATAATGAAGTATGGTTTAGAATATATGACAGATGTTTAATATTTAATGAACAACTAAATGTATTTACTTCTTTTTATACTCATAATCCAAACTGGTTCTTCCCATTCTCTACTAGATTAGTTACTATTAAAAACAATAATTGTTATTACTTACATAATATGTATGATGTTAATAGTACTACTAAAGAAGAGAAAATATCTTATGTTAGATTTGTAGTTAATAAAGATATAGCATATACTAAAGTGTTCGATAATCAATGGTTCTCTGCTGAATTTGTAGACATTGGAGATGAAGAAAAACCTACATTAATAACAGATATACATTTTGAAACTAAAACTCAAGTGACAGATCCTATAGATTACAACAACATAGAAGTTAGAGAAGATAATTATAGATTTGCAATAAGTAGAGAAAAACAAGATAAACCAGATTTACAACAATAGACTAATATGTCTTACGCTGGAAGAATGAGAGGAAAATATTTGATTTGCAATTATACTTTTGATTGCAACGATAATAAAGAATTTAAGCTTCCGTATATTAAAACAACTTATAGATATTCAATGTTATAATATGAAAACTAAGAAATTAAAAAGAGTTCCTCAATATGCTTTCGGTGCTGATGCTATTTCAAACTGGGGTAATATGAGTGGAGTAGATAAAGCAAATGTAGTTACACAAGGAGTTGGAGCTATAGGTAGTATGATAGGTAACGCTACTAGTGGATAGAAACCTACAGCAGCTGGTGTAATAGGTGGCATAGGATCTGGAGCTGCAATGGGCGCTTCTATTGGTGGACCTTGGGGAGCAGTAATAGGTGGAGCTATTGGTGGTATTACTTCAAGTATAGGTTCTGGTGGTTCTGTTAATGAGTAGATTGGTGAGTATGAATTACCATCAGGAATAGCTGGTCTATTTGGTCATAGTAAAAGTTATATACGTAATAAAGCTGGTAGAATTAAAAATGGTATTCAGGCTAGACAAATGTCTGAACAAGTAGCAGCTGATTACTATTAGGAAAATGGATACAATGAATTAAGTTTATCTAAAGGTGGTGTAGTACCATCTACCATGGCTTACTTAGATGATGGTGAGATGTTAAGAACACCAGATGGAACTATAGGTTCTATACCAGAAGAAGGTAAACCTACAGATTCTAATTTATTAAATGTACCTGTTGGAACTCAAGTATTAAGTGATAAGATTAAAGTTCCAGGAACAAATAAAACATTTGCAGAAATGGGAAAGAAGTTAATGAAGAAAAGCAACAATAAAGCTAATAATATATATGCTGAAAATAGTTAGATGCTAAATGAGAGAAATAATTAGATAGCTTATCAGGCACTATTAGATTAGCAAGAAGCTTTGAAAAGTAAAAAAATAAAGAAGAATACTGCTGCTTATGCAGATGGCACTAAAGGCATTAAACCATATGGATATAATAAAAATATGTCTGATTTTAAATACTGGGATTCAGATAAAAATAACTATACACAAGATTACTTAAACTGGGTCAATGGTATCACAGATCAAGATGTAAAAGATATCTATGGTGGTAAATATGGAGATATGTCTACTTACTTAGGTAAGAACAAAGGAGTTATACCTACAGTAGAACAAGCTAGATCTTTAATGACAGACAGAAAGTATGGCGATTGGCATAAGATTGGTCAAGCATATGTAGATAGTAGATCTAATCAAAGTAATGGACCTAGACATATACCATCATCTGAAGTAGCAAGTAGATTAGGCATTCCTTATAATATTAATGCTCCTATTGGTAATGTAGATACTGCTAATGCTAGAAGTAGTAAATACTTTAACTATACTGGTAATCCTGGACAACTTCCAGTAGGTAATATATATAGTCCAAATAGTAAAAAGCCGAAAACTCCAAGTGATAATAACTGGTTAGATCTAATAGACAATATAGCTGCATTAGCTGGACCCATTGGTAATATATTCTCAGGTAGTCCTGAAAGAGTAGAAACATATACTTATGATCCAGCATATGGTCCTACTGATTATAACATAGATCCTATACTTAGAGAAGCTACTCTAAGCGATAGAATTGCTAGATACAATATGGCTAATATTAATCCTAACACAGGAGCTAATATGGCATTTGGTTTACAATCAGCAGTTAATAGGAATAAAGCTATCGCTAATGCTTATGCTACTAAGAATAATGTTGAAAATCAAATGGCATTTAATAATGCACAGATAGCAAATCAATGGGGACAACAGTATGCTAATGCTAGACATTTAGCTTCTGTAGAACAAGCTCAGAATGATGCAGCTGCTAGAAATATTCGTAGAAAAGGATTTGGTGATTTATCTACAAGAATATAGTAGATAAGTAGAGATAAACGTTTAACTAAAAGAGACTCTGCTGTACTAGAAGCTATGTTACCTTATTTGGAATATGGTATGACATCAGATCAATTAACTAAATT
>NZ_SSXV01000005.1 GCF_009469595.2 Thauera sp. 2A1 | reverse complement strand
GGTCGAGGTAGCGGTGCGTCCAAAATCGCCGCAGCGCTGGCATAAGAGGTGCCCGAAATGAAAACCCGCCTCCTGAAGACCCCGGATCTGCCCTCACAGACGCTTGGCTGGGCCTCGAACACCCCACCGCACCTGCGCATCGCGCGCCACTGGGTCTCATCGCATGTCAGTTACTCGGCTTGCGGAAATCAAATGCTTCTCAGGCTCTGAGAGGTGGGCCGGCAACCAAGGCCGGTTCGAAGAACTGACTGCGTCGAGCCGAGCTGACGACGATCACGCCTCGTAAGCCGTCAGCACCACCTCCGCCGCCGCATCGCGCAGCGGGATCAGCGCCTGATAGGCGGGCGACTTGAACCAGCTCTCGAGCGCGTCGGTGCTCGGGAAGCGCAGCACCACCACGTCGGCGTGCGGGCACTGGCCGGCGAGGGCGGCGAACTGCTTGCCGCGGAACACCGGCTCGCCGCCCCAGGGGCCGAAGGTCTCGGGAACCTTGCTGCGGTACTCGGCCCACTTGCCCTCGTCCTTCACTGCTATCTGCCCCACCACGTATGCGATGCCCATTGGGTGTCTCCTTGCGGTGTTCTCCGCGCGATGTTCGATGCGCTCAGCCCTTCTTGCGCATCATGCCGAGGAAATCCTGCGCGATGAAGTCGAAGCGCCGGTCGCCGATCTCGAAGCGCATGTCGCGGCCGAAGAAGCCGTTGACCTCGGCCGCGTCGAGCGGCTCCAGCGCCTGCCGGGTTTCGGTCACCAATGCCTTCAGGCCGGCAGCGGCATGCCGGCCCTGCACACGCCGGTACCCGCGTCAATTGTCGGCGAAGTTGTGGAAGATCTTCTGCAGCGACTGCATCAGCGACTTTCTTTCCGCCGCAGACATGCCTTCATAGCCGCGCGCGAAGACCTTCTGCGTCGCCTGCTCGATGCGCGCCGCCAGCTCCTCGCCCCTGGCGGTGATCAGCACGTCGGTGACGCGCGCATCCTCGGGGTTGGTGCGCGTTTCCACGAGCCCTTCGTCGCGCATGCGCTGCACGATGCGGGTCAGCGTCGACATCTTGATGATGGTGTGCCGCGACAGGTCCGAGACGCTCGCCGTGCCGTGCAGCCGCAACATCAGCAGCACGCGCCGCGTCGGCATGTCGGTGCCGAGCTTCTTCAGCACCCTCTCCATCTCGACGACGTAGATCGCGTGAGCGTGGGCAAGCCAGTAGAAGGGAAACTCCTCCTGCGAGAATTCGTGGGCTCCGTCGGAGGATGGGGCGACTTTCTTTTCCGGCATGACAGGCAGGGTTGGGGAACATGGGCCGCGGCGCATTGCGCGGCTGCCGACTATAAAGCAGAAATCGCCCCCTGCCTGCCATTCCGCTCATGTGGCGGCAACGATGGAGTGCCCCGGAAGCACGGCTTCAAGGGGATGCGCAGACGCGCGCATCGGCTCCGGCGCCGCCCCCATCGTTCGGGGGCGGCAGCGTGCCATCACTTCACCAGGGTCCAGGCGCCGTTCGACACGGTGATCAGCTCGCGGCCGCGTGCGTCGAAGCCGCTGTGGTCGGCGGGCGTCATGTTGTACACGCCCTGTGTGGCCGGCATTTCCTTCGTCTGCTCGAGCGCGTCACGCAGCGCCGAACGGAACTCCGGGGTGCCCGGCTTGCCCTTGGCCAGCGCGACGGGAATCGCCTTCTCGAGCAGCAGGCCGGCGTCGAACACGTTGCCGCCGAAGGTCGCCGGCGTGGCGCCGTACAACTTTTCGTAGGACGCGACGTAGTTCCGCGCGATGGTCCTCGACGGATGCGTCTCCGGCACCTGGTCCAGCACCAGCATCAGGCTGGCGGCGAGGATGGTGCCGTCGACCTTCTTGCCGCCAAGCTTCAGGAAGTCGGGCAGCGCTGCGCCGTGGGTCTGGTAGAACTGGCCCTTGTAGCCACGCTCGACCAGCGCGAGCTGCGGCAGCACCGCCGGCGTGCCCGGCGCGGCGATCAGCACCGCGTCCGGCCTGGCGCCGATCACCTTCAGCGCCTGCGCGGTCACCGAGGTGTCCTGGCGCTGGAAGCGCTCGTCGGCGACGATCCTGATGCCCTTCTGCGCCGCGCCCTCGGCGAAGACCTTGGCCCAGTTTTCGCCATAGGGGTCGCCGGTGCCGATGAAGCCGACGGTCTTCACGCCGGTCTTCGCCATGTGCTCGAGCAGGGCTGCGGCGATCAGGCCGTCGTTCTGCGTGGTCTTGAACACCCACTTCTTCTTGTCGTCCATCGGCAGCACGACGGCCGCGGTGCCGACCGGCGCCAGCAGCGGCACGCCGGCCTCGGCGACGAACTGGATCACCCCCATCGCGTTCGGCGAGCCCGACGGCCCGACGATCGCATCCACCTTGTGCTCGCTGATGAGCTTCTTGACCGCGACCACCGACGCCGTCGGATCGCTGCCGTCATCGAGCGCGATGTATTCGATCGTCTGCCCGCCGGCCTTTGTCGGCATCAGCGCGACGGTATTCTTCTGCGGAATGCCGACCATCGCAATCGGGCCGGTGGACGACGAAATGACGCCGACCTTGACCTGCGCGAAGGCGGTGCCGACGGACAGTGCAGCGATCACAACGGAACCCGCGAGATGCTTGATTTTCATGGAATGTCTCCTCTGTTTCTGGGAATGACTGCACGATACGAACAGGGCTGCTGGCAAACCTGGGCTCGTTTCACTGCCCGTTTAAAAATCTATATTCATGTGATTTATCACATTTTTAAGCCAAATAGCTCACATGTGCGGCCAGATCGGCGCAAAGCCGCGTGCTGCCGGCGCGCCGCAGCTGCGATCAGGACGAGCGCATCAGCGTCCGAGCGACTTTGCGGTGACGCCCTTCATGCCGAAATCGGTATTGGCGACATCGAAGATCATGACGCGCACCGGGTCGGGAGGAATGGCCAGCGTGTCTTCGACAACGCGCGTCAGGCTGCCGATCAGCGCCTCCTTCTGCGCGTCGCTGCGCCCGGCGATCAGGAAGACATGCACCGTCGGACCGCCCGGCTGACCCGCCAATTCATCCGCGGTCAGCAGATCGCCGCCGACGCAGATGTGGGCGCGCGGCAGCTCGACGAGGAAGATGCGCACCGACGGCCGCGGCGCGGCGATGCTGTCGACCACCGCATCGGTCATGCGCCGCAGCAAGGTGGACTTCTGCGCGGCGCTGTAGCCTTCGACGAGATAGACGTTCAGGTTGGGCATGGACGGCTCCGGGGTTCAGGCGGTGACGACGTCGGCATCGCCGACGCCGTGGTAGCGGCGCGCAAAATACACCAGGCCGTCGCTCGCCCCACCCCGGCGGATGGCCTCGACCTCGCAGAAGAACACGCTGTGCGAGCCGAACTCGGCGGTATGCACGATGCGACAGTCGAAGCTCACGAGCGCATCGTCCAGCGCCGGACTGCCGGTGTCGAGCGCCTGCCAGCCGACGCGCGCGAAGCGCTCGTCCATGGTCACGTTGCGGTCGGCGAACAGGCCCGACAGGGACTGCTGGTCGGAGGCGAGCACATTCACGCACAGCGTGCCGTTGCCGGTGAACATCGGATGGGCATAGGAGCCGCGGTTCATGCACACCAGCAGGGTGGGCGGCTGGTCGGTGACGCTGCTCACCGCAGTGGCGGTGAAGCCGGCCTGCCCCTGCGGACCGCCGGTGGTGACGACGGTGACGGCGCTGGCGAGCATCGCCATGCCGTCGCGGAAGGCGTTGATGTCGACCATGATGGGCTCCTTCTCTCTGTGTGGGTGGGCCGGATTCAGATGTCCAGCACCAGGATGTCGGTCCTGGCGCGCGAGCAGCACAGCAGGATCTGGTCGTTGTCGGCCTTTTCCTCGTCGGTGAGGAAGATGTCGCGGTGGTCGGGCACACCGTCCAGCACGTTGCACAGGCAAGTGCCGCACACGCCCTGCTCGCACGACACCTGGACCTTGATGCCCACCGTGGCCAGCGCCTCGACGATGCTCCTGCCCTCCTCGACACGCACGGTCTTGCCGCTCTTCTTCGCGACGACGTCGAAGGCGGCGCCGCTGGAGTCGGTGTCGACCTGGAAGTATTCCTTGTGGATCTGCGCCTCGGCGAGACCCAGGCGGCGCCCCTCGGCGATGACCCAGTCCATGAAGCCCGACGGCCCGCACACGTACACATGCGTGCCCGGCGCGGCCTTGCCCAGCACCGCGTCGAGGTTCAGCCGCTGTTCGTCGGCGCCATCGTCGAAGTGCGGATGCACGCGGTCGCCAAAGCCGCCGCTGGTGAGCTCGTCGAGGAAGGCGCAGGACGCGCGGCTGCGGCCGCAGTAGTGCAGCTCGAAGGACTTGCCGGCATCGTCCAGCGCGTGCGCCATCGCGATCATCGGCGTGATGCCGATGCCACCGCCGACCAGCACGGTGTGCGGCGCCGCCATGTCCAGCGGGAAATGGTTGCGCGGCACGCCGATGCGGATTTCGGTGCCCTCCGTCAGGCGCTCGTGCGCCGCGACGGAGCCACCGCGCGATTTCGGGTCCTTCAGGATGCCGAGGCGGTAGACGCTGCGATCGCCCGGTTTGCCGGCGAGCGAGTACTGACGCACCAGGCCCTCGCCCAGATGCACGTCGACATGGGCACCGGCCTCGAACGGTGGCAGCGGCGCGCCTTCGACACTGGCCAGGTCGAGCACCAGCACCCCGTGCCCCTGCTCCTCGCGTCGCCGCACGACGACCTTGATCGTTTCCTCTGACATGACACCACCTGCTCTCTGCCGGGGCTGCTGCATGGCACGCCCCTGGTTGTTGACCGACGTTTGTGGCGGGCTGAAGCCCGCCCTACGAGGCTTCGTTCCGGGCTCGCTCAGCGCATGAAGAGGCCGCCGTTCACATCCCAGGTTGCCCCGGTGGTGAAGTCGGCCTCGGGCGAGGCCAGCATCACCACCAGATCGGCGACGAACTTCGGGTTGCCGAGGCGGCGCACCGGAATGCCTTCGATCAGCTTCTCGAGCCGGTCGGGCGGCACCAGCGCGCGCACCGAGGGCAGCTCCATCGGCCCCGGCGCGATGGCGTTGACCGTCACGTTCGACGGCGCCAGCTCGCGCGCGAAGATCTTGCTGAGGGTGAGGATGGCGCCCTTCGACGACCCGTAGTGCGCCCCCGACGCGGTGCCGCCGTTCTGCCCGGCGAGCGACGCGAGGTTGACGATGCGGCCGTAGCCGGCCGCCGCCATGTGCGCGCCGAACACCTGGCAGCCGAACAGCGTCCCGCGCAGGTTGACCGCAAGCACCTGGTCGAACTCCTCGGCGGTGATCTGCATCACCGGCGTCGCCTTGGTGAGGGCGGCATTATTCACCAGAACATGCACCGCATCCCACTGCCGCAGCACCGCGGCGAGCGCCTGCTCGAAGTCTTCCTTGCGCGTGACGTCGAGCTTGAGCCCGAGCGCGGTGGCGCCGCTGGCGTCGAGCCGGCCGGCCGCCTCGCGCGCCAGCGCCTCGGTGCAGTCGGTGACGACCACCTTGTAGCCCGCCGCGTGCAGCTGCCCGGCGATGATGTTGCCCAGGCCCTGCGCGGCTCCGGTAACGAGGGCGACCTGCGACATGGCCGGCTCCTTACAGGATGTAGCCGATGCCCTGCAGGGTATCGGTCGAGTTGATGAGGCGGACCACCTTGCGCCGGATGAGGAAGCTGCCGCCGCTGCGCACCAGCTCGAAGCTGACGTCGGCGGTGTAGTGCTTGAGCACGTCCTTGCGGAACTCGCGCAAGTTCTGCGCGCAGCGCACGGTCACGTTGGTGCCGTCGTTGGACAGCACGCGGAAGCGCGACACGTCGCGCACCGTGCGCGGCACTGGCGAGGTCGAGATCGACTCGCCGCTGCCCAGCCGCGCGACGCGCTTCTCGCGCATCTCGGCGTTGTCGTAGGCGTAGTTAAGCGTGTTGGCGAAGTCGGTCTGCTCGGGGTCGATCGGCACGATGTAGAGGCCGTCGGGCGTCCACGATTCGAGCCACTGCGCGTACTCGCCGTGGTCCAGCATGTCGGCTTCCTGCCAGATGAAGGCGGCAACCTGGGTGATCAGTTCGGTGTTCATGTGCATGTCTCCGGGTCAGGCGGTCATCAGTTTTTTCCACTGCTGGTAGGCGGCGCGCATGCCGGTCTCGGCACTCACGTCGCTCGCCCGCCCGTCCGGCGTCGGCTTCTCGCCCGCCAGGCCGCGGTTCAGCATGATCCACAGGTCCTTGCCCGCGCTCGCGCCTTTCTGCACCCGCTCCCAGGCTTCGGAGTCGTCCGGGGTACCGAAGCCCATCGGTCCCTGGAAGTGCTCGTGCAGGCGCAGCCGCGCCTGGTTGGCGACCTGCGGACCGCCGTCCATGGTGATCACCGCATGGTGGATCTCGGTCTCGTTCACCGAGATCGGCTGCAGCACGCGGAAGAAGGCCATCGAGCAGGCGATGTTGGGGAAGATGTTGAGGTTGAAGCCCGAACCGCCGACCGCGCGCACGATGCGGCGCACTTCCTGGTCGGCATGGCCTTCGGCGCGCAACTCTTCGGCCAGTTCGGCGAAGCGCGCGGGGATGGGCGCGTCGAGGTTTTCCTCGAGGTCGATCAGTTGCGGGATCATCACCATCACGCTGTGGCCGTTGCCCAGGTCTTCCACATAGCCGGAGCCGCCGACGAAGTCGAGCATCTCCTCGGTCTGCTTGTCGACCGAGCTGAGGAAGGACTTGTGCACCAGCGGGAAGTGGTAGGCGTCGGTGGTGTTCTCGAGCTGGATCTTCCAGTTGCCGGGGAAGCGGAAGCGGTGCTCGCCCGCGACCTTGATCGGGTAGCCGGCGCCCTGCTTCATGAACAGGTCCATCCACTTCTTCGCCGGGCCGAGGTAGTCGACCAGCGGCTCGATGTCGTTCTTCATCGTCGCGAAGATCATGCCGGCGTATTCCTCGACACGCAGGCTCACCAGGCCGAGCTCGCCTTTCTCGAGCTGGTCGGCATAGCTCTCGGGATGCGGCACGCCGCGCAGGGCGCCGTCCAGCGAATAGCTCCAGCCGTGGTAGGGGCAGACGAAGCTGCTGGTCTTGCCCTTCTTGCCTTCGCACACGGTCGCGGCGCGGTGGCGGCAGCGGTTGAGCAGCACATGCACCTTCTGCTTGCGGTCGCGCACGACGATCACCGGCTGCACGCCGATGTAGGTGTTCTTGTAGCTGCCGGCCTCGGGGATCTCGCTGGCGTGGGCGACCCACACCCAGGTGCTGGAGAAGACCTTGTCCATCTCCTGCTCGAAGATCGCGGGGTCGGTGTACAGCGAGGTATGAACGCGGTCGGCCTGGACCCGGTCACCCAGGGTGAGCGCGTGCTGCGCGTCGGTCTTGTTCGTCATGATCTGTCCTTTTGCTTGGACCCGGGACGGGCCCGGATCAGTTTCATTCGTGGTTCAGCGCGGCACAGGCAGCGCTTCGGGCTGGTTCCAGGCGTCGATCGGCCGGCTGAAGAGGTTCTCGGTGCGGAAGTGCGACATCCGCCACACGCCCTTGCTGCACTCGAAATCCACCGTGAGGCGCGCGGCGTTCAGGTGCGAGGCGCCGCTGGCGAAGGTGGAGGTCTGCAGCATCACCCAGCTGCCGGTGGCGGCATCGGCGGCGTGCAGCTCGATCAGCTCGGAGGTCAGGAAGTGCACGTTGAGCGCGAAGTGGGCCGGCTCGGTCATGTACTTGCCGAGCATGGCGCGGATCGCGGCGCGGCCCACCAGGCGGCCGAAGGTGCCCTTGTACTTTTCGCCGATACCTTCCCAGATCGCGTCCTTGGCGAACAGGCCGGCCAGCTCGTCCAGCGGCGTGCGCGCATCGAGCGCGTCGCACAGCACCATGTAGCGGTTCATGCAGGCGCGGATGGCGTGCTCGGCCTCGAAGCGGGCGAGACGGGCCTCGAGGCGGCGCAGCTTCTTGCTGTCGGACATGGCCGGGGCTTCCTGTGCGTGTGCCGGATCAGTCCGGAATCACCAGCTCGCGGCCGATGCGGGCCTCGACACGCATGTACTTCCACAGCTTGCAGGTGCCGTCGCCCACCGGGGTGACGCGGAAAAGGTTGCAGGCGGCGGTCACGGTATCGTAGTCGGGCACGTCGGCCAGCACGTAGGTGGTCCACGGGAAGGCCACCGAGGGGCCGACCATGATGCGGTCGTCGTCCATGTTGCCGAGCACGCGCACGCCGGGCAGGCGGGCGATACCCTGCATCATGGCCACGAAGGCCGCCCACACGTCCTTCATCTCGTCCGGCGTGCCATCCATGAAGTTCTGGTTCACGCCCATGCAGAACAGCACGCGCAGGGGGGTCTTGTCGCTCATATCTCGCTCCGTCTGAGTGGTGGATTCGGGTCGAATCGGGTTGGACCGGGGGGTCACAGATAGCCCGGCAGGGGCTTGAGGCCGAACATCATGGCGCCGGCGTTCTGGTAGGTGATGTCGCCCATGAAGGCGTGCTGGGTGATCATCTGCGCATCGCGCACCTGCGCCGCCAGCGGGCAGGATTCATAGACTCCGGACCCGCCCGACACCATCTGCGCGCGGCGCGTCACTTCTGCGGCCACGCGGGAGGCGTGGGTGGTCGACAGCCGCAGCATGCTGACCTGCTGATCGCTCGGCTTGCCACCGGCCAGCAGCACCTGCCACACGTCGTCGATGGCCTGGTAGAACCAGGCGCGCGCCGCGCGCAGTTCGGCGTCGATCTTCGCCATCTCGAGCTGCACGTAGACCCGCTCGCCGAGGTTGGGAGCGCCCGTCACCGAGGCGCGGCCGACCGCCATGCCGATGACCTCGTCGATGGCGGCGCGGGCGATGCCCAGGCCGACCACGGTGAGCACCTGCGCGGCGAAGGAAAGCGTCGGGTAGCGGTACAGCGGGGTGTCGAGCGAGGAGGCGCCGCCGCGCACGAAGGTCCATTCCTCCGGCACGACCACGTCCTTCACCACGATGTCGTGGCTGCCGGTGCCGAGCAGACCCATGACGTCCCAGTTGGGGGCGATCTGCACCTTGTCGCGCGGCATCACCGCCATGCGCGGCAGGCCGGAGCCGTCGGCGTTCTTCGGCAGGATGCCGGCGCCGACCACTTCGGCGCCCATGCTGCCGCTTCCCCAGCTCCAGCGGCCGCTGACCTTGTAGCCGCCCTCGACCAGCTCGGCCGGCTGCGGCGGAAAGATGCCGCCGGCGAACACCACGTCGGGGCCGTTGGCGTACAGCTTTTCCAGCGTCGCCACCGGCAGCGCGGCCAGATACACGCCGCCGATGCCGAAGCTCGCCACCCAGCCGGCGGAGCCGTCGGCGCCGGAGAGGGTCTCGATCAGTTCGCAGAACTCGGCGGGCGATTTCTCGTCGCCGCCGAAGCGCTTGGCCACCAGCGCGCGATACACGCCGATTTTCTTGAAGCTTTGGATGATGTCCGGCGAGATGAAGCGCTGGGCCTCGAATTCCTTGCGCCGCGCGCGGATGTCGCGCAGTAGTTCGTCCATGTCGCTGGCGGACGGCGCTGCGGCCGCAGCCACGCGCTCAGGGGGTTCCTTCAGGCTTGCCAACATTGACGCCTCCGGGTTTCGGTTAGTGTTGGTTCAGACGGCCGGCGATCTGCCGCGCCACCGCACAAAGCAGCTCGTCCTGGCCCTTGGCGGCCACGAGCTGCAGGCTCATCGGGAATTCGCCAGCCGGGAGCGGGATGGCGATGGCCGGATGGCCGGAAAGATTGAACGGCCGCACCAGAGAGGTCATGCCGACCAGCTTGCTGGTGTCGGCGGCCTCGGCCACGCGCGGCGGCGCATCGGCCATCGTCGGTAGGGCCAGCACCGGGAAGTCGCGCAGCGCCGCATCGACCTGCGCGGTGAAGGCAGCGCGCACCCGCTCGGCGGCCTGCACGTCGGAGGCGGTGGTTTTCGAGGCGGCCAGCAGGCGGCGGGCGACGTCCTCACCGACGAGGCCCGTCTCCACGAGGTGCCCGCAGGCGGCCCAGGTTTCGGCGTTGATCACCACCAGGCCGGCATCGTAGGCGGGCACGAACTCGCTCAGGCTGACGCGGCCGCTGGCGAAACCGCCGGCGGCGACCGCAGCGTCCACCGCGGCGCGGATCTCGGCCCGGGCCGCGACCTCGACCAGGCCGATCGCCACGCCCGCGGTATCGGGCAATTCGCCGAAGCTCGGGTCGATGGCGCGCATGCAGCCGATCAGGGCGTCCATGTCGTCGGCGAAGGGGCCGACGCAGTCCAGGCTGGTGTGCGCCGGCATCACGCCGTCGCGGCTGACGCGGCCGAAGGTCGGCTTGAGGCCGAACACGCCGCAGCAGGCCGCCGGAATACGCACTGAACCGCCGGTGTCGGTGCCGAGGGCGACCTCCGCCAGACCCGCGGCCACCGCAACCGCCGAGCCGCTCGACGAGCCGCCCGGAACGAAATCGGGAAAGCGCACGTTTAGCGGCGTGCCGGTCCAGGCGTTGAGGCCGGTGGTGCCGAAGGCCAGCTCGTGCATGTTGGCCTTGCCGACGATGTGGTAGCCGGCGGCGAGCAGGCGCTCGACCACCACCGCGTTGGACGCGGCGGGCGCTGCATCGTCCAGCGCACGGCAGCCGGCGCGCGTCGGTACGCCAGCGATGGCGATCGTGTCCTTGATCGCCACGCGCGGGCCACTGCCGCCCAGATCCAGCTCCGCCACAAAAACGCCCATCACCGCACCCTTGTCTCTCGTTGGTCCAACGCTCCGCTCGGCGGAGCTGATTTGCTTTGTTGGTGTCGAGATTAGGTACGATTGCGTGACGTGTCAATAGATTTTTCATGTGAATGTTCACTTATTATCTCCCAGATCCCGGGGCGATGCCCTGCGTGAGACGCCGCCTACAAGGCGGCGCCAGGGGATCAGTCCTGCGCTACCGGCGGCTCTCCGCGCAGCACGTGGGCGTGGCCGCGGCCGTCGCCCACGCGGCGCGTGAAGCCGACGCGGTCGAGGAACTCGAGGATCTGGATCGCGCGCTTGCGGCCGCCGCCGATGCGGTCGCGAAAATCGGCGGCGCGGATCCGGCCGTCGTTGCCGGCGGCGAGTTCGGCGGCGATCGCACACAGCCGACCGACGGTCGGCCGCGGGTAGAACAGGTCGCGCACCACCTGGAAAACTTCGCCGCGCATCGCCATGCGCCGCAGCAGGCCGCGCGTGGCAGCTTCGTCGAGCGCGCACAGGCCGGCGAGGTCGCGCACCCAGGGCGGGTCGCAGTCGCCGGCAAGCAGATGAGACGTCAGCGCATCGGCACGCTGGCGGTCCGCAGGGCTGAGCTCCACGGTGTGCGTCGGCAGATGCCAGGATGAACCGGTGCGCGCCACGCGGCCTTCGCCCAGCAGCTCCTCCAGGCGGGCGAGGAACACCGCGGACGTCAGTTGCGGCATGCACATCCGCCGCAGGCGCTCGCGCTCGACGCCCGGCTCGTCGGCAAACTGCGCGTGATGCGCGGCCAGCCGCGCCAGCACGGCGTCACCCAGCGCAGCCCAGGCGGCCGGCGAGAAGATGCAGCCGCCTGCCTTCGCCCCGACGTGCCGGGCGGCGGGCAGCAGATCAGTCAGGCCGCGGCCGGGCAGGTTGTGCGCCAGGGCGAGTTCTTCCACATCCAGCCCGCAGGGGGCGCGCTCGACCAGGGCGGCGAGCCGTGTGGCGCGATCCGGGTCTTCGAGCACGGCCAGCACCGCGAGGCGCTCGGGGCGGCGGCGGTGGCGTGCGGGCGGAAAGGGATCGAGCACGCGGCCGCCGCCCAGCGTCTCGCTGCCCGCGGCGTCGCGGATCACGATGCGATCGCCGCAGCAGGCGAAGATCGGCCGGTCGCACACAGCCTGGACGAAGCCGCTCGCGCCCGGCGCGAGACCGCCCGCCTCAAGGGCGCCATCGAGCAGCGCCAGCCGCGCCATGGCGTGTCCGCCGGCGTGATGCAGCGTCACGCCGGCCCACTGGCCCAGCTTCCGCGGTCCGTCGGGCAGCAACTGCAGGCGCAGGTCGATGCGGTCGGTGGCGCGCGCCGGCTGCGGCGTCAGCAGCCAGTCGCCGCGTTCGATTTCGCCGTAGTCGATGCCGGCGAGATTGACCGCGCAGCGGCTGCCCGGGCCGCCGGCTTGCGCCACGCGGTTGTTCACCCGCAGGCCGCGCACGCGCACTTCGCGCCGCAAGCCGTCCGCGCGCGCGAGGAGCACCGTGTCGCCCGCACGCACCACGCCGGCATGCACGGTGCCGGTGACGATGGTGCCGGCGCCGGGGAGCGCGAAGCGGCGATCGACCACCAGCCGGAAGCCGGCGTCGGCGAGCGGCCTTGCCTCGTCGCGGGCGATCGCATTCAGGTGCGCGCGCAGCGCGTCGATGCCGGCCCCGGTGACCGCCGACACGGCGAAGATCGGGCTGCCAGCCAGCAGGGTGGGCGCGAGCAGCGCGGCAATGTCGGACTCCACCTCCGCGACGCGGTCGGGCGCCACGCGGTCGCACTTGGTCAGCGCCACCGCGCCGCGCGCGATTCCCAGCAGATGCAGGATCGCCAGGTGCTCGCGCGTCTGCGGCATGACGCCGTCGTCGGCGGCGACCACCAGCAGGGCGAAGTCGATGCCGCTGGCGCCCATCAGCATGGTCGGGATGAAGCGCTCGTGGCCGGGCACGTCGATGAAGCCGAGGGTGCGCGCGGCGTCGGCCGCGTTGCCGCCTTCCACCGGCGCATAGGCATAGCCGAGCTCGATGGTGATGCCGCGCGCCTTTTCCTCCGGCAAGTGGGTGGTGTCCACCCCGGTGAGCGCGCGCACCAGCGTGGTCTTGCCGTGGTCGATATGGCCCGCGGTGCCGATCAGCATGGGCGCCCGCCCCGCGCTGCGGGTGTCGTCAGTCGCTCGGCGAGTTGCGCCACGAAGGCCGCCTCGTCCTCGCTGCGCAGGCAGCGCAGGTCCAGCCACAGCGCATTGTCGGCGATGCGGCCGATGACCGCCAGCGGCAGGCCGCGCAGCGCCTGTTCGAGCCGGTTCAGCGTGCCGCCCTTGCGCTGCGGCCGGCACACGAGGCCAGCGGACGGCAGGCGGTCTACCGGCAGGCTGCCCGAGCCGATCTGCGAGCGCATCGGCTCGACGGTGACGGCGAGCGGCCAGCCGGCCAGCGCGCGCGCGAGCGCAGGTTGCAGGCGCTCGGCCTGGGCGAGGATCTCCGTCTGCGGGCGTGTCAGCAGCCGCAGGGTCTCGAGGCGCTGGGGCAGGCGTTCCGGGTCGCGGTACAGGCGCAGCACCGCTTCGAGCCCGGCCAGCGTGATCTTGCCCACGCGCAGCGCGCGCTTGAGCGGGTTCTTCTTGAGCTTGGCGATCAGCTCGCGGCGGCCGACCAGGATGCCGGCCTGCGGGCCGCCCAGCAGCTTGTCGCCGGAGAAGCTGACGAGGTCGGCGCCGGCTGCGATCGCCTCGCGCGGCGTCGGCTCGTGCGGCAGGCCCCAAGCCTCCAGCGCGGTGAGCGTGCCCGAGCCGAGATCCTCGACGAAGGGCAGGCCGCGCGCATGGGCGATGGCGGCCAGCTCGGCCCGCGGCACCACCGTGGTGAAGCCTTCGATGGCGTAGTTGCTGGTGTGCACCTTTATCAACATTGCGGTGCGCGGGCCGATGGCCTCCTCGAAGTCGCGCGCGTGGCAGCGGTTGGTGCAGCCGACCTCGACCAGCCGCGCACCGGCCCGCTTCATGATGTCGGGCACGCGGAAGGCGCCGCCGATCTCGACCAGCTCGCCGCGCGACACGATCACCTCCTTGCGCTGCGCCAGCGTGTTGAGCAGCAGGAACACCGCCGCAGCGTTGTTGTTCACCACGGTGGCGGCCTCGCCGCCTGTCAGCTCCACCAGCAGCTCGTCGATCAGGTCGTCGCGGTCGCCGCGCCCGCCGGATTCGATGTCGTACTCCAGCGCGCAGGGATGACGCGCGGCATCGACGATGGCGGCGATCGCCTCTTCCGGCAGCGTCGCGCGGCCGAGGTTGGTATGCAGCACCGTGCCGGTGAGGTTGAAGACACGCCGCAGCGTCGACCGGCTCGCAGCCTCGATGCGCCGCACGACGGCCTCGACCAGCGTCGCGCCCGCGGGCAGCTCGCCACCCGCGCGCATCGCCTCGCGCACCGCGGCGAGTTCCGCGCGGACGGCATCGGTGACGGGGCGACGGCCATGCGCTTGCGCCTGCGCGAGCAGCGCGGGCTCGGCCAGCAGACGGTCCACCGCCGGGAGGGAGGCCAGTTTTTCCATGGTCATGACACAGGCCCGGACCGGGCATCTGGTTTGGACACCCAGTCTAGCGGACAACATCGCACCGCGTCCTTGCGGGCCGAACGAGGCACGCCGGTCGCGTGCCCCATGCTCAACCCGAACGGCAAGGTCCTGTCAGCGAGCCTCGCGTCACAGCAACGCGAACTTCGCCACGAAGGCGATGGCGATCAGCGCGACGGTCGCGGAGACGTCGCGCAGGCGCCCGGCCAGCAGCTTGATCGCCACATAGGAGATGAAGCCGAAGGCGATGCCATGCGCGATCGAGAAGGTGAACGGGATGGTGATGGCCGTCACCACCGCCGGAGTGGCTTCGGTCAGGTCGTCCCAGTCGATCTCGGCCAGGCCGCGCGACATCAGGATGGCGACATAGCACAGCGCCGGCGCGGTGGCGAAGGCCGGCACGGTGGCGGCCAGCGGTGCGAACACGATGCAGCCCAGGAACAGCAGCGCGACGACCACCGCGGTGAGCCCGGTGCGCCCGCCCGCGGCGGTGCCCGCGGCCGATTCGACATAGGCGGTGGTCGACGAAGTACCCAGCCCGGCACCGGCGACGATCGCCACCGAATCCGCCAGCAGCGCCTTCTTCAGGCGCGGCAGGCGGCCGGACGCATCGAGCAGGCCGGCGCGGTGACAGACGCCGATCAGTGTGCCCGAGGCATCGAACAGCTCCACCATGAAGAAGGTCAGCACCACCGACAGCAGCCCGGCGTTGATCGCGCCGGCAAGGTCGAGCTGCAGGAAGGTCGGCGCCAGCGAGGGCGGCGGCGCCATGACGCCCCTGAACTCGGTCAGCCCCAGCGCCACCGAGGTGCCGGTCACTGCCAGGATGGCGATGATGATCGCGCCCGGTACCTTGCGGTACTCCAGCGCAGCGATCAGCATGAAGCCCGCCGCTGCCAGCAGCGGCCCCGGCGCGTGGATGTTGCCCAGGGTCAGCAGCGTCGCCGGATGCGCGACCACCAGCCCGGCATTCTTCAGCCCGATGATGGCGAGAAACAGGCCGATGCCGGCAGAGATCGAATATTTCAGCGAAGTCGGGATCGCGTTGACGATCCACTCGCGCACCTTGAACAGGCTCAGCAGCACGAACAGGCAGCCCGAGATGAACACCGCGCCCAGCGCCGTCTGCCACGTGTAGCCCATGCCCTGCACCACAGTGAAGGCGAAGTAGGCGTTCAGGCCCATCGCCGGCGCCATCGCCACCGGGTAGTTGGCATATAGCCCCATGATCGCCGTGCCCAGCGCCGCCGCCAGGCAGGTGGCGACGAACACCGCATCGCGCGGCATGCCCGCAGCAGACAGCACATCGGGATTGACGAAGACGATGTAGGCCATCGTCAGGAAGGTCGTCAGGCCGGCCACGACCTCCGTCCTGACCGTGGTGCCATTGGCCTGCAACTGGAACAAGCGCTCGAGCATGGGCGACCCCCCGACCAAAGCTGAAGAGTACAACAGGTCGATGACGGGCCGGAGCGACGGGCGCTGGCGGTCGCGGACGGGCTCGCACGGCGCCGCCGGCCCGTTGGAATGCCGCCCATGCGGCTGCTATTGTGGAATCGACGGCGCCTGCTGGGGACCTCGGGATTCGGAGACATGCGCATGGCAGATATCTTTGTCAGCTATCGGCGGGGCGACAGCGCGGGCCACACCGGCAGGCTGGTCGACAGCCTCGAGCGGCACTTCGGCCGCGACGCCGTGTTCCAGGACGTGCAGTCGATCGCTGCCGGGCGCCGTTGGGACGACGTCATCCGCGACGGCGTGAGCACCTGCCGCGTGCTGGTCGCCGTCATCGGTCGCGACTGGCTCACGACCGCCGCCGAGGGGACGCGCCGCCTCGATGATGCTGAGGACCATCTGCGGCGCGAGATCACCACCGCGCTGGCGCGCGACATCCCGGTGATACCGGTGCTCGTTGATGGCGCGCCGATGCCCGCAGCACAACAACTACCGGACGACCTGAAACCCCTCGCACGCTGGCAAGCCCACGAACTGACCGATTCGCGCTGGGAATACGACACCGGCCGGTTGATGACGATGATCGAGCGTACGGCCGGAATCGCCCCTGCCATCGCAGGCAGGCAAGCCCAGGCGCAGCCAGGCCCCGCCCGCGACCGTCGCCGCGCGGTGGCCGCCGCGGGCGCTGCCGCCGCCGTCGCCGCCATCGCGTGGTTCGCCTGGCCCACGTCGACCAGCGAGGGCATCACACCTTCCGAGCCGTCCGGCGGAACCGCGCCGGCCCCCACGCTCGCGCCAACACCGGCAGCCGAGATCGCACCCGTCCGGTTCGACGGCGACTGGTATGACGAAGAAGCGACCCACTGGAGCATCCAGGTCCGGCAGGACAAGGTGGAAATCAACCACACCGCGCCCGGCACCGGCACGGCGATCGGCCATGCCCAAGGCACGATCAGCGACCGCACGATCAGCTTCGAGTATGTCGTGATGGTGCCTGAGGAGCCGCGCCTGAACGGCCAGCTCGTGCTCTCGGACGATGGCACGCGCCTCACCGGGGTACTTTCCGACATGGCCAACGGCGGCAACACACGCGTGGTGCTGCATCGGAGAACCGGCTGAAGTCACCTGGCGGCGCCGCGCGCCGGGAAACGAAAAGAAGTGTTTGGCCGGTCATGACCCCTCTGCACGAACTGCTGAGCCGAATTCGGTGGGACGCCGAATTCGGCGCTGCGGATTTCGTCGTGGGCTATTACGATCGTGTCGCCGGCGGCATCGTGCGGGTGGACATGCAGGCCTTGTCGGTCGACCCGGACAACCATTCCCTGCTCGATCTGATCGATGAGGACGGCGTGGTACGCAGCATGCCGATGCATCGCGTCAGGGAAGTGTTTCGCGACGGCGAGCTGATCTGGAAACGGGAGCCAGGACGGACATGAACGACGGATTGCAGCGGCATCCCTGGTGGAAGGGCCACCGTGGCGAGTGGTACGTGGCGGTGCAGGGGCTGCTGTTCCTGCTCATCGCGTTCGGGCCGCGCAGCGCGTTCGGGCTGTCGCCGTGGCCGCAAAGCGCGGCGGGGCTGGCACATGCTGCAGGCCTCGCGCTGCTGGCGCTGGGCTTTACGGTCTGCGCCGTGGCCGCCTTGCACCTCGGCAACAACCTGACGCCACTGCCGCATCCGAAGGACGACGCCACGCTCGTCACCGGCGGCCTGTACCGCCTGGTCCGCCACCCGATCTATTTCGGCGTGCTGCTGCTCGCCTTCGGCTGGGCGCTGTTCGTGCAGGGCTGGCTCACGCTGGGCTATGCGGCGCTGCTGTTCGTGTTCTTCGACATCAAGTCGCGCAAGGAGGAAGCGTGGCTGATGGCGCGCTTTCCGGAATACGCGGCGTACCGGCGGCGGGTGCGCAAGCTGGTTCCCTTCATCTATTGACCCGGCCTGCGCCGGTGGGCGACAGGTCCGGGACTTCAGCGTCTCAGGCGATTTCCTTCGACGCGAGCGTGTAGCGGAAGGCGTCCGCATCCAGGCTGTCGAAGCGGCCGGTGGCGCTTTCGGCCTGCGGGTACATCAGGAAGGGCACGGCGGGGCCGGTGCTGCCCGGCAGCCGCAGGTCGTGGGCGTCGTTGTAGGCGAGCCAGTTCATCTCCCAGGCGCCGAACAGGCGCTGGCGCACCGCCAGCACTTTCGGGTCGTCCAGCGCGAGCTGGCCGGGAGGCTCCTCGAGCACCACCTTGCGCACGTCGGCGGGGTCGACCGGCACCCAGCCGTAGCGCTCCAGGAAGACCTCGGCGCGGCAGTGCTGGGCCTTGGAGATGTTGCCGCTCTTGCCCAGGCTCTTGTAGCCGAAGCGCGAATCCGCCACGCGAATGCCATACACGTCGCGCGCGGGCAGGCCGGCGGCGCGGCACAGGCCGACGTACAGCGCGCTGAGGTCGGCGCACTTGCCCGACAGGTTGCCGGTTTCCAGCATGCTCTGGATGTCGCCGAGGCCGCAGCCGCGGGTGCTCGGTTCGCGGAAGGTGTTGTCCACCACCCATTCGTAGATCGCGCGCGCCTTGTCCTCGTCGGTTTTCGCGCCGCGGACGATGTCGCGCGCGGTGCTGCGCACGATGCCGTCGGTGGGCAGCAGCGCGGTGGCGCGCGTGTACAGCTTGCGCTCGGCCGCGGCCAGCGTGATCGGCCTGGCCGCCGGCTTGCTGAAGTCGATGGCGCGGTCGCGAGTGGCGAAGCGGCTGACGACCTCGAGCACCGGCTCGCCGGTGCTGGCGCTCCATTCGGCGTACAGCATCTGCGCACCGGAGGCGGCGTCGCCCACGACGCGCATCACTGCCGCGTTGCCCTGCCACAGGTTGCCCATCGGCCGTTGCCAGGCCGCATCGTCCATCGACGGCAGCGGCACCCAGGCGCGGATCACGCCGTCGGCGGGGCTCGGTTCGATGCGGGTGGTGACTTCGAAGCGACGCCAGCCGGACTCGGGCGTGGGCGCGAAAGGCGGGGGGGACATCGCCGCGGCGGCCGGCGACGCGAGCTGCGCGGCGCGGCCGACGGTGGGCATGGCGATGGCGGCGGCGATGACGGAAGTCTTGAGGAAACTGCGACGGTTCATTCTGCTTGTCCTTTCGATTCTTTGCCGGCCAGCGCGCGCACGCGCGCCTGGATGGCGGGGTCGCGCCAGTCGGCCTCGCCGATCACGCGGTAGCGCGCCTGGTGGCCGGCGTCCAGCACATAGGTGGTGGGGATCATGCGGGCGTTCCACGCGCGCGCGATGGCCTGGTCGGGGTCGGCGACGACGACGGTGTGATCCATCAGGTAGTCGGCGAGGAAGCGCCGGGTGTCCGCCGCGCGGTCGGCCACCGCAACGGTGATCAGCGCCAGGCCCGGTTCGCTCTCGTCGAGTTCGACCAGCGCCGGCATTTCCTTGCGGCAGGGCTCGCACCAGCTCGCCCAGAAATTGACGATCACCGCCCGGCCGCGCACCGCGTCCAGCGCCTGCTGCAGCGCGGGCGGGGCGGGTGGCAGCCTGGGTGATGTTTCGAGGCCGGCTGCGGAGGCCGGGGAGATACCAGCCGCCAGGGCGGCTGCGAGCAGCGCGGTGCGAAGCGAGGCGATCGGGTTCACGCGAACATGTCCTCGTAGCTGGAGCGTGCCCAGTTGAAGTCCTGGATCACGGTCTCGGGCTTGCGCTCGTTGTAGTCGATCTGGGTCTGCTCGATGACGCCCTTGTCATTGACCTTGTAGTCGAACTGCACCGAGATGCCGAGCTGCGGACTGCTGTCGACCATCATGAAGCACAGGTTGTCGGGCAGCCGGTAGGCCGGCTCGCGCCCGGCCTCACGCTCGGCGATGTAGTAGGCGACGATGCGGGCATGGCGGTTGGCGACGTGGCCGGCCTTGGGATAGAAGGCGAACTGCTCGGACACGAAGCCGACCGCGTCGCCGATCACGAACACGTCCTTGTCCTGGCGGTGGTGCAGGAACAGCGGATCGACGTCGGCCCAGCCGGCACCGGGCTTGCCCTGGCCGGGCGGCGTCACGACACCGGCCTTCCAGGCGAGGTCGCCAGCCTGGTGCGGCGCCATCAGGATGGCATGGTCGAAGTCGAAGTCGCCCGCCTCGGTACGGATGTGCTTCCTGAACGGGTCGAGCTCCTCGACGCGCGCATTCGGCACGTAGCTGATGATGTCCTTGTACAGCTCCTCGAACGCCGACTTGAAGCCGGGGCCGATCGGGCGCACGCCGTCCTTGTGGTCGAGGATGGTGATCCTGCCGGGAATCTTCTTGTTGCGGAACATCGACGCGATCAGGCAGGCGCGCTCGTAGGGGCTGGGCGGGCAGCGATGCGGCGGCGGCGGCAGGCTCATGACGAGGTGGCCGCCCTTGAAATCCTGCAGCGCGCGCTTGAGGCGGAAGTGCTCCGCGCTCGGGATGTAGGCCGCCGGGAAGCGCGCGCGCGTGGCTTCGGCCATGCGGCGGTCGTTGGCGAACCAGGCTTCGTAGTTGTAGCGGATGCCGGGCGACAGGATCAGGTAGTCGTAGTGCAGGCTGCCGGCCGCGGTGACGACCTGCTTGCGGTCGCGCTCGATCTCCAGGATCTCCGTCTGCACGAAGCGATAGCCGTACTTCTCCGACACGCCGAGGTAGTCGTGGGTGAGGAACTGGGTGTCCACCACGTCGACCAGCCACTTGTTGCTCATCGGGCAGGAAAAGAACACCGGGTTGCGCTCGAGCAGCACCACTTCCAGGTGCGGCGCGAGCTGGCGCAGGTACTTGGCCGCGGTGACCCCGCCCCAGCCGCCGCCGCAGATCACCACCCGCGGCATCTTGCCGCGCGGGATCAGCGTGTCGCCGGAGCGCCCGATCAGGAAGGGCAGCTTGCCCGTCGCCGGCGGATTGGGTGTCGCACCCTGCGCCAGGGCGGGCGAGGTCGCGGCGCCGGCGGCCAGCGCGCCGGCCGATGCCAGAAAGCGCCTTCGCGAGGCGCTGTGGTCATGTGTCATCGAACTCTCCCGATCAAACACAGCCGCCCCGGTGCGGGATGCCGCCGGGGCTTAATGGCCGGGCGCGAGGCCCGGCAGGGTTGGCGGACGAAAGACCGCCGGTCCGGACAGCCGATATGCAGATCGGCCGGATGTGTCCGGTGGTGCTCATGGCCCAGCGTGCCGCAAGGGCGGCAGGTTGGACCGGAAAGGGGTGCTCGCCGTCGGACGGCCCGCGGGCCGGATCAGACTACAGGCGGCCGGCTTTGTCCAGAAGGTGCATGCAAGTAAGTGCTGCGAATCCGGTCAGGCGGCGGGGGATGCGCTCCGCGTTCTGCGCAACTCGACCTCGCTCCGCTCGGGACTCGGACAGTGCTCGCCCGCTCCACGCATCCCCCGCCGCCTGACCTACCCCATTGAAGGTTCCGGCCCACCTCTACGCCATCTCAGAAACCCAAGGTTCTCCACGCCGGATCCATCACCCGCCCAAGGTAGGCGGCGGCGCCGGCCTGGGCGGCGACTTCGGGGATGAGCGCATCGGGCACGATGCCGTGGCTGGCCATCGCGGTGGGGCAGGCCAGCAGGCGCACGCCGAGGGCCAGCGCCTCGCGGCGGAAATCGGCCACCGACTTGCCGCTGCCGGCGGCGGCCTCGATGCGCTCGGCGCAGCCCTGGCGCAACAGCTCCACCGAGCGCGCGGTAAAGTACATCTCCACCTCGACATCCATCGCCGCGGCGGCGGCGGCGAAATAGAAGGGGGTGGCGCACAGCTCCGGCCTTGACGGATCGGCCGCCCACACCAGGATGGCGAGCTTGTCCGCGTACACCTCAGAACTCACGGTTGTCCTCGTGGAACAGCGGCGCGGCAAAATCGGCGAGGTCGCGGAAGGCGTAGCGATCCATGATGCGTTCGATCTGCGGCTGCGCCTCGGCCCAGCCCGGCAGCAGACCTTGGGGCACCGGGGCGGTGGCCTCCAGCTCGACCAGCCAGGCGGCGAAGGGGTCACGGTTCATCGCACGCGCGGAAGGGTCCAGCGCCGGGTTGGCCGCCAGCAGGCGCGCGGCGAAAGGCGTCTTGACCGGGAACACCGTCTTGCCCGCCTCGAGCAGGCCGAAGCCGCGCCCCGCCGCCAGCTCCACGCCAGTCGGCTTGGGCGTGAACAGCAGGATCTCGCCCGACAGCGCGATACCGAAGCGGGTGACGCCGACGCGGTAGCGCCCGCCGCCCAGCAGCGCGAACCACAGGTGGCTTTCCGGGTGGTACAGCAGTTCATCGGGGAATTCGCAGCCGCGCAGCAGGGACATCGGCAAGGCTCGGACAGGTGGGGGCGATGATCGTACCGGACGCACGGCGACCGCGCCGGCAGAAGCGCGCGCCGCGGGCAGGGGAAGCGGTCAGCGCACGCCGCTAGGGCGTGAACAGGAACAGGTTGCGGCCGGCGCGCTCGAAGCCGGTGTCATCGACCAGCATGTCCAGCGCCAGCGTGGCCAGATCATCGGCAAAGGGGTCCACCATCGGGTCCTTTTCCATCGACACGATCTTCAGGCTGGCGTGGCACTCCGGGCAGGTTTCCGCCCTGACCGCCGGGTGCAGGGCGCCGCCCTCGCCCTCCAGGTGCTGGTAGGCGATGCCGCGGGTGTTGTGGCAGGGCACGCACTTGATGCGCGTCACATGCCATTCGCAGGCGCACAGGCTGCAGGTGGCGTAGCGCACGCCGTGGCCGGCGTCACCGATGCGCACGATGGAGGCCACCGGATGCGAGCCGCAGGCGGGGCACAGGCTGTCCTCGAAACCGGCGGGCAGGTCGGCCGCCCGCAACGCCAGTGCCTGCGAGGTCCACAGCACCTGCAACGTGGCGCCGAGCAGCGGCGCGATCGCCAGTTCGGCCGCATCGGTGAGCTGTTCGTCGGCGCGCAGGATGGCGTGCGCAAGCGCCTTCAGCCGGGCCGCCGGATATGCCGGCAAGTCGGCGATGACCGCCTGCAGGCTGGCCGGGGCGTGGGGCGCGACCGCGGCGGCGAGGGCGAGCAGCACGTCGAGCCAGTCGTCGGGCAGCGGCGCGCCCTGGGCGTCCAGCGGCGGCATGCCGTGCTGCCGGCAACGCGCCAGATGAGCAGCGTCCGGCCGTGTGGCCGGCAATCGACGTTGCAGTAGGGCGTGCTGGGCGTCGGCCAGGTGCGCAGCGAACAGCAGGAAGTCGCCCATCGAATGTCCGCTGGCCAGCGTACGCAGCCGCGCGGCACGATCGGCAAACACTTGCGGCAAAGGAAGGCGGTTGGGGCTGGCTTCGCCGGCGGCTTGGACGGCGATCTCTTCGGCGGAGAGCAGTTTCTGCATGTCTGTCCAGGAAGACGGGGCCCGGCGGCCCCGTGAAAAACGGGATCCGGCCCGTCCGCACACGCCGGATCGCGCGCGGACTCGCCGGAAAGGGCTCACTTGCCGGTCATCTGGCGGTACCAGGCGCGGTGGTGCTGCTTCGCCCAGGCTCGCGTGACGGTGCCGTACAGCATGGCGCGGATGGTGCCACGGACCCAGATCGCGGCATACACGTGCACGATGATGGCGATGATCATCAGCGTGGCGAAGCCGGCATGCAGCAGGGCGGCGAGGCGTATCGTGCCGATGCCGAAGTAGGCCGAGAAGTAGGCGCGCCAGATGACGATGCCCGAGGCGAACAACACCACCATGGCCAGCCCGAGGAACCAGAACAGCAGCTTCTGCCCGCCGTTGTACTTGCCCTGGATCGGCATGTTGTGGTCGTCGCCGTTCACCATCTCCTTCGCCCGCCTGACCCACTGCCAGTCGGTGTCGGTCATGCGGTTGAGGTGCTGGAAGCGGAAGAACATCACCACGAAGAACAGCATCATCACCACCCCGATGAAGGGGTGCAGGATGCGTGTCCACGTACCGCCGCCGAACAGGTAGGTGAGCGGAAACAGCGCCGGATGGAACAGCGCCAGCCCCGACAGCCCGAGCAGGATGAAGCAGATGCCCACCACCCAGTGGTTGGCCCGCTCGGACGCGGTGTAGCGCTGCAGGTCGGACGGATCGCGGATCATTTTTCGCCCTCCAGTTCCTTGTCGACTTCGGCCTCGATTTCCTTCGACACGTCGTTCGGACCCTTCATGACGTAGTGGAACAGCCCACCCAGCGCCGCGGCGGCGATGCCCGCCATCGCCAGCGGCTTGGTGATGCCCTTCCACAACGACACCGTCGGCGAGATCGCCGGGTCGGCCGGCAGGCCGCTGTACAGGCCCGGCTTGTCGGCGTGGTGCAGCACGTACATGACGTGGGTGCCGCTCACACCGGCCGGGTCGTACAGGCCGGCGTTGGTGAAGCCGCGCTCCTTCAGTTCGGCGACGCGCTCGTCGGCCCGCTCCTGCATGTCCTCCTTGGAGCCGAAGCTGATGCAGCCGGTCGGGCAGACCTTCACGCAGGCCGGCTCGAGCCCGACCGCGACGCGGTCGGAGCACAGCGTGCACTTGTAGGCCTTGCTGTCTTTCTTCGAGATGCGCGGCACATTGAAGGGGCAGCCGGTGACGCAGTAGCCGCAGCCGATGCAGTTCTCCTGGTGGAAGTCGACGATCCCGTTCGAGTACTTGACGATGGCGCCGGGCGACGGGCAGGCCTTCAGGCAGCCCGGATCCTCGCAGTGCATGCAGCCATCCTTGCGGATGAGCCACTCGAGGCCGCGGTCGGTCTCGACTTCGGCATAGCGCATGACGGTCCACGACTGATCGGTGAGGTCGCGCGGGTTGTCGTAGGTGCCCGCGCAGTTGCCGACCTCGTCGCGCAGGTCGTTCCACTGCATGCATGCCACCTGGCAGGCCTTGCAGCCGATGCACTGGGAGACGTCGATGAGCTTGGCGACCTGCGGGGTCTTGCGCGCCTGGGGCGGCTCGGTGGTCGTGGCCGAGCGCTTGGCGATGTCCAGCGATTGCAATGCCATGGCGATCTCCTCAGGCTTTCTCGACGTTGACCAGGAAGGACTTGAACTCCGGCGTCTGGGTGTTCCCGTCACCGACGAACGGCGTCAGCGTGTTGGTGATGAAGCCGTTCTTGGCCACGCCCTTGAAACCCCAGTGCAGCGGAATACCGACGTGGTGCACCGTCTTGCCGTTCACCGTGAGCGGCTGGATGCGCTTGGTCACCACCGCCACCGCCTTGATGTAGCCACGGTTGGAGCTCACCTTGACGCGGTCGCCGGCCTTGATGCCCTTCTCCGCCGCCAGCGCCTCGCCGATCTCGACGAACTGCTCGGGCTGGATGATGGCGTTGGACTCGACGTGCTTGGTCCAGTAGTGGAAGTGCTCGGTCAGGCGGTAGGTCGTCGCCGCATAGGGGAACTCGCTCGCCTTGCCGAAGGCCTCCATGTCGCCCTTGAACACCCGCGCTGCCGGATTCGACGTCGCCCCGGCATTTTCCGGATGCATGGGATTGACCCCGATCGGCGTCTCGAAAGGCTCGTAGTGCTCGGGGAAAGGCCCTTCGTTCATCATGCCGCGGGCAAAGAAGCGCGCCACGCCCTCGGGGTTCATGATGAAGGGCCCCATGCCGTCCTCGGGCGCGGAGTCCGCCTTGTAGTCGGGCACGTCCGAACCCGCCCAGCGGCCCTGCCCGGCATCCCACCACACCTGCTTGCGCTTCGCATCCCAGGGCTTGCCGGCGGGATCGGCGGAGGCGCGGTTGTAGAGGATGCGGCGGTTGGCTGGCCAGGCAAAGGCCCAGCCCAGCGTCTGCCCATTCTGGTACGGGTCCGCGTTGTCGCGGCGAGCCATCATGTTGCCCTTTTCCGTCCACGCGCCGGAGAAGATCCAGCAGCCGCAGGCGGTGGAGCCGTCGTCCTTGAGCTGGGCGAAGCCGTCGAGCAGCTCGCCGGCCTTCTTCACCACCTTGGTCGGATCCTTCGCGTCGAGCTGATCCGCCAGCGCCTTGCCGTTGTACTCCTTGGCCAGCTCGTCCGGCATCGGTTCGTGCGGGACCCGGTACGGCCAGGTCAGGTTCAGGATGGGATCGGGGAAGGCCCCGCCATCCTTGCGGTACATGTCGCGCAGGCGCAGGAAGAGGCCGGCCATGATCTCCGGATCGGACTTCGCCTCGCCCGGCGGCTCGGCGCCCTTCCAGTGCCACTGCAGCCAGCGCCCGGAGTTGACGATGGAGCCATCCTCCTCGGCGAAGCAGGTGGAGGGCAGGCGGAACACGGCAGTCTGGATGCCCGCCGGATCCACGTCGTTGAACTCGCCGTAGTTCTGCCAGAACTCGGACGTCTCGGTGGCGAGCGGATCGATGATGACCAGGAACTTGAGCTTGGACAGCGCCGCGCCGACCTTCGCCTTGTTGGGGAAGGAGTTCAGCGGGTTGAAGCCCTGCGCGACGTAGCCGTTCATCTTGCCCTGGTGCATCAGCTCGAACACCTGCAGCACGTCATAGGTCTTGTCGAGCTTGGGCAGGTAGTCGAAGGCCCAGTTGTTCTCCTTCGTCGCCGCGCCGCCGAACCACGACTTCATCAGGCTGACGTGGAACTTGCCGTAGTTCTGCCAATAGGAGAGCTGGCCCGGCCGCATCGGCTTGGGCGCACGCCTGGCGATGTACTGCTCGTAATCGGTCTCCTTCTCGCCCGGCAGGGTCATGTAGCCGGGCAGCAGGTTGGACAGCAGGCCGAGGTCGGTGAGGCCCTGGATGTTGGAGTGCCCGCGCAATGCATTCACCCCGCCACCGGCGCGGCCGATGTTGCCGAGCAGCAGTTGCACCATCGCCGCCGTGCGGATGATCTGCGACCCGGTGGAGTGCTGCGTCCAGCCCAGCGCGTACAGGATCGTCATCACGCGGTCGGGCGTATGCGTGGAGGCGAGCATCTCCGCCACCTGCAGGAACTTTTCCTTCGGCGTGCCGCAGATCTTCTCGACCATTTCCGGCGTGTAGCGGCTGTAGTGCGCCTTCATCAGGTTCCACACGCAGCGTGGGTCCTGAAGCGTCGGGTCGGTCTTGACGTAGCCGTCCTCGCCAAGCTGGTATTCCCAGCCCGACTTGTCGTAGCGGCGCTTCTCGGCGTCATAGCCGGAGAAGAAGCCGTCCTTGAAGGCGTACTCGTCCTTCACCAGGAAGCTCATGTCGGTGTAGGACTTGATGTAGTCCATGTGCACCTTGCCGCCGGCGATCAGGTAGTTGATCAAGCCGCCGAGGAAGGCGATGTCGGTGCCGGTACGGATGGGCGCGTACAGGTCAGCCAGCGCCGCCGAGCGCGTGAAGCGCGGATCGACGACGACGAGGCGGGCCTTGTTCTTCGCCTTCGCTTCGGTCACCCACTTGAAGCCGCAGGGGTGCGCTTCGGCTGCGTTGCCGCCCATGATCAGGATGACATCGGCGTTCTTGATGTCGCTCCAGTGATTGGTCATGGCGCCACGGCCGTACGTCGGGGCAAGACTTGCCACCGTCGGGCCGTGTCAGACACGCGCCTGGTTGTCGAACGCGAGCATCCCCAGGCTGCGCACCACCTTGTGCGTGATGTAGCCGGATTCGTTGCTGGAGGCGGAGGCGGCGAGGAAGCCGGTGGTCAGCCACCGGTTGACCGTCACGCCATCCGCATTCTGCGCGACGAAGTTGGCGTCGCGGTCTTCCTTCATCAGGCGGGCGATGCGGGTGAAAGCCTCGTCCCAGGTGATGCGCTTCCACTCCTTGCTGCCCGGCTCGCGCACTTCCGGATGTTTCAGCCGGTTCTTGCTATGCACGAAGTCGAGTAGGCCGGCGCCCTTCGGGCACAGCGTGCCGCGGTTGACCGGATGGTCCGGGTCGCCCTCGATGTGCATGATGCTCGCATGGACGTTCTTGGCTCCGTCGCCCAGGCTGTACATGATGATGCCGCACCCGACCGAGCAGTACGGACAGGTGTTGCGTGTTTCGGTGGTGCGCGCAAGCTTGAAGGTCCGGACTTCAGCGAGGGCGGCGGTGGGAGCGAACCCCATCGCGACCAGGCTGGAGCCCGACATGCCCGCGGCGCAGACCTTGAAGAATCCGCGTCTGGAGACTTGCATTGCCTCGTTTCCTCCTGGATGTGGACGGAACTGCATTGATCCCTCAGCAAATTCCATACCCCCACGAAGCAGGACGAATTCAGGGGCTCTGCGGCAATGGAGCGTAAAAAAACGGGGCAGATTGTCCCGTTATTGAACAATCTGCCCCGCTTCACTCCGCCTCAAGGTATCGCGAGCACGCTTCGTGCCCCGACACGCGGCGGGCTGGTCGATCAGCGCATCGCGCGCAACCGGGCGATGCGCTCCTCGGTGGCCGGATGGGTGGAGAACAGGCTGCGCAAGCCCCCGCCCGACAGCGGGTTCATGATCATCATCTGCGCGGTCTCGGGATGCTGCTCCGCGGTGTGCATCGGAATGCCGCGCGCGAAAGCGTCGATCTTGGCCAGCGCGCTGGCGAGCGCTTCCGGGTCGCCGGATATCTCCGCGCCGCCACGGTCGGCGCCGAATTCGCGCGTGCGGCTGATCGCCATCTGGATCAGCATGCCGGCCAGCGGCGCGAGGATCATCATCGCGATCGACACGATCGGATTGGGCCTGTCCTCGCTGTCACGATTGCCGAAGAACATGCCGAAGTTGGCCAGCATCGAGATCGCGCCGGCGACGGTGGCCGAGATTGTCGAGATCAGGATGTCGCGGTTCTTCACGTGCGCCAGCTCGTGCGCCATCACGCCGCGCAGCTCGCGCTCGGACAACATGCGGATGATGCCGCTGGTGGCCGCAACCGCAGCATGCTCCGGGCTGCGGCCGGTGGCGAAGGCGTTGGGCTGGTCCTCGTCGATGATGTAGACCTTGGGCATCGGCAGACCGGCGCGCTGCGCGAGGCCCTGCACCATGTTGTACAGATAGGGTGAGGTGGTGGCGTCGACTTCCTGCGCGTTGTACATGCGCAGCACCATCTTGTCCGAGAACCAGTAGGCCCAGACGTTCATCGCGCCGCCCATCAGCAAGGCCAGCAGCATGCCCTGCCTGCCGCCGATCGCCGCGCCCATCGCGCCGAACAGCGCGACGATGCCTGCCATCAGGATGGAGGTCTTGATCCAGTTTCCGAACATTGCGGCCTTCCTCTCGAATGAGTCCGTTTCAGCGCCCCATGTGGGGCCGCTGCGCCGCAATCTCAAGCGGCATGCGTTCCGCCGGTGGTGAAACGCTCGCCGACAGAGACCGCGAAACCGCGCAGGAATTCCCCTGAGGCCAAGCGCCGGCTGCCGGGGCGCTGTAACAGCGTGCAACGCAGTGCCCCCTTGCCGCAGGCCACGACGATGCCATCGTCACCGGCTGCGAGCACCGTTCCCGGCACGCCATCGGCATCGACCACCTGCGCCGACCAGAACTTGACCACGGTGTCGCGCAGCGAGGATGAGAGGCCGGGGAAAGGATCGAAGGCGCGCATCGCGCGCTCGATGTCGACTGCCGGCCTGGTCCAGTCGATGGAGGCCTCCGCACGGCCGATCTTGGCGGCGTAGGTGACGCCCGCTTCAGGCTGCGGCGTGGCGACGAGGCCGCCAGCCGACAGCACGCCGAGCGCCGCGACGATGCATTCGCCGCCGAGCGCGGCGAGGCGGTCATGCAGCGTGGCGGTGGTGTCGGTCGGCAGGATGGGCTCGGCACGGCGCAGCAGCATCGGCCCGGTGTCCAGCCCGGCATCCATCTGCATGATGGTGATGCCGGTCTCGGTGTCGCCCGCCTCGATCGCGCGGTGGATCGGCGCCGCGCCGCGCCAGCGCGGCAGCAGCGAGGCGTGGATGTTGAGGCAGCCCAGGCGCGGCAGATCCAGCACAGCCTGCGGCAGGATCAGGCCGTAGGCGGCCACCACCAGCACGTCGGGCGCACAGGCGACCAGGCGCGCGCGCTGCTCTTCGGTGCGCAGCTTCTCCGGCTGGTCGACCGCGATGCCTCGCGCCAGCGCAAGCTGCTTCACCGCGCTGGCGGTGAGCTTCATGCCGCGCCCGGCAGGTCGATCGGGCTGGGTGAGGACGAGCGGCACGTCGTAGCCGGCGTCGAGGATGGACCGGAGCGCGCGCGCGGCGAACTCGGGCGTGCCGGCGAAGGCAACGCGGAGGGGAGATGTCATCAGCGGACGGAAAAGGAAAGACCGGTGTGCAGGAAAGCGGACGGGATGCCGCCGCGCTCAGGCGGTGATGCGGGACTTCTTCGCCAGCTTGGACTTGATGCGCGTCTGCTTCAGCGCCGACAGGTATTCGACGAAGACCTTGCCGTCGAGATGGTCGAGCTCGTGCTGGATGCAGACCGCGAGCAGACCTTCGGCCTCGAGCTCGAAGGCTTCGCCCCTCTCGTTGAGCGCCCTCACCTTCACCCGCTCGGCGCGCCTCACGCTCTCGTAGATGCCGGGCACCGACAGGCAGCCTTCCTCGCACACCTGCTCGCCGGAGCGCTCGACGATCTCGGCGTTGATGAAGGCCATCAGCCCCGACTTGTCCTCCGTGACATCGATCACGACCACGCGCTTATGCACATTGACTTGCGTGGCGGCCAGGCCGATGCCCGGCGCCTCGTACATGGTTTCGGCCATGTCATTGATCAGTTGACGGATTTCGTCATCGACGGCGGCCACCGGCGCAGCCTTGGTGTGCAGCCGGGGATCGGGGTAGCGGAGGATGGGTAGGAGAGCCATGAATGCTTGCCGGGTTAAGCCTTTGAGTGCAGAATTTCAAGCGATTTGACATGCATTTGCATGTGCTGCGCCGGGTCGTGGCGGCGAGCATACGCCACGCGCCGCGGCCCGTTCAAACGATCGCGTTTTCACGAGCCTTGGACTCGTGAGGGTCGGCGGCGTTCCGGAGCGATCCGGACCACGCCGCGCCCCCCACCAACCGGAATCGAGCAATGATCCGAATTATATTCCCTCTCCTCGTCGGCATCGCGACGCTGCTTGCCGGGAACGCAGCAGCAGCGGGCGGCGCAACCCTGAGGAGCGATGCGCCCGACAGCCATGTGGTGGTGAAGGGCGACACGCTGTGGGGGATCTCCGGCCGCTTCCTGAACGAGCCCTGGCGCTGGCCGGAAGTCTGGCGCATGAACCGCGACCAGATCCGCAACCCGCACCTGATCTATCCCGGCCAGGTGATCCTGCTCGACCGCAGCGGCCCCTGGCTGAGCGTGGGCCGACGCATCGGCGGCACCCGCGACGACAAGCTCCATCCGAAGGTCTACAGCGAAGCGCTCAGCGAGGCGGTGCCCACCATCCCGCTGCAGGTCATCGAGCCCTTCCTCACCAAGCCGCTGGTCGTCGACCAGGCGCGCATCGACGGCGCCGCCACGATCGTCGCCACCGAGACCAGCCGCGTGCTGATGGGTTCGGGCGACACCGTGTTCGCCAAGAACGTGCGCGACGACGTCAAGGTGTGGCAGATCCTGCGTCCCACCCGACCGCTGGAAGATCCGGTGACGCACAAGGTGGTGGCCTATGAGGCGAATCACCTGGGCACGGCGCGGGTGAGCGAGTTCGGCGCGCCGGCCACGCTGGAGATCGTGTCGGCAGTGGAAGAGATCCAGGTCGGCGACCTCATGGTGCCGAGCGAGCAGCCGTCCGTGTTCGCCTATGCGCCGCACGCCCCGACGCAGGAGGTCGACGGCCGCGTGATGTCGATCTACCGCGGGGTGACGGAAACCGGGCGGTTGAACATCGTCACGCTCAACATCGGCGAGCGCGACGGGCTGGAGCGCGGCCATGTGCTGGCCCTGCACCGCAACCGTGGCGTCGCCGAATTCAAGGGCGACGAGGGCAAGGAAACCTTCGTGCTGCCGGACAAGCGCTATGGCGTCGGCCTCGTCTTCCGCGTGTTCGACCATGTCGCCTACGCGCTGGTGATGGAATCCGACGGTCCGGTGGTGATCGGCGACATGGTGCGCAAGCCCTGAACCCGAGCGATCTCCCGCGCTTGACGCCCGCCGAAGACCTTGCCGACTGGCTGCGGCTGACATCCATCCCCGGCCTGGGCGGCGAATCGCAGCGCCGCCTGCTCGCGGCGTTCGGCCTTCCCGGCCATATCTTCGCCGCAGGCCGCCCTGCGCTGTCGGGTGTCGTCGGCGGCGAGGCGGCCGACCTGCTGCTGTCACCACCCAGCCAGGCGGTCATCGACGCCGCCCTGGCCTGGGCGGCAGAACCCGGCAACCACGTCCTTACCTTGGCCGACGCCGGCTATCCACGCGCCCTGCTGGACATCGCCGACCCGCCGGTGCTGCTCTACGTGAAAGGCGATCCCGCGATGCTGCAACGCCCGGCGGTCGCCATCGTCGGCGCGCGCTCGGCCACCGCGCAAGGCGAAGCCAATGCCGAGGCCTTTGCCCGCGCGCTGAGCGAGCACGGACTGACCGTCGTCAGCGGGCTGGCGCTGGGCATCGACGCCGCAGCGCACCGCGGCGCCCTGGCCGCCGGCGAAGGCGGCACGGTGGCGGTGATCGGCACCGGTGCCGACCGCATCTACCCGGCGCGCAATGCCGCCATCGCGCGCGACATCGCCGCTCACGGCGCCATCGTCAGCGAGCTGCCGCTCGGCACCAATGCGCTGCGCCACAATTTCCCACGCCGCAACCGCCTCATCGCCGGCCTCGCGCAGGGCGTGCTGGTGGTGGAGGCGGCGCTCAACAGCGGCTCGCTGATCAGCGCGCGGCTGGCGACCGAGAACGGTCGCGAAGTGTTCGCCATCCCGGGTTCCATCCACTCGCCGCTGTCGCGCGGCTGCCACCGGCTGATCCGCGAAGGCGCCAAACTGGTGGAGACGGCCGAGGACGTGCTGGAGGAGCTGCGCGGCCGCCTCGGCTGGGCGGCGCAGACGCCCCGGACGCCCCGGGCACAACTCACAGCCGACAGAAGCGCCACTGCCGCGGCCGCGCCACCGCCTCGCCAGGCACCGCTGCCGATCGACGAGGACGCGGCCCGGGTGCTGCAGGCGATGGGCCACGACCCGGCGGACATCGACCAATTGGCGGGGCGCTGCGGCTTGACGGTGGACGCCCTCTACGCCATCCTCCTTGCCCTGGAACTGGATAGTCACATCGCCCGCTTGCCGGGCGGCCGCTTCCAGCGCGCCTGAACGGCGCAGCAACCGCACGACTCGCCAGGCTGCAGGCGGGCACCGTCGCCCAGGCACGCGACGGCAATTCAGGAGGCCTCCTTGTTCGACATCCTCGTCTATCTGTTCGAAAGCTACATCCACGCCAACGCCTGCCCCGAGTCCGAGCAGCTCGCACGCAAGCTCGCGGCCGCCGGCTTCGAGGACGACGAAATCTCCGAAGCGCTCGAATGGCTCGAAGGCCTGCGCCGCGTCACGCGCGAGCTGCAGCCGGGGATCGCGCCGGCGGAAGATTCGGTGCGGCTGTACGCCGACGACGAATGCGCGCGCCTGAGCACGGAATGCCGTGGCTTCCTGACCTTCATGGGCAGTTCCGGCGTGCTGGACGCTGCCAGCCGCGAACTGATCATCGAGCGCGCAATGGCGCTGGAGGGCTTCTCGATCACGCTGGAGCGGTTCAAGGTGATCGTCCTGATGGTGCTGTGGCAGCAGGAGCATCCGATGGACACGCTGATCGTTGACGAGCTGCTCACCGATGATGACGAGGGTGAATTCCAGCCGGTGCTGCACTGACCGGCCGGTGGCGACCACCCTCTTGCCTGTCCGCCGGACCGCTCCTTATCATCCGCCGCTTCCGAACCCCTATGCGGGATGCCTTTCGGCGTCTCCAAGCTGGCCTCGAGCATGAGCAAGCAACTGATCATCGCGGAAAAGCCCTCCGTCGCGCAGGACATCGCCCGTGCGCTGGGCGGCTTCACCAAGGAGAAGGACTACTTCGAGTCCGACGACTACGTCTTGTCGTCGGCCGTCGGCCACCTTCTCGAGCTCACCCTGCCCGAGGAATTCGAGGTTAAGCGCGGTAAATGGACCTTTGCCCACCTGCCGGTCATCCCGCCGCACTTCGCGGTGAAGCCGATCGAGAAGACCGAGGACCGCCTCAAGCTGCTGACGCGGCTGATCAAGCGCAAGGACGTCACCGGCCTCATCAACGCCTGCGACGCGGGCCGCGAGGGCGAGCTGATCTTCAACTTCATCGCCCAGCACGCCGGCGCGAAGAAGCCGATGCAGCGCCTTTGGCTGCAGTCGATGACCGCGCAGGCGATCCGCGACGGCTTCGCCCACCTGCGCGCGGCACAGGACGTCGAGGGCCTGCGCAACGCCGCGATCTGCCGCGCCGAATCCGACTGGCTGATCGGCATCAACGGCACCCGCGCGATGACCGCCTTCAACTCGAAGACGGGCGGCTTCCACCTCACCACCGTGGGCCGCGTGCAGACGCCGACGCTGGCGATGGTGGTCGAGCGCGAGGACCGCATCCGCAAGTTCCAGCCGCGCGACTACTGGGAGCTGGAGGCGCGCTTCGGCTGCGCCGCCGGCGAATACCCCGGGCGCTGGTTCGACGAGAAGTTCAAGAAGCCCGAGGGTGACGAACACGCCACCGCCTTCCGCCTGTGGGAGAAGGCACAGGCCGAGGCCATCCGCGCCAAGTGCGAAGGCAAGCCGGGCGTGGTCACCGAAGAGGCCAAGCCCTCCACCCAGCTTTCGCCGCTGCTGTTCGACCTCACCAGCCTGCAGCGCGAGGCCAACGGCCGCTTCGGCTTCTCCGCCCGCGTCACCCTGCAGCTGGCGCAAGCGCTGTACGAGAAGCACAAGGTGCTGACCTACCCGCGTACCGACGCGCGCGCCCTGCCCGAGGACTACCTCGGCACGGTGAGCGAGGTCATGCGCACCCTGCCCGACCAGTACGCGCCCTTCGCCAACGAGATCACCAGGCAAGGCTGGGTGAAGCCGAACAAGCGCATCTTCAACAACGCCAAGATCTCCGACCACTTCGCCATCATCCCCACCGGCACGCTGCCGAAGAACCTGTCCGACGCCGAATACAAGATCTACGACCTGGTCACCAAGCGCTTCCTCGCGGTGTTCTACCCGGCTGCGGAATACCAGATCACCACCCGCATCACCCGCGTCGAGGGCGAGGCCTTCAAGACCGAGGGCAAGGTGCTGGTCAACCCGGGCTGGCTCGCGGTGTATGGCAAGGAAGCCGCGAATGACGAGAAAGATGCGAAGGACGGCGGCGGCCCGCAACTGGTGCCGGTGAAGCAGGGCGAGACCGTGTCCACCGAGGACATCCTGCTCAAGTCGCTGCAGACCAAGCCGCCGGCGCGCTTCAACGAAGCCACGCTGCTCTCCGCCATGGAAGGCGCCGGCAAGATGGTGGACGACGAGGAGCTGCGTGCGGCGATGGCCGAGCGCGGCCTCGGCACGCCAGCCACCCGCGCGCAGATCATCGAAGGCCTGATCACCGAGCAGTACATCCACCGCGAAGGCCGCGAGCTGATCCCCAGCGCCAAGGCCTTCTCGCTGATCACCCTGCTGAAAGGGCTGGGCGTCACCGCGCTGACCTCGCCGGAGCTCACCGGCGGCTGGGAATACAAGCTGGCGCAAATGGAGCATGGCAAGCTCAGCCGCGAAGCCTTCATGCAGGAGATCGCCGAGATGACGCGCGAGGTCGTCGAGCGTGCCAAGCGCTACGAGTCCGACACCGTGCCCGGCGAGTTTGTCACCCTGCAGACGCCGTGCCCGAAGTGCGGCGGCGTGGTGAAGGAGAACTACAAGAAGTTCGCCTGCCAGGCGTGCGACTGGAGCACCTGGAAGATCGTCGCCGGCCGCCAGTTCGAGTACGACGAGATCGAAACCCTGCTGCGCGACGGCAAGGTCGGTCCGCTGCTGGGCTTCCGCAACAAGATGGGCCGGCTGTTCAACGCCGACATCGTGCTCAACGACGAAAAGCAGCCCACCTTCGACTTCGGCCAGCCCAAGGAAGGGGAGGAAGCCGAGGCAGTCGATTTCTCGGCCCAGCAGCCGATCGGCGCCTGCCCGAAGTGCGCCAGCCGCGTGTTCGAGCACGGCATGGCCTACGTCTGCGAAAAGTCCGTCGGCCCGGCGAAGAGCTGCGACTTCCGCTCCGGCAAGATCATCCTGCAGCAGCCGATCGAGCGCGAGCAGATGGCCAAATTGCTCGCCGAGGGCAAGACCGACCTGCTGAAAGGCTTCGTGTCGGCCCGCACCCGGCGCAAGTTCTCCGCCTTCCTGGTACGTGGCAAGGACGGCAAGGTGAGCTTCGAGTTCGAAGCCAAGGCGCCGAAGGCGAGCACGGCAAAGAAAGCTGCCGGAGCTGAAGGCGCGGCTGAAGCGGCGCCCGCAGAGGAAAAGAAGCCCGCCACGCGCAAGCGCGCAAGCAAGGCTTCCTGACTCAGGGCTTTACGCGGCCCAGCATCCGCACAGGCCGCGTTGCGGGGGTGGGGTTACCCCCTCCTGGGCTGCGGAACTCGCCTTCGCTGCGCTCGGCTCAGACAGTCCTCGCCCCTCCGGGGGTAACCCCACCCCCGCAACGCCGATCAAGCACCGGCCAAAAAGCTCCACCCCAAGACAGCACCCACGTCCCAGGGCGGAGCCGAAAGCTCACTCCTCCAGCAAACTGCGCAGCATCCAGGCGTTCTTCTCGTGGATCTGCATGCGCTGGGTCAGCAGGTCCATGGTCGGCTCGTCGCCCACCTTGTCGGCCAGCGGCACCACGCTACGCGCGGTCTTCACCACCGCCTCCTGCCCCAGCACGAGCTGGCGGATCATCTCCTGCGCATTCGGCACGCCTTCCGGCTCGGCCATGCTGGTGAGTTTCTGGAATTCCTTGTAGGTGCCCGGCGCCGGGAAACCCAGCGCGCGGATGCGCTCCGCGATCAGATCCACCGCCAGGGCCAGCTCGTTGTACTGCCCCTCGAACATCAGATGCAGCGTGTTGAACATCGGGCCGGTGACATTCCAGTGGAAATTGTGCGTCGTCAGGTACAGCGTGTAGCTGTCGGCGAGAAGACGCGAAAGCCCTTCGGCGATCTTCGCGCGATCCTTCTTGTTGATGCCGATGTCGATATCCATTTACGTCCTCCTTGTCGCTGATGAGTCGCTGAAAACACGGCGCAAAGCCGTCCGGAACGCTTCGATGCTATGCCGAGCGAAGGTTTGGCGCCAATCGAACGTGGGAATCGCCCTCATGCCGAAGGCCTATCACGTTGGACTCAGGCCGCATCGAGCACCGGTACCCGCCCGACCGGCCGCACGCCCGGCAGGGCCGACTCCATGATCGCCGCACGCAGGATGTCGATCGCCCCGCTGCGCGGATAGGTCACCCGCCAGGCCAGCGCAACACGGCGCGACGGCTCGGGATCGGAGAACGGACGCACCGCCACCAGCGGCGTCTGCATCGTCATGTCGTCGGCCGCTGAACTCGGCAGCACCGTCACCCCCAGCCCGGTCGCCACCATGTGGCGGATCGTCTCGAGCGAGCTGCCCTCCAGCGTGCGCTGCAGCCCGCCCACGTTGCGGCAGCTCGGGCACACCTCCAGCACCTGCTCGCGGAAGCAGTTGCCCGCGCCCAGCAACAGCAAATGGTCGTCGGCCAGATGCTCCGGGTCGATGTGCGTCTCCGCCGTCCACGGATGACTGGCAGGCAGCAGCACGCGGAACGGCTCGTCATACACCGGCTGCGCCACCACGCCCGGTTCCTCGAACGGCAGGCTGATGATGATGACGTCGAGCTCGCCGCGCTTGAGCGCCTCGGCCAGGCGCGCGGTGTAGTTCTCCTGGATGATCAGCGGCATGCGCGGCGCAAGCTGGTGCACGCGCGGAATCAGGCGCGGCAGCAGGTAGGGGCCGATGGTGTAGATGACGCCCAGGCGCAGCGGGCCGGCCAGCGGATCCTTGCCGGCGGCAGCGATCTCCTGGATCTGGCTCGCCTCCATCAGCACCTTCTCGGCCTGCTGCACGATGCGGCGGCCGGTCTCGGTGATCTTGACCTCGGAAGCGCTGCGCTCGAAGAGCTGGATGCCCAGCTCGTCCTCGACCTTCTTGATCGCCACCGACAGGGTCGGCTGCGACACGTGACACTTCTCGGCCGCGCGGCCGAAATGGCGTTCGTGGGCCAGCGCGACGAGGTAGCGAAGATCGGTAAGGGTCATGGAATGCTCCGGTGTTCCGCCTTGCAACGATCGGCATGACTCGAACCGACGATGTTACCCCCTTAGGGCAATCCTGCGTGCGGCCGCTGCCGGCCCGTCGGCTATACTCCGGCGCCCCCCGAAGCACGCCCCCGATCCCGAATGAGGCAGAAACTCGTCCCGCTCCGTGCCGCCGCATGCTCGATGCTGGGTCTGATCCCGCTCGCCTGCCTCGCCGTACCGGACGAGGACCCCTACCTCGAGCCGCTTCCCGTCGTGCTCAGCGCCTCGCGCCTGCCGCAGCCGTTGCGCGATGCACCGGCCGCCATCAGCGTGATCGATGCCGACCTGATCGCCGCCACAGGCTATCGCGACCTCAGCCGGCTGCTGCGGCTCGCCCCGGGCATGCAGATCGGCCAGGAAAGGGGCAACACGCAATGGGTCACCTACCACGGGCTGGGCTTCGACCTGCCGGCCCAGTTGCAGGTGCTGGTCGACGGCCGCTCGCTCAATTTGGGCTCCCTCGGCGACGCCGCCGACATCGGATCGCTGCAGAACATTGAACGCATGGAGGTGGTGCGCGGTTCCAACTCCGCGGCTTACGGTTCCAATGCCTTTCTCGGCGTGGTGAATATCATCACCCGCCACACGGCGACCGAGGAAGGCAGCACCGTGTCGCTCAACCTGGGCGACCACGGCATCGCCGACGTCGAGGCGCGCGCCGTCGCACACAGCGGCCCGTTGGGCCTGAGGCTGACGGTGCGCCATTTTGGCGATGAGGGTTTCTCAGGGCTGCACGATGGCCGCCGCGGCAATGTCCTCAACCTGCGTGGCGACCTGCGGGTGAGCGAAGCCGACGAGATCAACCTCACCGCCGGCGTCAGCGAGGCGTTCAATCAACGCGGCTACCCCGGCATGCCGTTCGAGACCGACCGCGAGCGCACCGCACGCAGCACCGACAGCACCCTGCACCTGCGCTGGCGCCATGCCCCCAGTACCGACGAGGAGTGGCTGCTGTCCTGGTATCACGCACGCAACCAGTTGCGTGACGACTGGTTCCTCGATTCGCGCGCCAACCTGCCGCCGCCGCTCGCCGCCTATCTCGCAGCCTTGCCGGCGATGCGCATCCCGGTCAGCAACACCATGGACCTGGTGCGCAACAACCTCGAGCTGCAGCATCGCATGCTGGCCGCGCCCGATCTGCGCCTGTTGTGGGGCGCGGAGTGGCGCGGCGTGTCGACCGATTCCGCCTTCTACTTTCGCGACGTGGGCAGGCATGAACGCGAAGAATTGCGCCTCTTCGGCAACCTCGAGTGGCGCAGCGCGCCCCAGTGGCTGTGGAACCTGGGCGTGCTCGCCGAACGCATAGACGGTCAGCAACCTCGCCTCGCACCGCGGCTTTTCCTGAACTGGCAGGCATCGCCGGCGAGCACCTGGCGCATCGGCTATTCGCGCGCCTGGCGCCAGCCGTCCCTGTTCGAGAACGCGGTCGACGCGCGCATCATCGACCCGGTCTACGGCCTGCTGCAGCAGCGGTTCCTGCCCAATCCCGAGTTGCGCCCGCCACGCATGGACGCCTTCGAGCTCGGCTTCCTCGGCACCCTGCCGGCGCTGGCGGGCACGCTGGACGTGCGCCTGTTCCACGAGACCATCCGCGACCTGATCGTGCGCCGGCAGGTCGACGTGACGCTCGCGCCGGGAGACAACGCCCTCGCCGATCCCAACCTGATCCAGCGCCTGCTGCGCGCGACGAGCTGGCGCAACGCGGCCGACCCGGTGCACCTCAGCGGCATCGAGTACCAGTTGCGCAGCAAGCCATGGCCGGACGGCGAGATCATCCTCAACCATTCGATGGTGCGCGCGGCGGCGAAGGATGCCGACATCCGGCGCAATGTCGCCCCCTACACCGCCAGCGTCACCTGGCTGCAGCGCTTCGGTGCCTGGCAATCGACGCTGACCCTGTTGCGCATGGGTCCGCTCGACGCCGGCTTCGGCTTCACGCCGACCTTCCGCTACACGGTGCCGGCATATACGACGCTCGACGCCAGCGTGGCGCGCAGCTTCCGCATCGATCGCCGGCCGGTGGAAATCCGCCTCACCGCGATCAACCTCCTCGGACGCCACCAGGAGTACGCCAACCGTCCGCTGCAGCAGTTGTCGCGTTTCGGCCCGGACAAGCCGGCGAACGAGCTCGGCCCGCAGGTCTGGCTGTCGCTGGGCACGCGCTTCTGAGCGACGCACAAGGTCGCGGCAGCCCTGCCGCGGCGAGCCTCTTGATACCCGCCGCAGCGATCCCTACCTTGTAGGCGTGCCCCCGCACGGGAACGGTGCACGCTGATTCGCGTCCACCGATCGTGCTTTCCTCATCGTCTTGAACGGGACTCTCATGCGCAAAGCTGTCGCCACTCGTGCCTTCGCCCTGGCCCTCGCCGCCTGCCTGCCCATCGGGGCCACCCTCAGCGCCCACGCCGCCGACGCGCCAGCGCCGGCGCCGTCCGCCACGGTGTCGCCCAACCGCTACGGCTTGCCGGATTTCGGCGACCTCGTCGAGCAGGTGGGCCCGGCCGTCGTCAACATCAGCGTCGTGCAGCGCGTCGCGCAGCCGCAGATGAACGAGGACAACCCGTTCGCCAACGACCCCTTCTACGACTTCCTGCGCCGCTTCGGCGTGCCGGTGCCGGGCATGCCGGGGTCGCCGGGCAACGGCCCGCGTGTCAATCGCGGCATCGGCTCCGGCTTCATCGTCAGCGCCGACGGCTACGTGCTGACCAACGCCCACGTCGTCGCCGGCGACCCCAACGCCAACGGCGGCGGCGCGGTGGCCTCGGAAGTGACCGTCACGCTGATCGACAAGCGCGAGTTCAAGGCCAAGGTGGTGGGCATCGACCGCCGCACCGACGTCGCGCTGCTGAAGATCGACGCGCGCAACCTGCCGGCGGTGAAGATCGGCAATGCCGACCGCAGCCGCGTCGGCGAATGGGTGATCGCGATGGGCTCGCCCTTCGGCTTCGACAACACGGTGACCGCCGGCATCATCTCGGCCAAGGCGCGCCGCCTGCCCGACGAGAACTATGTGCCCTTCATCCAGACCGACGTCGCCATCAATCCGGGCAACTCCGGCGGCCCGCTATTCAACCTCGCCGGCGAGGTGATCGGCATCAACTCGCAGATCTACTCGCGCTCCGGCGGCTTCATGGGCATCTCGTTCGCGATCCCGATCGACGTGGCGATGAACATCAAGGACCAGTTGGTCGCCCATGGCCGCGTGCAACGCGGCCGGCTGGGCATCGCCATCCAGGGCCTGGACAAGGATCTCGCCCAGTCCTTCGGCCTGCCCGACGAGCGCGGCGCGCTGGTGGCCAGCGTCGACCCCGGCAGCCCGGCGGAAAAGGCCGGTCTCAAGGCGGGCGACGTGGTGCTGAGCCTGGACGGCACCCGCATCAAGGAATCGGCCGACCTGCCGCGCATCGTCGGCGAGAAGCGACCCGGCACGCGGGTGCGCCTCGAGGTCTGGCGCGACGGTCGCAGCCGCGAAGTGGCCGCCACGCTGGAGGAGCTGAAGTCCGAATCCGCGCCGCTCGCCGCCGCCACGCCGGAGGGTGGCGAGAACATCGGTGCGAAGCTCGGGCTCAGCGCCCGTCCGCTGAACCCGCAGGAAGCCAGCCAGCTCGGCGTGCGCGGCGGTCTGGTGGTGGAAGGCAGCGGCGGTGCGGTGGCGCGCGCCGGCGTGCAGCGCGGCGACGTCATCCTGGCGCTCAACAACCAGCCGGTGACGACCGTGGCCCAGTTGCGTGAGCTGCTGCAACGCGCCGGCAACCGCTTCGCCCTGCTGATCCAGCGCGGCGGCGCGCGCATCTTCGTGCCGGTGCGCATCGAGTGAGGCACCCTCGAGCGCGGCCATGCGATACGCCTGCCGCGCTCGCCAGGGCGGCTACAGCAAGGAACAGGTGACCCGGCATCGCCACTTCCAGCATCGGCGTCGTCTCGGTGCCGATGCGAGGCGGCATCGTTTATCCTTTATCCGTCCAGTCTTCGTAAGCGACTCTCATGGCGCCGTCCTTGTACATGTAGAACAGCTTCTTCTTGCTGCTGTCGCTGAACGGATTCGACGCCAGTATCTTTTCCGGCTTCCCGCGTGGTCCGTCGACCGCCTTCTTGCCGATGAATCCTGCCGGATCCAGAACGCCCCGATCCTTCGCATTCTTCGTCTTCCACTCCCCCAGCGTCATCGGCTTCGTGTCGTCCTTGTCCTTCTTGAACATCTCGTCATTCACGACCGTCACGAAGGAACTCCACCCCGCCATCACCGGCCTGCAATCCCGGCCCTGTTCGCCCAGGTATTGGCACAGACGCCAGAGCGTACTGGGATTGCCCACGACATGGCCGTCCTTGATCGCCTCACCCGCGCTGACGCAGGCGATCAGGCACAGCTTCCTGACCGACAGCAGTTTCAGGTGCTTCAGCATCACGTAGAACTTGGCTTCGTCGACGACACCGGCCAGGCCCGCCATGCTGCCGTGCGCAAGTACATAGACGCCCAGGCTTCCCGCCGACTGCTCGAATCCGCTTGATTGCCCGCCGGTGATCCCGTCTTCCTGCGCGTTCCATTCGCCTGCCCCTTTCGTCGCGCCGAGCTTCACGAACTGCAAGGTCCATGGATTGTCCGGAAACCTGTCCATGTACTTTTGCAGCAAAGCGTAGGCGCCCGCCTCCGTTTCCCTGTCTTGAACGGGGTTCCCCGTCATCACGCCAACAATGGCCAGCCGATCCACTCGCATGATGGTCTCCGAGGCGATCGCCAGGAGCCGGCGCACGTCACCGCCTGGCCGCGTCGAGCGCCCTCACTGTGTTCGATAGACGACCAGATGGTCGGTGCCCGATTCAGGCGCCCACACCTCGCCGCTCGTGGTGTCGATGCGGGCGATGTGGCTGCCGGCAAGGGAGGCATAGTAGATGTCCCCCTCCGGCGTGCGGACGATGCCGTAGGGGCCGCGCCCGCGTGGCGCGTCGAACACGCGCAGCGCGCCAGTGGCCGGGCCGAGTCGGCCGTAGATGCCCGCTTGGCCGGTGAACCAGAGGATGCCCTTGCCGTCGAACGCAGCCGTATTCAGGTTGGCGTAGCCGCTGCGTTCCGGCAGCGGGTAGCGGGTCACCGCGAACGACTTCGGGTCCCCGCGCACGATCGCGTTCAGGCCGCTGTCGGTGATCCACGGCGCTCCATCCGGGCCGACGATCACCCCGTGCGGCGCCGAGCCCCTGCCCAGCGGAATCTGTCGCGTCTGACCGGTCGCCGGGTCCAGCACCCCTTGGCCCTGCGCCGTGTACCACACCGGCCCGCCCGGCTCCGGTGCGGGCGCCACGTCGTGCGGACGGGCGCCCCCCGGGCACACCAAAGCGCTCCATCTTCACCTCGGCGGCCATCGCGGCACCTGCCGTAACGAAGGCGAAGCCAAGAACCCATCCCTTCCAATGCATCGCGAGCACTCCCATGGCCATCAATGCCGTGCGGGATCGAACCGGATTCAGCCGCCCGGCGCAGCGACAGCATCGCGCCCACGGTGCTGACATTGCTCACGTATAGACCGCATGGATGCGACCGTCCACCTGTATGAGGCCTTCATCGTCGGTGACGCGGTCGAATCGCTCACCGAGCGCATCCGGCACCGGCCGCCTCGACGCTGATCTCGCGTCGCCTATGTGCGATGACGTCTGCCGACGCGTGGACTCGCGAGCCATCCACGGCTGCAGGACCTGGGTGGCAGGCCTCAGGGTGGAATGGTCATCGACGGGATGGCGGCGAGTATCAGGTCGTCGGCCGGTGCAGCTACTCGGAATGACCTCCGCCTGATCGCCAAAGGCGGCTACGGGGCGTTCAGCTCGAACTCGCACATTCGGCCAGGAGCCGCCGCCCGTCCTTTCATCCAGTCGGTCTGTAGAGCGTCGGCTGTGCTCAGGTAGCTGCCACACGCAACTTACTGCTCTTGTTAAGGGTTGTCTGACGCCTGCCATAACGCGTAGGCCGCGGAACATGCACAGACCTGTGTGGCAGGCGTCGGACAAGCCTCGAGGGAGGAAACCGCGAATTAGCAGGACGGGCGTGGAGTGGGTGATGTGGCTATGGGGATTTGAAGCGCAGCCTTGCCGTCCGGTTGCGCGATCGCGCTTCTGATCGTTGGGGTGAGAGCGCCACGATATGCAGGCGCACAACGGTGGCGCATCGATCGTGGGGGTGGCGGCAGAGCGAAACGTCTGTCTGGACAGCCGGGAACGCAGCCGTCGCCTTTCGGTTCCGTGTGTCGCAGAGCCGACCGTCGGTGGAAGTGGGGAGACGCGCGTGCGCTCATGGCGCACCCGGCCGATGAGGTGGCGCGCGAATCGGGGCGCTGCGCTCGAAGGTGCTGATGACGATCATCGGCGCACCGCAATCGGCACACACGAAGACCGGTTGTGGACGGCAGGCCAACCGCTCGGCCCCGTCGGGCTCGCTCGTGACGGTGGGGGCGACGTTCAGCAGCGCACGGGCCTTCGCGAGATTGTCCCGCCGCCCGGCGTTGGCAATGAGCCCGTAGTGGCGGATGCGATGAAAGCCGCCGGGCAGCACATGCAACAGGAAGCGGCGCATGAACTCGCCCGCCTCGAGCGTCATCGTCTTGTAGCGCGTGCGCCCCTTGGCCCGGTAGTCCTTCCAGCGGAACGTGACTCCGCGTTCGTCCAGCGCGACGAGCCGCTGGTTCGAGATCGCCACCCGGTGGGTGTAGCGCGACAGATAGGCGAGCACGGCAGCTGGCCCGGCGAAGGGGCGCTTGGCATAGACGACCCCATTCGCATTGACGCAGCGGTTTGAGCCACGCGGCAAAGGTGGCCGGGTCAGCCAGCTTGGTGTCCGTGCCGAAGAAGCGCAGTTGCCCGGTACCGTGGAGCTTGGCGAGTTCCTCAAGGAAGCGTCGCCGAAACAACCGTGACAGCACCCGGACCGGCAGGAAGAAGCCCGGTCGGCACGCGATCCACCGCGAACCGTCGGGTGACAGCCCGCCACCGGGGACGATCCCATGCACATGCGGATGATGCGTCAGCGCCGACCCCCAGGTGTGCAGGACCAGGGTAGCGCCAATCTGTGCGCCCAGATGTCTCGGATCGGCCGCGATCGTGCGCAGCGTCTCGGCCGCGAGCTCGAACAGCAGCCCGTAGAGGAGCGCCTTGTTCGTGTAAGCGATGGCGCTGATCGGCGCCGGGACGGTGAAGACGACGTGGTAATACTCGACCGGCAGCAGATCGACCTGACGGGCCTCGAGCCAGCGCCGTGCGGCACGCCCCTGGCACTTGGGGCAATGCCGGTTGCGGCACGAGTTGTAGGCAATCTCGACGTGTCCGCAGTCCGTGCAGCGCAGCACATGCCCGCCCAGCGCCGCACTGCGGCACTGTTCGATGGCCGACATGACCTTGAGCTGCCCCAGGCTGAGGCGGGTCGTTTGCCGCCAGGCCGGACCGCAAGTGCGAAAGATGTCGGCGACCTCCAGGGTGCCGTGCCCCACGGTGTTCCCTTACGCAGGCTGCAAGCGCTCCAGCGGACTGATCACCTCGCGCAGGATATCGGTGGCGACCTGGGTGTAGAGCGCTGTGGTCTCGAGCTTCTTGTGGCCGAGCAGGACCTGGATCACCCGGATATCGACCTTCTGTTCGAGCAGGTGCGTGGCGAAGCTGTGCCGCAGCGTGTGCATCGAGACGCGCTTGTCGATGTGGGCCGCCTCGGCAGCGGTCTTGATCGCGCGATTGAGCTGACGTGTGCTGAGCGGCTCGACCGGATTGAGGCCGGGAAACAGCCACCCGCCGTCGAGCATCTTCCCCTGGCTGCGGGCCACGCGCCACCACACGCGCAGACGCTCGAGCAATACCGGCGAGAGCATCGCGTAACGATCCTTGCGTCCCTTGCCTTGTTCGACGCGCAGCGTCATGCGCCCGCTGTCGATATCACCCACTTTGAGTGCAACGACTTCGCTTGCCCGCAGGCCGGTCCCATAGGCGACCGACAACGCCGTCTGGTGTTTCAGATTGCCGGAGGCGGCGATCAGCCGCGCCACTTCCTCGCGGCTCAACACCACAGGCAGGGTGCGCGGTACGCGCACCGGCTGCATCTTCGCCATGCGCTCGGAGTCGCCCAGCGTGACGTCAAAGAAGAACTTCAACCCGGTGATCGCGGCGTTCAGCGAGATCGGTGAGATCCCGTGATCGACCAGGTGCAACTGGTAGCACCGCAGTTCCTCGATCGTGGCCGTATCGGGCGGACGGCCTAGATAGGCGGTGAACTGCCTTACCGCGCGGATGTATGCGCTTTGCGTCTTGTCGCAGAGCTTGCGCATCCGCATATCGTCGATCATGCGCTGGCGCAACGGACTGATGGTTTGCGTCGAGGAGGTCATGGCACTGCTCCTATCGGAGAACGAGGCGGATTGCCTCTGTTCTCACCGTAGGAAACAGCGCCTCTGCTTCCGGCTACCCCAGGCGCCCGGGCGGAGTGACACTACCGCGCGAGCGGTTTAGTCCACCGACGCGTACCGGCATATCGGCCCGGTGAGTTCAGATCGATCTCATACTTTGCAGATGTCGACCTCAAGAGTTCGTCAACCGCTGATTTCGCGCCCGGAATGTTTAGCACGATCAGCGAACAACGAGCAGGTAAAGCCCGGAAGCCATCACCGTGTGCTGATGGCGGACCGGAACCATGAAAGCCATCCTATTCAGCGGCCAACAATCGGCGGCACCTTCCCGCCAACGCGAATGTATGCTCACCGACTGATGCAGTTCCGCTCGGGGGTTCTCGTGCAGCCCATTTTCATCAGCTATTCGTCGAGACATCGGAAACTCACCTGCGAACTCGTCGATGTGATCGAAGCGCAATACGGCGCCGGGTCGGTGTGGTGGGACCATGAACTCGAGAGTCGGGGATCGTACTCCGAACAGATCAAAGCCGCCCTCGAAAAGGCACGGGTCGTGGTGGTGATCTGGACGCGAGGCGCGATGATTTCGGATTACGTCTATGCGGAGGCCGTCAGCGCACAGGCGCAGGGGAAGCTGGTCAATGTACGGCCAACGGACATGCCCTTCGGCGAAATTCCCGAACCTTTCAACATCCATCATATCGACGAGATCGAGGATCACGCGGGCATCCTGGCGACAATCGCGAAGATCATGGTGGGCACGCCGCTTCCAACCCGTGTGCCGCTGTACGAAATCTACTTCCGCCAGCATGGCCATCGGCTGCTTGATCCCAAGCAGTGCCGACTTGCGCGCGATCCCCTTGAGGTCAGTCCGACAGACCTGCTGCAGGCGAAGTTCGAGATGGTCGGCTATGTCGATGCGACAGGCCTCAAGGCGCAACTGCTCGATTGGTGCGAGGACCGGCGGCCGGTTGCCGCACGACTGATCCACGGGCCGGGCGGGCTGGGCAAGACGCGGCTCCTGATCGAAGTCGCAGCAGCCCTTCGCCGACAGGGGTGGACGACCGGCTTCTTCGAGCGTGCCCACGAGCAGGTCGAATCGACGCTGAAACAGCGTTGGCAGGCGCTGGATCAGTTGATTGCCCAGAGCGATGACCAGGGGCTGTTGATCGTTATCGACTATGCGGAAGGCCGGCAGGACGAGGTGAGGCGAATCGCCGAGCGCTTGTGCGGGCGCTCTGATGACGCGCTCCGCCCGCTTCGCCTCGTCTTGCTGGCACGCAGCGCAGGCGACTGGTGGACCGCGTTGTATGACGAGATGCCCGAACTGCAGCGTTTGTTCAGTAGTAGAGGCGGCGCGTCAGCGGTGGTGGAGTTGCAGCCATTCGATGCCGAACAGGATCGACTCGGCCTGTTCGAGGCCAGCCTTGAAGCATTCGAGCCGTTGCTCGGCGCCCAGGGCTATGAGCTGCCCACCGCCGATCCCGGGCCGGAGCGACGCCGTCGCATCGGGAGCGGGGAAGACTACAGCCGGCCGCTGGCGATTCAAATGGAGGCGCTGCTATGGCTTGCGGGGGCCGCACCGAACGCCGGGCTGAGCCGTATCGACGAGTTGCTGAGCCGCGTGCTCGGCCTGGAGCGCAGCCATTGGCGTATGCTTGCCGGCCCGCTGGACGATGACGGCATGCGCGACCTGGCGCGCGGTGTCGCACAGCTTACGGCGGTGCAAGGCGTACCGTCAGAGCGGGGCACCGAACGTATCCTGATGGCCGACGCGTTTTACCAAGGGCTCCGCACGGCCCGCGCAACGGTGGAGCCTGTGGCGCGCAAACTGTACCGGCTGTATGGCCGGGACACCGGTGCGGTCGCTCCCCTCGAGCCGGATCTGATCGGCGAACATCACGTCGCCCTGGTCGGCGATGCCGAACTGATCGATGGGTGCCTGAGCTGGATCGAAGCCGAGCCCATCGACACACGATCGACATGGCGTCGTCGGTTACTCACGGTGCTGCAGCGCGCCACCCAACCTGAGCATGGTACGCGGGCCAGTGCGCGTGCCTGCACGCTGCTCGACCGACTCGTCGTACGGCATACAGCCTTGCTGGCCGAGGACCTGGTCGCGGTCATCGTCGACGTTCCGGGTGCGCTGGCCGATCGCGTTGTGCGGCAAGTGGACACCTTCGACGACGACGCGCTCGAAGCGATCGCGAGCGCGCTGCCGCAGCAATCGTTGTCGCTGATGGATCTGGCGTATCAGGTCGCCGCGCGGCGCACCCGGTCGGCCCGCGAACACTGCGCAGCGTTGAATGCTCAGCAGGACGCCACCAACGATCAGCACGGATCAGCCTTGGGCCATTTGGCCGCCAGCCTCGACACGCTGAGCATCCGCCTGTCCGATCTCGGCCGTCGGGAGGAGGCGCTGGCCGCCAGCCAGGAGGCCATCGAGATTCGACGGGAGCTGGCACGTACCCGGCGCGATGCGTTCCTGCCCGACTTGGCGACGAGCCTGAATAACACCGGGGCCATGCTTTTCGGTCTCGGCCATCGGGAGGAGGCGCTGGCCGCCAGTCAGGAGGCCGTGGAGATTCGACGGGAGCTGACACGCAACCGGCCAGACGCATTCCTGCCCCACTTGGCGGGGAGCCTGAGTAATATCGGAGCCATGCTTTCCAGTCTCGGTCGTCGGGAGGAGGCGCTGGCCGCCAGCCAGGAGTCCGTCGAGTTGTATCGGGAGCTGGCACGCACCCGGCCCGACGCATTCCTGCCCGGCTTGGCGGGGAGCCTGCATAACATCGGCGCCATGCTTTCCAGTCTCGGCCGTCGGGAGGAGGCGCTGGCCGTCAGCCAAGAGGCCTTGGAGATTCGGCGGGAGCTCGCACGCACCCTCCCCGACGCATTCCTGCCCGACCTGGCGGGGAGCCTGCATAACACCGGGGCCATGCTTTCCGGTGTCGGCCGTCGGGAGGAGGCGCTGGCCGCCAGCCAGGAGGCCATCGAGATTCGACGGGAACTGGCACGCACCCGGCCCGATGCGTTCCTGCCCGATCTGGCGGTGAGCCTGAACAACGTTGGCCTTCGCTTGTCCGATCTCGGCCGTCGGGAGGAGGCGCTGGCCGCCAGCCAAGAGGCCGTCGAATTGTATCAGGGGCTGGCGCGCACCCGGCCCGATGCGTTCCTGCCCGACCTGGCGGAGGGTCTGAATAACTCCGGGGTCATGCTTTCCGGTCTCGGTCGTCGGGCGGAGGCGCTTGCCGCCAGCCAGGAGGCCGTCGAGTTGTATCGGGAACTGGCATGCACCCGGCCCGATGCGTTCGTGCCCGACCTGGCAGGGAGCCTGAACAACGTTGGCCTTCGCCTGTCCGATTTCGGCCATCGTGAGGAGGCGCTGGCCGCCAGCCAGGAGTCTGTCGAGTTGTATCGGGAACTGGCACGCACCCGGCCCGACGCATTCCTGCCCCACTTGGCGGCAAGCCTGAATAACACCGGGGCCATGCTTTCCGATCTCGGCCGTCGGGAGGAGGCGCTGGCCACCAGCCGGGAGGCCGTCGAGATTCGGCGGGACCTGGCACGGACCCTCCCCGACGCATTCCTGCCCGACTTGGCGGGGAGCCTGAATAACACCGGGGCCATGCTTTCCGATCTCGACCGTCGGGAGGAGGCGCTGGCCGTCAGCCAAGAGGCCTTGGAGATTCGGCGGGAGCTGGCACGCACCCGGCCCGATGCGTTCCTGCCCGATCTAGCGGTGAGCCTGAATAACGTTGGCCTTCGCTTGTCCGATCTCGGCCGTCGGGAGGAGGCGCTGGCCGCCAGCCAAGAGGCCGTTGAGATTCGGCGGGAGCTGGCGCGCACCCGGCCCGACGCATTTTTGCCTGAACTGGCGACGAGTCTCGCCGTCACATCGACAGTTCTTTTCGCTTTGGACCGCCATGTGCAGTCTGCGAATGCGGCATCCGAAGCCTTGCGCCTTGTAGCCCCCTTCGTTGAACGCTGTCCGCTGCGCTTTGGTGAACTGGCGCGCTTCATCCGTGATCGCTTCCTCAAGTTCAGCGAAGCAGCGGGGCTGGAGCCGGACATTGCATTACTCGATCTGGTCGCTCAAGCGCTCGGCGAAGATCCTGTGACCAAGACAAGTGAATAGGAGGTGGCCGCCGTTCTCTAGGCGGCTAACGCGGAAGGCAAGCTCGATGAGGCTGTGCTTGCCGAGTTATCGGAGTCACGTGCCGATGGACTTCGGGCTTTCTGGGCGAGTAGGCCCACGGAGGACATCGACGCACCGGACGGGACTCCTAAGGAATCCCTGATCAATCGATGTTCTGAGCACGCCCACCCAAGCCAGCCGTTTCCACCGACTCCGATGATTGCCTTTTCCGCTTCTACCGCTGTTTTTCGAGGCCTTTTCGGCCCAGATCGCCCGTTTTCGGGCGCAGCGGGCGGATTTCGCCCATCAATTCATCAAGGCGCGCCTCGCCAGATAAAGATTGGTCAAACCGATCAGCGAGAACACCTGGGCGGCGTTCTTCTCGATCCCCTTGTAGCGCACCTTCGTATAACCGAACTGGCGCTTGATGACGCGGAAGACGTGCTCGACCCGCGCGCGGATCGACGACATCTTGTGGTTGAAGTGCTTGTTCGCGCCGGTCAGCGGATGCGGCTTGCTGGCCTTGAGCGAAACACCCCAGAACACACCGGCCTTGCGCGCCAGGCGCTTGAGCTTGTTGTTGACGTAGCCCTTGTCGCAGAACACTGCCCGATCATCTTCACGTACCAGGTGCGGCAACTGGCTGATGTCCGAAACGTTGGCCGGCGTGACCGACACTGTGTGAACAAGGCCGGAATTCAAGTCGGCTCCGACGTGGACCTTCATGCCGAAGTACCACTGGTTGCCCTTCTTCGTCTGATGCATCTCGGGGTCGCGCTTGCGGTCCTGGTTTTTCGTGGAAGGCGGGGCGTGGATGATCGTGGCGTCGACCATCGTGCCACCCTTGAGCAGCAGGCCCTCTGCTTCGAGCGTGTCGTTGATGATGTTCATCATCTGCGAGGTCAGTCCATGCTTCTCGAGCAGATGGCGGAATTTGAGGATCGTCGTCTCGTCGGGCATCGCATCGTCGGTCAGATCCAGACCGGCAAAGCGGCGCATCGACTCGATCTCGTACAGCGCGTCTTCCATCGCCGGATCCGACAGCGCGTACCACTGCTGCATGAAGTAGATCCGCAGCATTGTCGCCAGAGGCATCGGCGGACGACCGCGTCGACCCGTCGTCGGGTAGTGCGGTTCGATCACCGCAAGCAGCGCTGCCCATGGCACGACCTGCTCCATCTCGGCCAGGAAGCGCTCCCGGCGCGTCTGTTTCTTCTTCCGTTCGAAAGCCAGCGAGGCGAAGGTCGTTTGCTTCATGGGGGTAGCGCGGTTTATGACTTCAGTATTTTACCGGCTCTGAATAGATCAGAGCTTCCCTCATGAACCGGCTGGCATCCCTGACCCGTCGCGTCCATGCACGCTCAACGGGCAACGCTCGCCCCGAAGACGGCGATCAACCCGTCGAGCGCCCGATCTGGCCTGCCGTCAGGCAAAGAACAGGTCGTCTTAGTTTCCTATCCTAGAACCGCTTTGGGGGCTCCGCGATGGGATTGCGGCGGGGCCGGTTTCGTGTTCCAGTATCTGCAGTTGACAGGTCCGCACCGCGCTGAACGAAGCGTCTGGATTTCGAGCCGCCGCCGCAACTAAAGTGAGGCGCTAGTCTTACCGTCTGGCGGTGACGGTAGTGGCGGTGATGACGAAGGAATAGACTGCCATGAAACGGAACTTCATCGAGTTCACCCGCGCATCGGACACGCCTGACGCCGACTTCTCGCATTTGCGGGGCGAGGAGATGCTGCCCAAACTGCTCCGCCGCTATCCCGCCGCTGCCGAGAACCTCAAGCGTGCGCACTGCGTGTTGAAAGATGAACCGAACTACGCCTCCGCAATGCACCGCGTCGCCGACAGTCTGCACGAGGGGCGAATCATTGCCTTCATCAGCTACCGCGTCGGCGTCGACGCCGAGGCCGCACGAACCGTGGCCGAGGTCTTCCGGGCGCTATCGTCGCATCAGGTCACGGTGACATTCGCCGACGAGTTCACGACCCGCATCTCGGGCCAAGACTACAAATCGGAGATCGAGTCGGCGACCAAGGCGTCGCACTGGTTTGTGATCCTAATCTCCGAGGCTGGCGAGCCAAGCGGCTGGTGCATGTACGAGACGGGCATGTTCCGCGCCAGCGCGACATCGCGCAAGTTGGAGCGGCTGATTTGCCTACACCACCCGAATGCCTCGCTGCCTCGCGCCATCGACGGGTTCCAGTCGGTGCCCGGTGATGTCGCGCACTTGCAGCGCTTCCTAGATGGCCTTTTTCGCCGGGCCGATCCATTGCCCGGATGGGAGGCGCTAAACCCGTCGCTCGATGACGCGACGATTCTGCAGGCAGCCACGCGCATCGCCCACGTGTTGCGTCCGCCACGCATGCCCGTGGCGTTCAACTACCGGGCCACGCTTGAGGTTCGCGGTCCCGAACGGCTCGCGGTCGCCACCGACCTCGATGCCTGCGTGGTTGAGACCGATCGCCTAACAGCCAACCTGTTCGGCAAGGTCGAGCCTCCACGGATCTGGGGCCAGTTGGTGGCCAATGTGCGGCCGGCTGATGGCAACAGCCCGTGGCTCGAGGAACTTGTTGCCGTGCTGAGGAAGGCCAGTGCCGGCAACGTATTTCGGCCGATGACCGGCACATTCGAGAGCGTGCAGGGCGGCTGCGTGATGCGACCCGTGCTGCACTCGATGGAGCACGATGGCATAAGCGACGAGTTTAAGTTCCATCTGTTCTTCCTCGAAGAGTTCTCGAACACACCGGCGCACGGCATCGCGCCGCATACCCGAGTGCTGCTCCGCGCTGTTCGGATGCACAACCGCGTACGCTGGGAGGTGCTGGAGCGCTTCGCCGATGCGAACTGGTCGCCTGACGAGATCGAAGCCTGCGCCAAGGCGTTTAGCCGCATCGACCGCGAGTTGCAGGCCCAGGGGGGCATCGACAGAGAGGCGTTGCGCAGCCACTATGCGAGTGGCGCGTCCGACGAGATTGAAGCCATCACGGAAGACTGGCAGGATCTCTGCGACGCCACAATAGGTCGCTTGACCACGGCGCTAAGGCAACTCGACCCCGACGGTGTGCGACGGGGCATGACGCAATGCCGCACACTAAATCAGCGATTCTTCGCGCTGACATTCCCGGTGCTTGAGGAAGCCATCCGACGCCAGCGCTGAACTGTGGCGCCTGCTCGGCGTTGGGAGTGCGGCCTGGCCCGACGTTACGCGGCTGCCGCATTGCAACATTCGAAGGCTGGCTAGACGCGGCAATCTATGTCTGCCCTGCGGTCACTAATTCGACTTCTCGACCGACAGATGTGCCAAGACGATCAGTTCGATGCCCCGAAGACCAGCCGTTCGACAGCGCTTTACGACATGTGGCAGTTGTGCACAACACTGCTTTCGTTCAGTCGTCGCAGGCTGACCGGCAGAGGCCGAACGCGGAGTAAGTGATTACGGCGCGAGCGGCAGCGACTTGGGAAGAGCCGCACCTGCACTGCGCGGTCCATCGGGACGGCAACTCAGCGGTGTTGGCCGAGAGGGCCTCACGGACATGAAGATCAAGTTCAGACGCCCCGGCCAAACGCGATACCCCTCAGCCTCACCCGCGGATCCACCTATCCCAGCACGTCGACCAGGACGCCGAGGTCAAGCACTTCCAGATGCGGCCTCCCCGCATGCGGCCACGCCGCCTGTTCGCGATTGATCCAGACCGCCTGCATGCCAGCGTCCTGGACACCCAGCACGTCCATGACCGCGTCGTCGCCCACGTGCAGCACTTCGTGCGCTTGCACGCCGACGGCCTCGGCCGCGGCCTGGAAGATGCGGGGGTCGGGCTTGGACACGCCGACCTTGAGCGCGGCGACGCTGGCGACGAAGAAAGGTGCCAGACCCACGCGCGACAGCTCGGCGTTGCCGTTGGTCACACTCACGAGCGGATAGCGGGCGGCGAGGAATTCCAGCGCGGGGAGCGCGTCGGGAAAGAACGTGACGTTGTGGCGTTCGGCGATGAAGACGTCGAAGGCGGGCGCGGCCAGTTGCGGGTCGTCACCCGCGCTGGACAGCGCAAGCCGGATCGATTCGCAGCGCAGCGCCGTCATGTCATGGGCGAGATCGGGCCGCTGCCGCCCCACGGCGTCGCGGATCTCGCGCAGCGCGTGCGGGCTCGCGTACATGGCCGCGGTCAGCGGCGCGTTGAGCACGAGCCAGTCGTGGAGGGCCTGCTCGGCGCGCGCGATGGTGGGCCAGACGGGCCACAGCGTGTCGTCCAGGTCGAGGGAGATTGCCTTCATGTTTTCGAGCTTCAGCATGGGACCGATGGGTTCCGAGCGGGCCGGCTCCCGGACGATAATGCGAGGCTGTCGCCCGGCCCCCGGGGCGGCATCACGAGGACAACCCCATGAAGCTTTCACGGCTCATCCAGCCGCGTAATCCCCAGTTCTGGCTGCTGATCGCCCTCAACGGGCTGTCGTCGGCGATCTCCTGGGTGCTGCGTACGCGCGAGCTGCCGGCTGCGGTGAACTGGGTGCTGGCCGGCTTCGCCGTATGCAACGTGCTGCTCGGGCTGTGGATCGCATTCCGCCTCATGAACGACGAGGTCACCGAAGGATGAGGTGAGCACGCGCAGATCGCGGACGAAACGAGCTGCGGTGACTCGGCGGCGGCAGATGACTTGGCGTCCTGCGCCGACATTGACGAGCCAGACCACGCCATCAGAGATCCAACCAACACGCGTCTCTCGGTGACTTCGCTTTGTCGAAGACACCGCATAGCGGTTAATTCATTTCTGCCGATCTCGGCAACTTTCACATCGTCCAGCTGTTGGACAGCTCTTCAGCCTGCTTGAGCACCAGTTCCACAGCGTTAGGCTGCTGATCGGGTGGGTACTTCCACTTCTGCAGGCATCGCCGCACGAGGATGCGCAGTTTGGCGCGCACGCTCTCACGCACCTGCCAATCGACCGTGGTGCTGGCGCGCAGCTTCTCGGTGATCTCGATGGCGATCTTCTTCAACACCTCGTCGCCCAACTCACGCACGGCGCTTTCGTTGTTGGCGAGCGCGTCGTAGAAAGCGATCTCGTCGTGGCCCAGACCGAGCGCGGCCTCCCGTTCCAGCGTGGCCTGGAACTCCTTGGCCATCTGAATCAGCTCTTCGATGACCTGGGCGGTTTCTATCGCGCGGTTGTGATATTTGCGCAGGGTCTCCAGCAGGCGGTCGCCGTACTTCTTTTCCTGCACCACGTTGTTGCGTGCGCGCGACTTGATCTCGTCGCGCAGCAGTTTTTCCAGCAACTCCACCGCCAGATTGCGGCTTTCCATCTGGCGCACGTCTTCGAGAAATTCGTCCGACAGCAGGCCGATGTTCGGCTTGTCCAGCCCTGCCAGCCCAAACACGTCGGCCACGCCATCGGAGATGATGGCGTTGTCCAGAATCTGCTTGAGTGCGCTGTTCTTCTCGGCGTCGCTGCGCTTCTTGTCCACCGTCGTGAACTTGTTGATGGCCGCCTTGATGGCCGAGAAGAAGGCGATTTCCTTGCGCAGGACTCCTGCCTCGTCGAGCGTGCCGCATAGCGAGAACGCCTTGGCCACGGCCACCATGGTGTCGAGGAAACGCGTCTTGCCGTCCTTCAGGCCCAGGATGTGATTGGCCGCAGGCACCAGAAGCTGGATGGCCTGGGTCTCGAACGCGCCGTAGTCGAAGCCGTGCATCATGCCGCGCACGATGTCCATTTTTTCCAGCAACACGGCCAGCGCTTCCGCCGCGTTGTGCGTCGGGTCACCTTTGCCCTTGGCATCGGTGTAGGTCTTGAGCGCAGCCTTCAGCTCGTTGGCAATCCCGATGTAATCGACCACCAGACCGCCCGGCTTGTTTTTGAACACCCGGTTGACGCGGGCGATGGCCTGCATCAGGTTGTGGCCCTTCATGGGCTTGTCGACGTACATGGTGTGGCAGCACGGTGCATCGAATCCGGTCAGCCACATGTCGCGCACGATCACCAACTTCAGTGGGTCGTTCACGTCCTTGAAGCGCGCCTCCAGCCGCTTCTTCACTTGCTTGCTGTAGAGGTGCGGCTGCAGCAAGGCTTTGTCTGCGGCAGAGCCGGTCATCACGACCTTGATCGCGCCTTGCTCCGGATCGGTGCTGTGCCACTCAGGCCGCAGAGGGGGGGTGTTCTCGTCGCCCACACAAATGGCGTTGTAGAGCTGCACGCAGATGTCGCGGCTCATGCACACGATCATCGCCTTGCCGTCCACCACTGAGACCCGGGCCTCGAAGTGCTGGATCAGGTCACGCGCCACCTGCTGCAGCCGGGGCTCCGAGCCCACCAGCTTTTCCAAAGCCGCCCATTCGCTCTTGGTCTTCTCTCGGCTGGCGATGTCCTCTTCGTCCTCGACCACTTCTTCGACCTGCTCGTTGAGCGCGTCGATTTCCGCCTGATTCACGTCGAGCTTGGCCAGACGGCTCTCGTAGAAGATGGGCACCGTGGCGCCGTCGTCCACCGCATCCTGGATGTCGTAGATGCTGACATAGTCGCCAAAGACCGCGCGGGTGTCCTTGTCCTCCAGCGCAATCGGCGTACCGGTGAAGCCGATGAAGGTGGCGTTCTTCAGCGCATCGCGCAAATGCTTGGCGTAGCCGAACACGTACTTGCCGGTTCTGGTGTCCAGCCGGCCCTTGGTGCCGTACTGGCTGCGGTGAGCTTCGTCCGAGATCACCACGATATTGCTGCGGCCGGAGAGCAGCGGGTGTGCCTCCTCACCCTCCAGCAGCGCGAACTTCTGCACCGTGGTGAAGATGATTCCGCCCGCTTCACGCGAGGCCAGCATTCCACGCAGCTCGTCGCGGTCGCCGGCTTGAACTGGGGTGGTCTTGAGCAAATCACTGGCGGCGCTGAAGGTCGCGAACAACTGGCCATCGAGGTCGTTGCGGTCGGTCACCACCACCAGCGTGGGGTTCTTCATCTCGGGCTGTTGCAGCAGCTTGCCCGCATAGCAGGCCATGGTGATGCTCTTGCCCGAACCCTGCGTGTGCCAAACCACCCCAGCTTTACGCGAACCCGGCTTCACCTCTTTGCCGTAGGTCGCGCGCTCTTCGTGCACCTCCAGCACGCCTTTGTCCGTATCCCGCGCAGCAATGACCGTGGCGCGCACTGCCTCGCGCACGGCGTGAAATTGGTGGTAGCCGGCAATCTTCTTGATGATGCTGTCGCCGTCCTGCTCGAACAGCACGAAGTGCCGCACGTAGTCCAGAAACAGCTCGGGCTTGAAGAAACCACGTACCACCGTCTCCAGCTCCATCTGCAGGCGCGGCCGGTCGTCTTCGTTGGCGATGGTGCGCCAGGGCAGCATGCGCTCCGCGTTCGCGGTGAGCGAGCCCACGCGTGCCGTCCAGCCATCGCTCACCACCAGAGCGGCATTGCTGTTGAACAGGTCGCCGATCTCGTCCTTGTAGGTCTGCAACTGGTTGAAGGCATCCCACACGTCCGTCTGCTCATTGGCGGGGTTCTTCAGCTCCACCACCGCCACCGGCAGCCCGTTTACAAAGGCGATCACATCCGGCCGGCGCGGCTGCTTGGTGCCGGTGATGGTGAACTGGTTCACCGCCAGAAAGTCGTTGTTGCTGGGCTGCGCAAAGTCGATGAAGTGCACCAGATCGGTCTTCTTCTCGTTTCCCACTGAAAATTCCACCAGCACGCCGTTCAACAGCAGTCGGTGCACGCTGCGGTTACGCACCACCATCTGCGGCGCGCTCACCCTCTGCAGCGCATGCGCAGCCTGCTCCAGGGCTGCGGGTGGAATCTGCGGGTTGATCCGGGCCAGTGCGGCCAACAGGCGCTCGCGCAGAACGACCTGCCGGAAGTCGGTGCGCTCAGGCGCGCCACTGTCCGGCGCAATGTCCGGGCCGTGGGCGAAACGCCAGCCGGCCTCCTGGAACCAGCCCAAGCAGAGATCTTCGAGTTGTTGTTCGTTCAGCATCTTGAAACCCTTGTGCGCCCTCGGCTATCTGATAGCTGATCCGGTTTGCGATGAAATAAGAAAATACATAACAATCAGTTACTTATGAAATCACGCTGCCGAATCCGAGACAGGCGGCAAAGATGAAGTGGCGCAATAAGCCTGTCGTTCGTGTGTGGGCGTTGTGGGGAAGGCCAAGCTCAAAGACTTAGCCCGTACCATGGGCGACAGGTACACATTTCTGAGAGAAGCGGGTTTGCGATTCACCAGCTCAGCCAAGGCCATCAGGGTCAAGTAGTGCCCCTCGCAGACCGCCAGAACTGCCGCCTCCATGATGGCGGGGTCAAGCTTCTTCTTTTGCCGGGGCTCTGCCGCCAACGCTTCCAGCCTCGCCCGCAACTCAGGTGACAAGGCTTTCAGGTCGCTGATGACCGGCAGGGGCAACTGACCGGAGCGCAGGTATCCATCAGCATCGTGCAGTTGGCTGGTAGCTGAGGAGGTCCCGACCAAAACTGAGGAGCTGCTGGTCAAATTTGAGGAGCTGACACTCGAAATTGAGGAGCTGGCAGCCGCTCCCTGAGCGGAAGGCCCAAAAACATCGTCTGGCGTCGGCAAGTTCTGACCCGGCAGAAAATACACCGCCCCCCGCCCCGAACCTGTCGAGTTCAATACGCCCAACTGGGTCAGGTGCTGCAACGTGCGTGTCACTTCTACGGGGTGGGCAGATGACACAGCGCACAAACGGGCGTGATTGACCGTACCCTCGCTACCCGCCAGCGCAAGCGCCACGCGTTCCTCATGCGGAAGCTGGTCATACAGTGTCCCGAACCGGATACGCAAGTCTGCAATGATCTCCGCCGGGAACAGATCGATCATCCGTAGTTCCAGCAAGGTCTGGTTGTACGGTATTGACGACTCGTAGAGCTTGGGCGGATTCCAATGTTGGGAATTCCAGCCCTGGAAGATTCGGGGGATACCTGTGCCCGCCTGTTCACCGACACCCACAAACCGGAACATCTTGTGCAAGTTCCGGTTGCGGCAATCTGGCTCGCCGCCATGCAGCGCCACCTCGACCGGAATGCGCATCAGACCGGGGTTGCGAAAACCAAACATGTCGGGCCGCTTGACCACCAGCACCGACGCGCGCTCGGTGTAATCCGCATGAACCAGAACATTGGCCAACGCCTCGCGCAGGGCGACATGCACGGGCGTTTCGTCCTGACGCTCACCCTTTTCGAGCTGAAACGGCACCTTCAAATCGGCCGTGAGCTTCAGATAAACCTTGCGGTAGAAATCATAGAGGTTGCCCGACCACTTGCCGTCCAAGGTCAGGCGGTCGACCCAGCGGCGCTCCGTGCGGGCCTCGGGGCGCTCCTGATAGTCGAGCATGTAGTTGGGCAACACTTCCTGAATGACGCTCATCTGCCCGAACATCAGCAAACCCGCAAGGGTCAGGCCCGCCTCCTGGGTATCCCGGTCACGACGCCAGCCACCAATCAGGCGTAGAAACTCCTGGTCGTCCTTTTCGTTCCAAGGGTGGCCGGGTTCGCGGTTGGCAAACACCTGGCGATAGGCCCGAAAGCTGCCCATGTCCAGATCGGCAAAGCCGAAACCGCGCAGAATCCGGTCGTCGCGACTGTCCTCCACCTGCTCGGCCAGCATGCGCTTGACCTCTTCGTCGGGCAGCGGGCGATCACCCTCGTTAAGCCGCCGGTAGGTGTTGCCATCAAAGGGGTTGCGGGTGAGATAGACGGGGCGTTGCTGCCGCCGGGCACGGGGAATCTCGATGACCAGCAGCGTCTTGCCTTCCACAATCCATTCGCGTACCTGGTCGTCAGTCAGCAGGTTGATGCTGACCTTCTGCCGATTGTTCAGATTGTTGAATAGCTCCGCCCGAACCTTGTCGATACTCTCGATACCCACCGGCTCAAACAGCCCTTTGCGCTCGCGTATGCCCAGTATGACCACGCCACCGTCCGTATTGGCCATGGCGCTGTAGGTGGGCCAGAAGTCCTCCGGCAGCGCACCCTTTCCATCACGCCCGCTGGCCAGCTTGCATTCCAGCGAGACGGATTCGCGCAGCAGGGAAAGGTCTTCGAGAGACTCAAAGTTGATCATTCAAACACCACCTGTTTGCGCGCTACCGCAATGGCGAGCTTGAGAATCTGCTCCAACAGGCTGTGATCCGGCCCGTCATCGGCATCCACTGGCGTCGCGTACCACAGCGGCCGGATTTTCAGTTGCAAAAGCCGATCTTCCTTGCGGGCACGCTCCTGCAGCGTGGCGGGCTCATTGAGCAGGGCAAAGTGATCCGGGATCTCAAACGCAGCCTCGTCCACGACGGACTTGAACAGCTCGAGCGTCTTGTCCTGCTCCAGGCTGCAACCCAGGAACAGCAGCGAGTGGCTGATGAAGATTTGCCGCAGCGCCTTCGGGAGCTGATTCCGGAAAGCGAAGGGCTCGCCGCCAGCCCCGCCGTAGGCTGCCTGGTATTGCGCCTGCGTGAAGGCATGGGTGTTCGCCTGACCGGCGTCCCCATGCAGCTTCAGGATGCAACGCTCGCCCCGCAGCAGCCGCAGCACGAAGTTGTTGCCTGCCTGCGTGCCGTGCATGTAGCCATCCAGCGGCTGCCCTCGGTCACGGAAGAGGTCTTCGATGACCGTGTCGAAGTTCGTCGTGACCATGCAGCCGTTCGCCAGTTCAGGTAGAAGTCTGACCGGCCCGTTGATGGCACCCCGCTGGCGAAACTCGGTCTTGATGAAATGCTGCACCTGCTGAGCGGCGGCGTCATGCAGAACCTGCGCGGCCTGCAGGTACTCGTACCGCGCCAGCAGCGGCTCAATGTCCTGCACCTCCAGGCCATTGAGCTTGTGTGCGATCTTGCGCAAGGCCTCACCCCACATCGGGTAGCCACAGGCCTTCGAAAGCCCCGCGCCGACAAACGGCGCGATTCGCCCAAACCGCAAGGCATCAACGAGATCAAGAAAAACGGCTTGCTGATCAGAAGCCTTGATGAAAGCCGCTGCAGCTTCGTGCTGATTGACCTGTTGTTGCCCTTCCCAGTGATCCAGCTCGTCCAGATAGGCATCTCGCTCCACCCAATAAAGGGCGTCGCTCACCTTCACCAAGTACTCGTGATCCGGGTCGCGCAGACTCCTGAATGACAGCGGCTCTGCCTCATCCAGAACGGCATTGAAATCCCGGTTCGACAGATACGCCGCCTGCAAGGCTTCCTCGACCTTATCAACGATGAGTTTGTTCTCGCGGAGCTTTTTTATGTCCATCAGGCCTCCCCCACAGGATCGGCGAGCGCTTCGACTGACAACTCGCCTGAGAGGAGTTTGGGGAGAAGGGCGTCACGCAACTCGCCGAGAACTCGCATCTGTCGACCGAAGCGCTGCACCTGTCGGAACAGCGGGTCGGTCGCGGTCTGAAATGCTGCCAGCAGCTCCGGGCTTGGGGTCAGCAGGGTCAATGACTCGATGTGCGCTTTGGTGATGGCCTCGCGCGATGCCCCCGCATTCAGACCGAGCAAATAGCTCTTGATGTCTGGTCGAAGCAGGTGCATGTGAATGAAGCGCGACGGCACGCCCGCCTTGGCACGGATGATCGCCACATGCTGGTTAACGCGGGCAGGAAGAACGTCAGTCTCGACGACACAGGTACGCAGAATCGATGCTCCGGTAATGTTGAGCAGGACATCGTCTTCTTGAACCGCGACGCCCTTCAACTGGGTTGCGGCTTCGTCCGAAATGCGAGCCAAGCCTTCCCAGACGAACAAGCTGTCGTAGACGTTCTGGCTACGAATGAGCGCCACGCCATCTGCGAGATAAACCTCCTTGCCGCCTCGGGGTGTTGCCCCGCTGCCAATTTTGTCTGTGAGCTGTGCCAGCGCCTTGTGACTCCACGCCTTGGGAATCGGTCCCAACTCCGACTCTTCCATCTCATCCGGGAACAGCGCGGCGGTGGCGGCAAGCGGATCGTATTGCTCAGGCTGCAGCGCGTCGAGTTCTGCGTCGGACTTGCCGCTGATGGCGCTCATCGCAGCGCACAGCGGGTCGCGGCCGTCCTGAATGGCGGCGATCTTGGCCTTGACCGGGTCGAAATCGACAAACCACGACTTGAAGATGGCTTGCGCCATGGCTTCAAGGGTTTGGTTGATACGGAGGTTGATGTCGCCTTTCGCATCCACATCCGCCATCACCTGGGCCACGTGTCGTTGCACGGCAAGTGGAGGCAGATCGATCTCGAAGTCTGGAAACTCCTTGAGAGCAATTCGATCCACCGTGCTTCCGTGTATGGTTCGGGAAGTCAGGAAATCCTGAAATGCCGGAGACAGGTACTGGTAGAGAAAGAAATGAGGATCAAGTTTTGACGGATCTGCCCTAACCAATCCCATTCTTCGCCCAAGGCAGCAACGAAGCCCGTCCGGAATGATGGCCGCCTCACCAATGCGCGTCTCGTAAGAAAACACAACATCGCCAGATCGTGGCGTGACTCTTCGCGTCCACGTCACAAATTCGTCTTCAGACAAGTGTTCGGTATTTGACAGATCTAGACGGCCGCGATTTAGCGCGCTGATCCCTAGAAAGACCGGCCCAGCCATTGTTTTTGTCGGTGTTGCATGAGGCCCATCAAAGACTTCAGCCACCTCCCCAATTCGCACCCGAGGCCATACGCGTGGGGTGTTCTCTACTTCGTTAGAGCACATAGCCCAACCCCGCCAAGCTCCTCTTAATCTTGGCCTCGAGCTTGGCGCTCTCCGCAAACTGCTCAGCCAATTGCGTCGTCAGCCGGGCCATCTTGTCGGCGAAGCCTTCGCCATCCTCTTCCTGCTCCTCGGCACCCACGTAGCGCCCCGGCGTGAGCACGTGCTCGTGCTTGCGGATGTCCTCGAGCGAGGCGGAGTAGCAGAAACCCGGCACATCTTGATAGCCCTCGCCGTGCTGCCATGCATGGAAGGTGTCGGCGACATTCTTGATGTCGTCTGAGGTGAAGTCGCGCAGCACACGGTCCTTCATATAGCCGAGCTGGCGGGCATCGATGAACAGGAGCTCGCCGCGCCGGTCACGCTTCTTCTTGTCGAAGTTGAAGCCGTTGGCCTTGTCTTTCGTCAGGAACCAGATGCAGGCGGGAATCTGCGTGTTGGTGAACAACTGGCCGGGCAGGGCCACCATGCACTCCACATAGTCGCGCTCGACCAGTGCCTTGCGGATTTCGCCTTCGTTGTTGGTGTTGCTGCTCATCGAGCCATTGGCCAGCAGCAGCGCCATGCTGCCGGTGGGAGCGAGGTGGTAGAGCATGTGTTGCAGCCAAGCGAAGTTGGCATTGCCTTGCGGCGGTGTGCCGGCGATCCAGCGCGGGTCGTTCTCCAGCTTGGCGCTCCACCATTCCTTCATGTTGAAGGGTGGGTTGGCCATCACGTAGTCGGCGCGCAGGTCGGGGTGCAGGTCGTTCAGCAGGGTGTCGCCGGGCTGCCCGCCGAAGTTGAAGTCAAGGCCACGGATGGCCATGTTCATGGCCGCCAGTTTCCAGGTGGTGGGGTTGCTTTCCTGGCCGTAGATGCTGATCTGCCCCGTCTTTCCGTTGGCTGCCTTGCCGCTGTGCTCGGCGATGAACTCGTCGCTCTGCACGAAGAAGCCACCCGAGCCCATGGCCGGGTCGTACACCCGGCCCTTGAAGGGCTGCAGCATCTCGACGATCAGCGTGACGATGCTCTTGGGGGTGTAGTACTGGCCGCCCTTCTTGCCTTCGGCCAGGGCGAACTGGCCCAGGAAGTATTCGTAGACGTGGCCGAGGATGTCCTTGCTCTTCAGGTTCAGCGTTTGGCCGTTGTAGCGGGGCTGGCTGAAGTTGGTGTCGGAGAAGTGGGCGATCAGGTCGGCCAGCTTGTGGCTGTCGATCTGGGTGCGCGCGAAGTCCTTGTTGAGCACGTTCTTGAGCTTGGCGTTCTCGCGCTCCACGGCTTCCATGGCGTTGTCGATCAGCCAGCCGACGGTGCGCATCTTGTCCGGCACCATCTCCAGCTCACCTGCCGCGTTGCGCACGTAGCGGCCGTCGCTGTCTCGCTTGGGCACCTGCCACGGCAGCTCGCTGCCCGGTGGAAGCTGGGCGAGATCGCGCAGCGTTTGCCAGCGCGCCTCGAAGGGCACCCAGAAGACGTTCTTCTCGGTGTAGTAGTCCCGCACCTCCAACTCGGCGGCGATGTGACCTTGATAGTCGTCGGCGTAGTCCTCCGGCGCCATGTAGTAGTCGTGTTCCGCGTCCTGGAACTGTCGGCGCAGTTCGTTTTGCCGCTCCTCGAAGGCGTCCGAGACGTACTTCAGGAAGATCAGGCCCAGCACCACGTGCTTGTACACCGAGGCATCCAGGGCGGAGCGCAGCTTGTCGGCAGCGGTCCACAACTTCCTTTCGAGTTCGTTGAAAAACTGTTGTTCGATGGGGTTCATGCGGCGGTACGCCAGAGGAAGGGGTGATTAGGGTAATCGGCGGCGAAATTAGCGTTTAACGCAGTTCCGGGTTGAACGGCAGATGACCGACGCACTACTTGCTGATCAAGATCGCACAGTCAACGTCGGCTCAGGCCGATTCTGCTGACCTTCGGCCCACCCGCGAACGCTTGGCGGACTGAAGTCCGCCCTACGAATGCGGTGCGGCTTGGGGCAACACTATCCCTCCTCCCGCTCCGCAGGCACATAGGGAATTGATGCGGCCGACCGCATGGACGGCGGCCGCGGCCCAGACGTTTTCCTTGCCGCGGGTGAGGGGTGACGGGCGTTTGCGGGCGAGTGCGCCGAGGACGCGGTGGATCAGCACGCGATATTCATCGTCGAGATGGCGTGCGCAAAAGGCGTCGGTGAGTGCGGCGATTGCGGCAAATTTTTCGGCCATCGCCTTCGGGATGCGTTCGGAAGAGGTCATGGGAATGAAGTGTCGTGGTAGAGCCGGATTGTCGGCGAAGCGGTCATCGCCGTCAGCCTGACGTGACGGCAGTGCGCGCGGCCAGGAACTCGCGCAGATGGCGGCCGGTGTGCGACGCCGGCGTGGCCATCGCCACCTCGGGCGGACCTTCCGCCACCACCTGGCCGCCGCCGTCGCCGCCTTCCGGGCCGAGGTCGATCAGCCAGTCGGCCTCGGCCATCACGTCGAGGTCGTGCTCGATCACCAGCACGGTGTGGCCGGCATCAGTGAGGCGGTGCAGCACGTGGATCAGCTTGTCGACGTCGGCCATGTGCAGGCCGACGGTGGGCTCGTCGAGCACGTAGAGGCTGTGCTTGTCGGCCGGCAGCGGCACGCCGCCGGTGTCCTCCGCGTCGCCCGGACGGCGGCGCACCTTGGCGAGCTCGGTGACGAGCTTGATGCGCTGCGCCTCGCCGCCCGACAGCGTCGGGCTGGGCTGGCCCAGGGTCAGGTAGCCGAGGCCGACGTCCTGCAGCAACTGCAGCGGATGGGCGATCGCGGGATGGGCGGAGAAGAAGTCCACCGCCTCGTCCACCGGCATCGCCAGCACCTCGGCCACGGTCTTCTCCTTCCAGCGCACCGACAGCGTCTCCGGGTTGAAGCGCGCGCCGCCGCAGGCCTCGCAGGGCGTCTTCACGTCGGGCAGGAAGCTCATCTCGACGGTGGTCTGGCCGGCGCCGTCGCACACCGGGCAGCGCCCGGCGCCGGTGTTGAAGGAGAAGCGCGAGGCGTTCCAGCCGCGGGTGCGGGCGTCGAAGGTGTCGGCGAAGAGCTTGCGGATCGCGTCCCAGAAGCCGACGTAGGTCGCCGGGCAGGAGCGCGGCGTCTTGCCGATCGGGGTCTGGTCGACTTCGAGCACGCGGCCGACCTGCTGCCAGCCGTGGATGCCCTTGCAGCCGACCAGGGCCTGATTCACTTCGTCCGGCTGCGCCTGGCCGCGGCGGCGGGCGCGGGTGGCCTCGGGGTCGCCGAGGCGCGCGCGCAGGTTGGCGTGGATCACGTCGCGCGCGAGGCTGGACTTGCCCGAGCCGGACACCCCGGTCACCACCGTCAGGCGCGCGAGCGGGATGCGCACCGACATGTCGCGCAGGTTGTGCAGGGTCGCGCCTTCGATGCGGATGACCGCATGGTCGTCGGGCACCGCGCGGCGCGGGCGCAGCGGATGCTGCAGCGGGTGGCGGAAACATTCGCCGGTGGCCGATTCGGGCGCCGCCAGCAGGTCGTCGATGCGGCCTTCGGCCACCACGCGGCCGCCGCGCACGCCTGCGCCGGGGCCGAGGTCGATGACGTGGTCGGCGCGGCGGATGGTGTCCTCGTCGTGCTCGACCACCAGCAGCGTGTTGCCGCGGTCGCGCAGCGCCTCCAGCGTGTCGAGCAGCAGGCGGTTGTCGCGCGGATGCAGGCCGATCGTCGGCTCGTCGAGGATGTAGCACACGCCGCGCAGGTTGGAGCCGAGCTGCGCCGCCAGCCGGATGCGCTGCGCCTCGCCGCCCGACAGCGTGGGCGCGGCGCGATCCAGCGCGAGGTAGCCGAGGCCGACGTGCTGCAGGAAGGCCAGCCGGCCGCGGATCTCGCTGACGAGGTCGCGTGCGATGTCGGTCTCACGCTCGTTCAACGCCAGATCGGCGAAGAAGCCGGCGGCCTTATCCACCGGCTGCGCGGCGAGCTGGTGCAGACCGAGGTCGCGGAAGCGCACCGCGCGCGCGACCGGGTTCAGCCGCGCGCCGTCGCAGGCGGGACAGGGCTCGTCGCTGACGATGACTTCCTCCGCATCGCCGAGGTCGAGCGCGTCCGGGTCCTCGATGCGCGCCGCGGTCTTGAGGCCCGTGCCGTAGCACTTGGGGCACCAGCCGTGCTTGGCGTTGTACGAGAACAGGCGCGGATCCGGCTCGGGGAAGCCGGTGCCGCAACTCGGGCAGGCACGCAGCGTGGAGAAGGTGATCGGCGCGGCGCCGAGCTTGCCGATCTCCAGCACCTTGATGACGCCCTTGCCGATGTCCAGCGCCTGGCGCACGAACTCGCGCAGCGTGGCCTCGTGTTCCGGCTGCACCACCACCATGCCGGTGGGCAGCTCGATGTTGTGTTCCTTGTAGCGATCCAGCCGCGGCCACTTGGCGGTGGGCAGGTATTCGCCATCGACGCGCAGTTGCGTGTGGCCCTTGCCGCGCGCCCATTTCGCGAGGTCGGTGTACAGGCCCTTGCGGTTGATCACCAGCGGCGCCAGCACTTCGACCGAGGCGCCGCGCAGCTCGCGCTGGATCTGCGCGACGATGGCCTCGAAGCTCTGCGGCGTCACCGGCACGTTGCAGTCCGGGCAGAACTGCGTGCCCAGCTTCACGTACATCAGGCGCAGGAAGGGGTGGATCTCGGTCAGCGTCGCCACCGTGCTCTTGCGCCCGCCGCGGCTGGTGCGCTGCTCGATCGCCACCGTGGGCGGAATGCCGAACAGGCCGTCGACGTCGGGCCGGCTCGCCGGCTGCACGAACTGGCGCGCGTAGGCGTTGAGCGATTCGAGGTAGCGGCGCTGGCCCTCGCCGAACACGATATCGAAGGCCAGCGTGGATTTGCCCGAGCCGGACAGGCCGGTGATCACGGTGAACTGGTCGCGCGGGATCTGCAGGCTGACGTTCTTCAGGTTGTGCTCGCGCGCGTGGCGGATTTCGATGGCCGGGGCGGCAACGGCGCGGTACTGCGCACGCGCTTCAGCCGCTGTAGGAGCGGGCTTGACCGCGACTTGTTCTTCTTCCTCGGCACCCGACCGGTCGCGGTCAAGCCCGCTCCTACGGGTTCGTGTCAAGCCGGACGTAGCGGTTCGTGCCGGTTCGGGCGTACCGGTTGGTGCCAAGCCGGATGTGCGGGTCCGCGCCAGTGCTTCGGCGTATTCGCGCAGCGCGGCGCCGGTGTGCGAGCTTTCGTGCGCGCGCACCACCTCGGGCGGCCCCTCCACCACCACCGCGCCGCCGCCATCGCCGCCCTCGGGGCCGAGGTCGATGATCCAGTCCGACGCGGCGATCACGTCCAGGTTGTGCTCGATGACGATCAGCGAATGCCCGGCCTGCAGCAGCTTGTCGAAGGCGCCGAGCAGCTTTGCGACGTCCTCGAAATGCAGGCCGGTGGTGGGCTCGTCGAACAGGAACAGCAGACCGGAGTCGGTGTCCCGTAGGGCGGGCTTCAGCCCGCCAGCGGTACTTCCCAAAGCGCCGGCCTGGCGGACTGAAGCCCGCCCTACCTTGTCCGCCGAGCGGTTCTCAACAACATTGCCAACAAAGTTATCCACATCTCCTAGGGCGGGCTTCAGCCCGCCGGCGGTATTTTCCGAAACATCGGGGTGGCGGGCTGAAGCCCGCCCTACGGAGGGACGCCTCTTCTGCGCCGCCTCGGCGAGGTGGCCGGCGAGCTTCAGGCGCTGTGCCTCGCCGCCCGACAGCGTCGGCACCGGCTGGCCGAGGCGCAGGTAGTCGAGGCCGACGTCGGCCAGCGGCGCGAGCGCGGCCAGCACCTTGGGATGCTCGCGGAACACGTCCAGCGCCTCGTGCACGGTGAGCTCCAGCACGTCCGCCACCGAACGCCCATCCCATTGAAGTTCAAGGATTTCCGGCCGGTAACGCTTGCCTTCGCAGTCGGGGCAGCGCAGCCACACGTCGGACAGGAACTGCATCTCGACATGCTCGAAACCCGAGCCTGTGCACGTCGGGCAGCGGCCGGTGCCGGCGTTGAAGCTGAAGGTGCCGGGGGTGTAGCCGCGCTGCTTCGCCTCAGGCAGGGCGGCGAACAGGTTGCGGATCGGGTCCCAGGCGCCGACGTAGCTCACCGGGTTGGAACGCGAGCTCTTGCCGATCGGCGACTGGTCCACCATGACCACGCCGCGCAAGTTATCCACATTCTCGAGACTATCGAAAATCCCGGGTGATTCCGTCGCCTCGCCGAAGTGCTTGGCCAGCGCCGGGTACAGCACGTCCTGGATCAGCGTCGATTTGCCCGAGCCGGACACGCCGGTCAGGCAGGTCAGGCGCTGCAGCGGAAAGCCGACCGTGAGGTCGCGCAGGTTGTGCTGGCGCGCGCCGACCAGCTTCAGCCGCGGCGTGGCGGCATCGACCGGGCGCGGCGGGCGATCGACGTCGATGCGCTTCTTCCCCGCCAGCCAGGGGCCGGTCACCGAGTCCGGGTTGGCGGCGATCTCGGCCGGCGTGCCGCGGGCGACGATGTTGCCACCGCGCTCGCCGGGGCCGGGGCCGATCTCGAGCAGTTCGTCGGCGGCGACCATCACCTGCGGGTCGTGCTCGACCACCACCAGCGTGTTGCCGGCGTCGCGCAGCCGCGTCATCACGCCGAGGATGCGGCCGATGTCGCGCGGATGCAGGCCGATCGAAGGCTCGTCGAGCACGAACAGCGTATTCACCAGCGACGTGCCGAGCGCGGTGGTGAGGTTGATGCGCTGCACCTCGCCGCCCGACAGCGTGCGCGACTGGCGGTCCAGCGTCAGGTAGCCGAGGCCGACGTCGGCCAGGTAGTTGAGCCGGCTGCGGATCTCGCCCAGCACCAGCTCGGTAGCCTCGTCCGGCACGCCGGGAATATGGAGCGCCGCCACCGCCTCGCGGATGCGATCGACCGGCAAGGCCATCAGTTCGTGGATGGCGAGCCCGGCCGGCGCTTCCCGTAGGGCGGGCTTCAGCCCGCCGGACTGACCGCAAGGTTGGCGGGCTGAAGCCCGCCCTACGGATGACATCGGCAGGCGCCACAGCAGCGCATCCGGCTTCAGCCGTGCGCCATGGCAGGCCGGGCACTCCGTGTAGCTGCGATAGCGCGACAGCAGCACGCGGATGTGCATCTTGTAGGCCTTGCTCTCCAGCCAGTCGAAGAAGTGGCGCACGCCGTACCAGTAGCGCGGCCAGGAGCTGTCCCAGTTCTTCCACTTCGCGTCGCCCTCGAACAGCCAGTGGCGATGCTCCGGCGGCAGGTCGCGCACCGGGATGTCCATCGCCACGCCGTACTTCTTCGCCATCTTCTCGAGGTCGGCCTGGCACTCGCGGTAGCTCTCGGTCTGCCAGGGCTTGACCGCGCCTTCGGCCAGGGTCTTCGACTCATCGGGGATGACCAGGCCGAAATCGACTCCGATCACCCGCCCGAAGCCTCGGCAGGTCTCGCAGGCGCCGATCGGCGAGTTGAACGAGAACAGGCCGGGCGTTGCCTCCGAATAATGGATGTCGCAGTCCGCGCAATGCAGGCCGGAGGAATATCGCCACACCGCCTCGCCGGGCGTCTTCTCAGCCTTCACGCCCTCGCCCGACGCATACACCGACAGCCGGCCATGGCCCCGATGTAGCGCGGCCTCCAGCGCCTCGGCCAGGCGCGCATCCTCGGCATTCGACGCGCGGAAGCGGTCCTGCACCACCTGCAGCACGTCGTTGCCCTCGGCGCCGCCCGCGGCGATGCGTTCCTGGATGCGGGTGTAGCCCTGCGCATTGAGCAGGCCGGTCACCTCCGCCTCGCTGAAGTTGGACGGCACCGTCACCGGAAAGCACACCACCAGCCGCGGATCGTCCTCGGCCGCCGCGCGCGCGCGCAGGTCGGCGGCGATGCTGACCGCCGAATCACGCCGCACTGGCTTGCCGCAGCAGCGGCAGTGCAGGTGCGCCGCGCGCGCGTACAGCAGCTTGAAGTGGTCGGCGAGCTCGGTCATGGTGCCCACCGTCGAGCGCGAGGTCCGCACCGGGTTTGTCTGGTCGATCGCGATCGCCGGCGGCACGCCCTCGATCCGGTCCACCTGCGGCTTGTCCATGCGGTCGAGAAACTGGCGCGCGTAGGGCGAGAAGGTCTCGACGTAGCGCCGCTGGCCCTCGGCGTACAGCGTGTCGAACACCAGCGAGGACTTGCCCGAGCCGGACACCCCGGTGACCACCGTCAGGCGGTTGAGCGGCAGGTCGAGCGACAGGTTGCGCAGGTTGTTCTGACGCGCACCACGGATGCGGATGGCGTCGGCGATCGAGGCGGGGGCGTCGATCCGGGTGTAGCGGGTGTCGGAAGCGGACATGGGGCGGGAGGTGGAGACGTGAGCCGCCATTTTAGGCGGGGACCGGCATCGGACTCATGTCCAGGGGGGGAAGGTTCCCGAGGGCGTCCATGGAAGCGATCCGCGCCAGAGCATTATCGTGCGTATAATACACATCATGAACAGCGCGGAACTCATCAAGCTATTGGAACGCGACGGGTGGATCTTGGCTAACGTGCGGGGCTCGCACCACGTTTTCCGACACCCGAACAAACCCGGCCACATCAGCGTGCCACACCCGCGCAAAGACCTTGGCAAAGGTCTGGCCCACAAGCTGATGAAGCTCGCAGACATCAAGTGAGATGACCATGAAATACCCGATTGCAATCGAGCCCGGCGACGAAGATCACGCTTGGGGCGTGGTGGTACCAGACCTGCCGGGCTGCTTTTCTGCCGCCGACAGCGGCATCGACGAAGCCATCGAGAACGCGAAGGAGGCTATTGCCGCCTGGATCGAGACGGTGATGGACGAGGGTGGCGATATTCCTGCCCCTACCCGCATCGAGGCGCATCGCGCGAATCCGGAATTTGCAGGCTGGATATGGGCGGTGGCCGAAGTCGACCCGGCAATCCTGGACGACAAGGCCGAACGCGTAAACATCACCCTGCCGCGACGCGTGCTCGCCCGCCTCGACGCCCGTGCCCGGGCAGCGGGTGAAACGCGCTCGGGCTACATCGCAAAGCTGGCGATCGAGGCACGACCGCGGGTGTAAGACACATCGTGAGCATGAGGCCGCCCGGCAAGACGTCGCCGGCATGCGGGCCCCGGCGCGGGCGCCGAGTGGGCTATATTTCGTCTCCCCCCGACTTGCAGCAGCCCAGTCTCCATGCCCGCATCGCAGACCCGTCGCCAGCCCAACAACGTCGACAAGGCTTCATCGCGCCGTAAGAAAACCCACAAGAACGCCACGCCCCGCCTGTCGCCGCGCAAGGTGCCGGACGGCATGGATGCCGCGGCGTGGCAGCGTGCACTTCGGCGTCAATTCGGGCGTGAGCAGTCGTTCAACCTGGAAAATCTTGGCGACGATGCGCTGTTCTCCGAGTTCCGGGTGCACAACCCTGAATCCGGGCGGGCGTACCGCGTGCGTATCCGCGGCCTGGCCTTGGGTGACAACCAGTGCAGTTGCGCGGATTTTCAGACCAACGAACTCGGAACCTGCAAGCACGTCGAGTTCGTGCTCTCTCGGCTCGAGCGCAAGCGGGGTGCGAAGTCGGCACTGAAGCGCGGCTATCGTCCGCCGTACAGCGAACTCCTGCTGCGTCCGGGCGCGCCACGCGCCTTGCGTCTGCGGCTGGGCAGCGAGGCGCCGACGGCGGTGGTCGAGCTCGCGCGCAGCGTGTTTCGCGTCGAAGCGGTCGCGGGCGAGGAGCGCTACCTGCTCGACCGCAACGCCGTGCCTGCGTTCGAGCGCTTCGTCGCGCTGTGCGCCAAGCTCGGCTGCGAGCTGCGCATCGACGAGGCGGTGCGCGACTACATCGCCGGGCTGCGCGATGCCGAGCGGCGCCGCGAGGTGCTGGCGCAGGCCTTCCCCGAGGGTCCGGCGAGCCTGGCGCTGACTGCGCTGGTCAAGGTGCCGCTGTATCCCTACCAGGCGCAGGGCGCCCTGTTCGCGGTCGAGGCCGGGCGTGCGCTGATCGGCGACGACATGGGGCTGGGCAAGACCATCCAGGCGATCGCCGCGGCCGAGATCTTCGCCCGCCATTTCGGCGTGCGCCGAGTGCTGGTGATCTGCCCGACCTCGCTCAAGTACCAGTGGCAGCGCGAGATCGCGCGCTTCACCGGGCGCGAGGCGCGGGTGATCGATGGCGGGCGCAATGCGCGGCGCGATCTGTTCGCGCTCGAGGATTTCTGCAAGATCACCAATTACGAGAAGCTGCGCAGCGATCTAGACCTGATCCAGGCGTGGGCGCCCGAGCTCGTGATCGTCGACGAGGCGCAGCGGGTCAAGAACTGGAACACCATCGCCGCGCGCGCGATCAAGCGCATCGACAGTCCGTATGCGATCGTGCTTACCGGCACACCGCTGGAGAACAAGCTCGAGGAGCTGATCTCGATCGTCCAGTTCGTCGATCAGCACCGCCTCGGCCCCACCTGGAAGCTGATGCACGAGCACACCCAGCGCGACGACACCGGACGCGTCATCGGCTACGTCGGGCTGGATCGCATCGGCCAGACGCTGGCGCCGATCCTCATACGCCGCCGCAAGGCCGAAGTGCTGACGCAGTTGCCGGCGCGCACCGACCAGCAGGTGCTGGTGCCGATGACCGAGCTGCAGGCCGCGCTGCATGAGGACAACGCCCAGATCGCAGGGCGCATCGTGCAGCGCTGGCGGGCAAGCGGCTTCCTGTCCGAGTCCGACCAGCGCCGGCTGACCTGCGCCCTGCAGAACATGCGCATGGTGTGCGACAGCAGCTACCTGCTCGATCAGGACACTGACCATGGCGTGAAGGCGGACGAGCTCGCCGCCCTGCTCGACGAGCTGTTCGCCGACCCGGACGAGAAGGTGGTGATCTTCAGCCAGTGGCTGCGCATGCACGAGGTGTTGATCCGCCGCTTCGAGGCGCGCGGCTGGGGTTACGTGCTGTTCCATGGCGGCATCCCGGCGGACAAGCGCCAGGCCCTGGTCGACCGCTTCCGCGACGATCCCCACTGCCGGCTCTTCCTCGCCACCGACGCCGGCAGCACCGGGCTCAACCTGCAGCATGCCGCCACCCTGGTGAACATGGACCTGCCGTGGAACCCGGCGGTGCTGGAGCAGCGTGCGGCGCGCATTCACCGCCTCGGACAGCAGCGCCCGATCCGCGTGATCAACTTCGTCGCGCGCGGGACGATCGAGGAGGGCATGCTCTCGGTGCTGGCGTTCAAGCGCTCGCTCGCCGCGGGCATTCTCGACGGCGCGGGCGCCGACGTCGCCCTCGGTGGCTCGCGCCTGGCACGTTTCATGAAGGAGGTCGAGGCGGTCACCGGCGCGGCCACGCCGGGCGAGCCGATCGCCGCAGCCGAGGAAATGAGCGCCGCGCTGGACACACCGGAAGAGGCCGCGGACATCACCGATGGCGACGAAGCCGGCACGACTGTCGAGCGTGCGAGCCCGGCTGGCGAAAAGCCTGGGGAATCGGGGCAGGTCGACGGCAAGGCGACGCCGGCTTCAGCCGCCGATCCGTGGTCGGCGCTGCTTGGCGCCGGTACGCAGTTGCTGGAGGCGCTCGCCTCGGCCAGCCGGCCGGCAGATGAAGGCCCGGCTCACCCCTGGGTCGAGCGTGACGCACACAGCGGCCAGGCCCATCTCCGGCTGCCCTTGCCCGAACCGGAAGCGATTGCCCGCATCGCCGATGTGCTGACCGGGCTGGCTACCGCGCTGCGCAAACGGCCCTGAGCCTCCGATGTGGCGCCGGTTTTCCCATTCCCGGCGCGCACGGTCTTACCGTGACGAACCTTTCCGGTAAAGCCTATACCACCTCGAGTTCCAGATGGACCCGCCGGCCGAGGGCTGTTGCGATGTTCACCAGGGCATCGAGCGAAAAGCGCGACACGCGCCCGCGCAGCAGGTCATTGATGCGCGGCTGGGTCACGCCGCAGTGTTCGGCCGCCTCGGCCTGCGTCCAGCCGGCCGCTTTGACGATCTCGGCGATCTGCCGCATCAGTTCGGCACGCGCTTGAAGGTTGGCGGCCTGCGCAGGGGTATCGGCAACAGCGTCCCACACGCTCCTGAACGTCTCGACATTGCTCATTCGGCACCTCTTATCAGGTCGGTGTATCGCTTCCGGGCGAGCTCCACGTCGCGTTTGGCCGTGGCCTGCGTCTTCTTCTGGAAGGCATGGAGCACATAGACGGCATCGGCCAGGCGTGCGGTGTAGATCAGGCGGTATGTGCCCGAGTCGTCCCACACTCGAAGTTCCTCGACGCCTTTGCCAATACTGGGCATCGGCTTGAAGTCGTCCGGTTGTTCCCCGCGCTGCACCTTATCAAGCTGGTAGCCGGCATCGTGCCGGGCATCCTCGGGAAACTCCCGCAGAGATTTGAGCGAGTCGCCGAGGAACCGAAGTAGCTTCATGTTCGGATTATATCCATTTGGATATATCGCGCAAGCCTCCAGCAGTCAACGTCGGGCGCGCGCTGGGAAGGTTCCCGTCGGGGGTGCTATCGACGCTTGGTGTTCGCTATGAGCAAGTTGGATTGCTCGGTCGTGGTGTCGGTAAAGGGATGGGACGCAGCTTGTCCGTAACGGTTGTCGCGGGGCCCACTCCGTCGTATTCAATGTGCATTACCGCTTACCCGGACTTCCAATTCCCGCTACCGACCCAGTCCTGCCGCTGAGCTTTCAAGAAAGCTGTCGTTCAATGAAGGATTCCACCGAGTTGGGCCTTGTGGTGGAAGAATACCTCCTCATGTCCTTGGCCACAGATCCAACGCTCGTTTGAGGAGGGCATTCGCCCGATCCGCAATTGTCCGTTCGTCCCATACGTCGATGCTATGCAATTGTTGGTTAATTGGCAGCAGAGAATGCCGTAGCAACTCGGCTTTCTTTTCCGGCCAAGCGCTATTGGAAGCCGCAGAATTTAGCGCTTGCGTCAGAATCGTGAGGTTGCCGAATGTCTGAAGTACCGCGTTCCGGTTACGAGTGGCAGTAGCCTTCGCGTCTTGAGGCTCTGCGGCCCACAGTTCGGCTCCCGTTAAGCCCTTGCTCCCATCTTGCAAAGGCCAATGCTCGATCCAGGTCTGCGGCAGGATGTGCTCGACAGTCAGCGCTCCATCGACGGACACGAGTTCGTTCTTGCTCCCAAAGAATGTAGCGTTCAGCCGCTTGAGGATGTGAACTACCTTGGGGTTATTGAGCGTTTGATATACGTGCTTCGAGCGCCACGCTTCGCAAAATGCTGCATCTGTTGGCCATTCTGCAGATTCGCCGGTCTGTTCGGACAGTTGCTTTACGAGGTTGGCGTGAGTCAGGCCGTCGCGTCGGAGGTTCCGTGTTAGCGAAAGGAATGTGCGGTTGTAGTTCTTTGTAGTAAGACCGCACACCGCACGACGAAGGATGTAAGACTCCAATGTCGATGAAATCTTTCGCCATTCCTCATCGTCGACCCCCACATCCAAAATTGCGAGAAGTAGCGGATAGCATGTGCGGACATCGAACGTGTCGAGGAAAACCGCCAAAGAACAAATCGGGTCTCCCGCTTTGGGCTCAAGAATTCTGCGGAAATCGTTGCCTTGTCTTGATAGGGTAGCGAGTTCATCGGTAACGGTGGCGAAAGGCTGTTGGCGCTCAATCCAGAACTTGTACTCGACGAATAGATGCTTGATTGGGATGTCAACGCCCTGCCGGCTCGAAAGGAAGTGTTGCATGAACAGGTCGCTCCGAGGACGGAGAAGCCGACCTTGCTTCACTTCGACGCGCCAGAATGAGTCATCAAACTGGCGCCAGTAGTCGTTGTACAGCTCTTCCTGCGGCTCCCCTTTTCGGGCGGCACGTAGGAAGATGAAATTGCGAAGCAGGTCAGCCGGAAGCAGTGGCTCTCCGCGAGCATTTAAGGTCTCGAAAATGACCTGCGCATCGTCATCGTGGTCTAGGTCGATGGCGACAACCTGCAAGGCATTCTTAAGCGCTTGAAAGCATTCCTCGAGTCGTTGCTCTACTGGGACATCGGCGGCCAGGGGCTCGTCTTTTCCGCTGCCGTTGAAGAAATCCGCTATCTGTTCGTAGAAGAAGAGGTATGCCTCGACCATTCGAGGCCTTGGTTCTGGCCTTCGAGCGTACTTTCTGAACACCAGCGGATGCTTTTTCTCCAGGCCAATTCGAGAGCCTGACGAAATCACGTCCATGAACTGGCCGCGATCAAGCTGCGTTGGCCAGACCTTGAATTTGTCGATAGCCGGATCGGCCATCATGCCCTTGTTGAGCGTAAACGCGTCGCACTCTTTGGCAAGTTCCTCGCATTCATGCGCTCGGCAGAAATCACGAAACGATGCGATGAAAATTTGCAATGTTGTGAGGCGCTGCTGTCCATCGATTACTTGGCGTCTCTCGACATGCGTCGTCGGTGTTTGCTTTTGGTCTAAGACCATCGCGCCAAGGAAGTGCACTGGGGCATCCTTGCGGCCTTCCAGATACTCGGCGAACTTTCGGGAGATGTCTTCCCATAGAGGCTCCCATTGTTGTTCCTTGCCCCAGACGTACTGCCGCTGGAACAGAGGAACCTCCAATCGCATTTTCTTCTCGAATATTGCGAGTAGTGGAACTGCATCAGCCTTCATTCAGAGCTCCCGTCTGGATGGCGCAAAAGCCGGTGGATGGAAAAGCCAAACCTTGGTTTTGGGGAGACAGTTCTACCTCACAACATCGAAATGCCGGATAAGATGTTTTTCAGGTTACTGTTTAGAAACACAAAGTACGCGCAACACAGAATAACAAGACAGGAAAAGCAGCAGCCGACTGCCTAGCGGGTCGATCCGACCAACCTGGCACGTAGGCCGAGAGCATACCGCCTCATCCGAATGGCCGCTATCCGGATTGAGTGGTCAGTGACGGCAAGTGGCCGGCTGCCGCTATTGGAAACCGCATCCGCATAGCTACCATTGATCGCGAATCGAGGCGGGTGGCGAGCGACCACACCGACCGATCGCCTGCCTGTTGTCGATTCAGCCGGACAAGCATTCGACCATGAGACCCTGCGGCTTCCTCAGGTCGGCCAGGGTGATTCGACCTGATCGCGCACCCGTCGATGGAACTCCGACGGTGGCAGCGGGCGTCCGAACAGGAACCCTTGCCCGACATCGACGCCCAGCGTGGTCAGCAGTGAAGCCTGTGCCTCGGTTTCGACCCCCTCGGCAATCGTTTCCAGACCCAGCCCGCGGGCGAGCGCCACGACGGCCTGCGCCACGCTGACGGCGGATTGGCTCTGCGGCAGATCGCGCACGAAGGCGATGTCGATCTTCAATGCGTCGACGGCGAAATGGCGCAGGTAGGCAAGTGCGGTGTAGCCCGTGCCGAAGTCGTCCAGCGAGACGCCGATACCGAGCTGACGCAGCGCTTTCAGTCGTCCGTTGACCAAGGGCACGTCCTGCACGGCGGCCGATTCGGTCAGTTCGATGACCAGCCGGTCGGGCGGTGCCGCTGCGAGAGCCAGGGCGTTTTGCAGGCGAGCGACGAAGTCCGGGTGGTAGAAGTCCAATGCCGAGAAATTGACGGCGACGCTGATCGCCGGGTCGGGGCAGGCGGCGATCTCGGCCAGGCTGCGCTGCAGCACCAAGTCGGTGATCTCGCCCACCACGCCGAGGCGTTCGGCCAGCGGGATGAATTCGGCGGGTGGGACCGATCCGAGCTGCACGTCTTCCCAGCGAACCAACGCCTCGGCACCCACGATCCGTCGATCGGCGAGGCGGCATTTGGGCTGCAGGACGAGGCTCAGCCGGTTGTTGCGTACCGCGTCGCGCAGACGGGATTCGATGCCGAGTTCGCGCACCGTCGATTGCTGCAAGCCGTCGGTAAATGCATTGATGCGGCCACGGCCGGTGGCGCCGCAGCGATCGCAGGCCCACTGCGCAGTGCGCAACAGGTCGGCGAAGTCGCCACCACAACACGAGAGACCGAAGGTGACGGTCAGTTGGAGAACCGTAGTGTCCAGCGCATAGGGCTGCCGGAGTGCGGCGGCGACGGTTTCGATGCGCGACGCGGCATCGGCGCCCAGCCACAGCGCGAAGCTGTCCTCGCGCACCCGGCCCGCCACTTCGTGGGGGCCCAGTGTCGCCTGCAGGCGGGCGGCGATTTCCTGCAAGGTGGCAATGCTCCAGCGTTCGCCATAGGCGACGGAGAAGCGCCGGAACTCCTCGATGCGGAACACGGCCACGCGTCGCTCACCGTCGGCCGGCGCGGCGCAGTGTTCGGCAAAGCCCCGCTGGTTGAGCAGGCCGCTCTCGGCGTCGTGCAGCGCAAGGTAGCGCATGTGGTCCTCGGTGCGTTGCCGTTCGCTCATGTCGCGGACGAAGCCGGTGAAGAAGCGCCGCCCCTGACGCTCGAAGGCGGAAATGCCGACCTCGACCGGGAAGCGCGAGCCGTCCTTGCGTACGCCGTCGAGGCGCTGGCCGCTGCCGAGTACATGCTTGACGCCACGGTCGGGGCGGAAGGCTCGCAGAAAGCCGTCGTGCTGTTCCTTCAGGGGCGATGGCACGATGATCGAGATGTTCGCGCCCACGAACTCCTCCCGCTGCCAGCCGAACAGCCGGGTGGCGGCCGCATTCGTATCGACGATAAGGCCACGCTCGTCGATGGTGAACACGGCATCGAGGCTGGTGCCGAGGATGGCGGCGATGGCTTCGGGGTCGTAATCGAACATGTCTGTCTCCCGGATGTGCGCCGCCCCATCGCCGAGCCCAGGTATCAAGGACGGTGCGCTGCGTCCGTCGGCAGGTTCTGACAGCGAGCCGTGTGATTGACTTCGCGCAGGAACACGATCAGGTCCTGCCGCTCCGCGTCGTCCTTCACGCCGTCGTAGCCCATGCTGGTGCCGGGGACGGCCGTCACGGGCGAGCGCAGGAAGCGGTCGAGTGTCCTTTCGTTCCAGACGAAGCCCGCACGGCGCATCGCGGGCGAGTAGGAAAAGCCGGGAACGCTTCCTGCACGCCGCCCGAACAAGCCACAGTGCCGTGGTCCCGTGCGGTCGCTCTCCAGCGCGTGGCAGGCAGCGCAGCGTTCATACACCCGGGCACCACGCGCATAGGCGTCGTCCGCGGGGGTATCCGCCGCTGCGCGCCCGGCGAGCGCGGTACAGAGCAGCAGCCAGCACGCCAAACCTGTCGCGCGCATGATCGTGCATCTCCCGATTCAGGCAACGAAGGCGTCGGGCACCGGCACATCGCCGACGGCATTGCGCAGGATCGCCCAGTGCATCGCTTCGTCGCCGAGGATGCTGCCGGCCGCCTTGGCGAGGTCGCGGTTGCCGAACAGCGGGATGGCGCCCAGATAGGCGCTGACCGCGCCCTTTTCGAGCCCCGCCGCGAAGCGCAGCACATCGGTCTGGTTCTTCAGCGTATCGACCGGAAAGCTGTATTTGTCCTTCGCAGCGACCGCGCGTCCGCCGAGCTTGCCGATGGTGGCGGCGAGCAGCTCGGCGTGCTGCTTGTGATGGCCCTGGAAGGTGACGGCCAGGTCGAGCACGGGCTTTTGCATGAGGCCGCTTTCGGCGCCGACCTGGTAGGCGGCGATGGCTTCCAGTTCGGCCCCCAGTGCGGTGTTGAGGATACGCAGGTCGTTTTCGACCGCTTGGTCGGCTTTGGCGGCTTTGGCGGCCAGTGCCTCGCGACCGGAGAGCAGGGCAATGGCCGTACCGGAAAGCAGGAGACCGGCCTGGCTCAGGAAGGTGCGGCGGGGTTCGACTGTCGCGATGGCCTGCTTGATCAGCGTGTTCATGTTCTTCTCCTTGGGGGGCGCAGCACGGGGCTGCTCAAACGGATTTCCGCTGCAGGCGTGCCAGCACGCCGGCAACGATCCGGTCGCATCGGTCGCCGGCAAAGGCGTAAACCTCGCCGAAGACGTGGTCCATATCCTTGGCCAGCGCCTGGCTCAGGAGATGTCGAGCGCGGAAGAAACGGGTGCGTACCGTCGCCTCGGGAATGCCGAGGACGTCAGCCGTCTCTTCGCTGCTGAGCTCCTCGACGCCGCGCAGGACAAAGACCTCGCGGTACAGATCCGGCAGCGCGTCGATGTGGGATTCGAGCAGGCGCCGCAATTCGCCGTTGGCGGCGGCGGATTCCGGGTTCGGGAAACGGCTTTCGCCCATGTTGTCGTCCTCCTCATCGCCTGCGGGGGCATCGACCGCAGCAAAGATCGCCCGATCGCGGCCGAGACGTTGCCGGCGGCGGATCGCGCGATTGGCGACGATACGGATCAACCAGGTGGAAAGCCGCGCCTCGCCGCGATAGTGGTGCATGCCGCGGTAGGCGAGCAGATACGCGTCCTGAACCACCTCCTCGGCCTCCTGATCGTCACGCAGGATGCTGCGCGCCGTGCGGAACAGCATCTGGTTGTGGCGCCGCATCATCGTCGTGAAGGCGTCCTGGTCGCCCGCCGCAACCGCATGCGCCAGGTCGATGTCGGCGCGGGGAGCCGTGGTGGCTGGGTATCTGTCCGGGATCATGGCTTGCTCCGTTCTGGCCGTGTTCAACCCATTGGATGCAGGCGATGCGAACCGCGTTTCAGCCGAGGCGAAATAAGGGGGGAGACAAGAGGAGGGGGGCAATAGGCTTGGAGGCAAGCCCCATGACCGCGACGACCACCGGACCCGTCGGGCAGGGCTTGCGCCTTGCCGTGCCGCGGCCGGTGCAACGGCTCGCGGCGACGGTGATCCGGCTCACGATGCGCTGCGCGACTCGTAATACTGGGCGATGGCGGGAATCCCGGCGATCCGCTCGGTGAAGGTCGCGAGCTTGGGTGCCACGGTCTCGACCAGGTCGGCTGGAATGTGGTCCAGCTTGCCGGAGCCCAGCCAGCGCAGGATGACGAAGGCCTTGAGGTCGGCGATGGTCAGGCGACGGTCCGCAAGGAATTCGCCGCCGTGGGCTTCGAGCTGGTGCTGCAGCCATCGCAGATACCGCGGCAATACTTCCGCCGCCAGGGCCTCGCGGGCGTCCTTGAGCGCATCGCCGGTCATTCCGAAAGTCGCCACGATCTTCGTCGTGATGTCTTCCAGTGCGCCCATCACTTCGTCGCAGAACAAGGCCTGGAGGTCGTCTTCCGGGTAGAGCCCGGCCAGCTTTCCGGCATAGCGCGTGATTGCGTCGCTCTGGGTGACCTGCACGTCATTGACGTGAAGCGTCGGCACCTGGTCCAGCGGTGTCGTCTTGCGCACCTCGGCAAAATCACCGAACGCAAACCGGTTGTCCTCGAATGGAATTCCGCCGATGTGCAGGGCCAGGCGCGCGGGCTCTGCCCGTCCGCCGGAAAAGTCGAAATAGGTAAGCTTGAGTTTGTCCATGGGTCCGTGTCCTGCCAGCGTGCGGCGTTGTGGGTCGGGGAGTCTTGCAATCGGGTCGGTGCAAGGTGGGTACTGCAGGAGACACGTATAAGCGACGCGGCCGGGGCATGCAAGGGCATGCGGCTGTCGCAGCCGGCCCACGATCAACCCACCAGCGCCATCACCTTTGCACGCACTTCTGCCAGCTCGGCGGCGCTGATGCGGCCCTTCAGCTTGGCCCGTCGCGCCCGCCAGTCGAGGCTCTTGACCTGATCGGCGAGTACGGCGCTTTCGGTGTCGCCTGCAATGCGCACCTCGAACGGATAGCCCTTGATCTGCGTGGTCATGGGACAGCACAGCATCAAGCCCGTCTTGCCGTTGTAGGCCGCGGGGCTCAGCACCAAGGCGGGCCGATGTCCTGCCTGTTCGTGACCTGCCTGCGGGTCGAACTGCAGCCAGACGATGTCTCCGGCACCCGGCACAAAGGCACGCGACATCACCAGACTTCGTTGCCGACCGCCGGGCCCGTGCCCACCTCAGCGTGCAGGTTGTCGGCGGTGATGGCGGCGAGCAGGACATCCAGGTCGTAACGCTTGTGCGCCAACGGTTCGATGATGATGCGGCCGTCTTCCTCGCGCACATCCACTGCGGCGTCGAGCTTCAGATGTGCCGCCTCCATGATGGCGGCGGGGATACGAACGGCCGCGCTGTTCCCCCATTTCTTCACGGTGAGTTGCATGTTGCCTTCTCCAGAATAGATCTACATTGTAGATACTTCATTCCAGCAGATGTGCGTGATTCTGCAGATCTCGCTCACGCTGCTCGACCCGGCGCTGGTAGCTGGCCTGGTTCTTGGTACAACGCAGCTCGTACGGGCGGGTGTGGCGGAGGGTCTCGGTGTCGACATCGCAGGCATCGCGCCGGATGGAGTCCTCGACATGGCTGCGCTGCGCCTCGGCCGCCTTCAGGACCCACTGCTTGCGCGTCGGGTCGGCCAAGAAGTGGGCGAGCTGAAGGCAGTTCGGGCAGCGGCAGCGGACCTGGCTGGGACGTGAAAAGTCTGCGGGCGGCTGCAGCGGCTCGGCGATGCGTCGGGCCAGTTGCGGACAATAAGGCAGGCAAGCTCGTGCGCCTGATGCCACAAGTCGGCCACCGCCTGCTCCGCTGTTCCGCCCTGCTGCCAGCGCCGCACCAGATCGGCCAGCCAGGGCAAGGACACAGCTCGTCCTCGATGAAGGGCAAGCGCTGGAGCACAGCACGGGTATCGTCCGCCGCGCGCAGGCCGGTGAGCACGAGCCGGCGCTCGAAGACCTCGCCCATCTCGAACGCCTCGGTTTCGCTGTCGCGATGGTAGTGGTGCCGGCGGCCGTAATAGATTTCCTCTGCGCTGCCGGTTTCCTCGATATTGACCAGCGCCAGGCTGAGGTCGCACTGCGCTTTCTGCGCGGCTTTCACCAACAGTGCGCCGACCGCCGCATCTGCGTTCTTCAGCGTCTCGAATCCGATCTCGGCCGCGGTATAGACGTGCTCGAGCGGATAGATCAGCTTCTACGGCACCAGTAGCGAGTACGTGCGCGAATTGATCCGTAAGGATCAGGATCGTGAGCGCTTGCGTGAGTTGCTGCGGGCTGGGGCAGCCACTGCGCCGGCATCACCGGCGGACGCCGCTTACTTCGAAGGTCTGCGTGACCGGGTACGAAAGGTTGCACATCCGGTGAGTTGAGCTCCCTTCCACTGGCCAATGCCGATGCCGGGCCGCCGCTACTTGACGCGAAGACACCGGCCATCACGCACCCCGCTGTTTCGACTGCCATTCCACAAATTCCGACGGCCGCAGGCCGTAACGTGCCAGCACGCCTTCGTGCAGCCGTCGCAGTTCGTCGATCACCAGTGACTCGACACTGTCCCTGTCCGCGCCCAGCGCGTGGCCTGACAGGCACGCTTCGATGACTTTGAGCGGGGCGCGCTCGGGCTGGCGGACCACTTCTCGCACTGCCTGTTTGATGACTTCCCGCCAGGCCAGGCGCAACGGATCGGGCTCGGTCAGGTCCTGCTTGATGGCGAGGTATTCCTGGGTCGAGCGCTCGTAGGCCCAGACGTAGAGGTCACGCAGCAGTTCGATCCGGGTCAGTTCGTAGACGCCGAGCACGGCGCGGCTGTACGCCTGCTCGGGCACGTCGAGAAAGGTCAGCGGGCACAGGTTGACACGAATCAGCGGCAGGTTTGCTGCAAGTCGCGAGGTCCGCTTATTGACGTCGGCAAAGGGCTGCAGATAGGGCAGGTGCACCATGACGAAGAAGGATTGCTCGAAGGGATCCTCGATGCGGTTCGCCTTGTCGAGCAGAAGATCCAGACCTTCTTCGATCTGAGCCGGCACGCCCAGCGGGCGGTAGACGCTCTTGCCGATCTCGACGCCATGCTGTCGCAGCCGGCCCTCGTCGGCCGGGTTGGGCAGGAGGTTTTCGGAGAGGGCAGCGTGCAGATTGAGCACGGTGAAGCGGTTCAGTCCGGCGGTGTCGGCGTTTTCCACCAGCAGTTCGATCGCCGCCTTGTGGTTGAGGATCATCTGCGTTTCGATCGCCGCCTTGCCCTGCGCGGCGCGGCCATGCTCGATCAGCTCTCGGGTGTCGAGCCGGCTGTAGGTGTTGCCTTCCAGATGGCTCGATGCCCAGGACAGGTCGATCAGCAGGCGGTTGAGCACTGCACGGCCATAGGTGCCGGCCGGCAGCCGCGTCTGGCCGGTGTCGCCCATCTTGTGCAACTGGCGGCGCAGCGGCGCGGACAAGTACCAGGTCCGGTTGGGCTGATAGGCGGCGAGGAACTCGCGCTGGTAGCCCACGGGCTTGCGCACAGTGAGTGGCTGATCGACATACGCGAGGATGTCGCGACTGTCGGCCGACAAGGGGATGTGCCCGGGAAAACGATCCCTCGCCTCGATCGTGGCCGCGACGGCTTCGACCGCCAGCAAATAGCGACGCGATCGACCGCCACCCAGCGCGTTGATCCGTCCCTGCGCAACCAGTTCGTTGAGCCAGCGCTGGACGGTGCGGCGCGTAAACCCCGGGCGGCGCTTCAGGAGGTCGGTAATCGACAGACCGTCGCGAGCGGACCGAAGGAATCCGAGGAGTTCGTCAGGGGGGGATGGCATACGGGTAGGTGGCGCGATTACTCGACTTGGTGGCGCGATTATGGCGCGATTATGGCGCGATTAAGTTAATCGCGCCATTTCAGTGGCGCGATTCCGTCACTGCCCTTGGATGGCCTCGCCGCGATACGCATCTGCCCCCCCGTCACTGGACAGCCTCCGCGCTTTCGGGAAGATTCCGCCATGTCACGCGCCATCGCGCGAAGAACAACAACGACGGAGACGATCCCCATGACCGAAGCGACGACCGAGCCCGTCGTGCAGCACTTCCGCCTCGCCCTGCTGTGGCCGCTGCGGCTGCTGACGGCGACGGGGGCGCTGGGGCCGCAGCAGCGGCCCTGGGAGGTGCTGCGCGACATGGCCGAGGCGTCGCCGTGGCATGAGGTGGAGCACGACCTGGAGGTTGAGGGCAGCGTCTTCCAGGAGCGGCACTACAACGAGTTCGTCACCTTCCTGCCCTACGTGCAGCAGTTCCTGTACGGCGAGGGGCGCTCGCAGCACAGCGGCGCGGCGGACGCCGGGCCGGCGATGCGGGTGTTCCGCCGCCGCGACATCGCTAAGGTGCGCGTCGCCGCGCGCGAGGGCGACGCGCCGGTGACGCTGGATGTCGTCCATGTGCATCTGTATTTCTTCTTCGACGTCGATGTGGTGATCCTCAACGTCGAGGTGGCGGGCGGCGGCATGCCTTTGTCCGAGGTGCAGGAGCTGATGTACCGCATCGGCCGCGCCTACCCGTCGGGCTGGGACGAGCACGGCCGCGCGCTGCACAGCCTGGCGGTGTCGGAGCTGATCGGGCGCGACGGCTCGGTGCTGGCGCGCACCGACGCGCACGAGCGCGAGGCCTTCATGGCGCATGTGAGCCGCCACCGGGCGCCGCGCATAGCGGCGCACTGGGCCTGGCTGATGCAGCCGCTGGTAAGCGCCTACTCCGAGCAGCCCGGCGCGCTGCGCTACCGCCAGATCGAATATCACCGCATGCCGCTGACGGCCTATCTCGCCCTCGACGACCCGCTGGCGCTGACGCGCAACGACTTCATCCGCCTCGGGCTGGTCACCGGCGCGGGACCGCGCAATGGAGAGACGGTGCGCGACGGCAGCGGCAACGCCCTGCCCTATGGCGAACCGCATCTGGCCGATTTCGAGCGCCGCTACTGCTACGACCGTTTCTGGTCGAGCGGCGGGGCCGCGCCCAACACCCGCTACCTGTGCAGCGGCCACGCGCTGGTGGTGGTGGGCGATGCGAAGTCGCCCTTCTTCACCGACCGCGAGCGCGGCGTGCTGGCGCAGTTCCGCCATCAGCACTTCCTGCTGTTCCTGATCGCGCATTTCCAGAAGGCGGCGCTGCTGATGTTCTCGGAACGCCTGGTGGAGGCGCTGAAGCGGCTGCAGGTGGCCGACGCGGAGAGTGTGCGGCGCTTCAAGCGCGCGATCCGCGCCAGCTTCGAGGGCTTCCTGCGCTTCACGCACCGCTACTGGTTCCACGACATCGCCGAGCAGGCGCAGACCCGCGCCTTGTTCCGCATGACGGTAGATCACCTCGAGATCGATCCGCTGTATGCCGAGGTGAAGGAGCGCACCGCCGACATGAACAGCTACCTTGACGCCGACAGCCTGCGCCGCCAGGCGAACACCGTGGTGCGGCTGACGGTGGTGACGATCTTCGGCCTGATCGGCACCATCACCACCGGCTTCCTGGGCATGAACCTGCTCACCATCACGGAATCGCCGCTTTCCCAGCAACTGCTCTATTTCGCCGTCGTGTTCGTCGTCTCCACCGCGCTGACGATGTACACGATGGTGAAGTCCAAGCGGTTGTCGGATTTCCTCGACGCGGTGTCGGACGAACGCCTGTCGGCCTGGACCAAGGTGAAAGCTTTTGCGGCGGTATGGTGGCGCAGGACGGATTGAGCCGCGGGCTCAGATCAGCCACTCGGGGCGCAGCGCCATCACCACGCCGAGCGCCAGCATCACCGCGCCCGCCACCAGCTTCAGCACGCGGCCGCCGCGCTCGGTGAGCTTGCCGCTGCCCAGCGCCAGCACCGCGGCGGCGACCATCAGCGAGTCGTCGGCGATGTAGGCGAGGTTGTAGAGGCCCAGGTAGGCGTAGTGCGCCAGCGGCGACAGGCCCTGCTGGGTCAGCACCGCGGTGTAGATCGCCGGCAGCCCTGCGGTGCACAGCAGCTCGACGAAATTCACCACCACCGCGAGCACCGCCACCCCGAGGAGCGAGGCGAGCAGCGATTCGGCCTTCAGCACCGCGCGCACGCGGACATAGATGCCGGGCTTGGCGGCTGCCGGAATGGACAGCGACACGCCCTGCCGCAAGGCGAAGAAGTCCTTCACGTTGATGGCGCCGATCACGATCGCCACCGCCGCGAGGCCGAGGCGCAGGGCGTCGGTCATGCCCACCAGCAGGAACACGTTGAGCCACGCCGCCATGAAGGCGTAATACACCGCGCCACTGGCGAGGACGAAGGTGCCGGCAATCAGCGCCATGCGCCGCCGGTCGTGCAGCCGCACCAGCAGTGACAGCAGGAACAGCAGCACCCACATCGCACAGGGATTGAAGCCATCCAGCAGGCCGATCGCCAGCGTGAACACGGGCAGGCCGAGGCGCGAGGCGCTCAGCGTGCCGAACAGCGCGGTGTCGACTTTTCCTGCAGCCGCGCGCGGCCCTTTGCCGATCAGCGCGCGCAGTTCGGCGCCGCTGTGCCCGGCATCGTCGAAACCGACCAGCACCTGGCCGTTGAAGACGAAAGTCGGCACGCCGGGCGGCCACTCGTCGGCTTCGCGGCTGATGCGGATCAGGTCTTCACGCGCGGCTGGGTCGCGATCCACCGGCCGCAAGCGGATCTGCAGGTCGGGGCGCTCGGCCGCCAGTTGCGCGAGGAAGACCTTGGCGTCGGCGCAGTGCGGGCAGCCTTCGCGCACGAAGACTTCCAGCACCGGTTGCTCCACCTGAACCTCGCCGGGCGAAGGCACCGCTGCGCCCGCCGCGATCGACGGCCAGGGCAGGAGCATCGCCAGCAGCAGGGCGAGGAGCCAGCCCCGCAGCGGAACTGGCAGGATCGGGCGCACGCTATACATGGCTCGATCATAAGACGACGAAAGGCCCCGCAGGGCCTTTCGTCAGACAACGGAACGCGGCTTACTTGACGCGGTTCTTGTACTCGTCGGTACGCGTGTCGATTTCGATCTTGTCGCCGATCTCGACGAAGGCCGGCACCGGCAGTTCGAAACCGGTGCCGATGCGGGCCGGCTTCATCACCTTGCCCGAGGTGTCGCCCTTGACGGCGGGCTCGGTGTACACGACTTCGCGCACCACGCTGTTGGGCAGCTCGACCGAGATCGCCTTGCCGTTGTAGAAGACCACTTCGCACTGCAGACCGTCTTCGAGGTACTTCAGCGCGTCGGTCATGTTCTCGGCCTCGACCTCGTACTGGTTGTACTCGGCGTCCATGAACACGTACATCGGGTCGGCGAAGTAGGAGTAGGTGACTTCCTTGTGGTCGAGCACCACGACCTCGAACTTGTCGTCGGCCTTGTAAACCGACTCGGACGGCGCGCCCGTGAGCAGGTTCTTGAACTTCATCTTGACGACTGCGGAGTTGCGGCCGGACTTGTTGTATTCGGCCTTCTGCACCACCAGCGGGTCGTTGCCGACCATGATGACGTTGCCCGAACGGAGTTCCTGAGCGGTTTTCATGCTGATTCCTGGATTATGAGCGACGCGGCAAGTGCCGCATGTCGTTGAAAAATTTAGGCGCGGGATTCTACCGCGGCGCAGCGAGAATGTCGAAACAGAATTTTGTCAAGCCGGTCGCGAGATCGGCTCGCGCTGACAGCTCGTCGCACCAGCGTCCCGCATGGGCGCGCAGGGCCGGCAGCGCGGCGGAGAACATCGGCCACGCGTCGGCCACGCCCCGTTCCTCGTTCCACGCCAGCCAGAAGCCGCGCAAGGCCAGTGCTGCCTCGGGCGAAAGACCGGCGGTGTAGCGCGCCATGAAGGCTTCGAGCTTGTCGCGATGGGCGCCGTCCTGCTCGTGCTGCGGATAGATCTGCCACACGAAGGGCACACCCGCCCATTGCGCGCGCACGAAGGAGTCCTCACCGCGCACGAAGTTCAGATCGCAGGCCCACAGCAGGCGGTCGTAGCCCGGCTGGTCGGTGAAGGGCAGCACGACCACCTGCAGCCGGCCGTCCTGCACCTGGTCACCGGGCACGAGACGGTCGCGACCCAGCGCCCGGGCGACGTCGGCCAGCACGCGGCCTTCGGGCACCAGCGCCACCACCGGCCGCTCGCCATCGCGCCAGGCCTGCATCAGGCCGGGCAGTTCGGGCTGTTCGTAGGCGAATAGCGACAGCAGCAAGGCATCGGCAGGCAGCGCCTTCACGCCATGCCCGGCCAGCCATTGCTGGCGCCCGCCGGGTTCGCTGCGGAAGGCATCGCGCTGCGACAGCAGCTCGGGCTCGCGCAGCAGGCCGCCGGTGCGGGCGTCGAAACCCGGGAAGAAGAAATGCTTCAGCAGCGGCAGGCGCGGATGTGGCGAGGCCATCGCATGGTAGTCGCGCACCCAATCTTCGGCGGACAGGTATTCGAGGTTGATCCAGGCCGGCTTCGCCGCCCGTGCCGCCATCGCCTGCAGGTGGGCTTCGGGAATCTCGCAGGCGAAGGCCTCGATCACCACGTCCGCCGGCTCGACGGCTGCGAAGGCAGTCGTCCAGCGCCGCACCTCCACGCCCTGATGCACGAAGCTGCGCGCCGGATCCGCACCTTCCGCGGCGGGACACAGGCGCGCAAACGAGGCCCAGTCATCCACCCACAGCCGGACGCCGCGCGCATGGTTCCGGGCCAGATCCCGCGCCAGGCGCCAGCAGACGCCAATATCCCCAAAATTATCCACAACCTGGCAGAAGATCTCCCAGGTGAGGCCGGACGAAATGGAAGTAGTTTTCATTTGACGAGGTCAACTGGACAAGTCTGGAGATGAGCGCTGGAGAGCTTGTGGACAAAGGCCTTCCGGCGGCGATTCGCAAAAAACATGGACATTTGGCACACAGCGATCGAGGGGGCTTATCAACGGCCTTGTTCCGGCTGAAAAATCGCGCAGATACTGGGCACAGCAGAGTTATCCACAGAAATCGGGCCACTGTTTACATCTTTATCTTTTAAATTAAAAGAAAAACAAAAGAACAAAACCCGAACCGGCGGACGGCGTGCAGGCTGCACCGCCCCGGCCCTGCAGGCGGTGCTCCCCGAAAAGAAAAATCCCGTTTGCGCGGGATTTCGTTGGGTCAGTCGAAGTGGCTCAGGGCATCGAAGTCGGCCGGCTCCAGCCAGCGCCACTCGCCGGGCGCGAGGTCGGGGTCCAGCGCCAGGCCGCCCACCACGCTGCGATGCAGGACGACGACACGGTTGCCGATGGCGCCGATCATGCGCTTGACCTGGTGATACTTGCCTTCGGCGATGGTAAGGCGCAGGGCGTGGGAGCCCGTCTGCTCGCAGGCGACCGCAGCGATCGGCGCAGGTTCGTCGTCGAGCTGCACACCGGCGAGCAGGGCCTGCACGGTGGCGTCGCCGACCGGATCGGCCAGTTGCAGTTCATAGACCTTGGGCGTGCGCTTCTTGCCCGAGCTCCACTGGTGGATGAACTGGCCGTCGTCCGACAGCAGCAGCAGACCGGTCGTGTCCTGATCCAGGCGTCCGACGCACTGCACGCCGCGGTTGAGCAAGGGGTCGGGCAACAGGCGGAAGATCGATGGATGGAAAGTCGGCTTGTGCGAGCATTCGTGGCCGGTGGGCTTGTGCAGCATCACATAGGCCTGGGCACGGAAGCGCCAGGGTTCGCCATCGACTTCGAAGGCGAGCCCGGGATTGCCGTCGGTGCTGCCCGGATCGAAGTCGGCGTTCGGGTTGTCACACACAGTGCCGGCGATGCTGACGTAGCCGGCGCGGATGAGGGCGCGGCACTCCTTGCGGCTGCCGAAACCCTGGGAATGGAGAAGGCGTTCGAGTTGCATGGGCGCATGGTATCCCGGGCGGCACGGCGGGCGCGGTAAACTGTGCCCTCGCCTGGTTCAGGAGAAGCACCATTGAGATTCGAACACCTGATCGAGGTGAATGACCTCGAAAACCCGCTGCAGACCGCGCTGACGCGCGAGGAGCTGTGGTTCGGCCTGCTGTGCAGGGCGGAAGACGCGCGCGCCTTCCTGCCGGGCCTTGAAGCCTGCCGCGTGGTCGAGCGCAGCGACGAGCATCTGGTGCGCGACCTCCATTTCGGCAGCGCGGTGATCCGCGACCGTGTCACCTTCCGCACCCTGGACTGGATCTGTTTCGAATCCGAGGCCAACGAGGAACACGCCGGCGGCAGCCTGCGCATCACCATCGAGGAGCCGCAGCAGGGTGCGCTCTTCCTGCGCTTCCAGTACCAGACCACGCTGCCCGAAGGCGGCGGCACCGAGGATGGGCAATACGCCGCCTTCGTGCGCTCCGCCTACCACCAGTCGGATATCGACACGGTGCGCGTCATCCGCATGATCGCCGAGTCCGGCGGCTTGCAGCAGTAAGCCCTTTTTGACATGCGCCCGCCGGAGGGTGGCGGGCGCGTTTTCGTTCACGACGAGGAAGAAACGCTCCATGTGGTTCAAGAATCTGCAGATCTATCGCCTGCCCGCCAACTGGGACATGACGCTCGAGCGTCTGGAGGAGCAACTGGCGAAGAAGCCCTTCCATCCCTGCGGCAGCCAGGACATGGAAAGCCGCGGCTGGCTGTCGCCGCTGGGCAACGAGGTGCTGGTGCACGCGGTGGGCCAGCAGTGGCTCGTGTGCCTGGGCTTCGAGCATCGCCTGTTGCCGTCGGCGGTGGTCAAGCAGGAGGCCGACGAGCGCGCCGAGGAAATGGCCGAGCAGCAGGGCTACAAGCTCGGCCGCAAGCAGATGAAGGATCTGCGCGAGCAGGTCATGCAGGAGCTGCTGCCGCGCGCCTTCACCCGCCGCCGGCGGATGTACGCGTGGATCGACCCGGTCAATGGCTGGCTGGTGATCGACGCCGCCAGCCAGAGCAAGGCCGAGGACATGCTGGAGCAACTGCGCCACACGCTCGACAGCTTCCCGCTGACGCTGCTGCGCACCGAGAAGTCGCCGATGTCGGCAATGGCCGACTGGCTGGCCGGCAACGAGGCGCCGGCGGGCTTCAGCATCGACCAGGACTGCGAGCTGCGCTCGGTGGCCGAGGACAAGGCGGCGGTGCGCTATGTGCGCCATCCGCTAGAGGGCGACGAGGTGAAGGGCCACCTCGAGGCCGGCAAGCTTCCGACGCGGCTCGCGTTGACCTTCGACGACCGCATCAGCTTCGTGCTGACCGAGAAGCTCGAGATCAAGCGGCTGGACTTCCTCGATGTGGTGCGTGACCAGATCGAGGGCGAGCAGGAAGACAAGGAAGCGCTGTTCAACGCCGAGTTTGCGCTGATGACCGGCGAGCTGGCGCATCTGCTGCCGGCCGTGGTCGAGGCGCTGGGCGGCGAGACCGGTGTCGAACCGGTCGCAGCGAGCGAGCCGCGTCCGGCCGCTGCGACGGCGACGACGCCCCAGCCGGAAGGCGTTGCGGCCTACGATCCGCCGTTCTGAGCCGGAAGGCATCCCTCTGCGGTCCGTCGCGGGGGGATGCTTCTGGGTGTACACAAGATTTAAGTAATTAAAAGAATATAAAGATCATGTACCGCCAGTTTCTGTGGATAAGCCTGTTTTTCCCTTTCCATACAGATGCTTGAGAGGCCGAAAAACCGGTGCAGAAGGCGCCTTGCAGCGAAGGACCGATTGTTGATGAAAATCCGCTGCGTCGATCTTCGGTCGCTTATCCACAGACCGTGCCACTGCCCCACCACAGTTTGTCCACTGCGCTTGCAGGCCGCTCGACATGCCTGAAGGCGGACTGCCGAAGCGCGAAATCGACGCCGTTGCACCCGCACGCGGGCAGCAGGACGCCGCGCCGCAGCGCTGGGCGCTGTGGCGGCTGGACGAAAACGGCAATCACTTTCTGATGGAGACGTTCGATTCGCGCGAGCGCGCGGAGGCCGCCGCCCGCGACTACACGGCGCGGGGGCACAAGCAGACTTACTGGGTGGAACGGGGCTGAACGCCTGCGTGACGGATGCTGGGAAGACCACGATGCATGCGATGCCCTTGAATCGTGGCCTGTCCGAAGCCGGGCGCAGTCAGCTTATGCCAGCACTTCGCCGTGCTCGCGCGTGGCGTGGAAGCTCACCTTGGGCCATTTCTCGGCCGTCACTTCCAGGTTGTAGCGGCTGGTGGCCAGATAGACCGGATTGCCGTCGATGTCCTTGCCCAGGCGCAGCGCCTGCTCGCGCTCGAAGTTGCGGCGGGTGACGTCGTCGGGGAAGGTGAGCCAGCGCGCGGTGTGGATGTCGGCGGGCTCGAAGATGGCATCGACCTTGTATTCGTCCTTCAGGCGCTGGGCGACGATCTCGAACTGCAGCACGCCGACCGCGCCGAGCAGCATCTGGCCGCCTTCCAGCTCGAACACCTGGATGGCGCCTTCTTCGCCCAGTTCCTGCAGCCCTTTCTGCAACTGCTTGGATTTGAGCGGATCACGCAGCCGGGCGGCCCGGAAAAGTTCCGGCGAGAAGTAGGGGATGCCCTTGAAGCCGAGGTTCTCGCCTTCGGTCAGGGTGTCGCCGATCTGCAACTGGCCGTGGTTGTGGATGCCGATGATGTCGCCGGCGACGCCATCTTCCATGATCACGCGCTCATTGGCCATGAAGGTGAGCGCATTGGCGAGCTTCATGTCGCGGCCGGCGCGCACGTGCTTCACCTTCATGCCCGAGGCGTAGCGGCCCGAGCAGATGCGGAAGAAGGCGATACGGTCGCGGTGCTTCGGGTCCATGTTGGCCTGGATCTTGAACACGAAGCCGGTGAAGGCGGGTTCGGCCGGCTGCACCATGCGGGTGGCCGCCGCGCCCGCGGCGGCGATGCGCGCCTGCGGCGGCGGCGCCCAGTCGATCAGCGATTGCAGGATCTCCTGCACGCCGAAGTTGTTGATGCCCGAGCCGAAAAACACCGGCGTCTGCTTGCCGGCGAGGAATTCGTCGAGGTCGAATGGCGGCGAAGCGCCATCGATCAGCTCGACATCGTCGCGCAACTGGCCGACTTCCATCGGGAAGCGCTTGTCCAGCTCGGGGTTGTCCAGGCCCTTGATGATCTCGCCGTCGCTGCGGCGCTCCTCGCCCGGGGTGAAGGTCAGCACCTGGTGCTGCAGCAGGTGATACACGCCGCGGAAGGCCTTGCCCATGCCCAGCGGCCAGGTGACCGGCGCGCAGGTGATCTTGAGCACGTCTTCGATCTCGGCCAGCAGCTCGAAGGGCTCGCGCACCTCGCGGTCGAGCTTGTTGACGAAGGTGATGATGGGCGTGTTGCGCAGGCGGCAGACGTTGAGCAGCTTGATGGTCTGCGCTTCCACGCCCTTGGCGGCGTCGATCACCATCACCGCGGCATCGACCGCGGTCAGCACGCGGTAGGTGTCTTCGGAAAAGTCTTCGTGGCCCGGCGTGTCGAGCAGGTTGATGGTGTGGCCCTGGTACTCGAACTGCATCACCGAGCTGGTCACCGAGATGCCGCGCTGCTTTTCCACTTCCATCCAGTCGGAGGTGGCGTGGCGGGCGGACTTGCGCGCTTTCACCGTGCCGGCGAGCTGGATCGCGCCGCCGAACAGCAGCAGTTTCTCGGTCAGCGTGGTCTTGCCCGCGTCGGGGTGGGAAATGATGGCGAAGGTGCGGCGCTTTTCGACGTCGCGCAGCAGTTCGGGCGGGAAGGGAGTGGTGGTCATCAGCGCTCGTCGGCAGAAAACAAAAGCCGCCTGCCCGTGGTCGGGCGAGGCGGGACAAGCGCAATTATATCAAGTCATTAGCGGGAGGCAGCGGCCCTCTCGCGGGTGACCCGCTCGGTGACGTCGCGCGCTACCGCGACCGAGCCGAGGACCGTATCGCCGTCGGCGACGAGCGCGAAGCTCATCTCGACATACAGCTTGTGCCCGTCGCGATGCAGCGCGCCGGTGAGCGTGGGTCGGCCGTTGAGGCGGGTGTGGCGGTTCTCGATGGCGGCGTGAAATCCGCGCCAGTGTGCCGCGCGCAGCTTCTCGGGGATGATCAGGTCCAGGCTCTGGCCGAGCGCGGCCTCGGCGCTGAAGCCGAACAGGGCCTCGGCGGCGCGGTTCCAGCGCCGGATGATGCCTTCACGGTCGGAATAGATGAGGGCCTCGGCCAGTTGGTCGAGGATGTGCTCCGCGAGCGGCCCTGCCGCCGGATCAAGGTTTTCCATGCGCTTCTCGCTCGTCACGGGATCCAGAACTTCGCCTTTTCAGTGACGCTGACTGCAGGGTCGGTCGTATCCGTCGCGATGAAGCGTACCGGATGCGAACCCGACGCGGCGGAACCGGGCTCGAGCTGCACGCGGGCGGTCGCAGATGCGGTGGCGGCGGGGGCGACTTCCACGTCGAGCGGCTGGGCAAGGTGGATGCCTTCCAGGCCGTCGATGGCGACGCGGTAGATGCGCGTCTTCTCGCTGGCGTTGATCAGTTGCAGGCGGAAGGTGTTCTCGATGGCGCCTTCTGCGGTTTCGGTGGCGAGCGCCGCGCGGTCGCGCTGGATGTCGAGCTTGAGCGGGACGCGGGTCGCGAGCGACCCTACCGTGGCACCCAGCAGCGACAAGAAGATGGCGCTGTAGATCAGCACCCGCGGCCGCAGCGTACGGCGCAGGATGGTCGCGTGCGTGAATTGCTGCTTGACGGCGTTTTCCGTCGAGTAGCGGATCAGGCCACGCGGCTGGCTGATCTTGTCCATGACCTGGTCGCAGGCGTCGATGCAGGCGGCGCAGCCGATGCATTCCAGTTGCAGGCCGTCGCGGATGTCGATGCCGGTGGGACACACCTGCACGCAGATGCCGCAATCGACGCAGTCTCCCTGGCTCTTCGGGTCCGGGGCGGCTGTCGCTGCTGCGGCCAGCTTCTTCGAGCGGCCGCCGCGCGGTTCGCCGCGCTTTTCGTCGTAGGCGACGATCAGCGTGTCGGGGTCGAACATGACGAACTGGAACTGGGCGTAGGGGCAGATGTACTTGCACATCTGCTCGCGCATGAAACCGGCGTTGCCATAGGTGGCGCCGGCGTAGAACAGGATCCAGAACGTCTCCCAGCCGCTTTGCGAGAAGCTCAGCACGGCTTGCGACAGCTCGCGGATGGGCGTGAAGTAGCCGACGAAGGTGAAGCCCGTCCATAGCGACACCAGCAGCCACAGCAGGTGCTTGCTGCCCTTGATGCCGAGCTTGCGCGCTGACCAGGGTGCGGCGTCGAGCTTGATGCGCTTGGGGCGGTCGCCTTCGACCAGCTTCTCCAGCCACAGGAAGATTTCCGTATAGACCGTCTGCGGACAGGTGTAGCCGCACCACAGGCGGCCCGCCACGGTAGTGAACAGGAACAGCGCCAGTGCCGACAGCACCAGCAGCACCGCCAGGTAGATCGTGTCCTGCGGCCACAGCACGAGGTCGAAGACGTAGAAGCGCCGGGTATCGAGGTCGAACAGCACGGCCTGGCGGCCGTTCCAGGGCAGCCAGCACAGGCCGTAGAAGACGATCTGCGTCAGCCACAGGAAGACCCAGCGCCAGCGCTGGAAGAGGCCTTTGACGCTGCGTGGATAGACCTTGGGTTCGGCGGCGTAGAGTGGCTGGATCGGGATGACGCGCTGCGATCTGGACGGTTCTGGCATTGGGGGCATGTCGTTGGGCCAGGCTGCCCGCAGCGGATGCCGCCGTCAGCCGGTATTAAAGAAGTATTTTTTTTACGACTTTAAACCTGAGCGGATTCCGGTTCAAGCAAAGAATCTTTGTGAGAATGGGTGTATGGCGCCCGGCCCATGGTCCAGCCTGCCGGCGCAAGTGGCGGGCGGCCGCACGCAAAAACGGCGAACCCCGCGTGTGGCGGGGTTCGCCGTGAGGCAGATGTTGCCGGAAGCGCCCGCAGGCCCGTGGCGAAACCGCGTCAGCGGCGGCGATCCTTGTCCTTGCCGAGTTGGTCGCCGATCAGGCCGCCGACCGCGGCACCCCCGACGGTACCGAGGATGCCGCCGTCGGTGACGACGGCACCAGCCACACCACCGACCGCAGCACCGGTGGCAGCGCTCTTTTCGCGCGAGGACATGTTGTCCCAGGTGGCGCAGCCGGTCGCAGTGATCGAGGCTGCGGCGATCAGCAGGGCAGGAATGAGCTTGCGCGTATTCATGGCGTTCTCCTTGTTGGTCGTTGCACCGGCCGGACGGATCCGTTCCGTTCCTTTCGGTTGCCAGATTGGAACATGGGTGCGGCATGAAAGCTCCCGCGCAGTCGTGAGGCATTGTTTCCTCATGTGTCGAATGGCGGTGCGGCGCGAGGGCGGCAGTGCGGTGTAGCATCCTGCATTCCGGCGCTCGGCCGGCCAAGAATGGTGTGCCGGACCCGCAAGGGGCCGCAACTTCGCGAAACGACCCGGATGCCTCAATCCCCTCTGCTTGAACGACTTCTTCACTGGCAAGTGCGGCGGCCGCTGCATGCGATACGGTTGGGGATCGCCGTTGCCGGCGTCATCGCCCTCGGGGTGGGCTGGTACGACATGTTGAGGGACATGCGCAACGCCGAGCAGGACACGATGGAGCGGCTGCGTGTACAGGCGATCATCCAGGCGCGGGCTGCCGGCGAGGCGGTGGAAGGTGCGATCGGGCGATTCGATCTCGCCCTGCGCGCCCTGCAGACGGCGGGTGCCGAGTCGGCTGCCGACCTGAGCCTGCAGGGCCGCATCATCAAGGCGGCGATGTCCTCGGACCTGCTGCTGCAGGCCTTCGTGATCGGGGCGGATGGCTATCTCGCCTATTCCTCGTTGGGCGCGGCGCCGCGCAATTACCTGGGCGACCGCGAGTATTTCCGCACCCTGGCTGCGACCGACGAGGACCGCCTCGTCATCGCCCGGCCGGTGATCGGGCGACTCAGCAAGAAGTGGTCCATCCAGATCGCGCGCTCCATACGCCATGACGGACGCTTCGAGGGCGTGGCGGCGCTGGCCGTCTCGCCCGAAGCGTGGTCCTCGCGGCTGTTGCGCTTCGAGGCGAACCCGCTCGACACGCTGACCCTGCTCGATGGCGACGGCTACGTGCTGTTGCGCACGCTCAACGTCAACGAGCACCTTGCCAAGCAGGCACCCGGCGAACGTGAGTACAGGCTGCATCCGGAGCGCATCGAGGGACACTACGTGACCCATGGGGCGGTCGATGGCGTGCTTCGCCTGTACGGCTGGACCAGGCTGCCGTCGGGCCTGGTGATGTTGTCCGGCATTGCGCTGGAGCCGGCGCTGGCGCCGCTGCGCGCGCAGCGCAGCGGCACGCTGATGCGCGTGGTGGCGGCATCCGGCCTGTTCGTGTTCGCGATCGCCGCGCTGCTGATTGCGCTCAAGCGCTACGAACATGCCGTGCGGCGGCTGGGCGAGCGCGAGGAGCACTATCGCAGCGTGCTCGAGCACATGGATGAAGGGCTGGTGGTGGTCGATGCCGACAACCGCATCGTCAACGTCAATCCCGCCTTTTCGGCGATCACCGGCTTCACCCAGGAGGAGGTGGAAAAGCGCCCGGTGTTCCTGCTGTCGCGCGGTCGCACGCTGGATCGCGCCATGAGCGAATTGTCCGCACCGTCGAGCTCGGGGCATTGGGAGGGCGATTTCGAAGGCGTGCGCGCGGGGGGTACGAGCTATACCGGCCACGCGGTGATCTCCACGCTGCGCAACGCAAGCGGCGACGTCCGCCACCGTGTCGCGCTGATCACCGACGTCACCGAGCGCCGGCGCAGGGACGACGACATCTGGCGTCAGGCGAACTTCGACCGCCTCACCGGCCTGCCCAACCGCGCCCTGTTTGCCGACCGCCTGGACGGCATGCTGCGCCATGCCCGGCGCCACCAGTCCAGCGTGGCGGTGTTGTTCATCGATCTCGATCGCTTCAAGCCGGTGAATGACGGATTCGGTCACGAAATTGGCGACCTGCTGCTGCGCCAGGTTGCGCATCGCCTGCTCGGCGTGTTTCGCGATGAAGACACGGTGGCGCGCATTGGCGGCGACGAGTTCATCGCCGTGATGCAGGGCGAGGACGTCGAGGCCGGCGGCGAGCGGGCGGCTGCGCAGGTGGTGGAGCAGTTGTCGCAGCCGTTCCTCGTGGAGGAACGCAGCCTGCAGGTCGGATGCAGCGTCGGCATCGCGCGCTTTCCGGTCGACGGCGACTCGGTCGAGGCGCTCGTCAATGCCGCGGACCGCGCGATGTACCGGGCGAAGAACGGCGGGCGCGGGCGCTGGAGCCGATAGGCATCGGAACCTGCATGCGCTGCGCGCGGGAATCTTTCGCGTCGTGGCATGCTCTGAAGAATCATCGGAGCGTTGCAGCCTTGCAGCGACCGCATAGAGGATGACGATGTTCAAGGACGACAGGCTTGCCGGCCTCTTCCAGGCTTTCGCGCGCAGCAGGGCGCAACCGCCCTCGCTGGTACAGAAGATCATCGCCGGGATCGGCGCGGTGGCGGTGTTTGCGCTCGCGCTCACCTTCTCGGTGGTGTTGTTCGCCGTGGTGGTGAGCGTCGGCGCGATCGTGTGGGCCTACCTGTGGTGGACGTCGCGCAAGCTGCGCAAGCAGATGCGCGACAACCCGCCCGGCGGCCTGGTGATCGAGGGCGAGATCATCCGCGAGGTGCGCACCCGCGACGGCGAAGGCAGTTGAAGCGCGGATTCGGGCTGCGTCTCAGCCGATGAAGACGCGGTGCGCGGCCCAGTAGAGACCGGCTGCCAGCGAGATGGCGGCGGGCAGGGTCAGCACCCAGGCGAGCAGGATATGGGTCACCGTCTGGCGTTGCAGGCCACTGCGGTTCGCGACCATCGTGCCGGCCACACCGGATGACAGCACGTGGGTGGTGGACACCGGCAGCGAATACACGTTGGCGAGGCCGATCGCCATCACCGCGGTGATCTGCGCGCTCATGCCCTGAGAGTAGGTCATGCCCTGCCGGCCGATTTTCTCGCCCACTGTCAGCACCACGCGTTTCCAGCCGATCATCGTGCCGATGCCCAGCGCCGCGGCCACGGCGAGGACCACCCAGAAGGGAGCGTATTCGGTGGAGTGCGTGAGGTCCTTGCGCAGGTTGGAAAGGTCCTTGCGCTCCGACGCGGGCAGGTAGGCGAGTTTGGACACCTTGCGCGCGGTGTCGTCGAGGCACAGCAGGTAGCGCCGCACGTCCACCCTTGCCTGCGGCGGCATCTCGTTGAAATCGCGCACGCCCTCGAGGTCGCGCCTCAGCGCGGCGATGGTGATCTCGGTCTGCTTGGGGTCGCAGCGGAACTTGGCCGGCAGGTCGGTACCGTTGGACTTGCCGAGCGCCAGGTAGTCGGTCAGCGCCATCGCGTTGCGCTCGTAGAACTCGCTCAGGTGAACGGCGGCGTCGCGGCTGCGGTTGATGTCGTAACCGGTGCTGTCGAGGTTCAGCACGAAATGCGCGGGCACGATGCCGATCAGCACCAGCATGATGAGGCCGATGCCTTTCTGGCCGTCGTTCGAACCGTGCACGAAGCTCATCCCCATCGCCGACAGCACCAGGATGAGCCGGTTCCAGAACGGCGGATGCTTCTTGCCGACGTCACCCAGCCGGTATTCTGGCGTCTTGTGCATGGACGAATGCGGCTTGAACCACTTCAGGCCGATCAGGATCAGGCCGGCGACCACGAAGCCGACGACCGGCGACACCACCAGTGACAGGGCGATGTCGATCGCCTTCTGCCAATTCACGCCGTCGGCCACCGGAATGCCGCTGATCACCGCATTGGCGAGGCCGACACCGAGGATGGAGCCGATCAGGGTGTGCGAACTTGAGGCGGGGATGCCGAAGTACCAGGTACCCAGGTTCCATGCGATTGCCGCGGTGAGCAGCGAGAACACCATCGCCAGCCCGCGCCCGGTGTCGGTGTCGATCAGCAGCTCGACGGGCAGCAGATGCACGATGGCGTAGGCGACGCCCACGCCCCCCAGCAGCACGCCGAGAAAATTGAAGCAGCCCGAGGCGATCACTGCGACGTAAGGCGGCATCGCCCGGGTGTAGATCACCGTGGCGACGGCGTTGGCGGTGTCATGGAAACCGTTGATGAACTCGAAGGCCAGCACGAAGGCCAGGGCCAGGATGAGGCTCAGGAGGAGCCAGGGGTCGAGGCCGCTGATGAATGAGGTCATGGTGGGGGCTCGGCGAAAACACGGGGTTTTCGCGCATGGCGGAGGGCCGGACTGGCACGGGCGGCAAGCCGGCTCGCCGTTCAAGGGGATGAAGGTAACGAGGCATTTTCGCAAATTGCGCAATAAATCTGAAATCTTCCGTCTTCCATCTGGCGCAGAAACACGCGCTTGAATGAAGATGACGCGCATCCTGGGGTGTGTATCCGAGACAAAAGATGACTTCGGAACGCCGGCTCCGCCCGGCTTGACGGGCGCCGCCCGTTCCCGGCTATAATCCGCCCCCTTTTCGCACCCTCCGCTGCGTCGCTGACGCACATCACCCGGCGCAACGCCGGCTGCGCGGAGCAGGTGCCGAAGCCTTGGTGGTGAAATTGGTAGACACGCTATCTTGAGGGGGTAGTGGCGAAAGCCGTGCGAGTTCGAGTCTCGCCCAAGGCACCATTCTTCAGAAGATCCCGTTTCAGCCCGGCATCCGCGCCGCGGCCGCCAGACGGCGAGCGCCGGTCCAGAGGCCCGCGACGGCGATATCGGCAGCCGTGCTGGCTGCGGCGCATCGCGATGCGTGGTATGTTCCCGCCGACCGCAAGCGCGCCACCGTACATCGCCGCCGTACCTCGCAAGTTGGGCGATAATACGCCGCCATCGGGTCACTACTACAAGACCAGAACTGAGGGGAAACAATGGTTGCCGGGAAATCCAAGATCATCTACACGCTCACCGACGAAGCTCCGCTGCTCGCGACGTGCGCGTTCCTGCCCATCATCCGGACCTTCACCGGTCCCGCGGGCGTTGAAATCGAGAAAGCCGACATCTCGGTGTCGGCCCGCGTGCTGGCGGAGTTTCCCGAGTTCCTGAGCGAAGACCAGCGCGTGCCGGACACGCTCTCCGAACTGGGCAAGAAGACCCTCGACCCCGACGCCAACATCATCAAGCTGCCCAACATCAGCGCCTCGGTCGCGCAGCTCAAGGCCTGCGTCAAGGAACTGCAGGAAAAGGGCTACAAGATCCCGGACTACCCGGAAGATCCCAAGACCGACCAGGAAAAGGAAATCCGCGCGCGCTACGGCAAGTGCCTCGGTTCCGCGGTCAACCCCGTGCTGCGCGAGGGCAACTCCGACCGCCGAGCCCCCGCCGCCGTCAAGAACTTCGCCAAGAAGCACCCGCACTCCATGGGCGAGTGGAAGCAGTGGTCGCAGACCCACGTCTCGCACATGCACCACGGCGACTTCTACCATGGCGAGAAGTCGATGACGCTCGACCGCGCGCGCGACGTCAAGATGGAGCTCATCACCAAGTCGGGCAAGACGATCGTGCTCAAGCCCAAGGTCGCGCTGCTGGACGGCGAGATCATCGACTCGATGTTCATGAGCAAGAAGGCGCTGTGCGAGTTCTACGAGCGTGAGCTGGAGGACTGCCGCGAGGCCGGCATCCTGTTCTCGCTGCACGTCAAGGCGACGATGATGAAGGTCTCGCACCCGATCGTCTTCGGCCACTGCGTGAAGATCTACTACAAGGACGCTTTCGAGAAGCACGGCAAGCTGTTCGACGAGCTCGGCATCAACGTCAACAACGGCATGGTCGACCTGTACGACAAGATCAAGACCCTGCCCGAATCCAAGCGCGACGAGATCATCCGCGACCTGCACGCCTGCCAGGAGCACCGCCCGGCGCTCGCGATGGTCGACTCGGCCAAGGGCATCACCAACTTCCACTCGCCCAACGACATCATCGTGGACGCGTCGATGCCGGCGATGATCCGCCAGGGCGGCAAGATGTGGGGTGCCGACGGCAAGCAGTACGACAGCAAGTGCGTGATGCCCGAGTCGACCTTTGCCCGCATTTACCAGGAGATGATCAATTTCTGCAAATGGCATGGCAATTTCGACCCGCGCACGATGGGCACGGTGCCGAACGTCGGCCTGATGGCGCAGAAGGCGGAAGAGTACGGCTCGCACGACAAGACCTTCGAGATCTCCGAGGACGGCGTCGCCAACATCACCGACCTCGCCACCGGCGAAGTGCTGCTGGCGCAGAACGTCGAAGCCGGCGATATCTGGCGCATGTGCCAGGTCAAGGACGCGCCGATCCGCGACTGGGTCAAGCTCGCCGTCACCCGCGCGCGCAACTCGGGCATGCCGGCGATCTTCTGGCTCGACCCCTACCGTCCGCACGAGAACGAGCTGATCAAGAAGGTCAAGACCTACCTCAAGGATCACGACACCAGCGGCCTCGACATCCAGATCATGTCGCAGGTGCGTGCGATGCGTTACACCCTGGAGCGTGTGGTCCGCGGCCTCGACACCATCTCGGTGACCGGCAACATCCTGCGCGACTACCTGACCGATCTGTTCCCGATCATGGAGCTGGGCACCTCGGCCAAGATGCTGTCCATCGTCCCGCTGATGGCCGGTGGCGGCATGTACGAGACCGGTGCCGGCGGTTCGGCGCCCAAGCATGTGCAGCAGCTCACCCAGGAGAACCACCTGCGCTGGGATTCGCTGGGCGAATTCCTCGCCCTGGCGGTGTCGCTGGAAGACCTCGGCATCAAGACCGGCAACGCCCGCGCCAAGCTGCTGGCCAAGACCCTGGACGAGGCCACCGGCAAGCTGCTCGACGAGAACAAGTCGCCCTCGCCCAAGACCGGCCACCTCGACAACCGCGGCAGCCAGTTCTACCTGGCCAAGTTCTGGGCCGAACGCCTGGCGGCGCAGAGCGAGGATGCCGAACTGGCGGGCAAGTTCGCCCCGCTCGCCAAGGCGCTTGCGGAGAACGAGCAGAAGATCGTCACCGAGCTGTCCGAAGTCCAGGGCAAGGCGGTCGATATCGGTGGCTACTACAAGGCCGACGCCGAGAAGTGCAAGGCGGTGATGCGTCCGAGCGCCACGCTCAACGCCATCCTGCAGGCGGCACGCGCCTGATCCTGCCGGGTTGAAACCCGCAACTGTCGGCAAAGGCCGGCGAACCGGAAACCGGTTCGCCGGCCTTTTTCGCTTGGCTTGCTGCCCTGGCTCGAAGATGGCCGGGTCGCGCTCGTGAGGCCTATCCAATGGCAGATTTCCGCAAGATCCGGGTGATGATCTCGAGCCGCTGCGCGTCCACGGTGCGGCAGGGCGACGGGCGCATCTCGATGACCGAGGTGCGCAAGCGGCTGCAGCGCGAACTGAGCGTCGAGACGCTGTGCGGTGAACCGCTGTTCGAGGTGTGGATTTCGGACAATGCGCCCGATCAAGCCCAGGGCGACCTCGAGACCGCATGGGAGAAGTCGCTCGAGGAAGTGCGCAAGGCCGACATCGTGCTGGCGCTGTACACCGGCGAGGCGGGCTGGGCGCCGGCCGGGGGCATCGGCGTGTGCCATGCCGAGTTCCAGCAGGCATGGAACGATGGACCCGCGCGGCTCAAGGTGGTGCGCATCATCGATGTGCAGGGCGTGCCCAAGGACAAGGCGGAACTCGCCCGCGATGCGAGCTTCCAGACCTGGTTCGGCGAACTCAATCCCACTTCGTCGGCGACAGCCGATGCCGACGAGATCGTCGCCCGCAGCCGGGAGGCTCTGCGCGAGGCGGTCGCCGGCCTGGTGAAGCTGGGCGGACGCGAGGTGCGCAAGGGCCGCTTCGCCTACGGTACGCCGCTCGACTGGAGTCGGCTGGATTTTGCGCATCGGAAGCAGGCGATGCAGGAAGCGCTGGGCCGTGGTCTTGCCGAGTTCGGCGCAGTGGAATTCGGCGGCGGCTGGTTATGGGCCCGGGCCGGCACCGCGCTGCTGACGATCTGCCATGGCCTGCCAGGGGCTTTCGGCGTTGCCGCCGCGCGCGAGATGGTGGGTCAGCCCTTCCTGCAGGATCACCTGATCCTCGGCAAGGTGGTCAGGCGCCGCGAGAGGCCGGCCGGGCCGCTGCACCTGGTTGCCTGCCTGAAGAACGTGACCGAGACGCAGGCGATGCGCCAGTTGGGCTTCCCCGACGCGACCATCGTCGCGGCGCCTTTCGGCATCTACGTGTCCGACCCGGTGCAGAAGATCCAGATGATCTTCCTTGCCAACTGCCGCGATCCGACCACCACCCGCAACGCCCTCACGCGCCTCGTCGAGTGGCTGGAAGCGACCGGCGAGAGCGAGAACCTGGCGCGGCGCGCCGTGGGCCGGCGCAAGATCGTGCGTGCGATCCTGGATCTGAAGGGCGACTGAGCGAGGCGCTGAAGGTGCCGTGTCTGCCGCGGCTAGCGCGAGCGTGAATCCGGCTTCATGCGGAATTCGGCCAGGTTCGTGATCACGTAGCCGGTGTAGTTGCGGATCAGCTTCGCCTTGGCCGCGTCGATCCGGAACACGGGTGCACCGTCCTCTTCGCGGCCGCCGAACCAGCGGCAGAACACCGGCACGAGGGCATCGCCCCGCTTCGGCAGTTCGGTCAGATCCGGATCGGCGACGGCGTACAGGCCGTGCACGTAGGAGCCACGGTAGCAAGCGCCTTCCGAGCGCACTTCGACCACGGTGACGCCACTGACATGCTCTGGCTCCTGCGGCTCGGCCAGCTCGTAGCTGTCCTTGTCGAGGCCGAGGTCCTTGTACAGCGGCGCGTTCCAGTACGAATCCACGAGCAACTCCATCAGATCGGGCGAGGCACGAATGTAAGCCGCGCGGCATGCGAGGGCAACAGCATCGCGATGCGGTGCAAGGCGTGCTACGGATGCGCGGCGTCGGGCAAGGGCCAGTCGGGGATGGCGGGCGGCAGCAAGGCACGCAGCCCGTCACGCAGCTCACCGTGGCGTTCCAGGGCCTCGGCGAGCTGCACCACGCAATTCCAGGTTTGCGGCTCGCGCAAGGCGTCGATCGCCTGGTCGAGCGCGGTGGTGAAGGCATCGCGCGCGCTGAGCAGCCGGCTGAGGCGCAGCGCCCGCGCGACGTCGCCGAGGTCCGTCCTGTGGTGCAGGTCGTGTGCCTCGCCGCGGCACATCTGTTCGGCGATCGGTCCGCCCAGCAGGCCGACCACATGGGCGCGGATCTCGCGGCGGTGCGAGGCGGAGAAGCCGTCGAGCTGCGCCTGGCCGACTGGTGTGGCGAGGACGTCGTCGAAGCCCTGGCCGTCCGGGTGCAGCGCGCCTTCGCTGCCGAGCCAGCGCAGGAAGGGCCGCGGAAAGACCAGGTCGGCCTTCTCGCACAGGCCCCACAGGTCGCTGCAGCAGCGCCCGGTGCGGATGTCGGTGCGCCAGCTCTCGGCGCCCTCGGGCGCGACTGCCAGCTTCAGAACCGGCACGCCGCCGAGCGCGAAGGCCACCGCGTGACCGGCCTCGTGGAAGCAGGTCTCGCGCCGCAGTTCGCGCGTCAGGCGGCGCACGGCGAGGGGCCTCGCGCGGCCCGGCCCTGCCGCACACGCCCGAGCCGGCAGGCGGCCAGGACAGCGAGCATCAGCGCCAGCAGCGGCAGGCTTCCCGGCTCGGGCACCGCACGCGCGAAGGCGGCGGCGATCACCGCGTGCGCGGCGGTCGTCGGATGGAAGTCGTCCCAGAACACGAATGCGGCAGGATCGGAGCACGCCGGCCCCGACAGCAGGCAGCCGTCCGTCGCGTTGGTGAAGCCGAATGCGCCAGGATGGGCGACGACGTCGTTCAGGAACGCGAAGGTGTCGAACTGGATGATTCGCGCCGGTGAGGAGGCATCCAGCACCGACAGAAGCGAAGCCAGAGTGCTGTTGAAGAGCGTCGAGAACGCCTGTGCCGGTGCCTGCAGGCCGGGAAGCTGTCCGAAAGGGGTCAGCGACAGGTCTGGCAGATTCGGCACCAGGATGTCATGTGCGCCCATCGCGGCCAGCGCAGCGGCGTATTGCGCGACGTTCTGCGCCGCGGTGACGGGCGAATCCGCGGTCAGGAAATCGTTGGCGCCGCCCCACACGAAATACAGCGCCGTGGGGTCGGCGAAGCCGCCGGGTGCGAGCGAGGCGTAGGCGGCAAGCTGCTGGGCCATGCCTGGCAGGCCGAAGCCGCCGGCGCTCGTTGCCGTGCCGCCGTCGCCGTAGTTGCCGATGCCGGTCGTCGAGCCGGAAACAGCGAAGCTGAAGAAGTTCGCCGGCGTGGCGCCCCCGGGCAGGATCGCGGAGGCGAGGTATTCGGCGGCGGTCTGGCCATTGGTGAAATGCCCGTCCACATAGGGCGGGCAGGGATGTCCCGGATCGCAGTTTCCGCCGAGCAGCTTGTAGATGCTGCTGACGGCCGACGGATTTTTGCCGGCGTCCGACAGGCTGTCACCGAACACGTACAGACCGCTGTAAGGCATGGCCGCGGCATGCGCGGTCAGCAGCAAGGTGGCACAGCAAGAGAGGAGGAACTTCATTGCTGATTTCATCGGTAGGGCTCCCGTCGGTTCGCCTGCGTGGACATGGCGCGGCGTATCCGATGCAAATGTAGCGCACGCGGCGGGCATCACGCACGCCGGCCGGCCGCCTTCCCATGCGGGTTCGGGTGGCGTGTTCAATGGACACGGGCCGGTGCGGACGTCCCCGATCGCGCCAGCATGCCGGTCGAATTGGCTATGATGTGGGCGTGCCAAATGCATCGCGGCATGCGTCTGCCTGCCGCGGTCCGTTGCCGCTTCAATCCGATCCTCGTCGAGTGCCGCGTCGATGGCTGAAACGCCCACCCACAAATGGAATCCGTTTGCAGCCGTGCTGTTGCTGGCTGGCGGTCTCGTGCTGTTCGCAGTGCTGGCCTGGTCGAGCCATTCCAGCCTGCGCGAACTGGAGGACGAAACGGCGATGCGCGCCAGGGCGCGCATGAGCCTGCTGCAGGCGACCGTCGTGCTGTCGCTGCTCAAGGATGTCGAGACCGGGCAGCGCGGTTTCCTCTTGACCCGCAACGAGAGCTATCTGAGTACGTTCCGGGACGGGGTTGCCGGCCTCGATCCGGCGCTCGAACGTTTTCGCGAAGTTTCTTCCGGTCTGGCGGGGGTCGATGCGCTGCGCGAGGAACTGCAGCCACTGGTCATGCGTCGGGTGGCGATCGCTGCGCGCAACATCAGCATGTTTCCGCAAGGTGAGGCCGAGGTGACGACGGGGCGGAACGAGCTGCTCGACGAGGGACGCGCGACGATGGAGCTGATCCGTTCGCGCTTTCAATCGATTGAGACACGTCTGCGCGACGAGATCGACGCTCGCAACCGCCTCGTGGGCGTGACGATGAAGCGGGCGTTGCTGACCTCGGTGCTGCTGACGGCGACCGGCGCCTTCCTGATCATCGCGGCCTATGGCCTGTTGCATCGCGAGCAGGTGCGTCGCTTGCGTGCGGAAGGAGCCCTGCGCGAGGCCAATGCACGCCTGGAGGAAGCGGTGGCCAGCCGTACCGCGGAGCTGCAGCAGGCGCGTGACGAGATCGGGGCCTTCGCGCTCCACCTCGACCGCGGCATCGAGGCTGAACGGCGGCGCCTCGCACGCGAGGTGCACGACCAGTTGGGGCAGGTCTTCACGGCGACGAACATGCTGGTTCACCAGGCCCTGCAAGGCGTTCCCGGGCGTGCCCAGGATCTCGAGCGCATCGGCGGCTTGATCGGCGAAGGCATCGCGACGGCGCGCCGTATCGCCAGCGCGTTACGCCCGCCGCTGCTCGACGATCTCGGCCTCGGCGCGGCGCTCGTGCATGCCGGGCGCCAGTTCGGCGAACAGGCCGGCGTGCAGTGCAAGGTGGACATCAGCGACGGCGAGCGCCTGGGGGCCGATCAGTCCATCCAGCTTTTCCGCATCGTGCAGGAGGCGCTGACGAATGTGGCACGCCACGCCGGGGCCAGCCGGGTGTGGATCGAGGGCGAGGCCCGTGGCGATCGCTTTCGACTTTCGATCGAGGATGACGGGCGCGGCCTCGACCCCGATGCGTCGACTTCGCACGGCCTCATCAGCATGCGCGAGCGTGCGTTGCTGGCGGGGGGTGAGCTGGCACTGGGCACGGGTCGGAGCGGTGGCCTGCGTGTCGAGGTCATGCTGCCGCTGGCAGACAAGGAGGGCGCGTAGGGATGCGGATCCTGATCGTCGACGACCATCCGGTGATGCGTTTCGGAGTGCGCCAGCTCGTCGAGCGGCGCTGGCCGGAGGCCGACATCGGGGAAGCGGAAAATCTTCTGCAGGCGCTGCACTTGGCACGGGGGCAAGCGTGGCAGGTCGCGGTGCTGGACCTGTCGCTGCCTGACGCCGTTGGCCTCGAGGGTCTGGCCCAGCTTCGGCGCGCCGCGCCCGCATTGCCGGTGCTGGTGTTGAGCATGCATGGCGAGGCGGCCTACGCGACGCAGGCGCTGCAACTCGGTGCCGCCGGCTACCTGACCAAGGAGCATGCGACCAGCGAGCTGGTCACCGCGATCGATCGCGTGTGCGGCGGCGGCCGCTACATCAGCAGCGACCTTGCCGCCCGGCTGGCGGACCTGTTGACCAATCAGGGTGGGACGCGGGCGCCACACGAGACGCTGTCGCCGCAGGAGCACCGGGTGATGCTGCTGATCGCGGCGGGAAAGAGCGCGAGCGAGATCGCCGACGTGATGCACCTGTCGGTGAAGACGGTGGGGACCTACCGCAGTCGCATCATCGACAAGACCGGACTCGCCAACACCGCGGAGATCGCGCGCTACTGCGCGTCGCGCGGCCTGATCGATCTGTCCTGATGGCGCAATGCCCGGGTAGGTGATTCGCCTACATCCGGATCGGCATCTTGCCGACGACACGGTGCAGCCGCCGCCGATATGGGCCTGGCGGCTTGCCGGCGATCATGGCGGCACTCGGGTCGTCCAGGAATTGCCGCCATGCGTATCGTCGTCGTCGAAGACTCCGCCCTCGTGCGGGACAAACTGATCGAAATGCTCGGTGCGCAGCCCGGCCTGTCGGTGATCGGCCATGCGGCGGGAGAGGACGAGGCCTACCAGCTCGTCACCGCACGGCGGCCGGATCTGGTGCTGCTCGATCTGGCCCTCAGCCCGGGCAGCGGCCTGAAGCTGCTGAAGCGCCTGCGCGCGCTGCCGGGCTTCGCACCGCGTCTGGTGGTGCTGAGCAATCAACCGGCCGATCCCTACGAGGCCCTGTGCATTGCGGCCGGGGCCGATGCCTACCTGGACAAGTGTGCCGATCTGAATGCGCTGCTCGCCCAGATCGCGAGCTGGATGCCGCCGCTGCCGACGACAGAGCCGGAACGCCTGCGCAAGCTCAGGGAGCTGCGCGTGATCGACACGCCGACCGAAGAGAGCTTCGACGCGCTCAGCCGGATGGCTGCCGACATCGCGCGGACACCGATCGCCCTGATCAGTCTGGTCGACGATCGACGCCAATGGTTCAAGGCGCGTGTCGGTAGCGAGGTCACCGAAACATCGCGCTCGATTTCGTTCTGTGGCCATGCCTTGCTGCGTGACAGCCTGTTCGAGGTCGAGGATGCCGCCCTCGACCCCCGGTTTGCCGACAATCCGCTGGTGCGCGGCGAGCCGGGCATCCGCTTCTACGCCGGCATGCCGCTGGTCATGCCCGGGGGCGAAGTGATCGGCACGCTGTGTGTGATCGATCGCACGCCGCGGCGGCTGGACGATGTCCAGCGGCGCGCGCTGGCGGTGCTGGCGCGCAGCGTGGTGACCGAGATCGAGCTGCGCCAGCGCGTCCTCGCGCTCGAGGCGGAGGTGGCGCGGCGCCACGAGGCGGAAGCGCGCATCATGCACCTCGCCACGCGCGATGCGCTGACCGGCCTTCCCAACCGGGCGGCGCTGATGGACCGTCTGCGCCAGGGGATCAAGGCCGCGCACCGCGACGGCAGTCTGCTCGGTGTGCTGTTCATGGATCTTGACCGCTTCAAGTGGATCAACGACACCCTCGGCCACGACGTCGGCGATGCCCTGCTGCAGGAGATGGCGGCGCGCCTGACCGGCGTGATCCGCGACTCCGACACGGTGGCGCGGCTCGGCGGCGACGAGTTCGCCGTGATCCTGCCTTCGCTGCGCCGGGTGGAAGATGCCCAGGTCGTGGCCGACAAGATCATCGAGGCGGTGCTGCGCCCTCTCCGGCTGGAGGGGCACTGCATCCGCGTCGGCTGCAGTGTCGGCCTGGCCACCTATCCGCAGCAGGGTCACACCGAAGAAGCGCTGCTGCGGCATGCCGACCTCGCCATGTATGCGGCCAAGGAGGCCGGTGGCAACCGAAGCCAGCTTTTCGCCGAGCAGATGAACGACAGGGCGGTCGAGCGCGTGACGCTGGAATCGGAGCTGCGCACCGCAATTGAACTGGGCCAGTTCGAACTGCACTATCAACCCCAACTGCGCCTGGCCGACCAGCGGATGAATGCGGTCGAGGCGCTGGTGCGATGGAAGCATCCGCGCAACGGCCTCATGTCGCCGGCCCGCTTCATCCCGCTGGCGGAGGAAACCGGGCTGATCTGGGAACTCGGCCTGCGGGTGCTGAATCTGGCGCTGGCGCAGATGGCCGCCTGGCGCCGGCAGGGCCTGGAGGTGCCGCGCATTGCGGTCAACGTGTCACCGATGCAGTTGCGTTCCGAGCTGATCGACGAAATCGCCGCCGCGCTGCAACGCCACGACCTGCCGGCCGAGTGCCTCGAAGTCGAGCTCACCGAGAGCGCGCTGACTGCCGACGGCCCTGCCGCCAACGGCTTGTTGCAATCCCTGCGGCGCATGGGCGTGTCGATTGCCGTCGATGATTTCGGCGTCGGCTATTCGTCCCTGACCCTGTTGCGCAGGCTGCCGATCTCGGCGCTGAAGATCGACCGAAGCTTCATTGCCGAGCTGACCTGGAACCGGCAGGACCTGGCCATCGTCGAGGCCATCCTGACGATGGCACACAGCCTGGGCCTGCGCACGGTGGCCGAGGGCGTGGAGCAGGCCGACCAGAATGTCGCGCTCAGCGTCCTCGGTTGCCAAGACGCGCAGGGCTACCTGTACTGTCGCCCGACCGATGTCGACGGGATCACGCGCTGGCTGCAAGCGCCCGGCGCGTCGCACGGAAGCAGCGCGACGGAACGCCTGCCTAGCAGCGTGTCGTGAGTCGGGTACGCGCAAGACCGATGCGCACGGCACCCGCGAGTACGGTCTGGGGGGTGGCACGAAGCGCTGCGGCAGGATAGGCTGCCTTACCCGGCGCGCGTGCCCAGGCTGAGCCCGCCGGGGTTGATGATGGGCATGAACACCATGCGCATCGTCGCCAACTGGTTGTGCAGCGTTTCGTCCCAGCGCAGTCGTGTCGCCACGCTGCGCAGGTGACTCAGCACCACATCGGAGCCGATGCGCTCGACGCCAGGCACGCCGCTGAAGAAACCTACCGCGGGCGAAGGATTGCCGATGGCGACCCGATACACCGACAGGCGCTCGCGAGTTGGGGAAGCGAGATGAAGAATTCGGCACCTGCTGCATGCAGGGCGCTGCGGGGCGTCTATTGGCGAAACTCTTCGTGGCAGTTGCTGCAGGCCTTCTCGACGCGGAAGACGGCAGGCTTCAGCGTGTCGAGCGAACGCTCCTGCGCAGTGGTGGCGAGAGCACCGGTCGCATCCTCGAGCGCATGGGCGAGGCGCTTGAACTTCTCCGGTTCCTGCCAGACCGAGTCCTTCGCGTGGCCGACAGCGTCGGCCTGCATGACCTCCGGGAAGAACTGCCACGGCTGCTGCGCGAGGGCCTGAAGCTGCTGCGCGTCATGGAGGGCCGTTTCGGCGTTGAAGCGCTCCTTGCCCTTGGCGAAGGCCAGCAGACGCTCGCGCGTCTTGGTCATTTCCCTGAACACCTTGCGGCGTTGCGCGAGCGGGGAGTTGGGGTCCAGCCGGTCGCAGCCGGCCAGGCCGGTGCCGATCGCCAGAATGCAGGCTGCGGTGATGAGACGGGAGGGGCGCATCGGGGCTCCTGGCGCGTGGCAAGGGGTGGATTCAGACCTGCTCGATGCCGGCCAGGCGCCAGTGGCCCTGGCGGTCGTCGATGAAATGCCAGACTTCGTCGAGCGGTTCGGGAGGCGCATCCCTGCCTTCCGCGATGAGGCCGCTGTAGCGCACCGAGACCAGGCGCCGCGCGCCGTCGTCGGTGGCATCGATGATGCGTGCCTGCATCGACACCGCGCTGGTGCGGCCGGGGCCACCGCGCTGCGCGATGTCGGCTTCGATCTGCCCCAGCAGCGGCTCTTCCACCCGGCTGCGCAGCAGTGCGAGGTCGCCGCGGTTGTTGGCGTCCTGCAGTTCATTGAAGAGCTGCAGCGCCATGCGCTCGGTCGCGGCGTCCGCCGACGGCAGTGCGTGCGTCGCGCCGATGGAGGGTTCCTGACGCCGCTCGAGAGGCTGCACCGCCGATTCGAGCGTGCCGACCCTGGCCAGTTCGCCGCGCCGCGCGGCCTGATAGCGGCGCAGCGCCCAGTAGGCCGTGCCCGCCATCATCAGCAGTACGAGGAGCGAGGTGAAGCCGAAACCGCTCGCCGGCGGCTGCTGCGGCAGCACGCCGTAGCCATTGCCGCCGGCCGCCACGCCGCCACCGTTCCCGCCATAGGCCGAAGCGTTTGCAGGCGCGGCGCCGTGGTTGCCGAGCAGGTAGCCGGCCGCGGCGCCGGCTGCGGCAGCGCCGGCGACCGTTCCCCAGCCAGGGCCGCTGCGTGCCGTCGCCGGAGCGGGCGCGGTCGGGGCAGGCGCACCGGCGCCCGGCCGGCCAGCGTCGAATCCGTCCGCCGCGCCGCCGCGCGCCTTCGCCATCACGTCGGGACGGCTCATCCCCATGCTGCCGCCAGCGCCGAGGCGCGATGACGATGCGCTACCGATGCTCGATGACGGCGCGCCGTAAGCGGAACTCCGGCTGCTACTGCCAAGCTTGGCTTCGCTGACGAGCGGCTGTCCGATCAGCACCATGGCGAGGGTCGCCAGCACGACGCCGCGGCCTGCCCGGCGCGAAAGATCCTTGATGTCCATGTGTCCCCGCTGCATCCGTAGAGTGTTTTGTGCGGGCGACTCTAGACGGGGCTGCCTTAACGCAGACTTAAGACAGGCAGTGGCGCCGCTCGGGCGGTTGCCAGCAGGCGCGACCAGTAGCGCAGGCTGGCGGGCCAGGCGGCGCCGGCGAGAGCGATCAGGTCGACGGTCGACACATGGGTCGCGAACGCGCGCGAATCGGCCGGCGCAACGAGGCGCGCCGGCAACTCGGCGAGGAGGCGCTGCAGGCCGACACCGAACAGCGGCAGATCGGGCGCAGTGTCGGCATCGAGGTCGCGCAGCACGCCGGCGAGCGACAGCCAGCTCTTGCGGAACACCGCCAGTTGCGCGCCGAAGCCCCCGGCGCTCTGCAGCGCGAGGCGGTCGATCAGGCCCACCAGCCAGTCGAAACCGACGGGCGGTCCGCTGCGCACCAGGGCGTCGAGCGCGTCCGATACCGTCTGCACGCGCTGTGCGCAGTGCGCGTCGCGCAGGCCCAGCCGGGCGAGTCCGTCGATGATCTGCCTTTGGTCCAAGGTCAGCGCGCCCAGAGCGATGGCGACGATCGCCTCGCGCTCGGCCTTGGCGAGACGGGCGGTCAGGCTCCAGTCGAGCACCGCCAGGCGCCCGTCTTCGGCCAGCAGCAGGTTGCCGCCGTGCAGGTCGCCGTGGAATATCGCCGGGTCAGCCTGCGACCAGAACGGGCGCGCCAGCAGCGCGGCGATCATCTCGCGCGCGAGTGCTCCGCCTTGCGCACGAGACAGCTCGGCGTCGTTCACTCGGCTGCCATGTACGCGCTCCATCGAGGTGACCCCGGGGCCGCACCACGGAAGTAGCCGGGGCACGAAGACGGCGCCGTCGCGGGACATCTGCGCGGCGGCGGCGCGCATGTTGGCCTGCTCGACGTCGAGCCGGATCTCCTGCGTCAGCAGTTGCTGCACGCTGGCGAGGTGGCCGTGGTAGTCGATGGCCGGCAGCCCCAGCCGCGCACCGCGCGCGGCGAGGAAGTCGGCCAGTGCCGGCAGCACCGCAAGCTCCTGCGCGAGGTGTCGGGCGACCGCGGGCTTGAGTACCTTGAACACGCCGTCGCGCAGCCGGCCCTCCTCGCGCCAGGTGAAGGGCAGCACGACGGCGACGCTGCCCTCGGCCAGCGCGGTGTCGGCGATGCGCAGGCTGGCCGCGTCGGCGAACTGCGTGCGGAGTCGCTTCACGATCGGCGCCACCGGCAGGGTCGAGGGCATGGATTCCAGTTGCTGCAGATGCTGGCGCAGGGCGGCGTCGAGCTCGTGATGCCGCGCCACCACCTGCCCCAGCTTGTGCAGCGTCGGGCAGTGCGCGAGCAGGGCGGCGGCGCGTGCCGGCGCGGAGGTGTCGGCGTCCAGCGCGAACTGCCCGGCCAGCAGGGCCGACAGGCGTGCCTCGGGCAGGTGGTCGAGGAAGAAGGCCAGCGCCTCCACCAGCAAGGGCCGCCACGGCGCGAGCGAGGCGGGAATCAGCGCATGCACGCCGATGGATTCGAACAGCGCCTGGTAGTCGATGGCGGTATCGCCGATTGCCTTGTCCACCTGCTATTTCTCCAGCACGTAGGTTCCCGGCGCATCGCACAGCACCGGGTAGCCCAGTTCGGCTGCGCCCGCTTCCGGCGGCGGAACGGGCATGCCCGAGCGCGCGGTGAGCCAGGCCGACCATTCCGGCCACCACGAGCCTTCGTGCTGCGGCGCCAGCGCCAGCCAGTCGTCGGGCGGGATGTAGTTGCCGCCTGCTTCCCGCGTCAGCGACTGGTAGTGGCGGCGCGGCCGTCCCGGCTCGCTGACGATGCCGGCGTTGTGGCCACCGTTGGTGAGCACGAAGTGGATCTCGGACGGCAGCAGGTAGTGCAGCTTGTGCACCGAGCGCCACGGCGCGACGTGGTCAGTGAGGGTGGCGACGGCGAACACCGGCGTGTCGATGTCGGAAAGCGCCACCGGGCGGCCGCCGACGCGGTAGCGGCCTTCGCTGAGTGCGTCGTTGAGGAAGAGCTGGCGCAGGTACTGGCTGTGCATGCGCGCCGGCATGCGCGTGGTGTCGGCGTTCCAGGCCATCAGGTCGTTCATCGGCGCGCGCTCGCCCATCAGGTATTCGCCGACCATGCGCGACCACAGCAGGTCGTAGGAGCGCAGCAACTGGAAGGCGCCCGCCATCTGGCCGGCGGTCAGGTAGCCGACCTCTTCCATCTGCGCCTCGAGCAGGCTGACCTCGCCTTCGTCGATGAACAGCGCCAGCTCGCCCGGCTCGGTGAAGTCGGTCTGCGCGGTGAACAGCGTCATCGTCGCCAGGCGGTCGTCGGCGTCGCGCGCCATCGCGGCGTTGGCGATCGCCAGCAGCGTGCCGCCCAGGCAGTAGCCCGCGGCATGCACCTTGCGGCCGGGGACGATGGCGTTGATCGCGTCCAGCGCGGCGAAGAAGCCGAGCTGCAGGTAGTCGTCCATGCCCATGTCGCGCTCGGCGGGGCCGGGGTTCTTCCACGACACGCAGAACACCGTGTGGCCTTGGCCGACGAGGTATTTCACCAGCGAGTTGTGCGGCGACAGGTCGAGGATGTAGTACTTCATGATCCACGCCGGCACGATCAGGATGGGCTCGGGATGGACCTGCGCGGTGGCGGGCGAATACTGGATCAGCTCCATCAATGGCGTGCGCAATACCACCTTGCCCGGCGTCACCGCCACCTCGCGGCCGACGACGAAATTCTCCGTACCCGCCGGCGGGTCGCCCAGCGCCAGGCGCTGCAGGTCTTCGGCGGCGTTCATCGCGCCGCGCACCAGGTTGATGCCGGCGGTCTCGAAGCTGCGGCGCAGCACGATGGGATTGGTCGGCAGGTAGTTGCCGGGCGAGAACAGGTCGAGCAGTTGGCGTGCGGCAAATGAGACGACGTGCTCGTGGTGGCAGGACACGCCGGCGACGCCGGTGGTGGCCGCCTGCCACCAGGCTTCGGCGAGCAGGAAGGACTGGTGCATCAGGTTGAACGGCCAGCGCTCCCATTCCTCGCCGGCAAAGCGGCGGTCCTGCGGCACCGGCTCGACGCAGCGCTCGGCCGGGTTGCCCGGGGAGGCCAGCGCCAGTTGACCGGCGTATTCGACGAGACGACGGGCATGCTCCTGCGCCAGCGTGATCAGTTCCAGGCGCTTGCCCGGCGAACCGGCGAGGTGGCCCGCCCAGTCCACGGTGGCGAGCAGCAGCGACATCGGCGACACCGACATCGTCGTGCGCGCGATCGCGGCATGGAACTTCTGGTCCAGCGGATTGCGCGAGGGCAAGGGCGGCGAGACGGTGGCTTCGGCGACCGCCGGCAGGCTGGCCGTCGTCGTGCGCGCCGGCAGGGCGGCGGCCACGGTCGGCTTTGCGGCAGGTTTGCGTGGGGTCATGACGGGATTCTCCTCGATGGGCGATCGATGGTTGCAGTGCGGGCTCAGCCCTGCATCGTGCCGATGGTGTGGCGCAGGCGGTGGTGTGAGAGGGCGAAGAAGGCGCCGCCGATCGCCGCCACCATCAGGAACTGCGGCCACACGACGTCGATGCCGGCGTCGCGGAACAGCACGCCCTGCGCCAGGCTGACGTAGTGGGTGGTGGGGGTGAGCGACATCAGCCAGCGCACCAGCTCGGGCATGCTTTCGCGTGGCGTCAGCGCACCCGACAGGATCTGCAGCGGCAACAGCAGCAGGATGGACATCAGGCCGAACTGCGGCATGTTGCGCGCCAGCGTGCCCATGTAGATGCCGATGGAGGCCGCGGCGAACAGGTAGAGCAGCGTGCCGAGGCCGAACAGCACCGGCGAACCCGGCACCACCGCGCCGAGCAGGCCCTTCACCACCACCTGCAGCGAGAACGACGACGCCAGCAGCACCACCACGCCCATCGACCACACCTTGGACAGCATGATCTCCAGCGGCGTCACCGGCATCACCAGCAGGTGCTCGATGGTGCCGTGCTCGCGTTCGCGGATCAGCGCGGCGCCGGTGAGCAGGATGCCCAGCATGGTGATGTTGTTGATGATCGCGGTGACGCCGGCGAACCAGCCCTGGCTCAGGTTGGGGTTGAACAGCGCGCGTTCGACGATCTGCACCGGCTGCGGCGCCGGGCCGCGGTAGCGCTGCACGAAGGCGCGGATCTCGTCGTCGACGATGTACTGGATGTAGCCGGTGCCGGTCTGCGCCTGGCTCTGGCGCGTGGCGTCGACGTTGAGCTGCAGCGTCGGCGCGCGGCCAGCCAGCACGTCGCGCTGGAAATCCGGCGGGATGTCGAGCACGAAGGTGTGGCGTCCGGCGTCCATGCCCTTGTCGATCGCGGCCAGGGCGATGAGTTCCGGCGTGATGAACTGCGGCGGCTGCAGCGCGGCGACGATGCGGGCGGAAAGCTGCGAGCGGTCTTCATCGACCACCGCGATCGAGGCGCGGTGCAGGCTCTCCGGCCGCGCGCGGGCATCGGCGTAGATCGACACGGTGAACATGAACACGATCAGGAACAGCATCGTCCAGTCGCCCAGCAGGCTGTGGAATTCCTTGATGCCCAGGTGCCAGGTGTTGTGGAAGAGGCTGCGGCGTGCGCCCATGGCGGTCTCCGTGGCTCAGCGCGCCTGCTTCTTCAGCAGCAGGGCCGCGGCCAGCGTCAGCACCGGGATGGCGAGCAGCAGCGGCAGGAAGGAGGCGCCGAGGTCGCCGAAATCCAGCGCCTTGGCGAAGGTGCCGCGGCTGATGGTGAGGAAGTGGGTGGTCGGGTAGGCCTGGCCCACGACGGCCGCCAAGCCTTCGAGCGAGGACACCGGGTCGAGCATGCCGGAGAACTGGATCGCGGGCAGCAGGGTGCCGATGGAGGTGCCGGCCATCGCCGCGACCTGGCTGTCGGTGACCGTCGACATCAACAGCCCGAGGCCGGTGGTGGCGATCACGTAGAGCAGGGCGCCGGCGCACAGGGTGGCGAAGCTGCCCTTGAAAGGCACGCCGAACAGCGTGATGGCGAGCACGAACAGCAGCGAGAAGTTGATCAGCGACAGGCCGATGTAGGGCAGTTGCTTGCCGAGCAGGAACTCCAGCTTGGTCACCGGCGTGGTGTAGACGTTGAGGATGGAGCCCAGCTCCTTTTCGCGCACCACGCCCAGCGCGGTGAGCATGGCCGGGATGAACACCAGCAGCATCGGGATCACCGCCGGCACCATGGCGACGATGCTGCGCATCTCCGGGTTGTAGCGGTAGCGCACGGCGACGTCGGCGAGCGCGGCGGGGCGGCTGCCGGTGGCTTCGGCGACACCTTCGGCCAGCGTCTGCGCATGCAGGCCGAGCACGTAGCCGCGCGCCACTTCGGCACGCATCGGCATCGCGCCGTCGAGCCACACGCCGATCTGGGGCACGGCGCCGCGCGCCAGGTCGCGGCCGAAGCCGGGCGGGATCTCCAGCGCCATCGCCAGCTCGCCGGCGCGCATGCGGCGGTCGATGTCGGCATGGCTCTGCAGCGGCGCCTGTTCGGAGAAATAGCGCGAGCCGGCGATGCGCAGCGTGTACGACTGGCTGGCGGCGCTGCGGTCGAGGTCGAGCACCGCGTAGCGCAGGTTCTCGACGTCGGTGCTGATGCCGTAGCCCATCACCAGCATCAGCACGATGCTGCCGAGCAGGGCCAGCGTCAGGCGGAAGGGGTCGCGGCGCAGCTCGGTCGCCTCGCGCGCGCTGAAGCTGAGCAGGCGGGCGAGGCTGAAGCGGGCGATGGAGGGCGAAATGGAGGCAGACGGCGCGCGGGCGGCCTCGGTTGCCGCGGCGCCGGCCTGCGATTGCGCGTCGGACTGCGGCCGGGCCGCAGCGGCCGGCGGCGCCAGTTCGATGCCGCTCGCCTCGGCGAGGTAGCCGACGAAGGCCTCCTCCAGGCTGTCGGTGCCGCGCGCCGCCGCCAGCGCGGCGGGTGTGTCGCTGGCGAGGATCTTGCCGGCGTGCATCAGCGAGATGCGGTCGCAGCGCTGCGCCTCGTTCATGAAGTGGGTGGTGATGAAGATCGTCACGCCGTCGCGGCGCGACAGGTCGATGATCAACGCCCAGAACTGGTCGCGCGCCACCGGATCGACGCCCGAGGTGGGCTCGTCGAGGATCAGCACATCGGGCCGGTGCAGCACCGCCACCGCAAGCTGCAGGCGCTGGCGGATGCCCAGCGGCAGCGCGTCGGGCAGCGCGTCCATCACCGCGGCGAGGCCGAAGCGCGCGGCCAGGGCGGCGATGCGTTCCTCGCCCTCGGCCGGCGGCAGGTCGAACAGGCGCGCATGCAGCGCCAGGTTGCGGCGCACCGACAGCTCGCCGTACAGCGAGAAGGACTGCGACATGTAGCCGACGCGGCGGCGGGTGTCGATGTTGTGCGCGTCCAGCACTTCGCCCAGCAGGCGCGCTTCGCCGCGGCTGGGCGACAGCAGGCCGGTGAGCATCTTCATCGTCGTCGACTTGCCGCAGCCGTTGGAGCCGAGGAAGCCGAAGATCTCGCCGCGGCGCACCTGCAGGTTCACGTCGTCCACCGCGATGAAGTCGCCGAAGCGCATCTGCAGCCTGCTGGCCTCGATCACCACTTCGCCGGCGGTGAGCGGCGGGATCGCCAGGCGCTGGTGGCCGGCGCGGCGTTCGGCCGGCAGCAGCGCGAGGAAGGCGTCTTCCAGCGTCGCGCCGGCGCCGCGCGCGCGCAGTTCCGCCGGCGTGCCGGTGGCGAGCACGCGGCCGCTGTCGATGGCGACCAGCCAGTCGTACTGTTCGGCCTCCTCCATGTAGGCGGTGGCCACCAGCACGCTCATGCCGGGGTGGCGTGCGCGCATGCGCGCGATCAGCTCCCAGAACTGGCGCCGCGACAGCGGATCGACGCCGGTGGTGGGTTCGTCGAGGATCAGCAGGTCGGGGTCGTGGATCAGCGCGCAGCACAACCCCAGCTTCTGCTTCATGCCGCCCGACAGCTTGTTGGCGGGGCGCTCCTCGAAGCCGGCGAGGCCGGTGGAACGCAGCAGCTCGGCAATGCGGCGCGTGCGCTCGGCGCGCGACTGGCCGAACAGGCGGCCGAAGAAGTCGATGTTCTCGACCACCGACAGCGTGGGGTAGAGGTTCTTGCCCAGGCCCTGCGGCATGTAGGCGATGCGCGGGCACACCGCGCTGCGGTGGCGGGCGCCGGCCATGTCGCCGCCGAGCACTTCCACCCTGCCCTGCTGGATGCGCCGCGCGCCGGCGATCAGGCCCAGCAGGGTGGACTTGCCGACGCCGTCCGGGCCGATCAAGCCGATCATGCGGCCGGCGGGAATGTCGAGCGTGACGTCGTCGGCCGCGCGCGTGTCGCCGTAGCGATGCACGACGCCGGCCAGCCGTACCACCGGCGCCGCGGCAGACGGCAGGTCGGCACGGGCGCTCATGGCAGCCTCACCTGCAGCGCGGCGGGCCAGTCCTTGTCGGCGGCGAGCCGCACATGCGCCATGCCGGGCAGGCCGGTCTTCACCTGTTCGGGGTATTTCGCCAGCAGCTCGGGGTCGATGCGCGCCTTCACGCGGAAGACCATCTTCTGGCGCTCGCTCCGGGTTTCGACCGTCTTGGGCGTGAATTGGGCGACGCTGGCGACATAGGACACCCTGGCCGGGATCACGTAGTGCTGCGCCGCGTCGAGCACGATGCGCGCCTCGCTGCCGAGGGCGACGCGGCCGGCGGCGATCTCGGGCAGGAAGAAGGTCATGTAGACGTCGCCGATGTCGATCAGGCTCACCACCTTGCCGCCGCCGCCGACCACTTCGCCCGGCTGCACCACGCGGAACTGCACGCGGCCGCCGCGCGGCGCGCGCAGGGTGCCATCCTCCAGCTCGGCCTGCAGCCGCGCCACCACCGCTTCGGCGGCGGCGATGCCGGCATCGGCCTGGGCGACCTGCGCTTCGGTGGCGGCGAGTGCCGCCTTCGCGGCGCTGATCTGCGCCTGGGCCACCGTCACGTTGGCCTCCGCATTGCGCGCGCGCGCGCCGTCGCTGTCGGCCTGCTGGTCGGAGATGGCGTGATCCTTGAGCAGCGATTGCGAGCGCGCGTTGGTGCGGCGCGCCACGTCCAGTTCGGTGCGGCGCTGCACCAGCACGGATTCGGCCATCACCACATCGGCCCTGCGCTGCGCGACCTGGGCGAGCGCGGTCTCGCGCGCGCTGCGGGCGTTGGCGACTTCCGCCTTCGCCTGGGCGAGCTGGGATTCCAGCGTCTTGGTGTCCATGCGCGCCACCACCTGGCCCTGCTGCACGAAGTCGCCCTCGTTGACGAGGATGTCGGCGACGCGGCCTGCGGTCTTCGCGGCGACGTCCACCTCGGTGGCCTCGATGCGGCCATTACCCTGCACGAAACTGCCGTCGTCGGCCGGCGGCCTGAGCCATTGCCATGCCGCCACGGCGACGACCACGAGCACCAGGCCGGCGGCCGCCAGCCTGTTCCTGAATTCGGGTTTCATGGATGAATTCCGATGTAGTACGACACCCACGTCTGCGAGCATTCCAACACTTGTTGGATATTGTTGTCAAGGCAAGCGCGCATGTGGCATCCTGCCGCAATGACAAGGCCTGCTCACTGCCGGCGAACTGGAGCATGGTGACCCAGCCAACGATGATCATCGACCACCACAAGCCGCGTGCGCGGGGACGTCCCCGCGGGCCGCGCGGGCAGGATTCGGCGTGCCGCGAGCGCCTGCTGGCCGCCGCGCTGGCCGCCTTCGCCGCCCAGGGCTACGAAGCCGCAGGCCTGCGCGCGATCGCCGCGGCAGCCGGCTACGATGTGTCCATGGTGGCGCACTACTTCGGTTCCAAGGCGGAATTGTGGAGCGCGGTGATCGATCTCCTCGAGCGGCGCGTGCGCGCAGACCTGGCCGAGATCGCTGCGCTCGGCCACGATGGCGCACTCGAGGCGCGCCTCATTTCCGCAGTGGGGATGATGTTCGACCACGCGCTGCGCAACCGCGAGATGCTGCATTTCATCATGCACGCGACCGCCGAACCGGGTCAGCGCCTCGACCAGGTTGTCAGCCGCCTCATCGAGCCGACGCTGCACACCTATCTGCCGCTGTGGCAGGAGGCGATCGATGCCGGCCTGTTCTCGGTCGAGAAGCCGCTGATCCTGCACAACATGGTGTTCGGCGCGCTGAGTTTCCTGATCGCGTCGACGGCGGTGATGTCGCGCGTCAGCCACACGGAAATGGGGGTGGCTGACGTCAAGGCGGAATTCCTGCGCGGCCTCTTCTCGCATCTGCAGGAGCGCGTCGCAGCCACCACCGGGGCGGAGCGATGAGCGCACCGGCGGCGGCGACGCCAGGGCGTGCCGAGATTGTCGCTGGCGACGGGGTGACGGTGCTGCACGTCGCCGGCGACTGGACACTGGCGCATTACCTGCCCCTCGTCGCCGAGGTCGAGGCCTTGCGGGCGCGCATCGACGGTGTCGAGCGCATCGACGTCGCTGCCCTCGGTGCGCTCGATACCGCGGGCGCCCGTTTGCTGCACGCCCTGCTCGGCAGCCGCCGGCTGGCGGCGCTGGTGGCGGATGGCGCGGCGCTGCCGGCCGAACGCCGGGCCCTGCTGCGGGCGGTGGGCGAGGCACTCGAGGTGCAGGAGGCGGCCATGCCGCCACGCCGCGGCAGCGCGGTGGGCGACGTGCTGGAGCATGTCGGGCGGACGATGGGGGTCTTCTGGCGCCACGTCGTCGGCCTCGCCGGCTTCATCGGCCTCACGCTGGAAACCGCGCTGCGCGTGCTGCTGCAGCCGCGGCGCTGGCGCCTCACCGCGCTCGCCGCCAACCTGGAGAAGACGGCGCTGGACGCGGTGCCCATCGTCGCGCTGCTGACCTTCCTCGTCGGCGCGGTGGTCGCCTTCCTCGGCGCGACCGTGCTGGCCGACTTCGGTGCCAGCATCTTCACCGTGGACCTGGTGGCCTTCTCCTTCCTGCGCGAGTTCGGCGTGCTGCTCACCGCGATCATCGTCGCCGGCCGCACGGCGAGCGCATTCACCGCGCAGATCGGTTCGATGCGGGCCAACGAGGAGATCGACGCCATCCGCGTGCTGGGCCTCGACGCGATGGAGCTGCTGGTGCTGCCGCGGGTGGCGGCGCTGCTGCTGGCGCTGCCCATGCTCAGCTTCGTGGCGATGATCGCCGGCCTGATCGGCGGCATGTTGGTGTGCATGATGGCGCTGGACGTGTCGCCGGTGATGTTCCTGTCGCGGGTGGAGAGCAACGTCGCGCTGCGGCATTTTCTCATCGGCATCGCCAAGGCGCCGGTATTCGCCTTCCTCATCGCGGTGATCGGCTGCCTGGAAGGCATGCGCGTGGCCGGCAGCGCGCAGTCGGTGGGCGAGCACACCACTTCGGCGGTGGTGCAGTCCATCTTCATCGTCATCGTCGTGGACGCGGTCGCGGCGCTGTTCTGCATGGAGATGGGATGGTGACCGAGGGGCTGGTGACCGAGGGGATGGCGACGGATGGGCTGGTGACCAACGTCATCGAGGTGCGCGGCGTGCGCAACCAGTTCGGTGCCCAGGTGGTGCACGACGGGCTCGACCTCGACGTGCGACGCGGCGAGATCCTCAGCATCGTCGGGGGTTCGGGTACCGGCAAGTCGGTGCTGCTGCGCACCATCGTCGGCCTCAACCGCCCAGCGGCGGGCAGCGTGCGGGTGTTCGGCGAGGACCTGCTGACCCTGCCGGCGGCGCGCCGCGCGCAGGTCGAGCGCCGCTTCGGTGTGCTGTTCCAGAAAGGCGCGCTGTTCTCGTCGCTGACGGTGGCAGAGAACGTCGCCCTGCCGCTGATCGAGCATGCGCGCCTGCCGGCGGCCCAGGCCGCGGAGCTGGCCGCGCTGAAGATCGCGCTCGCCGGCCTGCCGGCCAGTGCCGGCGACAAATACCCGTCCGACCTGTCCGGCGGCATGGTCAAGCGCGCCGCGCTGGCGCGCGCGCTGGCGCTGGATCCCGACATCCTGTTCCTCGACGAGCCCACCGCCGGGCTGGACCCGATCGGCGCCGCGGCGTTCGACCAGCTCATCCTGACGCTGCGCGATGCGCTCGGCCTCACGGTGTTCATCGTCACCCATGACCTCGACACCATCTACACGATCACCGACCGCGTCGCGGTGCTGGCGCAGAAGCGGGTGCTGGTGAACGACCGCCTGGAAGCCGTCGCGGCCACCGACGACGCCTGGATCCGCGAATACTTCCACGGCCCGCGCGGTCGTGCTGCTGCCGGGGCTGCACGCCCCGGCCTTGCCCAGGAGAATCCCTGACATGGAAACCCGAGCCCATCACGTGCTGATCGGCCTGTTTACCTTGCTGGTGGTCGGCGCCGCGCTGCTGTTCGCGCTGTGGCTGGGCAAGGCCGGCAGCGACAAGCAGTACGACGTCTACGACATCGTCTTCGAGGAGGCGGTGTCCGGCCTGTCGCGCGGCGGCACGGTCGAGTTCAACGGCATCAAGATCGGCGAAGTCACCGGCCTGCGGCTGGATCCGCAGGACCCGCACCGGGTTATCGCGCGCGTGCGCGTCGACAGCGAGGCGCCGATCCGCAGCGACACGCATGCGCGTCTGGCGTCGGCCGGCATCACCGGCATCTCGATGATCCGCCTGAGCAGCGGCAAGGACCCGGCGAGCACGCCGCTGCACCCCGACAACGGCCAAGTGCCGGTGATCGTCGCCAGCCCGTCGCCGCTGAGCCGGCTGCTGGCCGATGGCGAGGACGTCATCCTGAACGTGAACGAACTGCTGATGCAGGCGCGCGCGCTCTTCTCCAAGGACAATGTGGACAGCATCGGCCGCACGCTGCAGCACTTCGAGCAGGCGACCGCCAGCATCGCCGCGCAGCGCGACGAGATCGCCACTGCCCTGCGCCAGTTGGCGCTGGCCGGCGAGCAGGCAAACAAGGCGATGCTGGAGGCGACGCGCACAATGGCCTCCGCCAACCGCCTGATCGACGGCCAGGGGGCGCAGACGCTGGAGAGCGCGCGGCGCTCGATGGCCGCGTTCGAGCGCGCGATGCAGACGGTGGACCACCTCGTCAGCGACAACCGCGGCCAGCTCGACAGCGGCATGCACGGCCTGGCCGAAGTCGGGCCGGTGCTGGCCGAGCTGCGCGGCACGCTGGCCTCGCTGCGCACCATCACGCGCCAGCTCGAAGACCGTCCCGCCGATTACCTGCTGGGTCGCGAGCCGACCAGGGAGTTCCAGCCATGAAGCTGCCAGCCAAGACCTCGCCGGCCACGCCCCCCTTCCTTGCCTCCCGGCCTGCGGCCCGTGCCCTGGCGGTTGCGGCGCTGTGTGCCGTCGCCTTGCTGCCCGCGTGCTCGGTGCTGCCGAAGGCAGAGCCGGTCGATACCTACCTGCTGCCTGCCGCGGCGCTCGCGCCGGCGGGCGGCGCCACCCTGCCCTTGTCCTTGCGCGTATCGCGCCCCGCCGCCGGCACCCAGTTGTCCGGGCAGCGCATCGCCGTGGTGCCGGAGGACGGGCGCGTGAGCGTCTACAAGGGCGCGAGCTGGAGCGAGCCCGCGCCGGTGCTGCTGCGCAACCGGCTGCTCGACGCCTTCCGCGCCGATGGCCGCATCGCCGCGCTCAGCAGCGACGACACCGTGCTGCAGGCCGACGTGGAGATCGACAGCGACCTGCGTGGCTTCCAGGCCGAATATCGCAACGGCGCGGTCGAGGCGGTGATCCGGCTGGAGGCGCGGCTGGTTCAGGTGGGCACGCGCCGCATCCTCGCCAGTCGCGGCTTCGAGGTGCGCGAGCCAGCAGCAGGCAGCGCGGTGCCGCAAGTGGTGCAGGCCTTCGGCGGCGCCGGCGACAGGCTGGCGGCGCAGGTGGTGGCGTGGGCCGTTCAGGCAGCGGCCGCGCCGAACCGAAGTTCAGTGCAGCAGCCGTGACGGTGTCAGGCGCTTGAGCTGCGCGCCGACCACCGTGCGGAAGCGCGGGCTGTGCAGGCACAGTGCGCCTGCCAGGCCGACCAGGCAGCCGAGCAGGGTGTCGAGGAAGCGCGCTTCGACCAGCGCCGCAGGGGAGCCATGCCCCAGCGTGGCGGCCTCGGCCAGGAAGATGGTCAGCGGCGTGATGAACACCACGGCGATGCCATAGTGCCGCACCACCATGCTCTCGATGATGAAGGCCAGCGCGATCATCATCAGGCCGATGCTCCACTGGTCGAGCGGCAGCGTCAGCAGTGCCCACGACACCAGCAGCCCGACGGCAGTGCCGAGCACACGCTGCAGCTGCTTGTTCCACACCGCGCGCAGCGTCGCGCCCTGGATCACCGCCAGGCAGCTCACCGGCACCCAGTAGGGGCGTTCGAGCTGCAGAAGTTGCGCCAGCGCGAGCGAAATGCCGACGAAGGCGCCGATCACCACCGAATCGAAGATGACGAAATCGAAAGTGGGCGGCGGCAGCGGCGCGACCGGCTGTGGCGGATCGAGGCGCAGCACGTGGAGGCTGTAGAAGAAGGCGATCAGGCAGGCCAGCAGCGCGCCCATGGTGACCAGGCCGACTTTCAGCGGGATGGCTTCCACTTCACCAGGAGTGAAGGCGCCGATGGCGGCCGCCATGATGAAGAACAGGCTGCCGGGCGGGCCGACCCGGTAGAAGCGGCACACCATGTTGACGAGGATGGCGATGAAGGTGATCACCCACATCAGAAGCGCCGGGAAGAAGTGGCCGATGGCGCCCAGCGCATAGCACGCAGCCATGCCGAAGCCGCAGGCCATCAGCCACACCATGCGGTGCGACAGGGCGGTGTTGGGCGCGTACAGGAACACCAGCCCGCCCAGCGACGACACCAGACCGTATTCGAGGTGGTTGAAATAGGCGCCCACCAGCAGCGGCAGACCTGTGGCCAACGCGGCAGCGAACGGCATCTGCCAGCGTCGGCTGCTGGGGGTGATCGTCGTCAGGTGGCGCAGCTCGGTCTGCACCAGCATCTTCAGGCGTTGCCAGGCGTGCATGAAGGTCATCGGGGTCGTCAGGGGCGGCCTCGCGACGGGCGGGCCGGCGTCAGGGCGCGAGCTTGCAGGCCGTCAAGGATACAGGCGATCCTCGGTCCGGTGGGCGCGGAGGCCCGTCACCCGGGCGTGAGGCGTGCGGTGCGGCCGCTAGGCTGCCTGCCGTCCCTCGGCGAGCATATCCATCAGTTGCGCGCGTGTCATTGGCGCCCTCGGCTCACCGTGCACCGCGAGGACGACCCCGTTCGCATCGGCCTGAAGCACATTCACATGCAGCGCCTGCAGCAGCTCCAAGACCGGCTTCAGGCTGGCGTCGGCCGTCGCCGGGGCGGTCTGTGCCTGCGCCATCAGCCTGAGCGCCTCCAGCACCGCCGGGCTGTCCCAGCGCCCGGTGTGCAGCGCCAGGCCGACGATGGCGCGCCATGCGGGCGGGCGATGTGCATGTCTCAACCAGGCTTCCGGGGGATGTTCTGCCGGGGCGGCCAGCGTCTCACGCACCAGCGTGTCGCGCGACGCTGGCGTGCCGAACAACTTCATCGCCTCGTAGGCGGCGCGCGCGCCTTCCGCGTTGCCGCGTTCGATCTCGGTGAGCACCACCAGCGCCAGGGCCTGTGCCGGGCGCAGCGTGCCGAGCGCTTCGGCAAGACGCGGCTCGCCGACGCCATAGGCATGGACGAAGAGGGTGGCGAGCGGCGGCGGCACGGCCCATGTCGTGCGCGCCAGTGCGGTCGCAGGCCGCGGTCCGCGCATCGCCGGCCAGTGCGCCTCGCACAGCGTGGCGAGCGTGTGGCGCAGGGCGTCCATGCGCGGACCGAGCGGCCGGCCCAGCACGCGTCGGGCTTCCTCGTCGATTTGGGAGAGCGGTGTCATGGCGGTGTCCTGATCGGCGCGACGGTCGATGAGTTCATCCTAGCCGGCCGAGGCGCGATTCCAAGCGCAGCGGGTCGCAACGAACTGCGCGCCTTTATCGACTGCAGGCTCGCTTCACGCGGAGCGCGACGGCGAAGGTCCGATTCGGCATCGCGCGCGTCGCATGCGCATGAACAGGAACGGGAGCCTCTGCTCCCGTTCCTGTTCATGCTTTCGCGAAGGTCGTATCAGGTCTTGCGCCGGCGACCCGCCGCGAGGCCAGCGAGCCCCAGACCCAGCAGCGCGAGTGAAGCCGGCTCAGGCACGGTGCCCGGTGCGCAGCCAGGCGCCGTCGGATTTGCGGCGCAAAACTCGACTGCCGTACCCTGCACGCCCACCGTGAAGCCGTTCCAGTATTCATTGCTGAGACTGCGCCAATTCACGGTGTCGAACGTTCCCTTGAACTGAAGCGTTCCGTGAGGCTCACCGGTGCCCAGCAACTGGTATTCCGTCTTACCGTTGACCGTCACCACCTGCTTGTAGGAAGTGCCACATCCCCAGTAGCCACAGGCATTGCCATCGCTGGCGTCGCCGAAGCTGAGGATGTCGAAATCCTGGTCGAAGCCGTAACCGTTGCCATTGAGGCTGACATAGGCAAAGACCGGATTCGCGATCGCCTGCGAGAAAGTGAGGGTCTGCGGGCCTGCGTACTGCAGCGCGATGATGTCCGAGGTGGACGGCCTGTTGTCCACCGCGTTGCTCGTGTATGGCGAAGTGCCGGTCGGGCCGTCCGTGCCGTTGCTGTAGTAGTAATTGCCCCCGCTCGGCTGGTAGAAGCCGATTCCCTGCGGATTCGTGTAGGTGACAGTGATCGTCGAAGTTGGGGTCGTGATCGTACCGGTGCCCTTGAAGCCGGCGCCGGGATCCAGGTCGGATCCGGTCCAGTCGGTCCAGTAGATCTGCGCCGCCGAGGCCCCGCCCGTGCACAGTGCCAGTGCCAGTGCGAGAGCACCGGTCTTGTACGTCAATACTCTTTTCGTCTTCATGTTTGTGACTGACCCGATTGTAAGTTGTCCGGAAGCTGCGAGGCATCGAAGCGAGATCCATGCCAATCCCCTTGGTGGCGAGTAACAGGCGTTAAGGAACAATGGCTTGTGCAATCGGCGCAGTCGCTATCCGGGATCGGTGCCGCCGATCTGTAAAATTTTCCGATCGCGACGTTCATGATGGATCGAACAGAAGCCGCGGCGCATCCGGGTCTCGGGATCCTGCCAAGGATGGTGCATGCGCGCCTCGGCGTGGCCAGCAGATGGACGGGTGTACGGTCGAGACCGTCCATGGAACTGCGGGAGCGATGGTCTATGTTGAAGTCACGATGGGATTGTTGAGGCGATCGAGGAGGAAGTCATGACTGAAAAGAGGCGTGTGCGGTTTGCCAGCCTGGCTAGCTGGATCGGTGCGGCCGCGATGGCGGTTGTGGCGGGCACGGCGGTGGCGGCGGCGCCGCAGGCTGCTCAGGGTCAGGCTGCCTGGGGCTGCCCCCCTGGCGGAGGGCCGGGATACGGCATGGGCCCCGGCATGATGTGGGGCCCGGGCGCAGGGGGCCCGGGACGGATGGGGCCTGGCATGGGCATTGGCCCGATGGGCGGCTACTGGGGCCGCGGTCTCGATCTCAGCGACGAACAGCGCAGCAAAGTCAACGCGATCCAGGACGAGGTGCGCAAACAGCACTGGGGCCTGATGGGTTCGATGATGGACGAGCAGTCACGCCTGCGCGACCTTTATGAGGCGGCCAAACCCGACAGCGCAGCCATCGAGCAGGCCTACAAGCGCATCGGCGAATTGCAGCAGAAGATGTTCGAGTCCTCGATCGACGCACACAAGCGCATGGATGCGGTGTTGACCGACGAGCAGCGCAAGCAGATGCACAGCCTCTGGCGCCGCGGCTGGTGACGTCACTGGCGCGCGCCAGTGCGGCGCGCGCCGGCTTCCCAGCCGATCAGCGCGAGCTTGCGCTCGCTGCCCCAGCGATACTGGCCGACGTCTCCGCCTTCGCGGATCACGCGATGGCAGGGGATCAGGTAGCCGATGCTGTTGGCGGCGACTGCGCTGCCCACCGCACGGGCGGCGTCGGGCTTGCCGAGCTGCCGTGCCAGTTGCCCGTAGGTGAGGACCTGGCCCGGCGCGGTGCGGATCAGCGCCTCCCACACCTTGATCTGGAAGTTGGTGCCGCGCAGCAGCAGATGCACCGAGCCGCGCGCGGATGATTGCGGAAAGATCTGCCGCAGCAGCACGCGCGCTTGCGTGTCGTCGCGCCGCAGGTTGGCGGCCGGCCACAGTGCCGCCAGTGCGGTGCTGATCGCGTCGTCGTCGGTCCCGGTGAAGGCGAAATGGCAGATGCCGCGCGCAGTCCAGCCCAGCAGCACGTCGCCGAAGGGCGAGGGGCCGAAGCCGTAGCCGATGTCGAGGCCAAGGCCGCCCGACTTGATCTCGCCCGGCGTCATCGCCTCGCAGCTCACCATCAGGTCGTGCAGCCGGCTGGTGCTGCTCAGCCCGGCATCTTCCGCCACCGCCAGCACGCTGGCCGCCGTGGCGAGTTGTCGTCGCGCATGCTCCTTCGTGAGGTACTGCAGGAAGCGCTTGGGCGAGATGCCGGCCCACTCGGTGAACACGCGCTGCAGGTGTTGCGGGCTCAGGTGTACCGCGGCAGCGATCTCGTCCAGCGAAGGCTGGGCTCGCGCATGGGCGCGGATGAAGGCGATCGCCCGGGCGACGACGGCGTAGTGCCGTGATCCAACGGCTTCATCCGGGGGGTGGAGTGCGGTCGCCGAGTCGTGCATGTTCTGCCTCCAGTTCGGGTGCGTGGCGTATCGGCAAGGTAGCTCCGGCAACAGGGGCCGGCAATCCGGTTCTTGCGTATCGATCGCAGGTGCGGTGGCGTTCGTCAGAACGGCGCCGGGCTGGCGAAGCTCATCGGCACCCGGGTGTGCGGATGCATGAAGGCGATGCGGGCGGCGTGCAGGTGCAGGCGGCCGTGGCGCGCTGCGCTGGCGGGCGGGGCGTAGAGCGGGTCGCCGAGGATGGCGTGGCCGATGGACATCAGGTGCACGCGCAACTGGTGCGAGCGGCCGGTGACCGGCTTCAGCTCCACCCGCGACATAGCGCCGTCACCGGATCCGCTGCGGCTGTCGACGCGGTAGCGTGTCAGCGCGTGGCGGCCTTGGACGGCGTCGACGATCTGGCGCGGGCGGTTGTCCGGGTCCTCGCGCAGCGCCAGCGCGATCTCGCCCTCGTCCTGCGCCAGATGGCCATGGGTCAGCGCGACATACTGCTTGCTCACCACCCGCTGCTCGAAGGCGAGGCTCATGCGGCGCAGCATCTCCGGTCCGCGCGCGAACAGCACCAGGCCGGAGGTCGCCATGTCCAGCCGGTGCACGATCAGCGCGTCGGCGTGCAGGTCGCGGATGCGCGCGGCCAGGCAGTCCTGGCGGCCCTCGCCGCCGGCGGGCACGGACAGCAGGCCGGCGGGCTTGTCGGTGACGATGATGAAGTCGTCCACGTACAGGATCGTGGGGGCGAGGTCGGTCATGGCGCGCGAGTGTGAGTGCGTGCGTGCCGTGTTGTCGAGAATTGAAGGAAAATGGCGGCTTCGCCGGGCGGCCCAGCCTGCCCGTCAAGGATTCTTTCTTCAGGAAGCGACCATGCTGCAGAAATTCCCCGCCTTCGAGGGCGTGAAGGGTCCCGTCGTCGTGATCGTCATGGACGGCTACGGCATTCCGAAGCACGACGTCGGCAGCGCGATCAATGCCGCGCGCAAGCCGACGCTCGACCGCCTGTTCGCCCAATATCCGAACATTGCGCTGCGCGCCCACGGCACGGCAGTGGGCATGCCCTCGGACGACGACATGGGCAACTCGGAAGTCGGCCACAACGCCATCGGCGCAGGCCAGGTGTACGCGCAGGGCGCGGCGCTGGTCGCCAACGCGATCGCCGAAGGCGCGATCTGGCAGGGCGAGGCCTGGCAGCAGATCGTCGCCGGCGCCAAGGCCGGCGCGAACGGAAAGGCGGGCGTGCTCCATTTCATCGGCCTGTTCTCCGACGGCAACGTACATAGCCACATCGACCACCTGAAGGCGATGGTGCTGCGCGCCAGGGAAGAGGGCGTGGCGACGGTGCGCATCCACGCGCTGCTCGACGGCCGCGACGTGCCGGAGACCAGCGCGCTGGACTACGTGGTGCCCTTCGAGGCCTTCCTGAAGGAGATCAGCAGCGGCGGCTTCGATGCGCGCATCGCCTCGGGCGGCGGCCGCCAGACCATCACCATGGACCGCTACGACGCCAACTGGCCGATGGTGGCGCGCGGCTGGCGCACCCATGTGCTGGGCGAAGGTCCGCAGTTCGCCAACGCGACCGACGCGGTCAAGGGCCTGCGCGAGAAGCACCCCGGCACCATCGACCAGGACCTGCCCGAGTTCGTCATCGCTGACGGTGGCAAGCCGATCGGCACCATCGAGGACGGCGACGCGGTGGTGTTGTACAACTTCCGCGGCGACCGCGCGATCGAGATCACGCGCGCCTTCGTCGAGGCAGACTTCACGCAGTTCGACCGCGTGCGCCATCCACGCGTCACCTATGCCGGCATGCTGCAGTACGACGGCGACCTGCAACTGCCCAAGCGCTTCCTGGTGGCCCCGCCGGCGATCAAGGACACTTCCGGCGAGTGGTTCAGCAGGATGGGCCTGGCCCAGTTCGCTTGCTCGGAGACGCAGAAGTTCGGCCACGTCACCTACTTCTGGAACGGCAACCGTTCAGGCAAATTCGACGGCGAGACCTGGCAGGAAGTCCCGAGCGACGTGGTGCCCTTCGAGCAGCGGCCGTGGATGAAGGCGGCCGAGATCACCGACGCGCTGGTCGCAGCACTGCAGTCCGGCCAGTACAAGGTGCTGCGCTGCAACTACGCCAACGGCGACATGGTCGGCCACACCGGCAATTTCCGCGCTGCGACGATGGCGATCGAGGCGGTGGACCTGGCGCTGTCACGCCTGCTGCCGGCGATCGACGCCGCTGGCGGAGTGGCGCTGATCACCGCCGACCACGGCAACGCCGACGAGATGTTCGAACTCGACAAGAAGACGAAGCAGCCCGCGCTGAACGAGGACGGCTCGTACAAGGCCAAGACCGCGCACACGCTGAACCCGGTGCCGCTGATCCTGTACGACAACGTCAGCGGCGGCAGGCTGTCCCTGCAGCAGACCGACACCGCCGGCCTGTCGAACATCGCCGCGACGGTGGCGAACCTGGTCGGCCTGGAAAAGCACCCGAAGTGGGACGACAGCCTGCTGGTGGTGAAATGAAGCAGTGCGTCGCACAGTCTGGAGGTTCGCCAGCATGATTTCCTTCCGTCTCTCCCTCCTCGCTGTCGCAGCCCTCGTGCTCGCGGCCTGCTCGACGCCTCAGCCCGCGCCGCCGGTGGCGCAGGCTGCGCCGGCCGCCGACGGCTATGTGCAGCGCAACGGCCAGTTCGAGTTCGGCCTGGCGAGCGGCGATTACCGCTGCGAGCTGGGGGTGAAGCTGCAGATCAGCCGCGAGGTCCGCGAGCAGGTGAACCAGCGCATCCGGCTCGCATGGAACGGGCGCGACTACGCGCTCGAACGCGATCCTTCGCATTCCGGACTGCCGCGTTTCGAGGACGCGGCGAAGAGCCTGGTGTGGATCGACCTGCCGTGGAAAGGGCTGCTGCTCGATGGCAGGACGCACAAGCCGATCGCCAACGAATGCCGGCCGGCTTGAAATCAGTGATGACGCGCTGACGCCGTGCCCTCTCGCCCCGGCCAGCGCCGCTGGCGGGCGGGAGCACGGTGATGAGTCTGTCGTTCAGGCGGCGCGCCCGAAGAAGCGCCGGAACCAGCCGGCGCCCTGGGTATGCTGCTTTTTGGCGACGACGTCGATCATCTTCGCCTTCACCGCGCCCACGTAGTCGGCGTCGTCGCGCTTGATGTGGTTCACCAGCCAGGTGGTGAGCAGCCGCACGAGTTCGCTGCCGACGTCGTCGCCGAGCCGATGGCGCTCGACGTATTCATTGACCCGGCGCGCGAAGAGTTCGTGCACCCGCTTGTGAGCCTTGCAGAACGCGTAGCCGGCTTCCTCCTGCAGGCTTTCCTCGAAGGCGAAGTGCGACATCGTGTAGTCGACCAGAGCGTCCAGCGTATGCTCGATTGCCGCGCGGTCGTGGCCGGCGTTTGCAATCTCGAGATCGTTGATGTAGTCGACGATGCGCCGGTGCTGCTTGTCGATGACGTCGATGCCGGTGTCGAGTTCGGGGTTCCACTGGATGGGCACGCTGCTTTCCTCCTTCCTGGCCGCAGCCACGAACGGCGCGGCATAGGCTGAAAGCATAGTCGGGGGAGCGTCGACCCGGTTTGAACTACATCAACCAGGCTGCAATTTCCTTGGCACGGGTCCCCTGCCCGTCGCGCCGCCATGGCGTCGAAAGATCCGTCGTCCATGAGTTCCTGATGTTCATGCCGTCGACGCGAGGCGCCGCTCGGCAGCAAGATTATTGCAGCGCAGCAAGTGATTGATGTTGAAGGCTGCAACAAATAATTTCGGAACGACATGTCCACATGGAACATCACGTGAAGCGTCCGGCGGCGCTGGCCCGTGCATCGCCTGAATGGGGTGAAATGGCTTCAGACAAGGCCTTGAAGACATCCTGGAAGACCCCCCACAGTGGCCCGTGACCGCCCCGGCGATGCTGTTTGGAGTATGTCGAAACAGTATCCAGGATGTCGGGCCAAAACAGGATTAATGAGGGGATAGAAAGATTCATCGCGCGCTTTATTGCGACGCACCATTCTTTCCATTAATCTGCAGCTGTCTCCTCCACCCTCCTCCAAATGGTGTGGATTCAGCCCGGACCCTAGAGCGTCCGGGCTTTTTTTTGGTTCATCGCGCCGTGGGCGCTTTTTCCCGTGCGACGCACGAGGTGCGGGAGTTGCACGGTCGCGTCATCGACAGCCCGGACCGTCAAGCGGTCGCGCCTTCAGGGCTGCAGCCGGGTGTCGACGCGGATCTCGCCGGTAAGCAGCTTGTGCATCGGGCAGGCATTGGCGATCCGCAGCAATTGAGCGCGCTGTTCGTCGCTGAGTTCGCCGTCGAGACGGATGATGCGCACGATATCGTTGCCGGTGGCCGGTGCGCCCGCCGGATTGAGCTGGAGTTCGACTTCGACTCCCGTCAGCGGCCATTGTCGCCGTGTCGCGACCATCTTCAGGGTGATGGCGGTGCAGGCGCCGAGGCTGGCCAGGATCAGTCGATCCGGCGTCGGGGCGGTGTTGCCGCCACCGAGTTCGGGAGGTTCGTCGGCCGTCCAGGCATGGCCGAGATCGTCGGCGAAGGAAACGATGTAGGGCGTGTTCTCCAGCGTGGCCTTGACGGTGGGGATGGCGGGCATGGGGTGGTTCCTTGGTGGGCGTGGGGGGATGATCGAGGGCGACGGGGGGTAGGGTCGGGCGCGCACACGATCGACACTGGCGGCACGGCGAGCGCCGAGCCTCATTGCCCGGCCGGCGTACCCTCCCAGCAGCGGATGATGCGCTGGAAGAAGAGACTGTTCGGCACGCGCAGCACGGTGTCGGGTTGGCCGGGCGTCGTCTCCGCCAGCGTCGTGTAGATCAGGTCGATATCGATCACGCGGCCCTTGAGCCCCGGCTTGTCGCCATTTTCCAGCAGCTCGACGTGGTCGTAGAGGCGGAACGGGCGGACGGTGAAGATCAGCAGCGCACAGAACAGGTTGGACAACACGCTCCAGGCGGCGAAGAAGGCTACCGCGGCAACTGCGGCGAAGCCGGTGATGGCGGTCCACAGCACCGTGGCCGATACGCCGAGGCGGTCAAGGATCAGCAGCACGGCGCCGCCGTAGATGAGGAAGCTGCTTCCCCTGCGCACGCCGATGACCATTTCCGGCGGCAGGCCGTAGCGCTCTGCGATGCGCCGGATCAGGCGGGTCAACACCATCCGCAGCGCCCACGCGCAGGCTATGATCAGCATGATCTGCAGGCCGAGCGTGACAGCGTCGACTTGGGAAAGGGCCCATTCGGGCAGGATCTGTCTCATGAGTCTCCGGGTCGTGCGAACCTGCGGCACGTCTCTTTGCCGCGACAGTCCGCAATTCTAGCCGCCTGCCCGCCGCGCCGCGCCGGTACGCTCAGAACACGTCTTCCGCATAGCGCCCGCCGGCCTTGAGCTGTTGAACGCTCAGGCTGACGGTGCGCAGGATGTCGTCGAGCGTCTCGACCACGCCCTGGGCCATGGGACGGCTGCCGCAGACCCTCACGATGGCGCCCCGGGCGATCAGCTCCCGCACCCGCGTAGCGTCGTGGCGCAGTGCATCCTGCACATACCCTCCACCATCGGGGGTGCGCGAGAAGGCCGTGCGCAGGCTGGCCAGCCGCCGGTCGCCCAGCCAGGCCTGAATTTCCTTGCCGAAATAGAAATCCCGCGCCGGATCGCGTGCGCCGAAGTACAGATGCATCGGCTGGTGCCTGCGGTTGCCGCGGATGAAGCCCGCCAGTGGTGCAACGCCGGTGCCGGCGCCGATCAGCACCACCGGCTGCCGAGAGCCGTCCAGGCCAAAACCGGGATTGGGCCGGATGAAGGCCCCGATCGCGTCGCCGGCTCGCAGCGCGTGCAGGTAGGTGGAGCACAGGCCATCGGGCATGCGGCGCACGCAGATCTCCAGGAATCCATCGCGATAGCCGGAGGCCAGCGAGTAATAGCGCGGCACGCTGGAACCCGGTGCCAGAACGCCGACCAGGTCGCCCGCTTCGAAGTGCGCCAGACCGCGTCCGCGCAGACGATCCAGCCAGTGCTGCGGCGGCCAGGTGAAACGCAGGATCGTCGCCGGCTGGCCGAGCTCGCCGGCGAAATCCTGCCGTGAAATCAGCGTCAGCGGGGTGGTCGGCGGCACCTGCGGCACGTACTCCAGGGGCAGGGATTCGCCCAGTGCCTGCCCCAGCGCTTCGCTCCAACGCGTGAACTGCTGGGCCGACTGTTGATGGATGCGCTCGAGCGGAAGCAGTTGCGGCCAGCCGCGCATGCGCAAGGCCTGGTCGAGCGCCTCGGCAAAGGCACAGAAGGCGGGAAACTGGCGGTCGCCGAAGCCGAGCACGGTGACCGGCGCGGAGCCTGCCGGCTGGCGGGCGATGCGCTCCAGGGCCCGCGCCGCATGGGCGGGCGCCTGGCCGTCGCCGTACGTCGCCGCGAGCACGAGAACCTGCCGGGTTGCGGTCGCCGTCTGGAAGCGCTCGACGCCGCTCCTGTGCACGCGGTGTCCGTTGCGCACCAGCGCGCGATGCAGGGCTTGCGCGAAACCCCAAGTCGAGCCGTTTTCACTGGCGACGAAGATCAGGATGTCGGCCTGGGACAGCGCGCTGTTGTCCGTGATCCTGGGTGTCTGTCGGTGGGCCTGTCGCCACAGCATCAGGCCCGATACCCAGAACACGGGGATGCTGGCACCCAGGGTCGCCAGCACCAGCGCCCAGACCACCGTGCCCTCGCCGGTGTGCAGCAGCATCACCCAGTCGTGGAGGCGCTTCGCGGCCAGGGCGCCCTCCCAGGCCAGCGTCTGGCCGGTGTGCCGGTCGATCCAGCCTGCGCCGCGATCCGTCACGACTTTCCAACTGTCTTCCGGATCGTCGCGGTAGGGGAAGTTCAGCTTGCGCAACTCCGCAACCGGGAGCTTCTGCAGCAGGGGCAGCTCGTGCCCCGGCAGGTCGGCGTGGACGTCCACCTTCGACATCACGTCCGGCTCGGCGTCGCGTTCGACCGTGACCAGGCTAAAGGTGGCGGCGCTCATGTACAGCGCGGTGATCGAGCTCAGCAGCAGCACCGCGACCAGGAAGCGCCCGCTGGTCACATGGATGCGCTGCAGCAGCGAGCCGCGCACCCGCCCGGCCAGTCGTCGCCAGCTTCCCATGCGGCGCGTCAGCAGCACCAGCCCGGACACCGACATCAGCAACATGGCCAGTGCGATGCCGGCCGCGGCAATGCGGCCGGCATCGTCGAGCAGGAAGGAGCGGTGCAGGTTCCTGATCCAGCGCAACGGCGTTGACGGCTGGTATTCCCCCAAAACGCGACCATCGGCCGGATCGACGTACGAGGCGCTGGCGCGATTGCCATCGAAGGCGTAGACGACGATGTCGCCCGTCGGCAGGCGGCGGATTTCCTCCGCCCCCGGGATGGTGGCCGAGACGCGCTGGACCAGGGTCGAGACCGGCAGCCCGGCCGGTACCGGTGCCGATTTCAGGGTATCGACCACCGGATCGAGCGCCAGGATCACGCCGGTGACACCCAGCACCAGCGCCACGGCCCCCGCCACCAGGCCCAACCAGCGATGGAGCACTCTCCAGGTCATGATCGCGTCCGGCCCTTACTGCAGTTGGTAGGTGAAGGACTGGATGTACTGGCGACCGGCGTGAGGCTTGCCGGCATTGGTCGTCGTCAGCGGGACACGGATCTCCGACGGGCTGTCGCGCAGATCCTCCACCGCTGCATCGACACGGATTTCGTAGCCGGCATCCACCAGCGCATCGGCCACGTCGGCGGTGACCTTGAGCGTGCGCCCGGCAGTGACGCTGGCGCCGGTGATGGCGTCCAGGCCCCGGGCATTGCCCGCCGACAGGCGGTTCCAGTCGCTCAGGTGTTTGTAGAACTTGGGCTTGCCGCCGGAGACCCACAGGGTGCCGGCGTAAGCGCCCTTGGCGTCGGTGACGTATACCGCCAGATAGGCGCCGTTGCCGCTGTAGTTCTTGAGCGTCGTCGAAATCGTCAGCGGACGGCTGTGGGCCAGCGCGGGGACGGTCAACGTGGTGGCGGCAAGCAAGGCAGCGATCAATGCTCTGGACATGATTGTTCTCCGCTGGGCAGTCATTCGATCCGGCCGCTTGGCGCGGTGCCGGGGGTGAACAAGGGATGGGGTCCCGCGGTGGTGTCGCCGCCAGACCGATCGTCCTGTGACGGTCCGCCATCGCTCCTGTCCGTTCGGGGGCCTTCACGGGCGCGCACGCGATCCCGGTCGCGGTCGCGGTCGCGGATTCTCATCTTCACCGGCTTCAGCGTCTCGGGATCGATCGTCGCCTTGAACTGGCGCCCTTCGGCATCCGTGCCGCGAAGCTCGTAGCAGCCGTCGTCGATTTTCAGCCGCTGCACCTGCCAGCCCTGCCGGGCGGCCATCTGCATGACCGCTTCACGCGATTGCCAGCGCTGGACGGGAACATCGCAATCATCGCCTGCCTCGGCGAGTGCAGCCGAGAGGCCCAGGGACAGAACCAGCACACCGTGGGCAAGGGGATGACGGGGTTTCATGGTGGCGGCTCCTTTTCAGTCCATCGCTTCGCCATGCTACGAGGTCGAAGATGAACGCAGGATGAAAGTGCCACGCCAGTGGCCTGCCCTCGAGCACGCCCCGGCGGTCGTCTGAGAAGCGCAGCCGGATCTGGAAGTCGCTCTCGGGTTCGATGGACACGAGCTTGATCATGCGGTGGTTTCCATCGCCCGAACAGGGTCGGGCAGGGTGGAAACGTCGAGTTCGCCGGAGATCAGCTTGGGCAGCAGGAGGTCTCGGGTGGCGCGGAGGTTGGCGTTCCTTCTCCTCAGCGTTTCGGTCATATCAAGCATCGGAGCAGCAATCGAGTGGAATCGGTTCGCGATGTCTGCATCTGGCATGAGGAGCGGTGCCGACTCGAATGTAGAAGCCGTTGCGGCTGCCAGGTGCTTAGTTACACCGAGAGGTTCTCCGGCCACAGAAAGTAAGGCCCGAACTTTGGACTCATGCGGAATTCGCCGCCCGCTTCTTTCCCCTTGGCGGTGAGGTAAGTCCTTTCATCGCGTAGCTCCAGCAGGCCGAGGGCGATCAGGCGCCCGGTCAGTTCGGCAGTCTTCATGCCGGCAGCCTTGGCCAGCCTGGATGTGGTCACTTTTGCCGTGTCGGTTGTTTCGGCGACGGCCGCAGTGGCTGATGTTGCGTCGGCAACGCCTGTCGAATCGGTGGCGGGCGATTCAGTCACGCAGGGCGTAAGCGGCGTCTCTGGGGACGCGTTCGACACCGGGCGGAGCATGTCCTCGGCGATGCCGAACTTCGCGCGGTAATCCGGTATCAGGGGGCAGTGCAGGGAGAGAAGCTGTCGGGCGATGTCGGTCAGTGTCTCGACACTGACGAGCTTTGCCATCATCAGCGGCGAGCCCGAGTCGATGTTCTTCATGATCCAGCGCTCGAACTGGTCCGATTTGAGCACGCGGTCCGTATCCAACTTTTCCGGGCGGCCGATGCGCGCATTCTTCGACACCAGCACGAGCGACTCGAAACTCGGCTGCAGGCGGATGCCCAGCCTTTTGGGCATGGCGAGGGTCTTGAAGACGTCCTTCAGCACGGCGATGTGGCGCTCGTTCTGCTCCAGCGGTGACGGGATGCCGCGCGGCTTGCCGCCGAACCAGATCGAGAACTCCCCCTGCTCGTTGATCGACAGCCCCTCGCTGAAGTGCTTCGTCTCGAGCACATACACTTCCAGTAGCCGATTCAGAACCAGATGATCGATCTGCGCGACGCGGCCGTTGTGCTCGATGCGCAGGTCGTGGATGACGATACGGTTCTTGCTCGCGCCGCTGTAGAAATCGATGTCGTAGGCCGATTCGCGCTCGCCCTTGTTGCCGGCGCGGAGGATCTTCAATTCGCGCTCGATGTACGTTCGTGCCGATGCGGGGATCCCCGGCGCAGCGAGGTAGCCCTCGAGTTCGGCGAGTTGTGCGTCCTTGCTGTCAGCTTCTTTCAGAATCATGGGGTTAAGGGGATGCTTCCGCCGGAGGAGCGGAGGAATGATCCCTGCATTGCATTGGAGACAATGTGGATGTTATCCGAGTGACGCAGGGTTGGCCGTGACATGGGGCGCGCATGCGCAGAAAGTGGAGGGTGCGCCGTTTTTTGAATCTGCAGGTCCGCAGTGCCGGATCAGCTCTCCGAGTAAGCCCTTTCAATCAGTGGCTTGGCTTTCTCCAGGTCGGCCGGTGTGTGCAGCGTGAGTTCCAGATCGCCCGTGCCCCAATGCCCGATGCTGCTCATGCCTAGCGCCCCTGCCCTTCAAACTTCGGCAACGCCGCTGCCACGTCGCGGAAGGCGGCCAGCGCGGCTTCGAGGTGTTCGATGATCTCCTGCTGCAGCACGTCCGGCGGCGGCAGATCGTCGAGCTTGTCCAGGCTGTCGTCCTTCAACCAGAACACATCGAGGCTGGCCTTGTCGCGGGCGATCAGCTCTTCATAGGCGAAGTAGCGGAAGCGCTCGGTTTCCTTGCGTTCGTGGCGGTTCGCCGGGTTGTAGCAGGCGACGAAGTCGCGCAGGTCGGCGATCAGCGCATCCGCGCGCTCGACCGAGGGCTCGCCTTCCAGCTCGCCGATGTTGTGCAGGAAGAGGTTCATCAGGCATAGGCGGCGGGTGGCCGCCACGATCTCGTTGCCGTGGAAGGGGTCAGCTCACGAAACGGGAAAAATCGTACGCTAAGGTCCGAAGGTGCCCTTTAAGGGGTCGTCTCAGAAAACGGAAAAAAACGTACGTTAAGGGGTAGCCGCCTCTCGGCTACCGACATTGCAAGGTTCTTTCTCCCCTTGCAGCGACGCAATCAGCGGGCAAGACACGTTCCCCTTCCGTGCATGGCAGGCACACACAAGCTCGGACAAGACGATTTCCATGCGAGCCAGGTCGGCCAGCTTGGCGCGCACGTCCTGGAGCTTGTGCTCGGCCAGGCGGCTGGCTTCGTCGCAGTGGGTGCCATCCTCCAGCCGCAGCAGCTCGGCGATCTCATCCAGGCTGAACCCCAACCGCTGGGCTGATTTCACGAACTTCACCCGTGCTACATCCGCCCTGCCGTAGCGGCGGATGCTGCCATAGGGCCGCGCCGGCTCGGGCAGCAAGCCCTTGTGCTGATAGAACCGGATCGTCTCCACATTGACCCCGGCCGCCTTGCCGAAGGCGCCGATGGTCAGATTCTCCAGATCGTTCTCCATACCGCTTGACTCCGTAGTTGACTACGGCAGTAACGTTACAACATCAAGCAAAGACCCGGAAGGAGAAGCTTTATGTCGGAACCCAAGAACGGTCGTGGCGCGCTGGCCACCAGCGGTGTCGCGGCCATCCTCGCCTCGACCTGCTGCCTCGGCCCCCTCGTGTTGGTCGCGCTCGGCTTTTCCGGCGCCTGGATCGGCAACCTGACTGTGCTGGAGCCATACCGCCCGATCTTCATCGGCGCGGCGCTGGTGGCGCTGTTCTTTGCTTACCGGCGCATCTTCCGCCCGGTGCAAGCCTGCAAGCCGGGGGAGGTGTGCGCGATTCCACAGGTGCGGGGCAGCTACAAGCTCATGTTCTGGATCGTGGTCGCGCTGGTTCTGGTCGCGCTCGCCTTTCCCTTCGTCGTGCCATTTTTCTACTGATCAGGAGTTCGCCATGAAAAAGCTGTTTGCCTCCCTCGTCCTCGTCGCCGTTGCTGCCCCGGTGTGGGCCGCCACGCAGACTGTCACGCTGTCGGTGCCCGGCATGACTTGCGCCGCCTGCCCGATCACGGTCAAGAAAGCGCTCTCCAAGGTCGAAGGCGTGAGCAAGACCGCGGTGAGCTTCGAGAAGCTCGAGGCCGTCGTCACCTTCGACGATACGAAGACCAACGTCCAAGCTCTCACCAAGGCCACCGCCGACGCCGGCTATCCCTCCGGCCTCAAGAAGTAAGCCATGGATAACCGGACCTTGCTCAAGACCGGCATCGCCGGTTCGGTGATCGCCGCCATATGCTGCGCGACCCCCGTGCTCGTGATTGCGCTCGGCGTCGTGGGTCTGTCCGCTTGGACCGGGTGGCTCGATTACGTGCTGATCCCGGCCCTCGTCGTTTTTGTTGGTATCACGATCTACGCCTGGCGTCGCCGGCGGGCGGAAGCGGCCTGCTGCGAAGTTGAAATCGGACTGAACCAGAAGAAGGGGGTATGAAATGAATGGCCGTGTTCTGCACGTCACCGGGATGACTTGCGATTCCTGCGCAAACCACGTCGAGAAGGTGCTTCTCACCGTGCCCGGTGTTCATAAGGCGGAGGTGTCGTACCCTGACGCCTTGGCCCGTGTGAGCGGGGAGCCGGCGCTTGATCCGACGATGCTCGTCTCGGCAGTCGCAGCAGCTGGCTACCGGGCCGCGCTCGCCGATGCGCCGCCCGCCGCGATGGGAAGCGGGTTGCTCGGCAAGATGCGCGAGTGGCTGGGCAGTGGCGACAAGGCGGGCGGCGATGGGGGTGGTTTACATATCGCTGTCATCGGCAGCGGCGGTGCCGCGATGGCGGCGGCGCTGAAGGCCGTCGAGCAAGGCGCGCGGGTCACGTTGATCGAGCGCGGCACCATCGGCGGCACCTGCGTCAATGTCGGCTGCGTGCCGTCCAAGATCATGATCCGCGCCGCCCACATCGCCCATTTGCGCCGGGAAAGCCCGTTCGATGGCGGCATCAAAGCCGCCCCGCCGGCGATCCTGCGCGGGCGATTGTTGGCCCAGCAGCAGGCGCGCGTCGATGAACTGCGCCACGCCAAATACGAGAGCATCCTGGACGGCAATCCTTCCATCACCGTGCTGCGCGGAGAGGCCAGTTTCAAGAACGAACACACCCTGACCGTGCGCCTGGTCGAAGGTGGCGAGCGCGTGGTGGCGTTCGACCGCTGCCTGGTCGCCACCGGCGCCAGTGCGGCCGTGCCGCCGATCCCCGGGCTGAAGGACACGCCGTACTGGACATCAACGGAGGCACTGGTGAGCGACAGCATCCCCGAGCGGCTCGCCGTGATCGGCTCGTCGGTGGTGGCCGTCGAACTGGCACAAGCCTTCGCCCGGCTGGGCAGCCAGGTCACGATCCTGGCGCGCAACACGTTGTTCTTCCGCGAAGACCCGGCCATCGGCGAGGCCGTCACCGCCGCCTTCCGTGCCGAGGGCATCGAGGTGCTGGAGCATACCCAGGCGAGCCACGTCGCTTATGCGGACAGGGAATTCGTACTGACCACCGGGCACGGCATCGTTGCCGCCGACAAGCTGCTGGTCGCCACCGGCCGCGCACCGAACACACGCGGCCTGAACCTCGAAGCGGCGGGCGTCACCTTCAACGCGCAGGGCGCCATCGTCATCGACCAGGGCATGCGCACGAGTAACCCGCACATTTACGCCGCCGGCGACTGCACCGACCAGCCGCAGTTCGTCTATGTGGCGGCCGCGGCGGGCACCCGTGCCGCGATCAACATGACTGGCGGTGACGCGGCCCTAGACCTGACCGCGATGCCAGCCGTGGTGTTCACCGACCCGCAGGTCGCCACCGTGGGCTACAGCGAGGCGGAGGCGCACCACGACGGCATCGAGACCGACAGCCGTACGCTCACGCTCGACAACGTGCCGCGCGCGCTCGCCAACTTCGACACGCGCGGCTTCATCAAGCTGGTCATCGAGGAAGGTAGCGGACGGCTCATCGGTGTACAGGCGGTGGCGCCGGAAGCGGGCGAACTGATCCAGACCGCCGTGCTCGCCATCCGCAATCGCATGACGGTGCAGGAACTGGCCGAGCAGTTGTTCCCGTACCTGACGATGGTTGAAGGGTTGAAGCTCGCGGCGCAGACGTTCAACAAGGACGTGAAGCAGCTGTCCTGCTGCGCCGGGTGAGGAACAGGAGGTGTTCGATGAACGCCTACACGGTGTCCCGACTGGCTGATGACGCAGGCGTGAGCGTGCATGTCGTGCGGGATTACATGGTGCGTGGATTGTTGCGGCCGGTGGCGCGCACCGCCGGCGGCTACGGGGTGTTCGACGCGGCCGCCTTGCAGCGGCTGTGTTTCGTGCGAGCCGCCCTGGAGGCCGGCATCGGCCTCGACCTGCTGACGCGGTTGTGCCGGGCACTGGACGCCGCTGACGGCGATGAGGCGTCGGCGCGTCTGGCCGACCTGTGCCAGCAGGTCGAGCGCCGACGCCAGGCGCTGGCGAAGCTCGACGCGCAGTTGACCGAACTGGCGCACAGCACGTCGGAGATTTCGGCATGAACAGTTCGGAGCGAGTTTCCCTCGAGACACGCAAGCCGCTTACCGGCTACCTGTGGGGTGCGCTTGCCGTGCTCACCTGTCCCTGCCATTTGCCTATTCTCGCCGTTGTGCTCGCCGGCACCACCGCCGGGGCGTTCCTCGGCGAGCATTGGGGCATTGCGGCGCTCGGCTTGACCGGCTTGTTTGTCCTGTCCCTGGCGCGGGCGATGCGGGCGTTCAAGGGAAGATCATGAGCGCTTACGAGCCGGATGGCTGGACGGCGGCGCAACTGGCCCAGGCGGCCGAGCACCGGCAACTTGAGCTGCACTACCAGCCCATCGTCGAACTGCGCCGCGGCCGAATTGCCGGCGCGGAAGCGCTGTTGCGCTGGCGGCACCCGAGCCTTGGCCTGCTGCCGCCGGGCGCGTTCCTGCCACTGGCCGAATCGTCCGGGCTGATGTCCGAAATCGGCGCGTGGGTGCTGGGTGAAGCCTGCCGTCAGATGCAGCGCTGGCTGGCGTTGAATTGGCGGCCGTTCCGATTGGCCGTCAATGTATCCGCAAGCCAGGTCGGGCCGGCATTCGGCGAGCAGGTGAGACAAGCACTGACCGATGCCGGTCTGCCCGCCGAGTACCTGGAAATCGAGTTGACCGAATCGGTCGCGTTCGGCGATCCGGCCACCTTTCCGGTCTTCGACTCGCTGCGCGCCATCGGCGTGCGCTTTGCCGCCGACGATTTCGGCACGGGCTATTCCTGCCTGCGCCACCTGAAATGCTGCCCGATCACCACGCTCAAGATCGACCAATCGTTCGTTGCGGGCCTCGCGGATGACACCCGCGACCGGACCATCGTCGGCAGCGTGATCCAACTCGCGCACGGTCTCGGCATGGACGTCGTGGCCGAGGGCGTCGAGACCCCGGCGAGCCTCGCGCAGTTGCGCAACGCCGGTTGCGACGCGGGGCAGGGGTTTCTGTTCGCCAAGCCGATGCCGGCGGATGAGTTCACCTGCTTCGTCAGCCAAAGGAGCAGCGCCATCATGAACGCCAACCAACCGTCCACCGCTACCTGCTGCGTGTGCTGCAAGGAGATTCCGCTCGATGCCGCCTTCACCCCGGAAGGCGCGGAATACGTCGAGCACTTCTGCGGGCTGGATTGCTATGAACGCTTCCGGGCACGCGCCAAGGCCGAGACCGAACCCGACGCTGCTCACGTCGCCGGCGGTCCGCATTTGTCAGATTGAGGCATACCCTAACCTAGCGTCAGACCATCCCGCGCGAAAGCGTCAGAATAGAGTCACATTCAGAATTGATTGACACGCCCCGTCAAGGGTTATAGATTTCTTCCTGACACTTTCCATTCAGGAGGTCACCTTGCACGGTCAGCGCATCGGCTACGTCCGCGTCAGCAGTTTCGATCAGAACCCGGAACGCCAGCTTGAGCATGTGCCGGTGGACAGGCTGTTCACCGACAAGGCGTCGGGCAAGGACACCCAGCGCCCTGAGCTGGAACGGCTGCTCGCCTTCGTGCGCGAGGGTGACACCGTGGTGGTGCACAGCATGGACCGCCTGGCGCGCAACCTCGACGACCTGCGCCGCCTGGTGCAGAAGCTCACCCGGCGCAGCGTGCGCATCGAGTTCGTCAAGGAGAGCCTGACCTTCACCGGCGAGGACTCGCCGATGGCGAACCTGATGCTGTCGGTGATGGGCGCGTTCGCCGAGTTCGAGCGCGCCCTGATCCGCGAGCGGCAGCGCGAGGGGATCGCGCTCGCCAAGCAGCGCGGGGCCTACCGGGGCCGCAAGAAGGCGCTGTCGCCGGAACGGGGGGCCGAGCTGCGCCGGCGGGCTGCCGCCGGCGAGCAGAAAGCCAAGCTCGCCCGCGAGTTCGGCATCAGCCGCGAAACCCTGTACCAATACCTGAGAACGGATGACTGACCATGCCCCGTCGCAGTTTGCTGACGCCCGCCGAGCGCACCGGCCTGCTCGCCTTCCCGGCCACTGACGACGAACTCATCCAGCATTACACCTTCTCCGAACCCGACCTATCGGTGATCCGACAGCGGCGCGGCAATCACAACCGGCTCGGCTTCGCGGTGCAGTTGTGCTACCTGCGCTATCCCGGCTTCGCTCTGCCGCCGGACGCGGAGCCTCCCGCATCCTTGCTGAACATCGTCGGCCGGCAATTGCGCATCGCGCCGGACATCTGGCCGCAGTACGCACAGCGGCCAGAAACCCGGCGCGAGCACCTGCTGGAGTTACAGGCGTGGCTGAAGCTGACGCCGTTCGCGGCCGCCGACTACCGGCGCTTCGTCCACCAGCTCGCCGAGCTGGCCCAGCAGACCGACCGGGGTATCGTGCTGGCCGAAGCGCTGGTCGAGCTGCTGCGGCAGCAACGTATCATCCTGCCGGCCATCGATGTCATCGAGCGTGTATGTAGCGAGGCGCTCACGCGCGGCACGCGCCAGGTGTACGCGGCGCTGACCGCGCCGCTGGCCGATCACCATCGCCGTGCGCTCGACGGTCTGCTGGCGATCCGCGAGGGCACCAAGGGCAGCGGGCTAATCTGGCTGCGCCAGCCGCCCGGCCCGCCCAAGCCCAAGCATGTGCTGGCCCACCTGGAGCGGCTGAAGACCCTCCGTGACCTGGCGTTGCCGGATGGGCTGGAGCACACCGTCCACCAAAACCGCCTGCTGAAGCTCGCCCGCGAAGGAGGACAGATGACGGCCCAGCACCTGCGCGACCTGGAGCCGAGCCGCCGCTATGCGACACTGTCCGCGGTGATTCTCGATACCCGCGCCACCCTGATCGACGAGATCATCGACCTGCACGACCGTTTTATGGGCGCGCTGTTCAGCAAGGCCAAGCGCAACCACGCCGACCGCTTCCAGCAGTCCGGCAAGGCGATCAACGACAAGGTGCGGCTCTACTCGCGCATCGGCCGCGCCCTGCTGGAAGCCAAGCAGTCGGGCGGCGATCCGTTCGCCGCCATCGAGGCCATCATCCCGTGGGGGGTGTTCACCGAGAGCATCACCGAGGCCGAGCTGCTGGCCCAGCCGGAAGGCTTCGACTTCCTCGCGCTGGTCGGCGACGGCTTCAACCAGCTCCGGCGCTACACGCCGGCCCTGCTGGAAGCGCTGACCATGAAGGCCGCGCCGGCGGCACGCGAGCTGCTCGCGGCCGTAGATGTGCTCAAAGGGATGAACGAGCGCCAGGCGCGCAAGGTGCCGGACGATGCGCCCACGTCGTTCGTGCGCAAGCGCTGGGAAAGCCTGGTGCGCAACGAAGACGGGTTGGATCGGCGCTTCTACGAGCTGTGCGTGCTGTCCGAGCTGAAAAACTCGCTGCGCTCCGGCGACATCTGGGTGCAGGGCTCGCGCCAGTTCAAGGACTTCGAGGACTACCTGCTGCCGCCGCCGCGTTTCGCGGCGCAGCGCGACCAACGGGAATTGGGCCTGGCCGTCGCAACCGACTGCGAGCGCTTCCTGGAGGCGCGGCTCGCGGTGCTGCAAGAGCAACTAGCAACCGTCGAGCGGCTAGCCGCCGCCAACGAGCTGCCCGACGCCGCCATCACCAGCACCGGCCGGCTCAAGATTTCGCCGCTGGACAACGGCGTGCCCGACGAGGCCGAAGCGCTGATGCAGCAGGCGTACAGCCTGCTGCCGCACCTGAAGATCACCGAGCTGCTGCTGGAAGTCAATGGCTGGACGGGGTTCAGCCGCCACTTCAAGCACCTCAAGAGCGACGCGGCGGCCGACGATCAACACCTGCTGCTGACGACCATCCTGGCCGACGCCATCAACCTGGGGCTCTCCAAGATGGCCGAATCCTGCCCGGGCGTGACCTATGCCAAGCTGACCTGGTTGCAGGCGTGGCACATCCGCGACGAGACCTATTCGGCGGGGCTGGCCGAGCTGGTCAACGCGCAGTTCCGTCAGCCGTTCGCCGCCTATTGGGGCGACGGCACCACGTCGTCGTCGGACGGCCAGAACTTCAAGGCCGGTGGCCGGGGGCACGCCGCCGGCCAAGTGAATCTGAAGTACGGCCAGGAACCGGGCGTGCAGTTCTACACCCATATCTCCGACCAGTACGCGCCGTTCCACACCAAGGTCATCAACGCCACGGTGCGCGACGCCACCCACGTCCTGGACGGGCTGCTGTACCACGAATCCGACCTGCGCATCGAAGAACACTACACTGACACGGCCGGCTTCACCGATCACCTGTTCGCGCTGATGCACCTGCTGGGTTTCCGCTTTGCCCCGCGCATCCGCGATCTGACCGACAAGCGTCTGTATATCCACGGCGACGCCAAGCAGTACCCGACGCTCGCCGGCCTGATCGGCGGCAGCGTCAACGTGAAGCACATCCGCGCCCATTGGGACGAAATCCTGCGCCTTGCGGCGTCGATCAAGCAGGGCACGGTGACGGCCTCGCTGATGCTCAGGAAGCTCGGTAGCTACCCGCGCCAGAACGGCCTCGCCGTGGCCTTGCGCGAGCTGGGGCGCATCGAGCGAACCTTGTTCGCGCTCGATTGGATGCAGAACGTCGAGCTGCGCCGCCGCGTGCAGATCGGCTTGAACAAGGGCGAGGCCAAGAACGCGCTGGCCCGCGCCGTGTTCCTGAACCGCCTCGGCGAAATCCGCGACCGCAGTTTCGAGAACCAGCGCTACCGCGCCAGCGGCCTCAACCTGGTGGTGGCCGCCATCGTACTGTGGAACACGGTCTATCTGGAGCGGGCGGTCCAGGCGCTGCGGGACCCGGGCAAGGACATCGACGAAAAGCTGTTACCGCACCTCTCGCCGCTCGGTTGGGAGCACATCAACCTGACCGGCGACTACATCTGGCGGCAGAACAAACACGTCGAGCAGGGCAAGTTCCGGCCGCTGCGTTTGCTTGAAGGGGCACCACTGGCAATGTCTTCGTAAGGTCTATCAACTGTGGAGCTGCTGATCTTGATTCTGAAAACGACCGGACTGTTCATCGCAACAGCGCTTGCGGAGATCGTCGGCTGCTTTCTGCCTTACCTGTGGCTGCGCAAAGGCGGGCCAATGTGGCTGCTGATTCCGGCAGCGATGAGCTTGGCGCTGTTCGTTTGGCTGCTCACGTTACACCCAGCCGCCAGTGGCCGCGTCTACGCCGCCTATGGCGGCGTTTATGTGGCTACCGCGCTGGTTTGGCTTCGGGTCGTCGATGGCGTGAAGCTGTCCACGCTGGATTGGGCTGGGGCTGGAGTCGCGCTACTTGGCATGTCAATCATTGTGCTGGGCTGGCACGACAAGGCTTAGCGTACGATTTTTTCCGTTTCGTGAGCTGACCCCTGGAAGGTCTCGTCGCGCAGGAAGGCCTTCTGCGTGCGGGTGAGTCGCTGCGCCTCGTGGCCGAGCCAGTCGCTGTGGCGGTGGATCCATTCGCCGGTTCCGGTCAGCCATTCGTTGGCGGCGAGGAAGAAGCCGCCGGTGCCGCAAGCCGGGTCGGCGATGGTCTTCATCGGCGCGGGGCGCATGCAGGCCACCATGGCCTGGATCAGCGCGCGCGGGGTGAAGTACTGCCCTGCCCCGCTCTTGGTGTCCTCGGCGTTCTTCTGCAGCAGGCCTTCGTAGAGGTCGCCCTTGGCGTCGGTGTCCATGCCGACCCAGTTCTCGGCGTCGATCATCTGCACCAGGCGCGCGAGCTTGGCTGGGTCCTGGATCTTGTTCTGCGCCTTGAAGAAGATCGCGCCGAGCATGCCGGGCTGCTCGCCAAGCCTGTGCAGCGTGGCGAGGTAGTGCGCCTCCAGCGGCTCGCCGGTGCGGCCGCGCAGGCTGGCCCAGTCGTAGCCGTGGGGGATGCGGCTTTCGCGCACATAGGGCTCCTGGGCGAACTCGTGCGCCATCTTCAGGAACAGCAGGTAGGTGAGCTGCTCCAGGTAGTCGCCGTAGCCCACCCCGTCGTCCTTGAGGGTGTGGCAGAAGTTCCAGACTTTCTGGATGAGGGAGGCGGTGTTCAACTGTCGAGTCTTGTCGTGTCCGTCACCGCGGCGGTGTATGCCTGACGCGGATCGCGCGTCGAGGCGAAGGCGGGAAGCAGCGCGCCTTCCTGGACCATGGGGGTCAGCGTGCGCTTGCGCAGGTCGTCGGCGTCGCGCTGCAGGGCGTGCGCCAGAACCCGTAGTCCGAGGAAACGCCCGGTGCACAGCGTCCTGATGGTGGTGCGCAGGATCTCCGCACTCGTCCGCCGCCGCCGCGCAACCGGCGCGGCCAATTTCAGCAACGCTTCCTGCAGATCGGCCGGAATGGCGTTCCAGTCGTGATAGGTTGCGAGCTCCGGTGGTTTGGTATCGGACTCCGGTGGTTTGGCGCCGAGCTCCGGTGGTTCGATACCGAGCTCCGGTGGTTCGATACCGAGCTCCGGTGGTTCGATACCGAGCTCCGGTGGTTCGATACCGAGCTCCGGTGGTTCGGCTCCAGGCATTCGGCTCCCGAAATCCGTCGCATCGAAGGCCGCCGCCATCGTCTGGCGGTGCCAGGGGAGGAAGTAGACCATGCCTCGCCCCGTGCCGTCCGGGATCAGCAGGCCGTCGCGCACCAATTGCCCAAGCAGTTTCGTGAGATCTGCCGGGTGATCGGTCGTGATCTGCTTGAGCCGGTCGTGACTGACCAGTCCTTCCACCTGAGCCGTGATCAGCGCGAGACGTCCGGTCTCCGCCTGTGCGGCAAACTGATTGCCCAGTCGTGTGGTCAATTCGGCGACTGCCCGCTCCGGCACGAGACTGCTCATGCGCAATTCCATCAGCGTCTGTTCTGGCTCGGCCAGTTCGTAGAGCACCGGCCGGCGCCAATGCTGGCCTGCCCAGTTGCGGTAGATTTTCGGCAACCCGGACCCGGCGTGGTCGCCATATCCCACCAACTGGAACATGGTCTGCAGCCGCCGGTTGCGGCAGTCGCTGTTGCCGCCATGGATCGCGAGCTCGGGCGGAATGCGCATGCGCCCCGGATTGCGGAAGCCGAACATGTCCGGGCGCTTGACGACCAGCACCGAAACCCGGCCCGAAAAATCGGCGTGGATGAGCGTATTGACCAAGGCCTCGCGCAAGGCCTCGTGTACAGGCGTGTCTTCGATGCGTTGCCCCGACTGCAACTGGAAAGGCACCTTCAGGTCGGCGGTCAGCTTCTGGTAGACCTTGCGGAAGAAGTCATACACGTTGCCCGACCAGCTTCCGTCCGGCACCAGCCGATCGATCCAGCGTCGTTCGGTGCGGGCCTCCGGCCGCTCCTGATAGTCGACCATGTAATGCGGCAGGGCATCGCGGATCACTTCGGCCCGCCCGAACATCAGCAGACCGGCCAGACGCAGCCCGCTGATGCCTTCCTCGCGGTTCCGGCCCCAGGCGCCGATGCGTTCGAGAAAATCGGGCAGCGGAAGATCGGTCCAGACGTGGCCCGGCTTGACCGCGGCGAAGCGGTTGCGGTAAGCCGCGATCGAGTCCGGGTCGAGGTCGCCGAAGTCGAAGCCCTTGAGAACCCGCTCGTCGCGCGAGTCTTCGATCCGCTCCGCAAGCAAGCGGCGCACCGCTTCATCGTCTGCGGCGTAGTCACCTTCGTGACGGCGCAGGTAGGTGCCGCCGAAAGGGTTGTTGCCGAGGTGAACCGGCCGCGACTGACGAGGCGCGCGCGGCACCCGGATGCGCAGCACGGTCTTGTCGTCGACGGTGATGGGGTCGATGTCCTGCTCGCCGAGCAGGTTGATGCTGATCTGCTTGCGGTTATGCAGGTTGTCCCACAGCGCCTTGCGTACGCGCTCGAGCTCGGCGAGGCCGAGCGCGTGAAAGCTGCCGGGCGGTTTCTCCCGCACACCCAGCAAGATCACACCGCCATCGGTGTTGGCCATGGCGCTGTAGCTCTTCCAGAAATCGTCCGGCAACTCGCCGCGCCCATCGCGTCCCTGGGCGGCCTTGCACTCGAGGTCGACCGACTCGGACAGGCCCGCCAGATCGAGGCTGTTCAATGTGTCGTTCATGCCATCTCCGTGATGCGCCGGCCTCGCAGTCTCTTCCCCGCCGTGCCCGCGGCCCGCTCGCCGCGGATCCGTTCGAGCAGCACGCTGGCCGATTCGTCCGGGTCCTGCGGGACGAGCTGGCCGGAGAAGGCGATCTCGCGCAGGTAGGGTTCGCGGTGGATGCGCGTGCTACTCGATCCGCTTCGCACAGTCGGATTCAGACTGCTTCCCGCAGGAGTTCGTCTTCGCAACGCCGGATGGCTGCGATGAGGTTGCGAAAGCTCGCGGAGCGGGCATTGTCGATTTGCAGGTGTTTGCCGATTGCCCGAGAGCCCGCGACCTTTTCATAGCGATTGCCCGTCAACGTCTTCAACTCTCGGCTGGGGCTGCCGAGTCCGTCCGGGGATCGAAACTTCCTGCTGTTCTGATGCCGCGTCAATCCGTCGATCTCAAGTGCTTGTTCGACGGCCTGCAGATCGGCCAGGTAGAAAGTCTCGAGCTCCCTGCACGCAATGCGAACGAAGCAGCGCGCAAATTTGCCGGACTTCTCGCATAGATCGAGCAAACCTTGCTTTACCGCGGTGCAGTCGGGGTGGCTGTCCTGATCGCGCAGTACGATGAAGCGTGCGCGTTCGTTCTGGTACGCACGAATCCGGCGAGTCAGTTGTTTCTCCAGATCCTGCTTGCCTTCGAAGGGGATGCAGCGGAAACGGATGTCCTCCTGCAGCATCCGGGGGAGCAGGGATTCCAGCATGGCTTTGGCCGACGGCTCTTCCAGCAGAAACACGAGTTCCCTCATCGCGGATCGACCCCGTCGAAGAAGCCCTGCTTCCACAGATAGCCGAGTTGATCACCTTCAGCGACGTAGGCGGCAATTTGTGGATTGTCGCGCGCGCGGTAAATCTCGGAATAGCCCTGTTGCTTGACCAGCCAATACACCTCGTCGAGTTCGATGGCATTCAGAAAATCCGGCGAATGAGTGGATACGAACACCTGTCCCCCACGATTGGCGTAGCTACGGAATTCCTCCGCGAGTTCAGGCATCAACTGCGGATAAAGTTGGTTCTCCGGTTCTTCCACACACAACAGGGGGTGCGGCTTCGGATCGTGCAGCAGGACCAGATAAGCGAACATCTTGATGGTGCCGTCGGACACATAGCGGTCGAGGAAAGGCGTCTTGAAGGAGCCATCCTGGAAACGCAGCGTGAGGTAGCCATCATCCATCAGCTTGGGTTCGACCGAAGTCACGCCGGGTACCCGTTTGGTCATCGTCGCCAGGATTCTGCTGAAGATCTCGGCATGCTGTTCATGCAGGTAACGAGCGACCAAGGGCAGATTTTCGCCGGTTTCCGACAGGTGCTCCATCGCCCCTGAGGCGTCCTTGCGCCCTCGTGCGGCGCTGATGTGGAAATCGGAAACGTGCCAGTTCTCGATCAGGCTGCGGAAGGCATTGGCGGCTTTGAAACGCTCGAATTGTCCGAGGCCTTTGATTGCAAGGGTGTCCGGTGCGACCCGCTGAGTTTCGCGGTCGAGTTCCTCGTCGGTCTTGTTGAAGTCTTCCTCGTTGGTGATCGCGTAGCCTTCGCCCTCGGCAAAGCTGAGGAAGTGGTAGGGACTTCCGTAGCGGCCGCGCTTGTAACGCAGCAGCTCCTTGCAGACCACTGGCAATCCTTTCCGCTCGCCGATTTCCAACGAGTACGTCACCAGCCGCTCGACGCCAGTGATCTCCATGCGGTACTGCAACTCGATGAGGATCGTGTCCTTCTTCGGGTCGCAGCCCCGGCTCAGCACTTCGCCGAAGCGGCCGCGCTTGTCGAGCGCTTGTCGGACATTGCCTTTCAGGCAGTCGTGCAGGAAGCCGAACACATCGAACAAAGTCGATTTCCCGGACCCATTTGCACCGACCACCACCAGAAAGGCTGGAATGTCCTTCAGGTGCACGTCGCGGAAGGCCTTGAAGTTCTTGAGACGGATGGATTCGATTTTCATGAACGGACCTTGCATGGACTGCGGCGGTTGGCGACAGCGTAGCGCGCGGTCTGGGATTCGACGGCGGGTATGTTCTCGTCCGCCTCGTCGCGCTTGGCCTCGATGACGCCGACCGGCTGGCGGTCGACGAACAGCATGTAATCTGCCGGGCCGCTGTCGGTGGGGTATTCGCGCACCGCCACGCCCTGGGCTGCACCGAGGTTGAGCCGCTGCATGCCCTGCACGGACCAGCCGGCCCGTTCAAGGCGGGCATCGATGCGGCTACGGGCTTTGGCTTCGGGGGTCATGGGAAGTGGCGTGGCACGACAAACAGATGGGACTTTAGCGCGAACGCCTGCCATTTCCCCACGCTTGATGCAAACGCGCCCCGTGCAACTCGGAACCACCTGCCCGTGCCGCTCACCTCCAGTCGCCGTGCAGGGCGAGTTGGCTGCCCTGTATGAGCGCCACGGTTTGGAGCAAAGGCGGATGAAAATCAACCATCATGTGGCTGAAAATCATCCATCGCATGGACGATTTTCAGCCATTTTTCCAGCCAGCCGAAGCCGATGTGCTCCTGTTCCAGACGCAGGGATGGGCGGATGCGGTGGTCGCGCACGTTGGGGGTGACGAAGACGCGGTGCAGGAAGCTGGCCACCAGCGGCGCGTGGTCGGAGCGCAGCAGGCGCCACGCGGGATGGTGGCTGCGCAGGGCGTCGAGGGTGGCGAAGTCGAGGGGCATCGGTCAGGCGCGGTCCTCTCGGGTATGCCACAGCCGCAGGATGTAGATGATCGAATCCTGAATCTCGTAGCGAACCTCGTACTGAAAGACCAGAATCCGCCGCACCTCGCGCGGCTCGAACTGAAACAGTTGTTCGCCAATGCGCGGGTTGGTCAGCAGGATGGTCGGGGCCTTGGTCAGTGCCTGCACCGCCTTTGCGGCGGCTGGTTTGTTCGTCGGCGCCAGGAACTCATACAGGCGTGCCAGATCGGCAAGCGCCTTGCTGGTCCACTTCAGCTCCATCAGCGCGGCAGCGGCAGCGGCTGGTCGGTGCCCAGGCTGTCGGCCCAGGCCTGCACCGAGAGATGGTCGACGACGATACCGGCGTCCACGTCGGCGAGCGCCTCCTGGGTCAGGCGATCGCGCTCTTCCTCCTGGGCGATCCAGGCGGAAAGCGCTTGCTTCATGATCCAGCCGCGCGAGCGTTCCAGCCTCGCGGCCATCTGATCGACCTTGTCGGCCAACGGAAGCGGGATGTGAGCGGTGAGCACTTTGGTTGCGGCTTGCGTCATCTGGAGGTTTGGCGGTCGGGAGCGGGTGTCGGGAAGTGACCCCTACGGAGCCGCTTCGTGTATTCACTGTGATGCTGAAAAAATCATAGTGATTGAAAATGAATCAATCAAGGGCGCGGCGTCGTAGCCCGGACGAGAGCTCGAGCGCCTACTCGTAATGCGACCACATCCTCAGCACGCGAACCACGCGCTCTTCGGCGAAGACCTCATAGACCAGGCGGTGCTGGATGTTGATCCGGCGCGAGTATGTCCCCGCGAGATCACCCACGAGCTTCTCGTAGGGCGGGGGCTTCTGGAAGGGATCATTCGCGAGGATCGCCAGCAAGGCCTGGGCCTTAGACTTCAGGCCGGCTGCCGCCAGCTTCTTCGCGTCCTTCTGGGCGTGCTTCGAGAACGCGAGCTGCCAGCTCACCAGTCGAGCTCCCGGGCACTCTCGTCAAGTGGCTCGGCCATGCCCTCCTTGATGGACTCGCGCATCCCCGGGATGGAAAGCAGGTGAAGTGTTTCCTGGATGGACTGCCAATCTTCCGCGGAGAGCAAGACGGCGCTCGCGCGCTTGCCCGCGATGTGGATGGGCTGATGGGACTCTGCGGCCTGATCGATGAGGCGGTAGAGGTTGGCTCGTGCTTCGGAAGCGGTGAGCGTGGTCATTGCGGGTCTCCGTCGATGCGGATAACGTACGCGTTAACGTACGTTTTGTCAATCCTGGCGTTCGTTTTGCATGAGCCGAGATCCACCGTGACAACGTGGCAAGGACCATCGCTCACTGACTTGAGCACGCGCTGCCAGCTCACCGGTCACACCTTCTCGAAATGAGCGGTCGCGATGGGTCGGAGTACGCACTAGATTGCACCGATGAATGCGGACAGCGTTCTCTCGATCGGTGCGATGTCATTGCGGTCCATCAGCGCTGCGTAGATGTCGCCACCGAGGTCGGCCGGCATCTTGGAGCCGGCCTCGCGAACGATGAGCACGTTGCGCTTGCCCTTGAGGCCGCTGAAGTAGCCCGCTTCGAACACGACGTTGTCGCGCGGCACCGACTGATGGGCGTCGCTCGGGTTGGCCAGATCGTCATCCCTGGTGAATAGGAAGATGCCGGCAATCGACCGCGCTGCCGCCTCCTCGATCTGGTCGATGATCGTGCGGCCCGGGATGAAGTCGCTCTGCCAGTCCAGCACGCTTGCGTTCTGGCTGGCCAGGTAGCGTTTGATCTGCGCCGCCGTCGACGCCGAGCTGCTGCAGTAGCCCAGGAAGACGTCGCGCCGGTCACGCAACTGGTCGGTCCAGTATTTGAAGGGGACCAGGAATTCGTCGGTGTGCAGCCAACCGACTTCGGCGTCGGCTGGAAACTGGCCGACGTAGCCGCCGAAGCTGCTATCGAACACGACCCGCCGCAACATGTCCCGTTGCACCAGCACCAGGGTGGGCAGGCCCAGCGTTCGGGCGAGCGCACCCTCGTAATGATTGAACTCGGTGGGTAGCAGCACGCCCTGGCCGTCGCTGTCCCGAAAACGCCAGCGCGGCATCCCGAGCACGGCTGCGCCCACGCAGCGGCGGGCGATCTCGTCGGCGTCGCGCGGATTCCAGGCCTTCGCCGACGCGAGCCCGGGCTGCCCCCTCGGGTTCGTGAAGATCTCGGGCGTGAAGCCGAGCTTCGCGATCTCGTCGACGATGCCCCACTTGAGCGAGTTGAGATTCGGCGGCAACCAGGGGTCGGCGGGAAGACTGACGTAGATGCGGCGCGTGACACTCATGACATCGGGCCTCCCTGCCCACTTGGTCTGGTTGCCGGCGATGACCGGGGCGCGCCGAGGACGCAGGTCGCTTGAACTCGGAACTATCCTCGTCTACTTATAGTTCAGCACCGACGCAAGCTGAAAGGCGAAGCACGATCAGGGGGACGCGTGGCCAAGAACTACTACGGATGCATCCCGGTCCTGGCATGGATGCTTTGCCACTATTTCTACAACCGCGAGCACTACGTCTGGGTTGCAGAGAGGTTTTACCCCTACCGCCTGCCCAATCCGCGTTCATCCAATCCCCATCGAATCTACGAGGACCTGTATGAACCCTGGATGGACGCCGACAACTTCGACAAGTACATCTCACAGACCAGGCTGAGCTTGCGCAACGGCGTTGAAGCCAAGGAAAAGGCGGGTGTGATCATGCCCGCCGTCGCCACAAGGCTCAAGAAGATTTGCGACAAGGTCGAGGTGACTTTCTTCTGCCCGATCGTCCTGCGCCTGGACATCGACCAGATTGACGGGGCAAGGCGCAAGACGGCGGGGTCCGGTGCGAGCGTGGGCTCGCATGAGTACCTCATCACCGATCTGCGCGAGAACGAATTCGACATCCTCTTTCTCGATGTCATCCAGGACCCAGCCGTTCAGCAACTCGTCGTGGATGAGATTGCCGGGACATCCGGAGGCACCGCGCCTGCGGACGCGATGGATCTGCTCGAAACGAGGCTGCTGCCGTGACGAGGGCCTGACGATGCAACAGTACGACACACCGTTTCGGTCATTGGACGACCGGCAACTGGCTGCGCTTCGCTACGATCCGGGTGGCGAAGCCCGCAGTGCGTACATCGACGGGCTTGGAACGCTTTACGACATTCTTTGTGAGGACAGTGATCAGCCAGTCAAGCCGGTGATCCGCTATCTTCACCCCGGCGGATTCGCGTACCAGCAGCAGATTCGCTCGTTCGCCGCCAGCGTGCGGTCGGTCGATCCGGGCATTGCCAAGGTCCTGAACGAGAACCTGAACGTTGCGCTCGACCTTTACGAGGAATGCCGAAGCCCGCGACGAACTTCCCCTGCTCATGCGTCTCAATTGGCCACCTGCTTCGTGGACGCGTTATTGGCCGAGTATCGGATGCTGCGGTAGTTCGGGCAAAAGGCCCCATTCGACAATCTCGCCAAGCAGCTTACCTAACGCCTGGGGCCGGGATTCTCCAAACGCAACCTCGAGCAATGCCGCCGCTTCTACCGTGTCTACCGCGAGATTGCGCAGACAGCGTCTGCGCAATCTGTCGTGCTGGTACAAACTGGCGACGCTACCGGCTGGCTCGCGCCCTTGCTCGGACATTTCCGGCTGGGTTGGTCGCATTACGTGACCCTGCTGGCGCTCAGGAGCGAAGACGACCTAGTTCTCCTCGGACCGGGGCTTCTGCAGCTCTTTAGTGAGCTGGGCACGCGCGCCGGGATCACGCGGTACCAGCCCATACCACGGATCGAACACGAGCAAAGTGCCGTCGAAGGGCGCATAGATGCGGGAAGTCGAAGCCCGGCCGGTAGGCGCAGGAGTCTTGGTCGGGGTTTGCGGCTCAGGGAAGCCCGCCGGCTGTGCTGGTACCGTTGCTCGCTCCGGCAGATGGAGCCAGCGCCGAATGCCGGGATCGTGGACGAGACGATCGGTAAGCTGCTCGATCGTCCAACCTAGGCGCTTGGGCCGATAGGCCGTCGAGAGGTCAAGCTCGATGGTCGGGATCCCTTTGCGAACGATCTCGTCGAGCTTTTCGGGGCCGCATCGATGCGTGACGGTCACCTCGACATGCACGGTCATCGACTCGGACCAGAGCACCACGTCGGGGCGCCAGCCGGGCCAGTACATTTCATCCGGTAGCGCGGCGTCGCGGAAGACTGTCGGTGTGTCCTCTCCGGGCTGAACGAGACGACGCTCGTCCGCCACGATCTGTTTGGCCATCCGATGGAGCGCGGTTTCGGCGCCGGTGGTGCAGGTCGCTCCCCGGTGCGCAAAGTGATGAACGCGCACAGCGCCCTTTCTGGCGACAAGCGGACTTCCGCACTCCGGGCACTCGCAGTTGCAGGCGAGTCCCTGCTCCACCTCATTGATCCCGCGCATCCGCCCGTTTCGATCAAGCCCGAAGTCCAAACCGTGAAGCATCCGGTCAGACATGGTCTGCCTCCGCTTCGAGCTCGCTCACGACGGCTGCGCGGAACTGCCGGAACACGATCCAGTTGTTGTACTCGCTGTTCCAGTGGCCACGATTGCGGCAGACAGGTTCGACAAGCGCACGCACGTGCTCGGCGGGCCGGTGGTAAACAGCGAGATCGCCAAAGGGGAGCGAGCGGAGTTCGACGCGCTCGCCGGCGATGTGTAGAACGAGGGTTTCCAGCATGACCTTCTCCTGGGTTGAACGGAGAGGTCAGGTTAGGTACGCAAACCCGCGTGGTTGCTGGATCCGGACGGTCTGAAACCGGTCGGCGGACGGTTCGCTGCTAGAATCCCGTCATGTCTGCCGGGAGCCCGATGAGCGATTTTTCCGATACCCCTCAGAGCGAAGGCGAGTGCCTATTGCCAGAGCGCGTCCGGTTCGCGCAGTGGTTTCAAGCGTTCCTGGATCGTGATCGCAGCGCTTACTATCAGGGCGTGCTGTGGGACCTCCTACGCGCGCTCCTGACGCAATACCAGGGTGATGGCAAGGATGACATCGAGCCAAAGTCCCATAGCACTCAGGATCTGTGGCGCTACACGCTTGAGGAGCGAGGTGAGCCAGTCGATGGCCTGACCAGCGACAAGGCACGCAAGCGGATGAACGAGCACTGGCCCGGGTTGGAGGAGGCGTTCGCCGAACTGCAGGGCCGTTTCACCGACGCAGCGCGGAAGGCAGGTTTTGCGGGGCTCTTGTGGCCGGCCAAGGACAAGTCGGACGGCGGGCGGTCGTCGACCTATCGTCTCGAATGGCGCCCTTTCGGTGTGAGCACCGCGCTCCCCACCCTGCCAGCGGGCTACGACAAGCTGCCCTTTGTGCTTCGGTACCGTGAGGACCGGTCGAGTCTGCGGTTCTCGCTCCTCGGGCGGCTGTTTCTATGGCCGCTGCTGTTTCGCCGGCAGGGCGAAGCGAGTATGCGCATCGATGGCCTTCGTCGTTATGTCCCGGCGATCGGCTTCGGTCTGATGTTGCTGCTGACAGGGCTGCCGGTGTTGATTGCGCTGATGCGCGTGGCTGACGGTGTGCTCGAGTGGAGGCTGATGATCGTTGCGGCAATCTTCGGGTTTCTGCTGTGGCCTCTGATTCGACTCTACGATCGATTCATCATCATGGCCTCGCCGCTCTTCTATCCGTTCTCGGAGAAGGAATGTCAGGTCGAACTGGTCTGGGATCCTGAAGCCGCTGTGCTTCCAGGGCGGTCGCGTGGCTACAACCTGCGCCTGGTGCGGTATGTGGCGGATTGCCCGCTTTGCGGCGGTAACGTGTCGCTACGGGATGGCGGGCTCATTCAGTTCAACCGGCTGGTTGGGTACTGCGACGAGGAGCCTGGGGAGCACGTTTTCAGTTTTGATCGGAAGCTGCGGGCGGGGTACTGGCGGCGCAATCGCGGTCTCTTAGATCGTTGATCGGTCTCGCAACAGCTGCCGTCGAGCGGACTCGACAGCTACTCGCAAAGACAGCACGCCAATGCGTAAAGCACGGGACCCGAGCACGGATCGAGGACATCTTGTGGTTGAAGCGCTTGTTCGCCTCGGTCAGCGGGTGCTGCTTGCTGGCCTTGAGCGAGACGCCCCAGAACAGGCCCGCCTTGCGGACCAGACGCTTGAGCTTGTTGTTCACGTAGCCCTTGTCGCCGAACACCGCCCGGTCATCTTCACGCACCAAGTGCGGCAACTGGTTGATGTCCGAGACGTTGGCAGGCGTCACGGATACGGTATGCACGAGCCCGGAATTGACGTCGGCACCCACGTGGACCTTCATGCCGAAGTACCACTGGTTGCCCTTCTTGGTCTGATGCATCTCGGGGTCGCGCTGCTTGTCCCGGTTCTTCGTCGAGGGCGGCGCATGGATGATCGTGGCGTCGACCATCGTGCCGCCCTTGAGCAGCAGTCCGCGCTGCTCGAGCGTGTCGTTGATGATGTTCATCATCTGCGAGGTCAGTGCGTGCTTCTCGAGCAGGTGGCGGAACTTGGGGATCGTCGTCTCGTCGGGCATCGCGTCGTCGGTCAGGTCCAGCCCCGCAAAGCGGCGCATCGACTCGACCTCGTAGAGCGCATCCTCCATCGCCGGATCCGACAGCGCGTAACCCGACGGTCCCGTTCACGCGTCAGACTCGCGAGCACTACGCTTTTTACGACCCGTCCCATTCGGCTTCGGTGCGGTTCATCGATAGCGGGACTCCGCAGGCAATCGAGGCGGTATCGAGCTGGATGCGCAGGGCGTATCCCAAGGCGATCAGCGGAAACTTTCAGGGACCACTCGGGCAGCAGCCGCTCCGTGGCGATGTCTTGACCGAGTTGCGACGCATCGCAGCGCGATTCGGCATCGAACCGTTTCTGGCCTCCAATCCACTCTGATACCGAGTTACCCAAAGAAGAAGGCGCGATCGAGCGCCAGAACAAGGTTTTGCCATGCAGCCATCGAAGACCTTCGCAGCTCAGATGTTTTCCCAACCCGTCCAGTATGTGATTCCCGTCTTCCAGCGCGGATACGTTTGGACACTCGAGAAGCAGGTTGCTCCCCTGTGGGCGGATGTGGAGGATCGTGCGGAGTGCCTGCTCGGCCGCAGAGAACTCGAGCAGCAAGCCGGGAGTCACCAGCTTGCGCCATTGCAGAAGCACTTTCTGGGTTCGGTGGTGTTGACCCCGGTGGTCAATGCCTTTGGACGTGTGAAGGCCTATGAGGTGATCGATGGTCAGCAGCGTACGACGACGCTGCATCTGTTGATGCTCGCTTTTCGGCATGTTTCGGGCGCACATCCCGAGTTGGAGGGCGTCGCCCGGATGTTGGACGGCATGATCCGCAACCCCGGTCCGTACAACGTTGAGAGTGACTACCACAAGGTCTGGCCAACGAAGGCCGGACGCGAGGAGATCGCCTTTCTGGATGCGGTGCCGAGCATTGAAGCCGTATGTTCGGAGTTTCCGGTGCAGTCTGGACGTCGCCGTCTCGAGCGTCCGTTGATGGTGTTGGCGTATCTCTATCTGCACCGCGCCATCGAAGGATTTCTCCGTGGTGTATACAGCGGGGACCCTGAGTACGCGGAAATCGATCGCAGCGTGTCTGACGCGCTGATTCACAGCGTAAGGCGCGAAAGCCTGCCTTGTCGGCCAGGGGAAGGAGATCCGGTGAGGTCGGAGCGAGCCGAATGCCTGTTCATGGCTTTGCAGGATGCTGTGCAGGTTATGACTCTGACGCTGGAGGGCGACGATGATCCCCAGGTGATTTTCGAAACGCTCAATGCTCGTGGCGAACCGTTGCTTGCTTCGGATCTGATACGCAACTTCATCTTTCTGGATGCGGCGCGCAGACAACTGCCAGTCGACAAGCTTTATTCGCAACACTGGCAGGATTTCGATGAGCAGGTAGATAGCCGCAACAAGGTGACGGCCAACCGCTACTGGCGCGAGAAGGAGCGCCAAGGACGCATTACCTATCCCAGGATCGACTTGTTCTTCTACCACCTGACTGTGCTGCGGCGCCGTGAGGAGACCAAGGTCAGCCACGTATTCCAGGGGTTCAAGGAGTGGTGGCAGCGCGAGATGCGCGACCTTGATGGTGAACTGGCGCGAATCGTCCGTGCTGCGGAATATTTCAGGCAGCTCTTGTCGCCGGATGGCAGTGGCGCAATCGCTGAGTTTGGTCGGCTCATCAAGGTGCTGGATGTCAGTACGTTGACGCCTGTTTACCTCTTCCTGCGTGAGCGCTACTCGGACGACGATCCTGACCTTGAGGCTGCTTTGGGTGCTCTGGCCAGCTACGTCGTCCGCCGTGCGGTGTGCGGCTTTACGACAAAGAACTACAACCGAATCTTCCTCCGGTTGCTGGAGCTTATGCAGGCAGGAGAGGAACCGGCCAAGGTCCTCAGTGGTTACCTGAAGGGGCTAGGCGGGCACAGCCAGGTGTGGCCAACGGACGCGGAGTTTCGTGAAGCGTGGATGCATCGCCCGGTTTACCTTGAGCTTCGGCCGGCAAGGACTGCTGCGATCCTGAGGGCGCTGGAAGTCGCGAGTCGCGGCGCAAAGCATGAGCCGCAACCGGTGCCGAGTATCGAGCAACTTTCCGTAGAGCATGTTCTTCCACAAGGCTGGGCATGGTCTGGCCACTACCCGTTGCCGGAGGAGAGCGAGGCGACGGCTACGCGCAACAGGCTCTTGCACACCTTCGGCAACCTTACTTTGCTGACGAAGTCGTTGAACAGCGCGGTGAGCAACGGCCCGTTCGCCGACGTCGAAGGTGACGATGGCATGCGAAAAGACGGGAAGCGTACGATGATCTGTCGCTACAGCTTGCTGTCGATGAACAGCTATTTTCAGGCGCTAAAGAGTGACGTCTGGGGGGAGATGCAGATCGTAGAGCGCTCGGAGACCTTACTCGCCCAGGCCTTGGAGGTCTGGTCTCGGGATTGACCCTGCTTACTCGCAAAGGTGGCTCCGCAGTTCTCAAACCTCTATTCCGCCAAGCGTTCGCGGTCTGATGCGACGGTTGTTTCCTGCCGCGTCCCCTCACGCAAGATGCGGGGATTTATGGAAGAAAATTTCTTCTAGGCACTAAGATTTATATTCAAGTTCGACCGTTTCGGCTGCCAAGACTCGTAAGCTATTGTATAGATTAGGGATTCGCTCGAAGAGCAACTGGCACGCCTTTCGCTGAGTATGGGTTGTAAGCGACAAGGAGATGAGGCCATGCAGAGCCCAGCGGATTTCAGTCAGTCTTCGAGCGATCTTCCTCTCACTGACCATGCACAGATGCGCATGGGGCAGCGCGGAATCTCCGAAAGGTGTGTGGCCATGGTGCTGCGCTACGGCCGCACCGTGCATGCGCGTGGGGCGGCCTACCGCGTGATCGGGCACAAGGAGGTCGCCCGTTGTGCCGAACTCGGCATTGACGTCTCCGAGGCCGATGGCGTGCATGTACTGGTCGCCCCCGGTGGCTCGGTCGTGACTGCCTATCGCAACCACGAGCTGCGCAAGATTCGCCCGAGCAAACGTCGCCATCGCGTTTATCACTGAAGGCAGGATCTGGCGAACTCGGCATGCATATGACGTTGGTCACATCATCCACTTCAGCAGATGTGATAGCGTGGCTCGGCAGGCCGGGACCAGAGCCAATCAAATCAATGTGAGAGCCAGCGGGACCAGGCTGGACTCCGTCGAATGACCCCGCTGAGGGGGCCGATCTAGTGGGGGTGCGAGATGGGTTTCGCGAAGTACCAAGAAGACAATTTCAGTCGCTACTACGCTGCCAGCATTGTTCGCGGTCGCGAGCACGATCCTTTCGTGGCAAAGGGTGGCGGCGCTGAAGAGACGAAGGATACGAAGAAGATGGAAGACAAAGCGAGCAAGCTCAAGGACTTCACTGTTGCTGAGGCACGGCCGTTACCCGTCATCGTGATGGCCGACGTCAGTGGAAGCATGACGGTCGATGGAAAGATCGAGGCGCTCAATCTGGCACTGAAGGACATGGTGGCGGGGTTTGCAGCCGAGTCCCGGCTGAGAGCCGAGATTCAGGTGGGCTTGATTACGTTCGGGGGAGAGCGGGCTCGCGTCCACCTGCCTCTGGCCCCTGCGCACAAGATCTCCGAGGTCAGCCCGCTGCGAGCGGATGGCAGGACGCCGATGGGGGCGGCCTTCGAAGAGGCGCGAAAGTTGATCGAGGACAAGGACATGATTCCGTCCCGAGCCTATCGGCCGGTTCTGGTCCTGGTGTCGGATGGTTTGCCGACCGACGACTGGGAACAGCCGCTCGATGGTTTGTGCAAATCGGAGCGAGGGCAGAAAGCGACGCGTTTCGCCATGGCGATCGGTGCTGATGCCGACGTCGAAATGCTCCGCCGCTTCACCAATGATCCCGAATCGCCTGTCTTCAAAGCACATGAGGCGCGTGACATTCATCGTTTCTTCCGTGCGGTGACCATGTCGGTTACCTCGCGTTCGCGCAGCACGGCGCCGAACAGCAGTGCTCCGCTCGTGCTGGCAGACATCCCCGAAGACGACGATCTCGACCTGGATTTTTGAGTGATCCGCGCAACGGCTGCCACCGTATCCGCTCTCAGGTGGCCGCTTGGAGCTGGAAGAAATCAGAATCTCGTTAGACTTCCGATGAGGAAAGTCCGGACGCCCCCTAAAACGCCGGGAAGCGGACATAGCACTCACCTCGTCCTGGATCTGCCGCCACTCAGGGTGTTCTTCGGTCGCTTCGAGCTCCAGCCCAGTGTCCGACTCGATGGAGCTCCAGACCTTCTTGAAGATCTCTCTGTCAGCAGGCGAAACGTAGAACCGCCAGACACCGCCCTCGTCGCTGGCCTCCTCCGCACGTGAGTAGGCCAACACGTTCAGCTGAGCTGCCTGCTGCAGGCTCCTCTGCCATTCCTCCTCGCTGTACTTCTTCCACAGATCGATGTAACTGCCGTAGCTCTGTACCGATTGTTGAAGCTGGTTTTGGGCTGTCGGGGAAGCCGTTTCTACTTCAGGCCAAAGCGCCCGCGAAAGCCGACGTTGCGGGTTTGATGGCGGCTTACAGGAAATATCGGCACGAGCTTGCACACGCTCGACGTAGCGGCGAGGCGGCCGGATTTGATGTGGCTAAGGTGGTCGGGCGGTACGACATCTCGACAGAGCAGCTCAAGAACGTAGAGGACGCGCTGCTCCAAGTGTTTCAGGAAATTGACAAGAGTAGCTTTGGGTGCCATTCCCGGCGAGTGGCGGACGGGCGTTTGATGTCGAGGGGGCGCCCGTCGTTAGTGGGAGTGTCATGTCCCTGCGGCATGCCGCAGGCGTGCGCATCCTCGTATTCGATCAGAACCCCAACCAGCCGAAAAAGTATGAGGTCGAACTCGAGCTGAGGGGCGACCCTGTGTTGGGACGTTCGGATTCGTCGCTCTCGCGCCGGATGGTTCCTATCGTCAAAGGCTTTGCAGAAGTGCGCCTGCTTGATCTTTATGGCGAGATCGAAGCGCTACTGAGCCTGTCCAGCGAGCTCGATGCGCGGGTTGAACTGCGTCTGATGGTCGGCGGCAAGCGGAACTTCAGCATGAGCGTGTCGCGCTACGACGTGGCACTGCGGCCGAAGGTGATGGCTGTCGCGCTGGAAGATGAAGACTTGAGGCGGGTTCAGCTGGAACAGGTGCAAGGCTGCGAGGTTTTGGCCTCGCCCATACTGCGCCCGGCCGAAGCGCCGCGAGTACTGTCCCAATCGATGTCCGAAGGAGCGCCATCCGGCGTGTGGAGTATCGAGGGGCTGAGGCCGGAGTTTGCGCCGTGGCTTGTCTATCCTGCGCCAGGCTCTGCGCTGGAGTTCAGGCCTTTGTGTATCGGTGGTGGTTTTGCCAGTGAAGACGACGCAGCTACCGCCGACCCGCTGCCCGCTTGTGCGTTGGCTATGGCCATTCGGTTGCCAGACGCTGCAGCGCGTCTCGCCGCAATTGATGCCGTGCTGGTGGCCATGGGCGACGATTTTGACCATGACTCCTGGTCGATGCTCGACGGGCTGTGGTCCGCATTCGGTCGATTACCCCTGTGCAGCATTGATACGTTTAAGGTCCTGGCGACGAGGCCCGAGGTCGTTGTTGCGATGCTGTTTCGAAGCGAGCTCCCGGCTGCGCAACTGGGCGGCCATGTCAGGGAGTTGAAGCGGCAGCTTGGCATGACGCTTGAACTCGTTGGGATCACAGTCTCCTACGGCGCAAAAGGTTGCTTTGTCGGCGACCCGGTGTTCGAAGCCACTTTTGGCTGGGAGGAGGCGGAACATAGCCTGGCCGAACTCAGCCCCGAGCTGCTGACGCCAGCCCTAGTGTCAGCCCTCGATCGGCCAGGCGGGGATGCAAAAAGCAGTTACCGTTTCCCTCGCGAGGCTCGCCCTTACCGCCACCAGCTCGAGGCGTGGCGGATTCTGGGGCAAGATAAGCCCCAGTCAGTGGTCGTGACCAGCGGCACGGGATCGGGCAAGACCGAATGTTTCATGGTGCCGATTCTGGATCAGCTTGCGCGTGCGCATGCTCAGCGCGGGTCGAAGCTGATTGGGGTTCAGGCGTTGTTCCTCTACCCGTTGAACGCCCTAATCCAGAGTCAGCGAGAGCGCCTGAACGCCTGGACGTCATCCTTCGGCGACGGGCTACGGTTCTGCCTCTACAACGGACTGACCCCACAGAAGCAGCCGCAAGGCTTGCGCGATCAGCTGCGAAATGAGGTGCTCGATCGTGAGTCCCTTCGCGCTGCACCTCCGCCGCTTTTGGTGACTAACGCGACCATGCTCGAGTACATGCTCGTGCGCGCGCAGGACGCCCCCATCCTCGAACAGTCGCAAGGCGCGCTCAAGTGGATCGTGCTCGATGAGGCTCATACCTACATCGGCTCCCAGGCTGCGGAACTTGCGCTGCTGCTGCGTCGCGTGCTTCACGCCTTTGGTGTCACACCCGAACAGGTTCGCTTTGTCGCAACCTCCGCGACGATCGGGGGCGGCGAGGCCGAGGCGCAATTGCGGGAGTTCCTTGCGCGCGTATGGTCGACGATCTCAACTTGCTCGGCTGATGGCGGAAAAGGTGCCAGCTCGTTCAAATACCAGAATGCGTCGAGATTCTGAATTCCCGTCGTTTGCTTTACTGACAACATCGTGATGCCTAAGTCGTACAGCGCTTGGTGCAGATAGCAAAGAAATCTGGAGTCGTAATTGGTAAGCGGACTTAGTTTGGCTATGAAGTTCGAGGTAATCGCAATCCCGTCCTCGTCGTAAAGCACAACACAGCCGACGGGCGTCTGCTCACCGCCGCCAGATTTCTCAAGAAGAAGGTCACCTCGGCGAAGCAGGCGTGCGCCGCGTTTGCTCGTGGGAACACTTCGCTGAGTTTTATCCACATCCTTTACTCGGCGCCGCAGCCTGTCGAAGTCTGCGACGCGTATGCAGCTGATGTCGTTCTCATCGCCGATTGGCTCATCACCCCAGAAGCCGTTGGTTTCTTTTGAGGTAGTCCGGCGGAGTCGGTGCGTTTGCCAACCCGAAGGAATCATCGGAAGCCAATTGATCCCCGACGACTTCATCTTCGCCTGCGTATCAAGTCCCTTGGTGACGGCATGGTGGATGACAGCGGTACGCTGTTCCTGCAAGCACTCCACCTGCTTCTGCCGCACCGCCATCAAGCGGTCGATCTTCGCCGTCTCGCGGTCGAGGAAGGCGAGGATGGCGCATTGGTCAGGCAGCGGCGGGATCGGCAGAAAGATGTCGCGGATGTTGGTGCAGTTCAGATGCGGGTGCAGCGCCCCGGTCTGCACACTCTTGAGCGAATGGAAACCGTAATGCGACCGCAGGACGGCCGACAGGAAAAAGCCGTCGATCATCTGCCGCTTGGCACGGACGATGATGAGCGCGTGGCAACTACAGCCGGCAAATTCGCCGGTGACAGCGGCGACCTGGCCAATATCCCCCGTTTGCACAATCAGCACGTCGCCGGTTTTCAGAATGGCTTTCTTGTGTGCCGCGCTCCATTCCGGCGACACGAAATACGGTGTATCAAAGATGATCTGACCGCCCTTGATGTGGAGCGACTGAAGGTAACGAACCCCTTCATCGCGCAGGATGTCGCGCGTCGGGCCAACGAAGCCGTTGGTGAGCTTCGTGTTGATGCGGGCAAGCTGAATGGCCTGCCAACCTTCCGGCAGTTCCCCCAACCATTCCGCCTCGGAGGGCCGGTAGACCGGATACCGTGGCAACTCAACTCGCATCAGGCCCGCAGCTCCGCTTGCAGTTTTTCGGCCTCGGCATCAAGTGCTTCGAGGTCGGCGAGGATGTCCTTGAGTTCACGCGGCGGCTGGTATTCGTAGAAATACTTGGTGAAGCTGATCTCGTAGCCCACCTTGTCCTTGCTGCGATCCATCCAAGCATCCAGCGCGTAGGGCAGCACTTCCTTGGCGAAATAGGCGTCGATGTCGGTCTTGAGCGGGATGCGCTCTTCGTCGCGCAGGTTGCTATCGGTGACATACCAGTTGCCGGGATCGGCCTCGGCGATTTCCGGATCGAAGTCCGGCTCCAGGGGCTTGAGCAGGACTTTTTCGGCCTTCTCGTCAACGGTGCCGAAGGCCGCCCGCAAGGCGGCGATGGCCTGGCCCGTGGCCTTGAACGGCAAGGCGTCGTTGATTGCGTTGAGGAAGACGCGATCATCGAGGCACGGGCACAGCCTTCTAGCCTGCTCTAGCGCCGCCAGCAGGGCGCGCTGCTTTTCCTCGCCCTTGGCAATGTCGGCCTTGGCCTTCTCGCCCACCTTCTTGGTCGCCACCAGTCCGACGAAGTAGCCCGATTGCTGAAACGCGGCCAGCGTGGTGTCGGTGATCTCGAAGCGCAGACGCAACGGGCGCTCGACGGTGACGCGGGTATAGCCGAAATCCTCCAGGTCGAACACCTGCGCCAGCTTGGGCACCGGCTTGCCCTCGCGATAGACGCCGACCAGTTCGGAAATGGTGGCCGGCGTCAGCTCGACGCGCTTCTTGCCAAGGTTGCGCCGCATCAGGGTGCGGAAACGCTCCTGGTTGCCATTCACCAAGGTGATCGTGCCGCGCCGGTCAGCCGGCTTGTTGTTGCGGACGATCCACAGGTAGGTGGCGATGTTGGTGTTGTAGAACATGTCTTCCGGCAGGGCGATGATGGCGTCGAGCCAGTCGTTGGTAACGATCCACTTGCGGATGTCGGACCAGCCGGAGCCGGCGTCGCCGTTGAATAGGGGCGAGCCGTTGAAGACGATGCCGATAACGCTGCCACCTTTGTCGACCGGCGTCATCTTGCTGATCATGTGCTGGAGGAAAAGTAGCGAGGCATCGCCCACGTCCGGCAGGCCGGCGCCGAAGCGGCCATCTGTGCCGCGCTCGGCTTCGTTTCGGATGAAGCTTTCGATCTTCTTCCAGTCGGTGCCAAATTCCGGATTGGCCATCATGAAGTTGAAGTGCTGGCCGATCAGCTTGTCTTCGGAGAGCGTATTTCCCTGCTTGATGCGACTGCCGTCGTCACCCTTCATCAGCGCGTCGGCCTTGCAGATGGCGTAGGTCTTTTCGCGCAGTTCCTGGCCGTGGATGAAGATATTGGAAGGATCGAGGCCCCATTCATCGACCAGATAATCCTTGGAGACGGTGAGCATGCCCCCGGTGCCGCAGGCTGGGTCGTAGATGCCGATCAGCGAGCCGGCGGATGCCTTGAGGTCGTGTTCGACGTCAGCGAAGACCAGTTGAACCAGCAACTGCACCACGTCGCGCGGGGTGTATTGCTCACCGGCCGCCGCGCCTTCCTTGAACTTGCGGATCAGGTATTCGTAGATCAGCCCCATGTCGTGGTTGCTGACCTTGTCCGGGTGCAGGTCGAGGTCTTCGGAAGCGAATTCCCGGGTGATCAGGTAAAGCAGGTTCTTTCGCGCCAGCGTCTCATAGATCGGCGCCAGTCCCTTTTCCTCGCCTCCGGAGAAGTTGTAGAGGATTTCCTTGATGTTGTCCGAGAAACCATCCAGGTAGGCGCCGAAGTTTTCCTTGATGTCAGATGGGTTCTTAAGCAGCTCCGGGAACGAGTACCGCGAGCGGTTGTAGAACGGTACGCCCGCCGCGTTGACCAGCAGCTTCTTGAGCACGTCTTCTGTGACCTTGCCGGCCAACTGTGCTTCGGCCTCGCGCACCTTGTCGCGGGTTTTTTCCAGCACGCAGTCGAGGCGACGGAGCAGCGTGAAGGGGAGGATGACGTCCTCGTTGTCGTTCTTCTCGTAGTCGCCGCGCAAGTGGTCTGCGATGCGCCAGATGAATTCGCCGATTTCGGTATGGGAAGGCATGAATGTAGGAATGTTCCAGAATCAGACAATGATACATGCAGGCATGTTGTGTTACGGAATTGCAAATGGGTATCGTGACTTTCCGCGTATTGAATCGAACAGAGTATGAATTGACTCAAATCGCAAGGCTCAGTCGGAGCGTCGGCTTGGTAATGCAAACCCGCCGAACAGACGAGAGTGCCTTGCGGACGACTTGACCGACGGCCAACACAGCCGAGCGACAGGTTCCCCAGCGCTTTCCCTCCATTCGCACTCCCGGAATTTTAGCGGCCACTATTGCTCGTCCTGGCCGGACTGAGACATCTGCGCTCACCGAGAGCGACAAGGTCGTCGCGCCGCAGGTACATGTCATCGAGGTGATCGCGCACACCCTCAAGGGCCCTGTCAGGGGATGCCTTGCCGTCTGTAGCAGCCAAAAGAAAAGGCTCTGTCACCGTTAAGTATTGAACGACCGCCCACATGAACTGTATATTTGTACAGTTTTCGAGTTTAAGAGGCGGAGATGAAGACGGTGGCGTTCGAACAGGTTTTGAAGCAGCTGGCCGGACTTTCTCATCGGCAGCGGAGTCGGCTTGCCGAGGCGTTGAACCATGTTGGGCACGACACTCAGGTGGCAGAGCTTATCCAAACTCACTTTGAGTCAGCACCTCGGTGTCCACACTGCACGCATGAGCAGGTCCATCGGTACGGTCACGCCGATGGCCTTCAACGTTACCGCTGCTGCGCCTGCGCCAAGACCTTTAACGCGCTGACCGGCACGCCGCTGGCGCGGCTGCGGCACAAGCCCAAGTGGCTGTCGTTTGTGCAGCAGATCCTTGCTTCCCTGACCGTTCGCCAGGCGGCCCGCGAAACCGGTGTTCATCGCAACACCAGTTTCCGGTGGCGCCACCGCTTCCTCGCCTGGGTCAAGGACGACCGGCCTGGGCGTTTGCACGGCATCACCGAGGCCGACGAAACTTACTTTCTCGAATCCAACAAGGGCGCTCGCAACCTCCCGCGCCCCGCTCGCAAGCGAGGCGGAGCAGCGAGCAAGCGCGGCATATCGAAGGAGCAGGTCTGCGTGCTCGTGGCCCGGGACCGTACCGGCCAAACGCTTGATTTCGTGACTGGCAAAGGGCCAGTCAGCAAGGCCCAGCTACACAAATGCCTGCCGCCCGTGCTCGACGAGGACGTTCTGCTCGTCAGCGATGCCAATGCCAGTTATCGCTACTTTGCCCAGGAGGCGGGCATCAGCCATGAGTCGGTCAATCTGTCGGCAGGGATGCGTGTCAAAGGCGCGTTTCATGTCCAGAACGTGAATGCCTACCACGGTCGGCTGCACCAATGGATTGACCGCTTTCACGGCGTCCCCACCCACTACCTACCCAACTATCTCGGCTGGCGACGGGCAATCGACACTGGCCGGCTGAAAACCCCGCACGCCCTGCTCCTCGCGGCCGTCGGTGTATTTCCACAGGTAACGGTGACATAGCCAAAGAAAAGGGCGGGGAACCCATCGGATTCGCCCGCCCCTGGCTGGCCGTCTGCCAATAATTGGCTAGCCATTTGCCAGTTTATGGCCGCCGTGTAGGTTCTCAAATACGGTGAAATGGTGCCCCCGGCAGCAGTGCCGGAAATTTCACCCTCCAGTGAGAACCCTACACCAACCGATTCTCGAATACGGTGAAAGGATACTGAATTTTTCGCAGAAACGATGATAAGGCCAAGCTTTCGGGCGGCCGGCGGGGGGTGCAGGGCGAGGAACCGCAGGTTTGGCGTGTTCTCTGATGTGTCGCGTCCGCCGGAAGTGCCGTACGTTTTCGCCCACTCGTAGCTCGCGGCCCTGCTCCTATTTCTCGGCCGACCGCCGCGCATCCAGTTCCTGGATGAGCTGATAACGCGCAGTGGGGTCACGCGGCACCAGCCCATACCAGGGATCGAACACGAGCAAAGTGCCGTCGAAGGGAGCGTAGATGCGAGCTAGACGTGTGCTGAGACGGGGGCAGCGGGCTTGATCTGGGATTGCCTCTCAGGGATGGCGCTTGACCACTCCTTTTCCGCTGCTGGCTCGGGCAGATGGAGCCAGCGCCGAATGCCGGGATCCCTTTACGAACTATCTCCTCCTGCTTTTCGGGGCTTCATCGATGCGTTGCGGTCACCTCGACATGCACGGTCATCGACTCGGACCAGAGCACCGCGTCGGGTCTGGTCGCGCCCGTCGTCAGACATGTCAGGTGCACGCGCTGGCGAACCGGGTCGATCGCTTCGACGTGGAAGTCGCCTTCGGGTGTTCCGATGCGCTCCTGGCGCTGCGGATAAGCACTCATCGTTGCACCTCATCGAGCGGCAACAGCTGCAGATGATCCAGTGACCCACCGGCGGCGCGAAAACGGGCGTCCGCGTCCAGCGTGCGGGAACGTAGGTCGGCCGAGAGAAACCCAAGGAGAGCCGATTTTTAGCCCGTTGCGAGCTCTGACCCGTACTTGCGCTCGCGCTGCATGAACGCTCGAATGCCGCCCTCCATGATGTTCTGGATGTCCGCTCTGACGTGAGGTTGTTCGATGGCCCCGCAGTGCTGGATCTCGGCTCCTGTGCTGGAGCCTGAAGAGCGAATCTGGATCGCGCCATTCCTGTTTTCCAGTACAACGACTCGCTCGGCATCGCCGTTCACCGGAATGTTCGCGTTGTGTGTAACGACGATGAGTTGTCGCTTCCATCTGCTTGCCCGGAGTTCGGTGACGACGAGATTCGAAATCCATTCGGTGTCCAGATCGTCCTCGGGTTGATCCAACACAAGCGGCTCATCTCCGTGATGCAGCACGAAGCCGAGCATCGCGGCGGTACGTTGCCCTGGTGAGCCTTGGGTGATGTCCTGCCAGTCGTCGGGCTTGAAGGAGTCTCCTCCGTCCTTGAGGAAAGAAATCTCGATTTTGTCGTCAGCTGCCTCGAATGCGAGGCGCAAGCGGATCGTTGCATCAAGCTTTTCGAGCTTCTTCGCCCAGTCCATCCGGTTGACGCCTTTGTCTTTCCCCGAAATGCGTTCGAAGCTCCCTGAGCATAGGGCCTCGCGCCACTCCGACCACCTTTCATTTCGCTCTGTGTCGCTGTCAGTCCAAAGCCAACTGGCTAAGCGGGGAACGTCCTCCAGGAATGCGTCTGACCGAAGGCTGAGCAACTCTCGCACCGCAGTTATCCATCCAATTGAATCGCCGAAAGGCAGCAGGTGAAAACGGAGACGCCCGCTTCGTTCTGAGACGCGCTGGAGCAGCGCTCGCCTGCCGTTACGTCTTTCGTCGAGAAGCCTTTCAAGCACCTGCCAAGCGGCGTCACGGTCAGATCGAGCCGAAATGAGCTTGGTCTCATGGGATGAAAGAGTCTGCTCAATCGTTAGCTGCGCTACGAGCTGCTTCTTCAGTTCTTTGTAGGCCCCGGGGTCGATGCCCTTTTCGGCGAGCTCAGCCATATATCGGGCGTTGTCTTCCTCAGCTTCCTTGACGAAGGCCGCCCATGCCGTCGAGCGGATGGCTTCTCGCCACTCGTTCATGTCTGCTTGGGCCTGCGCGATAGCAGCCCTGACCTGCTGCACGAGTGAGGTCTCGATCCTGTCCAGTGAAGAGATGAGACGGGCGTGCTCTTCACTAAAACCCTGTTGAGGATCCTGTCGCGCTGCCTCCGGCTCGAGGTAGGCCGTTAGGCCTGCAAGGAAGTGCCCTAGGGCGTGCGCGCGCGCGTCAAGCAGAGCTTTCTCCTGGATCCGCGCATCGTTCGCTTCCCTTCGGTTCTTCGCTTCCGGGGAGTCCAGCGCGGCGACCTGAGCCTCGAGCTCCCGAATCTTGGCGCGGACCGCTGGCAGCTGTGCGACATCGCGCTCGATCCTTTGAAGGTCCGTTGTTCTCATCATCCAATCCTGGCCTGCATCTTGGAAGCGGCGCCACCAACTCTCCGGTTTGGGTACGTCCGTCTTCAAGAGCCCCAGGCCCTCGTCAAGAAAGGCGAGAAAGCTACGCGATGCTGCGAGCGGATCATGGCGGTCTCGCGAAACCCGCTCGAAGAGCTCTTTCTGATTCACGACGCGCACGCTGAAGGTCGTCGGTATGGAGCCGTCGTCCGAAGTCTCCGTGGATCGTCCCGTTTGCGCCGACCATGTCGCTCGCTGCTGCTCTTGAGAGTTTCGGATGCGGTGCTCTGCAAGGAGTTGCGCATCGGAGAAGACGGCGTCCGAGAACGACTCAGCTTCCACCCTGACGTTCTCCGGCAATGTTTGCGTACTTGAATACAGCTGTCGAATCGCCGCTACGACAGTCGACTTACCGCTTCCGCGTCCCCCAATGAGGACGTTCAGGGCAGGGTGGAAGTTGATAGAGAGGGGCGCGGAGGAGTTTCCGACCGATCCACCAATCGAAAGGGAGCTGATCCATGAATGTCGTATGTTGTTCGGGTTCTCGTCCGGGTATCCGCGCAACCGGTCATCCCAAGAGCAGATGATTCGTGCTTCATGGTCGAGGAACGCTTGCCGAAGCCCCTCCAGGGTCGGCTCTTCCATACGGATCCATGAGAAGCGCGCACCGATTCGATCCAAAGAATAGGCGTCTGATGTCGCCACGAAGGCGAGCTCAGGCAGGCGAGGGAAAAGGTTTGGCTCCCTATTTCGGAACCTTGAATTGAAAGAGGTGCCAGGGCTACCGTCGCAGTCGCCAGGGTCCACCGCCACTAACCGTGGGTGATGGAGCGCTCGCCAGCGGATGTCCCCATGCGCTGTCTTTCCCGAGGCGATCCCGTTCTCGGTGAGCGCGTGCGGGGCGATGACCAAGTAGTCGTCCGGCAGATCATCGAGGATCTGGGTGATGGTCCTCGATGAAGATCCGGGTTCGCCGCGTGGAAGGAAGCGGGGGTGGTCGGGTTCGCGGAAGCCAAGCGTACCGCCCAGGAGAACGTCGAAGTCCCGGCTCGTCTTGCGCAGATCCCCGATCACAACCAGATGCATCCCGTCGGCACCTGAGCCAGTGGTGATCTCGCAGCCCGGGAACACCTTCAACCCCTGCGCTTTGCCTACCTCGACCATGAGGTCGATCCATTTACCGGTGTTATGGTCGGCCAAGACAACGACTTCAATGCCTTTGTTGATGAGTTCTGATACGTAGCGCTCCGCAAAGGCGCGCTTGCCGGCGTTGGTCGACAGATCGTGGTGTTCGCCCGCTGGCATCGTGAAATTCCAGGCCGGGGTTGCGACTTGAAGGTCGCATTTCCACCATTTGGTCGTCATTGGCTGTTCCTGTGCGTTCGAGGATAGCGTGTTGGACCCGTCTCGCCTGCGTGCAGCGGGCGGCTCCCACAGTCGCTTGCTAGGGTAGCCGCATGATAAATAATTTTCCCTATGCGTTTTGCGACTCGTCGGTGCTGTCCGTCGTCCGTCCTGAGGATTTCCTGCGTGCTTCCAGTTCCTGAATGAGTTGAGCCCGCGCGAGGGGATCACGCGGCACCAACCCATACCAGGGATCGAACACGAGCAAAGTGCCTTCGAAGGGGGCGTAGATGCGGGATAGCCGTGTGCTGGTGACGGGGGCGGCGGGCTTGGTCTGGGTTTGCGTCTCAGGGATGGTGGCTGGCCGCGCCCTCTCCGCTGCTGGCTCTGGCAGATGGAGCCAGCGCCGAATGCCGGGATCGTGGACGAGACGATCGGTAAGCTGCTCGACCGTCCAACCCAGGCGCTTGCGCCGATAGGCCGTCGAGAGGTCGAGCTCAAGGGTCGGGATCCCTTTGCGAACGATCTCGTCGAGCTTTTCGGGGCCGCATCGATGCGTTACGGTGACTTCGACATGCACGGTCATCGACTCGGACCAGAGCACCACGTCGGGGCGCCAGCCGGGCCAGTACATTTCATCCGGTAGCGCGGCGTTCCGGAAGACTGTCGGCGTGTCTCGTCCGGGTTCGACAAGGCGGCGCTCGTCCGCCACGATCTGTTTGGCCATCCGATGGAGCGCGGTTTCGGTGCCGCTGGTGCAGCTCGTCCCCCAGTGCGCAAAGTGATGAACGCGCACAGCCCCCTTTCTGGCGACAAGCGGACTTCCGCACTCCGGGCATTCGCAATTGCAGGCGAGTCCCTGCTCCACCTCGTCGATGCCACGCATCCGACCTGCGTGGTCGAGCCCGAAGTCCAAGCCGTGAAGTATCCGGTCAGACATGGTCGGCCTCCGCTTCGAGCTCGCTCACGACGGCCGCGCGGAACTGACGGAAGACGATCCAGTTGTTGTACTCGCTGTTCCAGTGGCCGCGATTGCGGCAGATAGGTTCGACGAGTGCACGCACGTGCTCGGCGGGCCGGTGGTAAACAGCGAGATCGCCCGAGGGGAGCGAGCGGAGTTCGACGCGCTCGCCGGCGATGTGTAGAACGAGGGTTTCCAGCATGACCTTCTCCTGGGTTGAATGGAGAGGTCAGGTTAGGTACGCAAACCCGCGCGGTTGCTGGATCCGGACGGTCTGAAACCGGTCGGCGGACGGATCGCTGTTAGAATCACGTCATGTCCGCCGGGAGCCCGATGAGTGATCTGTCCAATACCCCTCAGAGCGAAGGCGCCTGCCCGTTGCCGAAGCGCGTCGAGTTTGCGCAGTGGCTTTTGCGCTTCGTGGATCCTGACCGCAGCTCGGACTACCGCGACGCGTTCTGGGACTTACTGCGTGCGCTGCTGACCCAGTACCAGGGCGATGGCAAGGACGGCATCGAGCCGAGTTCCCTCAGCACCCAGGAGCTTTGGCGTTGGGCGCTCGATGCACGCGGTAAACCATTCGATGACCTGACCAGCGAGAAGGCACGCAAGCGGGTGAACCCACACTGGTCTGCGTTGGAGCAATCGTTCGCCGAGCTGCAGGGACGCTTCACCGATGCAGCGCGGAAGGCGGGCTTCACTGGGCTTCTGTGGCCAACCAAGGACAAGTCGGAGGGTGGGCGGTCGTCGACCTATCGTCTCGAGTGGCGTCCTTTCGGTGTGAGCACCGCACTCCCTACCCTGCCAGCGGACTACGAAAAGCTGCCCTTTGTGCTCCGGTACCGCGAGGACCGGTCGAGCCTGAGGTTCTCGCTCCTCGGGCGGCTGTTTCTATGGCCGCTGCTGTTTCGCCGGCAGGGCGAAGCGAGCATGCGCATCGATGGCGTACGCCGCTATGTGCCGGCGCTCGGTCTGGGATTGATGATCCTGCTCGCGGGGCTGCCGATCGTCGTTGCCATGCTGCAACTCGGCAAGGGCGTGCTCGAGTGGGAATGGATCGTCGTGGCGGCGGTCTTCTTCTGGTTCCTTTTGCGGCCTCTGATGCGGCTCTATGATCGATTCATCATCATGGCTTCGCCGCTCTTCTATCCGTTCTCAAATAAGGAATGCCAGGTCGAACTAGTCTGGGATCCTGAAGCCGCTGTGCTTCCAGGGCAGTCGCGTGGCTACAACTTGCGCCTGGTGCGGTATGTGGCGGATTGCCCGCTGTGTGGCGGTAACGTGTCGCTACGGGATGGCGGGCTCGGTCAGTTCAACCGGCTGGTTGGGTGCTGCGACGAGGAGCCTGAGGAGCACGTTTTCAGTTTTGATCGGAAGCTGCGGTCGGGGCACTGGCTCCAAAGTCGTTGGTGACAGCAGGTCGGCCTTATGTGGAGCTCCACATAATGAAGAGAGTCTTTTGCCTGGCGGACGCGGCGCACGGCGACCGGGCGGTGTGATGCCGTTATCCCGCGACCGGTAGGCAAAAGATCCCGTTGGACTGAACCGCCCCGCCGGCGGTAGGGCGCTATGGGGATTGAATCGGTGCAGTTCCGCGACGCGGCGCAGGAAGGGCGATCGACGCCGACGCGGCGGCCTGGACCAAGGGTGCTGCGCCACGCGTGGCGAAGGCGCCGGGCCTCAGATTCGTGTGCCGTTGGGCGCGGCCGGGCGTCTCGGCACCTGCTCCTTGGTGCCGTGCACGGTCGCGCATGAAGAGCCCCGCCACGCCGTCAAGGCCTTCGCGGCGCGCTCGTGTTGATGGAGGAAGGATGTTCATGCGGCGACCTCCGGCGGCCCACGCGGCAGTACCCCGGGCTGCAAGGCCTCGACGCAGACCATCCGCCCGCTGTGGCAGTGCGGGCACTCCCACAGCGAGATGCCGGTGAGCCGCTGATAGCGATCCCGATAGTCGGCGGGTTCATCGGCCGACACCGGAGCGGGCACATCGAGCAGCTGACGACAGCGTTCCAGCTTCACCGCGCGGCTGCGGTTGGCGAGCCAGCCGTAGTGGCGGATGCGCTGGAATCCGGAGGGCAGGACGTGCAGCAGGAAGCGCCGCACGAATTCCCCCGCCTCGAGCCGCATCACCTTGTGGCGGGACGCATGGCGATAGTCCTTCCACCGGAACGCGACCTGGCCGTCGGCGAACGCGACGAGCCGGCTGTTGGCGATGGCCACCCGATGCGTGTAGCGCCCGAGGTACTCGAGCACGCGCTGCGGCCCACCGAACGGCGGCTTCGCGTAGACCACCCATTCGGCCCGGGCCGTCGGCGCGAGATACCGGGCGAACGCGCGAGGGTCTGTCAGCTCGGCCAGGACATTGTGGAACGTGAGCGAACCCGCCGCGAAGGCCTGCTGCAACATCGTGAGGAACCGCCGGCGGAACAGGCGTGACAGCACCCGCACGGGCAGGAAGAAGCCTGGCCGGCAGGCGATCCAGCGCTGGCCATCCGGCGAGAGCCCCCCGCCCGGCACCACGCAGTGCAGATGCGGATGGTGCAGCAGGTTCTGGCCCCACGTGTGCAGGATCGCGATGAAGCCGATCTCGGCGCCCAGGTGCTTGGGGTCCGCAGCGATCGTGCGCAGCGTCTCGGCGGTGGCGCGGAACAGCAGGTCGTAGATCGCCGCCTTGTTCTGGTAGGCGATGGCGGCGATCTCCTGCGGCAAGGTGAACACGACATGGAAATACTCGACTGGCAAGAGCTCGGCGCGCCGATCCTCGAGCCATTGCGCGCGCGTGAGCGACTGGCACTTGGGACAATGCCGGTTGCGGCAACTGTTGAACGCGATCCGCTGGTGGCCGCAGGCGTCGCACTGCTCAACGTGCCCCCCGAGCGCCGCCGTGCGGCAACGCTCGATGGCACTCATGACGCGGCGTTGCCCGCGACTCAGTGCCGCCACGTGATCGCGACGATAGGCTGGCCCGAGCTGCCGGAAGATGTCCGCCAACTCGAGCCCGGACGGGCGCAAGACGCTTACTCAGAAGTGCGCGGGCGGCGTCACCGGGTTCGGTACCACCGGCGCGGGCAGCCAGTCGAGCGGGCTTCGGGTCGCACACACCGTGCTGGTGGCGACCTTCAGGGAGCGTGAGGTGGTCGCCAGGCTGCGGTGTCCGAGCAGCAACTGGATGGTGCGCACGTCGGTACCCGCTTCCAGCAGATGCGTGGCGAAGGCGTGGCGCAGCGAATGCGGGGTGACCGGCTTGGTGAGGCCCGCGACACGACGCGCCTTCTGGCACGCGGCCTCGACGGCCCCTTTGGTGATCGGCTGCTCGGGCCTATCGCCGGGGAACAGCCACAGGCGCGGGCGCTCGCCTCGCCAGTACGCGCGCAAGGCTTCGAGCAGGCGCGGCGAGAGCATCACGTAGCGATCCTTGCGGCCCTTTCCTTGATCGACGCGCAGCACCATGCGCTCGCTGTCGATGTCGGTGACCCGCAGATGCGTGGCCTCCGACACGCGCAAGCCGGCGGCGTAAGTGGTGGTGAGGAGGGTGCGGTGCTTCAGGCTGGCGACGGCCTCGAGGAGGCGCGTCACCTCGTCGTGGCTCAGGATGACCGGCAGCCGGAACGGCTTCTTCGGCATCGGGATGTCCTCCAGTGCCCAGTCGCGCTTGAGCGTGACCTTGTAGAGAAACCTCAGCGCCGACGTTGCGATGCCGACACTCGCGGCAGAGAGCTTGCGCACTTCGACCAGGTGGACCTGGTAGGTGCGCACGTCCTCGGGCCCGAGCGCTTCGGGCGAGCGACCGAAGTGGCGCGCGTAGGCGCTGATCTGCTGGAGGTAAGAAAGCTGGGTGTTCTCGGCGAAGTTGCGAATGCCCATGTCTTCGAGCATGCGCTGGCGAAGCGGAGTCATGGCAAAGCTCCTGTCGGAAAGGAAGGAAGTGCTGCGAACAGCAACACCATCCTTCTCCAACGCACGCTTCGTGTGAATGCGCCTGATCTGCGCCCCCGCCCGTCGATCACCCCCTACCGCGCCAGCGGTTTAGTCCAATGTCCCTTATGAACAGCTGTTCATAACGGCCACGACCCGCCGTTCGGCCTGCAGGTAGAGTTGCCGCTTGAACGGCCGCTCCAGTTGGGCTGCTGCCATTCGTTCAGCACCCTGTCCGTTTTGTCCAAAGTACGTCCGGAAGGACGGGCTCGAAGCCGCGCCATTGCGGGGGGTGATGTCCAGACATTGGACGAAATGGTTCATTTCGTCTATCCGCGCTTCTCCATGCCCCTCAACGAGCCGCCAGTCGCCTCCCGCTCCGGATAGCAGCCATCCGGGCAAGGCGGCATGCTCTCTGCCTATGTGCTACATGGGTTTTACCACTCCACGGTGCTGGCGGGTGCTTAAGTTATTGGCCTTGGCGGCGGCCAGCATGGGCCTTTGACTGACCGACAAAAGAACTAGGACAGAGCCCTCTCCAAGGCGCGTAGCGTAGGTGTGATAACTACAAGACGGTGTTGCCATCATGAAGCCGAACCTCTCGGCCGACCGGACCGGCAGCCCCTTACCTCATACGTTGGGCCTCAGATGCAAACCTCGCCTGCCTGTGAGAAACAACAGGCCGCCCGACTCACTCCCAGGTCAGTGCGCCGCCGGTCTGATACTCTGTGACCCGCGTCTCGAAGAAGTTCTTCTCCTTGCGCAGGTTGGCCTGCTCGTCCAGCCAAGGCAGCACGTTTTCCGCGCCGGGGTAGGGCTCGGCCAACCCGAGCTGGCGGGCGCGGCGGTTGGCGATGTAGCGGAACTGGCCCATGTGCTGCGCGGCCGAGTAGCCAAGGATGGGCTCGCGCAGCAGGTAGCCGGCGTAGGCGGTTTCGGCGGCCTCGGCTTCCTCCCACAGGCGGGCGAGCGTCGCGGGATCGAGCTGCAGGTTTTCCTCGGCGATGAGCGTGCGCACGGTGCGGATGCCGAAGGCGCAGTGCAGCACCTCGTCGCGCATGATGTACTGCAACTGCTCGGCCGTGCCCTTCATCAGCCCGCGCCGCTGCAGCGCGAAGATGGGGGTGAAGCCGTTGTAGAACCAGCAGCCCTCGAAGATGGCCGCGAAGAAGAGGTAGGAGAGTGCGAATTCGTGCAGGTTGTCGCGGTCGGTGAGGTCGAAGTCGGCCCGCATCACGCGCTCGAGCCGGCGGTTGGCGAGCGCGATCTTGCCGTGGATCTCGGGCACGACGCGGTAGCGGTTGTAGATCTCCTGTTGGTCCAGACCCAGGCTTTCGATGCAGTGCTGGTAGGTCCAGGTGTGCAGGGCTTCCTCATACACCTGGCGGGCCTGGTAGATCTGCAGTTCGGGCGCGGTCATCTTCTCCATCACCGCCAGGCCGATGTTGCGCATGGCGAGGATGTCCGAGGTGGTCAGATAGGACAGCACGTTCTCGAACACATGGCGCTCGGCCGGTGTCAGGCGGTGGTGGTAGTCGTGAACGTCCTGCGCCATGGAGATTTCCAGCGGCGTCCAGTGGTTCTTGTTGGCGTTGAGGAAGAACTCCCACGCCCAGGGGTACTTGAAGGGCGCGAGCTGGTTGATGTCACCCTGGCCGTTGACGATGCGCTTGTCGGCAGCACGCACCGGCGCCAGCGCGCCCGGCCGGGCATCGGTGGCGGACAGGGCCGCGTCGGGGCGGAATGCCGGTGCCGTGGGCGTCACCGTGGACGCCGGGGAGTCTGCCTGGCGGGAGGCTGGCGTAGTGGCTGGAGCAGTGGCTGCCCGAGGGCGAACCGGCGTGTCCCAGTCGTCGAAGAAGGCGGTCATTGGCAGGCCTCGCAGTCGGGGTCGAGAATGGAGCAAGCCTTGGGCGCCGGGTCGGCGCTGGCGGTGGCCGGCGTGGTGGTGCCGGTCTTCTCCATGGCGGTGGCGCCCAGCGTACGCAGGTAGTAGGTGGTCTTGAGCCCACGCAGCCAGGCCAGGCGATAGAGTTCGTCGAGCTTGCGGCCCGACGCGGCGGCGATGTAGAGATTCAGCGACTGCGCCTGGTCGATCCACTTCTGCCGGCGCGAGGCGGCTTCCACCAGCCAGTGCGGCTCGATCTCGAAGGCGGTCGCGTAACGCGCCTTGAGTTCGGCGGGAATGCGCTCGATCGGGGCGAGCGAGCCGTCGAAGTACTTGAGGTCGGCCACCATCACTTCGTCCCACAGGCCGAGTGCCTTCAGCTCGCGCACGAGATGCGCGTTAACCACGGTGAACTCGCCCGACAGGTTGGATTTGACGTACAGGTTCTGGTAGTCCGGCTCGATCGAGGCGGACACGCCGACGATGTTGGAGATGGTTGCGGTCGGCGCGATGGCGACGCAGTTCGAGTTGCGCATGCCATGGCGGGCGATGCGTTCGCGCAGCGGGCCCCAGTCGAGCGAGGAAGAGCGGTCTACTTCGAGCAGGGCGCCGCCGCCCGCGCTGCTGCGCCCGCGGCCCTCGGCCAGCAGCGCGAGGCTGTCCTGCGGCAGGATGCCCCGGTCCCACAGGCTGCCGCGGAAACTGGAATACGGCCCGCGTACCTCGGCCAGCTCGGTCGAGGCCCAGTAGGCGGCATGGCACACGGCCTCCATCGAACGGTCGGCGAACTCGATCGCGGCGTCCGATGCGTAGGCCAGGCCCATCAAATGCAAGGCGTCGGCAAAGCCCATGATGCCCAGGCCCACCGGGCGGTGACGCAGGTTGGCGGCGCGCGCCTTGGGCGTGGCGTAGTAGTTGAGGTCGATGACGTTGTCGAGCAGGCGCATCGCGATGCGCACGGTGCGCTGCAGCTTGTCGGGGTCGAGCGCCCAGCGCCCTTCGCCGTCGCGCACCAGATGGGCGGGCAGGTTCACCGAGCCGAGGTTGCACACCGCAGTCTCGTCGGCCGAGGTGTTGAGCGTGATCTCGGTGCACAGGTTGGAGCCATGCACCACGCCCACATGCTGCTGCGGCGAGCGCAGGTTGCAGGCGTCCTTGAAGGTGATCCACGGATGCCCGGTCTCGAACAGCATGGTCAGCATCTTGCGCCACAGCTGGATGGCGGGCAGGCGCTTGAAGAGGCGGATCTCGCCGCGCTCGGCCTTCTCCTCATAGGCGCGGTAGGCCGCCTCGAAGTCCTGGCCGCAGCGCTCGTGCAGGTCGGGCACGTCGGCCGGCGAGAACAGCGTCCATTCGGCGTTCTCCAGCACGCGCTTCATGAACAGGTCGGGAATCCAGTTCGCGGTGTTCATGTCGTGCGTTCGGCGGCGCTCGTCACCGGTGTTCTTGCGCAGTTCGAGGAACTCCTCGATGTCGAGGTGCCAGGTCTCGAGATAGGCGCACACCGCGCCCTTGCGCTTGCCGCCCTGGTTCACCGCCACCGCGGTGTCGTTGACCACCTTGAGGAAGGGGATCACGCCCTGGCTCTGGCCGTTGGTGCCCTTGATGCGGCTGCCGAGCGCACGCACCGGCGTCCAGTCGTTGCCGAGGCCGCCGGCGAACTTCTGCAGCAGGGCGTTCTCCTTGATCGACTGGTAGATGTCCTCGAGGCTGTCGGCCACCGTCGTCAGGTAGCAGGACGACAGCTGCGCATGCCGGGTGCCGCTGTTGAACAGCGTCGGCGTGCTGCTCATGAAGTCGAAGCTCGACAGCAGTTCATAGAACGCGATGGCCTGTGCCTCGCGGTCGATCTCGTTGATCGCGAGGCCCATCGCCACGCGCATGAAGAAGGTCTGCGGCAGCTCGATGCGGCGGCCGTCGATATGCAGGAAGTAGCGGTCGTACAGGGTCTGCAGGCCGAGGTAGTCGAACTGCAGGTCGCGCTCGGGCCGGATCGCCGCTGCCAGGCGGGCGAGGTCGAAGTCGGCCAGCCGGGGATCGAGCAGCTCGGCTGCGATGCCCGCGCGGATGAAGGCGGGCAGGCAGGCGGCATAGCCTCGATCGGGGTCGGCCATGTCGGCCAGCGAGGTCTCGTGCCCGATCACCTCGACGCGGATGGCCGACAGCAGCAGGCGCGCGGCGACGTGGCCGTAGTCTGGCTCGCGCTCGATCAGCGTGCGGGCGGCCAGCACCAATGCCTGGCGCACGGCGGCAATCGGCACGCCGTCGTAGAGGTTGTGGAGGGCGTGTTCGAGCACGGTGTCGGCGGACACGCCGTCCAGCCCTTCGCAGGCCTCGCGGCACACGGCGAGCAGGGCGGCGCGGTCGAGCGGGCGGCGCGCTTCGCCATCGACGACGTGCAGCACGGGGCCGGCGCCGCCCGCTTGCGCTTCCGCGTCCTTCTTCGCCGCGCGTTCGGCAGCGCGGCGTTCGCGGTAGAGCACGTAGGCGCGCGCGACGTCGTGCTCGCCCGAGCGCATCAGCGCCAGCTCGACGTGGTCCTGGATGTCCTCGATGTGCAGCATGCCCCCGTCGGGCAGGCGACGGGTGAGGGCGCCGACCACGGTATCGGTGAGTCGGGCCACGATGTCGCGTACGCGTGAGGACGCCGCGCCCTGGCGGCCCTCGACGGCGAGAAAGGCCTTGGTCATGGCGACGGCGATCTTGTTCGGATCGAAGGCAACGACGGCGCCATTGCGGCGGATGATCTGGAAAGCGGCGAGTTGCATGGCGCTATCAAGTGCTTCGGCGGGAAGTCGGTCCACGGGTGGTCCTCGTCTGGGTGAGTGCGGATGAAACGGGTTGCTGAGGGAAGGCGAGCTTCAGGCGGCCGCCAGGCTGACTGCGCTGGGGGCCGGGCAAGGCTGGGCGTCGTCGCCGGCGTGGGACTCGGCCCGCAGATCCAGCGTCAGGGGGGCGGTGTGGCTGCCGCCAGGCCGACGGAAGCCGCTGGCGGCAGCCATGTGCAGCACCGCGGGGCTGACGCTGTGGCAGACGACCCGGACCGCGTCGTGCAGGCGAGCCAGCGCGATGACGTGGCTGAAAAGTGCTCGTCCCAGTCCGCGCTGACGGTAGGTAGAGGTGACGCTGAGGCCGAAGTCGACCTCGCCATCGCGCACCCCGACATGGGCGAGGGCGACGATGTCGCCCTGCGCGGTGCACAGCCCATGCACGTGGTCTCGTGTGAAATCGAGGGTGGCGACGTAGGCGGCGATGCCTTCGTTGCGGATGCCGTGGCTGAAGCGCAGCAGGCGGTCATCGGCATCCAGCGCAAGAAGGTGTTCGAAGATGCGGGGAGCGTCAGCGGGGCCGAAGCGGCACATCGGTCCCAGAGCGACGCCCGTGGAATCGGTCGGCGGTGTCAGCGTTGCAACGGGGCGGTCGGCGGTGGGCATGGCGGAGATCCGGTGCGGGCAGGGCGGATCTCCGACGCACGGGCGTGATGCGTCACGCGCATGGAAATGCCATGCGGTGCTGCCGTGCCATCAGGAAAACGAGCAAGTGAAATGGTGTGAGCCATGCCTCTTGTCAGGGACACCCCGCCCCAAACTGTTGAAGGTGATGTACATGGCAGGTCTCCTGGCTCACGGGTCGTCGCCTTGCGCCAGCCTTCCCGGAAGATTTCCAGTGGCAGAGAGGGCGCAGGACTCGCCGATTACAGTTGCGGGGGCAGCTCCGGGATTCGCGCTGGGCGCGGCACCGAATTCCCTTTTAATCCCCCGCGAGGGGGAACCATAGACGGACTGAACTCTAACTGGACCGGGCGATGGGTGTCAATTTATCAAACTACAGATAGTGTATTGAGTATCCGCTGAGTCTATAGGTTGTGTGTTCCGATCAGGCAAAGCCCCACAGCCCGTGCCCAAGGGGGTATGTCCGCCCGCTAACCACACTCCGCCATGGCGAGAGCGGCAGCGCGGTCATGTCCCGGCCTTACTTCATGGCCATACGCAATCGACTCGCTGCGTATGGCCATGTATGATCCGCCCGCTCTCAGGTGCTGCCAGGGGAACCTCCCCTGGCAGTTAAACGGGAAAGCGGTGAGTCTCACCAACGAGACAATTCCGCTGCTGCCCCCGCAACGGTAAGCGAGTGCGGGCGCGCCAAAATGCCACTGGGTTGAACCTGGGAAGGCGGCGCGTCAAGACTTGCAAGCCCGGAGACCGGCCTGCGACAACACGCGAAAGTGCTACGGGGAGGTGGCACCGGCTGTCGTAGCCCGTCATTTCCCTTTGCACTGCTTCTTCATGCATGCCGATATGCGGGGACGCCTGTCGGCGGGGGGAAATCATGCAATTACGCCTCAAGCCCGTGGCGGCCTTGCTGCCGCTGTTGTTCGTCAGCCAGCTGCACGCGCAGCAGTCGCTCGAACCGGTTGTTGTTACTGCGACACGCGTCGAGACGCGGGTCTCAGAAGTCCTGTCCGACATCACCGTAATTGACCGTGCCGAAATCGAGCGCAGTGCCGGCGGTACGGTGATCGATCTGCTGAGCCGGCAGCCCGGCGTCCAGGTGGCGACCAGCGGCGGTCCAGGCACCTCAGCGAGTTTGTATCTGCGAGGCGCCAAGCCGGACCAGACCAAGGTGCTCATCGACGGTCTGCCGATCAACTCGATCGATGCAAGCGGTTCGCCGTTGCGCTTCATTCCGCTGGCCAATGTCGAGCGTATCGAGATTCTCCGTGGCCCGGGTTCCATGCTCTATGGGGCGGATGCTGTCGGCGGCGTGATCCAGATCTTCACCCGCAAGGGCACACCGGGTCTGAAGGCAGATGGCTTCGTGGGTTACGGCAGCGACGACACCTTCAAGACGAGCGCCGGCGTTTCTGCGGGCAATGAGCGGTGGCGCTTCCGCGTGGAGGGTAGCCACGACGATTTCCGCGGTATCTCCGCCATGCGCGACGCGACCAACAAGGACGGCGACAAGGATGGCTACCGCAACACGGGGGGCGCAATCTCCACCTCCTTCCTCCCCGCAGAGGGCCACGAGATCGGCCTGAGTTTCCGCCAGAATGAAGGCCGTGCACACTACGACAGCGGCGACGTGCCCGCCGCCAGCCTGTTCGATGCGTATCAGGATTTTCGTACCAAGCAGTGGCAAGTCTTTGCCAGGAACCGGCTGAGTGCCAACTGGAACAGCCAGCTTCAATACGGCCAGACCACCGACTGGCAAAAGAACGTCAGCACCTGGAGCCCGAGCGGGAGTGACTTCGAAACGGAGAGCAGGCTGCTGAGCTGGCAGAACGACGTCAGTCTGGCACTCGGAACGCTCGTCGCCGGCCTTGAGCGACTGGAACAGGAGGCCCGCGTCCAGGACGGGTTCGACGCCACGGAAATCAGCAACAACTCCGTCTATATCGGCTGGAATGCCGATATGGGGCCGCATCGCTGGCAGCTCAGCGGGCGACATGACGATCATTCGGAATTTGGCAGTGAGAATACCTATGGACTCGCCTACGGCTATCAGCTGACGTCCATGCTGCGTGCCCAGGCGAGTTACGGAACCTCGTTCAAGGCGCCGCGTCTCGATGAACTCTTTCATCCGACCTGGGGCGGAAACCCCGACCTGAAGCCCGAGAAGGGCGAGAACCGCGAACTGGCCCTGATCTGGGATAACGGCGTCCACTCCGTCAGCGCGACCTATTACCGCAACGACGTTGAAGACCTGATTACCTATGTATCGCTTCCGCCGCCCGTCTGGGGTCGGAACGAGAACGTTCAGGAAGCCAGGCTGGAGGGCTTGACGCTGGCCTACGCGGGCAATCTGGGTGGGGTCGATGTGCGTGCCACCTACGATTGGCTGGACGCGACCAACGAAACGACCGACAAGCGTCTCGGTCGCCGAGCAGAGCACAAGGCCCAGCTCGACCTCATGAAAACGTGGGGGGCATTCCAGGCCGGTATGGAACTCATTGCTGTCGGTAGCCGTTACAACGACAACAACGAAACCAACAAGCTTGGCGGTTATGGCCTGGTCAATCTCACCGGCCGCTACGCGATCAACCGCAATCTCGCGCTCGAGGCGCGTGTCGATAACCTGTTCGATCGCGAGTACGAGCTTGCCAGAGCTTACGGGTGGAGCGGTCCGGCCTATGTCGCGTATGACACGCCGGGCCTCAACGCCTTCGTTGGCATCCGCTACACGCCTTGACGGATAGCGCTGCCGCCACCACACCGAGGGCGGCAGCGAACAAGGCATGAGGCTCCCAAAAGTCACCAGCGTGCTGGTTGTCGCAGCGCTGCACTTCCTGCCAGCTGAGGCCTCAGGGGTGCAGCGCATCATTTCTCTCGACCTCTGCACCGACTGGATGCTGGCCCGCTACGCGGACCCTGGCGAGGTTGCTGCGCTCTCCCCGATGCACCGCCAGTTCCCGGTCGCGTGGCTGGAAACTAACTGGCCGACTCACGATGGAACCCTGGAGCGCATCGTCGCACTGAAGCCAGACTTGGTGATCACCGGGCAATACAACGCGCCGCTGCTGCGCAGCCGACTGAAGACGCTTGGATTCCGGGTGGAAATCCTGGCGTTGCCGACCAGTCTGCAGGCCGTCGGCGAATACGAACGGCATTTCCTGTCCTTGCTCGGCAAGCCGGCCACGCTTGCGAGTTCGCCGCCTAAGCCGATCCCGGCGGATAACCCACCCAAGCGCCTGTTACTCCTCGGTGCCAACGGCATCGGCACGGGCCGCGGCACCTTCGAGGACGGCATTCTGCAACGCGCCGGGTGGTCCAATTACCTGCGCGAGGACGGCTATCTGCGGCTCGACCTGGAGCAGATTGCAACCGATCCGCCCGATGCGATCCTGTGGGCAGCGCCGGCGAGCAGGGCGCTGGCCAACCGCTTTGCCGAGCATCCGGTGCTGCGCCGCGCAGTGCCCCGCGAGCGCTGGCTGAGCACAGACTACTGGCGCTGGCAGTGTCCCGGTCCGTGGACCTGGGAGCTCGTCGGCCAATTGCAGCAATGGCGCGACTGATTCTTCCGCTGGGTGTCGCGATCCTCGTTGGTGTGGCGGGCCTGTCGCTGGCCACCGGACCGACTGCGGTGCCCGTCCTCGCCGGCCTGTCCGACTGGCTGCTCGGCGTCACATCCCCGGCGGCGATGGTGATCGGCGAAATCCGCCTGCCGCGCACACTACTGTCGCTGGCGGTGGGGGCGGCGCTCGGCCTGGCCGGCGCGGCGCTGCAGGGCCTGCTACGCAACCCGCTGGCTGACCCCAGCCTGACGGGTGCCAGCCAGGGGGCCGCCCTTGGCGCGGCTGCGGTGTTCTATTTCGGCCTGTTCCCCGCGGCCGGGGAGGCGGCGCCGGCGCTCGCCGGCCTGCTCGGTGCGGGCGCCGCGCTGCTGCTGATGCTCGCGCTGGCCGGCTCGGCCCGATCGTCGCTGGTGATCATGGCCGGGCTGGCGATCTCGACGCTGGCTGGCGCGGCACTGGCCACGGTGCTGAACTTCGCCCCCAACCCCTTCGCCATGCAGGAGTTGGTTTTCTGGTTGCTGGGTTCGGTGTCCGAGCGGGGACTGAACCACCTGATCGTCCTGTTGCCGGCTCTGGTGATTGGTGGCCTGCTGGTCTGGCGTCAGCGCCATCTGCTTGCCGCGCTCAGTCTGGGCGAAGCGGTTGCGCAGAGCATGGGGCTCGCGCTCAGCCGTGGCAGCCGCCTGATCGTGCTCGGTACCGCGCTGCTGGTCGGCGCCTCGGTGGCGATTGCGGGCAGCATCGGTTTCGTCGGCCTGTTGGTCCCCCATCTCGTCCGTCCTCTGGTGAATCACCGTCCGGACCGCCTGCTGCTGCCGTCGGCCGCGGCCGGGGCGGCGCTGGTGTGCCTAGCCGACATCTGCGTGCGCCTGCTGCCGCCTGGGCGGGAAATCAAGCTCGGCGTGCTGACCTCACTGCTAGGGGCGCCGCTGTTTATCTGGCTCATCTGGAAGGACCGTCAGAGATGGCTCTGATCCAAGTCCGCCATTTGGCGCTGCCGCCGCGTCTTGATGGGGTTTCCTTCACGCTCGATGCAGGCGAGGTGCTCGGCGTCATCGGGCCGAACGGCTCGGGTAAGTCGAGCTTGCTGCAGTGCGTGGCGGGGCTGTTGCCCGGCCGGGGAGAGATTGCTTTCGACGACCAGCCGATCGAGTCGCTGCGGCCCCGCCAGCGCGCGCGCAACATCGGTCTGTTGCCGCAGACGTGCGAAAGCGCGTGGTCGCTGAGCGTCGATGATGTCGTTGCGCTGGGCCGGCTGCCATGGGGCGACCGCGACGACGGGGCGATTCGGTTGGCCATGCAGCAGAGCGGCGTCGAGGCGCTCCGCCAGCGGAAGGTCGACCACCTGTCCGGCGGCGAGCAGGCGCGGGTGTGGCTGGCCCGCGTGCTTGCCGGCCAGCCTCGGCTGTTGCTCGCCGACGAACCTATCGCCAGCCTCGATCTCTACTACCAGCGCAGCGTCATGGAGACCTTGCGACGGTATGCCAACGACGGCAATGGCGTAGTCCTGGCCATCCACGATTTCAGCCTTGCGGCGCGCTACTGCGACCGGCTTTGCCTGATGCACGACGGCCGTGTAGACGCCTTTGGCACGCCGGCCGAAGTGCTGACTGAAGCGCGTTTGTCGCGGGTCTTCCGCGTGCCGGTCCATGTCGACCTGGCCGCCGACCCGCCCGTGATCACCACCCGATGAGGATCCCACGCACATGAAACCCGGACGCAATCGCGACGAACTCTGCTATCCGTTCATCTACGAGACGTCGTACCTGTGCGATTTCGAAGTGGCCACCGATGAGTTGTGCGGCCACATCGGCGCGGTGCTGTCGCTGCTGTCGACGGACATGGCGGACATCGCTGCCGACCTCGACCGCTTGCAGCCGCTGGCCTTTCACGTCAACGGTTCGCTGCGGGGGCGGCTCGCCGTCGAGGAAGCCGACATCGCCTGGCTGCAGACGCGGCTTAACCACTACCGAGAGGAAGTGCGCGATCGCATCGACGGCTTCGTGCTGCCGCGCGGGCAGCAGCCGGTGCCGCATCTGCACCTGGCGCGATCGGCGGCCAAGAAGGCTGTGCGCCTGATGGTGCGCATCGAGCAGGAAGGGCGTGAGGTCCCTATGGTCCTGCCGCGGCTGTGCAACATGATGTGCAATTTCTTCTTTGTCCTGACCCTGGTCATCAACCAGCGGCGAGGTGCCGATGAAACCCCGTTCATCAGCAAGAGCTATGGCTGAGGAGCTGCGACCGTTCGATCCGGATGCGTTCGCCCGGTCAGTCAAGGCCGAGCTGATCTCCGGCGTCACCTCCAGGCTCGACCGGCTGCTGCGTCAAACGCTCGTCGCTCACCCGACGACCAATGTTCCCCACCTGGGTTTGATCATCGCCGAGACCTGCCTGGCACTGGGACGAACGAAACAGGCTCGCCATTGGCTCGAACAACTCGCGCGCGACGTCAATCCGGATGGCATTGCGCGGGCGATTTCGGTTGCGATCCGTGGCGGCCACGCAGATGTGGCGCTACGCCTTTTCGACCGATTGTCGGGACAAGCCGTTCCGGAGCCATGCGAATGCCTGGCGCTTGCCCAGGAAGCAATCACTCTGGCCGTGCGGCTGCGGCTTCCCCGCGGGCGTGACGGAGCGTGGACGAAGCATCTTAAACTCCTGAGGTCTGCGGAGTCGCTGCTCGTCACCTCAATGCAGCAACCGCTAACGGACGCACTTCATGAGCAGACCGCGTCCAGTCTTGAGAGCGCGCGCAAGCTGCTGAGGACGAACGCAGCGGGTACCCGCTGAACAACTCGTGGTCAGCACATCGGCCCCGAATCGATCAGGCGTCTGTCTGTCGGGCTTGGCTGACCAGCGGCATGCCGCTGAGTCCTACAACCCGCGAGACGCCGGCGCGCGATTGCGTAGTCCCGCCACACTCGCTCGGCCTCGTCTTGGTCCTGCCGGACAAAGGCCGCCGCCAGAGCGGGGGTGATGCGCTCGAACAATGTGTTCTCTGCTTGTCCGTAAGAGGGACCCAGCGCGAGCAGCAGCTTCTCGCGCAGACGACCGATGGCTTCACCGGCATGACGGTTCCCGCCCATTTCAAGCAGTAGACGAAGGTCCAGTGGGGCGCTGTGGGCGACGATCTCGTGCCGCGCGGCTTCACGCACCAGTTGGATCTCGAGAAGCTCGAGTACATCGAACAGCCGTGCAACACCCTCGACGCCGATCGCCGCGACGCAGCAGCCGCGGCGCGGTTCCATCACCAGCAGCCCTTCGCGCGCCAGCACCTTCAAGGCTTCGCGTACCGGCGTGCGGCTGACGCCGATACCCGTCGAGCAGTAGTCCGTTCAGCGCCCGCTGTGCTGCGACCATGCGCGCGCGCACCGTAGGCGTATCCACGTCGAGCGCCCACAACACGTAATGCCGACGCCCACGGTGTCATTCAGGAAAATCCCGACGTTCGTTACGCAGCGTCAGAGGGCCGGCCAGAAAGCGCTGGCGAAGGGACGTGAGCTCGGTCATCGGTCAGAAAACAGTCGGGGTGGAGTTTTCGGGCCTGAACTGTACCCTCCCAGACCAAGGTGGCTAACCCGCATTTTCACACCCTCGATGTTTACCCGCTCGTTGAGATTGTTTGTTTCACGTCCATCAGCTACCGGCTACTTGCCGCCGTTCGATGATTTCCGCAAACCGCCATCTGAACGACTGCTGTGCTCGGAAACCTGCCATTTGATTATCAGGACAACGATAGTCCGGTTTGGGTCGCTACCAGACTGTCGCAGGCGGTTCGCTGAGCCGCCGAGCGGGCGAAGGGGAAACGCCCACGTCCGTTACGGGAACAGGTCAGTCACCGTCGACGGCACTGCCCTTCGTCTTGCAGCCAGTAGACCGTGTCCCCGACGACAGCAACGCTACCGCTAACTACGACTGACGCCGCCGTGACTGCCCCAGCAAGAACCAGCAAGGCACCACACCCTTCGTTCTGGCATCCAATGAGCGCATCCAACTCGTGAGGCTTAAGCACCATGTGCCTCCGGGTGAGCTCGCATGTGGGGTCGTATTCGGTCGTGGTTACCGGTAGGAACACACAACCACCAAGGACAACAAGTGTCACCAGCAACGCTCTCGCGGAGACGCGGCTCTTCTTAAGTAGCGGTTCCTGATTCATTCGAGGCCTGCTCACCTTCTACAACGCATCGCCCGGAGTGCCCGAACATCGCTACGAGTGCGCCGAGGCCAATGGTCGATAAGACCTCCAACCTCACGAACGACCCGCCAGTTGTCGTGTGAGCTCCGCCGCAGGTATTTCCCGACATCCGGATACGTTCTGCCCAGCCCAAAGAGGTGAGAAGTCTCCGCTCCCGCGACTCTCAGCCTTTGTTCGCAAAGGTGCCGACACGGACGCAGCCAAGGGGAACCGCGGCGCACAGTCGCTCATCGGCCCCAACTCCCGGACCATGCGATTGACGATGCCCCGAGCAGGACGACCGGTGAATACATTAGTTAGCGCCGTATTCTTCGCCGCCTCGCTTTTCAATGCTGCGCGATGGACAGCGCTCGTTGTGGCCTCGGGGCAGAGCAAATAGGCCGTTCCCACTTGAACAGCGGCCGCACCCAACGCAAGCGCAGCCTTAACGCCTCGGGCATCCGCAATGCCGCCCGCGGCGATGACCGGCACCTTCACTGCATCGACGATTTGGGGCAGCAATACGAATGTCCCGACTTGCGTAATGATGTCTTCGTTCAGAAACATGCCCCGGTGCCCGCCCGCCTCGAGCCCCTGCGCGATAACAGCATCGACACCGCGAGCTTCGAGCCATAGCGCCTCTTCGACCGTCGTCGCTGACGACAGGATTCGCGCCCCAGCGCTGCGCACCAATTCAAGCAAGTCGTCAGGTGGCAAGCCGAAGTGGAAGCTCACCACCGCTGGCTTGAACTCGCCCACGATTTCCGCCATCTCGGCCCCGAATGGCTGGCGAGCGGGAGCCGTCGGTATCGCGGCGATGTCCAACCCGAATTCCGCGTAATAGTCCGCGAAGCGCTTTCGCCATGCGCTTTCGCGCTCTGCGTCGGGCTCCGGCATGACGTGGCAGAAGAAGTTCAGGTTGATGGGACGGGATGTCCGCGCACGAATGGTCTCAAGTTCGCGCTGCAAGGTATCCGCGGTGAGCATCGCGCAAGGCAACGAACCCAAGCCACCCGCATTCGACACGGCAATAGCGAGCGCGCTGTCCTGCACGCCAGCCATCGGTGCCTGAATGATGGGTAGTTCGATGCCGAGCATTCGCTGTAATGTGGTCATCTGCGTTGCCTTTTCGCCTTACCTGTCTGCAGCCTACATCAACGAAAGGCAGACCCCACGTACGGACTTACCTCCGGTTCACCCACTACGTACTTGCTCCGGATATGAATGCGAAGCGTCAGTGCAGCGTTCCGCCCGCCTCCTTCGGAAGCAGGTCGGCGAAGCGCCCCTGGGCTTCATCGAGCCTCTGGAATTCGACGTCACCAAAGGTTCGCTTCTTCTTGCTGATACCCTTTGCCTTGATTCTCGGTTGTGCTACCCATAGGCCGTAGGGCGTCTCAAGCAGAAAGCTCACAACTTCGACCTTGTAGGGCGAGGCGCTGACTGAGCCGTAGCGGTCGATGATTTCGTCAGATCGCTTGATGTGCTCCGGCCCCAAGGTCCACGCCTCCATGATGGTGAAGACGTAGTCGGCGTCGATGATTGAGGCGGTCCGCCGTACATCCTCGGCGGCGGCGTCACGCTCATCGGGCGATGTCGTATCGATGGGGACAGGCACGAACTGCCCGGTTGTGAAATTACCAACCAGCACCATCGCCGCAAGTTCTTCGCCGCTCTCGAGCAGCTCTCGCGCCTTTGCAATCAGTGGCTGGACGGTGCTGAGATATTTGGTCGGGATGATTTCGTTGGCCATCGCAGAAGTCTACCACCAGCCTGCACATAGCTTTGGAACAGTCGATCGACGTCGTGCAGTGGCTCTGGTTCAACCGCTGTATGGAGCTATCGCGGACATAATCCCACCCATTAGGCTGGTTTTAGTAAACGTCGCCAGGGACGCTCATGGCATCATCGCGCCATGTCACCTCCCTGTAACTGAGATACCGAATGACCGCCCTGAATGAATACACCCTGCTCCAACTGAAGCAGTTGCAGGCCCGCATCGCGAAGGAAGTCTCGAAGCGCGAAAGCGACAGCAAGGCTGCGCTGCTCAAGCGACTGCGCAAGCTCGCCCGCGAAGAAGGCATTGAGCTCGAGGAACTGCTCGGCACCGACGAAAGTACTACAACACAGGCCAAGGGCACGAAGGCCGGTAAGAAACCGCCGGCCTCCTCCGCAAAGAAGACCCCTCGTCCCGCCAAGTACAGGAACCCGAACAACCTCGACCAAGGGTGGTCTGGTCGCGGTCGCAAGCCTGCCTGGTTCGAAGCTTGGGTCAACAATGGTGGCAGCCTCGATGCCCTCGAGAATGCGGCGCAAAGTAAGGGCCGGAAAAAGTCCATCACAGCGTCCCCTGCGTCAGCTGAGCCTGTCGCCAACGATAGTGCAGCCTCAGCAGCCCCCTCCCCGGACGTAACGTCGACCGAGACTACCAATCAGTGAGGTGAGCGAATGAGTGACAGCAAGACGCCGACCGATAAGCCCCAGAAGCAGCCCACTCTTCGGTTCCGGACGGGAGTGGAGGTCCAAGAGCATCGCAAGAAGCTCGGGCTGAACCAGTCTGAGTTCTGGGGCCGCATCAGTGTGACGCAATCGGGCGGGTCCCGATATGAGTCCGGGCGGAACATTCCAAAGCCTGTACAGCTACTGCTCCACCTGACCTACGGAACCGAGAAGCAGGCGCAGGACCTAGTCACCTGGATGCGGCCCGAGAAGGCCTGACTACGGAAGCACCAGATCATGTGCGGGCGATATGCACTCTACGGCCCAACGTCCCGCCTGCGCGATCAGTTCGGGGCGAGCATTGATGAGCTACCGCCCGATCTCGGTCCCCGGTACAACGCGGCGCCGATGCAGATGCTGCCAGTTATTTGCCAGCGCCCGACCGGCGAGCGGGTGGCACACTTGCTCCGCTGGGGTCTCATCCCAAGCTGGAGCAAGGACGAGTCGATTGCGGCGAAGCTCATCAACGCAAGGGGTGAAACCCTAGCCGAAAAACCCTCGTTCCGGAGCGCTTACAAGGCGAGGCGCTGCATCGTCCCGGCGAGCGGCTTCTATGAGTGGAAGGCCCTTCCCGACGGCAAGCACCCTTACTACATCAAAGCCGCCAACGACGCACTGATTGGCTTCGCCGCGCTGTGGGAGCGCTGGACGAAACCAGACGGTGGCGCCCTCGACACGTTTGTGCTGATCACGACCGAGGCGAACGACGCGATGCGGCAGTTGCATGAGCGCATGCCTGTGATTCTGCAGCCTGCAGATTACGAGCCATGGCTGGCCAAGGGCACTGCCCCTGAGCTCGTGCGTCAGCTGATTGTCCCGTGCCCGAACGACGGGCTGATTATGTACCCGGTGTCACGAGCAGTTAGCAACGTGCGAAATGAGGGGGCTGAGCTCATCACGCCGGAAAACACACGAGGGCGACGTCCTGAGCAGTAGCAACGGATGGTCGCTTAGGAGGTGTAGGCGATACACTTTCGGCCCCATTTGTGGGCACTACCATGCACTGGCCCTTTCGCCGTTACATCCTTCCCGCGATTGCACTATGTGTTGCCTCCACCACCGCATATGCAAACACACTGGTGGGCCGCGTCATCGGTGTGACGGACGGCGACACGCTGACCCTCCTTGACGACCAGTTCATCCAGCACAAGGTGCGTCTGTCAGGCATTGACGCACCGGAGAAGTCACAACCGTTCGGGTCAGTGTCGCGCCAGCACCTTGCGCTTCTAACTTTCGGACGCCAGGTGATTGTCGAAGCCACAACAAAAAGGGACCGGTACAAGCGGACCGTCGGAAAAGTACTTGTTGGTGGCGTCGATGCTAACCTTGCCCAGATTGACGCCGGCTTTGCATGGCACTATCGGGAATACGTCCGCGAGCAGCCTCCCGCCGATAGAGAGCGCTACGCCGCAGCAGAACAGTCCGCCCGGGCACATCATCGCGGGCTGTGGCGCCAGGCTCGGCCAACTCCGCCGTGGACGCATCGGAAAGCACGCCGCTGATGCCCCCATCTGGGTAGCACCGCGTCCCCGTCTACTTATCTATCTGGCTACCTTTCTATCTCGATGTTTCTGGAGAGTTCAGACTCCGCCTTAGGCCTTTGTGGATAAGTCCGGGAGTTCCTGTCAGTGTGAGCCCGATTGTTTCCAAGTGAATCTCATCCGCATCCTCGATGTCCGTCATGACCCAAGTGTTCCGGTTGATTCTTGTGTATAGCTCGCTGTGTCTCTGGGCGGGATCGATAACCAGCAATTCTTTCAGAGTCTCGATAGTCCGGTAGGCGTGGATTCGGGCTACGTTATCTGTGCGGACTGAAGAGGATGATAGGATGACTATCACTAGGCCTGGGTGAGCGACGCGGCGATCGGCAATTGGATCGATGGATAAGGTTGAGACCCAGAAATCGGGAAAGAGGGTGGACCGCTCAGTACAAAGGGGTCGCTTATCTCTCATTGTGAAAACTTGTTCCAATGAGCACGCGAGGTGATCACGGAGCGTTTTTTCAATGGCGCTACAAATCGACTTATGTACTCGAGAAGGCGTTGGAATGAGATGCATCATGCCGTCGACAATTTCATAGTCGCCGTTTGGTGGGCGACGTCTGACCTGAAACTCCGGGACGTGTGCGAGAGAATCCGGGGGGATTGCGACGAGATGACTACTTGGTGAGCTGAGCGCGCGACTGGCGCTATGGGTGTCGAACTGGAAGTTCATGATTATCCGATGAGATTTTTGATAGCGGTGGGATTCTCGGGTTATTCGAGATTTCGAGTGCAGCGCAATGTGGGGAAGATTGGGCTGCACTAAGAGATTTGGGGCCTGTCGTGGTTGCGGCACGACCTCCATTCTTCCATTGGAGGAATGACATTCTTGATCGAGCCACGCAGGCTTTCTCGGTTGAACAAGGTTTGGCGGCAGCCATCGATGCCAGGTCCGGCAATGGGGCGGATGCCCTCTTTCTCGAGGAGCGTCCGGAGGTGCTTGGGAGAGGTCCCGGCGCCTAATGCAAGCTCCCTCAGCCAGACGTATTTTGCTTCGAAGGCCTGAAGCTGTTCGATCGGTACCCTCTGATTGCGCCGACGAGGGCCGGAGGTCGTTGTCGTCTGCAACAGGCCGCGCCTAATCAAGTGGTATGCGACCTCCTGCTTCACCGCCATGTGCGCCGCGGCCTCCATGACCGAGATGGAGCGCGACTGTTTGGCACGCCACTCATCGCGCAGTTGGAGGTGGTTGTCTGCACTGATCACGAGTGAGGGGATGAGCGCGAGACCCTCCCGGCGTGCAATGACTGGCAAGCGCCCATCGAGGATGGCCTTCAGCGTTAGGGCCAACTCTCCCTCCATGAGGCGAGTGCGACAGGCGGTGGCGAGGGAGATGACGTTTCGGGTAGCCTCTGTGGGCGAAACGTTAACCGCGTCGTCGAGTTGTCTCTTGAGCATGTCGAGCCGACTGCGGTCGATTCGCCAAACGGCTTGGTCGGTTTGGTGGCGCCCCTCGAGCACGGGCAGAATGCCTGCCTGGCACAGCTCTCGAAAGCGGTCCCGGCTGAGACCGAATTCAAGTCGTACCTCGCTGGTGGTGAGGCTCGCCGTGCGCAATGACCGATAGGCCGCAACTGCCTCGGGTGCGATCGCAGTGAAGCAACGTCTGCCTGCAGTGGCTACCCGGCCCGCAAGTCGTCCCGCCCGAATTAGTTTCTTGACGCTGCCTCGTGTCAAGGCGAGTTGGTCGGATGCCTGCGCGATGCCGACGGTCTTTTTACGGGACGTGGTTGCGTTCCGGTGCTTGAGAACCTGCGGGTGAGACGGTGCAGTCCTTATGGCTCCCACATAGTAAGCGATGCCTTCTTTGAGGGGACCGTACGCCGGGGATGTCGGCAGCGCGTCTACCTTTGAGAGGAAGCGTCCAAGCGAGCGTCGCAGGGACGGCTCCCCGCCGTCGATGGTCTCGAGTGCCTTCATCAGCCCCACCGGCCAATCTGACAGGATTCGGCCAGCAGTCTGCATCGCCAGCCGAACTCTGGTATGTGTGATGCGGGCCGTGGATTCTGCAGATGGCGCTAAGTCTCCGAGCAACAAGATCAAATTGAGTCGTAGCCGTTCGGGCAGAGTCAGCCAAACCGCCGGGAAAGGTGGGTCGCTGTTTTCGCTGCCCTCCAGTGCAAACCTCTCGGCTACGAGAAGGCTGCTGGAGGCGACCTCAGGTTCGATTGAGCAAAGGTCCATCCCACATCGGCAACGTGTCAGGCCACCGAGCGTCCAGCTCAGTGACCGTGAGCACGAGGGACAGGCATCGACAAGTGTTGTCTGGTGGATGGCGCAGGTGACGCGCCTTACGTCCTCCCAGCTTGCCTCTGCGAACCCTCTGTCGGCTAGGCACCGTGGGCAGATCTGGCGAAGCGACAATCGCCAGAAGTCGGAAGGCAATCGCCGTCCTCCGATCACGCAGAGGTGTCGGGCATCGGCGTCACCGGGGACGATGCCTTCCAAGCCGGCGAGTTGTGAGGTCGACTTGCCAACGACCGCGCTGATCTTAGCGAGTGTGCTTTGATGAAGCGCCTTTCCAGTTAGGTGGCGCATCATCCAATCCGGGCCGACAAAGCCGTTCGCGAGCGCGACCCGAGCGACGTAACCGCGCAGGGACTCACTTGAGGTGGGGTGCGGTCTTCTTGGCAGCATGACGCAGGCTCCGATCACGGAAAGTGACCCAGGGGTTGTGCAGTGCGGCCAGATCGTCCAAGGAGACGAGCAGGCGCTCGAAGAGTGGAGAACTCGTGCGTTTGACAGCGCCTGCATACACAGGGCACTCGCCACTTAGAATCGACTCCACGACTCGCTTGAATCCCGAGTAGCGGTGTCGCCCGCACCTTGGCGACACCTCGCTGACGGGCACCAAGTTTGCTCGGGGAGCCCACGGCTGGATGGCTTGAGTGAGTTCGTGGATCAGCCTGGCCATACTCCTTAGACTGGCAAACTGCATTCCTGTCCCTGGACGGTACTCGAGCAACTTGGCGTCCGTCAGAACTGTGAATTGGCTGCGCGTGATGCCGAGAGCTGCACACAACTGACTCACGGGGCGGTGCAGGTAGGTTTCAAAGTCGCCCAACTGGTCTCGGAGGTGCGCCAGCTCTTCAGCGTCGCCTACCCCAGCTAACCACTGCCAGAATCCATCACGAAGGGGCGTCGGAGCCTCCATGCGCAACCAGCGCGTGCCCATGCGAGTGAACTCGTCCAGTTGCCCGAGTACAGACTCGGCGTCGAGCGTGTCCGAGCCACCCGCCGAGGCTTGGAGTTCTTGAAGGCAGGACTGGAAGCCACGAGGCCAATTTTCAAGGAACCGACCGACTTGATGGGCATGAGTCTGGTCGCGCTTGAACCCAGCGGGCAGGTCCTGCCGGTAGTGATGCAGCATTAGCGCAATGCGTTCGAGGTCGGATAGTCGAAGCCCTGCGGGTAAGCGTTCAACTATTGGCGTGGTATGGGCGATGCCGACCGACGCCAAGATCAGCTTTGAAACGATCGTCTGTTGGGGGCTCGCGTACTGTCCCTCCGCGCTGCTGTACTCCAGACCACACCGACACCGCTCGTGATCGCGGCGCCAGGATAACGGTTCGTCACAAGCGGGGCATCGATCTAGGAGTTGTAACCCGTGGTCAGGGCAAGCCGTGAACAGCCGGATGGACCAGTACCAAGGCGTGATGCGCTGCTGGGCAAAACATGCAGGGCAGATTTTGCGCCGCAACAGTGAGAAATGGCGGTGACCGAACCGGTGGCTTTGGTATTGCCAACTGAACGCGTCGCGGCGCACATCGTGGTTCTCTAAGCTTCTTCCGTCCTGTCCGGTAAGTTCCGCAACGAGGCGAAGCGACACGCTGGGTAGATCCGTGCGCGCCGCAATACCTGATGAACTGCGACGTTCCAGCAGGGTGCCGGGAATCCTGCGCAGGCCATTCGCATTTGCCAAGCGGAGTGTGTAAGCGTGCGTGGTCTCGAGGGAGTGAATCTTGGGGCGGAGCGCCAGCATCATGACTTCTTGCTCCTCTTGGCGGGGTCCCGGCTCGTTCCAGAATATGGTTCGCTTGGTTTGTCTAGGCGCCTGATCTTGAATCCAGAATTGAACGGATTCAAATTGCCGATCCCGCTTCGCCAGATAGCTCGTTGAAATGCTCGTTCCAATACACTGCCTTCAATTACTGCCTGTACTTTTCGGACTGCAATCTTGACTGCTGCGGAAAGTAGCTTCACCAAGGGGCCAATTCTCCCGTCGGACGCCACAAAGAGTTTCGAGACCATGCCGCCATCAAGAAGATTTGAACGGTTCAGCATCGGAATGTGGGCACAGATTGCCTTGATGACCTTAGTAAACCGTGTCAGCGAAAGCTTATCGGTCGTCTGATCAAACAGGCTCAGTTCCAATGTGGTGCTGAATCGGCGCCGCAATTGGACGTTGCATTCGAGGATGGCTTCCGATCTCGGGAGGCCGCACAGAACGAACGGGATCTCGCATTGATCGGAAAGTTCTTTGAACCAATCTGATATTTGGAGAAGTGAGTCGCCTCGCCTTCCATCGACGAAGTGGTTAGCCTCATCAAACAACAATGCGCGTGATTCACATCCCTTCGTCAAGCAGACAATTCTGCTGGTCAGCTCGACCGTTGTTTGACCGCCAACCCCCGCAAGCGGGTCGCCCAATGCAGCCAAGGTAGCCTGAGCGACCGATTTAATGGTCGGACGAGACGGAATCGATACGAGGGGACACGGTACGAGGGTGCGGTCATCCCGCCGCTCTGCCTCGGGAAAGCGGGCTTTAATGGTCTTGAGCAATGTTGTTTTGCCAACACCAGATTCACCGATAATCATCATCCCTACACCCTCGTTGGAGTAGGGAGCGAAGGTGATCAGATCATCGAATTCATCGAGGATCTCTTGCCATCCTGTATGTGCAACCCGAAGGTTGTGCAGCGTCTCAATCGTTCTATTGAGGCCGATTTCAGACTCGTTGGTCAGTATGCTTTCCATTTTTCCTATCGCTCCCGTCATGCCGCAAGGGCAGTTTCGAAGTCCATTTCATCCTCAAGCTCATCGTCCAGCGCAAGGTTCAACGTCTTTGTGATCCCTTGAGCCTCGTTCGTCTTGGTTTCCTTGTCCTTCATGCGTTCTGCCTTCGTCCGGTCACGAAGTTTCTTGCTTTCAAACAACTCGCTCACCAACGAACGGAGTTCAGCTTTCGCGTCGGCAATCGACAATTCTCGCTCCTCTGTGCGCGCCATCTTCTTGCGATATGTGCGGATCCATTTGTATTGGCTTGCGCTCATGCCGCGTACTTCTTCAGGGGCGATATTCTCGACAGTGATATACTCTTCCGACTCCGGGTCTTGAACGTGTATTTGCGTCATGTCGGAGTTATGAAATCGAACCTGAACCTCTAGCTTTTCACCATATCTGCGGCGTAGGTCCTGGAGTTCGCTTGATTGGTAGAATTGATCAGCATGCAGCTGGATTCCGTAGTGCCACACTCGTCGGTGGGCAACTTGGCTGAGATGAATATCCAGCTTGTCCATACAGGCGGGAAGTTCAGGGGCATACACCTTTGACTCGCGCTGCCATCTCAAGGCTGGAGGTTCGCTAATGCCGCGGTGCATTTGTTGGCTGTAAACATCCAGGATCCAGCGATGGATGACCTCGTGAAGCTTTTCGAGTGTAATCAGAGCATGCTTTAGAGGGTCAAAGTCGAATCGTTGCCAATATTTTGCGAAGGACGTCCCGGGCAACTTGTGGATCAGGTTGTAGTTCAGCGTTTTCAGGAAACGCTCAATTGCTCCTTTATGAAATGGCTTTCTTTTGCCGCCAAATTCGATTCTGAATCCAAGCCCAAGCGCCGCAACCTCAAGGGCTTCGGCGTGAAACTCCAGTCCATTATCGACGACGAGCGTTTCGGGTAATCCGTGCGCGAGCCAGGAGTTCTTGAGTGCTGGATATCGGGCTTTGAGATCGATTTTCGGAAGCACCGCATGCCGCAGGCAGTGCATTACGGCTTCAACGGATGGCGGGGAAAAGGAAATATGAAAACCCAATACCATTCGGGACCTCTTGTCGATCGCGACAGTGATCCACGGGCGCCCTAGGGGAAGATGTGAGTGTTCGTCGACAACGAACAAATCCAGGGGCGTGTGGTCGACCTCGACGCGCTCATTAGGGCGCGATGCGCGGAGGCCTGCCTTGCTGTGGCGGAACCGACGGTTTGCTTCTTCTTCACCGTACCGCGCGACGGCGCGCTCATACGCGTCCCGACCATTGATCATTCGGTAGATTGTCGCCAGCGATGGCGCGACAAGCTGCTTGGTGGGCGGCAGTGAGAGGTTTTCATTAGAGATGACTCGTAGAACCTCCTGTCGTGTTGCCTCTCCGGACTCCCTGCCTTCCAAGTAGATCTCATCAATGCAGTGGTTGACGATTTCGACGGTGCGCTCGGGTAAGCGGTGGTCGCGTCCCGTGTTGGTCCCCCAAGACTTACGCCTAAGGCTCAGGACGCCGCGACCTGACTCTGCGCTGCGCCGCGCCCAACGGTAGATAGAGATTGGGTGAGGGGGGCAAGGGTCGCCAAGGTCTTTTGCGATCTCCCCTATGAGGAACTTGGTTATCGCTGAGGGTGAGCACGATTTGCAGCCGGCATCCTGCAGTCCCTTGACATAACTGTTTCGGCGGATTGCTTCTTTCTTCTGCGCTTCAGGGAGATCGTCGATGGTGGGTCCAAGCCGTTCCCGCTTCAGCAAGGTGGGGTCGTACCCGCCAGGCAGGCGGAATGAAAGCCTGCGCTCGATGAAGAGCACGGCGAGTTCGCCCTCAGATATTTCGACAGGGCTGAATTCGGTCGTTTCATCTGCTGCGATGAGGCACCACTTCCCGGCTGGGTTGGGCGGGACAAGTCGAAGATTCTTGTCATCAAACTTGACGAGAGGGTTGCGCAGCCATGTGAAGCGATTCATTTACCGGCCCCCCAGATTTCACAACCCTCCTGGGTCCTCCACGGGAGTTCCCGTGCAATCATGGTTGCGCGATGCGGCTCTTTCAGAACCATGTCATGGCCGTCGATGGCGTGGGAGAGGAGATCGATATTGAGATCGCCGTTCAGGAGGTGCGCGGCGACAGTCGGCAAGCCGCCCAGGCGCTCAGCCACGATGCAGATGGGTAGTGGCAGATCCGGCTCGAGCGCGAATAGCTCAAGCCGATCACGGCTTACACGCGCGGCACCCCGCCATCTCTGGAGGATCCGGATGTTCTCGAGCAGGGGCTCGACGCGAATCCAGCGGTCGGTGATGACGCGATAGTCCAGACCCTGCGCGGCCGACCCGACTGCCCGCGCTTCGAGCACATCTGCCATGGTCATCGTCTGGGTGGTGTGCTTTACCTCCACATATATCTCGAGACCGTCGACGAGCGTCAGCTTGAAGTCAGGCGTCGTGTTGCGCTTCTTGCCTTCATGCTCATAGGTGATTCGTACAGGCTGAGCCGTGATTTTTGTGACCGATGGGCAGGCTTCGAAACGCGCAACGGCCTCCTCTTCCTGAGTACTCTCACAGCGGACGATGGTGCCCGACTTAAATGAAGGCGCCTTGCGGCGCGGCATGGGCTGCGAGCGCGTGATGGGCTGGCGCGCCATGGGCGCACGGCGGCTTGAAGGGGCAGCAGGTGCCCCGGATGCGAAAGACATTCTATATCTCCAGTGCGAGCAAAGCGGGTCATGCTTTTGCACGCGTCATTACATGCACTTTTCGCGGCCCACTTTTGCGGTGGTCGCGATGGGTGAATAGGGTCTCTATCAGTCAAGAAATGGACTGACAGTGGCCGTTAACGAGTTTTGCTAGACGCTGGAGGGGAGACCGAGCTTGACGATGAGCTCCGCCGTGAGGACACTACGGGTGTCAGCCGCGTAGAGACCTTTGGTCTTGAGCCCGAGAAGCCGCCGTCCCTCCAGGGATTGGTGGCTTTTCTTTTTTAACTCATGGTGTTTCTCCCCTTCCGTGAGTTATCGCTTGTGCTAGAGCGCTGAAGGCGTCGCGCTCTGCCGCTGAAAGCGCAGGTAGGACACGCAAGAAATCGATCAAAAGAGAGGCGCTTGGCAAATCTGCCTCGACATTGGCCAGTGCTGTCATCAGACGGTCGGCTGCAGCTGCTCGTATGAGGTTCGCACGCTCTGCATCGGAGGCGTCCAATGAGTCGGCAAGCCGCTGAAGTAGCGTAGGTGCCGGTGCGGGGCGCCGGCCGCGCTCGAGCGCCGCCAGGTAAGAAGGGTCAATTCCCGCTCTCAAGGCGACTTGCTTTTGGAGCCTGCGCCGACGAAGACGCAGCTGGAACAGCTGGGTTCCGAATCGTGACGACATTTGCTGGACTACCCGTGTCAAGAACTGGACGCCGTTATTCCACACGATTGCTTCTCTTCACGGTGGAGGAATAATTGACCAGTTTTTCCGCCATTCATGTCAGGCGGAGGCGTCAGTCAGAAGAGAGGGAGACATATGGGTGAGAAACTGACCGGGCGGAAAGGAAGCAGCGTTGGAGGCCGCCAGTACCTGGATCCAGCCATGCGCTGGCAGGCACGCTTAGAGGCGGCCTACTTCTTAAGCAAATGGAATGGTTCCATCAGTGAGGCGGATCGAGTTTTTGCGAAAGCCGCCGGGGGGGTCACCACTGGAAGTGCAGATCGCCGGAAGGTTTTTGAGAGTCTGTTGCGCGATGAAACCTGCCTGCCCCGCGATGTCGTTGAATGCATGGCAAAGGATCTACGTTTTTGCGAGATCGGTGACATCTCAACAAGCCCGTTCTTCAAAGTGGTGACGACGAAGGTGGAGACTGTCGAAGAGGCTGTGGCGATGGTTGCCACCTGTTTGAACTATCTGGGGCTTACCCGCATGAGCGTCGGCTTGGAGGAAGAATGGATCGCTGCGTACGCGCAGCGCTATGCGACGACACTTCAAAAAGGGGGTGGAACCGAAGCTGATCTCGCATGGGAGTCATTGAGCGTCCTGATTCATCAGAGGCCCGTGACTCTCGCTGTCATTGCGCTCCTCGGTGCGTTGTACCGCGAGGCATATCTGAGCTTTGAACTTAGCGCAGCACAGAGGCTGGGCCATTGGTTTTGGGTACTTCTGGAAGAATATTTATCTGGTGAGCGCTTTTCTAGCCTGCAATCTGGCTTTGCCGATTACATGGTTAGCCGGGTGCTATACGGTAGAGGCCAAGGTGAAGCAGGGCGAGCGATGGATCCGTACCAGTTTCCGCGCCTTCCAGACCGTCCCATTGGAATACTGATTCCTAGAGATGATCCTGACTACCAAGCATTCCTTGATGCGCGGGATATTCATAAGTCTTCGTGAGGATTTCGTTGTACCCGTTGCCAAAAAAGGAGATTTTTGGCGATCGCGGTATCTAGGTCCTGTTTCTGTTCTTCCCGATCTGTCGTATGGCAAGGCTCAAGTTATTCTCAAGCTGCAGCAGACGGTCATGGACGATCTGTCTGGCCTGCTCCTTCGTCGGGGGGATGTTCCCTTGTGCTGGTGCAAGGATGAACTCGACCGCCAAAGTCAGCGCCCGCGCCAGGATCATCAGGAAAGCGAAGCTGTTGGGCGAACCTGTCTCCTTCCCTAGTGCGGTAGCCGCTTCGTTTGGGATAAGGTTCTGTCCCGAGGACCATTTCTTCAGGCGTGAAGGCAACCAGTCACGCTCGCCGCGCAAATTCATCCGGTCGGACAGTCCTGACAAAGTCCGGCATCCGCACGCCTTCCGTACTGTGTCGAGCCAGTTCCCGATGGGGTGACGGCCCGGTTTTGCCAATCCTGAGAGCTGGGTATGATGAAGAGAATCGCTACGGAGGGCATTGCAAAACTGGAAGACAAGCATTGCACCTGTGGCGGCCCGCAGGAGCCGCTCGGCGAACCGGTACTCGGATTGGGAAAGATGAGCCGGCTGGCTCTTCCACCAAAGATCGATGTCGTCGATCGCATTGTGTCCGCAATGTGGGCAAAGAACCTTCGTTGCCAACAAACACGTTGTCAGCTTCAGAGGAAGTTCCTCGAGCACCTGAAATCCGGCCAGAAGACGTGGCAGCAAAGGACCATCCGCTAGGCCGTGGCTCCACGACGCCAGTTCGGCATCCGAGACACCGAGAGCGGCAGCAAGCGTCCGCAGGGTCGTTCCTGACGTTCGATGACGCCCCCTCAATAAATTTTCGAGATTCTTAAACTGGTTACCGACTTCGTTCCGGATAAGGGCTGCATGATTGTGATGGCCAGTCAGCAGGTAGGTCAGAAACTCAGGGTTCGGCACTGCGGAAATGCCGGGGGTGAGGTCCAGTGCCTTACCGAACGCCTGGATGGGGCGCTGCAGCGTGAGGGGTTCAAACGGGGTGTTTAGCGCCGCCGGGTCATTGTCATACACCTGGCACACAATAGGCTGCAGGTTTTCCATGCAACGGTACCGTTGGTCGGAGGGGAAGAGCGAGGATAGCGCAGGTGCTGCGCCGCAGCCCGTTCAATCAACCGGAGATTTCCATGAATGCATCTCGCGCCGATTCCGTTCTGACAGCAGAGAATCCCCTTTGGCCAAGCAAAACCGGTAATCCGTCTGGGAAGGGTCGGGGAAACAATCCGCCGAAAGGAAAATAGATCCGCTGCGAATCCGGGCGCTGCGCTGCTCTTGCTGCGCCCGGATGTCGCTGAATGCTCACGTCTTGACCAGGCCCGTCAGGAGTGTCGTGAGAGCTGCAGGCCCTCCGTGAGTCCAGTCGATCTCATATCGCTTTCCCACAGGCTCGCCGTCGATGGTTGGCTCGGCAAAGGCCCTGTAGGCGCTGTGCTGAAAGTGGTTCACGCCCCCCTTCTGGCGATTCGAGGACGCTCGGATGCCAAGCGCCGGATTTTCGAGAGCAGACTGGTACATCGAGGGCCTGACGGCAATCTGGAGCTTGCTGAGGCGACCGTCCGCGAGGCCGGTGTCTTTGTGGACGACGATCGGTGTGAGAAGTCGGTCGGACTTGAAGACCAGTACTTTCGTTCGCGCTCCTTCTGAACCTATCTTCTCCATTTGGCGATAGCCGAGCTTGGTCGCCACCTCGATAAGCTGCTGCTCTGTTTCCTTGCAGATCGTTTTGGTTCTCATCGTCTTCTCTGATCCTTCGATACTGTTTGTTGGTCGTTGAATGGGGCGGCTCAGTTCGTCTGGCGGGTGGGGACGAAACGACTTCGTTGCGATAGCCGTTCCTTTGCGTCATGGGGTGTGACGTAGGTCCGGCCTCCTACCTTGAGGGTGCGTGGGCGCTCCAGGGCGTCGCGTGTGCTGTGCGTGTAGTTGCGGACACCGCGCTCCTGGATATCCTTGCACGGGGTTTGTGAGGGATCAACGTCCAGTTCCAGATGGAATGGAAGCATCGCGTGAGTGATGTGTTTCACCGGCCGCTGTGCGAATCCGCGTCCTTAGTGCTTTTCGTGCAGCGCTCCCGCGCATGTCATGCTAGTTTCGCAAATGACATACCCCCCAACCGATCTGCCGCACGACCGCAAGCGCATCTCGAACCTGGGCTGTCAGGTGCGGGCAGACCGTCATGATCACGCCACCGCTGCTCACCATGCTTACACTAGAACAACTTCAACCGAACGCATCCATTCGCGGGATCATCCCGGACGCACTCGTCACCGTCGTCAATGTTCAGTGGTTCGGGTCAGAGGCGCTTGAGCTGACCTACAAGACGCCCAGTGGGAGGGTGGCAAACGAACTGCTCTACCGACATGACGAGCCACGCCTCGAGCTCGTTGAGGTCGGACGGCCCTGGAGCTTCGATGGTGATGGCGCTCTTTTCCGGCTGGCATCTGAGGCGCAACGTATCCGTCTTGCGCACCTTTTCGATCCAGTGCTGGCGGTCCACACCTCACTGGTGGATCCCCTGCCTCATCAGATCACAGCAGTGTACGAGTCGATGTTGCCGCGGCAGCCGCTGCGGTTCTTGCTTGCGGACGACCCGGGTGCCGGCAAGACCATCATGGCCGGGTTGCTCATCAAGGAATTGGTGGCCCGTGGCGATCTGCAGCGCTGCCTGATCGTTTGCCCCGGGAGTCTCGCGGAGCAGTGGCAAGACGAGCTCTTCCGGCGCTTCAACCTGCCTTTCGAGATTCTCACCAATGACAAGCTGGAGGCTGCGCGCACCGGCAACTGGTTTCTGGAGACGAATCTCGTCATCGCCCGACTCGACAAGCTGTCTCGTAACGAGGATGTGCAGGAGAAGTTGAAGACCCCCGACTGTCGTTGGGATCTGATCGTTTGTGATGAGGCGCACAAGATGTCCGCCACCTTCTTCGGCGGCGAGATCAAATACACGAGGCGCTACCGTCTCGGTCAGCTGCTGTCGACGCTGACACGACATTTCCTGCTGATGACGGCCACCCCTCACAACGGCAAGGAGGAAGATTTCCAGCTCTTCATGGCTTTGATCGACGGGGACCGGTTCGAAGGGCGATTCCGTGATGGAGTCCATCAGGCCGATGTCAGCGACCTGATGCGCAGAATGACCAAGGAGCAGTTGCTCAAATTCGACGGCACGCCGCTCTTTCCCGAGCGGATCGCGTACACCGTCCCTTATCGGCTCTCTCCCGCCGAAGGTGAGCTCTACAAGGCCGTTACGGAGTACGTGCGCAACGAGTTCAACCGTGCCGAGGCGCTCCAGAATGACAAGCGTGCCGGCACTGTGGGCTTTGCCCTCACGGTGCTTCAGCGCCGACTGGCCTCGTCGCCAGAGGCAATCTACCAGTCGCTGCGTCGCCGGCGGGAACGGCTGGAAAGCCGCCTGCGTGAGATGGAGCTACTGCAAAGAGCCGGGACAGGCACTGCGCCGGTTATCGCGAACAACGGTGCTCTCGACGTGGAGGACATCGAGGACCTTGAGGATGCGCCCGATAATGAGGTCGAGGCGGCTGAAGAGCAGGTGCTGGATCAGGCGACCGCTGCGCGCACGATCTTTGAACTCAAGACCGAGATCGAGACGCTCAAGTCGCTTGAGTCCCTTGCGCTGAGTGTTCGGCGTAGCGGCGCTGATACCAAGTGGCGTGAACTCAAGGAACTGCTCGGAGAGATTCTCACGACCGCGTCCGTCGCCAATATTGCAGCCGAGCCGGACGCCGTATACGGCGGTGACGCAGCACCGCAGCCCTCTTCTTCGCCGCGGCAAAAGCTGGTCATCTTCACCGAGCAGCGCGATACCCTTAACTATCTCCATCAGCGTATTACCGCACTGCTGGGGAGGCAGAATGCTGTCGTGAGCATTCATGGCGGCGTCGGGCGCGAGGAGCGGCTCAAGGTGCAGGAGGCCTTCCGACACGACCCCGAGGTCCAGGTGCTTCTAGCGACCGACGCTGCGGGCGAGGGTATCAACCTGCAGCGCGCCCACCTGATGGTGAACTACGATCTGCCTTGGAACCCCAACCGTCTCGAGCAGCGCTTCGGCCGAATCCACCGAATCGGACAGAAGGAGGTCTGCCATCTTTGGAATCTGGTGGCGGAAGAAACGCGTGAGGGCGATGTCTATCGTCGTCTCCTAGACAAGCTGGAGCAGGCCAGGCAAGCGCTTGGCGGTCACGTCTTCGATGTCCTTGGCAAGCTGCAATTCGAGGGCAAGCCCCTGCGGGATCTTCTCATCGAGGCGATCCGGTATGGCGAACGCCCGGATGTGCAAGCATACCTTACGACGGTCGTCGATCAGGCGATGGACCGCGCGCACCTCGAGGCACTCCTCGAAGAACGTGCGTTGGCTCACGACGCAATGGACGCCAGCCGCGTCGCGCGCATTCACGAAGACATGGAGCGTGCTGATGCGCGCCGGCTACAGCCGCATTACATCGAGTCCTTTTTCACCGAGGCTTTCAAGTATCTGGGGGGCAGCGCCAAACAACGCGAACCGAGACGCTACGAGATCACGCATGTTCCTGCGCCAATCCGCAATCGTGACCGCGTGATTGGGCTGCGTGAGCCGGTGCTCCCGCGTTACGAGCGTATCGCCTTTTCCAAGGAGCTGACGACACCTTCGGGAATGCCGATGGCAGCGTTTGTCTGCCCTGGGCACCCCCTACTTGATGCGGTCATAGACCTTACCCTCGAGCGCAATCGTGACCTCCTTAAACGAGGTGCGGTTCTGGTCGATGAGCGCGACCAAGGGACTCAGCCAAGGGTTCTGTTCTACCTGGAGCACGCGATACAGGACGCGGGACATACAAGAGCCGGTGAGCGGCGAGTCATCTCGAAGCGCATCCTCTATGTTGAATTGGATGGGCAAGGCGGCACACGCCACATTCATTACGCACCCTATCTCGACTACCGGCCTCTCAAGCCAGATGAGGTGACGGTGGAGCAGATCCTCGATCACCATGAGGCTGCCTGGATCTCGCGTGATTTGGAGAAGACGGCTGTCGGCTACACGATCGCCCATGTTGTTCCGGAACACCTTCGCGAGATTCGCGATAGTCGGCTGGACCGTCTGCGCAGGACGGAAGTGGCGGTCAAGGACCGCCTGATGAAGGAAATCGCTTACTGGGATCACCGCGCTGAAGAGCTCAAGCATCAGGAACAGGCTGGAAAAACGAACGCGCGGTTGAACTCGGGGGAGGCGCGAAAACGTGCCGACCTGTTGCAGGGGCGACTGGAACGTCGTCTGGAGGAGTTGCGGCTTGAAGCACAGATTTCACCCTTGCCGCCGGTTGCACTCGGTGGGGTGCTTGTTGTCCCCATCGGCCTGATCCGTGCGCTGAACGGCACCACTCTGGCCGACGACCCAGCATCGCCTGATACCCAGGCAGCGGCTGCAGAGGCGCGCAGAATCGTCATGGAGGTCGAGCGCCGGCTTGGTTTTGACCCGGTTGATCGCGAGTTCGAAAGACTCGGGTATGACATCGAGAGCCGGATCCCCGGCACGGGGAGGCTGCGTTTCCTCGAGGTCAAAGGCCGCGTTTCGGGAGCCACGACGATCACGGTGACACGCAACGAGATCCTCTACTGCCTCAACAAGCCGGACGACTTCATCCTCGCCATCGTCGAGTTCCTCGAGGGGGGCGAGCACAGGGTGCACTACGTTCGCGAGCCCTTCCAGCGCGAACCCGATTTTGGTGCAGCCAGCGTTAACTACTCGCTCTCCGACCTTCTTTCCCGCGCCGAGTCCCCGCGATGAGCCAACAGCCCCCGTATTTCGACAAGATCAGGGAGAACGCCGCTCGGCGTTGGACACAGCTTGAAGCGGATCCGGAGCTCGCTGGTCCGTGGCATCAGCTCTTCGCACAGGTGCAAAGCCCCAGACATGTCCTGTCCGAGTTGCTACAGAACGCTGACGATGCGGGCGCCACCACGGCCTCGGTCCGGTTCGAAGGCAACGCTTTTGTCTTCTCGCACAACGGCGAAGACTTTGCCGAGGAGCACTTCGCTTCGCTCTGCCGGTTCGGCTACTCGAACAAGCGTGCTCTGCACACGATTGGCTTTCGGGGCATTGGTTTCAAGAGCACGTTCAGTCTTGGTGATAAGGTCGAGCTGTGCTCTCCGACACTCTTCGTCGCATTTCGTCGCGCGCGGTTCACAGAACCCGTTTGGCTCGGTCAGGTCACGTCGAGCGACCCGAGAACGCATATCCGCGTGGAGTTGAAGGACGGTCAGAGGCGCACCGAGCTCGAGAAGAACTTGCAGGAGTGGCTCAAGAGTCCCTATTCGTTAGTGTTCTTCCGCAACATCCGCCATATCAAGATCGGCGAGAAGGAGATCAGGTGGACACACCTTCGACCCGGACCTGTTCCTAACACTGAGTGGATGGCGCTTAACGGTTCGGAAGAAGATGCGTTTCTCGTCGCGCGTTCGGAGCCCGAGGCCTTCCCCGCTGAGGCGTTGGCCGAGATCCGGAACGAACGCCTGCTGACATCAGAGCAGGATGTCGAGTTTCCTCCCTGCCGGGTCGAGATAGTGCTTGGCGCACCGGGTCGGCTGTACGTAGTTCTGCCCACCGGCGTCGAGACCCAGCTCCCATTCGCCTGTAACGCACCGTTCATTCAGGATCCCGCGCGATTCAAGATCAAGCCGCCGGAAACCTCCCCTACCAATCGTTGGCTGCTCGACAGGGCGGGAAAGCTTGCAGCGTCGGTCATGCAGTCCTGGCTTCAAGCTGCAGATCTGACCGTCGCGGAACGCGCCGAAGCCTATGCGCTGATGCCAGATGTTGATGGAGAGGATTTCTCCCCGGAGGGAACCTGCGCGGCAATCGTTCAAGGCGCCTTCTCCGATGCGATCGAAGGCGAGAACATCCTGCTGACAGACTCTGGACGCCTGGTCGCTGCGAGGAGTGCGATCTCATATCCGGGCCACCTGCTCGATGTTTGGCCCGAAGAGGTGGTGTCCAACTACTTTGACGTCGACAAGCGCCCTGCGCTGGCACGTGATGTGTCGCATGTAGCCACACAAACGCTTCAGGACTGGGAACTGATCTCCTCCTGCAATCGTGATCATGTCTTCACGGTACTGCAGCGCCATGCCTTGCCCCGTCCGCAAACTTGGGCATCGCTGTTGCGACTTTGGGATTACGTCGAGTCAATGACTCAGTCTTACTCGTATCGCAATGAACCCGCCAGCTTGCGAATTGTGCCAGTACAAGGTGCGTCGGAATTGTTCGCGCCAACCGAAGTGGCCCGTATTGGTGAAAGGAAGCTACTTCAGTCCGAGTCCGATTGGGCTTTTCTGTCCTCTTACCTGCGGACCGTAGACGGCGGCTGGATCCGGTTTCTCTCGGAACTCGCTCCCCAGGGGCGTCAGCAAACTTCGGCGCGTGAGGCGAGCGGGCCGCAGGCCGCGCTCGCGCTGTTGGATCGAATCGGTCTCGGTAGCACGTCGGAAATCGGCAAAATCATCGAGCAAGCAGCGCTCACATTCTTCCGCCAGCAAAGGGTAAACATCCCGGATTGCATTCGTTTTGCCCAGATTTGCGCAAAGCTGAATATTGTTGCAGGCAAGTTCTTGCGCTACGTGACTCAGGATAACCGGTTGCATGCGCCTGACGACGGAGTTGTCTTCGATGTCGATGGCGCGCTTCAAGATTTGCTTCCCGAAGCCTGGCAGGCGGGTCGTTTGCTCCACAAGGGTTACAGCGAGACGTACCAGTCCTGCACGGCTGAGGAGTGGAAGCAATGGTTTTCATCCGGTCGCTCCGGCTTGGATGGTTTTCCACGGCTGAAGGCCAAGCGCACCAGTCTCTTTCAGCGTGCAGCGGTTGTTCGCGAGATCGAGCGACGGGGCGGCACCGGCAAGCCGACCTACGGATATGTCACAAACCAGTTCATCGTTGAGGATTGGGATTTTGACGAGGAGCTGTGGCGCTATTGGCACTTTCTGGCCAAAGAGGATGAGCGAGTCTGGGGGCGTATTGCGGAGGCTCTGATGCGCCAGCCAGAGAGCTTCTGGTCCAAGGCCATGACCGCCCGCATCGTTCAAATTGCCACGACGGGGACGACTCGCTCGGTCTATTACGACACGCTACAGTCGGACTGGGTTCTCAAGTTCCGTGAGCTTCCATGTTTGCCTGATACCCGTGGCTTCTTTCACAAGCCTGCAGACCTCACGCGCAGAACTCCAGAAACCGAGCCTTTGCTGGACGTCGAGCCTTTTGTCGGTATTCGGTTCGACCAGGAGAGTACGCGTCCGCTCTTGGTCGCGCTTGGAGTTCGTGACACACCAACAGGCCCTCAGCATCTTATTAGCCGCCTGCGCGCGCTTTCGAAAAGCGCGTTGCCGCCGATTTCCGAGGTTGAGAAGTGGTATCGACGGCTCGATCAGATGGTCGCTCATGGTTCGACTGCAGCGGTGATGGATATCCGGGTGGCGTTCGGAACGGAGGCCTTGGTTTTCACGGAGCAGAGCGAGTGGGTCACGGCCCGCGCCGTCTTTCTCAATGCCGACGAGGAGGATGTGCCGGGTGCTGCGACGGTACGAAGCGCGCTCCGCGATCTCATGCTTTGGAGTCGCGTTGGCGTTGCCGAGCGACCCACTGGAGAGTTGGCTATCCAATGGTTGAACACGCTACCGTCGGGCGAGTCTTTGCCGCCGAAGGAGCAGAAGCGTGTGCGTGCTCTTCTTGCCCGCCACGCGCTGCGGATTTGGGACGAGTGCCAGCATTGGTTGAGCTTGGGAAACGAGTGGGTGCCAGTTGAGGAACTGCGGTACTCGGTCGCTATGCGCTCGCTGGTTGCGTGGGAGCATCTCCACGACTGGGTCAAACGCAAGACAGGGGATTTCCGGCAACTACCCGTCGACCTTCTCGACGCGGCGCCCTTCAGCAATCTTCCCTCCCTTGCGGAGCACATTGAAGACCGGTTCGATCGCAGCCCCCAGCCGCTTGGTCATCCGAGGGCTGCACCTTGGATAACGTCGGCAGGAAGCACTTTGACACGCATCCAGCTTGCAACTGCAGAGGAAACTGAGCGGGTTCGCGGCTTGGCAGAGGAACTGGCAAACACACGCTGGTTCGTGTCGCCTGGGCTGCAGACCGTGCCCTATGTTAAGGGTGTCCCGGCTGGTGTGCCGCGTCGAACTCCCGTTGTCTGGACCGATAGAGCGCTCTACACGGAAGACCTGCCCATCCCGAAGCTCGCCCGCCTCGTTCCCGATGTGCTTGGAAAGACATTCATGAACGCTGATATCGCTGCTGCGTTGAATTACTCTTTTGGCCGATCGGTCGACGATGTCGTCGCCTATCTGGAGGAGAACTTCAGTTTGGCGGATGAACAGCCGGCTCCTACTCCAGCGGATGATGACGCGCACGCAGCAACTCCTTTTCAAGCGCAAGATGCGGTGGCATCCGAAGACGGTGAGCCGCCAGAGTTGAGCGCAGAAACGTCTAGATTGGAGAATCCGGAAGCGGATCGGGTACCGGCCGGTGGGGATTCGGAACGGACGGCACTGCTTGAAACACCGACCAGCCCGTCATTGCGGGATCTCGAGGGCGACGACGACGGCGATCTGCCCGCGCCCGCTCCGCGCCGTGCTACATCCAACTCACAGTGGCGACCCAACAAACAGGACATCATCGAGCGCTTTGCAACGAAGGCTGGTTTTCAGCGCGTCGATCCGCACCGCTTTCGCCACGCGGATGGCAGCACCCTCGCCAAAGATAATAGCGGCGTCTTCAACTGGGAACGCCGTACGCGATCGGGCGAGGTGGTCCGTTACTATTGGGCCAAGGACCATTGCTTGCAGGATGAGGCACTGCAGGTCGAGGCCGCGCTTTGGAGCTTGATTGATGCACAACCCGACACCCACGCACTGATCCTCGCCGATCCGCAAGGGGGCGCTATCGAAGTATCAGGTGCTGCGCTCAAGCGCATGCGCGAAGAAGGTCACTTGGGAATTTACCCAGCGACTTACCGCTTGGCTATAAGAAATGATCTAGAGGTTGCGTCTTCAGAGTAGAGCTTATTCTTTGCGTGGAATAGATAAGAACACTCGGGTGATATTGGAAAATGCAGAAAGAAGATGAAGTTCGGAAATTCTTAAACGAACCTCGGCTGTTAGCGGGTTTGCTAGATGATATAGCACATAGCGTGGGCATCTTTCAGGATGATATGGATGATGCCGAGAAGCAAGCGCAGCTTAGGGAGATCATTAAGACGATTGCGCGGCTTCAGAGTCAGGGTGTGACAATTCCTGAGTCGTTGATTTACGAGCGAGATCGCCTGCGAAGGGAGATTGAGGTTCCGGTAGAAGCTGCGGAAACAATTGAGCCAGTTGTTCATGATCTATTGGAGACTATTGAAAGAATAGTCGAAAGGCTTCCAAGGACTGCTACTCCAAAGTCCTCGGGGCTATTTCAAAGGGTGGCAAGGGGGAAGGCGAGGCTTCAAGGGCTATCTCAGGATAGTCCTCTATCCTTTGTTCTTGCGCCCCGTGAATCAAGAAAACTTACCGGTATGAATCAAAAGGACTTCTGGGGACGTTTTGGAGTCACTCAGTCCGGAGGTAGTAGATATGAGGGAGGGAGGGAAATAGGAGGGCCAACTCAGATTCTCATGATGCTGTATGCAAGCAATAGGATTAATGATGAAGATCTTGCGGAGGCTCGTGCTGCACTGGGTTCCACCTATAGGCAGAGTTCTGAGTAGCCGGAACCAACTCTGGTGAAGGGATGACTCGTGCCAGATACCCCGCCACCTACCCCTACCGTATGGCCATGAAGAATGACAAAGACGTCTGCTGCGTATAGAAAGAAGCTCATCGAAGTCGCCCTCCCGCTGGAAGCCATCAACAAGGCTGCTGCCCGTGAAAAGTCCATCCGCCACGGTCACCCGTCCACCCTCCACCTATGGTGGGCGAGGCGACCGCTAGCGGCTGCGCGTGCGGTGATCTTCGCGCAGATGGTGGATGACCCCTCGGCGCATCCAGACCTCTTCCCGACTGAAAAAAAACAGGAGAAAGAACGTAAGCGCCTGTTCAAGATCATCGAGGAACTTGTCCGCTGGGAGAACACGAACAACGAAGAGGTGCTGCAGGCCGCACGCGACGAGATCTGGCAGAGCTGGCGCCATGCCTGCGCGGCCAATGCGGATCATCCTCGGGCGAAAGAACTCTTCGACCGCCACACGCTGCCGGCCTTCCACGATCCCTTTGCGGGTGGAGGTGCATTGCCCCTGGAAGCGCAGCGGCTGGGATTGGAAAGCTGCGCCAGCGACCTCAACCCGGTGGCCGTGTTGATCAACAAGGCCATGATCGAGATCCCCCCGCGCTTCGCTGGCAAGCCGCCCGTCAATCCTATGGTGACAGAGCAAGGCGGGCTGTTCGAGCGCGAGTGGAAGGGTGCTCAGGGCCTGGCCGAGGACGTGCGCTATTACGGTCAGTGGATGCGGGACGAAGCCGAGAAGCGGATCGGCCACCTTTACCCCAAGATGGAGGTGACCGCCGAGATGGTCGAGGAGCGCCCCGACCTTGGTCCCTACGTCGGTGAGAAGCTGACCGTGATTGCCTGGCTCTGGGCCCGCACGGTCAAGAGTCCTAACCCTGCCTTCGCCAATGTGGACGTCCCGCTCGCCTCGACGTTTATGCTCTCGACCAAGCCTGGAAAGGAGGCCTATGTCGAGCCATTAATTGAGAATGGCAGCTACCGATTTACCGTGAAGACGGGCAAGCCGGTGAATGCAGTAGCGGCGAAAAATGGGACCAAGCTTTCGCGCGGTGCCAATTTCAAATGCTTGATCTCTGAAGCGCCGATACTTGGGGACTACATCAAGGCTGAGGGAAGGGCAGGCCGTATTGGTGCGCGACTGATGGCAATTGTTGCAGAAGGTGTTCGTGGCCGCGTTTACCTCGAACCAACTGCGGAACATGAGGCCGCAGCGCATGCGACCAGTCCGGAATGGCGGCCGGACTCGCCGTTGCCTGACGACCCTCGTAACTTCTGGACTGTGCAATATGGCTTTACCAGGCTCGGGGACCTCTTTACTGACCGCCAACTTGTTGCGCTGACGACTTTCTCTAAACTGGTTGGCGATGTCCGTGAACGAATCCAACGGGATGCCGTCTCTTCTGGACTAATACGTGACGGACGGGGTTTAGAACAAGATGGTTTAGGTGCAACCGCTTATGCCGAAGCGGTCAGTCTTTATTTAGCCTTTGCGCTCGATCGTACGGTCGATCGTGGTTCGACAGTGTGTTCTTGGGATAACAGCCCGAAGATGGAGGCGCTTCGCAACACATTTGGGCGTCAGGCAATTCCAATGGTTTGGGATTTCGCGGAGGGGAATCCATTCTCTGGGTCAAGTGGTAACTGGCTGAACAACGTTGAATGGAGTTCGAAGGCTGTCGAGCTTTTGCCCGGAACTAGCGGTGGCCACGCTCTACAGTTGGATGCGACCTGCCAATCTATTAGTACAGGTAAGGTAGTCTCCACAGACCCACCATATTACGACAACATAGGCTATGCAGACCTGTCCGATTTTTTTTATGTGTGGCTGCGTCGCACGCTGCGCGCCGTGTTCCCGGGTTTATTCGCAACGATAACGGTACCAAAGGCGGAGGAGCTGGTTGCGAGTCCGTACCGACATGGCAGCAAGGATCACGCCGAGCAGTTTTTCCTCCGTGGCATGACGCACGCGATGCATCGAATCGCGCAGCAGTCACATCCAGCCTACCCTGTCACTATCTACTACGCGTTCAAGCAGTCTGAGAGCGATGGGAGTGATGGCACGACAAACACGGGGTGGGACACCTTCCTCGCCGCCGTGATCGAGGCGGGCTTTGCGATCAGCGGCACCTGGCCGATGCGAACGGAGCTCGCGAATCGAATGATTGGCTCGGGTGCGAATGCACTCGCTTCCAGTATTGTGTTGGTGTGCCGTTCCCGTCAGATTGACGCACGAACGGCTACGCGTCGCGAGTTCGTTGCGGCCCTGAAAGCCGAGTTACCGGATGCGTTGCGCCACCTTCAGGCAGGGAATATTGCGCCTGTCGACCTCGCGCAGGCCGCGATTGGTCCGGGCATGGCCGTATACACCCGCTATGCTCGGGTGCTCGACGCTGAAGGTCAGCCGCTGACAGTCCGTTCTGCATTGGCCTTGATCAACCAGGTTCTGGACGAGGCGCTGGCCGAGCAGGAGGGTGATTTCGACGCAGATAGCCGCTGGGCGTTGGCGTGGTTCGAGCAACTCGGTTTGGATGAGGGCGAGTTCGGTCTTGCCGAGCAGCTGTCCAAAGCGAAGAACACGGCGGTCAGTGGTCTGGTTGAGGCGGGCATTGCTGTCGCTGCGAAGGGCAAGGTGCGACTGCTGAAGCCGGGCGAACTGCCTCCAAACTGGGATCCGGTGAGCGACGAACGCCTGACCGTCTGGGAGATGGTTCATCAGCTCGTACGCGTGCTCGAAGCGTATGGCGAGGGTGCGGCGGCCACGCTGGTCGCAAAGTTGGGTAGCCAGGCTGAAACCGCACGTGAGCTGTGCTATCGGCTCTATACGATCTGCGAACGAAAGCGGCGTACCCAGGAAGCCATCTCGTACAACGGGCTGGTACAGAGCTGGCCCGAGATCCAGCGGTTGGCGCATGAGATTCCGGTTGCCGAGATCGCCACGCGCCCGGGCGAGCTTTTTTGACCGAGGCATTGGGATGACTCGCAGGCAGAGATTGCAACGCTTCGGTGGCGCTGACTATCGTGTGGTGAGGCTGGGGCGTGATTGCGGTCGATGATTTGCTGGATGGCAAGTATCGCGTTCTCTGCCGGCTTGGAAGCGGGGGCTTTGGCGAAGTGTTTCTTGCCGAGGACGAAGTCATCCCGGGGCGTCGGGTTGCGATCAAGATGCTCAGCCGCAACGATCCGGACGATCATGACGATCTGATCTGGGAGATGCAGACGCTTGCGCGCTTTCAGCATGCGGGCGTCGTCGCGTTTCATCACCACTTCGAACGCGATGGCCGGCTGTTTCTCGTCATGGAACACTGCGCGGGCGGTAGCCTGCATCTGCGTCTCAATGGTGAGCGGCACTTCTCCAACGAGGATGTCGTTCGGTGGGTGCTGGACCTCTGCGATACGCTGGCTTTTGTGCACGACAGGGGCATCGTTCACCATGATGTGAAGCCTGCGAATGTGCTTTTTGACGGCGAAGGGCGCATCAAGCTCGGCGACTTCGGTGTCGCAAACCGGGCGACCGGGACGCTGCTCTACATGGCGCCTGAGATGCTGTTGGGCGAGCGGGTGCACAGTAGCGATCCGAGGGTGGATGTTTATGCGCTCGGACTCACGATGCAGGAGGCGCTGACCGGAAGGCATCCGTTCGAGGATCTCTCTGCTCGTGCGGCGTTGGAAGCGAGGCTAGCACACGATTTTGTGCCCGAGTCTCTGCCACGTTGGCAGCAGGAGGTGCTGCTGAAGGCGACGCATCCGACGCCGGAGATGCGCTTCCAGACGGCGACAGAATTTGCCGAGGCCATCCGTGGCAAGCACGTCCCTTATGTAGTCGATGCGAAGCGCATCAAGGCGCATGCCCTGGCGGAAAAGGCAGAGAACCTGCTTGCCAGGAAGAAGTGGAAGCAGGCTGAGCGTGCGATCAATCAGGCATTGCACCTGAGCCCGAAGTGCCACTCGGCGATTCTTGCCGCAGCGCGCTTCAATCTGCAGATCAGGCGTGTCCGTGAGGCCCGGCGGCACTTCTCGGAAGCCCTGGCCATCAACCCGCGGACACCGGTTCAGAAGGAACTCGCCCGCCTGAACATCGAGGAGGGTCGGATTTCGGGCGCAATCTCCCTGCTGACCGATCACCTCGACCGCAGTGCCGCCGACTACGAGGCCTATAACCTTCTGCTGCAGTGCTACTTCCTTACCGATCGGTTCGAAGCTGGGGAGGATCTCGCACGGACGATGATGAACGAACGAGCCCCTGGGGATTGCTTCAGGAACAACCGGTTCCTGTGCCGGCTGCTCAACGGCGGCTATAGCCCGCGTGAGCTCGAAGATATCGACGAGAGCAACATCGTCAATCCGTTCATCGCCTACAACCTGACCGTCGCTCGCGAGAAGCCTCGTTCATGGGCTGCGGAGGATGGCCCCTCACTCAAATCGAAGCTGCTGTTTCAGGACTACCGGTTCGATCTCTCCAAGGCGTCGGCGAAGCCGAATGGGATCGTCCTTCGTCGGACATCCGGCGACGTGCTCGAGTCGTCGGAGCCGATCATTTCGATCGGGTTTCTGCATGCAAATGCGCTTAAGATTCAGGCCCAGTCGATTAGCCGCCGGCACGCGGTGATCATCAACTACCCATCGGACGTCTGGCTTTGCGATCTGGGAAGTACCTTCGGGAGCTGGCTGGACGGGCAGCCGGTGGAGGGGCGGATATTTCTCGACGGCGTCCACGATCTCACGCTTGGCGAGGAGACCGTGCGCATTGCAGCGTCGGACGACTTGCTTCTGTGATGTTGGAGGCGATCAACGGCTAGTCGAGTCGAAGAGCGATGATCGTGGAATGAAAAAGAGACCAAAGACATGGCAATGACCAACCAGGAGCGGGTGGGTAAGGCGCTCGATCTGCTGAAAGCCGGACTTGCTCCCTTTGTGGATCGCGAGACGACACTGGCTGTCAAGGAGGGCCGTGGGCTCGCTACTCTGCGCAGCTTTGCCGAGGATCCCCTCACCAAGGACAAGTCCATTCGCGATTGGGACGCAGCCAGCCTGCTCAAGCTGATGTGGGAGACCTGGAACGAGGTGTTTCGCCAGACCTTGGGCCCGGCGGAGCGCGGACTGGTCGGGGAGCTCCGTGGGTACCGCAACCGTTGGGCTCATCAAGATCCATTCTCGAGCGACGATACCGATCGGGCACTCGATTCGATCGCGCGACTGCTGACTGCAGTGTCTGCGTCGCAGGCCGACGAAGTGGGCCGCATGAAGATGGAACTGCGTCGTCTCATCTTCGACGAGCAGATGCGCAACGAAAAGCGCAAGACGGTGGGCACGGCCATCCAGACGCAGGCCAGCGGCACCTTGAAGCCCTGGCGCGAGGTGGTGAGCCCGCACCGCGACGTCGCCAGTGGCCGCTATCAGCAGGCGGAGTTTGCTGCGGACCTGTGGCAGGTGCATCTGAACGAAGGCTCGGATGAATACCGCAACCCGGCCGAGTTCTTCCGTCGCACCTTCCTGACCGAGAGCCTGAAGCAGCTCCTGAAGGGGGCAATGCTTCGCGTTACGGGCGACGGCGGCGACCCTGTCGTGCAACTGCAGACGAACTTCGGGGGCGGCAAGACCCACTCCATGCTCGCCCTGTATCACCTGTTCTCGGGGGTGGCGCCAGCAGAGCTCATGGGCGTTGATGCGCTGCTCAAAGAGGTGGGGGTGAGCCGACTACCTGCCGTGCGTCGTGTGGTGCTGGTCGGCAACAAGATCTCCCCCGGTAATCCATCCGTCAAGCCGGACGGTACGGTGGTCCGTACCCTTTGGGGCGAACTGGCGTGGCAACTCGGTAAGGCGGAGGCCTTTGCAAGGATCGCGGCCGACGATGAACGTGGCACCAGCCCGGGCGATGCGCTGCGCGAGTTGATGAACGAGTATGGCCCTTGCCTGATCCTGATTGACGAGTGGGTGGCGTATGCGCGTCAGCTCCACGATGTGACGGAACTGCCTGGCGGCAATTTCGAAACCCATTTCAGCTTTGCACAAGCGCTGACGGAGTCTGCCAAGCTCGCCAAAAACGCGCTTCTCGTCATTAGCCTGCCCGCTTCGGATACAGCGACGTCACCGCATGCGAGTGGTGATGACGAGGAGGTTGGCGGAGAGCGCGGTCGGGCTGCACTTGCGCGCTTGCGCAACGTTATCGGCCGGGTCGAGTCGTCTTGGGCTCCGGCGAGCACCGAAGAAGGTTTCGAGATCGTGCGCCGACGCCTGTTCGAGCCGCTGATCGAACGAGAGCAATTCATTGCGCGCGATACCGTGGCGCGCGAGTTCTTCGACTTCTATCGCACGCAGCGAGCAGAGTTTCCCCCCGAATGCGTGGACGCGGAGTACGAAACCCGACTGAAGGCAGCGTACCCGATCCACCCCGAAGTATTCGATCGGCTTTATACGGACTGGTCCACGCTGGTGAAATTCCAGCGCACTCGTGGTGTGCTGCGTCTGATGGCAGCCGTGATTCACAGTTTGTGGGAGCGGGGCGACCGCAATCCGCTGATCCTTCCTGCGAACATTCCGATCGATGACCCACGTGTCAGCGACGAGTTGACGCGCTATCTCTCGGATAGCTGGAAGCCGATCCTCGCGAAGGACGTCGATGGTCCGAACGCCCTGCCCCTGCGCATAGACGGCGATGTGCCCAACCTCGGCAAGTTTGCGGCGACTCGGCGCGTTGCGCGGACCATTTACTTGGGTTCGGCTCCTACCGCGGGCGCCTCGAACCGCGGGCTTGAGGATCGGCGCGTGAAACTGGGCTGCGTGATGCCGGGTGAGTCGCCAGCGGTGTTTGGCGATGCGCTGCGCCGTCTTACGTCCGCAGCCACATACCTCTACACCGATGGGCCGAGGTACTGGTACGACACCCAACCGACCGTCACCAAGCTCGCGGACGACCGTGCCGAGCAGCTCAAGCGCGATCCGGACGCGGTCCATCATGAGCTGGAACTGCGGCTGCGGCGGGATATCGAGCATCGCGGTGAGTTTAGCCGGGTCCATCCAATCCCAGGTTCAGGTAGCGACGTCCCCGACGACACGGAGGCCAAGCTGGTTCTGCTTGGGCCCGAATGTGCCTATAGCAAAGATCCTCGCTGCGGTGCACTGACGGCGGCCAAGGCGATTCTCGAGTCGCGGGGCAACGCCCCCCGACTTTACCGTAACAGCCTCGTCTTCCTCGCACCCGACAGCACGCGTCTCCAGGACCTTGACGAAGCCCTGCGTCGCTACCTGGCTTGGAGTTCGATCCTCGAAGAGCGGGAGCAACTCGATCTTTCTCCGCATCAGGTCAAGCAGGCGGAAACGCAGCGGCGAGCGGCAGAGGGTGCCGTAGTGGCGCGTCTCCCTGAGGCCTTCCAGTGGCTCTTGGTGCCGGTGCAGCCGAATCCGCAGGCGGCGGTCGAGATTCAGGTCATGAAGCTGAGCGGTCAGGAAGCGCTGGCGGCACGTGCCAGCAAGAAACTCCGCAATGATGATCTGCTCGCGATCAGCTTGGCTGGGACCATGCTGCGTATGGAGATGGACAAGGTGCCGCTCTGGCGCGGCAGCCATGCGTCCGTGAAGCAACTGGCTGACGATTTCGCGCGCTACGTCTATCTGCCTCGTCTGGCCTCCAGCATCGTGCTGTGGAGGGCGATCGAAGATGGTCTGGGTCTGCTCACGTGGGAGACCGATTCGTTCGCCTACGCGGACAGTTTCGACGAAGGCTCTCAGCGCTACCGCGGCCTTCGCAGCGGCCAGCGGTTTGCACTGCAGCCCGACGATGGTGGGCTTCTGGTCAAACCGGATGTCGCAAAACAGCAGATCGCGGCGCAGTATCAACCAACTGTAGGCACTAGCGTCGCCGCTGGAGCCTCAGGAGCAGTGTTCCGGGCGACCGAGCCGATCGCCCAGCCTCCAGGCGGCAGTGGCACGAGCACGACCGCGGCAGGGTACTCAGGAACCGCGGCTGCAGCGCTCCCGAGGCGTTTCCACGGTTCGGTCGCGCTCGACGCGACGAGACTTGGGCGTGACGCCGGGCGAATCGCAGAGGAGGTGATCGCTCATCTGCTCGGCCTTGAGGGCGCGAATGTGCGTGTCACCCTTGAGATCGAGGCTTCGTTGCCGAATGGGGTGTCGGATCAAGTTGTGCGGATTGTCACCGAGAACGCGAGGACGCTGCGTTTTGACGCGCAGGGGTTTGAGCGGGACTGAGTGCTTATCGAGGAGGGAGTGATGATTTTCGATGCCCTGACCAACGCCTTGTATGACGACAGCGGGGCCTTTATCAAGACGGTCTACTGTCCATACGCGATGCGGCCTGAACAGTTGGACCGTTTGGATCACGGGAAGCCCGATAGGTATTGCTCGATATGCGAAACTACGGTTCGTTGTATCGATGACATGTCGGACGAGCAGTTGAGGAGTGCTCTCACCAAAAATCCGCGACTGTGTATATTTGCGACACCCACAGCTCGGCGTCTTGTTTACCTGCGGACACCTGGTATCCATGAGGGGAATCCGGAGCAACTGCCGGTCGTGCTGACTGCTCGAAGCCTCCCTACAATGGATTACGCGGCATCGCAGGGGCAACGATTGGTCTTTCGCCGGGTAGGCACCGAGAATGAGTTCGGAGATCGAAAATTTATCGTCTATCGGCACTTGGTGACTGGGCGACTGTGGTGGTCTGGGGATTATCGAGACGGATTTCCCCCCGCCGAAGATCAGCGCGAGATTCAGTCCGACGGGAGGTCACCCTGGGAGCAAGTAGCTGATTGGTTTTGGGTGCGGCCTGACCGACCCTTCCCGCTTGCCGCCTACGTACTTCCAAAAGGCCTGGAGCCGGGTACGCACGTTTTCATTGAGGACGTGATCGAGGACATTCCCTTAGAGATGTGGAACCAGGGCGACAGCGCTCGCATGCTAAGCGGACGCGCCGTTTGGACGGGGGAGGACGTTCAATTGGTCATCCCGCGCACTGTAGGAATTTTAGGTTGAGAACTAGCTGTTGGTCTCTTGCTTGCTGATAAAGGTAAGTTGCACATTAGCATTGCCGCGGAAGAGTCCTGTGCAGCTTGGGTTTGCAATAGTTGCATTTATAGAGAATGTGATAAATAAAAACTAAGAAACGTGACAACGAAACGCAGACAAAATAAACGTAGTGGGCCTGCTGGAAAAGCGCCGAATCAGCGGAAGGCGGAATCAAGTTCGGAGAGATTAAGAAGCTTCGTCCGACAATTTCATGGAGCTGCAGGTGTATTGCGGCGCGTTGTGTGGGGTCACCCAAAGCTCTTCGAGGCGATTTGGGCCTTGCTTATCTCGGCACCGCCAGCGCTGGTGACGCATTATTTCTCTATTGAGAAGTTTGCGACAAGCATCCGTACCAACTGGCCGTTGGTTGCGAGCATGCTAGAGGCAAACCCCGCGCTATCGCTCACGGGAGGATTCTTTTGGACGCTAGGGTTGATCTGGGCGAGGTCGATACTGGCGACTGCGCTTCGTGAGGGGCCACCTGACTGGGAGAGAGCATTTGCGCTAATGGTGACGGAGTTTGATGAGGTTGTTGGTCGGAAGGAGCGTCGCTTCGGGGAGAGGCTCTTACTCTTGAAAGGAGGGAATGGCAAAAATCAAGAGCAGTCACTGCCAGGAAGTATCTTTGGTGCAATTACTCAGCCGCGCGCCCAATTAGATCGTCTGACGCAGGGTGTTTGGCAGTTGTTCTATTCACTCCTTAGCGCCAGTCCGCGGTCGAAGAAAACAGATTTGAGGGCAAATCTTTCCCTTGTTCGCGAGGGTAAGGTTGAGCAGATCGTATGCCACCTTCCTTCAAATTTAGGAGTTCGCACATCCTGCGACGTTCTGAGCCGTCGGGAGTCTGGCATCATGACGGCGGTGAGAACTGGAAGGATTGTAGTGATCGAAAGTACAGCCGAGGAACTCAGGCGGCCCCGTCCCCAGTTTGTCATAGAGGGCAGCGTTGGAGACTATGAGGATGCATCTCTGATTTGCTACCCAGTTCGCCTTGTTGATCCCGACATGTTCTTTGTGGTCTCGCTGCTCTATAGTAAGCCAAGGGGCTTCTTGCGGCGGTACGAGCACGCTTACAGCGAACTTCTTGAGAGTTTTGCTCTCAGAATGAGACTTGAGTACAACCTCATGGCACTCAAGGGCCTAAGCGGCGTTGAGGACGGAGATGGGGGAAGTCGATGACATCAAGGCGACCAAAGTACGAACTAGTTCAGACTTGGATTCTCGATCAACTGTCCAAACAGCAGTCTGTGACCGCGACGCAGGCTGAGCTTGAGCGTGAGGCGCAGCGCATAGAGGCCAAGGCACGGAGGGCATTGAAGGCGCTTCACGCGGTTAGAGATGATGATGCGAGAGACGAAGAGGGTCGCATCTGTCGCTAGTTGGTTCGCTTCTCGTCCCGGCCTACGGTGTCCGAGAACCACGTTTGAGTTCCCTCTAAGCTTCACATTGGTGGCCCACCGCTTCTGCGGTTCGTAAGTCACGCGTGCTGCCAGTCCCTGATCAATCTGAAAAGACACCTTACGTGCCCCGTAGCCTTCTGCTGGGTGTGCAGCGCAGCAGAAGGCGGAGAGACGGCCTAACGCGAGGTCGCAGAGAATGACGTCGTACAGCAGCGCTGGAGCCGGTCCGAGCTGTGGGGGCGACGCGACGTCACTACGAGGTCGCGACTCTTCTTCGGGCCGGTTTCCGCCATGAATGGCCGTCGGCAACGCACCGTCCGTATAGCGTTCGGTGGGGTGTTGTCGCTGCGCTCTCCGGTATAAGGTCTATGAAGATGGGTGCACGCTCGGTATCTACCGCGCGCCCCCCGGCTCCTGTCCGGCAGTAGGTTATTTTCATCGTTCTTGAGAAATCTATTTCACCGATGTGAGAAAAATTTCAGAACGAGTGAGAACCTACACGCCGCTACAACAACTCACACATCAATGTTCTGCGCATACAGCGCATTGCCCTCAATGAACGCCCTTCTTGGCTCGACGTTGTCGCCCATCAGCGTGGTGAAGATCTCGTCGGCGGCGATGGCGTCGTCGATCTGCACGCGCAGTAAGCGGCGCACGGCGGGGTCCATGGTGGTTTCCCACAGTTGCTCGGGGTTCATCTCGCCGAGGCCCTTGTAGCGCTGCTTGGTGAGGCCGCGTTCGACCTCATTGAGCAGCCAGCCGATGGCGTCGGCGAAGCGGGTGACGGGCTGGCGCTTTTCGCCCCGGCGGATTTCGGCGCCGGGGCCGATGAGGCCGGAGATGGCTTCGGCGGCATTGCGGATGCTGCGGTAGTCGCCGGAGACGAGGAAGTCGTGCTCCACCCAGCCGAACTTGCGGTTGCCGTGGTGCATGCGCTCGATGGTGAGGCGCCAGCCTTCGGCTTCTTCATGGAATTCGGCGTAGATCTGCAGGCCTTCGGGTAGATGGGCCTGGATGCGCTCGGCGGAGGAGCGGGCGGCGGCTTCGTCTTCCAGGCTGACTTCGAGGTCGTGCGCGAGCATGACCTGCAGCACTTCGGGGTCGATGTAGCTGGCCAGACGCTTGATGACGGCTTCGGCGAGCAGGTAGCTGCGTGCCAGGCCGCCGAGGGCTTCGTCCACGATGGGCGCGGCGCCGTCGCGCGGGGTCAGGCGGGCGCCGTCGAGCGCGAGCTTGAGCAGGTGGCCGTTGAGCTCGTGGTCGTCCTTGATGTAGATCTCCGTCTTGCCGTGCTTGATCTTGTACAGCGGCGGCTGGGCGATGTAGATGTGGCCGCGCTCGACCAGCTCGGGCATCTGGCGGTAGAAGAAGGTGAGCAGCAGGGTGCGGATGTGGGCGCCGTCGACGTCGGCGTCGGTCATCAGGATGATGCGGTGGTAGCGCAGCTTCTCGGGCTTGTAGTCGTCCTTGCCGATGCTCGTTCCCAGCGCGGTGATCAGGGTGGCGATTTCCTGGCTCTGCAGCAGCTTGTCGAAGCGGGCCTTCTCGACGTTGAGGATCTTGCCCTTGAGCGGCAGGATCGCCTGGAACTTGCGATCGCGACCCTGCTTGGCCGAGCCGCCTGCAGAGTCGCCCTCGACGAGGTAGAGCTCGCACAGCGCGGGGTCCTTCTCCTGGCAGTCGGCGAGCTTGCCGGGCAGGCCGACGCCGTCGAGCACGCCCTTGCGGCGCGTCATCTCGCGCGCCTTGCGGGCGGCGTCGCGGGCGCGGGCGGCTTCGACGATCTTGTTGCAGATGGTGCGGGCGTCGATCGGGTTTTCGAGCAGGAAGTCGCCGAGCTTGCTGGCGACGACTTCTTCCACCGCCGGGCGGGCTTCCGACGAGACCAGCTTCATCTTCGTCTGGCTGGCGAACTTGGGGTCGGGCATCTTGACCGACAACACGCAGGCGAGGCCTTCGCGCATGTCGTCACCGGTGATGTCGACCTTGGCTTTCTTGGCGATCTCGTTTTCTTCGATGTACTTGTTGATGACGCGCGTCATCGCCGCACGCAGGCCGGTGAGGTGGGTGCCGCCGTCGGCCTGCGGGATGTTGTTGGTGTAGCACAGCACCTGTTCCTGGTAGCTGTCGTTCCACTGCATCGCCACTTCCACCGCCAGTTCGGCGTCGTGGCCGTGGCCGGTGGGGATGCGGGTGGTGCCCTGGGCGTAGAACACGTTGGGGTGCAGCACGGTCTTGGCGCGGTTGATGTACTCGACGAAGCCCTTCACGCCGCCGGCGAAGGCGAAGTCCTCTTCCTTGCCGGTGCGCTGGTCGACGAGGCGGATCTTGACGCCGTTGTTGAGGAACGAGAGCTCGCGCAGCCGCTTGGCGAGGATGTCGTAGTGGTACTCGATGGTGCCGAAGATCTCGTCGTCGGCCAGGTAATGCACCTTGGTGCCGCGCTTGGTGGTCTCGCCGATGACGCGCGCCGGGCTGACCTCGACGCCGTCGACGACCTCGATGACGCGGTTCTGCGGCTTGCCGCGTTCGAATTCGAGCAGGTGGCGCTTGCCGTCGCGGGCGACGGTGACGTGCATCCACTTCGACAGCGCGTTGACGCAGGACACGCCCACGCCGTGCAGGCCACCGGACACCTTGTAGCTGTTCTGGTTGAACTTGCCGCCGGCGTGCAGCACGCACATGACGATCTCGGCCGCGCTGCGCTTGGGCTCGTGCTTGTCGTCCATCTTCACGCCGACCGGAATGCCGCGGCCGTTGTCGGAGACCGAGATGGAGTTGTCGGCGTGGATGGTGATGACGATGTCGTCGCAGTGGCCGGCCAGCGCCTCGTCGATCGAGTTGTCCACGACCTCGAAAACCATGTGGTGCAGGCCGGTGCCGTCGGAGGTGTCGCCGATGTACATGCCGGGGCGCTTGCGCACCGCCTCCAGCCCTTCGAGCTGCTGGATGCTGGATTCGTCGTAGTCTTCGTGCGCCTTGGCGGATGCGGTGGGCTGGTCTTGCGGTTCGGACATGGTCATCTCGGTGATTCGTAAAGAACGGGTGCTGCGGTGAAGCGGCTGCTTAGATACGCATCGGCATCACGACATACTTGAACTTGTCGTTGCCCGGCAGCGTGATCAGCGCGCTGGAGTTGCCGTCGTTGAAGCGCCAGTCGACGGTGTCGGAGCTCAGGTTGTTGAGCACGTCGAGCAGGTAGGTGACGTTGAAGCCGATGTCGAGCTTGTCGCCCTGGTAGTCGATCTCGAGTTCGTCCTGCGCCTCTTCCTGCTCGGCGTTGGTGGAGACGATCTTGAGGATGCCGTCTTCGAGCACCATGCGCACGCCGCGGAACTTCTCGTTGGTGAGGATCGCGGCGCGCTGCAGGGAAGCGAGCAGCGGCTGGCGGTTGAAGGTGACGAGCTTGGGATGCGCCTGCGGGATGACGCGCTCGTAGTCGGGGAACTTGCCGTCGATGAGCTTGGTGACGAGCTCGATCGGGCCGAAGCGGAACACCGCCTGGTTGCCGGCGAGCAGGATCTCCAGCGGGTCGTCGCTGTCGGCGAGCTGGCGCGCGAGTTCGAGCACTGTCTTGCGCGGCAGGATGGCTTCGGTGCGCGCGGCGACTGGCGCGTCGAGGTCGGCCGCGGCATAGGCGAGGCGGTGGCCGTCGGTGGCGACCATGCGCAGCTCGCCGCCGTCGGCGATGATCAGCAGGCCGTTGAGGTAGTAGCGGATGTCCTGCTGCGCCATCGAGTACGACACCTGTGCGAGCTGGCGCTTGAAGGCGCGCTGGCTGATGGTGAGGCGCGCGGCGTCGCTGTCGGGCAGGTTCATGCGCGGGTAGTCGGCGGCGGGCAGGGTCTGCAACTGGAAGCGGCTGCGGCCGGCCTTCACCGTGAGGCGCTTGTCGTCGAGCGTGAGGCTGATGTCGCCGCTGTCGGGCAGGGCGCGCAGGATGTCCTGCAGCTTGCGCGCGCCGACGGTGATGGAGGCATCCTCGCCGCCGATGTGGCCGCCGGTGATGGTGCGGATCTGGATCTCGATGTCGGTGGCCAGCATCGTGAGCTGGTCGCCGTGCTTCTCGATCAGCACGTTGGACAGGATCGGCAGCGTGTGGCGCTTTTCGACGATGCCGGCAACCGACTGCAGCGGGGCCAGGAGCGCATCGCGGGTGGTGGTGAGCAGAAGCATGGCGTCGGATCAGGTCTGTGGGTTGATCGGAAGAGGTTTCAGGATGCTCAGCCCCGCAGGACCTGGGTGAGCACGTGCACGTCGTGGTTGAGCTGCGCATCGCCAAGCCGCAGCTCGGTGATGGTGCGGCAGGCATGCAGCACGGTGGTGTGGTCGCGGCCGCCGAAGGCTTCGCCGATCGCCGGCAGCGACATCGGGGTGAGCTCCTTGGCCAGCCACATCGCCACCTGGCGCGGGCGCGCGATGACGCGGGTGCGCTTCTTGGAGTGCATGTCGGCGACCTTGATCTTGTAGTAGTCGGCGACCGTCTTCTGGATGTGCTCGATGGAGAGCTGGCGGTTGTGCGCGTGCAGCAGGTCCTTGAGCGCGTCCTTGGCCACTTCCAGGCCGATCTGGCGGCCGTGGAAGCGGGCATAGGCGACCACCTTGTTGAGCGCGCCTTCGAGTTCGCGCACGTTCGAGCGCAGGTTCTTGGCGATCAGGAAGGCGACGTCGTCGTCGACCGCCACGCGCAGCGCCTCGGCCTTCTTCTTGAGGATGGCGACGCGCATCTCGAGCTCGGGCGGCTCGATCTGCACCGTCAGGCCCCAGTCGAAGCGCGAGATCAGGCGGTCTTCCAGGCCCTGGATGTCCTTGGGGTAGGTGTCGCAGGTGATGACGATCTGCTTGCGCGCTTCGGTGAGGGCGTTGAAGGCGTGGAAGAACTCTTCCTGGGTGCGGTTCTTGTTATTGAAGAACTGGATGTCGTCGATGATCAGCATGTCGAGCGAGCGGTAGTAGCGCTTGAACGCATCGAAGCTTTTCTGCTGATAGGCGCGCACGACGTCGGCGTAGTAGTCCTCGACGTGTACATAGCGGATCACCGCGCGCGGGTTGTGGCGGAACACCGCGTTGCCGATGGCGTGCACCAGGTGGGTTTTGCCCAGGCCGACGCCGCCGTAGATGAACAGCGGGTTGTAGGACGTGCCCGGGTTCTGCGCCACCTGCATGGCGGCGGCGCGCGCAAGGTCGTTGGCACGGCCGGTGACCAGGGTGTCGAAGGTGAAGTCGGGGTTGAGGCGGGTTTTGTCGTAGGCGATGTCGAGCGCGGACGTGGGCGCAGAAGCCGGCTCAGGTTCGGCGCGCGGCACGATGACGGCAGGCGCGGCCTTGCGTGCGGGAGGTGCTTCGGGAGGCGTTGCGACGGCAGCTTCGGTGGCGGCCGAGGATTCGCTGCGGTTGGTCGTGGCTCCTTCGGTCACGGCCCGTGCCGCCGTGCCGGTTGCCGGCGCGACGGTGCGCGCGGCACCGCCGGCGGGCAGTTGCAGCTCGACCGCGAGCGGTCCGGCGTGGAACTCGTCGGCCAGTTCGGTGATGCGTCGCAGGTAACGCTCGCGCACCCACTGCAGCACGAAGCGGTTGGGCGCGTACAGGTTGAGGACCGCACCGTCGGCGCGCTCGGCGATTTCGGCGCGCAGCGTCTTGATCCAGGTGTTGAACTGCTGCTGGGGCAGTTCCTGTTCAAGGCGCGTCAGGCAGAAAGACCAGAATTCTTGGATCACGGAGCAGCGGTTCGGTTGGGCGACACGCTACCCGCGCCCTGCCGGCGCCCTGAGGCGGCGGCGACGGAGCACTTTCGGCGGTCGGGAGCTTGTCGAAGGTCTCGATTGCCGCCGGCTCCGGGCCTGCGCTGGGCAAGGTCCCAATGAATGAACCGCTCGGCAAGGTGTTGTTCAGGGCCCACATTCTAACCCCCGCGGGGGGACTTATCCACAGGGTCGGCCAAAAATTGTTATTGACAAACATGGGATTATGCATTTCAATCCTCGGTTTGACCTAACACGGGCAATCCGATCATGAAACGCACCTACCAACCCTCCGTCGTCCGCCGCAAGCGCACCCACGGCTTCCTGGTTCGCATGAAGACCCGTGGTGGTCGCGCCGTCATCCGTGCGCGTCGCGCCAAGGGCCGTCATCGCCTCGCCGTCTGAGGTGGCCGAGCCCGCGAGTGCTGATCAGGGGTTCCGCAGCGCTCACAGATTGCACAAAACGGATGAGTATTCATCCGTTTTTGCTTTTCGGCGCGCACTTCGCGGGCGCTACTTCATGCTGCACTACCGCCCCAATGGACTTGATACCGCCCGGCTGGGGGTGGTCGTCGCCAAGAAGCTGGCCAAGCGAGCCAACGTGCGCAATCTGGTGAAGCGCATCGCCCGCGAGCTGTTCCGCCGCCAGCGCACGAGCTTGCCGATGCACGACCTCGTCGTGAGGTTGCACGCCCCGGTCGCGAAGGCGACCCGCGCCGAGCTCAATCACGACCTGCTCGGCCTGTTGCACAGGTTGCCCCGCACATGAAGACGGTGCTGATCGCCCTGTTGCGCTTCTACAAGTACGCGATCAGCCCGATGCTGGGGCGAAACTGCCGCTTTCATCCCACCTGTTCCGAGTACGCGATCGAAGCGGTGCAGCGCCATGGCGCGCTGCGCGGCGGCTGGCTCGCGATCAAGCGTGTCGGGCGATGCCATCCCTTCCATCCGGGCGGGTATGATCCTGTTCCCTGACATTGTCTCTTGACCAACGGTAGAACCACCACGATGGATCAACGCCGCCTCATCCTCTTCCTCGTCTTCGCCTTTTCCATCGTCATGTTGTGGGAAGGCTGGGTCAAGCACAACCAACCGGCGCCCGCGCCAACTGCCGCATCGTCCGCCGGGGCTGCCGCGGATGCGTCGGTGCCGAAGCCGAGCGCGTCGCTGGCCGCAGCCCAGGCCGGCGTGCCGGGCGAGCCGGCTGCCGCCACGGCGAGTGCGCCGCGCACGGTGGTGGAAACCGACCTGCTGCGCGCCGAAGTGTCGGCGCAGGGCGGTGACATCGTCCGTCTCGAACTGAAGCAGCACAAGCAGAAGGAAGACCACACCAAGCCCTTCCTGCTGTTCGACGACGGCTCGGCGCACGTCTATGCGGCACAGACCGGTCTCATCGGCGAAGGCCTGCCGACGCACAAGACGCTGTTCACGCTGCCCGGTAGCGAGCTCAAGTTGAAGGACGGCGAGGATGCGGTGGTGCTGCGCCTGGAGGCACCGGAGCAGGGCGGCGTCCGCGTGACCAAGGTGATGACCTTCAAGCGCGGCAGCTACCTGGTGGATGTGAGCTATGACATCCGCAACGAGAGCGGCAAGCCCATCGAGCCGCACGCCTACTTCCAGCTCACGCGCGACGGCAAACCGGCCGAGATGCCGGAAGGCTTCGGCGGCGTGCAGACCTTCATCGGCCCGGCCTTCTACACCGATGGTGCCAAGTTCCAGAAGGTGACGTTCTCCGAGATCACGGATGGCAAGGCGAAGTTCGCCAAGTCGGCGCCGGACGGCTGGGTCGCGCTGGTGCAGCACTACTTCGTCAGCGCCTGGCTGCCCGCCGAGGGTGTGCAGCGTGAGTTCTTCGCACGTGCGCTGGGCAACGACACGTATTCGGCGGGCGTGATCCTGCCGGTGGCGCAGATCGCTTCCGGGGCGACCGGCAAGGTCGAGAGCCGCCTCTATGCCGGCCCGCAGGAGCAGGACAAGCTGCACGGCATCGCACCCGGCCTCGATCTCGTGGTCGATTACGGCTGGCTGACGGTGATCGCGGCGCCGCTGTTCTGGGTGCTGGCCTGGCTGCACAAACTCACCGGCAACTGGGGCTGGGCGATCATCCTCGTCACCGTGATGCTGAAGGCGCTGTTCTTCCCGCTGTCGGCGGCCAGCTACAAGTCGATGGCGAAGATGCGTGTGCTCGGCCCGCGCCTGCAGCGCATGAAGGAGATGTACGGCAACGACAAGGCCAAGATGCAGCAGGAGATGATGAATCTCTACCGCACCGAGAAGATCAACCCGCTCGGCGGCTGCCTGCCCATCCTGGTGCAGATCCCGGTGTTCATCGCGCTGTACTGGGTGCTGCTCGGCAGCGTGGAGATGCGCCAGGCGCCGTGGCTGGGCTGGATCCAGGATCTGTCGGCGAAGGATCCGTATTTCATCCTGCCGATCATCATGGGCGTGTCCATGCTGATCCAGACCAAGCTGAACCCGACGCCGCCGGATCCGATCCAGGCCAAGGTGATGCTGGCGATGCCGATCATCTTCACCTTCATGTTCCTGTGGTTCCCGTCCGGCCTGGTGCTTTACTGGGTGGTGAACAACTGCCTGTCGATCGCCCAGCAGTGGCAGATCACGCGGATGATCGAAAGTGGAAGCAAGGGCGGCAAGGCAGCCTGACACGATTGCTGCCATCGCGACGGCGCCGGGCCGGGGAGGCATCGGTGTCGTGCGCGTGTCCGGCAGCGGCCTGCGGGAATTCGCCCGCACGCTGACCGGACGCGAACCGGAGGCCCGCGTCGCCCGCTTTGCCCGCTTCCTCGATGAAGCGGGCGAGGCGATCGACGAGGGCCTTTGTCTTTTCTTCCCCGGGCCGGCTTCCTTCACCGGCGAGGATGTCGTCGAACTGCAAGGGCATGGCGGCCCGGTGGTCATGCAGTTGCTGCTGCAGCGCTGCCTGCAGCTCGGCGCGCGACTGGCGGAGCCGGGTGAATTCACCCGCCGTGCCTTCCTGAACGGCAAGCTGGACCTCGCGCAGGCCGAAGGCGTGGCCGACCTGATCGAGGCCTCGACGGCTGCCGCGGCACGCTCGGCGGTGCGATCGCTGTCGGGCCGTTTTTCCGAGGAGATCAACCGCGTTCGCGACGGCTTGATCGACCTGCGCATGCTGGTCGAGGCGACGCTGGATTTTCCCGAGGAAGAGATCGAATTCCTGGAGAAGACTCGCGCGCTGCCGCGGCTGGCGGAATTGCGCGCGCAGCTCGAAGGCGTGCTCGACCGCGCGCGGCAGGGCGCCTTGCTGCGCAGCGGCCTCAACGTGGTGCTGGTGGGCGAGCCGAATGTGGGCAAGTCCAGCCTGTTGAACCAGCTTGCCGGCGAGGAGCGGGCGATCGTCACCGAGATCGCCGGCACGACGCGCGACGCCCTGCGCGAGACGATCCAGGTCGAAGGCATTCCGCTGCACATCATCGATACTGCAGGCTTGCGTGACACTGCGGACGCGGTGGAGCAGATCGGCATCGAGCGCACATGGCGCGAGATCCACCGGGCGGACGTGATCCTGCGGCTGATCGATGCGGACGTTGATCGGGCGCCGACCGCGGACATCGATGCGCGGTTGCCGGCGGACGTGGAGCGCATCGTCGTCGCGAACAAGATCGACCTGCGCGGTGAGGAACCGCGGCGCGTCGAGTCCAATGGTCGGGTGAGCCTTCACGTTTCGGCACGGACCGGGGCAGGGATGGATCTGCTGCGCGCGGAGTTGCTGCGCATCGCCGGCTGGCATGCTCATGGCGAGGACGTGTTCCTGGCGAGGGAGCGCCACCTGCTGGCGCTGCGCGAGGCGCTCGCTCATGTGATCGAGGCGGGAGAGCAGGCGCGGGCGCTCGAGTTGCTTGCCGAGGAGCTGCGGCTCGCGCAGGAAAGCCTTGGCGAAATCACGGGCGAGTTCACCGCCGACGACTTGCTGGGTGTGATCTTCTCGCGGTTCTGCATCGGGAAATAGTTGCATCCCGCGCATTGACGGACTCGGCTGTGGCCCCGTTGTTTCACGTGAAACAAACCATGTGCAGCGATCGAGGTCAGTCGTGTCTGGCGATCGCCAGGCGTTTGTCAGGTGCCCGTCAGCGTGCGCGCTTCGTCATGCGGCTCGATGGCGGTGGCCGATGTTTCACGTGGAACAGACGTCAGATCAACTCAATTCGACTGATGCACGCTTCGACAGGGAGTTCAACATGGCGGGAGACAAGCTGCCTGCGGAGGAGGGAATGCTGGTCGAGCGCCTGGCGGACGATGCGGCTTTCGTGGTCCGCGGCGCCAGACTGCTCGAGCGCAGGCAGACTCCCTTCCAGCTCATCGAGGTGTGGGACACGCCGCGTTTCGGCCGGCTGTTCCGCCTCGATGGCTGCTTCATGACCTCCGAGCGCGACGAGTTCCACTATCACGAAAATCTTGCCCACGTCGCGGGTGTCGCACATGCCAGCCCGCGCCGCGCACTGGTGCTTGGGGGTGGTGATGGAGGTTCTGCAGAAGAGCTGCTCAAGCATCCCTCGATCGAACGTGTCGACATCGTCGAGCTCGATGCCGGCGTCGTCGACATCGCCCGCCATTACTTTCCCGCGGTCCACCGTGGCGCCTTTGACGATCCGCGCGTCAAGCTGCACATCGGCGATGCGTTGGTGCATGTAGAAGCGCTGTGCGCACAAGGCGAGGCGGCACGCGTCGACCTCATCGTCTTCGACCTCACCGATCCGGTTGGCGCCGCCCGCGCGTTGTTCACGCATGACTTCTTCGCTCTCTGCCGGAAGCTGCTGCTGCCTGGCGGTGCGCTGAGCCTGCAGGTCGGGAGCGCATCCTTCCAGGGCGAGCAGGTGCGCACGGTGCTGAAGGCGCTGCGCGCGACCTTTCGCCGGGTGCAGCCCTATGTGACCCATGTCCCGCTCTACGGCAGCCTGTGTGTATTCGCGGTGGCGTCCGATACGCTGGATGCGTCGGCAATCACCACCGAAGAAGTCGACGCACGTATTGCGGCACGTGGGCTTGGCGAACTTCAGCACTACAATGCTGCGGTGCATTGCGCGCAGTTCGCCCTTCCGAATCACCTGCGCGGCTTGCTCGACTGATCCCGCCGCGCCCTTCCAGCCAAGCGCACTTGAACCGTGATCCGACCTAACGCCCCAAACCGCCGTCCTCAAAAGGACGCTCCGTCGCGCCGCTCTCGTCCGGCGCCGGCCCTGTTGCCGCCCGACAGCCTGGGCCATGCCCTCCAGCAGGCGGCACGTCTCGTCGCCGCCGTGCTCGACGGCGCGAACCTGACCGACCGTTTCGAATCGATGCTGCTGGCCGATCCTGGTTTGCCCGAGAGCACACGCGGCGCAGTGCGCGATCTGGCGTGGTCCACTTTGCGGCAGTACGGGCGCGGGGATACCATCCTGCGGCCCTTGCTCCACACTTCGCCGCCTGCGTTCGTGCGCGGCCTGCTGCTCGTCGCGCTGCACAGGCTGGAGCAACGGCCGGAGCAGGCGCACACCATCGTCGACCAGACCGTGCAGGCTGCGGCTGCGGAGATGCCGGGCATGAAGGGCATGGTCAATGCCGTGCTGCGCAACGCCTTGCGCCAGAAGTCGGCCTGGCTCGAGTGGGTCGCGGCCGACGAGGCGGCGCGTCACGGCCATCCGCGCTGGTGGCTGGAGAAGGTGCGGCGCGCGCATCCCGATGCCTGGGAGGCAGCGCTGGCGGCGGGCAACGCACATCCGCCGATGGCGCTGCGGATCAATCGTCGCCGCGCCACCATGGATGAGGTGCTCGGCCGCCTGCAGCAGGCCGGCTTGAGTGCGCGCCGCCTGGACAACGACGCCGTGCTGCTGGAGCGGCCGGTGGCGGTGGCGCGCCTGCCTGGCCACGCCGAGGGCCTGCTGTCGGTGCAGGATGCCGGCGCGCAATGGGCGGCGCGCTTGCTCGATGCGCGCGATGGCGAGCGCGTGCTCGATGCCTGTGCGGCGCCGGGTGGCAAGAGCGCGCACATGCTCGAGCGCGCCGACATCGACCTGCTCTCCGTCGAACTTGATGCGGGGCGTGCGGAGCGCATCCGGCGCAATCTTGAGCGGCTGGGCCTGTCTGCCCGGATCCTGGTTGCCGATTGCCGTGAGCTGTCCGCCTGGTGGGACGGCCAGCCGTTCGACCGCATCCTGGCCGACGTTCCCTGCTCGGCGTCCGGCGTGGCGCGCCGACATCCAGACATCAAGTGGCTGAGGCGCGAGGAGGACATCGGTCACTTCGCGGCGCAACAGGCCGGGATCCTCGACGCCCTTTGGCAGACGCTGGCGCCGGGTGGCACAATGCTTTACGTCACCTGCTCGGTCTTCGACGAGGAAAACCGCCTGCAGATCGAGCGTTTCCTGAGCCGGCACGGCGACGCCGAGTTGTTCCCGATCGACAATCGTCCGGACTTCCAGCTCCTGCCCAATGCCGAACATGACGGCTTCTATTTCGCCCTCCTGCGCAAGCTTCCTTGAGTGCTTGCGGCACTGGCTGTACGCCTTCGTGTTGATGGGGGTCGCGTTGACTGCCTGTGCCGAGGAGGGCGTCATCCACAGCGCCGAGATCGTCCCCGGCGACGGGGGCTACGTGCTGAACGCGGACATCGACCTTGAGCTGAACTCCCGCGTGGCGGATGCGGTGGCGCGCGGCGTGTCGCTGTATTTTGTCGCCGAGCTGCGCATCGAACGCCCGCGCTGGTACTGGCTCAACGAGGTCGTCGTAGACCGCAGGCTCGAGTATCGCCTGCACTACAACGCCATCACACGTTCCTACCGGCTGTTCATCGGCAACTTCCAGCAAAGCTTCGAGAGCCTCGAAGCGGCCGTGCGCACGATGTTGCGCATTCGCCATTGGCAGGTCGCAAGCACAGACGAGCTCAAGCCGGGCGTGTCCCATCAGGTGGCCCTGCGCTTCCTGCTCGACACCACCCAATTGCCCAAGCCCTTTCAGGTGACTGCGATCGGCAGCCGCGAGTGGGATATCGGCACGGACTGGATGCGATGGACCTTCCTCCCAGGCACGCCCGCTTCCCGATGAAGCGGATTGCGCTCGTCGTCGCCGCCGGACTGGCGGCGATCTCGCTATTCCTGCTCACGTCGGCGAGCTCGAACACGGACCTGTTCGCCGGCAGCTATCCTTACCTGCTCGCACTCAACGGCGCGGTGGTCGTCGGCCTGGCGGGACTGGTGGCGGTGCAGTTGCGCACCCTGTGGCGCGAGTATCGCCAGCGCCAGTTCGGCTCCCGTCTGAAATACCGTCTGGTGCTGATGTTCGCGCTGATGGGCCTGTTGCCTGGCGTTGTCGTGTATGCGGTATCGCTGCAATTCGTCGTGCGCAGCATCGAGTCGTGGTTCGACGTGCGCGTGGATGCGGCGCTCGAAGGCGGCATCGCGCTTGGGCAGAAGGCGCTCGATTTCTTCGTTGGCCAGGTGCATGAGCAGGCCGAAAGCATGGCGCTCGCGCTCGAGAGCAAGGATCCGGTGCAGCCGGCCTTGCTCAACCGCCTGCGCGAGCAGGCCGGGGTCGCCAGCGCCACGGTGGTCGGTGTCAACGGGCAGATCGTTGCCAGCGCGGTGGATTCGGCCGGCATGCTGCTGCCCGATCTTCCGACGGCGAACCAGTTGCGTCAGGCGCGGCAGACACTGAGCCTGCACGCCGTCGAGACCCAGCCCGATGGCCGGCTGGTGATCCGGGTGATCGTGCCCATCCCGATGCGCACCCTGGCGGGGGAGCCGCACCTGCTGCAACTGACCCAGCCCGTGCCCGAGACTTTCGGACGCAATGCCGAGGCGGTGCAGGAGGCCTATCGGCAGTACCAGCAGTTGATCCTCGGGCGCGTCGGCCTCAAGCGCATCTACACCCTGACGCTGACGCTCACCATGCTGCTGGCCCTGCTGGGTGCGGTGGCAGCGGCCTTCGTCATCGCGCGGCGCCTGGTCGCACCCTTGCTGATCCTCGCCGAAGGCACGCAGGCGGTCGCCCAGGGCGATTTCAGTCCGCGCCAGGCGCTGCCCGCGCGCGACGAGCTCGGTGTGCTGACGCAGTCCTTCAACCAGATGACGCGCCAGCTCGAGGATGCGCGTGCGGCAGCCGACCGTAGCCGGGCTGCGGTCGAAGCGGCGCGGGTGTATCTGGAGAGCGTGCTCGCCAACCTGTCGACCGGCGTGCTGGCATTCGCCGCCGATGGCACGCTGCGCGCGGCCAACCACGGCGCGCTGGCCATCCTCGGTGACGATCTGGCCGGCTTCGAGGACATCCCGCTCGCCGATTGGCCGCGGCACGAGGCGCTGCGCGATGCGCTGCTCGCCGGCTTCGCTGCGAACGAGGGCGACTGGCAGACGCAGATCGATCTGCCGGTGAAGGACAGCGCGCCGCTCACCCTGCTCATCCATGGCTCGCGCCTGCCGCAGAGCGGCGGTGGCGGCTCGGTGGTGGTGTTCGACGACATCTCGCGCCTGATCGCTGCGCAGCGCACCGCCGCCTGGGCGGAAGTGGCGCGCCGGCTGGCGCATGAGATCAAGAATCCACTGACGCCGATCCAGTTGTCGGCCGAGCGCCTGGCCTTCAAGCTTGCCGACCGGCTCGACGACGACGGCCGCGAGATGCTGGAGCGCTCGACGCGGACCATCGTCAACCAGGTCGAGGCGATGAAGAACCTGGTCAACGCCTTCCGCGACTACGCGCGCCTGCCGGCACCGCATCTTGCGCCGGTGGACCTGAATGCCCTCATCCGCGAAGTGCTGAACCTCTACGAAAGCGCGGCCGGTCGCATCCGCCTGGAACTGGCCGGGGATCTGCCGACGGTGCAGGGCGATGCCACGCAGATTCGACAGGTGATCCACAATTTGCTGCAAAATGCCCAGGACGCGCTCAACGGCAACGAGGACGGCGAAATGCAGGTGATCACCCGCCGCGAGGGCGAGCGTGCGCTGCTGCTGTTCCGTGATAACGGGCCGGGCTTTCCGGCCGAAGTCCTGACGCGCGCCTTCGAACCATACTTCACCACCAAGTCGCGAGGCACGGGTCTGGGCCTGGCGATGGTGAAGAAGATCGTCGATGAGCATGGCGGCGAGATCAGGCTGACGAACCGCGACGGCGGCGGCGCCGAAGTGCGCATCCGCCTGCGCCTGGCGGCAACGAGTAACGACAACTGAAATATGGCAAAGATACTGATCGTCGACGACGAAGTGGGCATCCGAGAGTTGCTGTCCGAGATCCTGCGCGACGAGGGCCATGACGTGCTGCTCGCCGAGAACGCGGCGGCCGCGCGCGCCGCGCGCAATGCCCTGCGCCCCGACATGGTGTTGCTCGACATCTGGATGCCCGACACCGACGGCATCACGCTGTTGAAGGAATGGGCTGCCAACGGCCAGCTCACGATGCCGGTGGTGATGATGTCCGGACATGGCACGATCGATACCGCGGTCGAGGCAACCCGCATTGGCGCCATCGACTACCTGGAAAAGCCGATCGCCCTGCAGAAGCTGCTGGCGGCGGTCAAGCGCGGCCTGCAGCGGCCGCAGGCCGCAGGCACGCCGGCGCCGCTGACCCTGGCGGCCTTCACCCGCTCGGTGCCGCTGCGCGAGCTGCGCCGGCGCGTCGAGCAGATCGCAGTGAATTCGCGCGTGTTGTTGCTGCGCGTGGGCAGCGGCAGCCTGGCGGAGCTGGTGGCGCGCAGTGTGCAGGCGGGCAGCGCGCCCTGGCTGGACCTGGCCATGGTGACGACGCCGCTCGACCTGAACCAGTTGCAGGCGTCCCACGGCGGCGTGCTCTTCGTGGGCGAGCTCGCGCGGCTGTCGCGCGCGCAGCAGAAGAACCTCGCCTTCGCGCTGGATCGCCTCGACCGCTACGACTTGCGCGTGGTGGTGGCGACCGACCGCAGCCTCGATGCACTGCTTGCCGAAGGCTGGGAAGAATCCCTGCTGGCGCGCCTGTTCGAGGTGAGCCTGGCGCCGCCTTCCATTGCCGACGTGAAGGACGACCTGCCCGAGCTGGCCAGCCAGATCCTGCTGCACCTGGTCGAGGGCGGCGAGGTACCGCTGCGGCGCTTCTCTACCGCCGCGCTCAACCAGTTGCGCAACCTGGCCTGGCCGGGCGGCTACGCCGAGTTGCGCGCAGCGGTGAAATCGCTCGCGCTGGGCACGCTGGACGAGGAGATCGGCGTGGCGGATGTGCGGCGCCTGCTCGCGCCGTCGCACGATGCGGCGGTGACCGGCGTGTCGCTGGACCAGCCGCTGCGCGAAGCGCGGGAGGCCTTCGAGCGCCTTTACTTCGAGCACCACCTGCGCCTTGAGGGTGGCAACATGACGCGTCTCGCCGAGAAGACCGGGCTTGAGCGCACCCATCTTTATCGCAAGCTCAAGCAACTGGGGCTGCAGGCCGGCCGACGGCATGAAGAGGGCTGAGCGGCTGCCGCGGTTGATTTGCTGCGCCGCACAATGTTTCTCGGGCAGAATCCACCGCCCGTGTAGAATGTCCGGCCCAACGCGAGTCGGAAGGATCGGGTGAAGATCATCATTCTCGGGGCCGGCCAGGTCGGCGCCTCGGTCGCAGAAAACCTGGTGTCGGAAGCCAACGACATCACCCTCGTCGATACCAGCGCCGATCACCTCGCGGTACTGCGCGAACGCCTGGAGATCCGCACCGTCTGTGGCAACGCAGCGTCGCCGACGGTGCTTCGCGATGCCGGTGCCGACGATGCCGACCTGTTGATTGCGGTCACACAGTCCGACCAGACCAACCTGTGCGCCTGCCGCATCGCCAAGGTGCTGTTCAACCTGCCCACGCGTATCGCGCGGCTGCGCTCGACCGACTATGTGGACTTCCCGGAATTGCTCGACGACGACAATTTCGCGGTGGACTTCTCCATCTGCCCGGAGCAGGTCGTCACCGACCACATCAAGCGCCTGATTTCCTTTCCCGAGGCGCTGCAGGTGCTGGAGTTCGCCGACGGCGTGCTCAGCCTGATCTGCGTGCGTGCGTTCGAGGGTGGGCCGCTGGTTGGGCATCCGCTGAAGGCGCTGCGCTTCCATCTGCCCAACATCGAGGCGCGCATCGCTGCGATCTATCGTGAAGGCGAGCCCATCATTCCCGTAGGCGAGACGGTGATCATGCCGGGCGACGAGGTGTTCTGCCTCGCGGCCACCGTGCATATCCGCCAGGTGATGGGCGAGCTGCGCCGCGGCGACCGGCCGATGCGGCGCATCATCATCGGCGGCGGCGGCAACATCGGCTTGCGGCTGGCGCGCTCCATCGAGCACGACTATCACGTCAAGATCCTGGAGAGCAATGTCGCCCGCGCCGAGGCGGTGGCGACCCAGCTCAACCGGGCGCTGGTGCTGCGCGCCGACGCCACCGACGAGAAGCTGCTGGAGAGCGAAGGCATCGACGAGACCGATCTCTTCGTCGCGCTGACCAATGACGAGGAGGACAACATCATGTCCGCCTCGCTTGCCAAGCGCATGGGCGCGCGCCGCACGCTGGCGCTGATCAACCGCCGCAGCTACGTCGACCTTGTGCAGGGCGGCCCGATCGACATCGCCATCTCGCCGGCGCATACGTCCATCGGCACCTTGCTCGCCCATGTGCGGCGCGGCGACGTGGTAGCGGTGCACAGCCTGCGCCGGGGCGCCGCCGAGGCGCTGGAGATCATCGCTCACGGCAGCCCGAAGGATTCGAAAGTGGTGGGCCGGCCGATCGAGGACATTGCGCTGCCGCAGGGGGCCACGATCGGCGCCATCGTGCGCGACGTCAGGCGAGAGGACGGCAAGGTCGTGCGCCGCGAAGTCATCATGCCGCACCACGACACGCAGATCCGCGAGGACGACCATGTGATCGTCTTCTGCACCCACAAGAAGCTGGTGCGGCGGGTCGAGAAGCTGTTCCAGGTCGGCTTCTCCTTCCTCTGATCCGGCACTCGTCCGCATGCGCGCCTATCATTCCGCCCTCAACGCGCTTGGCCTGATCATCATGATCTTCGGCCTGCTGATGGCGGTCCCGCTGGCGGTGTCCTTCGGGCTGGGAGAGGGCATCCGCTTCCGCGATTCGATCATCATCACCTTCCTCGTCGGGCTGCTGCTCTGGGTGCTCACCCGGCGCGGGCGGCGCGACCTGCGCGTGCATGACGGATTCCTGCTGGTGGCGGCGACCTGGATCGGCCTGCCGGTGTTCGGCGCGCTGCCGCTGCTGCTCAACATCCCCGGGCTGACCGTCACCGACGCCTATTTCGAGGCCGTCTCCGGCCTCACCGCCACCGGCGGCACGGTCCTGACCCATCTCGATGACCTGCCGATCTCGCTCAACCTGTGGCGCACCTTCATGCACTGGGTCGGCGGCATGGGCGTGATCGTGCTGGTGGTGGCGATCCTGCCGCTGCTGGGTATCGGCGGGCGGCAGTTGTTCAAGGCCGAGGTGCCGACGCCGATGAAGGAGTCGAGCCTGACGCCGCGCATCACCGAAACGGCGAAGGGCCTGTGGCTCACCTACATGCTGATCACGCTGGTCTGCGGCCTGTCCCTGTGGTGGGCCGGCCTGGGCCCCTGGGATGCGGTGATCCACTCGTTCTCGATCACCGGCCTGGGGGGCTTCTCGAGCAAGGATGCCTCGCTCGCCCATTTCAACAACCCCGCGGTGGAGGCCGTCGCAGCCGGCTTCGCGCTGCTGTCGGGCCTGAACTTCGCCACGCACTACATGGCCCTGGTGCGGCGCTCCACCCTGCCCTACCGTCGCGATCCGGAGCTGCCGTTTTACTTCGGCGTGCTCGCCTTCAGCATCGTGATGCTCACTGCCTACCTGATGCAGGCCGGCGCCCATGCCGACCTGGCGACCACGCTGCGCTACGTGGCCTTCCATGTGGTGTCGATCTCCACCTCGCTGGGGCTCGCGACCTACGACTACACGCACTGGCCGACCTTCGCGCAGATCTGGGTGCTGTTCCTCGGCAGCTTCGTCGCCTGTTCCGGTTCGACCGGCGGCGGCATAAAGATGATGCGGGCAATGATCCTGTACAAGCAGGTGCTGCGCGAGATCGTGCGCTCGCTGCATCCCAGCGTGGTGGTGCCGGTGCGCATCGGCACGCAACCCCTGCCCGAGGGCATTCTGCACGCCGTGCTGGGCTTCAGTTTCATGTACATGGTGTCCATCGTGTCGCTGACCCTGCTGCTGTCGGCGAGCGGGCTGGAACTGATCACCGCCTTCTCCGCCGTGGTGGCCTGCCTCAACAACACCGGCCCGGGGTTGGCGGAGGTGGGACCGGCCTCCAACTACCAGGCATTGGCGGATTTCCATAAATGGGTACTCTCGTTCACGATGATCCTCGGCCGCCTGGAAATCTTCACCCTGCTGGTGGTGCTGACGCCGGCTTTCTGGCGTCGTTGAGGCCGCGTGCCGGCGCCCGGTGCGCGACGATGACCCGCTGAGGGCGGGGACAGGCGATAATCACCGCTTGTCACGCCCGCAAGGGCGATTCGAGGATCCGACGTGAGCCGCCTGAAAAACGATACCTTCCTGCGTGCACTGCTGCGCCAGCCCACCGACTACACGCCCGTATGGCTGATGCGTCAGGCTGGCCGCTACCTGCCCGAATACTGCGAGACGCGCAAGCGCGCCGGCAGCTTCCTGCAACTTTGCAAGAGCCCGGCGCTTGCCTGCGAAGTCACGCTGCAGCCGCTGGCGCGCTATGACCTCGATGCCGCCATCCTGTTTTCCGACATCCTCACCGTGCCGGACGCGATGGGGCTGGGCCTGTATTTCGCCGAAGGCGAAGGGCCGCGCTTCGAGCGTCCGCTGCGCGATGAGTGGGAGATCCGCAACCTGACGGCGCCGGATCCGCATGTGGAACTGCAGTACGTGATGGACGCGGTGGCCGAGATCCGCCGCGCCCTCGACGGCAGCGTGCCGCTGATCGGCTTCTCGGGCAGCCCGTGGACGCTGGCCTGCTACATGGTCGAGGGCGGTTCGTCGGACGATTACCGGCGCATCAAGACGCTGGCCTACAGCCGGCCGGATCTGCTGCACCACATCCTCGACGTCACCGCGCAGGCGGTGGTGAAGTACCTGAATGCGCAGATCGAAGCAGGCGCGCAGGCGGTCATGGTGTTCGATTCGTGGGGGGGCGTGCTGTCGGAGGCCGCCTACCGCGAATTCTCGCTGCGCTACCTGCAGCAGGTGATCGCCGGCCTGCGACGCGAGTACGACGGCCATCGCGTGCCCAGCATCGTGTTCACCAAGGGCGGCGGTATCTGGCTCGAGTCCATCGCCGCCATCGGCAGCGATGCGGTCGGCCTCGACTGGACGATGGACATCGGTCGCGCGCGTGAGCTGGTCGGCGACAAGGTCGCGCTGCAGGGCAACCTCGATCCCTCCATCCTGTTCGCGCCGCCCGAGGTCGTCGCCGGCGAGGCGCGGAAGGTGCTGGATGCCTACGGTCCTCACGCCGGTCACGTGTTCAACCTGGGGCATGGCATTTCGCAATACACGCCGCCCGACAACGTTCGCGTCCTCGTCGATACGGTACACGAGCATAGCCGCGCGTCGAGAGCGGCGCAGGAGAACCGCTGAGCGCCAGCCCGGCGGGGTCTGGGGCGCTGCGGTCGGCGATGAGCTTGTCAAGGGGAAAATCGAACATCGGACCCTTGACTTATGCACAATCGCCGGTTCCAGGCTCGTTTACCCGAGGATGATCTGCTTGACATCGGCTCAATTTTGCAAGTTATTGAATTTAAAAGATTTAGTATCTGCGCAATGTTAAGGCAAAGTGACACAAGGGCTTACGCCGCGCGGGATTGAGCCAGATTCACCCAGCTTTCCCACAAAGTTATCCACAGTTTTTGTGGACAAGCTCCGAGGGACAGCCTGGACAATTCCTTAGGCTCTTTTCCCACGGTCGGACTTCAAGAAGACTCTTCAAGGCATTGAATTTTCGGCTTTTTTGCTCTGCCGCCCGTTTCCGGCATGCCCTACGTCCGCGTCGCGCTTCCTGTTCCCATTCCGCAAGTATTTGATTACGTAGCAGAAGATGCCGACCAAGCGGACATCGGACGCTGTGTGCGGGTGCCGTTCGGGCGCGGCGAAAAGAGCGGGCTGATCGTCGCATTGCCCGCCGCCACCGATGTGGACGCGTCCCGGCTCAAGCCCGTGTCGCACATCCAGCGCGAAGTGCCGCCGCTGCCGCCGGACTGGCTCGAACTTGTGGATTTCGTCGCGCGCTATTACCACGCCCCGCTCGGCGAGGTGGTGGCCCTCGCGCTGCCCCCGGGGCTGCGCCGCGCCGACGAAGTGAGCGGCGACGAAGACGACCCGCTGCTGGGCCTTTCCGCGGCCGGTGAGGCTGCGCTCGCCGAGGCCAGGCGGGACAGCAAGGCGCTGGCCCTGTTGCGCGAGCTGGCTTGTGCGGGCGTGCCCATGCGGCGCAGCGCGCTGCGCGAGCTGCCAATGGGCGCGGCGGTGGGCGATGCCGTGCGCCGCGGCTGGCTCGCTGCGGCGACGGGCCCGGGCGATCGTTCGCAGATGGCGGCGGCGCCGGCCCTGACCACCGAGCAGGTGGCGGTGATCGACGAGGTCGGCGCGGCGCCCGCAGGCTTTCGTGCCTGGCTGCTGCAAGGCGTCACCGGCAGTGGCAAGACCGAGGTCTATCTGCGCATCGCACAGCAGGTGCTTGCGGCCGGCGGCCAGGTGCTGATGCTGGTGCCCGAGATCGCGCTCACGCCTCAGCTCGAGCGCCGTGTGGCGCAGCGCTTCCCGGCGGCGCGGGTGGTCAGCCTGCATTCCGGGCTGGCGGCCGGCGCGCGCTCACGGGGCTTCGTGCAGGCGCTCACCGGCCATGCCGACATTGTGCTCGGCACGCGGCTGTCGGTGTTCGCGCCGCTGCCGCGTCTGGGGCTGATCCTGGTCGATGAGGAGCACGACGCGTCCTACAAGCAGCAGGAAGGCGTGCGCTACTCGGCGCGCGATGTCGCGGTGTGGCGGGCACGCCAACGCGGCGTGCCCGTCGTACTCGGCTCGGCCACGCCTTCGCTGGAGAGCTGGCACCATGCGCGCAACGCGCGCTATGCGCCGCTCGCGCTGAGCCAGCGCGCGGTGGCTTCGACGATGCCCGCGGTGCGCTGCATCGACACCCGGCGGCTGAAGCTCGACGAAGGCCTGAGCCCTGCGCTGCAGACGGCGATCGCGGCAAGGCTGGAGCGCGCCGAGCAGAGCCTGGTGTTCCTGAACCGCCGGGGCTACGCGCCGGTGCTGTCCTGCCCCTCCTGCGGCTGGGTGAGTCGCTGTCCGCACTGTTCGGCCAACCTGGTGGTGCATCTGGCCGACCGCCGCCTGCGCTGCCACCACTGCGGCTGCGACGGCCCCATTCCGGGCGCCTGCCCGAGCTGCGGTGACCAGGACATCCGGCCGTTCGGCCGCGGTACGCAGCGTATCGAGGCGCGGCTGGCGGAGCTGTTTCCACAGGCGCGCGTGCTGCGCGTCGACCGCGACGCGGCGCGCACCCGCACGCAGTGGGAGAGCCTGCTGGCGACCATTGCCGACGGCGGCGCCGACATCCTTGTCGGCACGCAGATGATGGCCAAGGGCCATGACTTTCCGCAACTCACCCTGGTGGGGGTGATCGGCGCCGATGCCTCGCTGCACGCAGCGGATTTTCGCGCGCCGGAGCGCCTGTTCCAGCAACTCATGCAGGTTGGCGGGCGCGCCGGGCGCGGCACGCTGCCGGGCGAAGTGCTGATCCAGACCGAATACCCGGCGCATCCGCTGTACCAGCACCTGGCGCGGCACGACTTCGACGCCTTCGCCCGCATGGCGCTGCAGGAGCGGCGCGCGGCGGGTTTTCCGCCGTTCAGCCACCAGGCGATGCTGCGTGCCGATGCGCCGGCGCTGGACGATGCGGTCGCCTTCCTGCGCCATGCGCGCCGGTTGGCCGAGGAAATGGGGCGCGAGGGATTGCGCCTGTACGACCCGGTACCGATGCGACTCACCCGGCTGGCGCGGCGCGAACGCGCGCAACTGCTGGTCGAGGCCGATCAGCGCGGCCCGTTGCAGGCCTTCCTCGCCGACTGGGTCGCCCTGCTCTACCGCCAGCGCACCGCGCGTGACCTGCGCTGGCAGATCGACGTCGATCCACTGGACGTGTGACTTGCGCGCGGCGCGCCGATCGCTGCCGCGCGCGCGTGCGGCCGAACAGCCGTCAGACGAGGCGCTCGACCGCGTCGCGGAAGCGGTCCATCGCTTCCTCGCGGCTCGTCGAGCTCACCTGCAGGTCGGTGACGAGGCCGTTCTCCAGGCTGTAGCACCAGCCATGCACGGTCACGTTCTGGCCGCGCGCCCAGGCTTCGCGCAGGATCGAGGTCTGGCACACGTTCACCACCTGCTGCATGGCGTTGAGTTCGCACAGCCGGTTCACCCGCGCACCGGTATCTTCGATGTGAGCGAGCTTGGCTTCCTGGCGGTCGCGCACGTCCTGGATGTGGCGCAGCCAGTTGTCGGTGAGGCCGGTGCGGTTGTCGTGCAGCGCCGCCTTCACGCCGCCGCAGCCGTAGTGGCCGACCACCAGGATGTGCTTCACGCGCAGGAACTCGACCGCGTAGTGGATCACCGACAGGGCGTTGAGGTCGCTATGCACGACGACGTTGGCGATGTTGCGATGGACGAAGACTTCGCCCGGCGCCAGGCCGATGATCTGGTTCGCCGGCACCCGGCTGTCGGAACAGCCGATCCACAGGTATTCCGGCGATTGCTGGTTCACCAGCCGGCTGAAGAAGTCGGGGTCTTCCGCATGCATGCGTTCAGCCCAGGCCTTGTTGTTGGCGAACAGATGATCGATCGGCGTGTTGTTCATGGAAACCTTGCGAGGCAGCGTGAAGTTATCGATGGCCCGATTATCTGTTAGCGGGTCCGGCCTTGTCAGCCACTGATGGTGCACTGCGGTACGCAAGCTGCGCGCACGCGGTGCGGCACGACTGAACCGTGCCGCACCGCGTTCACCAGACGCCGAGTTCGGTGAGCTGGCGGGTCGCCGCCTCCGCCCAGCCGCGGTTGGCCGCCGGGCTGGCCGGGCTCGGATGCAGCACGCGGCCGAAGCGCAGCGACGGTGTCTCAGGCATGCCTGCCAGCGCTTCGGCCGCGCGTTTTTCCGCCCAGGCGCCGATGCCGATCACCCACTCCGGTTGCAGCGTGTGCACCACGGCGCGCAGGTGCGCGTCGCAGGCGGCCAGCAGCGGACGTTGCTCGGTCGCTGGCAGCTTGTCCGGCGTGAGGTTGCGGCCGTCCTCGAAGAAGGCCAGCGGGCAGTAGTTGGACACGAAGTGTTCGGCGAAGAAAGCCTCGGGCGTGCCGAAGCGGTCGCGGAACAGACCCCACAGCCGCTGCCCGCTCACTTCCGAGCGCGGGCAGTCGAAGCCCTGCACCGGCCGCTTCGGGTTGGCTTGCGCTGGCTGACCCACCGGCCCTTCCAGGCCGAGCCAGTCGCGCGCGGTCGCGATCTCGCCGAAGGGCACGCCGATCTGCGCCATGCCGAACGGCCCTGGGTTCATGCCGATGAAGACCACCCGCTTGCGCCCTTCTCCGTAGCGGCGCAGGTAGTGCTCATGCACCTTCCACGCGTAGTCGAGCGGGTTATAGACGTGGGTGACGGGCGCGGTGAAGCGCAGCCCGTCCACCGCAGCGGACAATTCGCGCGCGGCGGCGACGAGGGCGGCAGATGTGGAGGTCATCGTTGCAACTGACTCAGAGCAGGAACTTCAACAGGTAGAGCGCAGCCATGCCGGTGCCGATGGTGGCGAGCACGCTGCGCGTGCGCCAGGCCACCAGCGCGGCGACGAGCGCCGCCCAGGGCTTGGGCGTGGCGAGGTCGATGGCGACCTCGCCGCCATGCACGAACAGCGCGCTCGCGGTCAATGCGGCGAAGCTCGCCGGCGCGATATGGCGGCACAGTGCGTGCAGCCAGCCCGGCAGGTTGCGGCTGGCAAAGAGGCCGATCATCGCGTAGCGGTACAGGAAGGTCACCAGGCCGACGGCGACCAGCAGCCCGATCAGCGCGGCAGTGCTCATTTCCCGTCCCGCGCGAAGCGTGCCGCCCACACGCCGGCGAGCAGCCCCAGCAGGATGGCCGCCACCAGGCCGAGCTTGTACGGCAGCGTGGCGAAGGCGAGCGCGCCGAGCGCGGCGACCAGCGCGGCGGCCTGCCCGGCGCGCTCGCGCAGCAGCAGCGTCAGCAGCGCGATGAAGGTCAGCGGCACGGCGAAATCGATGTCCCACTCGGCCGGGATGGTGGCGCCGAACAGCAGGCCTGCCGCGGTCGAGAGCTGCCAGGTGGCCCACAGCGTGAAGCCGCAGCCGAGGAAGTACCAGTGACGCAGGTCCGGCATGCCTGCCGTGGTGGCGGTTGCGCCGTCATCGGCCGTGCTCGTCTGATAGCGCAGGATCGCCACTGCATAGGCCTCGTCGGTCAGCAGGTAGGCCAGCAGCAGGCGCCAGCGCCGCGGCAGGTGGCGCACGTGATCCGCCACCGAGGCGCTGTACAGCACGTGGCGCAGGTTCAGCAGGCTGGCGGTGAGGCCGATCGGCAGCACACCGGCCGCCGCGGTGAGCATCTGCACGATCACCAGTTGCGCGGCGCCGGCAAACACCAGGGCCGAGGCGAGCTGCGCCAGCCAGGCCGGCATGCCGGCGGCCAGCGCGCCGATGCCGTACAGCATGCCGAAGGGCACCACGCCCAGTTGCAGCGGTGCCTCGTCGCGGCAGCCGGCGAGGAACTCCGCGCGCCGCGTCGAACGCGTCGCGCTCATGCGCCCCGCGCCGCCGCGGCGCGTGCGGCGAGTTCGGCACGGTCGCCATGCCAGGGCGCGACCTTGAGCAGCAGCAGCATGCCGGGAATCGCAAGCGCGAAGCACATCCAGAAGAAGCTGTGCCAGCCCATCGCCTCGACCAGCCAGCCGGCGGTGGCGTTGATGAAGGTGCGCGGCACCGCCATCAGGCTGGTGAACAGCGCGAGCTGGGTCGCGGTGTAGGCGGGGTGGGTGGTGCGCGCCATGTAGGCGACGAAGGCGGTGGTGCCCAGCCCCACGCCGGTCGCCTCGCCGGCGATGACGATGGCGAGCGTGGCCAGGCGCGCGGCGTCGCCGAGCAGGGCCAGTTGCGCCGGCCCGATCCACGCCATCCACACGAAGCCGAGGATGGTGACGAGCTGCACCAGCCCGAACAGCCACAGCGCGCGGTTGATGCCCAGCTTCACCATCCAGATGCCGCCCACGATGCCGCCGATCACCGACGGCCACAGCCCGGCGTTCTTGGCGATGATGCCGATCTCGGTCTTGCTGTAGCCCATGTCGAGGTAGAAGGGCGTGGCCAGCGCGGTGCACAGCGAATCGCCGAGCTTGTAGAAGAACAGGAAGGCCAGCACCAGCAGCGCCGACTGCAGGCCGTGGCGGCCGAAGAATTCGCGGAAGGGTTCGACCACCGCGTCGCGCAGCGTGCGCGGGCTGCCGGCGGCGGCGAGCGGCTCCTTCACGCGCAGGGTCATGATCAGGCCGGGCAGCATGAAGGCCGCGGTGATCGCGAACACTTCGCTCCATGGCAGGTGGTCGGCCAGGATCAGCGACAGCGAGCCCGGCACCAGCCCGGCGATGCGGTAGGCGTTCACATGGATGGCGTTGCCCAGGCCGAGTTCGACGTCGGGCAGGATCTCGCGGCGGAAGGCGTCGAGCGCGATGTCCAGCGTCGCCGACAGGAAGGCGATCCCGGCGGTGAGGCCCACCACCAGCGGCAGATGCTGCACCGGCGAGAGCTGCCCCAGCCAGGCGATTGCCGCCAGCAGGCCGACCTGCGCGACGAACATCCAGCTCCGCCGCCGGCCGAGCCAGGGCAGGATGCCATAGCGGTCGAGCAGCGGCGCCCACACGAACTTCCAGGTGTAGGGAAACTGGATCAGCGCGAAGGCGCCGATCGCCTTCAGCGACAGGCCTTCGGTCTTGAGCCAGGCCGGCACCAGGTTCAGCAGCAGGTAGAGCGGCAGGCCGGAGGCGAAGCCGGTGAGGATGCAGATCAGCATCCGCCGGTTGAGCAGCGCGGCGAGCCAGGCGGGCGGGGAAGCGGGCACGGGGGAAGTCGGGCGGTCGGGAGCCCACGATTATCCCAGATTGCTTTCCGCTCGGGCGCTGGCTATCAAGGCGGGCATCCAGGTGAGTGCTCCGAATCCGGTCTGGCGGCGGGGGATGCGCTCCGTCGGCCTGCCGCTACGCGGCAAACACGCTGCGGAGATTACGCAAATGCGCGCCCTCGCCGCGCTCGGGACTCGAACAGTGCTCGCCACTCATCCCCCGCCCCCGGACCGGGTTGTCGGCAGCGACGCAACGAGGGAGAACACAATTCGATACGTTCCTTGCCTCGTCCGGGCAGAGCATGAAGAATGCGGCGAAACCCTTGAAACCGAGGAGATTTCCCATGCCCTACCAAGTCATCGTGTCTTTCGGCGCCGACCGCGAGTACGAGTTTCCCGTGCATGACGCCGACGTCGCCAGCCTCGGCAAGGACCAGGCGCGCGGCTGGCTCGCGCACGAATTCGAGGTTCTCGAGTGCACACCCTCCAACCCCATGGGCAAGGTGCTGGTGCTCGACATGATCCTCAACGTCGCCAAGTACGGCGGCGAGGCGCGCTTCCAGCAGGCCGGCGACTGGGCGAAGCAGTTTGCGCGTGCGACGGCCGCCGCGCTCGATCGTCCGGCGGTCCGTGTCGACGTGAAAGGCTTCGTCGTCGGCTGAGCCCTCAGAGCCTGAGAAGCATTTGATTTCCGCAAGCCGAGTAACTGACATGCGATGAGACCCAGTGGCGCGCGATGCGCAGGTGCGGTGGGGTGTTCGAGGCCCAGCCAAGCGTCTGTGAGGGCAGATCCGGGGTCTTCAGGAGGCGGGTTTTCATTTCGGGCACCTCTTATGCCAGCGCTGCGGCGATTTTGGACGCACCGCTACCTCGACC
>NZ_SSXV01000059.1 GCF_009469595.2 Thauera sp. 2A1 | reverse complement strand
ATTCGAACTGGCATTCCATTCGCCGGAGACGGTCGGAAGCTGGCCTGCCCGCTGGAGTGACCGGGTGGCGGAGCATGACCTGGAAACGCTGTTCTGGCAGTGGGGTGAGCGTTTTCCGTCACTGGCCGGGATGGAACGCTGGCAGTGGCAGGATATGCCGTTCTGGCAGGTCATCGCGGAAGCCAGTATGGCGGCAAGGGAGGCCGGTCATGTTGTCCGTGAGATGGAGCGTAACCGTCTCATTTAAACCGTCTTTCGCCTCCCTTTCCTGTTTCCGATACTAATGTCCATTTTCGCAGTAAAGGGACATTTAAGATGAATGCACGAAAAGCGGTACTGGCAGACAATCCGGAATTGATCCTGCGTGTGCTACAGCTGAGATTTGACGAGTCACTGTCGTACCCGCGCATTTCTGCGCAGACCGGTGTCAGCAAAACCGCCATTTTTTCTCTGGTGAGGCGATTTCACCAGGTATTCACTGACTGGCCTCTTTCCGGTGAATATTCCTGCGGGCAACTGGCCCGGGCTCTTTTCCCGGGGCGATACCCTTCAGCCCCGACCGTGACTCAGCCTGTGAAAGCAGAGAAACCCCGCCGGAACCGATTTTCACCGGAGTTTAAATGGAGACTGGTTCAGCAAACTCTTTTACCCGGTGCTTGTGTCGCACAAATAGCTCGAGAGAATGGAATTAACGATAACCTGCTCTTTAACTGGCGGCATCTCTGGCGTAACGGTGGCCTGCAACCGCCCGGCGAACATGAAACATCGCTACTTCCCGTGACGTTAACTCCGGAGCCGGATAATAAAATCCCGGCACCAGTGCAGATACCTGAACAGATAAATACACTGCCAGACAGTCTGTGCTGCGAGCTGGTTCTGCCGGCCGGAACTCTCAGGCTGAAAGGTGAACTGACACCGGCGTTATTACAGACACTTATCCGCGAAATGAAAGGGAGCAGCCACTGATGATATCTCTCCCTGCCGGTTCGCGTATCTGGCTGGTTGCCGGTATCACCGATATGCGAAATGGCTTTAACGGCCTGGCCTCAAAAGTTCAGAACGTCCTGAAGGATGACCCGTTCTCCGGGCATCTGTTCATCTTCCGCGGACGCCGGGGTGACCAGATAAAAGTGCTGTGGGCTGACAGTGACGGACTGTGCCTCTTCACCAAACGCCTGGAGCGGGGCCGCTTCGTCTGGCCGGTCACCCGCGATGGAAAGGTTCACCTTACTCCGGCTCAGTTGTCCATGCTTCTCGAAGGCATCGACTGGAAGCACCCGAAACGAACGGAACGCGCTGGCATCCGCATATAACCCGTTGTAAAGTGAGGATATGGACACCTCACTTGCTCATGAGAATGCCCGCCTGCGGGCACTGTTGCAGACGCAACAGGACACCATCCGCCAGATGGCGAAATACAACCGCCTGCTCTCACAGCGGGTGGCGGCTTATGCTTCCGAAATCAACCGGCTGAAGGCGCTGGTTGCGAAACTGCAGCGCATGCAGTTCGGTAAAAGCTCAGAAAAACTTCGCGCTAAAACCGAACGGCAGATACAGGAAGCCCAGGAGCGAATCAGCGCACTTCAGGAAGAAATGGCGGAAACGCTGGATGAGCAATATGACCCGGTACTGCCATCCGCCCTGCGCCAGTCTTCAGCCCGTAAGCCGTTACCGGCCTCACTTCCCCGTGAAACCCGGGTCATCCGGCCGGAAGAGGAATGCTGCCCGGCCTGTGGTGGTGACCTCAGTCCTCTGGGGTGTGATGTGTCAGAGCAACTGGAGCTTATCAGCAGCGCCTTTAAGGTTATCGAAACACAACGTCCGAAACTGGCCTGTTGCCGGTGCGACCATATCGTGCAGGCAACAGTACCTTCAAAACCCATTGCACGCAGTTATGCCGGAGCGGGGCTTCTGGCCCATGTTGTTACCGGGAAATATGCAGACCATCTGCCGTTATACCGCCAGTCAGAAATATACCGTCGCCAGGGCGTGGAGCTGAGCCGCGCCACGCTGGGGCGCTGGACAGGTGCCGTTGCTGAACTGCTGGAGCCGCTGTATGACGTCCTGCGCCAGTATGTGCTGATGCCCGGTAAAGTCCATGCGGATGATATCCCCGTTCCGGTCCAGGAGCCGGGCAGTGGTAAAACAAGAACTGCCCGGCTGTGGGTCTATGTCCGTGATGACCGTAACGCCGGTTCACAGATGCCCCCGGCGGTCTGGTTCGCGTACAGCCCGGACCGGAAAGGTATCCATCCACAGAATCACCTGGCCGGTTACAGCGGTGTGCTTCAGGCAGATGCTTACGGTGGTTACCGGGCGTTATACGAATCCGGCAGAATAACGGAAGCCGCGTGTATGGCCCATGCCCGGAGAAAAATCCACGATGTGCATGCAAGAGTGCCAACCGACATCACCACGGAAGCCCTGCAGCGTATCGGTGAACTGTATGTCATCGAGGCAGAAGTCCGGGGATGTTCAGCAGAACAGCGTCTGGCAGCAAGAAAAGCCAGAGCGGCTCCACTGATGCAGTCACTGTATGACTGGATACAGGAACAGATGAAAACACTGTCGCGTCACTCGGATACGGCAAAAGCGTTCGCATACCTGCTGAAACAGTGGGAGGCCCTGAACGTGTACTGCAGTAATGGCTGGGTGGAAATCGACAACAACATCGCAGAGAACGCCTTACGGGGAGTGGCCGTAGGCCGGAAAAACTGGCTCTTCGCGGGTTCCGACAGCGGTGGCGAACATGCGGCGGTGTTGTACTCGCTGATCGGCACATGCCGTCTGAACAATGTGGAACCAGAAAAATGGCTGCGTTACGTCATTGAGCATATCCAGGATTGGCCGGCAAACCGGGTACGCGATCTGTTGCCCTGGAAAGTTGATCTGACCTCTCAGTAAATATCAATACGGTTCTGGCGAGCCGCTTACGATTATTTTACAGCTGAGAAGTTTCAGTGCAGCAGTTCATGCACACGGTTCGACGGCTAGTCATTGATCTTCATAATTACCTCGCGTAAAAAACGGGGTAAGGCCGCTCATCCCAGCGTCATCTCCACAGGTAATAATTCAACGCCAATGCCAGAAGAGTT
>NZ_SSXV01000058.1 GCF_009469595.2 Thauera sp. 2A1 | reverse complement strand
GCAAGAGCTATATATTAGGTTTACTCGTCATCTTCTTCGTCGTCAGTTTGTTGATTTTTTTCAGGCTCTGAAACAGGATTACCAACGCTTTCATTTGCTTCTGGTTTATTGACACGTTTCTCATACCAATATGAACCGTTAGCAATGTTTGCATTTGCGTTCCTTGTAATTACTTCAATATAAGTTCCTCCGTTGAGGTCATTATCCCATTCGTTTGAATCCTTATAATCAGTAATTTCGCCCGTCTTTTCGTCAACAATCATCTCAAGACGTGAATAACCAACAGCGTTAAGTTGTGTTAATTCTTTTTGTTCACCGTTTGCGTCAGCATAGTAAATTTTACTTACACCTAAAACCTCACTAACCGGCAGGGTCTTATACACCAATGGCAAAGAAAATTCACAATCGGATAACTTAACGACTTCTCCCTTCTTTGTTGTAAAGGTTTTTGAATCGCTTTCCATACACTTAATAAATCTGTCAAGATTTTTCTTGTACGCTTTTGCGGTTTCGTCCTCAGTAGGAAACAAACACTTAACAAGATTAATGTTGCGTATTGCAGCCGCTTGCGGATTCAATACTTTCACACCTCCAATAGTAATGAATGTAGGCGCGTCCTTAGCTCCTTGTGAATAGCTAAATGTACACACGTAGAACTCATCGCCATTAGTGCGAGTTCTTTTTTCTGCTGAAATCAATTTGCTTAACATGATTTTTTTCTCCTTTCTTGATTACTTGTTACTTGTGTGGAATAGCCCAACAGATACAAGCCCGTAGGGGTGTTCCACTCCGATACAAGGTAGAGGGGTGTGAATTTTTGCTGGTTCCCACACACAGATTTCTTCACCAAAAAAATTTTTTTATATATTTTTATTTTAAATAATGTTAAAAAATAGCTATTAAACTTAAATAAATATTCATAATAAATGTTAATAATAATAACCAATATAGTTAAATATACGTTACTGTATACAGTAGATACAGTTAAATACAGTATGAATACAGAAGACATATTAGAAGAATTAACTAAAGTAGATGATGTAAGCCCCATTACTTTAGAATTACTATTAACTTATTATTAACAATATGTACTCAAATGATGATATAAACTTTATTGCAAATGAAGTATATAAACTAAGTTCTTCTACTTAGTAGAATCTAATGAGATTGTATGGATTTATAATAACAGAAGCATGAATTACTATTTCATAAGACAAAGAGATTAGCAGTATTCTAATTGTCTTTACTTAAGTAAGATAAGTAAGAACTATAAATTAAATGATAATTATAGATCCTTTACTTTACCAGGACAAATAGAATATACTTTTTCTGAAGATTTATATAAACAGTTTAAGAAAGAAATAAATACAGTTAAATGACAGAATTTACTGCACTATGTTTAGTAGGTATGTTAGGATGTCTAGCTTATATCATACTAAATAAATTAACAAAGTAATGTGCCCTAAGTACACGGGATCGTAGTACATTCCACGCTTAAAGAAGTTACCATAAGGTAGAAGCGCACCAGGGAATCCTAATCGTAAGTAGGCTCAGTTTAGCTACCTTTCTGACGGTCGTTGAATAAAAAAGGTAGCCCCTAAAACGGTATTACTATGGAAAAGAACGAACAAAAAAAAGCAGATAGAATTGAGTATGTTTTCAGGAATAAAACTTATATAGCTACTCCTGAACTTAGTAAAGGTTGTTGTGTGGGTTGTGCGTTTGTTAATAATATGAATTGCGCTAACTTTAAAGATAGAATGGATATATGTCATAAAGGATATATATTTAAGCGCAAATTTAATCATATAGATGAGTAACCTTACTTTACTTACTGCGTTAATAGATATTATAAAGTAAATATTATGGAAGATAAAGTACTAGAAACAGTGGTAAACGGATTGGAATATAGTTTTGAAAAAGATATATTGGTAAAACCTTTAGCTCCTATCATGGTTACTAAAGAATATACAGAGCAAATTCCTACTGGTGAAAAGGATGAAGAAGGTTTTAATAAGTATGAAGTAAAAACTCATACTAAAGAAGTTGAATCAGATTTTGCAAAAGGTATTGTTCTATCTATTCCAATCGGTACTGATAGTACCATTAAGGTTGGTGATACTATAGTATACCCTAAGAAATTTGCTAAAGACTTTGATCTATTTAAAGACTCACAATTAGTTAAGCCATACGACGTTGTAGCCAAAGTCGTTAAATAAGCTATCATTCACGAATTGAATGTTTTTAGAGTATTAAATCGCTGCCCTGCCATCAAAGCAGGGCATTCTTTTTACTATTACTTTACTAAACATTAATAAATGTTAAATATTTTAAACACTTATTATATTAATACGTTTTAAGGGCATTATGGGAACAATAATAATAGTACTTGTGAGTATTATTGGTTTTGGTGCTCTTACTTATCGTCAAGGAAAGAAAGAAGGTTATGACCAAGGTAGAATTGATGGTTACGAAGAGTGTAAACAAAACTTTAATAAGATACAAGAATTTAAACAAAAGATATTAAATAAAAAGTTAGACATATGGAAGGATACAAAGTAATTAAGGATTTTAGCTTCGCTGAAAAAGGTGATGTGTTTACTAAAGTTGAAGATTTAAACTTGTGGGAACTTCAGAAATCTGAAGTAGTATCAGATACAGAAACTTATACTTCAATGGCATTTGATTCTTCTACTATGGAAGAATTAGCCAATAAAGATTATGTAATTTGGTACAGTGAAGAAGCACAAGAAGGTGTGGATGAATGTGAATGCTGTTGCAATAAGTTAGAGAAAGTAAAAGAATACGTTAATACTTTGATTGATACATATACCAAAGATTATAACGAATTGATGAAGGATTATAATGAAGGCAATGTTCAACAGTGTGTTAAAGTAGAAGCAGAAACTGTATACCATAATTTAAATAAAGTTCTTAATAGTATTAAAGATTTGTTAGATGAATAAATTAGTAAAGACTGTTAATAAAGGCAATCTTTACTATGAATACCTTAACGCTTTAAATGGTATACTACAACTTACAAACAGGGAATTGGAGTTACTTACTAAGTTCGTTGAATTAGATGTGAACTTTACTCCAATACCT
>NZ_SSXV01000057.1 GCF_009469595.2 Thauera sp. 2A1 | reverse complement strand
TTAATAGTTCTGTTAGTTTATTATACTTTTCGTAAGTAGCTCTATTAACTTCAAATTCTGCATTTTGAGTTATATGAAATAAAGCTCTAATGGCTTCGTCATTAATTTTATCTCCAGCTCCTACCCAAGCAGTAATAGCTAATATGTCTTTACCTACTGTTTCTTGATGTTCCTATATATAATTTTCTATAGTTGGACTATTAACAGATATACCAATTCTTCTAATTTCTTCAGCAGACTACTTAGTAATCATATTATTAACATTGTTAGCTCCTACATTTAGAATAGTCTGCATTCTTTTTGCTTCCTTTAATAAATTTCTATATAGATTTTCTCCAACTATATATTTATATTCCTCTGTAGCAGATAAAGTATTAACACATTCATCTAACATTGGACAATAGAAATTAAAGAAATCTTGTTTTAGATCTAACAACTACTTTAGTGTCATTTTATCCTACACTCCATTTACTACATCTCTGATTTGTCTTATAGTAGATAGTATATCATATTTAGTACTATATATAAAGTTAGTTATGTTCTAAATCCTATCTACTGTTCTATTTTCTAATTCAGATATTTGTAATGTTAAAGCTGCTTTAAATTCATCTGTAACATTAGTATCTTTTTTATTCAGAGTATATAATCTGGCTTTAAGACCATCGTGTATTTTCTGTATTACTTTTTCCAATTCTTTCTCAAGATTTTCTTTAGTAGCATAATCATATTTATCAAAATACTATCTATATGCTTCTATATATTCTTGTACATCTTGCTGATATCTTTCATCTAGACTATTAGCTAAGTAATACTATAAGGATTCATCTAGCTCTGACCCTTTTATTCTGTTATCAGAAGTAGAAAAAGAACCAGAATTATCAATAGATTTTATCTAATTTGGTCTAGTAGCAACATATACAGTTTGATTTACTTTCTAGTTATCATCAAAATTTGTAAACACTACCCCACTGTTATCCTATTCTGATACCCTGTTTACTATTGGTACAAATCCTTCGCCACTGTCTCTTAATTGCTATTTTGTACCACTGTGTTTCTCTAAATTTCTCACATTTAAAAATACTGGTATACCAATCGTTCGACCTAGCAGCCCATCTGATTGTTTTTCAGTAAAGAAAAATGCATTTTTAGTTCCGCCTTTAACTTTAGAAAAATAATTATCAAAATTAGCTGAAAACTCACTTAATTCTGGATTATTTGTATAGTGATATACCAATTTCGGTTCCCCGTTTTCATCTACTATTTTAGAGGAATTGTTAGGATCATGTAACCAGTCTCCAAACCACATTTTAAACGTTTCTGTAAAGGTTTTAGCTTTTCCTTTTATAGCAGCAGCTCTATCACCATTGTAATACTACAGTAAGTCTGAAAATAGCTTAGACGGTTTACCATCTTTTGTCTAATCAATAGGATTACCATTGTTTTCATTCCAGATATGGTAGGCGCCAATTTCGCCTACCAATTCTTTTAATTCATTAAATTCTTTTAGGACATTCTTATCACTAAAATTTGGACATATAATCATAATTATTTACCTTTACAGTTTTTATAAGCTTCATCGTTAAATTTCATATCTTGAACAGTATCAGTCCCAGTATTCATATCTGTAATTATATCTTGTACCTATTCATACTGAGTAATACCAGCATTTAATATAGAATCAAAGTATGGACTTTCTCCAAACACATCATCAGTTATTTCTGTAAAATTCAATACATCGTCACTTATTATAGTCTAAGTTCCATCTTCCATATCTACTTGCATATCTGATAACGTAACAGAATCATCTTGTCCTACCGTTATTGTAGAAATTTGTTCGTCTACTTCTCCATAAGTAGTAGAAGACTAAGTATCTTCTGTATTATGTATTTCATTAGATGCTTCTAAATCTGAACCTACTGTTGTAACTTCCGGCTCTTCCAAACTAACTGTTTCTTGTTTTTCTACAGTATTAATTACTATAGCATCTGAAGATTCATACACTAAAGTGGTATGATTTTTATTTGTCATAGGTTCAAAAAATTTCTAGACTAATTGTTCTATTTGTCCATTGTTCCAAATAGCTTCTTTAGGCAAAGCATTTTCTTCAAACGCAGATTGTTCCCCAGATTGTTTTTGATATTCATAGTACACTTTTCTATCATCTTTTGTACCAAGTGCAGGTATAATTTTATATACAGATTGTTTTGTATTTTTTACTGGATCACCATTTTCATCAGTTTGATATACTGTTGCTACTTTCTGATACAATATATAACTATTGATGTCATTAGGATTAAGTTGAATCTTAATAAATGGTTGATTAGCTCTCCAACTACTAAATACTGCTGGCATTGGTTTAGAATCAGGCTTTATTTGAACTAATGTGCCATATTTATTATCGTAATTACTTAATTGATACGGATTAACTATCTTATCGTTTCTATAAGCATTTCTAGCTATTTCTGTAAATAACTCTGTAAAGTTATTATTCTGCATGTTTTCAGAATTAAAACCAAAATAGTCCATACCTACTAATTTATCATTATTAAGTATTTCTATAGCAGCTTTAATTGCATCTGAATAACCTTTTTGTTTCTTCCAAGCAGTAGTTATTACATCGAAGAATGAATCAGTACTTCTATTATCGAAACTAGTTAAGTAAGCATACACACCTAATCTATTAGCAAACTTTCTTATACTTTCATCTTCACAGTCTAGTAGATCTTGATATGCTGACAGTAATCTGTTTTCATAAGTAGCAGTATTAGTTAAAGCATTATCTGCTGTTACTATTCTATCGTATTTCTAGTTAGTACCATCAGATGCATATTCTTGTAGATAGTTAAGTAACTCATTCTTAATATGACCATTGAACGCAATTGCTGGTAAATCATTACGTTTTCTTAAATCATTTTTAATCTAAGTTAACCTTTTAGCTATACTTTTAGGTCCTCTTAACATATTAAGGAATTTCTTATCGCTAATATTAAAGTCCTCAACTGCATTCACTACAGCTTTAGTTCTTAGTGAGGTAGTTAATATTTTTGATAATTCAGCTACAGTGTTTTTATCTGAAGAATTACCTAAAAAGAAGTCACATGCAGCATTAAA
>NZ_SSXV01000056.1 GCF_009469595.2 Thauera sp. 2A1 | reverse complement strand
GAACATGGGCCGGAAAACTATGTGTAGCTGCTCACGCCCGAACGCGCCGCTTGCCCGCGTAATTGCTGATCAAATGCCGTCCCGCCAGCCGCGACTCTACATAGTTGAGAGCTATGCATAGGGGTCGTTAGGGTGAATTGGGGATTTCGACAACCCGTCATTCCTATCGCATATCACCGAGCGGAATCGAGCGACACCATTGGCCGACGAGGAGCCACCATCCGTCCAAATCTGGGGTCTGACATGTTGACGCGCACTGAAAACTACCCAGATTTCGCGGGGTCTGCGCGCTGAAAAGTACCCAGGTGATTAACCTCCGCCGCTTCCGTCGAGGAGCGGGGAACAGAGGAGATGATCACCATGAATCTGCTGGGGAAAGTCAGACGGTTGTACTACCGGGAAGGGCTCGCGCTTTCGGAGATCGAGCGTCGCACGGGGCTGACGCGCAAGACGATCCGCAAGTGGTTGAAGGCGCCCGAGGGAGTTGAGCCGAAGTACCGACGCAAGGTCGGCGACACCAAGATCGCGCCTTACGCGGCGCAACTGGTCAAGATGTTGGAGACCGATGCGCGGCGACCGCAACGGGACCGGCGCACGGCGCTGAAGCTGTTTGCGCAGTTGCAGACGCAGGGGTTTGACGGCAATTACAGCCGCGTCACCGAGTTCATTCGGCGCTGGAAGGCCGAAGGCGGTGCATCGGTCACGAAAGCCTTCGTTCCGCTGCAGTTCGAACCGGGTGAGGCGCACCAGTTCGACTGGAGCGAGGAGCATCTGCCCGGCGTCAATTACCTTGGCCGGTCGACGTCAATTATCCTGGCCGGTGGAAGCGAGGCATGAGGGGTTCAGCCTTTCGGCTTTGAGGTGTTGGGGTTGCGTTGCTCAGAAGGGGCGAGCCCCTTCTGAGCAACGCGGCGGCGGAAGCTCTCCACGTTCATCTCAAAGATCGTGGCGTGATGCACGAGCCGGTCGACGGTGGCCAGGGTCATGGCCGGTTCGGCAAAGACGTGGCCCCACTCCGAGAACGGCTGATTCGCAGTGATGGCCAGGCTTCTGCGCTCGTAGCGCTCGGCGATGAGCTCGAAGAGCACTGACGTTTCGCCCTGATCGCGGCGAACGTAGCTGAAGTCGTCGCAGATCAGCAGGTCGAAGCGGTCGAGCTTGGCCAACTCGGCCGGCAAGCGCAGATCGCGCCGGGCGGCCTGCAGACGCTGCACCAGATCGCTCGTGCGGGTAAAGAGCACGCGGTAGCCGCGTTCGATGAGGGCGTGGCCGATGCTGGCGATCAGGTGCGTCTTGCCGACACCTGGTGGTCCGAAGAGCAGGATGTTCGCGCCTTGTTCGAGCCAGCTGTCGCCCTCGGCCAGCGCGGTGACGTGCGCCTTGGAGACCGTCGGCACGGCCGCGAAGTCGAAGGCCGACAGGCGCTTGTCCGGCGGCAAGGCGGACTCGGCGCGGTGGCGGTCGATGCGGCGCGTCTCGCGCTCATGCATTTCGTGCTCGCACAGGGCGGCCAGAAACCGCTCGGCCGGCCAGCCCTCGCGGTTCGACTGCTCGGCCAGCGCGAGCCACAGCCGCTTGATGGTGGGCAGTCGCAGCTCGGTGAGCATCATGGGCAGCGTTGCCGTCTCGATGGCGCTCATACCGCCACCTCGTACAGTCCGTCGTAGACCGACAGCGCGGGCAACGACACGGTGACCGCCGGCAGGGATGTCTGGCGGGGCGCGAAGCGCGCCTCCAGACCCTCGAGATCGGGCAAGGTGCCCGCCTGCAGCAAACCCCCGAGGATCTGCGCGAGCTGAACCTCGCACGCGCCGCGTGCGGCCAGATCGAGCAGTCCCACCATGAGCTTGCAGGCCTGACGCTCGGGCACGGTCTCGATCAGGCGCTCCCAGGTCTGCCGGTACTCGGCGCGGGGGAACATGTCATCGCGCAGCGCCCAACGGGCAAAGGCGCCGGGTTTGCGCTTGAGCGCGGGTAGCAGATGCCGGTAATCGACCTGCTTGCCGCGCTGCTTGCCCGCCGGCACCGTCCCGCGCACGCTCTCGAACACGCACACCCCGCCCAGCCAGCCTTCGACGCGCTCGGGGTAGAGGCGAAACTGGAGTCGGTGACCAATCAGGCGCGAGGGCACGCTGTAGAGCACGCGACGGAGGCTGACGGTGCTGAACTTGGTCACGCGCGCTTCGATCTCCTCGTACTCGCTGGTCCGGCGCACCGGTAGCGCGGCGAGCTGGCTGCGTTCCTCGGACAGCCGCGTCTGGATGCGCCGGTTCAGCCGAGCGACGACCTCTGCGACGAAACGCCGATAGTCGGCAGTCGTGGCGAACTCGCGGTGTCCGCGCAGCAGCAGCGCCTGCTCGAGCGCGCTCTTCAGGCTGCCCTGACGCGATTCGATGGCGCCGTTCTCGTGCGACTGGCCGAGATTGTTCCGGCTCGGACGCATGCCATAGTGCCGGCACAGATCTTCATAGCGGCGCGTGAGCGTTTGCGCTTCGGCCAAGTTGTTGAAGGCGGCTGACAGGCTGTCGGTACGATGTTCTTCGGGCACCCCACCCAGGGCCCAAAGGGCATTCTGCAGACCCTGCGCCAAGGCGGCGAAGCTCTCGCCGCCGCACACCAGTTCGGCATGACGCCAGCCCGAGTAGGCCAGCGCGAACTGGTACAGGCGATGCGCCAAGTGTTCGCCGCCCACCGTAATCCTGAGTTCGTCGCACAGCGTGAAGTCCGACAGGGCCAGGCGGCCCGGTGGATTGGCTTGCGAGAAAAACACCTCCTTCTCGTGTCCGTGCTCGGCGCGCCACATGCGGATCCGGCGTTGAAGCGTGCGCAACACGCCGTCGCCGAACACCTCACCGTGACGGCGCTGCAACTCCTCGAGCAACGTTCGGCCCTGCAGCCCGGGCTCTCGCTCGAGCAAGGGCACCAGCTCCTGCTCCCAGACGTCCGCCAGCGGATCGGCGCGCGTCCGCCATCTCCTCGGTCCGCGCTGTGACGGCAACCCGTCGGTCTGCTCGATGCGTCGTGCCGAGCGCACGCTGATCCCCATCCGGGCCGCCGCGATCTGCTGCGTCGCCTGCCTTCTTGCTTCCTTGTATTTGCGCACTTGTTGGTCCGTGATCTTCTTGCCGGGCACCGAGCGCCTCCCAACGCCTGTCGTCAGAAGAGCACTCTATCCCTCGCTTCCGGACCTTCCCGGCAACAGATCCAACCGGCCAAGATAGTTGTCGTCGACCGGTCAGGCTAATTGTCGCCGGCCAAGCATCTGGTCATCGGTGGGGTGTGGCGCAAGGTGCTCGTGGCGCACCTGAAGCTGTGCTATAGCCGTGCCTTTGTCGTGCAGGCGTATCCGACGCAGAGCCACGAGATGCTGTTCGATGCGCACGC
>NZ_SSXV01000055.1 GCF_009469595.2 Thauera sp. 2A1 | reverse complement strand
ATCATAAGGGTCTACACCTATTATATATAATCCAGCTGTTGCATCTTTAGCAGGATGTTCCCATATAACTATTGAACCAGTAGGATCATCATCTTTACCAAGTGGATACTTAGTAACATCACCGTGTTTCTTAGGTATCCATTTGATATTACCAGACTCATCAAATATTAAATCACCCACTTGTTTATGATTCTATAACTAAGTATTAGTACGAATAAGTCCTAATTGCTCCTGTAATTCTTTCTTAGGAAATATATTACCGTTAAATTCTAGCATTGCTTCTTGTGGAGTAATAGGACGCTCTGCAACATAACGGTCTATAGCTGTAGTATTAGTAGCTGTACTTATTACCTTTCTACGTTCATCTAATATAAATTCAAGGGAAGGTTTAGTAATAGTATTACCATCATCATCCATGTATATTCTATTACCATCATCATCTCTAGTATCTAGATTAGTATACTATGGAACAAAGAATCCACACAATTTATCTGTAGGTGTACTATCCCATATGTTCTCAAATCCTAAACAATTGTATCCATCTGGATTATAGAACATATCTTTCATAGTTTCAAATGCAGAGCCTTCGTCACCACCAGTTCCCCATACAATCATAGTACCAAACGCTACACCGTCTTGTTCTACAGATGGTCTAGCAATTTGCCACGCAGCACCTAATTCTGAGAATGAACCTCCTTCTTCAAATAGAATTAATTTGGCACGTTTACCACGTACTACATCAGGATTATCTTTCAAAGTAACGCCAATAATTTCTGATTTATAACCCATTTCTACTTCATTGCCAAATTCATCTTTAGTCCAGAATCCAGCTCGTTTACGCATAGTACTGTTAACAGATCGTTTCTTACCCCAAGCTGTATTCTTATCTATAAAGTCCATATAGTCCCAAGCTTTAGTAAGGATACCATCTTCTGTAAGATACTGTTTATTAGAAGCATATATATATGTTTTGCTATTAGGTATCAAATAATAATTACGACATGCCATAGCTCCACCTTTGTAACTATATCCTTTACGGCGTGATTTAAGTAAACATATGTGTTTTCCTTTATCTTCTGCTTCTTGTACTGCCTAGAAGTAGAAATAGTCATAATCATAGAAATCAGGGAATGTTACTACACTATCTCTTTTTACTTTAGTTTCTCCATTAGGTAATTTAGTAACAGTGTTAACTATACGTTGCATTGGACAAAAATTAATATAAAAATAGTTATACCCAGTGATGTAATCTCCATCCTCTGCGGTATAACCATTAATGCAACGATCTTTCTATTCGTCCCAGTATGTATAATATTCAGTAGTACCAATTGGGTACTAACAATAAGCTCCGGTCTTTAAGAATGTTAAAGCCGGAGTTCTAAACTTATCACTATTTATTATTTTCTTCTAGAAGTCAATCATAATTCTTTTTATAGTGTAATTTTCTATGACAATTAGAACACAATACTATACATTTTTCTATTTCTAATTTTACTTTATTTAGATTCTCATTTTTTATTAAGCTGGATACATCTCTTACTTTATTATTTATATGATGAAAATCTAAACATGCTATATCTTTTTCACCACACATGGAACAGCCTTTTTGTTTGATATTATTGATATACTGTTTTATTAAATGTCTTTTCCTTTTAGAACTATCACGATATTTTGTTTTATTATTGTAATAATATTTTAAACATCTTTTTCTATGACATTCTTTACAATAAGAAGTGTATCCATCTTTCTTAGTATTGTTTCTAACAAATTCACATATAGGTTTTTCTAATCCGCATTCTGTACATATTTTTTCCATATTCAAAAAATTTATGCGCATCTCTAACCTACGCTATTAGTCCCCCTGCTCAGATCCGACTGAGTACTCCAGTTTTAGAGACTAGTGTATTAACCACATATACTACAGGGGAGTATGTCAGGGAATATTTAATGTCTGTCCCTGTCAGACCTCTCTATCAGTTCAACGAGATTATTTCTTAAACAAACTCTTTAGCCAATGAATAGTACGCTTAATAATACCTTTCTTCTTAGGTTCAGCTACTGCTTCTTTCTTATATTCTTCAACCAAAGATTCACCTGCTTCTTTAAGATAAGCATCTGCTTTTCGTTTGTTATCAATTTCTTTTTCAAGCACATCACAAATTTCTTCAGTGCTATTGCATTTTGTTAAATCAAGTACTTTCTTCATAGTTTCTTTATTTATATTCATATAACGTACTCATTAATTTATTGTTATAAACTTGTGTATAATTTGCACAAATTAAGCTAATTCATAAGGATTAATCTGAGCATCTCCACGTACTTTAGTAGTACTAACTTCTTCAGCTTTAACTGCTTTTTCGAGGAAATCTAGTGTCTGAAAAGTAGCTTTTACTTTTTCCATACCAGCTAATAGATCTTTAATCTTCTTTTCATCCAGTTGCTCTTCTAGAGAATCTTCGTAATACTTACTAATAGTATCTACTTTGTTTCTCATACTATCCAGCATCCTCAGATTCCTAGTGTATATTAGCTTCTTATAATCATCTTCACAGGACTTCTCTTCTACTGTAAGCTTATAATCTTCATTACCAAAGTATAACTGCTTAAGCTTCTTTTCTCTGATATCTGGTTCTAGCTGAAGTACATATGGAGATTTAAAATACCACATAAGTACTATATAACTTATTACATTTGTAGCTTGTTGTTTATCTGGCTTATCAGCCTCCCACAACTTTTTAAAGAACGGGAGACCTAAAGCATCAGGGTGTATTACTACTTTACCACCGTTTATATCAAATAGTTTCATCGTATGGGTTTACAACAATCATAGCATAATCCTTCGTTATTAATTTCGCTTTGCTTACTAGCTTCATATTTTTCTAGTCTTACAAAGTAATCTTCAAATAATTTTCCCGGTACTAAAAAATATTCTGTTTTATTGTATCTATCTTCAATACCATAAAAACTGATTATTATATCTCCAGGTTTAGCTGTATATTTATGTTCACCATTAATATATACTTCGCTCTCTTCTTTTATACAATATGCATTTCTAAGAAGGCTGTTAGACCCCAATGGTGCTGGATTCAAATTGTTATCTAATTCAATAGGATAACATTCATTACTTATTAAAACTTTCTTCATAATTACTCAATTACTTCTTCAACACTAGGTTCAAAATTCTCTGGCATGAATTCTTCAGGATGCTGAGCTCTATATTCTTCTTCTGCTTTAGTATTAGTAATAGCGTCTAATAGTTGATAGAATTTCAATTCTACCGCTTCTTGTTGTTCAGCAGGAATCTGATTAGTGATTAATTTATTCATTAACTCCTTCATTACATCCTCTGTGAATTCTCCTTGGACAATATCGGTCTTATATCTACTATCACCGATAACCACTTCTATAAAACTTCCAACCCCTGATGCACTTACTGGAGTAATTGTAATATTTAAATTTTCCATAATTATTCTTTTACTTCTTTAATTTCATT
>NZ_SSXV01000054.1 GCF_009469595.2 Thauera sp. 2A1 | reverse complement strand
CGACCCCTATGCATAGCTCTCAACTATGTAGAGTCGCGGCTGGCGGGACGGCATTTGATCAGCAATTACGCGGGCAAGCGGCGCGTTCGGGCGTGAGCAGCTACACATAGTTTTCCGGCCCATGTTCACTGGCGGCTCCACAACCTGGAGACTGCCATGCGATCCAAGCTTTCGTCTCGATCCGAATCCTCTGTCCGCACGCGCGGCTGTACTCAGCTGGAGCGGCATGTTCCGGCATACCGCGAGTACCTGCTCGGTCGCGGCAACGCTTCCGGCTATGTGCGCAGCTGCGAAGCGGCCGTGATGCACCTATCGATGTGGATGCACCAGACCAACCTGGGTCTGGCCGACGTCGATGAGACGCTCGTGGTCGAGTTCCTCAAGGGCCATCTTCCCCAATGCAACTGCGAGACGAGTGCCCGTCACCCAGCTTGCGTGCGCGCTGCATTGGCGCACCTTCTGGTCGTGCTGCGCGAGGCCGGTGTCATCAGGCCCAAGCCACAGGACGAGACGGCAGTCGGGGAGGAGTTGCGTCGCTACGACCAGTACATGACACAGGTCCGAGGACTTGCCCCTAAGACCCGCGAGGGCGCGCTTCGCCTGGTCGGGGCCCTTCTTCGCAAGCACTTCGGTGATGGCGACATCCAGTTCGATGTGCTCACGGCCGAGCACGTACGACACTTCTTCGGGTTGCAGGCCAAGAACTACAGCACACCGTCGAGCCTGGGCGCCGTGGTCGCCTCCCTGCGCGGCTACTTCCGCTGGCGTGCGTCGCTGGGCGACCGTACCCATGCGCTGGTTGGTGCTCTGGCCTATCCGGCCAACTGGCAGTTGGGATCGTTGCCCAAGTCGCTGGAGCCGGCAGAGGTCGAACAACTCGAGGCCGCCCTTGGCCAGAGCGGCCCGTCGATGCTGCGCGCCGACGCCATAGTGCGCTGCGCGCTCGACCTGGGCCTGCGAAGCAGTGAGATCGCACAGTTGAACCTGGACGACATCGACTGGGAAGCCGGCACGATCACACTTCGCCGCACCAAGGGCCGGCGTGAAGACGTAATGCCCTTGCCTGAAGCAACAGGGCGAGCCATCGCCCTGTACCTGCGCGACGAGCGACCCAAGACCCAGCACCGGATGGTCTTCGCTCGGCATATGACGCCGCGCGAGCGACCCATCGGGCCGGACCTCGTGCGCAAGACCATCCGCCAAGCCTATGCGCGCGCCGGTCTTGCGCATACGCGTTCGCACCTGTTGCGTCACACGATGGCCAGCCGTCTGCTGGCCGGCGGTTCCTCGCTCAAGGAGGTAGCCGACGTGCTGCGGCACCGCTCGCTGAACACGACGCTGATCTACGCCAAGCTCGACAGCAGGCGTCTCGTCGAAGTGGCTTTGCCTTGGCCCGGGACCTCCGCCCTCGCCACAGGGAGGCTGTCATGACGATAGGACTGACTGCGCTTGTGGATCGCTACCTCACTGAGCGTCGTACTCTGGGCTTCCAACTGCGTTCGGCCGCCTACAGCCTGCGCAGCTTGGCCGAGTATGTTCGGCGTACGCGCCATCGCGGCCCTCTGACCCTGGAGGTCATGGCCCAGTGGGCGCGTCTGGATAGCCACGCAAGCGTCGATCCCCGGACTTGGGCGCGGCGGCTCAAGCAGTTGCGCTCCTTCACGCGCTGGATGCAGCAGTTCGAGCCGGCCACAGAAGTCCCCGACGACACGATCTTCGGTCGGCTGCCCGAACGCCAGGCGCCGCACATCTACAGCCAAGAGGAAGTGCAGCAGTTGCTGGCCGCCGCGCGTCAGCTCGGCCCCAATCCCGGCCTGCGCGGCCTGGTCTACGAGACGCTGTTCGGCCTGATTGCAAGCTGCGGACTGCGCCTGTCCGAGGCGTTGTCGCTGAACCTTGACGACGTGGATCTCAGGCGCGGCCTGCTGACGATCCGGCGCACGAAGTTCGCCAAGTCGCGCCAGGTGCCGCTGCATCCGAGCACAGTCAAGGCCTTGGGCCAATACCGCTGGACTCGGGACGTGGCGGGCGCCTCACGCGACGACGACGCGCCGTTCTTCATCGGCACACGGGGTCGCCTGTTCGGCAAGCCGATGCACCGGCATCAGGTGGAGCACGTCTTTGCCACGCTGCGCCGCGAACTGGGGTGGATCAACCGTGGTACGCACCACGCACCGCGCATCCATGATCTGAGGCACACCTTCGTGGTGAGGCGCATCCTGCTGTGGCAGCAACAGGGCATCGACGTGGACGCGGCGATGCTGTCGCTGTCGACCTACGTCGGTCACGCGATGGTGACCAACACCTACTGGTACCTGCAGGCGGTGCCGGAATTGATGGCGGTGGCCGCCCAGCGCTTCGAGTCGTGCATGCCGGAGCTCAACCATGGGTGAAGCGCGACTCAACCGAAAGGGCTCTCCGCCAAGCTTCCCGGCGCTGGTGCAGCAATTCTTCACCGAGTACCTGGTCGCACAGCGCGCACTCAGCCCGCGTACCGTGGCCTGCTACCGCGACGCGATGACCTTGTTCCTCGGGTATGCGGCCAAGCAGTTGGGCAAGCCGCCAATCACCATGCAACTCGTGGACATCACGCCGGATTTGATCCTGAAGTTCCTGGCCCACCTGGAACACGAGCGGCACAACTCGGTGCGCAGTCGCAACTTGCGGCTTACCGCCTTGAGGGCGTTCCTGAAGTTCGCCGGCCGACGTGACGTGACGGCGCTGCATGCCGTCGAGCGCGCGATGGCCGTGCCGATGAAACGCTTCGAGCGGCCGCTGCTGGGTCACCTGACGCGCCCGGAGATGATTGCCGTGCTGGGACAGCCTGGTACGGGATGGACTTCGCAGCGCGACCATCTGCTGCTGAGCCTGCTGTACAACACCGGCGCGCGCGTCTCGGAGATCGTCGGCGTGCGCGTCGTCGACGTGGTGCTGGATGGCGCGGCCTGCGTCCACCTGCATGGCAAGGGTCGCAAGGATCGCTCGGTCCCGCTGTGGAAGACCACTGCGGCGGCCATCCGCGCGTGGCTAAACGCCAACCCGCACCTGCGTGATTCGGCGGCATTGCTGCCCAATCGATCCGGGCATCCGATGACCCGCTGCAACGTGGCGCAGCGACTGGCGCTGGCGGTGGACAGAGCCAGCGCAGAACAGCCGAGCCTGAAGACCAAGCGCATCTCGCCGCATACCCTGAGGCACACGACCGCCATGCATCTCCTGCAAAGCGGCGTGCCGTTCAACGTGATCGCACTGTGGCTCGGCCACGAGAGTACGAACACGACGCACCGCTACGTCGAGGCCAACCTGGAGATGAAGGAGAAGGCACTTGCCCGGCTCGAAGCACCTGACATCAAGCTCAAGCGCTTCCGTGCCGGCGATGAACTGATGAGGTTCTTGCAGACCCTGTAACTATGCAGAGCACACCACGCCCCAGTGCGGCCGTCGACCGAGCGAACAGCCATGCTGGGGGGTGCCCCTACGCATAGTTGAGAGCTATGCATAGGGGTCG
>NZ_SSXV01000053.1 GCF_009469595.2 Thauera sp. 2A1 | reverse complement strand
ACGCGGCCGAGTCGGCCAGGTCGATGGCGTGCTGCGCCAGGCTGCTCGAGAATCGCTCGCCCAGCGCATCGTTGGGCCGGCGGGCCAGCCCCAGCAGAAGAAGATTAGGATGATCCAAATCCACCACCAACCGCCGTTTCCACCGAAACCGCCGTTGTTCATCATAGCCATAAGAGCAGCAGGGTCCATATTACCTTTGTTTGCATTCTGCAAAAGTGCAGCTACACCTGGATCTATACCAGCGTTTTGTACTAAAATTTTTTCAGGTTCGTACATAGTTCTCATAAATTTTGATTAAATTAATATCTTGATATTCTTCTTTCATACATAGGTTCATATCTATGCATTCTTTCCTCTTCACGTTCACGATCTAAATATTCATCGTCTTCGTCATAGTCATAACCGTAGCGAGTCATTCTTCCTCCTCTACCTCTTCCACGTCCTCTACCACCACGAGCGTAACGATACTCATGCTCTTCATCTTCATCGTCTTCAAGCATTAACATCGTCTTAGCTTCTTTGCGCAATTTATCACACATAATATAGCAATAGTAATACCACATCTTTCCTTCTTCTATGTCTTTATCATTCAACCAAGCTTTTGCTAGTTCTACAAAGTACTTAATGTGATCACTGCTTGTCATAGTAACAACTGCACGATAATAGTCTGAACGTATCATATTGAGAGCAACGTACCAATCATACTTGTTGTATTTCTCACCTTTCAGATTGATTCCGTACTGGTTAGCGATTGAAGTAGTTTCTTCTAAACTCCAATGTTCTCCACGAGAGCCATCTTCGTTTTCCATCTTTGAGACTGCTTTTAGTGCACATTCTTCATTAAAGTGTGGACCATACATAGCCTCATGACGCTCTATTTTCAGTCTTTCTCTCATTGCATTAATTGATTTAATTATTCGACTTATAAAGTTCATTTTGATAAATCTATTATTCTAGTATTTTCTACATTGATTAACTTGTTACTGTTATCAATTTGGTACTTATAAATAGTTCGTTTTTTAAAATCAAAGTGAAGGAGTCGCTAGAACCAATTCTTATAATTACGCTTATATTCTTTTTTAGTATGAATAAATAGTGATTGTGTATTGCGAATGTCGATACTATGTGTTAGGAGCGTATCTCTTTTATTTATTACGATTGATGTCAAATTGTTTGGTTTGATTTCCACTTTAAAGTCAGTTGATCTAACTACTATTGTAGTATCGTGTACTACTTTCTACTCCTATATCTGTACCTATTTCAACTCCTTCTCTTTGATCTTTAATTTCTTTACTGTAGCTCGTACTTCTTGTATCAAGCTATCTTTGGTTTCTTTAAATTCATCTAGAGTAAGCTATAGAACTCTATTATCATTCTTCTACTATGTTGCTAGCTATTCATAGTAAAGATAGTTGTTAGTTACTCTATCTATTTCTCTATTCTTCTTATCTAGCTAGTTATTCTAATAAAAACAAATGGCAGCGAGAATCATAATGATAATCACTGCCATTGCTTTGTAATTCCTTTTAAACCAACCGATAATGTTACTTATTAATCTTTTTGCTAGACTTATCAGTATTGGTATCATTTGTAATAGTATTTTGTTCTTCTAAGATGTCTGTTATATCTACATCTAAATATTTTTCTGCTTTCGACTTTATAATCTTTGTGAAGAGTCTTGTAACTAATGAATTAGGTTTTAATGCTTTCCTAGATTCTAATAATGATATTATTTCTGCAAAACATACTGCTCCTGCTGCAACTTTAGCTAACACCAGATCAGCATATGTCATAAATATAAACTTATCTAATAAAGTAAATCCAGCTATCATTATAGCTGCAAATCCTAGTTTCTCAATAGTAGACCAGAACTTACCAGATTCAAAATAACTATTATTGGTTACTTGTCTACATACTTTATATCCATAGATTAAGTCTAATATTATGAATAGAAATGACACACCTATTAATGGTGCAGCTGGTGCTAGTATAGTCGCTATACCTGTTAGCCAACCTACTATAGATTGATATCCATTAGCAAATATACGTCTTGCAAGATTCATTATATATAAACTTCTACTCAACACAACTTAAAATAATTTTATCTGAAATAAAAATGCTAGTCAATATTTATTACTGCTAGCATATGTTAAAGTCTCTGCGATTATATAACTATAACGTACTCATTATTCGTATGTTCTATTTCCCTTACGTATATCCAGGTAATCTAATAGCTCTTTATGTTTAATAGTTTTATTAAGTAAAGAATAACAGTTAGCGTGTTTAAACCATCCTATATAGCTAGCCATTTTTCTTCTATAATATTTGTAGTTAGTACTTCTTTTATTTAGTTTAGCATTCTTCTTACAGTATCTTTTCTTTAATACTTTTCTAACTAAAGTAAAGTTATGATATATTTTATATCCAACAAAATCTATACTTCTACTTTCTACTGGGAATACCTAATAGTTATTCTTTAACTATAGTTTCAAGTTATCTTTTAAATACTACTTTATATCTCTAAGTAATATCTACAAAGACTCTTTATCTTTATAAAGTATTACTATATCATCTGCATATCTATAATAGTACTTTATATTTTTATCTTCTTTAACCCAATGATCAAAGTAAGATAGATATAGATTAGCAAAGAACTAAGATAAGTAATTACCAATAGGCACTCCATCTGATGAATCTATTATTTCATCTAGTAACTATAACAGTTCTCTATCTGCAATCTTTATTCTAATTATTTGTTTTAATGTATCATGATCTACTGAAGGATAAAACTTTCTAATATCTATTTTAAGACAGTATTTAGTATTCTTTCTATCTTTCAGATCATGCTATATCTACTTAAGAACTTTGTGAATTCCTCTTTTCTTGATACAACTATAAGTCTAAGGTATCATCTAATTAATCCACAAAGGTTCCATTATATTCATAATGGCGTGATGTACTATACGATCTGGAAAGTAAGGTAGTTTAAATATTATTCTTTCTTTAGGTTCATATAACTTAAAAGTAAAATATTCAGAAGTTTTATAAGTATGATTGATTAACATATCTTGTATCTACTTACAAAATCCTTCTATATCTTCATCTACTTTTTTTACATCATCTCTGTGAGTTTTATTCTTTCTAGCATTGTGATGAGCTAGTTTTATATTTTCTAAATCTGTTATCTTCTAATATAAATTCTTAAATTTCTTCATAGTCTGAAATTACAAAGAGCTTTCGATATTTCACTACTAACCCTTAATAAATTATTTATATTTTTTACCAAGTGGTAAGGTCCTTCTCAGTAGTTGGCTATTATATGATAAACTGAAAATATTACGATACGCAATTTCATTGAACTGATATTAGCATTGGAATTACTAACCTCATTATTGGAATTAAGATTGAATAGACCTGCTTTGCTGCTATTGTCAGAATTACTACTTTTTTTACTTAAAACTAATAATGTATACTCGTTCTAATTCTAGAGAAGCAACCTGTGGGTATTACTTAACTACACCGTATTGCATAATTAAGTCATTACTCCGCCCACGGGAGATATGTTAATCGAGAACCGATACCAGCACTGGAAAGACCAACCCCTCTATCTGAATGAAGA
>NZ_SSXV01000052.1 GCF_009469595.2 Thauera sp. 2A1 | reverse complement strand
ACTGTTACTTCACTATCGGTAATACTTCTACCGAATTTTATTTTGAGCTGTTTATGTTTCAAAACACCCACTCTATAGCCTAATAGTTTATTCTAAGGCTGCGTGTACTTACGACTTTGTTCTTATTCTGCACATAACTTTAGGATTTCCACCTATCATCCTTTAATGTAAGGAATCAGCGTCACTTTACATATATTGTTGCGCAATATACTTTAAATGTTTCAAATGTCAGCAATTATATTGTACAGTCGAGGGTGGCTCGGATTTACTTTCGTCTTCTTATCACTACTCGTCCTAAAACCTACCATTGAACTTCCTCATTATTCAAAAGGGTTAAACATGTTAATTCTCTCGGAGAGACTTCCTAAATAGATTTACATTCTGTCACTTCCCGTTAAGACTACTACTTAGTGCAATGCACAGATTTTTCTCCGGTCTGCTTCGTGTCCGTCTCTTAATGTGTCTGCTTCTCTTCAACCTGGGAGTAGGGCGATGCTCACTTTCACATATACTCTTAAGGATAGAGTATCTCACCTTGTGCAAATTTGATAAAACTCCAGTTATGCTTCTGGATAAAATCATTTAGTACTTCTAAGCTTTATGTCTTCCACTTAGTATTGAAATAGTGTTATTGCGCACTTCATCCGCTAGTTATCTTTATATTCCTGTTGCAAAGCACTCTAGGTTTATACTCAGATAGATAACAACTGAGTTTATTATAATATTACTTGAACTCACATACTCCTTATTTCCTAAAGAGGTCCGTTGCAGGATTCCTTATTTATTAATATTGGATCATTGCTACTCAGCCAATAGGCACACAATCTACTACTCACTTTATCACTCTATCTCTCTATACTGGAGTGTATAGTAATACAAGCTTAGGATTAGTTATGAACTGGTATCATAACATTGTGCATAGGCTTTACACCTAATCCAGGTAATCTATCAATATTTTTTCAATAAGTAGCGCTATAATATTATAATTAAGTACCTTCATATATACTATCTCTAAACTTATTAAGTTACAATATAACTGTTTAGATAAGTATAGAACACTATACTGACATTTTTATACGATCTATGCCGTAAAGGGGAGTTTGGAGCTACCCTAGAGCGTTATATGCTCGATAATGTTCAGCACGTAGTCTTGGACACTACGATTTGTTGGGCATCATCGTGTTTATTACTCCTTCTTGATTCAAACTATGATAAGTCTGCGAGTAACTTAAGAGGATTTCGTTCCCCTTGTACTGTTTAATTTTGTAGACTGCTCTCTACTAATTGCGTCTTCTGTTTCTGTCTCCAGTCGGTTCTCACCAAAAACAAGAGGGTTGTACACGCTCTCCCTCTATCTTATTGCTTCTTCAGTCTATAGATAGTATATAGACACAATAAGTTATTATACTTTCAGTAATAGCCTATAGTTGTAGCTATACTCTATTCCTACTAATATTCTGTACTATCTTAATTTTAAGAAAGTAATCTAACCATTTACTTTCTAATCCTTTGATTTAGATATCTCTGGATATACACCATTATAGCTCTATAATCGCATTGGCTGTTCTAGTTGCGACTCAGATTTATCTTCTCTGATTGTTGTTGTTTCAGTCTTTGGAGAATATCCGTACAAGTGGTTTTATTCTCTTTAACTGATGGCAGTTCTCTTACCTTAATGTATTTAGGTACTTCCTTCTCTACAACAGAAGTTAGATAGATGATACTGTCTTTCTTTTTGATTTCAACATTGATATTTTGTTCTGGGTTGCTTTGTCCATTTAATTTTATAGCGTTATTGTTCAAATTAATATCAATATTAAAGTCTTTTGTCCGAGGTACATCTGTGAACTTCGGAATCACATACTCGTGCGCGGTGGCGGTATTTGTATAGTTAGTTACAAATCCTACATATCCACCGAAAGCTAGCATTGCTAGCGTAAACAAAACTGTTGGTTTTTTACTCATTTTGATAATGCGTTAATTGTTACTTTTTAGTAGCATATGCAGATTTCTCAACATAGAAAGTAAGAGGATTTAAAGAAGTTGATGTATACAAGCCAGATACTTTCTGCATTACTTGTTTCAACATCTTATCATTCATTTCTGCTCCATAAGCAATACGCATATTGTTTACAGTCTTTATTGCTGAAATGTGTTTACCTTTAAGATTTAGACCCTTGATTTCTGGATATACAAGTTTGTCTTCATCTTTACCTTCGTTATTAGCAGAAGTAATAATACGATTGATCAGATCGTCATTAGTTCCACTAATTAATTGAGAATACCGTTTTGCTTCTTCTTCGTAGTTATTGTTTTTTGCAGTTTCATCAGCAATCTTCTTAGCTAAGAATACTTTCACAACATTAGCAACTTGCGCATCGTTGTATGTTGTTAATTGGTTCTTAAGCCAAGCATGAGATGCTAAAACTGACAAATTACCAGTTAAATTACCCCAAATAGCATTCGCACAACCTTCAAGCAATGTAGCGTTTCGTCCTGCTTCCTTCATCTTAAGTAATACAGTTGCTAATACTTGTGCTGGTTCTGCATCTTTGTCAAGTTTATAGGCTTCCCGTGCAAATTCAATCATATTTGCTACGTTCTTACCTATACCTCCTGACTTCTGCTTGTGTCGCATGTTCATAATAGTACACATTGCTGCTACTTTCTGTTCATCTGTGACACATTCTTCAGGTTTTGGCATTTCCTGAGTCTGCGGAACTTTAGCATCTTGTTCTAAAGCTTTTTGCATTTCAGGATTTGTCTTTGCGACAGCATCTTTGAAGTTAATCTCGAGCTGTCCATCAGATGTTTTGCTAGGAAGCAAATTAACACCGAGGAACAAAGAAGCTGTTTCATTCAAATATGCAAACATTTCTTCGTTCACAGTAAAACCTTGTTCTTTTGCATCATTCTTGAACTGGTCATTCCATTTCTGAATTAATACAAACATCATAAGGTCTGCCTGTTTTCCTGTTGCTTGATACATTGCCCGATCATCTTTAATCTCTTCACGGCGTTTCAGAATTGCGTTCATCAAATCTACTGAGTGATTTGCATCAATTCTGTCACTGTTCTGAGTTACAATGTTGGGCGCAGGAGCTGCGGCTGTTTTAATAGTAGGAGTATTGTTGATGTCAATTTCTTCAGCTTCTACTTCTTCTATCTTCTCCTTCTTCGACTTCTGCTGTTTAGGTTTCTTTTCAGTAGATGCGGGTTTAGGATCTTCCTTCTTTGGTTCTTCAACTGGTTTAGTTTCAGGAACTTCAGCAGGAATAGGATTCTTAATTCCTTCCTTAATCCGTTTAACGTCAATTCCGTCTCCCTTCTTTACATTAGATACTGGGAAGAGGACACTAGTAGTTTCACTAGTTTCGTTGTTCTTCCACTCGGCTTTGATATTTTCAATGCCTTTGCTGTCTTTCTCAATCTTAAGAGAAAGTAGACTCATATACGGTGATTTTGTGCACAACATATGAGTTTCATATGCTGATTTACCCATTGGAGTCTGATAGATACCACCTTTCTTTTGTTCAGCTGGTTTCTCTTCAGGCTTCTTTTCTTCTGGTTTAGAATCTTCTACTTTTGTTGTTTCTACTTTAGCTGAAGCTTCTACTGCTTCTTTAGC
>NZ_SSXV01000051.1:3454-3936 GCF_009469595.2 Thauera sp. 2A1 | reverse complement strand
GAATACAGTGAAGAGGCTGATATCCTGAATTACAATACTCACTTCAAGATGCGTAACTATTTGACTACAGTACGTCTGTCTTATGATATCACAGGTTCTGCTTACTCTACAGTTATGGCAGTAGCTTTGAGAGATCCTAAGACTGGTAAAACTTCTTATTTGTGGTCTACATTCCAGGAATGGGTTGCAATGCGTGAGTGGTACAAACGTCTTGAAAGAGCTTTGGTATACAATCAGAACAACGTAAACAAAGATGGTTCTTGTAATCTGAAAGGTAAAAATGGTCGTCCTGCATTTATTGGTGCTGGTTTGTTGGAACAGATTGCTCCGTCTAACAGACGTTATTATACTCGTTTGACAGCTGAATTGCTGGAAGACTTCTTGTTTGACCTGTCTTACAATGTACTTGGTACTAACGAACGTAAGTTTGTTGCTTTGACTGGTGAAATGGGTATGCGTGAATTTGACCGTGTACTTAAAGA
>NZ_SSXV01000051.1:2835-3388 GCF_009469595.2 Thauera sp. 2A1 | reverse complement strand
GAACTTGATTGACACAGTATTCGTAACTGGTTCTGGCGATAATCTGAAGTTCGGCGGTCAGTTTAAAACTTATGCAATGTCTAACGGTATTGAATTGACTTTGAAGTATTTCCCGTTGTATGACAACACTACTTACAATCGTCAGTTGCATCCTGTTACTTTGAAACCGTTGGAATCTTACCGTATGACATTCTTGGATTTGGGTCGTCGTGATGGTGAAGCTAACATTGTTAAAGTAGTTCGTAAAGATCGTGAATTTGTTAACTGGTGTACAGCTGGTTCTGTAACTCCTGCTGGTTACGCTCACTCTAACACAGAAGTTCGTTCTAACGCTAAGGATGGTTACTCAGTACACTTCTTGGGTGAAGTAGGATTAATGCTCCGCGACCCCAGAGCATGTGGAGAATTAATAATGTCTTGTGAATAATCTACGCGTTTGTGGGCAACATAAATATATATTCTGCGTTATAGTAGTATATTAAAAATTAGAAAATGTACTACTATGAGCAGAATATATAAAATTAAAGATAGAACTAAAAATAAAGTTAATTTT
>NZ_SSXV01000051.1:0-2748 GCF_009469595.2 Thauera sp. 2A1 | reverse complement strand
CGTTATAGTAGTATATTAAAAATTAGAAAATGTACTACTATGAGCAGAATATATAAAATTACAGATAGAACTAACAATAAAGTTTATATTGGACAAACCAAACGAGACATTTATAAGCGTTTTGCCGAACATATTTATCGTGCATTAAACTCACAGCGTAAAAATGATAGAACTCTAGCTATCTATATAGCTATAGTAAACCACAAACCTGAAAATTTTCAAGTAGAGCTTCTGGAGAATATAGAAGGTACACCAAAACAGGTAGACGAACGAGAGATATATTGGATAAAACAATATGATTCTACAAATCCAGATAAAGGTTACAATTTAGATAAAGGCGGTCATGTTATTTCAGAAGCCTGTCGTAAAGCTGCTGAAAAACATCTATTTAAAACTGGAGATAAATTAGAAGGTAAAATGCTTGAAAACGCTAGAACCAATGGTATGAAAGTTGCAAAAAAAGTATTGCAATTCGATAAAGAAACAGCTAAACTTATTGCAGAATATCCTAGTATTATGGAAGCTAGCAGATCTACAGGTTGTGATCGCAGATCTATCCAACGGCAATTACAAGGTGAATATGGAAATCCATCTTCCTCTAGAAGTTGGTCAAATTTAAAATATATTTGGTCTTATGATGATCAAAACGTAAACCGTGATTATATAGTTTGGGATACGACAAACAGTTTCAAAATGTTTTCAACATTGGAAAAAGCGGAAGAATTTTATAATAATCTTGAAAATTGTCCTGATAAAAAGATAGAAGAACTTACAACTCATCAAAAAGTTCTTTTATATAATATGAATAGAGAATTAAAAGAAAGTTTATAAAACTGAACAATCTAATATATAATTATATTATGGAAGTAATCGTTAGAATAACTAAACAGAATCCTTGGACTGGATTAGTAAAATGGTCCAATTGTTTTGATTATCTGGGTTCCTATTGGACAAGATCTGGTAGCCGTTACACAGGGTTAACCAGAGACAAAGCTAGAGAACTAGAACAGAAAATGGGTAAAGCTGAAGGAGAATTAGATCCTGATAGTACATTTTGGGATACATTTGCAATTAAGATTGGTAAGAAAGAATTAGTAATTAATACTGATAGACCTGAAGGAGAATTGCAATATTTATTCCTATTAGGACATAAGAGAGTAGCAAATGGCATTGATAAAGTAACTCCATCTACTGATTATGTACTTATAAATAAAGAAGCTGAAGCAGAACAAATTAATAAAGCTAACAAAGTTAAACGTGATGCTTATAGAGCATTAGATAAGATGAGTCTTGAAGATATGCGCAAATGTCTTAGACTATTTGGAGTTAAAGCTGACACTATGTCTAATGAATTAGTTGAAGCTAGACTTGGTGAAAACGTAGAAGCTGATCCAGCAAGATTTATTAGAATTTGGGTAGATAATCCTAATAAAGAAATTAACTTTGTAATTGAAGAAGCTTTAAGTAAAAATATTATTCGTAAGAACAGAGCATCATATTACTTTGGTACTGATCTTATTGGTAACGGTCTTGAAGATGTAATTGCATATTTGAAAGACAAAAAGAATCAAGATATTTACTTAAGTATTATGTCTGAAATAAAATCTAAATAATGACTAGAGAACAATTTCACTCATATTTTAAAGTAGCAATGGACAAGAACTCTCAAAGCGTAGCCTTTGGGGGTTGTCCTGCTTTCTTACCAGAAGAAATAGATTACTGGTTAGATCAAGGTTTATACCAAGAAATCAGTAATAAGTTTACTGGTAATAACTACTTAAAGACTAGCTTTGAAGGATCTGTAAAACGTATTCATGACTTAGAAAAATTAGTACGTACAGATGTTAACGTTGTTGCTAATACTGAAACAAATTCAAATAGATGTTATGTTACTAACTTATTCAATGGTGACAGAATGTTCTTTGTAGATGCAGTGTTAAACTTCAATAGTAACAAAGCTACTATAAAATTAATAGATCATTCTGACGCTACTAAGTTCAAGAAGACTTACAATAACAACCCTTGGATAGAAGATCCAGTAGCTGTAATAGAAGATAATACTCTATATATCTATTATGATTACTTAGCTATGAGTAGTAATAGCTATTCTGTAGATATTACCTATATTAAGTTTCCTACTAAGATAGAAGACTTACCAGCTGAAGGTATGAGTGAAATACCAGAGTATATGTAGTTTGAAGTAATTAACAGAGCTGTAGAACTAGCATTAGAAGATATTGAGTCTAAGAGAATATAGACTAAATCACAGTTGAACCAAATAGATGAATGATTATGACAAATCGTGGATTTCAAATCGAGTTTGAACGTAGGCTATAGTTAATGGATCCTAATTTAGTTATTAAGGATAAGCTATCCTCAGACACTATTATATCATTCATTAATGAGGCAATTGATAAATTTTATAAAACAAGATACTCAGGTATTAACTTTAAAGCTCAAGGATTTGAGTAGACAGAAAAGCGTATAGATGATTTGCGTACTTTAGTTCGTAAAAAGAACTATTCTAACACTTAGATAATTAAAGGAGTTAGAAACTCATACTCAGTAGAATTACCAGATGATTATGTATTATTACTTGGAGATACTGCTGGTATACAGCCGAGTGATGAATATCCTAACGAATGCTGGGAAAAAGACGATTTAGGTGCATATATAGTTAAGTATACAGATACGTTAGAATCTACAATTGAAACATTAGATAGACAATTAAGTAATTCACTATCTGAA
>NZ_SSXV01000050.1 GCF_009469595.2 Thauera sp. 2A1 | reverse complement strand
GTTTGTGGTCGTTTCGACACTTCCACTTTGGCACATCGATGCCGTCAGGTAACAGGAGGGCTCTTCTCATTGAAGAGCACTGCGGACCCATACCTGAGGCGGGAGGGAGGCGTCCATTACATCTCCTACATGGCCGTTCCATGCAACCGCTTGCAGCTCCAGCGGTCAACCTGCGAAGAACGTTCACTGGTGAGGCTCATATGGCACCGCTTGATCGCATCACCCAACAAGCAGAAGTCATGGGCGGCAAGGCGTGCATTCGAGGCATGCGCGTGACGGTCGGCATGATCGTCAGCCAGATCGGCGCGGGACACAGTGTCGAACAGATTCTCGCCGATTATCCTTACCTCGAACGTGAAGACATCATGCAGGCGCTGCGCTATGCCGCCTGGCGGGCGGAGGAACGGGAAGTCGTGCTTTCTCACGCACGACCTGGACTTCAGCGCAATCCTCGCCGCGACGCAGGGAGACAAACCCAGCGTGGTGCAGATCCGCGCTGAGGATGTCAGCCCCGAGGCAATCGGAAAGCCGGTCCTTGATGCCTTGCGTCAGATGGCTGACGAACTTGAGCAGGGCGCCTTGGTCACGGTCGATTCAAGTCGTACGCGCATTCCGTGTTGCCTTTGCGGGCGCGATAGGCAGTCGCTCAGACGGGGCTAGAAGTCCGAGTCGACAACCCGATCAGTCACTCCTGGGTTACACGGCGCCTGGCTTCTGCCTCGTCGAACCCCCGTCCGATCTGCTCGCGCACGACGTGCCACAGCGGATGCAGGATGCGCCGCATGTTGCGGATGATCTCTTCCACATGCATCACCGACGGAATGCGCAGGCCGCGGTGCTCGATCGGGCTGCCGATCTGCGTCACTTCCACGCCGAGCTTGGCAAAATGCGCCGCCAGCCGCGGCTCGGTCAGCACGAAGACGGTGTCGACGCCGCTGCGCTCCGCCAGCGCGACAGCCCCCAGCAGGAGGCTCGCCGGAACGAACGGGAAGCGCGGTTGCCCGGCATTGGAGAAGTCGTCCGGGCCCACCGGTACCTGTTGTTGTCTTTCTCCCTTGCGTCGTCGATAGCGCTCGCCCACCGCCAGGCGGGAGATCTCCGCGATCCGGTCGCGGGGGAGCTTCGCCGGGTCGATGATCGACCGGTCCAGCGCGTCGGCGCAGGTCTGCTCGAATGGGAGCGGCAGATCGGGAGCTGCGGGGTTCGCAAGCACTATCCGGGTGCAGCCGACGGGTTGGTGGGGCTGCTCGACCGTTTGTAGCAGGCAATGCACGCTTTGGGCGTCGAATTCGTCGATCTCGCGTCGGTCCGGGCGCTCGGGCTCGTACTTGAGGTCTTCGCAATAGACCTCGTGACGCAAGCGGTAGGCCCGGTCGAGAAGTGCTGCATCGAGAGCGGCACAGATGCGGAAATATCGCTTGAAGCCGCTGCCGAGGTTGAGATCGTCGATGAGGGGCATGGGGGAGACTTGCTTAGAGGCCGTTGGTGCCAGGAGGCGCGTTACTCATAAACGTCGGAGCGTCCCATGCAAAACGAACATCGACATGCTGTGCATTGGCCAGATTGGAGCTTGAGCCGGGTACGTGAGAGCGGACCAGCGTCGCTGCGCAGCAAGTATAATTCCCTTCGGACATACGAGCATCGCGGGACCGATTCGGAGATTTGTGGGCATGAATTTTGACTATTCCGAGGCGTTCAGCCGCAATATCGGCTGGGTTACCCGGCCAGAGCAGGAAACTCTGCGCGGAAAGCGGGTCGCTATAGCGGGAATGGGGGGGGTCGGCGGGTGGCACCTGCTTACCTTGGTACGACTCGGGGTCGGCAAGTTTACGCTCGCCGATTTCGACACCTTCGGCTTGGTGAACTTCAATCGCCAGGCAGGTGCAATGATGAATTCGCTGGGCCGTCCCAAACTGGATGTGATGGTCGAACAAGCGCTGGCCGTCAACCCTGAACTGGACATACGCCGCTTCCCCGCGGGCACGAATCCGGACAACGTATCCGATTTTCTCGACAGTGCCGATCTCTACATCGACAGCCTCGACTTTTTCGCGCTCGATGCCAGAGAGGCCGTCTTTGCCAGATGCGCAAAACTCGGTATACCTGCGACCACTGTCGCGCCGCTGGGCATGGGCGCGGCCCTACTCAACTTTCTTCCGGGGGAAATGACGTTCGAAGAGTACTTCGGTTTCGCCGGGCAGGACGAACTCGAGCGCGCGCTACGATTCTTTATCGGCCTGGCTCCGGCGCGCCTGCAGATGGCCTATCTAGCCGACCCGTCGAACATAGATCTGGCCGCAAGACATGGCGCGTCGACGATCATGGGGTGCATGCTCTGCGCCGGCGTTGCGGGTACCGAGGCGGTGAAGATCCTGCTGGGCCGCGGAAAGGTTCTCCCTGCGCCATGGTCGGTGCACTACGACGCGTATCTCAATCGGCTGTCGCGTCTGCACAGGCCTGGTGGAAATGCGCATCCTCGGCAGCGCCGGACCCTGGACCAGGCAAGGAGGGCGCTTGGGCTGGTGTGAGCGTCGCGCGAGATGGGTGTGAAGAATGCATACCGGATTCGTGTGTAGCTTAAGCAGGACTTGGCGACGTAGGAATGGAGTAGGAAAGATGCCCAGCAGCGACACCATCAACAAGATTCTGGAACTCGCCCGCTGGGCGCCTAGTGGTGACAACACTCAGCCATGGCGTTTCGAGATTGTTTCGGATGACGAACTAGTCATTCATGGCTTCGATACTCATGACCACTGTGTCTACGATCTCGATGGCATGCCAAGCCGACTGGCACACGGCGCGCTGTTGGAGACCCTGGCAATCGCTGCTTCGGGCTTTGGCTTGAAGGTAACAATTACCTTCGAGCCAGTCTCCGATACGACCCGTCCGCGCTATCGGGTCGCTCTGGCTCGTGATGTCGGTATCGGCAAGGATCCCTTGTTCGATCACATCATAGTACGGGTCACGCAGCGGCGTAGCATGCGCATGGGCGGTCTGGATGCAGCTAGACGCGAAGTGCTGAGCGCCATCCTAACGGGCGCGGGCGGGCAGGTCATATGGTTCGACCGCCTGCCCTTGAGGCTTGCGATAGCCAAGCTACTGTTCAGAAGCGCCTGGATTCGCCTAGTTACACGCGAAGCCTATGAGGTACACCGCGCTGTCATTGACTGGGGTAAGCAATTCAGCGAAACGGCGCTGCCCGATCAGGCGCTCGGCGCGGATGCACTGACCGTACGCATGATGCGCTGGGCGATGGCTGACTGGCGCCGCGTCGAGTTCATGAACCGCTATTTCGGCGGCACGCTGGCGCCTCGAATCCAACTCGACCTGCTGCCCGGGTTGCAGTGTGCTGCCCACTTTGCGTTGGTGGCCCCGGGACAGCTCGCCGATGGTCGTGCGCAGGTGGAGGTAGGGCGTCTCTTGCAGCGTTTTTGGCTAGAAGTCACCCGGCAGGACATGTATCTACAACCGGAGATGACTCCGCTAATCTTCTCCCGTTACGTCCAGTCCGGGGTGCAGTTCACCAAACACGTAGGAGCGCAGGCGAGAGCTCGGGATGTGCGTGAGCGCATGGGCGGACTGCTGGGTGAGGCGACGCTAGAGAGAACCTTCTTTTTCGGGCGCGTTGGTTTCGGTAGTGCCCCAAGCAGCCGATCGCTGCGACTTCCACCTGAGAAACTTATAGTTCGGCCTTGAATGATCGCGCCGAGTGTGGAAGAAATAACCTTCCAGGCACACCAGATGCCATTTATGTAGCGGGGTTAGTGTCCCCGGAGGCGAGGTGCAGAGTCAATAAGCCCATTGATGGACTTCTGACCTATAATTTAATATTATTATACAATAATATTATTTTTTTTTGTGCGCCCGGCAGGGCGCACTCACTTGGAGGTGAAAGTCCTCTACTCGCCCGGCAAGGGGAAGAGTTAGCCGAACGGCAAGGGTGTCGCGGGTAACTGCGAATCTGGAGGAAGCCGAAGGCAA